>CAUAGM010000018.1 GCA_958428545.1 uncultured Arcanobacterium sp. | reverse complement strand
TGGTTATGGGCGTCGTGATGATGATCGCCGTGGTTCTTACGGGCGTCGCGATGATGATAGGCGTAGTGGTTACGGGCGTAATGAGCGTGTGGGCGGCAGGGATGAGCGCCGCAGTTTCGAACATCGCGCAGATAATCGTGGTGGTTACGGGCGTCGTGATGATGATCGCCGTGGAGGTTTTGCTCGTCGTGATGATGATCGCCGCGGTGGTTATGGGCGTCGTGATGATGATCGCCGTGGAGGTTTTGCTCGTCGTGATGATGATCGCCGCGGTGGTTATGGGCGTCGTGATGATGATCGCCGTGGTTCTTACGGGCGTCGCGATGATAATCAATTTGCAAGGCGTGATCGCCGTAGCTCTCAACGTGATGATGATGGTTTCCGTAACCTTCGCGGTGGTGAAGAAAAACGCCAGCGCGCTAAGGAACTTCAATACGAAATTCCAGAATCGATCACGGCAGATTCACTTCCTTCAGAAACACGAAATCATCTGCGTGGCTTGAATTCCACAAACGCGGATATCGTCGCTCGCCACTTGGCTTATGCTGGCGAAATGATGGATATCGACCCCGAAGTTGCATATCAGCATGCAAAAGCCGCCTATGCACGTGCGGCACGTATCGATATTGTACGCGAAGCTGTGGGTATTTCTGCTTACCTCACGAATCGTTATTCTGAGGCGCTCACAGAGCTGCGTGCCTATCGCCGTTTCTCTAACGATTATTCTCATGTGGCACTCGAAGCAGATTCTGAGCGTGGGCTTGGAAGATCCGAAAAAGCACTGCGGTTTATTTCTGAAATCCCTTTGAATCGTTTAGATGCGCAGAGCAAGGTTGAGCTTGCTATCGTTACGTCTGGGGCAAAAGCTGATACAGGAGATTTTGAAGGGGGGCTTGCTCTCGTTGAGAAAATTCTTGTTGAAAATCTCGATCAAGAGCTCGCTTCGCGCGTGGAACTCGTCAAGGCTGACCGCCTAGAAGAACTTGGCCGCACTGAGGAAGCACAGAAGATTCGCGCTCAGTGGGAGCCTATTTATGTTGGCGATGATGAGGATACAGCGATGGTCCTCGATCTTGAAGACGTGCTTGATGAAATCACAGAAGAGCAAAATTCTCACGCCAGCGTCACAGCTTATAATGAAAATATCGATGCTTCTGATGATAAATCTGATGATGAATCTGCTGAAGATAGTGCTGATGATGAGCACAATAAAGACGCTGATATGCCGATCGCTGAAGAATTACAGCATGAACTTGGCGATGATTTTGATCCAGAGGAATGGGACGAAGAACTTCGTGCGCACAATAGCGGCCAGAGTCTTAATAGTGGTGCCGATTGTGACGATAGTGCAGACTTTGACGGTGCCGAAGATTTTGACGGCACAGATGATTGCGATGATACGGACGATTTCAACAGTATAGATGATTTCGACGCCGACGATTTCGACAAAGCAGATGATTTCGACAATACAGACGATTTTGATGCAGAAGATTTCAACGAAGCGCACGATGGCGCCGATACTGAAAGCGCTCATTCCGTTTGCGATATCGTCGATGAGGAGGAACTGATCGGAGAAGACGAAGGTGAGGAGTGCTGAGATGAGTGTATCTGCTGGCTATCTTTCCGCTTCGGAGCAGCCGTTAAGCAGCATTCATGACGTGTTGCTTCTGGATTTGGATGGCACTACTTATCTCGGTGCCGTGGCTGCTCCGAACGCTCCGCAAGCCTTAGCGGAGGCGAAAAAAGCTGGCGCCCGCACGATGTATCTCACCAATAATTCTGGGCGATCTCCACAGGTTGTTGCCGATCATCTTAGCTCAATCGGGATTGCAACGGCTCCTTCTGAAGTGCTCAACTCTTCTCAGGTGGCTGCGCGCACAGCTGAGAAACTTCTTCCTTCTGGAGCAAAAGTGCTCCTTATCGGAGGGGAAGGATTACGTGCAGCATTTGCGCAAACTTCTTTCTGTATCGTCACCTGCGCAGACGATAAGCCGCAGGCAGTCGTACAGGGCTTGAGCGAATCCGTGGGGTGGGCTGAACTTTCTGAAGCTGCTCTCGCTATCTCGAAGCATGGCGCTATGCATATAGCAACTAATCTTGATGCCACACTCCCTCGCGAGCGTGGAGAAATGATTGGTAATGGATCTCTTGTGGCGTGCATTAGCAATGCCACAGGCACAACTCCTATTAACTGCGGAAAACCTGAACCAGCGATGTTTTCAATTGGTTCCGAAATTGCTCAAGCTCGCAAACCACTTGCTGTGGGAGATCGGTTGAATACCGATATTGCTGGAGCTGTGGCTGCAGGCATTCCGTGCTTCCATGTGCTCACTGGTGTGTGTGACGCACGTGCGATTATGACGGCTGAGCCTTCTTGGCGCCCAAGCTATCTTGGGATTGATTTGCTTGATCTCAATTCGCCGCAGCCAGCCGTCACTCGAAAAGAAAATGAGAGTCCTCTCGCTTCTGCTCAATACTCAACTGGGAGTTGGCTTTGCGGTGCCTGGAGTGCGCGAGTAGCTGATGGGTATATATCTATATGCAGAAATGAATGTGCGCCTGCTCATTCGCAAAGAGCAGAGCGTATTTCCAGTGAGATGACGATTTCCAGCCTCACATCCTCTGCAGCGGAGCATACCACGCATATTTTCAGCGAGATAATGATCCCGCTTGATTCGGCACATAAGCAGTATGGTGAGAATGTGCAGGAAGGAGTGCGTGATGAAAAAATTTCGCTTCCTCTCGATGCATACAGAGCTGCTGTGTGTGCGATGTGGGAAGCGGCTGACCGCACAATAATTGATCCTTCAGGTCTGCAGCTTCCAGAGATTGAAATCGTCAGAGCAGAAGCGTTTATGTGCGATGTGCCCGATGCTGATAGTGCGGATAGTGCTGTTGATGCAGATAATGCAGACGGGAACTGCTATGAGTGAAACTCTTCAGCCGCAGCCACACGCTCAGCATCAAGCTAAGCCGCAAGCTCCAATTAAGCCGCAAGCTCCGATGGACGTCACTTCCACATTGGATCGTATGGAATCAGATGATATTCCTATGTGCAGTGAGAATATCGATGAATCCATTTCTACTTTAGAACGCCTCCACACCGAGCTTACGAGAGAGCTCAATCAAGCCCGAGCATAAGGAGGCACGTGGCAAAGTTAATTCGCGTTGATGCAGAGCTTGTGCGCCGAGGTCTTGCGTGTTCGCGCGCGCAGGCTCAGGATTTGATTCGCGCAGGCGTGGTCTATGTGGATCGCAGTGTCGTCACCAAGCCTGCGCGGCAAATAAACCCAGCTCAAGCGCTTGTTGTTAAAGAGCAGGCTCAATGTGAAGAATGGGCATCGCGCGGTGCTTATAAACTTTTAGGAGCGCTGGAGTATCTAGGAGATCGCGCTCCTCATATCATGGGTGTTCGCGCTCTCGATGCGGGAGCTTCAACGGGTGGATTTACAGACGTTCTTTTACGTAAAGGCGCTGGTGAGGTGATCGCTGTAGACGTGGGTAAAGGGCAGCTGCGGTGGCGTTTGCAGCAAGATCCGCGAGTGACGATTCTCGACGATACCAACGTGCGTTACTTGGAGCTAGCTATGGTTGCTCCGCCTGTGCAGCTTATCGTCTCAGATCTATCTTTTATCTCTTTAACTCTCGTTATTCCAGCGCTTGTGCGTGTAGCGGCGCCCGATGCGAGTTTTTTGTTGATGGTGAAACCTCAGTTCGAAGTTGGGCGAGATCGAGTGGGAGCTGGCGGGGTAGTGCGCAGCACGGAGCTTCATTATGAGGCGATTGCTAAGGTACTTGATGCTGCGCAAAAAGAAGGCTTAGGGGTGATGGCAGTTGCGCCATCGCCGCTTCCAGGGCCAGCTGGCAATGTAGAATACTTTGTATATCTGCGTGCTGGCGTGCCTACGGAGCTTGAAGGCGGAATTGAGGCAGCAATCCGCGGAGCAATTGCTGCTGGACCTGCTGGGTCTGCTGGGTCTGCTGGGTCTGCTGGGTCTGCTGGGCTTGCTGCGCACAAGAAGTGAGGAGGTGCAGAGTGAATCGGGTGATAGCGCTGCTGGCGCATGATAGGCGCAATGATGTGCGCGAATCTATTGTGAGTATGCAAACGGAGTGTGCGAGCTGTGGGGTTGATGCTCATATTATTTCGTGCGCTGAAGATCTCGATGCGCTTCCAGAACTGGAGCTTATCGTCGTTATCGGCGGTGATGGCAGTATTTTGCGCGCTGCTGAGCTTGTGCATGATCGTCGCATTCCGATTCTGGGAATTAACTATGGTCATATCGGGTTTTTAGCAGAAGCTGATCCTTCCTCCCAATCCAACGTAGTAGCTGCAATTGCTAATCATGAATGGAGTGTCGATCAGCGTATGACGATCGATATATCCGTGCGCCGCCCTTCGGGGGAAATTGTAAAAACGTGGGCACTCAACGAAGCTTCTATCGAAAAGAGTGCTGATTCGAGAATGATCGAAACTGATATCGGCGTAGACGGAGAGCCGGTAAGCTCCTTCAAAACCGATGCCGTGCTGCTTTCTACTCCCACAGGGTCTACGGCATACAACTTTTCTGCGGGCGGCCCGATTGTGTGGCCAGATGTGCAAGCTATTCTCCTCACTCCCGTTGCAGCTCACGCTCTTTTTACACGCCCTATGGTCGTAGGTCCCAATTCGCGCCTCGACGTGCAAATTCGTACCGATGATGCCGTTGTGTGGTGTGATGGGCGGCGCAGTATTTCTGCTCCTGCTGGCTCCACGTTAAGTGCGGTGAAAGGCGCTAATCCTGTGTTGCTTGCACGCTTAAATAATGCTCCTTTTTCTGAACGTCTCGTCAAGAAGTTTCATCTTCCCGTGCAGGGCTGGAGGTCTGATACTCCTTTTGGCTCTCGCAGGCAGGGGGAGTAGAGGAGAAATGCATGATTGAAGAACTTCGAATTTCTCAGCTGGGCGTTATAGAAGAAGCCGAGGTTGATTTTGGCGCTGGTATGAGCGCTCTCACAGGTGAAACTGGTGCTGGAAAGACGATGACGGTGACGGCGCTTCAGCTGCTGATGGGAGGCAAACCCGATCCGAGCCGAGTGCGCAGCGGAGCTGATAAGGCAATTGTTGAAGGGGTGCTCCTTTTCCCCAAAAATTCCCCTGCTGTGCAGATTGCTTTGGGTGCAGGAGCCGAGGTTGAAGAAACTGACGATGGCAAGGTGAGCGTCATCTTATCGCGTCACGTTCCAGCTTCGGGAAGAACTCGTTCTTTTATAGGCGGGCGATCTGTGCCAGCTGGTGTACTTGCAGATATATGCCAATATGCGCTAACTCTGCATGGGCAAGCAGATCAACTTCGCCTTTCTTCAGAAGCTCAGCAGCGTGCCGCAGTTGATAATTTTGGAGGATCTGAAATTGCACAAGCCAGCTCATCGTATGCGCAGGCATGGCAGAGCGTTCTTAGCGCTCATAAAAAGCTCACAGATTTCGATCATGCGGCAAAAACTGCAGCCCGTGAGCGTATGGCATTGCAGATGCTCGTGAATCGCGTCGATGAAGTCAAACCTTATATTGGCGAAGATTCTGAGCTTCAAGCCGAAGCGCGGCGCTTGGAAAATGTGCAGACGATTCGCGTTGCTGTGGGAGCAGCTCTAGCAGCTTTGAGCAGTGACGATAGTGATGATGGGCGAGGCGCGATTGAGTTACTCGGTAGCGCCAGCCATGAATTGCAGCGTATTAACGATCCAAGCACCGATACTCTGGCGAAGCAGCTCGATGATGTGAACGGAATCGTCACCGACGTTCATAGTGAACTTTTTACTTTTATGCAGCAGCTCAATGCAGATCCGCAGCGGCTTGATACTATTCATTCTCGCCGTGCAGAAATTCGCTCTCTTGAACGTGAACTCGGTATGAGTATCGAGCAGATGTTGAGCGAAGCTCACAGCGCTCGCATTCGGCTTGAGGCGCTTGAGGATCCTGCCACTCACCGTGAATATCTGCGCGTGAACTTTGAGCGAGCAATGGAGGAGGCAACGAGTGCTGCTCAGGTGCTTTCTCAGCTGCGAGCAGAAGCTGCCAAGCGGCTTGCTGCTTTAGTGAATGAGGAGCTTGCTAATTTATATATGCCGAATGCTCGTTTCGCTATTTCGATTACTCCTCGCGAAAAACTGGCATCGCATGGTGCAGATACGATCCAATTTCTTCTTGCGCCGCATAGCGGAGCAGAATTTATGGAGCTTGGCCGTACCGCGTCGGGCGGAGAAATGAGCAGGATTATGCTTGCTATAGAAGTAAGTTTAGCGAGCGAAGCCGATAGCGCTGGGCACACTTTCGTATTCGATGAAGTTGATGCTGGAATCGGCGGAAAATCGGCGTTAGCTGTGGGTAAGCGTTTGGCGCAGCTGGCTGAGCATTCGCAAGTTTTATGCGTCACGCATCTTGCGCAGGTTGCGGCGTATGCGCACGATCAGATCGTCATTGCAAAAGGCAGTGACGAGCACAGCGCGAGCACAACCGTTCGTGCTGTGTATGGCGATGAGCGGGAGATAGAACTAGCTCGCATGCTTTCAGGGCATACTGAATCTTATGCGGCACGTGCTCATGCTGCTGAGCTGCTTCGCAGTGCGAATGCGGCATCATAAAAGAACGGTGCTATAAAAGAGTATTTGGCTGCAGCTTAAGCAAGAAAATGAAGTATGCAGTGTTTTTTGTTTCTCTATCACACAAACATTTTTTCGAGTAGTGCTTTTTTGATGCAGTGCAGTTTATTGAGTTTATGTTGATAGAGAGTAGCGAGAGAGTCGAGAGTAGACAAATAGGATCCTATTTGTCTCTGTTCCCGCATTGATGGCACAGGAACTTGAAGCTCAACAACCTTATTCTTGGAGATATTGAATCTGGAGATACCCTGAGCAAGCAAGGTCAAGTCGGAGCGTATCGAACTTGACCTCAACATATAGGCGAGATAATGCGAATCGAATGACCCATCCTGCCTATAGCCAAAGCAAAAGCTGTTGAGATAGACATTATCTTGGTCAGAAAGCCAAACCGAAGACATTCCAACTTCTTCTGGTGTTTCTGAAGATACGGTAAAGAAAACATCGCCGTATTTAACTCTGTTTTGGCTTGAATCAATTTCAACCGATTCAAGCCTCTTGGTATCAGTTACAGGATTGTTGAAGACATTTGTGTACGGAACAAATTGAGCTTCACCGTGCCCGAAGTCCTCTTTGGTTTTTCCGCTCAAGCCGCCATAGGTTGTTCCAGCGTCGCCCAGCCTTTGCTGTTTCCATGTTTCGGTGAAGCCTTGAAAGCGTATCTCGGGAATGGTGCTGCCGGGTGTG
>CAUAGM010000017.1 GCA_958428545.1 uncultured Arcanobacterium sp. | reverse complement strand
ACATCCAGCTCATCTCCCACAGTAATCGTCGCACTCTCAACCTCAAGCACAGGAGCCTGATTCAACGGAGCAATCTTCGGGTTCACCGTCACAGTCGCCTGCTTCGTCACGCTCGCCCCACCCTGATCAGTCAACGTAAACGTCACAGTATACGAACCAACCGTATCCTTATCGAAACCACCCTTATCAATCACAACCGTATCTTTAAGGTCATCCCCATCTTCAGCATCAGACGCCTTCGTAATAAGAGACTTCACATCCAGCTCATCTCCCACAGTAATCGTCGCACTCTCAACCTCAAGCACAGGAGGAGTATTGCGATAGGCAGCATAAACGGTAATATCCTCGTTGACCTGCGTGTTTTCCGTGAAAATTGGACCGTCACCACTAGCTGTGAGGCTCCATCCAAGGAAAGTATAGCCAGCTTTAGCAGGATTGCTAGGCATAGACTCATCTGGCAAATTATCTGTAGCGATTGCTTTGCCTTTTTCTACCTGCACTGTTTTATAGAGAGTGTTTTCGTTCATAAACGTCACAACAGCATTCTTCACAGCGGGATCTTCTTGCACATTAAATGTTGCCGTAACCGTTTCAGCTTGAGCAGCGCTGCAATGATCTCGCGGCTCATAGGTGAAGTTGACGGTGAAATCAATTTTCTTCCCTTTATGCATATCTGCAGGGTTAAAAATTAATTCAGCTGTCTGCCCATCAAAATAGACCTCTCCTGGTTTTGGAGTTTTGCTTTGCGTGACGCTCACACCCTGCGGAAGGCTAGCTTGATCCAAAGATCTTCCAATACCGTTGAATTCCGACAAAGGTTTAGACGCATTATCTGCATCATAGGTAAATTTTCCGTTAGTTCTGTCGAAGCTTCCCGTCTTAACTGCTACCGCAGAAGAACTCATCTGGTTCGCCTTGACTGTTTTTTCTTCATATATATGGTCTCCTGTGACAGTTTGATTAGTCCCCAAAGCCAATTCTTTAGTATCAGGAACACCGTCTCCGTCTGTATCGTAAGGACCATAAGCCGCAAAAAGATTATCCCAACCAATAGTGTTGGAAGAAGTATATCCTGCAACAATGGGCTGAAGAATCGGGTCAAATCCCTTTTTCAGCTTTCCTGTGATCACCCATTTATGCTTGACGTTATCTTCTTTTTCGTACGACCATAAAGATCTGGCAAACTTTCCGTCATTTTTCCATTTAGTGACGGAGCATACCGTTTCTTTCCCTTTTAAGTTGTCGGTTGAATTGACGCCATTAGCCCAATCGTTTTGAAATCCCTCTTCAGGATATACATAAGATTTTCTTGTGCTTGTGAGGCTGCCATCATGAAATTGCCCGATAGTCTGTTCGCTCGCAACAGTTGTCCAATTGTATTTAACTCCGCCTATACCGAAATTAGTTTCTTCTCTCATTCGAGTGATTCGAATACTGTCGTCTTGCAAGGCTGCAGGCAAATATACAAAAAACCATGGACGCCCAGAAAATGCGGCAGGATTTCGATCTTTGTTGAAATCAAGAGTGTACGTCACGTCATAAATGCCATCTGCTTCGAGCACAGATTCGGGAATAACGTCTAAACGATCATAGGCATTAAAGACGGCATTTCCATTGTGGGAAAACCATCCATAGCCTTCCCTCCCCCAGTGCTCTTGAGCCGCAAAACCTACATTTGGCGTCACACATAATATAGCGACCGCTATCAACGGCACAAAGATCATTTTAGATTTTTTATATATTTTATGTTTACTCGCTTCACTTGCTGCCACAGTTCCCCTCTTTCTATCGGTCAACATTTTTAACATTCTATAAAAATCACACGTTATGTAAAAACTTTATTAGCACATGCCTAGCCTACGTGCATAGAACACGTCGATTACTTCGGATAGTTCCCTGTATTTTACATACTTAATCGATGTATATCCTCTATAAAATCCTTCACCAGCCTATTTCCGCTCTGGTTTTCTTCTGAGCAGCCCTATTTTTGCGCAGCAAAGCAATCCCTACCACGGAAAGCACAGAAGCACCGAAGAAAAACACAAGCATATCCGACTTTCCTGTTTGAGGAAGTTTTTCCATATTTCCCCGCAAGGCCTGCAGCTGAGGCTTTACTTCAGATTCTGGCAAAGGAGCAGCCAGATTGGGCTGAGGGTTACTAGGTTTAGGCGTTGAAGCAGACGTATCTGAATCGGCAGGATGAGGGTTACTAGGTTTAGGCGTCGAAGCAGACGTATCTGAATCGGAAGGCACAATTGGATCGTCTGAACTTTTCTCCGCAGGTGTAAATATCCACGTCCCCACTAAATTGATATTTTTACTCACGTTATCGATATGAGTGATAGGCTCGCCTTCTCCATTAACTTTCCATCCAGAAGAAGCATCAAAAACCCACGTGCCAGTTATTTTCGTACCATCATCGTCTAGCTCGTCATAAGGGTGAAATTCCCTATCTGTTTCTTTTAGCCGCAGATCAGAATCGTTCAAAGTATAAGTTTCCCCTTTATACACGTGAATATCTTTTAGCGCATACCGCTTAGGAAGCCAATAGGGAAGCTCTTTACCTGGAGTTCCGCTCTGAAAAGCAAAAGAAACGCTATAAGGAGCTTCAGCAAAACTATTATCTTCGCTCTGATTAAATGCGACATTAAAAGGAATGGATGCATCGTCACTTAAGAGATGATACGTGTTAAGTGGGTCCCATGCATAAGCTATTCTTCCAGAAAACTTAGCCTGTATATTTTCGACAATCTCATATCTTTTTCCAGGCTCTGCGCTGGCATTAAAATACACTGGAGTAAACGCAATATTTATTTCATCAGCTGCTGCCTTAATTCTCTTTCTGACTTCGGAATAAGGATATGAAGATGGCTTCAGAAGCTGATTAGATCCCCGCCACCAATCATCCAGGCGAATAGTCGCCGTCATAATATCGTCTTTTTCGTAAGTCTCTTTCAGATAAAACCCTTTAGAAGACCCTACGAGTTTTGTGGGATACCTAGTCACTCCCCCAATTTTCGAGGGGTAGTGAAGGGAAGGATTCTCTGGCAATTCCTTCTTTGACGCTAACGACATTTCCTTAGGAAACTTAAACGATACTTTCAATTCCACATTGAAATCTGCGCCGATATGCACCCGCTCAAGATCATTGATCTTACTCTTTAGCCAACGTTCAATACCGTCTAAAGAATCTTTAAATGGTTGGGTGCTGACAGTAGTATTCATCTGCACACCATTTTTACTCAAAAGAGGAGAATCAAACTCTTCATAGACGATATTTTTTGCAGTATTGGAAAAAGTAAACGGTGTATTAGTCTGAATATCTTTGCCTGTTTTGGCTAAAGCATCGCCATAAACGAGCTTATCGTAGCCTTCTTTCGTATTATCGAATTGCCGCTCAATAATAGGAGAGCCTCCAAACAACGGAAGATTAACTTCATCAGTTACATATTCTTCCGGAGTAAAAGATGAGAGCCTTTCAATACTCAAATCGCCATTGCCGCTGATGTAATGATTCACAAGCTTATCTGCATCATTTTTAGTGAACGTATAACGAGACGTCAAAAGAAGCTTTTCATCCTCACTAGATTCATATAATTTTTCCCACATATCCTTCTTTAAATCCAAGGAAAGAACAATTTTATTCTTTTGATTATCGGCGATTTTTACATCTGCAGCGGCAACGAGGCTCGAGTTATTCTCGAGCGTACTATCACTTTTCCATTCAAGAGGTTCTGGCAGGGAAAGAAAATACGTAAAGCGGATATCCCCATACTCCTGTGTCGGCTTTTTCACAGCTTTCAGCATCTCGTTTAGCGAAATATTCAGTGTAACTATCCCAGAATAGTTTTTCGCATCGGCACTAGTAATATCTGCCACGCTATTGCCAAAATCATCAGTAGCGCTCACTTCTACTGACGCGTATTTTCCTACAGCCAACTCAGAGCTATCACTCCCCCCCCCGTCTAAAGAAGACGATACGGAAGATTCTGCTTCAGCGGCAAAAACTACCTGACTCACATTAGCCGCAACAGAAAAAACTAAAGCTAGAGCAATTACAACGTATACATATAGGGTGAGTGATTTTTTCATAATCTTTAAAATATTTACTTCTAGTACCGTTTTTAATCCAATAAAACCAAAATGACCTTTAACATAATAGCCATGGTTCCTTATATTCAGTATCGATTCATAGCACTTTGAGTGATAACTCATAAATATTAAATATTTAGCTCATACATATTGCTCACAGCATGTTGCGCAGCACAAGCATTTTCACATATCGATCAAAAATGCTCCGAACGTGACCGAACGGAGCATTTTCTTTTATAAATTTTTCTTCGTGGACCCTACCGGACTCGAACCGATGACCCTCTCGGTGTAAACGAGATGCTCTACCAGCTGAGCTAAGAGTCCGCTAGATATTCTAGCTTACGTTTACAATTGCGCACAACTTTAATTGCACCTAGATTGCAACTCGCAGAAATAACGCCCACTCATAGCAGCATTTTCGCGATAAAACACCCTGAAAGGAATATATCTCGGCTTAGTGATTTCTCGTCGTCAGCTTTACAGCCGTCCACTCATGGGAGACCACAAGAGTCGTCGTCGCGCTCTGCCCCGCCGTCTCCGCCGCCTCAGAAACATCTGCCGCACTCACGTGGTACGAAGAGCTGACTGACGGCACGAGAAGCCAAATCGCACCGATACCTTCATCAAGACTCGCAGCGCAATCAACCAGATAGTCTGCCAAATCGTCAACGTCACCATCGTCACTGCGCCACCATGCAATCACACAGTCTGCTACACCGCGATAATCTTCATCTTCGAGCACAGCGCCCGTTATCTCTTCGATCGCTGCACGAAACGCACGATCAACGTCATCGTCATATCCAAACTCTTGGACGATCTCGCCAGATGCCAACCCTAACTGCACAGCGACACTGTTGCTAGACACCAGATAACCTTTCTTTTCCGCTCTCGGCCTGTGCCGTGAAATTGCGTTGCCTTAAATGTAGCGCATAAATAGCTCCTATTGCGACGAAAAGTGAAAAATGGACGAAACTTTTTCGCTACCGCACACATCTTAAGCTTCGCACACTATGCTCAAGAGCTCTTCTACACTATCTACTACTTTCCATGCCTGCGCATACTCACTAATCGGCGTCGAGGCGCTCCACGTGACGAGAACAGTAGCAATACCATGCTCACGAGCACCTTCGATATCGTAAATCCTATCGCCAACCATAAGCACATCGTCACGATATACACCTACGTGCTCACGGCAAGAAGGAGCGAGAATCGAACGTGATTGCAACTGTGCGAGCACGTCACCAACTATAGCTGCTTTTGTGGAAGGCTGATGCGGGCTGAGAGCGCCAGCAATATAATCAAAATACTGAGAAAGCCCAATAGCCTCGCATACACTGACGGCTACTTCACGCTGTTTCGATGTGGCGATGGCAAGCGTTATACCACTTTCCTTCAGCTGGGCTAACATAGCGCAGATACCAGGAAACACAGGCGTCTTATCTTGCACACGCTCATATCTTTCTCGATAATCGTCGATATAAGAATCTATGCAATCCGAAGCTACTCCCTCACAAGCAAAACCAACACTCAACGGAGGGCCTACGAATGGCAGATAGGCTTCAGCTGGTTTATCAACGCCTGCAAGGGCAAGCATCGTCTCACGCACTATATTCGTGATTAAAGGCGCCGAATCAGTGAGAGTTCCGTCAAGATCAAAAATAATACACTTCAGCATGTGGGCAGCACCTATCGAGAAAATTTCATCTACACGATCTATTATTCGTTTTTGTTTATATTGCTTGTCTGTTTATATTGCTTGTCTGTTTCTATTGCCTGTATTTACCCATTTTTACCACTTCTTACGTTTATTAACATACACTTGGAGATTTTTCTCGATATACATCTGGAGACTTTTCTTAATACCACGCCTATCCACTCCGATATCATCTACCGCGATTTCTCGGCTTTTCCATTCACTGTATTTGGGAATCTTTCTTACAATCTCCAGAATTTTCAATATCCACAAGCTTAAGAAAGCACACCTCAGATCACGCTATAGGCACTGCGCAGCGTAAGCACTATACCTCACAAAATCGCTGTGTCGGTTAGGCTGCTTATGTTGCTTATATTGCCGATATTGCCTTACACAAACAGAGAAATATCGCCAGCACCTTCTCTAGCGATTTCAGGGTATCCATCAGAAAAATCAATCACAGTCGTAGGGCCATTTTCGCCCACAGGGCCTTCAACGATCAGGTCAAGAGCGTTACCGAGACGATCAGCTACGACCCACCCTTCGGAAAGCGGGTCTGATTCTTGCGGCATAATCAAACTTGAGCTAAGAAGCGGCTCCCCCAGAGTTTCTACAATTGCTTGGCAAATTTTATGGTCAGGCAACCGTACACCGATCGTATTTTTCTTTGCATTGAGAGTCATGCGCGGCACTTCTTTCGTGCCTCGCAAAATAAACGTATACGCTCCTGGAGTGGCAGTTTTCAGGAGACGAAACTCCGAATTATCGAGAATGACGAGCTGCCCAAGCTGCGCAAAATCATGGCAGAGCAAAGTGAAATGATGCTTATCTCCAACTTGGCGAATGAGGCGGATACGATCGAGACCATGCTTATTCGCCATTGTGCAGACAAGCGCATAGCCCGAATCTGTAGGGATTGCAGCCACTTCGCCGTTTCTTAAATGATCTACAACCTTATCTACTAGACGCTGCTGCGGATTTTCTGGATGAATTTCCACATAGTATGCCATCACCGCATCCCTTCTTTCTATCGACTTCCTACCTAGCCTACGCGGTGCAAAAGCCGCACGGGAGCACCTGCGCCTGCATATCTGAATACTTCTAACTCATCGTCCCACGCCTGCCCGAGAGCCAGATCCATGAGACGACGCAGTTCAGCAGGATTGCCATGCGACTGCTCAAGAGCTGCACGGATACGGTTTTCTGGCACAACCACATTTCCGAGACGGTCGGTTTGAGCATAAAAAATCCCGAGCCCTGGAGTGCAACTCCAGCGCCCTCCTTCACTAACTGGTGTAGATTCTTCGGTAATTTCAAAGCGCAAATGCTCCCAGCCGCCAAGGTTTGAAGCAAGCGCCGCTCCAGTGCCGACGTCACCCGTCCACGTGGCTTCGCCTCGATTCATCGATGGCACAGCAGGCTGGCGGGACCAGTGAAAATGCAAAGGGTACCCGAGCACACTTGAAGCCGCCCATTCAACGTGGGGTTGAACAGCCGGAGTGACCGAATGTATAAATATCACGCCGCGGGTGGCGTATTCGTTGCTCACCGTGACCTCCTGAGATTGGGTGACATTCCCCAATACACCCAAGATTCTTGAGATCAGGGCTATCTTTACAATACGCTACATTGAGCGAATTACCAACCTTTTGCCCGAATATCTTTCAAAGCCTTTTTGCGTTGCGGACGAGCCAGACGATCAATATAGATATGCCCATTGAGGTGATCCACTTCGTGCTGGATAAGACGCCCCCAAATTTCTTCGCCTTCGAGCGTGATTTTATTGCCGTCTAGATCAATACCTTCACACTTGGCATACCATGCACGCTCACAGGGATACCATAGCTCAGGAACCGAAAGGCAGCCTTCATCACCATCTTGGTATTCGTCTGTAGAAAGATCTACGATCACAGGGTTAAGAATATAGCCGTGCTTGCCGTCAATATTATAGGAAAAAGCACGCCAATCTTGCCCGATCTGATTTGCTGCAAGCCCTGCACGCCCAGGAGCATTGACATTTTCCATCAGATCGTCCACAAGCTGACGAATCGCAGGAGTAATCTCCTTAATTTCTTTGCACACTGTACGCAAAATCGGATCGCCTATAATTCGTATATCTCGATGAGCCATGCTGCTATTGTAGCTTAAATACTGTTTAGCTCAGATATATGCCGCCAGACCCCTCACATATATGCCGCCAAACGGCGCTTATATATACCCAAATATGTGCCTAGATATGTACCCCGATATATACCCAGATATATACCACCCCCTTCCAGATATATGCAGCAGATTGCCGCGAATGTAAGGCTTCGAGCACAGACTGCGAAAGAAAAATTACGCCATACCTCATGGTGCTGAAATAAAGAAGTAATAGAAAATGAAGTAATAGAAGAAGCAATAGAAATGAAAAGATTCGACCCCGCAAAGCGAAATATCTTAGAAAGCTATTTCTACCGATTTTCTAGCGATCCATAGCCATGCGCAAGCACTATAGAAAAGCTCCCGCAGTTGAACTCGAACCAACAACCGCGCTGAAGGGAGGGGTGAGAAAATGAATGTTGAAATTGATTTTGGGAATATACTTGTTGGGATCGGGACAATCCTCATCGGAATTGCAAAACTGAGAGGAAAGCCCGACACCAACAACGAGCAAGACGATAAATAGACTAGCTCACGGAGACCCCGAGGAAACACTCGGGGTCTCCGTCTCTATTGTAAGGTTATTATCATGAAAAAACTAGACTCATCTATACTTATCATTTTGGCAATTATAGTTATCACTTATTTTACTGCTGGAATTGTCAAAATCCTTTTAGGAATTGCCACTATCATATACGGCGCCAGCGTGCTTATTAAGACAGAGAGAAACCGCCGATGAGTAAAGTATATTTATCACGTTCCGAAGTTGCTCAGCATATCGGCGTGCAGACGGCAACACTTTCACGCTACAAGCTCCCCGAGCCCGATGTGATTATCGGCTCGGGTGCGCGCCCCACATTCGGCTGGTTGCCTGAGACTATTGATGAGTGGAATGCTGCGCGCCCTGGGCGTGGCAGGACGCCTGCTGCGCCCAATACTTGCGCATCACTTTAGTATTTCTTTTGTTTGTAGTGTGGAGACGTCTTTTCTGAGGTTGTGTAGGTATCCTCTGAGGTCGGAGAGGGCTGTTCGGAGTTCTCCGAGTTGGTGGCCGTGGCTTTTAACGTGGGTAAGCGTTTGGCGCAGCTGGCTGAGCATTCGCAAGTTTTATGTGTCACGCATCTTGCGCAGGTTGCGGCGTATGCGCACGATCAGATCGTCATTGCAAAAGGCAGTGACGAGCACAGCGCGAGCACAACCGTTCGTGCTGTGTATGGCGATGAGCGGGAGATAGAACTAGCTCGCATGCTTTCAGGGCATAGCGAATCCCATGCGGCACGTGCCCATGCCGCTGAGCTGCTGCGCAGTGCGAATGCGGCATCATAAAAGAGCGGTGCTATAAAAAGTATCTGGCTGCGGCTTAAGCAAGAAAATGAAGTATGCGTTATTTCTTTTTTGTTTCTCTATCAAACAAACATTTTTTCGAGCAGTGCTTTTTTGATGCAGTGCAGTTTATTGAGTTTATGTTGATGAAGGGCGACGAGGGAGTCTAAAGCAGAAAAATATGCTCCGATTTTTTTCTGTTCTAAAACCTCTGGTAGATATATTTCCATCGATTCAACATCTTCGGCATTATAGGATGGTAACGCTCCAAGTTGAATTAAAGAAGTTAAATCAACTGTTTCAAAAAGAGCTTTTGCGAAGTTCGCATCCCATTTTGTTGAGCTAAGAGAATATGCCATCGTATTATTGTCCAAAAGGAATGGAAAACGGCATAGACGTTTACGATTTAGCATTACAGCAGCCCCAACCTTTGCAAAAAATATTGCTGGTAGTTCTGTAATAGGTGACCATCTGTAAGCCGCGATTTTATCTGCTGTAACATAATTATTAGCAACAGTCATTTCATTCTCGTTGCTATCTAAATTCATATCAGATACTTTGAAGAACGGTATACCCGTCGTTCCGCCTTGTTCGATATCGGGAAATCCTACCCCAGAACGCGCTTTACCAACCTCACCCAGCCGTTGTTGTTTCCATGTTTCGGTGAAGCCTTGAAAGCGTATCTCGGGAATGGTGCTGCCGAGTGTGGGAAACATTTTTTCGAGTAATGCTTTTTTGATGTGGTGGAGTTTGTTAAG
>CAUAGM010000016.1 GCA_958428545.1 uncultured Arcanobacterium sp. | reverse complement strand
ACTTGCGTCGTTCCCAAGCGTAAGTAAACCCCCGAAAACGAATATCGGGCACACGGCAATAACCAGGAGTACTATCTGCCTGTGTATGCGCCTGATGATCGCGTTCACAATTCGATTCTTCCACTATGCCTACTCGCCTCCGAGCATATCTATCAACTCACTCATTGCGAGCATATCAGTGGGCGTGCAATGAGTGAGAGATATAGTGAATGTGTATTGCTCACTACTGATGTTCGCAGAACATAGCCTCTGGCGGCTTTTGCTGCAGGATATCTGAGCAATCGGTATAGGATCTACCTTAAATACTCTAGACCGCCTCGTCGCCCTATTTCTGAGTATTTCAGTAATATTTATGTATTCCACTAACCGCGCCGCACATTATCCCCGATAAATACGCGCCCGCTGAGCTTGCAGCCCATATTCGCTTGGCGACGATGGGTACCCGACTTCTGCGAGAGTGAGAGGATGCGCTGGAGCAACAACCATACCTACATGATTGCGAGCAGTTAAGCGTTCTCCCGCCCAACTCGGCGGCTTTGCTCCACGCCCAATATCAAGTAAAGTGCCCATCATCGCACGCACCTGGGAATGGCAAAAAGCATCAGCCCTCACACGGGCGCAAATTCCACCGTCAGCAGCCCGATCAAAGCGCAGCTCATGCAGAGTGCGCACTGTAGACGCTCCCTCACGAGGTTTCGCATATGAAATAAAATCATGTTCACCAATAAGGGCAAGGGAAGCTTCATTCATCTTTTGGCAATCAAGACGCTGCGAAATCCAAAGGACGTCACTCTCAAGAGGATTCCAGATACTCGGAGAATCCGCAATACGGTATATATAGGAACGCCATAGAGCCGAAAAACGCGCATCGAACGATCCAGGCACAGGCGTCACGCCCTGCACAACCACATCTGAGAATCCATGCGGCTCTGGAGCTGTGCGGGCAAGTACCGCATTCACAGCTCGCACAAGCGCATCTGCAGGAGCACGATCAGAGCGCCCAGGCAGTGCAAACCATCTCACGTCACTAATATCTGTATGTGCCACTTGCCCACGCGCATGCACACCTGCATCCGTCCGCCCTGCAACAGTGAGAGTGACGGGTTCGCGCACGACAGCTGCGAGCGCTTGCTCTATCTCGCCTTGCACTGTGCGAAGCCCTGGCTGAGCAGCCCAGCCATGAAAGCCAGCACCGTTATAGGCAATATCCAGACGAATTCGCATAGATTTTAATCTCGTACAGGAAATAAATAATCATGCGTAGCTGCACTGGCCAGAGCGGCATAATCACATATAAATCGAATTACACTTCCTACATCATATTTTTCAGAAGAATCAGTCACATCACACACAATATAGTCACTTGCCCCGCCAAGAATTTCCACCCCTGGATCCACAGGGATAAGCCCATCAAGATAAATACTTTGCCGCCCGATAGCAACTAGAGCGCGGCGGCGAATGCCTTTATCAGCAAACTGAGGAATACCGCCAAAGGCATCTCCATTACCGCTCTTACCCCACGGAAGTGAAGGCTTGTTTTTAAGTTCAACAATCTCAGCTTCCAAAATGGCTGTATCCTGCTGAAGCTCTTCTATATCTTCTTCATAACAAGGCAGCCTACCGAGCATAATGGACTCTCCACAGCGAAGATTATTCACAGCAGAAGGAAGAGTCCCCTCTCTGAGCATATGCAAAGAGCTGGAATTTCCTCCAGACACAATCTCTAGCTCACGCCCAAGAGCGCCCTGAACCAACTCTGCTTTCTTGATTAAATCCCCCATATTGGTGCAAGACGGCAAGATGTTGCCATAGCAGCTAAGATTTGCTCCTATACCTGCCAGATGCACGTGCGGCATCATCTCAACACATTGTGCAAGCTGAATGATTTCCTCTTCATCGCTGCCTTCGCGCAAATCTCCGATTTCTGCCATGAGGATGACGCTGTATGGCTCATCGTGCGCTGTGCAGTATTCGTTAATTCGCTCAAGCGTAATACGCTCAGAGACTAGCGATAAATCGGTAAGTTCAACCAGTTCAGGTATTTCGCTGAGCATAGGTTCGCGAATCATCCATTTATTCACATCTAAATTCTGGTACTTGCGCACAAAAGCAAGATTGCTATCAGCGACAGCATCAATCCCCATACTACGCGCTTGATCAACAATGGAACGTATCACAGGAAGGTGCCCAGCTAAAGATTTGACCACTGGCGTAATACTTACTTCATGATCAATGCCCATCTGCAAAACTTTTCGAGCATTATCAGCAATGCCGTCTTTATTAAGGACGATCTGAGGATATAATCCCACTGTAGTTTCTTCCTATAGTTGCAACGTTAATACTTAAAACTCGGCACAATTTCATTTAAGACGGGCAATATCCCGATACCCCCTGGAGTTTGCCCAGGAAGTTGCCAGAAATCGTGAGCGGTATATGGATTTCCTTCGATAATTGCAGGTCCATTTGGCGTGATAGCTACGTCCCAGCCAACATAACGCAACTCTGGAACAACGCGGGCAGCTTGTAGCACAAATTCTTTAGCCTCTCTGAAAAGAGGTGTACGGAAACCAACAATTTTTTCGTTGCTGTTCGGATGGTTAGTGATTTCTCCATGCGCCTGAGTATCTCCATAATGCGCAGGATACAAAAACTCACCTGTGCACAAATCAACTGGACCATGCACACCATAGTTATCGACGATCCGCCCATTGATCCCGAATTTTTGCACTGCGTAAATAAGGTGAGCTTCTCCGTCGTCACCAATAATAGTAATCATACGCATTGTATTGAGCGCATGATCGTAAATCTTTGCAAGATCGGGATGGTTATGAAGCACCTCTTCGAGCAGACCAAAATTATGACTCGTCACATACTGTACAAAATCTTCTGGCGATGAAAAATCTGATCGCTTGAGCAGTTCCATTCCGATACCACAAGCAAGATCATTTGGCTTGGCAAAGAACTCTTCATGGCTTTCAAAGAAGGATTTAATACTGCTTTCTTCTGCTGTGGCCAAATCTAAGAAATCGCGCCCGAGATAATCCTTAAATAATTTATTAAACAGCGCTTTATGCTCAAAAAGATTGATTAAGCCCTGATCGTTCATCTGCATATTGAGTTTTTTAGCGCGGAAACGGGTGAGATACGTGTCTTTTTGCTGATCGCTCAGATGCGCAAAGTCGAAAATATTATAGTCGTAATATCCCGCTCCATATTTTACAAATGACCTAGCCATATCGTAAGCACAAAAAATTTTGCTCTTCCCAGATATCTTTTGAGCTTTAGCCAACTCACCTGCAAACTTCTTAAAAGTGACGCCCTTCAATACATGCAGAGCATATCCACCCAGATTAGCAGCCATCACTCGCCACCTTTCCTATCGCTATCTTTGCTCTCATACTAATACACACGGCAAATCTACCTAAATAGTGCCACTCTATCTGCACACGTGATGAGAGGCACAGCTAGGGCTGGTAGGTAAAAAGAATACAAAAGATATACTTATGCGTACACCAAAAGAAGAAAAGGAAGAAAATTTCTTCAAACGCCTCACACTCTTAATTAATGAAAGTATGTGTATGAACAAGAATTTATCTGAACAGCGCAGACAAGCTCACGGCATCACCTACTTTGAACGCACTGCGATAGACGACGGCACAGGAGCCTTGTATCAGCGCTTCGCAATCCAAACACATTTTATTCAGCCAAAAGAAAATCACGTTGATCTTGTCAAAAAATATGTGCTTCCTTTAGTGCAAGAAGGAGATATCCTCTCCTGCGGAGCAAAAGTAATGGGTTTAGCAGCTGGAAATGTGTATCACCGTGAGGATATGCGCCTTGGTTTTTTCGCGAAACTCCTCTATCGATTCGGAGCGGAATCTACAACAGGTTTAGGTGTGCGTGACCCCTATAAGCTGCAAGTAATTATCAATGAATTTGGTCTCCATCGAGTTTTGCTCGGAGCCTTCCTTTCTGCCCTCACAAAACCTTTTGGCATACGCGGAGTGTTTTATAAAGTTGTGGGCGAAGGCGCAGGAGCTGTGGATGGATTCTATGCCGATTCCAGTTTCGATACATATAAGGATATGGCTGTGGTCAATCCAAAAAATGGCGTGGAAATGTGCGACCAAATCGTAGAAGCTACAAACATCCCAACTATGATTATGGACGCCAACGATTTTGATGCAAATATCCTTTCTTACTCCACCGATTTCCCTCTTTCAGAAGATCAAATTCATTGCATTATGAGAGACAACCCTTCTGGGCAAGAAGATGAACTGACTCCGTTTATCCTTCTACGCAAATTAAAATAAATCTGAAGCAGATAAACAGATTGACGAGATAAAAGTAAAGAATTAGCCCCAGCCCTTCCTAAGGGGCAATATAAAATCTCAATATCCAAACGGAAGCCGTCCACACTGTGACCATATAGGCTTGTAGTCTACTATCTGCATAGACTTAGAGCGTGGCATTGATGAAACATATTCACATTGATAACGTCTCACTTCTTTCCTCCGGCAAAGTTCGCGATCTTTACGATGCTGACGATAAGCTTCTCATCGTCGTCACAGATCGCGTATCTGCGTTTGACGTCGTATTTGACCAGCTGATCCCCGATAAAGGCGCCGTACTCAACAGTATTTCCGCTTTCTGGTTTCGCAAACTGGCTCATATTATCCCCAACCACATGGTGAGCACAGACCCTGCCGAATATCCAGCGCCTTTCAATGCATATGCTGCAGATCTAGCGCAACGCTCAATGCTCGTCAATAAACTCACAATGGTGGAAGCCGAATGCATTGTTCGAGGCTACCTCGAAGGCTCCGCACTCAAGAGCTACTACATCGACGGCACAATCAACGGCATAAAAATGCCCAAGGGACTGCGCCAAGGAGATAAGCTCCCCGAACCGATTTTCACTCCAAGCACGAAAGCAGCGAACGGGCACGACGAAAACATTTCAGTAGCAGAGCTCAAAAACCAGATCGGAACAGAAACCGCCGAGGCCCTCGAAGAAGCATCCCTTACGCTCTTCAAAGAAGCCAGCGATTACGCTGAAAGTCGCGGAATTATTCTTGCGGATACCAAATTCGAGTTTGGCTATCGTGACGGCATACTCCACCTTGGCGATGAAGCCTTCACTCCTGATTCTTCGCGTTTCTGGGACGCGCAAACATGGGAACCAGGGCACGCTCAAGCAAGCTTCGATAAGCAGTATCTGCGCGAATGGCTGGAAACGTCTGGATGGGATAAAACTTATCCAGCTCCTGAGCTTCCCAAAGACGTGATCGCCAATACTGCTGCCAGATATCGAGAAGCATACGAACGCCTCACCGGCGAAGCATGGAAGTGAGAAACGATGAGCGCCGCCAAAGTTGCAATTATTATGGGATCCCGCTCCGATCTGGAAGCCATGAACGAAGCCGCAAACATACTCGAACAATTCGGCATAGCATACGAGATGCGAGCGCTCTCTGCACACCGCACCCCTGAAGCCGTTAAAGAGTTTATCTCAACTCTAGCTGATCGTGGATTTGCAGCAGTTATTGCGGGCGCGGGAGGAGCAGCACACCTTGCAGGCGTATGTGCTTCTCATACTCATCTGCCCGTCATCGGCGTTCCCATGCGCACATCCCTCGCCGGCGGATTAGATTCCTTGCTTTCCACAGTGCAAATGCCACGAGGAATTCCAGTTGCAACCACTGCAACGGGAGGCACGGGAGCCTATAATGCCGCGCTTCTCGCAGTATCGATTATTGCCCTGAGTGACGCCGATATGCGCGAGAAATATATTTCTTTCCGCCGCGCTCAAACTGAGAAAGTTCTCGCACAAAGCGTCATCGACTAGCACTATCAGCTATCCGCTGACGGATAACGAGCACTGACGCGCAACAGTATCCCCTTACCTACCTATATACACGCTTACCGTATGAAAGGACGTCCTTTCCATGGATCTCCGCCTCGCAGTTCGCAGAAAACCTGAGTTTCAAGAAAATGAGAAAGCTCTGCTCGCCACTCTTAACAATCTGGACGGCGTTGCTTTAACAAACGTCACAATCGTCTACACATATGATGTTTTCTCTGCAACAGAGCAAGATATCACAGCCCTTACTGAATCTGTTGTATGCGATCCGCGCGTCGATACGCCTCTATCTGAAACAGACCTCTGCACACTGCTCAGCGCACACAGCACTACCAACCTTGGAGTAGAGCCACTCCCTGGGCAGTACGATCAGCGGGCAGACGCAGCCAATCAAGCGCTTCGCCTTTTGCAGCCTGCTACTCGCGCTCGTATCTATTCAGCAACACTCTACCTGCTTGAGCCTGCCCCATCACCAGATGCGCTCGCCCGCATTCGCACCTACCTTATCAATCCAGTAGAAGCTGGAGAAAAAGATTACACCACACTGCGTGAACCAGATATGGGATCGCGCCAACCACTTGCTGAATATCCAGACTTTTTAGATCGCGATGCCGCTGGATTAGACGAACTTCTGCGCGAGCGTGGCATGGCAATGAACCATGCAGATCTGCAACTCGTTCAAGAGTATTTTCGCTCTGAAGGGCGAATCCCTACCGAAGTTGAGCTGGCTGTGCTCGATACATACTGGAGCGATCATTGCCGCCACACAACCTTTAATACCAAACTCACCACAATCGTCAATAACTCTAAACGGTTCAAAGAAGAGATCGACGGCGCTATCAAACGCTGGCAAGAGCTTCGCGAGCGCAACGGACGCGGCAATAGCGCGCCCACACTTATGGATCTCGGCACGATTGTGGGCAAACATCTTCGCAATGCTGGAATCCTTACAAATCAAGAGGTAAGTGAAGAAATCAACGCCTGCTCGGTGCGCATCGACGTCGATACACCACAAGGAAACGAGCCGTGGCTGCTCATGTTTAAGAACGAGACCCACAACCACCCAACCGAAATAGAACCGTTTGGCGGAGCCGCCACATGCCTTGGCGGAGCAATTCGAGATCCCCTCTCTGGGCGCTCATGGGTCTACCAAGCTCTGCGCTTATCTGGCGCTGGAGACATTAACACTCCTCGCAGCAACACACGCGAAGGAAAACTCCCTCAAGCAGATATCTCTGCGCGCGCAGCTCTCGGATATTCCAGCTACGGAAACCAGATTGGTCTTGCTACCACGGGTGTGCGTGAGTTTATCCATCCAGGATATGTGGCTAAACGAATGGAGCTGGGGGCAGTCGTTGCCGCTGCACCAGAAGTAAATGTCAAACGTTTGGAACCAAAAGCTGGCGATGTCGTCATCATACTGGGAGGGCGCACTGGTCGCGACGGAATCGGTGGAGCAACTGGTTCATCAAAAGCCCACAATGAAGAATCGCTTGCTCAATCTGGCGCAGAAGTTCAAAAAGGAAATCCCGTCAATGAGCGCAAGATACAGCGTCTCTTCCGCCGCGCAGAAATAGCTCAGATGATTGTGCGCTGCAATGATTTTGGCGCAGGCGGCGTATGCGTGGCAGTAGGCGAATTAGCTGATAGCATCGATATTCATCTCGACCGAGTGCCACTCAAATATGCTGGTCTTAACGCCCGAGAAATTGCGATCTCTGAATCTCAGGAACGTATGGCCGTTGTGGTGCGAAGCACAGATGCCTCCGCCTTTATAGCTGCTGCCACAGAAGAGAATCTCGAAGCTACCGTGCTTGCGGAGGTAACTGATAGCGGTCGTATGAGAATGTTTGACGGCGATGAACTCGTCGTTGATCTCTCACGCGCTTTTATCAACACAAATGGCGCTTCGCGTGAACAGGAAGTAGAGATTATTGATCCTTGCACAGATACTGCCAACGATGCACATTCACCTACTGCCGCTTGCACAAACAATTTCGCAGCCAACGAAGAGGCGTCTGCTTTTATTCATGATGAAGCCCCTGCTAGCGTATTAGAGTCTCTTAGATCTTCCTGCTCGGCATCACAAGAAGGAATGGTAGAACAATTCGATTCCACAGTTGGGCGTTCCACCGTGCTCATGCCGTATGGCGGCGTCAACCAAAAGACTAGCGAAACTGCATCAATCCAAACGCTGCCAGTGCCCGGAGGCACCACAACAGCAAGCATTATCACATACGGCTATAGCCCAGCTTTAGCAGATGAATCCCCCTATCTAATGGGAGCCTATTGTGTGGTCGAAGCTCTTTCGCGCCTCGTAGCTGCAGGCGGTGACGCTCGCAGCGCATGGCTCACTGTGCAGGAATACTTCCAACGCCCCGACCGTAATCCGCGTATATGGGGCGACGTCTTACAAGCCTTACTCGGTCTTCTTGAAGCACAAGATGCATTCAATGTGGCAGCAATTGGCGGTAAAGATTCTATGAGTGGATCCTTTGGATCTGGTGACGATGAAATTCATGTACCGCCGACACTCGTCACTTTTGCAGTTGCCGCAATGGACGCCCGCACAGCGGTGAGCGCGACACTTCCCTATCAGCAGCTAGATCTGTACTATTTGCCGCATATTCCACTGCCCTCTGGCAGAGCAAACTATGCGCAATTACAGCGCAATTTCGATGTGTTTACCCAGCTCACACAAGCAGGCGGAGTCGTTGCTGCTTCTGCGATTCTCCCTGGTGGCTTAGCATCAACAGTAGTAAATATGTGCG
This sequence comes from uncultured Arcanobacterium sp., assembly GCA_958428545.1. Taxonomy (GTDB): domain Bacteria; phylum Actinomycetota; class Actinomycetes; order Actinomycetales; family Actinomycetaceae; genus Arcanobacterium_A. The sequence continues at coordinate 2,552 of CAUAGM010000016.1, read as the reverse complement.
CAGGAAATAACGTTGGATTCTTTGCCTCCAGCACGAGCGTACGCCAGTATCTGAGCTCCCAGGTAGGGCATGAAGCAGCCGTGCTCTCGCGCGCCCCTCTGGGCGGAATCGTCTTCGCCGTCGATCCGATGATCGATATTACTCCTCTTTTCCGCATAGGAATCGAGGGAGCAACACCTAATGCGGGCAGCAAACCCAGCGTTATCTATCTGGGAGCATCCACAGATAAAAACCACACAATAGATCTCGGTTTTGAAAAGTTTACAGTGCGTGAAGCTCTGCAGATGCTCGAAGCTCGCTACCGCACAGTGTTCCCGCTGAATGATACTCACGGAGATGTGCAACCGTTGCCCGAGTTTGCGACGGCGCTGCCAGCTCCTGAGCTAAGTTCTGCCGACGCGTCTTCCTTTGTCACTGAGCCGAGCCAAGAACCTACTTTTGTCGCAACTCCCAACGATTCCGCTGCTCGCCCCTCATCAGCTCCACCTCCCACTCCTCACGTGCTCCTGCCAGTTTTTCCAGGCACAAACTCTGAGTACGATATGGCAGAAGCGTTTCAAGCGGCTGGCGCGACCACAGAATTTCATGTGATTCGCAACCTCACGCCAGATATGCTTGCAGCCGACAGCGCGGCATTTATCGAAAAACTGAACGCGCACCATCCCGACGGCAGACCTTTCACTGATATTTTGGCTTTTTCCGGAGGCTTCTCTCTGGGAGACGAGCCAGACGGCAGCGCAAAATTTATAGCGGCTTTTCTGCGTGCTGACGCTGTCGCTAACGCAGTCAAAGAATTTACGGCTCGCGGCGGACTCACTCTCGGTATCTGCAACGGTTTCCAAGCACTCGTAAAATCAGGGTTCCTCCCCTACGGGAACCCTGATCGTCTCACTGATTCCAGCCCAACTCTCACGCACAACCGCCAACTTCGGCACGTCTCTCGCATCGCCACCACTCGCGTAGCAACAAATCCTGAATGCAGCCCGTGGCTCAGCACATTCACTCCAGGGCAAATCCATAAAGTGCCTGTATCACATGGTGAAGGGCGCTTCGTGGTGAGTGAGGCGGAAGCACGAGAGCTCTTTGCACACGGCCGCGTTGCATTCCAATACGTCGATGCAGATGGAATACCTACGATGGACGCTCCTGAAAACCCGAACGGCAGCTCCTACGCTATTGAAGGAATCATTTCACCTGACGGAAAAATTCTAGGAAAAATGGGGCACCCTGAACGCTATCGGCAAGGACTTATGCTTAATATTCCTGGAGCTGGCGAGCAAAGTATTTTCGCAAATGCAGTGAACTACGTACGCGCCCATCGCTAAACGTCGAACGCAACCCTCAACACAGCAAAGGAGCAACTGATGAGCCACAGCACACAAGCTACCCCCTCTCACGAGCACACGCCTGCATCAGTAGCAGGTAGCGCCTATGCCGAAGCTGGCGTCGATTTAGAGCGCGGCTACGAGGTAGTACGCCGAATCCGCACAGACGTCTCTTCCACACAACGCCCCGGCGTCATAGGAGGCATCGGCAGCTTTGGCGGCATGTTTGATCTCGCTTCTCTCGGCTATAAGGAGCCTGTGCTCGTCTCTGGTACTGATGGCGTCGGCACAAAGCTCATGCTCGCTTTTGAGACGGGCATCAACACCACTGTTGGTATCGATGCCGTTGCTATGTGCGTCAACGATGTGATAGCACAAGGAGCAGAGCCGCTCTTTTTCCTTGACTACATTGCAATCCCTAAAGCAGAACCAAACATCGTAGCAGATATTGTGCATGGCATTGCCGAAGGATGCCGCGAAACCGGCACAGCTCTGATCGGCGGCGAAACAGCCGAAATGAATGATCTCTATGAAGCCGGAACTTACGATATTGCAGGTTTTTGCGTGGCGGCAGTGGAACGCTCACGCATTATCACTGGAGCAAATACGGCTCCAGGCGATGTGCTTATCGGACTGCCAAGCTCAGGGCCTCATTCCAACGGTTATTCTCTGTTGAGAAAAATCTTTTTCAAAGACAACGATTTTACCGCCAATACCCCTATGCGAAGTATCGTCACAAAGCTTTTTAGCGAAACAGCCGACGATACCACCGCCACTGCCTCGTCATACAGTGAAACAGAACGCACTGGTATCACCATCGATTCCTTTGGCGAGCAAACGCTCGGCGAAACTCTCCTCACCCCAACCACACTCTACGTAAAACCCATCCTCTCACTTCTGCGCTCTGGCGTCACTCCTCATGGCATGGCGAATATTACTGGCGGCGGATTCTTTGAAAATATACCGCGTATGAACGCCGATCTGGGGTACGAGATTAACCTCGGCTCCTGGCCCCAGCTTCCTATTTTTGATGTGGTACGTATACTAAGCAGGCTCGATCGCAATGCAATGTATAACGTATTCAACATGGGAATTGGCTTCGTTCTCGCAGTTGCACCAGACGATGTAGCCGCTGCTCAAGAAGCTCTTAACAACGCCGAAATGCCGAGCTACGTGATCGGCCGCGTGAGTGAATCTGGCGGAGTCACACTAAAAACACACTAATCC
>CAUAGM010000015.1 GCA_958428545.1 uncultured Arcanobacterium sp. | reverse complement strand
TACTCCCATCCTGGGCATCACTGATAGGGGTTGAGTTCGCCACACTGAACTGGGTGCACTGGTGGAAGAATGAGCGCCTACACGAAGCGCTCGGATAGCGTACTCCAGCCGACAACGAACTATCAAAACGCACAACACTCCTAACCCTAAAACTGAACAAATAACCGTCCATCTTTCGGGGTTCAGTGCATTCAAGAAATGTCGTTTCCTCTCCTTTTAAACAGTGGTAATAATGTGCGACATCGAAGAAGGGGCACGTTTGCTTCTTATATAAGCTAATTTGCCAGCGTTCGTGGTAACGCCTTGTATGTGCGCTAATATATGAGCATGAATGACGAGCAAATTCTCGATACGCCTGAGCGTGAAGTACTCACGTGGCAAGGTTTTGGTGATGCTACGCGCGCACTTGCCCAAGAAATTTACGATTCAGGCTGGATGCCTGATCTGGTTGTGGCAATTGCACGCGGAGGTTTGCTTCCTGCAGGAGCGATTTCCTATGCTCTCGGGGTGAAAGCAATTGGCACGATGAATGTGGAATTTTATACGGATATTGCCAAGACTCTTGAGGCGCCAGTGCTGATTCCTCCGCTCATGGATACAAGAGTGCTGGAAGGTAAGAAAGTGCTTGTGGTTGATGACGTTGCCGACTCTGGCAAAACTCTCCAGCTCGTGATGAATATGATATGCGAAATGGGGATCGCCCAGCCAGATGGTGGCATGCCTGTGCGAGTAGCGCAAGCCCGATGTGTGACGATTTTCCATAAGAGTCGCTCACTGATTAAGCCAGATTATGTGTGGAAAAGCACCGATAAATGGATCGACTTTCCGTGGAGTACTTTGCCGCCTGTTTCAAATCCACATATTGCAGGAGCGTAGAAGTAAATATGCTGTCTCTTTCTCAAAATCTTAATGCCCAGATTGAATCGGGCTACCACAAAGCCTATGGCTACTCCACGTATAGTGCTTTTGCACTTGCCACAATGTTGGGTGGTGCTTTTATTGGTATCGCTGATGTGCTCATGTTTGCTGCGGCAGGGCCTTTTTGGGCTGTGGGTGCTAACGCCACTTCGTTAATCAGTGGGGGAGTGTTCGGTATTGGTTTGATTCTCGTTATTTTTGCGGGAGGAGAGCTTGCTACTTCCGCGATGATGGCACTTCCGCAAGCGGCAAAGGCGAAGCGGATATCGTGGTGCACTGCAGTGCGCGTATTGACGTTAATTTTGCTGGGAAATCTCATAGGTTCAATTATTGTGGCAGGAATTGTGGCTGGATCGGGGGCGCTGGATCTTGCAGGTGATCCCGGGCAGATGCTTGCTGGGCTGGTAGCTGCTAAAACTCATAAACCTCCATTGGCGCTTTTCTTGCGTGGCATTATGTGTAATGTGCTTGTGTGTTTGGCGATCTGGAGCCAAAGCCGCACTGAAAATGCTGTGGCAAAAATGATACTCATGGCGTGGTGTATGTGTGCGTTTGTGGCGAGCGGTTTCGAGCATGTTGTGGCTAATATGACTACTCTCGCTCTCGGGGTGTTTTTACAGATTCCCGAAGCGAGTGCATACGGGATTCTTAAAAATCTTACTTTTGTGGGCTTAGGAAATCTCGTTGGCGGTGCTGTATTTGTGGGTGCCGTCTATTACGTTATTGGTAAGGCAGAGCACGAAGTATCGTGCTGAATGCCGATATAGTAGCGAATATAGATCAGCTTCTTTCTCACGAAACTTTGTTCACTTCCTGCTTGTTTGTTTGTGAAACGGCAACGAATGTGCTGAAATATGGGCAATCTGGCACGGATGTAAAACTGTATATTGATGGTGAAGATTCTGAAGTGGCGTTGATGATGAGCAATCAGATTGGTAGCGCGCCAACAGAGTATGCGCTTACGGGGGGGGGGATTTGTGTGAGGCGCGAGGTGGCGTGATATGCCAAGTAAAAGAGTACGCACTTACGGGTGGATGTGGCTTGGCGAATATGTAATTGTGGATTAAGAGTGAGGGGCGGATGAATGAAGTTCGTTTCCACTGGCATGCAATGGATTATTAACGCTGCTATCCCTACGCAAAAACTCTTGGTGAAGGAAAATCGATGAATGAAAATATTAAAAATTTTGCTTGCTGATGACGATCAGATTATTCGTGAAGGTCTTGCCAATCTGTTGAACGTGAAACGGATTTGCCATAGTTGCTGCGAAAACGGAAGTGAAGCGCTGCGCGTGCTGGCAAAGCAAAATGTAGATGTAGCGTTACTAGATGTAGATATTCCCACGCGTATTTCGTAGTTGTGCTTCGTAGTTTTGAGAAAGTTTATAAATCTTTTCTTGCTATTACGCACTGCTGCAATAGTAGCCTTCGATTTAAGCTATACATGATGGTGAGTACCTGCCAAAAGATGACCACCATCATCTATGTATTTTCACCTGCTGGGTATATAAGAACTATTGAAAAACCACTGGCAAGCCAAACATGAAACGTAAAAATAGCCCAATAATAATGGCAGAAGATGCCATAGGCAGACATTTATATTTCGTTTCGCATCTAGACACATAGGAGATGTATCCTACTACGCCAATAATCATCAACGGCAATATAAACAGTACGTCATCAGCACGTGAAAGCACGTTGCAAGCAAGCCTTGCAGAACAAAGTATTGCAGCGGCTCCGATACAGATGGCACTATATTCGCAGACAGTATTTTTATGCACCATTATCGTCATCCTCTACAAGAGTACAAGAACGATTGCCCGAGCTGCGATTCCAGCAGCCCAAGAAGGTATACCTGTTGATGTGAGAGCATTGGTAATCATATTCTCAACCGTCCCCTCGAACCCAGTGGCAATATTTAAGACTTTCATCACAATTTCATACTTTAGATATTTCTTTACCGAGTCAGAAACAGGAAGTTTATTGATCGTTGCGTCCCACGCTTTCTTCCCGATTCCTTTCATAGCCTTTATTGCGGCTTTGATAGCTGCTTTAGCTGCCTGACCTTTTGGCCCTCTTTCTTGCTTTATAGCTTTAAGAGTTTGTTGAAGTTCTTGGTATTCGCCATACTGTCCATTAGTGAGCATTTCTTGCTCAAAAATACGTTTGAGCGCATCTGAATCGATATTATTTATGCGTTGTGCAGATATTGAGGCACTTTGTGCAGGTGTCTCAGTTGCTGAAGCTAGTCCAGTACTGGATAGTGCTAATGCCCCAATAACTATGGCTGCAATAAGGGGGGTGAGTGATAGCAGTTGCCATACTATGCTCCATTCGTCGTGCATTATTATGATGGTGAGTTTCGCGGCGTGGGAATACAAGCTGTGCTCTCTTCTTTTAAGAGATGAAACTAGTTAAGCATGCTTTGCGGGGGCTGCAACACCGATATTTGTCGGGGTATTTTCCCTGATATTCGTCAGGGTAAGTACACAAAAATTCTTCCGCTTGCCATAAATTGAACTGTATTCGATCTATTTTCGTTTCGAGCTGTTTTGCTGCTGATAGTTATTTAAGGTCGTAACAAAATCGTTCTTTACTCGCGCTATGCGAGAGTGCGAGAAAATTAAAAGATTTGAAAGTGGCTCTGCACTACCATGCAATCAGATCAAGCTTGTGTGCTGATCGTGCAAAATCTCATTCCAACAAGTCTGGGCATAGTATCTGTAAGATTTGGCGTGGCATTCCATAGAAAATTTCATAGCGCACTAAGCGTATAATGCTCAGATTGTGAAAGGGGCGCTCCCATAATGTGGTTTGTTCGCATTCTCTGCTGTGTGCGTGGAATAATAGCGGGTGCTGAGACTACGCGTGGGAGGTTTGCATATGCAGGATAGTTTCTTTAATCAACCAATTGCTGAGTTGGATCCGCAGATCGCTGAGGTGCTTAATTTGGAGCTGAATCGTCAGCGCGATACTCTCGAAATGATTGCCAGTGAAAATTTTGTGCCCAGAGCTGTGCTTCAAGCACAAGGGTCTGTGCTCACAAATAAATATGCTGAAGGATATCCTGGACGTCGCTACTACGGTGGTTGTGAATACGTCGATATCGCTGAAAATCTTGCACGTGATCGTGCAAAAGCAGTATTTGGTGCTGGTTATGCGAATGTGCAGCCTCACTCTGGTGCACAGGCCAATGCGGCAATTTATCATGCCCTACTGCAAACTGGTGATACTGTGATGGGCTTGGAGCTTGCACATGGTGGGCATCTTACGCATGGTATGAAATTAAATTTCTCTGGCAAAAATTTCAATATCGTCTCTTATGGTGTTTCCCCAGAAGATCACCTTATTCACATGGATGAGGTGCGAGCGAAGGCTCTGCAGTGCCGCCCGAAGATGATCGTAGCTGGCTGGAGCGCATATCCACGTTTTGAAGATTTTCAAGCATTCCGTGATATCGCAGACGAAGTTGGGGCATATCTATGGGTTGATATGGCTCATTTTGCTGGGCTTGTGGCTGCAGGTTTGCATCCAAACCCAGTGAATTATGCCGACGTCGTCACCACCACGATCCATAAGACTATCGGCGGACCGCGATCTGGCATGATTCTTGCGAAAGATTTTGAACCGCTTGGAAAGAAGCTTAATTCTGCCGTCTTCCCAGGGCAGCAAGGCGGACCGCTCATGCACGTGATTGCGGCAAAAGCAGTGGCACTCAAAATTGCGGGCACTGAAGAGTTTAAGGATCGTCAGCGCCGCACCCTTGAGGGAGCAAAAATTATTGCAGACCGTCTGATGCAGCCAGATGTGAAAGAAGCTGGCGTGAGCGTCTTGACAGGCGGCACAGATGTACATCTCGTACTCGTCGATCTGCGCGAATCCCAGATGGATGGTCAGCAGGCAGAAGACTTACTGCACAATACAGGTATTACAGTGAATCGCAATGCAGTGCCATTCGATCCTCGTCCGCCAGCTGTCACATCTGGTTTGCGTATCGGTACACCTGCTCTAGCAACGCGTGGTTTCGGCGCCGAAGAATTTGAAGAGGTCGCAGATATTATTGCACAGGCATTGCGTGATGGCGCCACAGCAGATGTGCAAGCTCTCTCTGAGCGAGTGGATCGGCTCACTCAGAGCTTCCCGCTCTATCAAGGTTTGGATCAAATTCATTTCGCGGGTTAAAGCTGCGGTTGTGCAATCTAAAGTTGCAGTATCTATCAATATTGATATGCATGATGATCGAGAGCAAGGAGTAGACGTGACGGCGATTATCTTAGACGGTAAGGCTGCTGCAGCTTCCCTGAAAGCCGATCTCGCCGTGCAGGTTGGCGCCTTAAAAGCTCAGGGCATTATTCCTGGTTTGGGGACGATTCTCGTAGGATCTGATCCTGCAAGTCAGATCTATGTGAATGCGAAGCACTCCGACTGTGCGGATATTGGTATCAATTCTTTTCGCATAGAACTGCCGGAAGATGCATCGATGGATCAGGTGCTGGAAGCAGTGGATTCGCTGAATGAGTCTGAGCACTGCTCGGCGTTTATCGTGCAGCTCCCACTCCCGTCTCAGATAGATACACATACTATTTTAGAACGCATATTGCCAGAAAAAGATGCCGACGGTCTGCACCCGATGAATATTGGGTATCTGGCGCTTTCGATGAAAGGTGCTCTTCACGCTCCAGCGCCATGCACTCCGCAGGGAGTTATTGAGCTTGGTAGATATTTTGGCGTGCAATGGGATGGAGCTAATGTCTGTATGGTTGGGCAGGGGAAAACGGCAGGGCGTCCGTTTTCTCTGCTCGCTTCCCGTGAAGAAGTAAATGCCACAGTCGATTCTTGCCATATAGGTACCCGTGACCTAGCAGAACATACTCGGCGTGCAGATATTATCGTCTCAGCAGCGGGAGTAGCGCATTTGATTACTCCGCAGATGGTGAAGCCTGGAGCGGCAGTATTTGATGTAGGCGTCTCGCGTAAGATAGACACTGAAACAGGGAAGCGGCGTATTATCGGTGACGTCGATCCAGCAGTTGCCGAGGTGGCAGGGTGGATTTCTCCCAACCCGGGAGGGGTTGGGCCGATGACTCGCGCGCAGTTGCTTGTAAATGTGGTTCGAGCAGCGCAGGCAGCACTGCAATAGCGTATTGAGTATCTATTAATTAAAGTAATAGGTATGCAGATTGCAACTGTCAATGTGAATGGCATTCGTGCCGCGGCGCGCAAAGGTTTTCACCAATGGCTCAGCAAGGCTCGCCCTGATGTGCTTCTTATGCAGGAAGTTCGCGCTCCCGAAGCGATTGTGCAGGAGTTGATGAAGGGTGGCGGCGAATTGAACAACGCTTACCGCACGTGGCTCAACCCCTCGGCTATCCCTGGGCGGGCAGGCGTGGTGGTTGCGGTGTGCAGGGATATTGCTGTGAGTGAAGTGCGCAGCGGCTTACCTGCAGGTATTTCTGGAGCTGATTGGCTGCCGCCTGCTTATAGTGATGGTATCGGCATGCGCGTTTATGATGGTGAAGAGCCAGTGGATACTGGGCGTTGGCTAGAGGTCGATCTTCCCGATATTTCTGGCGGAATCACAGTTGTGAGCGCATATTTGCATTCTGGTGTGGCTGATAAACCAGAAAAAATGGCAGCAAAATATGCTCATCTTGATCGGGTGACGTTGCGGTTAGAGGAACTTGGAGCTTGTGCGTCACGTCCTTATGCTCATGCGCTTGTGGCTGGAGATTTTAATATCGTGCATACTGAGCGGGATATTAAAAACTGGAAGAGCAATCACAATAAAACATCTGGTGTGCTCGACCAAGAAATTGCCTATCTTGATCGGTGGTTGGGCAGAGTAGCTGAAGCTAGCTCGTGCTCTGAAACGACGTCATATGCTGGGCATGCTGAGAATGTTGAAACTGCTCTATCTGTGAAATCGTGCCAAGCTGGGTGGGTTGATGTACAGCGTGCCCTTGCTCCGCAAGAGCAAGGTCCATATTCGTGGTGGAGCAACCGCGGGCAAGCATTTGATAAGAATGTGGGGTGGCGAATCGACTACCACATTGCCAATTCAGAGTTCGCATCGCTTGCGCATAGTGCACGTGTAGATCGAGCTTCCAGTTACGCTGAGCGTTGGAGCGATCACGCTCCCGTTGTCGTCACCTATGAAGTGTGAAAAGGTATTTTGCCCAGTGGCGATTTTTCATGTTCGGTTGCGCTTTGTTGTGAAATGATTTGCTTTGAAATAAGAAGTTTTCGATATGTGCGCGATTGGTTGAACGCCCTTAGGGCGGCGTACCCGCTGAAAGTAAAAGCTCTGTGCTCGGGAGGGATATCTGCAGGTGATAATGTGCGCTGCCTGCCCTCAGCAGTGGTGCTGGTATTGATGGTAGGGGAGTTCTGAGCGCGATAATACGTGTTTTCTGGGTAGACTTGCGATTATGAGGAAATCGGCACTAAAACTTGCACGGGAAAATGAGCGGCTTGGAGGCGCGCTTGAAGATACTCCCACGTGGCTGAATGAAAAGAACAAATCGGCGGCAGGGCATGGAATCCGCGTGCGCATCACTCGTCTTAGCGCCCATATTCTGGGTTTGCGTTTTGTGCGGGCAATGCAGCGCTACGGCGCAGCACGAGGAGCTTTGCTCGCAGGCGGTATTGCTTATTCTGCGTTATTTGCGATTGCTGGCGCGCTCGCGATCGGACTCACCGTTTTTTCTCTTCTTCTCGGATCGTATCCACGTTTATATCAGGCAGTGATCGAGAGCGTCAATACTGCTATTCCTGGCATTTTGAAGGCTTCGGATTCTTCTGAAGGTTTGCTCGATCCTCAAACTCTTGTGCTTGATAACTTTTTTAACCCCCTCACAATCATGTCTGCTCTGGTATTGCTCTGGAACGCTCTTGCCTTAATGGCTAATCTTCGAGTATCGATTCAATCGATGTTTGGTATTGCGCGTTTGCCTCGGAATTTTGTGGTGGAAAAACTACTTGATCTTTCTGCCTTTTCTATTTTAGGGGCGGGCGTGATGATATCTACGGGCGTGACGGCGGCGGCACAGTTGTTTGCGGAGCCTGTTTTTGAGTTGCTGCAGTTTCCAGATTTTTTGGGAATAGCGCTCATGCGCAGTGCTTCAATTATTGTGTCGTTCCTCGTGGATATGGGTGTGTTTATTTTCCTTTTTAGAGTGATGAGCGGTGCTCGCGCGTTGAAATGGGATCTTTTCGCTGGAGCAAGCATCGGCGCAGCAGCAAGCGCGATTGTAAGATTTTTAGGAACTGCTGCTGTGGGATCTGTAGCAAAAAATCCTCTTGTTGCTTCATTTGCAGCGATTGCTACATTGCTTTTATGGGTGAATCTTGTTGCTCGTATTACTTTGATTTCAGCAGCTTTTACGGCCAATCCTCCTGAGCAGCCGTCAATGGCGCCAGAGTATTTTTTGCATGCGAAAGATACTCCGAATTTCGTGACGAAAAGTGTGCTGGAAACGCTTGTGTGGGATTTTGATCCTGTTAGTGGTGTGACGGTGACGCCAGCGCTCGCTGCTGCGCCAGCAGTTCACATTCCTCGCTGGCGTGGCTTGCGGGCTGCATGGAGACGCCGAAAAGTGGAGCGTGCTCGTCAGAAAAAACTTCAGGCTCAGACGGCGTATGAGATTGCGCAAGCGCATTACGATGCTGGTGCGATTGCGGCGTATCGAGCAAAGAGCCGCTATAGCACTCATCCGGATGCGTCAAAGGGTATGAAATTTTTGCCCGAAGTTAAGAATTAAAACTGCAGGTGTGAAGTATTATTACGTCTTTATTTAATTCTCTATATGCTGTGAGAATGCGATAAATTAGTAAGTGAACGCCTGTATCAGACGTTGCCCATATCGATATTTCAGGAGAATCACGTGAAGAAATTGACGACTATTGCAGCGCTCGGCGCTGCATGTGCACTTGCTCTTTCCGCATGTTCAGGGTCTGCAGATAAATCTGGTGATAGCGGATCGGCTTCTGCTTCTGACTATAAAGCATGCCTCGTTTCTGACGCTGGTGGTTGGGACGATAAGAGCTTCAACGAATCTGCAAAGATCGGTCTTGATGAAGCCGCTAAAGAATTTGGAATTAAGACCAACACGGCAGAATCTAGCTCTGATGCTGATTTTGCACCAAATACCCAATCGATGATTGACGATGGATGTAACCTCGTTATCGGCGTTGGCTTTAACCTTGCTGCCGCCACCACAACTGCTGCTCAAGAGAATTCTGATTTGAACTTTGCTCTTGTCGATTCTACTTTCTCTGATAGTGCTGGTAAGGCTATTGAACTTCCAAATGCTCGTCCGCTTTTGTTTAATACTCAAGAAGCAGGCTACCTTGCAGGTTACGTTGCTGCAGGTGTGACGAAAACGGGGAAGGTCGCAACATTCGGCGGTATGGCTATCCCGTCAGTCACTATCTTTATGGACGGTTTTGCTGATGGTGTGAAGGCATATAACGAAGCTAAGGGCACAAAGGTAGAAGTGCTTGGCTGGAATAAAGAAGCTCAGGAGGGCTCTTTCGCGGATTCATTTGAGGATCAGGCAAAAGGGAAGACTCTCACTGAAGGCTTCATTTCCCAAGGTGCTGATATCGTTATGCCAGTTGCTGGGCCAGTTGGTCACGGTGCAGCTGCTGCTGCGCAGGCTGCAGGTAATGTGTACATTATCGGTGTGGATTCCGATTGGTACGAATCTGTGCCCGACTACAAGGCTATTACGCTCACGTCTGTGATGAAGCAGATCGGCCCAGCTGTAAAAGATACGATCAAGGCTGGTATGGATGGTAAGTTCTCTGCAGATCCATTCGTCGGTACGATTGCTAACGGCGGTGTGGGTATTGCTCCGTTCCATGATCTTGATTCTGCTGTTCCGGAAGATGTGAAGAAGGAGGTCAAAGACCTTCAGGCGAAGATCGCTGATGGCTCTTTGAAGATTGAATCTCCATCTGCAAATAAGTGAACTATTTGCGCATGAATGTGTGCTAATCTTCGTTTGCTAGCAAAATACTTGCCAGCGTACACGTGTGGCTCACCCAAATGGGTGAGCCACACGTGTATATGCGCAACAGTTGCATACAGTATGTACTGCGTTTCTTGTTGGCTAGGTCACAGCGGTTTTTCTCGTTATAATGAAACAAACGCTCAGGGGTGTGATAGGGAAGGGAAGGGCGTGCAGTGAAGCTGGAATTAAAGGGGATTACCAAGCGGTTCGGCTCTCTTGTGGCAAATGATCGTATAGATCTTGTTGTTGAACAGGGGCATATTCATGCCTTACTGGGCGAAAATGGCGCTGGTAAATCTACGCTGATGAACGTGCTCTATGGTTTGTATGATCCCGACGAGGGTGAGATTGCGCTAGATGGAAAACCAGTGCAATTTAACGGGCCTGGTGATGCAGTAGCTGCAGGTATCGGTATGGTTCATCAGCATTTTATGCTTATCCCTGTATTCACGGTGGCAGAGTCGATTGCTTTGGGTTATGAGCCGACAAAAGGCGCTGGTTTGATCGATATTAAAAAAGCTCGTCAAATTGTGCTCGACGTATCGCAGCGTTTCGGCTTTGATCTAAATCCAGATGCCTATATCGAGGATCTTCCTGTTGGTGTGCAGCAGCGGGTGGAAATCGTTAAAGCGCTTTCGAGAGATGCGAAAATTTTAATTCTTGACGAGCCAACTGCTGTGCTGACGCCTCAAGAGACAGACGAATTGATGAAAATTATGCAGCAGCTTGCCGCTAGCGGCACCTCAATCGTCTTTATCACGCATAAGCTGCGTGAAGTGCGGGCAGTGGCAGATGATATTACGGTGATTCGCCGAGGAGCAGTGGTAGGGCATGCAAGCCCTAATTCTTCTGAGGCAGAGCTTGCCACAATGATGGTTGGGCGCCCTGTAACGATGAAAGTTGATAAGCAAGAGCCAAAGCTAGGTGAGGTTGCTCTTGAGTTTAAAGACGTCACCTTACTTGGTGAAACTGGAGCTCATGTGCTCGATCACGTAAGCATGAGTGTGCGCCGAGGAGAGGTTCTTGCCATAGCTGGTGTGCAGGGCAATGGGCAGACAGAACTGGCAGAAGCAGTCATGGGTCTGCACGAGCTTTCAGCTGGGTCTATTGAGCTTAACGGCACATCTTTACATGGAAAGTCTGTGCGCTCAATTATTGATTCGGGTGTTGGATTTATTCCTGAGGATCGCCAGAGTGACGGCACAATTGCCAGTTTTTCTATTGCAGAGAATCTGATAATCGATCAATACAAGAATCAGCCATTCGCTCGTGGGCTAGCGATGTATCCCAAAGCAGTGAATGAGAATGCTCAGAAATTGATTGAAGAGTTTGATGTGCGTATCACTCGAATTTCAGATCCGATTTCTACTCTCTCAGGCGGTAACGCGCAGAAAGTTGTTGTGGCGCGGGAGTTATCGAGAGACCTCCAGTTGCTTGTGGCAAATCAACCGACGCGCGGTGTTGATGTGGGCTCTATCGAATTTATTCATAAGCGAATTATTGACGAGCGTGATTCTGGCACACCAGTTTTGTTGGTCAGTTCAGAGCTCGATGAAGTTGTGGCGCTTGCAGATCGTATTGCCGTGATGTATCGAGGGCGGATTGTCGGTATCGTCCCAGCTGATACGCCGCGAGATGTACTGGGCTTGATGATGGCAGGAGTGCCTCAAGAAGAAGCATTGGCAGCGGCTGGAAAGGAGGCAGGGAAATGAAAAAAACTGCAGGTATGGGTGTGTGGCTTCGATCGTATGTACACGCCGCAGTTCGTTCCAGTTGGCTGGTTGGCATTCTCGCTGTCATTATTGCTTTCCTTATCGGTGCGTTGCTGATCGTTATATCTGGTGCTTCGGTGTTTGATGCATATGCGGCAATGTTTAAAGGTGCGATTTTCAATCCAGATGTACTTGCTACTCGCGGTTTTACTCAAGCTATACGCCCTCTCACAGATTCGTTGCGTTTCGCTGCTCCTCTCATTCTTGCAGGGCTGGGTTTAGGCTTTGGTTTTCGAGCAGGACTTTTTAATATTGGCGGGCAAGGGCAGATTATTTTCGGTGCAATTGCTGCTATCGGTGTCTCTATTTTCTTCCCTATGCCTGCGGGCATTCACTTGATTGTAGCTCTCCTCGCCGCTCTTCTTGCTGGCGGACTTTACGCTGGGATTGCTGGCTTCCTCAAAGCAAAAACTGGTGCAAACGAAGTAATTATCACCATTATGCTCAATAATATTGCAGGGCTTGCTCTCGCTTTTGTGCTCAGCCAAGATGCATGGCAAAAACCGAATCAAAACAATCTGATTTCTCCGATCGCTCGTGATTCCAGTGCTCTCCCAGCGATTTTGCCAGCTCCTTTTAAATTGCATTTGGGCTTCATCATTGCGATTATGGCTGTGATTCTTTACTGGTGGATTTTAGAGCGTTGTACATTCGGCTTTGAGGTGAGAGCTGTGGGTGCAAATTCACATGCTGCCCGCAGCGCAGGTATGAATATTGGGCGCGTCACCACGTTGACGATGGTTGCCTCGGGAATGTTTTGTGGGCTTGCTGGTGCGAATGAGGCTTTGGGTACGATGTACCTCGACAATACTGGCGTAGGCACAGCTATTGCTGGTTCTATCGGTTTTGATGCGATTACGGTAGCGCTGCTCGGGCGTAATAAGCCGCTTGGCATTTTCTTTTCTGGCTTACTTTTCGGTGCTTTCAAGGCAGGTGGTTTTAAGATGCAGACCCAAGGCGTGCCAATCGATATGATCCTTATTTTGGAATCCGTGATTGTTTTGTTGATTGCAGCTCCAGCGTTGGTACGCTGGCTCTTCCATCTTCCTCGCCCTGATGGTAAAGGGGTACGTGATTTGGTGGCGATGGTCTCGGATGTGCATGCATCGAGTGTAAAGGGGGTGCAGGCATGAATAGCACTCAAGTGGATCGTACAGTTCGTGTGAAAGATTCTCTGCCAGTGGCACATACGCAAGGGATGCCCCATGATGTTCAAGAAAAATTATCATGGAAAATGCCGATCACTTATTCGATAGCAGCTATTCTCCTTTTCTTATTCGCTCTTCGTGCTCAAGGCAATACTCTTATTCGCTTGAATGATAGTGGGTCGGCTATAGATATTCCCGATTTTTCTGTGCCGGCAGCGATAGCTCTGTGGATATTTTTTGGCGTTGCTGTTGTGATGCTGCTCTGGAGCATCATCTCCACTTTGGCTCGGGATTCTTACGGGCGTAAAGGCTTTTTTGTAGATCGCGCGGCCGCAATTGTGGTTGCACTTGTGACTGTGCTGGGTTTTCTGATTTTCGCTGGTGCTGGAAGTGCAGGAGCTCTCACTCTTACCACTACTTTCGCGGCAACAGTTGCAATTTCTACCCCGCTCATTTTTGGAGCTCTCTCAGGTGTGATGAGTGAGCACGTTGGTGTAGTCAATATCGCTATTGAGGGTGATCTTTTAGTCGGCGCTTTTATGGGCGTCATGGCGGCGAGTTTTTTCCAAACCCCATATGCTGGGCTTATTGCGGCTCCGATCGCGGGCGCTTTCGTAGGCTGCTTGCTCGCACTTTTTTCTGTGAAATATGGTGTTGATCAAATTATCGTGGGTGTTGTGCTCAACGTGCTCTGCCTCGGGCTCACCACGTTCTTTTATGGTTCGTTGATGTCTGAGCATGCTCAGATTCTTAATACGAGCAGGCATTCGCTTAAAGCAATGAGGATTCCTCTCTTAGCCGATATTCCGGTCGTTGGCCCGGCGCTTTTCAATCAGACAATCCTCGTGTACATCATGTATGCTGTGGTCGTATTCCTGACGATTTTCCTCTATCGCAGCCGTTGGGGTTTGCGTCTGAGGGCTGTGGGTGAGCATCCGCGTGCTGCAGATACTGTTGGTATTAAAGTGAATCGCACACGTATTCGCAACACAATTCTTGCTTCCTCCTTAGCTGGGTTGGGTGGTGCATTCTTCACGATCGGGCAAGGGCTGGCATTCACAGATAATATGTCGGCAGGAAATGGTTATATCGCTTTGGCTGCGATGATTCTTGGCAAATGGCATCCGATTGGTGCGTTGGGAGCTTCTCTTATGTTTGGCTTTGCGACGGCAGTTGCTCAGCTGATGCCGAACCTCACGCACGCTATTCCTTCACAGCTTGTGAATATGATTCCATACATCATCACAATTATTGCTGTGGCAGGCTTCGTGGGTAAGAGCCGTGCTCCTGCTGCAGAAAATATTCCGTATATGAAGTGATATCCACTCCCTCTGTGCATCAGAGCTTAGAGCTGGTGTTGGAACATATGTTGTATGCGAAGTGCGATATTGCTTTCAATAAGATTCCCCGTAAAGCAAGAAAGTGAGAAAGGAAGCGCGATGGTGCAGCCAATCGATTGGGGTGCTCTTATCCACCTAGCTAAGCAGGCATGTACGTGTGCCTATGCTCCCTATACACGATATCCAGTAGGAGCTGCTGGGCTTGTTGATGATGGGCGTTACGTGAGTGGTTGCAATGTGGAAAATGCTGCATCTGGGGTTGGGTTATGCGCCGAATGTGGAATGATTAGTGAGCTTATTCGTACAGGTGGTGGACGTCTTGTTGCGGTAGCATGCGTGAATAATAATGGTGATCTGATTGTGCCATGCGGTCGTTGCCGTCAGCTCTTGTTTGAGCATGGAGGCACTGAGCTTTTGGTGTATATGCCGCGAGGCGTGACGCCGATGCGTGAAGTTCTTCCTGATGCTTTCGGTCCATCCGATTTAGCGCAGGTTCCCACGGCAATAAAAATATAGCTGGTTGAACATACACCCTTGATAGGGGTGAGGGTGCATGAGTGAAAGTGAGTGAAAGAAAGAGCATGGCAGAAAAATTTGATGCAGTAGACGTCATTAGGCATAAACGAGACGGGTATCAGCTCACAGACGAAGAAATTGCATGGGTAATCGATGCCTATACCCGCGGGGTCGTTAAAGACGAGCAGATGAGTGCGCTAGCTATGGCAATTTTCCTCAACGGTATGAATCGTCACGAAATTTCACGTTTAATGACGGCGATGATTGATTCTGGCGAGCGCATGGATTTCTCTGGGCTAGGGCGCGTCACTGCAGATAAGCATTCAACTGGAGGCGTAGGCGATAAAATTACGCTTCCTCTTGCTCCGCTCGTTGCTGTGTACGGGGTGGCTGTGCCGCAACTGTCTGGGCGAGGGCTAGGGCATACTGGAGGTACACTCGATAAGCTCGAATCCATTCCTGGCTGGAGGGCAGATCTGAGTAATGCCGATATTATGCGTCAGCTTGGGACGGAAGGGCCGGGAGCAGTAATCTGCGCTGCTGGAAGTGGGCTTGCTCCTGCAGATAAAAAACTTTACGCACTGCGAGATATCACCTCAACAGTGGATTGTATTCCTCTTATCGCCACCTCGATTATGAGCAAGAAAATCGCCGAAGGTACTCACTCGCTTGTTTTAGACGTGAAGGTGGGATCTGGTGCTTTTATGAAAGAGCTTGAGCAGGCGCGAGAGCTTGCCCGCACGATGGTCGATCTTGGCAGTGATGCAGGCGTGCAGACGGTTGCTCTGCTCACCGATATGAGTACGCCGCTTGGGTTAAAAGTAGGCAACGCTCTCGAAGTAGAAGAAAGCGTTGAAGTGCTTGCTGGGGGCGGACCTCGTGACGTTGTAGAGTTGACTCTAGCTCTTGCTCGCGAAATGCTGACGGCAGCGGGGCAACCAGACGCCGATATTGAGCAGGCACTTCAAGACGGGCGGGCGATGGATAAATGGCGTGAGATGATTCGCTGGCAAGGCGGAGATCCTGATGCTGAGCTTGTGCACGCACAAGAGTCGATTGACGTCACGGCAGACGATGATGGCATTATCCAAAAGCTCGACGCGCTCGCGGTGGGGGTGGCTAGTTGGAGGTTAGGTGCTGGGCGCGCCTCGCAAGGAGAGCCTGTCCAAGCAGGGGCAGGTGTTGAGATTTATGCAAAGCCCGGTGAGCATGTGCGTAAAGGGCAAAAACTTCTTACTTTGCACACAGATGAGCCAGATCGTTTTTCCCGAGCTTTGGAAGCTCTCGAAGGTGGAATCGTTATTGGAGATTCGCCAGCTTCGGCGCGCGGCGTCATATTGGATCGTATTGAAGGCTGATGTACAAGCAGAAGCAGGGCACACACGTAGTGATGTAAGCCGAGATGCTTGAGTAGTATCGGCATTTCTTGTATGTGTGCGCATACTAATATAAACAGTAAAGATGATATGTGTGAGGAGATTACTATGGTAGATCGTGCAAGCGTGGCAGGAATTATTGACCACACTTTATTAAAACCAGAGGCGACGACGCAGCAAGTAGCTGCTTTGGTGCGTGAAGCGAAAGAACTGGGCACATATTCGGTGTGTGTATCGCCTTCGATGCTTCCGTTGCCGGAAAGTATCGATGTGGCAGATCTGAAACTTGCTGTGGTGTGCGGTTTCCCAAGCGGTGCAGTTGCAAGCAGTGTTAAAGCAGCTGAAGCAGCTCAAGCGGTTGCCTGCGGGGCAGATGAAGTGGATATGGTGGTAAATATCGGCTTTGTAAAAGAGCATGATTGGGACGCAGTTGAATATGATATTGCTGCCGTGCGTGAGGCGATTCCATACGCCGTGCTGAAAGTGATTATTGAATCAGCGGCTCTCACTGATGAAGAAATCGTGAAAGTGTGTGAAATTGCGTGCAGCGTCGATGCTGATTTCGTGAAAACGTCTACAGGATTCCACTCAGCTGGGGGTGCTTCTGTGCACGCAGTTCAGTTGATGAAGCAGACAGTCGGAAATAGCTGTGAGGTGAAGGCTTCGGGCGGCATTCACGACGGCGAATTTGCGTTGGCGTTGATGGAGGCAGGAGCTACCCGTTTAGGGCTATCTGGATCTCGCGCAGTGCTTGATACATTGCCTGAATAATTTTTCTTCAGAAAATTTTTTATAAAGTAGCGCGGTGTACTGTATCGTATGCAGTACACCGCGCTCAGTTCTTTCTGGGCTCCTAGATTGGCAGACTATGGCAGTTTTCCGAATCATAGCTGCTTTCTCCAGTAGCAGGCTCCCTAAAGAGAGGAGAGTAGCTGCGCAGCTTTCTCGCTAAGAGATTACCTCCATTGATTCACGGGCAATAGCGAGCTCTTCGTTCGTTGGAACTACCATGAGGATAACGCTGGAATCGGGAGTCGAGATGATTCGTGCGTCTTTGGAACGAACTGCGTTGAGCTCTGGATCAATTTTCACACCGAATGGCGCTAAACGCTTTGCGATATCTTCACGCAGCCACGGGCTGTTTTCTCCTACGCCAGCAGTAAAAGTAATGACGTCTACGCCGCCCATCTCGGCTGTGTATGCGCCAATATAACGCAGAAGGCGATGCTCGTACACCTCGAGTGCTTCGATTGCATGAGGATCGCCAGTATCGGCAGCGGCGCGCACACCTCGCATATCGTTATCGCCTGCCAAGCCTTTCAAACCGCTCTTCTTGTTGAAGAGTTCGTCCACTTCATCAACGCTCATTCCTGCTACGCGCTGCAGATGGAAGACTGCTGCTGGATCGATATCTCCTGTACGCCCGCCCATCATTAAGCCTTCGAGCGGTGTCAATCCCATAGAAGTGTCGAAAGCATGTTTGCCGATCACGGCCGATGCGGAGGCGCCATTGCCCAGATGGAGCACGATCTGCTTCAGATCAGAACGTCCAAGAATTTCACTCACTTTTCCGCTCACGTATTTGTGGCTCGTGCCGTGAGCGCCGTAGCGGCGGATCTCATATTTCTCGGCAATCTCACGATCAAGTGCGTAAGTTGCCGATTCGTTCGGAAGATCTTGGAAGAATGCAGTATCGAATACGGCAACGTTTGGCACGTCAAAGAGCTGAAGTGCCACGTCAATCCCTTTGAGGTGAGCTGGATTGTGGAGCGGACCGAGTGGGATAAGCTCACGTATTTTAGCTTCTACTTCTGGCGTGACGATTTCAGCGCGCGAGAAATATTTACCGCCCTGCACCACGCGGTGCCCGACCGCTTTGATATGTGCTTCTTCAAGATTCGGACCAACAGTGTTGAATAGTTCGATCACTTTGCGCAAGCCAACACTGTGATCGGCGATAGGCTCATCGATATCAGTGGTCGTTCCTTGGTATTGATGAGCATAGTGCCCGATTTCTTCGCCGATACGCTCTACGAGGCCGCTGGCAATTGATTCTCCGGATTCTGGATCTATGAGCTGATATTTAATTGAGCTGGATCCTGAGTTGATCACGAGGACTGTCATGTAGATTACTCCTTTTATTTGATAAATCTAGAGGAAATGATCTAGGAAAAATGAAATTAAATATATGTGATGCTGTGTGCGCTTTCAGCTGGTGCATTGCATTCAAGCTCTTATGTGGGCTTATATGCCTAGTTTTGAGCTTGAATTGCCGTAATAGCAACTGTATTGACGATATCTTCCACGAGGGCGCCGCGCGAAAGATCGTTCACAGGCTTATTGAGCCCTTGCAGAAGCGGACCGACTGCTACTGCTCCGCTCGAACGCTGAACTGCTTTATAGCCGATGTTTCCAGCATTGAGATCGGGGAAAATAAACACAGTTGCTTTGCCAGCCACTGGTGATCCAGGAAGCTTCTTTGAAGCGACTGCTTCGTCTACAGCGGCGTCATACTGGATGGGGCCTTCGATAAGTAGGTCTGGGCGGCGCTCTTTTGCGATTGCCGTCGCTTCGATCACTGCATCAACGCTTGGTCCTTTTCCTGATGTGCCAGTGGAATAGCTGAGCATAGCAACGCGCGGTTCAACTCCAAACTGTATGGCAGTTTCTGCGGAGGAAATTGCGATAGAAGCAAGGTCTGCTGGCGTTGGGTTCGTGGTGACGGCGCAGTCGCCATACACATAGACGCGATCTTCCATCAGCATCAGGAACGCAGAGCTTACAAGATCTACCCCTAGTTTTGTCTTAATCGTCTGGAAGCTTGGCACGATTGTGTGTGCCGTCGTGTGTGCTGCTCCAGAAACCATACCATCGGCGTCACCCATATAGACCATCATCGTGCCGAAATATGAAATATCCTTGACCTTCTCCAAGGCTTGCTCGTAGGTGACTCCTTTCTTCGCGCGAAGCTCTGCAAATTTTTCGGCGTATTTGCTCAGCAGTTCAGGATCTTCTGGGCTGATTATTTCTGCCGCACCGAGGTTAATGCTAAGTTCGTCTGCCCGAGCAGCGATAGTGGCGGCATCGCCAAGCAAAATAATATCGGCGACTTCACGTTCCAGCAGTTCAGCGGCGGCGAGGAGCACGCGGTCGTCGTTGCTTTCGGGAAGGACGATACGCTTGCGATTTGCTCGTGCTCGCTCAATCAAACTTGCTGTGAAGCTTAGCGGCGTGATGACGTTGGAGCCATGTTCCATCGCAGAAATAAGAATATTTTTATCGCTTTCTGAAAGTTTAGGCGCTGTGCCATCTGCAAACGTGATAATGGAGCTGTGGGAGCCTTCGCATGGAAGCACCTCGATCAATTCGTGAGAAGCTGCAGTGATCAGCATGGCAGAAACGGGAGCATGCTGATGAGAAATTTCATGAATTGCAAGATGTGAAATGGATTCGATATCTCGTGTGCCTCGCAGCGCACCTGAGATAATAGGGAGCACAGTTGTGCCTAGATTGGCGGCGGTGCGTCCAGCTCGAGCAAGTAATCCAGGATAGATTGGATCGCAGTCGAGCAAGCCGATAATAAGTACTGCGTCGTAGTCTTTGGCGTAATCTGTGTAGCGTTTGACGAGAGTTACCATCGAAGCGTCTTCATCAGCTACATATTCTTGGCGGGTCGTTCCCCAAGCTCGCTGAAGATCGTCTTCATTGCCTGCCGCAACGAGAAGTTCGCGAAAACTTTCGTCACTTTCGATAGAACCGTTGGTAAATGCGCGAAATACTCCCAATTTTTCATATCGTTCACGCAAAACCTCTATGCAGGCGTGTGCTGCAGATCGGGTGCCGACGTTTCCTTCTGCTGCGGTGAAATACAAACTTTTCGTCACGAGACGTCCTCTCTGAGTCGTGTTTTATACGTTTACTTATAGTCTCTCACGTTCGCTAGAAATCTAGAACTGCAATGGCGGAGTTTATATGTTTTGCTGGACACGTCTGGCAGTGCATGGCTCGTCGCGCGATAAACCGCTTGCGGGTGGTTCCTATGGAGAATGCGTATTTATTGCAGCCAAGCATTAAAGTTGTACTGGTGATCAGCAGAAGAAAAAGCAGGAGTGTGCGCCGAAGTGAAAAACGGCGCAGAATCCAGCCGCCGCTGCGTAATGGAATCAATGCTGCGCCTTTCAGACTTCCTTTTTCTCGTGACGGCGAAGCAGAGGTTGGCGTTCCGTGGGTGACGATGGGGCAATGGTTTGAGGAACGTTTCGGATCGCAGGGGCTGGAGCTTCTTGATCGCGCAGACGTGCTTGCAGGGCATAACATCCCTCTTCGACGAGATGATCCATACCAGCCAGGGGAGAGGATATGGGTGTTTCGCCCTGTGCTCGATGAACCTGAAGAGCCAATTATTTTACCAATCGTAGCCGAAAACGAACGCTATATCGTGGTAGATAAACCGCATGGCATGGCTTCAGTGCCTAAGGGGTCTCATGTGGCACAAACGGTTCTTGTTGCAGCTCGCCGCCAATTTGCAAACGATCTAATAGTGGCTGCTCATCGGCTTGATTTAGAAACTGCTGGCTTGCTTCTTCTTGTGAAAGATCCGCAGTGGCGTGGCGCCTATCAGAAAATGTTTCAGGATCGCCACGTGCGCAAAACGTATCGAGCAATTGCCCCGATTCTTGGGTGTAATCTGCGGAATCTGCATAGCACTCCAAAGGAAAATACACATCAGCATTTGCCGCATAAGGATATCTTCGGCGCTCTGGGTGAAAATTCAGGCAACGATGCGGGCAGTGATTCGAGCAGTGATTATCTGGTCTGCGATGTATGCGCTGATGTGCATGATGATTTTCGCAAGGCTTTACAAGGGGATATGTGCCCCTCTCGATGGCACAGCGAACTCTTTTTACGTAAACGCGAGGGGCAGCTGCGCGTTGAAATAATACGAGAACGAGAAACGAGCACAGACGTCACCCAAGAAAAAACATCAGCTGACGCTGGTAGCTCTTCCAGCTTTTGCTACTATGGCGAGCATCGTCAAGCTCCTGTGCGACATGGGAGCCTCGCTATCACCGACATAGAATTCGTGCGAGCAGTGGCAGGGGAAAAAGTTCATGCGCAGCTTGCGCTCTATCGTCTCTATCCGCACACGGGTTTCACGCATCAATTGCGTGTTGCGATGAAAGAGCTTGGTGCGCCGATATATGCAGATCCGCTTTATCCTGAAATTCTTTCGAAGGAGGAGGCTGCAGAGCGTACTTACCCGTTGCAGCTCCTTGCAGAATCGCTCGATTTTATTGATCCTGTTTCTGGCGAGCCGACTCATGTGGAATCTACGCGGCGCCTCGCGCTGGAATAGGCTGAAGTGATCTCCTGCTTCTAGTGCCTCTCAGTAAGGGATGCAGTATGCGCCTATACAGCGGCATGGTGGATTGTGTATGGGACATGCATGATCGAACCCTACATCGGGAGGGGCGTGCATGAGGCTGTGAACTAAAGAGCGTATCTTCCTCTCGGCTGTGAGCTGTGAGGAAAAGCAGTGCCTGAGTTAGACTAAATACATGGCTCATGATGATATTCGCCCAGTAATTGTTGTAGATAATGGCGCTCAGTATGCCCAGCTCATCGCTCGGCGTGTGCGTGATGTTGGTTATTATTCGGAGCTCGTGCCTCATTCACTTAGCGCTGAGAAGATTCTGGCAAAAAATCCGTGCGCAATTATTTTAAGCGGCGGGCCCTCATCAGTGTATGAGCCGGGATCTCCTGTGCTTGATCCAGCCCTTCTTGAAGCAGGAGTTCCAGTGTTGGGTATTTGCTACGGCTTTCAGCAGATGGCTCAGGCTCTTGGAGGCGAGGTAGCAAAAACTGGCACAAGCGAGTTTGGGGCAACGCAAGCAGAACTTCAGCATTCAGCAGATGAGTGTGTGCTGATGAGCGGCGAAGAAACTCCGAAAAACGTGTGGATGAGCCACGGAGATGCCGTACATCGAGCACCTGAAGGTTTTGCGGTGACGGCATGCACGCCCGGTGCTCCAGTTGCGGCATTCGAAGATAAGGAGCGCAAGCTCTTTGGTGTGCAGTGGCATCCAGAGGCTCGAAATTCAGAGAACGGCAACGAACTTTTCCGAAAATTTTTGCGCGACGGCTGTGGTTTAGAGCCAAATTGGGCAGCGGATTCAATTATTGAAGATCAGGTGGCAGCAATTCGTGAGCAGGTTGGAGATGCTTGGGTAATCTGTGGACTTTCTGGTGGCGTAGATTCTTCTGTTGCGGCAGCTCTTGTGCATCGAGCAATTGGAGATCAGCTCACTTGCGTTTTTGTGGATCATGGTTTGCTGCGCAAAGGAGAAGCCGAGCAGGTGATTCGTGATTATGCTGCTGCGCGCGGCATGAAGATTATGCCTGTGGACGAATCGCAGCGATTCTTGACGGCGCTCGCTGGCATTTCGGAGCCTGAGCAGAAGCGTAAAATTATTGGGCGTGAATTTATTCGAAGCTTTGAAGCAGCGCAGCGTGAACTAGTTGCGCGTGCAGGCGCAGAAGGCAAAGAAGTAAAGTTCCTTGTGCAGGGCACACTCTATCCCGACGTTGTAGAATCTGGCGGAGGAGACGGCACAGCAAATATCAAGAGTCATCACAACGTGGGTGGTTTGCCCGAAGATCTTGATTTTGAGCTGATTGAACCGTTGCGCGATCTCTTTAAAGATGAAGTACGTGCGATTGGTGTGGAGCTGGGGCTTCCTGAGAATCTTGTGTGGCGCCAGCCCTTCCCTGGGCCTGGTTTGGCGATTCGTATTATTGGTGAAATTACTGAGGAGCGTCTACGTATTTTGCGTGACGCTGATGCTATCGTGCGTGAGGAGCTGACTGCTGCTGGGCTGGATCGCGATATTTGGCAGTGCCCTGTGGTACTGCTGGCTGATGTACGTTCGGTGGGTGTGCAAGGAGACGGGCGTACGTATGGGCACCCCGTTGTGCTTCGTCCAGTAAGTAGTGAAGATGCGATGAGTGCTGATTGGAGCCGCGTGCCCTATGATGTGATCGCAAAAATTTCCAACCGCATCACTAACGAAGTGCGCGAAATTAACCGAGTAGTGCTCGACTGCACAAGCAAGCCGCCAGGGACGATTGAGTGGGAATAATTTACGCCTTTGCAAGGCGATTGTTACTTATCCAGCCTTACATTAC
>CAUAGM010000014.1 GCA_958428545.1 uncultured Arcanobacterium sp. | reverse complement strand
ACCGTTGCCGTTCCCAAGCGTAAGTAAACCCCCGAAAACGAATATCGGGCACACGCCGATAATCAGGAGTACTATCTGCCTGTGTATGCGCCTGATGATCGCGTTCACAGTTTGATTCTTCCACTATGCCTATTCGCCTCCGAGCAGATCTATCAACTCACTAATTGCGAGCATATCGGTGGGCGTGCCAGTGAGGTCTTTGAGCATAGTAACGAGTTCACGTTCGGTGGCATGAATCTGAGAATCAAGATCTGCAAACGTAAGTTCGTATTTCTTTGCTAGCTGTACAATCGCAGCGCTAAGATCGGCAATTGCCGTGCTAGGTAAATCTCGTAAACCTGAGATCAAAGGATCAATCCATTTCGCAGCTAATAGCTCATCTGCATCGGCATCAGATAAAGATTCGATTATCTCTTTAGTGCGCATATGAAGCTCGGTGAAACGCTGCTTAGCTTTTCTATCAAGCTTCTTCTTTTCTTCCAAGATTGCGTGTGCACGAATCAAAAGCTCTTGCCAAGAATCTTCTTCCCAGAAAGAATCTGCCGAAGCTTTACGCTCTTGCATGAGCTTTTTCACTGCTTTAGCCATATCGCTCGGAGAGAAAGCCGTTGCGTCAGCATTAAGGCATTCTTTCACCTCTTCTGCTTCCTTATCTTCTTCAGATAAAGAGTCAAAAATATCTTGCACATCAGCAGAGCAAGCGAGAATAGCGCTCTGTATATTTTCCAACTCTGCCACAGGCGTATTCAGCATAAGCTGCTGCACTAATTCAAACGGAAGAATACGTCCGCTCCAGCCGTCTTGCAGTTCCGCTTCTTTGCCATTCTTCTTTTTAAGCACCATATGCGGATCTACTGCACGCACTGCAGCTATTCCCTCCGATTGAATAATTTCCACATCCTGCGATATGCGCGTCCATTGATCGTGAAGAAGCTGATAAGCATGATACTTATCGATGAGAGCTGCGCCCTCCAAGCGGCTAAAAATCTCGCACGTGAGATCGTCTTCCATACTTGCCGTCTGCACCTGCGATATATCCTCAATAAGAGCCGCGCGAAGATAATCTTCAAAATTGGAAAAACGGCGTGCAAAACCTTGATAAAACTCTTCAACAGCTGGATGCTCACGGATCGTGCACGCTATATCGATACCATCGCGTACCCGATACTCCCCGTGTTCCCCGAGAGTGAAAAGGGCATCTTTCAGCCCAGGAAGAGCTGCCCAAAAATCTTCATACTTAGCTATATCGCTGGCAGGAATGCCGCCAAACATCGACGCATACAAATCCCAGCTATCAGCAGGATCAGAAGAATCCACATAGCGCGGAATGTTGAGATTATAATCGTTAGCTCGAATTTCGCTGCGGGAGACGACGCGAGAAAACTTATCTATATCGCTGCGGTGAGCCACAGCGTCAACAATCCTTTTAATATCGCTTGCGCGCAATTTATTGTTTTTGCCGTCTTTTATAAACCCGCGTGAAGCATCTACGATCAGCACGTCGGTGTTGGCGCGTTTTTGTTTGAGCACCATAATAATCGTGGGAATACCTGTGCCGAAGAAAATATTAGCAGGCAAGCCAATCACAGCATCAATATGGTTATTTTCAATCAGATTTTTGCGGATCGTGCCCTCTTCGCCGCCGCGGAAGAGCACGCCATGCGGAAGCACAATCGTCATAATCCCTTCAGGCTTCAAGTGATACAGATCGTGAAGTAAAAATGCGTAATCAGCTTTACTCTTCGGAGCCAGACCGAAAGAGGCGTAGCGCGGATCGTTTTCTTTGCCTGATGGGTCCCACGCCTGGCTGTATGGAGGATTCGAGACTACTGCGTCTACATACAACGGTTCATACGTACCTGCAGGATCAGATTCATCAAAATAAGGCCAATCGTCTTCCAGAGTATCGGCATTACGGGTTTTGATATTATCTGGTTTGATTCCGCGCATCACCAGATTCATGCGCGTGAGGTTATAGGTATTAAACTTTAATTCCTGCGCGTAATACTTAATTTTATTCTTGCCAGAAATATGGCGTGCTACGCTCTGCCCGATATTGAGCAGGAGCGAACCAGAGCCAGAAGTTGGATCATAAATATCTATCTCGTTATGATCGCGCAGATGATCTGCCACGATCTCGCTCATCAGCACAGAAACTTCGTGCGGAGTGTAAAACTCGCCAGCTTTCTTGCCGGCATTTGCGGCAAAATTAGAAATCAGATACTCATAAATAAAGCCGAGCACATCATAATCTTGGCCGCCAGTAGGGATATCTTTAATCAGATAAAGCAAATCCCGCACAGCTTTCGTCTGCGAAGCGGCGCTATCGCCCAGCTTAGAAAGCCCCGTCTGCAGCGTATCAAAAATACCAGCGAAAACGCGCTGATGCGTTTTACTGATTAAACGCGAAAAAGCAGATAGAGCATCGTGCACCTGAGCAATCTCAAAATCACTGCCTGCGCTGATCCACGTGGAAAAAAGGTGATCGTAGCCGATGAAATAGCCCAGTTTTTCTTGTAGATAAGAAATATATCCTTCATCATCTTCTTCTCGCAGATACGTACGCATCTGCGTATCATCCATACCTTCTTTGCGCACAAAGGCTTCTTCCTGATCGGAAAGATACTTATAGAAAATAAAGCCAAGAATATAATCTTTATAATCGTTTGCTTCGATCTTTGAGCGCATCTTATTGGCAGATTCCCAAATTTTACGCGCAAGCTCTTGCTTATTCACCACATATCCTTCCTGTGCTGCGAAATAGCTATTTCTGATGCGAGAGAGCTATTGCAGCTTCCTTTGAAAGCACTTCCTGCAGCGCTTTCCTTAAACGGCGTGGAGCTGTGTGCAACTAGCTGTATGCAACTGAGACGAGCCGCTCTACGTGCGCTAATGCCAGAGGTGTTTTTACTCTCGCGTCTGCAGATATCGCATACGGTATGATGCTATCCGCATAATGTGCGCGTATTGCGGCGTTGAGCACCTCACGCAGGCGGCACAACTCCGTACTTCGTATTTTAACTGCAACAAGCCAGCAAAGCAGAGTATCCACGCTGTATTTTTGCCTCGCATATTTAATATGGTGCTTTGATTATGGAGGTATGCTCGCCTGGTGCGTGCAGCATCGAAGCACATATCTAGAGCGCAGCCGCCTGCACGTTCGTTTGGCAGGAAGCCGTCTACAGCACAGTGTGAAAGTTTAGAGTGCTGCTCGGTGGCAATCGCTAAGGCGTGTGCTTATGGCACGACCGCATGGGGGGCGTAGTCGCTTAAGGTGCGACCACATAAGCTGTTAAAGTACCCACTTACGGCACACTTGCCTAGAGAGCAAGCACTTATAATAGTGCGACCGCTAAAAAGCAGCTGCGCTCTGGGGATCACAGCAGCCTAAGGCACAGCCACCAAAAATACGTATGCGGCTGCAACGACGAGATGCATCGCTCCCTGCAAGCGCAAAGCTCGCCCCTGCACAATCGTCAGCGCGCTCATCAGCCCAGTGAGCACCAGCAGAGCCATATGCACAGGCTCCAATCCGAGCACAAGCCGCATATCTAGCATGAGCGATATGATTCCGATTGTGGGAATCGTCAGGCCGATAGACGCTAGCGCAGAACCATATCCTAAATTCATGGCGATTTGAGTGCGGCCGCGCTGTGCGTTATTAACCGAAGCAATCGTTTCGGGCATGAGCACGATCAGAGCGATTACGACGCCAACGAGTGCTTGCGGTAGGTGAAACTTCGTCACCACATCTTCGATAGGGTAGGAAAGCGTTTTCGATATGCCAACCACGGATATGAGGCTCAGCATAAGCAACCCTAAAGAAGCGAACGTGCGCCGCTTGCTCGGGCGTGCTGCGTGCTCCGCAATTTTCATAATCTCGCCGTTTTTCGTGATTGGCATAAAAAAGTCACGATGGCCGCGAGTTTGAGTGAGCACAAAAGCGCCCCAGATCAAAAGTGCCATCACGCCCACGAAAATCAGCTGGCTTGTCGCAAAGACGCCCTCAGGTGCTGACGTTGTAAACGTTGGAATCACCATCGTTACAGTTGCCAGCACAAACACTGCCGTAAAAGCCGTGCCTGTGCCTTCTTTGTTGAAATATGCGAACGGGCCTTTCCGCGTGGCTGCAAGAAGAGCAAGACCGATAATCATATTGGTGGTGAGCATCGTTGCCGCAAAGACGGTATCGCGCGCCAAAGTGGCGGAAGTACTGGGGTTTGACGTCATCAGCATAATAATCATCCCCACTTCAATGATTGTGACGGCAAGAGCCAAGATAAGAGAGCCAAATGGTTCGCCAACCTTATGTGCCACGACCTCTGCGTGCTCCACTGCAGCCATCACCGCGCCGCCTAGTACGATCCCTAGCAAGGCGATTGCAATGCCGCTGGGGTGGCTTCCCCACGAGAAAAGAAGTACGAGCAAAGCGAGGATTGGCCAGTAGTAAGGCCATTTTCTGATGACGTGTGTGGCAGTTCGCTGCATAAAAACCTTCAGTATGAGTATCGTACGTATCGTTCGAGTATCTTGCGCAGCATTCGTACAACAGCTCGCAAGATACGCCATGCCAAAGTGGCTGATTATGCGTCTATCGAAGCTGATGCAATCGAATCGACTGCGCGAGAATACAAAGGGGATAAACGCCCCTTTAATGGTAGCAAAATACCTTGCCGCTTTCTGCCTGAAAGATTTTGCTTCGGTGTGGAGGAAATAGGGGAAAACTCTAGCAAGGTAGAGAAGAAAAAGAGAGAAGGGTGGGTACTGGACGTTCCAGTACCCACCCTGCTTATTCGCGGCACGCCTTTCTTATGGCACGCCTCTCTTATCAAGCAATCGATTTTACGCCTTGTGCAGCCGTTTGACGATTGCTTTATTGATTACTTCTTCTGCACGTATTTAAGCGAATCGAGCGTGACTGCAGCGAGAATAATAATGCCCGTAAAGACGAACTGCAGATTCGTATCGATACCGAGAATAGTCAGTGAATACGTCATGCCCGTAAAAATAAGCACGCCCACGACCACGCCAGAAATCTTTCCAATACCGCCCGTAAACGAGACGCCGCCAACCACGCAGGCAGCGATGGCATCCATATCCCAGCCTTGCCCATAAGCGGCAGAGCCAGAACCAAACATACGCTGAGCTTCAAGCCAAGAGCCGAAACCATACATAATGCCAGCAAGCACAAACGCGCCAAACGTCACCCAAAACACGGAAATGCCAGAAACTGCTGCAGCTTCAGGGTTGCCGCCCACAGCGTAGAGATTCTTGCCAAAACGCGTCTTATTCCAGATGAACCACACGACGATAATAGCCACAACAGCCCAAATAATAATTGTGGGGAAGCCGTTGATTGAAGGCACAAACATAGTCGGAATATCCGGTTCGATAGCGCCAAAGCTCACGCCTTTAGTGGCATAGGTGACGAGACCGAAGATAATAAGCATATTCGCCATCGTTGAGATAAAGGGGTGCATCTTAAATTTAGCTGTGAAGAAACCAGCAATCGCTGTAAACGTCGTACACAGGATAATACAGGTGAGCAGAGCAAAAAGTGCGCGCCCGAGGAGCGACATCGAGGTGAAGTCAAAAACTTTTCCGAAGACGCTGCCAGTATTAGGACCTTGATGCATAATCGCCGTTGCAGCCACCATGCCCATACCTACCATACGGCCGATAGAGAGGTCTGTGCCCGTAAGCAAAATCAGCCCAGCTACGCCCAAGGCGAGGAACATGCGAGGAGAGGCCTGCTGCAGAATGTTGAGCACATTTTGCGAAGTGAGAAGCGCTGTTCCTTTTGTCACGGGAGCAATAATACACAGCGCAATAAAGATCAAAACGATAATGATATACAAACCGTTTTTGAGCAAAAATTGTTTGCGATTGAAAGAATAGCGGTAATTTTCAATCCTTTGCGCCTGCATTTGCTTGAACGTGAATTTTGAATTTCTCAGCAGATCGACGTAGTGATATTTCTGCGTGAATGCTGCGTGCAAACGGTCTTTAATAGCGCTCTTCTTCTGCTGATAGACGAGTTTCGCATCGTACTGTTTGTTTTTATAGACGTAGTTTTCGTCTTTGATTTCTTGAGCACGGTTGGGATCTGCGCTTGCTTGAAGAGCTTCAACATTTTCAGCGTGCTCTTTTCGCAAATCGAGCAGCTTTGCTTCGTATTGCTCTTTAGCAGCTTTCTTTTCTTTTTCGACGCTCGCTTCAACTTTCGCATAGTATTCAGAATCGTAGTGGGCGCGAATATATGCTTCTGCTTCAGCAATGAGTTTATCGATCTCTGCTTTGTTGGCAGCCTCCACCTTTTTTGCTTCGTCCATCACTTTCTGATCTTGAGCAATCAGATGTGTGCGCTCTTCTTTTGTGAGCGTTTTATCCGATTTTAACGCGCGAATCTGGCTCTGCATTTTCATTACTTTATCGGAGCCATCTTTGCGAAGCTCATCGATCTGCGCCTGAATTTTTCCTACGTACTGATCGATAGGGGCGAGAAGAGCTTCTTCTTGCTCTGCTGTGAGGATGCCGTCTTTCGTAGCTTCTGTCACACTCATAATTCTTTCCTTCTTTACAGATACTTTGCGCTCAGCCGCAAAAGCTCTTCTTGGTTCGTTTCACTGGTAGTGACGATGCCTGCGAGACGCCCTGCACTCATCACGCCAATTCGATTGGTGATACCTAAAATTTCAGGCATTTCAGAGGAAACTAAGATAATAGTCTTTCCCTGCTTGGCCATATTGATAATGAGGTCATAGATTTCATACTTTGCCCCTACGTCGATACCGCGTGTCGGCTCGTCCATCATAAAGACTTTCGGGGAGCGTTCCAGCCAGCGCCCAAAAATGACTTTTTGCTGATTGCCGCCAGATAGAGCAGAAATAAGCTCCTCGGGCCCCATCGTCTTGGTGTGCATCGTGCGGATTTCATGCATAGTGGCACTTTGCATTTTCTGATCCGAAAGAGCGATGCCCGTTTTGTAGGCTGGCAGATTTGCGATTGTCGTATTGAAAGTAAGATCGCCTTTCATAAACAAGCCGTCTGCTTTGCGCTCTTCCGTGATGAGAGCAAAGCCGTTTGCCATTGCTTCGCGAGGATTCTCGAAGTTCATGAGCTTGCCTTTATAGTAGACGCGCCCAGCAGCACGTGTGCGCCTGCCGAAAAGAGTTTCAAGAAGTTCTGTGCGCCCTGCGCCAACAAGCCCGTAGAGCCCAAAAATTTCGCCCTCTTTGACGTCAAACGTGATGTCTTTAATGTAGGGGGCAAACTTTGTGGAGACGTGATTGATAGAGAGAATCGGCTCTCCTGGCGTATTATCCACAGGTGGGAAACGGTTATCCAGCGAACGCCCGACCATAGCTGTGACGAGTTCGTTCATGTTTGTTTGCGAAGTATCTTTCGTCATCACGAGTTTGCCATCTCGCAGCACGGATACCTGATCGCAGATTTCAAATACTTCATCCATTTTGTGAGAAATATAGATGAGTGAAATTCCTTGATCGCGCAGCTTATTCATCATCTCGAAAAGTTTGCGTACTTCAGGCTCGGTGAGTGACGACGTTGGCTCGTCGAGCACAATAACTTTCGAGTTGTAGGAAATCGCTTTAGCAATTTCAACCATTTGCCGTGCAGATACAGACATATTGCGCATCGGCTGCGTCAGATTAACCGTCATTCCGAGGCGGCGGAAAAGATCGGACGCTTCTTTTTTCATCAATTTTTCATCGATGACGCCTAAGCTGGTGAGTGGATAACGCCCTAAAAATAGATTATCGACCACAGAGCGTTCGAGAGCTTGATTGAGTTCTTGATGCACCATTGCGATGCCGTTTTCGAGGGCTTCTTTCGGGCCAGAAAAAGCCACAGGCTTGCCGTCGAGAGTAATATCGCCTTCGTCTTTTTGGTATGTGCCAAAGAGGCATTTCATCATCGTTGATTTTCCAGCGCCATTTTCGCCCATCAGCCCCATAATCGATCCACGTTTGACTTCGAAATCGATTCGATCGAGCACGCGGTTACGGCCGAAAGATTTAGACATACCTTTAATAGAGAGCACGACGTCGTTGCTGTCGTTCATAAGCCACCTCCCTTTCTTCTAAATTGGGGCTGTCCGATCACCGCAGTAATCGGACAGCCCCAACCATATTGTTACTACAAATTATCCCTTATGATGCTCAAAGAGCTATCACTTCAGGAGAGCTGTGTAGGAAGCGGCGTTATCTGTTTTCACCATGTTGATAGCGAAAGCATCGTAGTCGCCAGGGTTGCCCAAACGGTTGGTAATGTTGGATTCGGTCTGCCCGTCACCAGCAATATATTCAACCTTGAGGTTCATCAGCTTGTCGTACTTCTGAAGAAGTGGCTGATAGGTCGAACCGAGGAAGTTATCAGCCGAGTTGTAGATATTGAGCCACACCTTCTTTTCAGGGGATTTAGAAGCGTCGAGCTGCTTGCTCACAGGTGCGTATGTGACGGTGGAATCGAGGAAGTCCTTATAGTTTTCTGCCGTCACTGCAAGGTTTAAAGCGTAGTAGGAACGCTCTTCAGCTACATACTTGTAATCCTTATCGGTCAGTACGTTGCCTGCATCGTCTGCGGTGCCGATACCTGTATCTGGATCAACGCCGTCAAGAGCATTGCGTAGCACGCGCAGAGTTAAATATGCCTGCACGTCTGCGTGCTGGGAGATTGTGCCTGAGTAGCCTTCAGCAATTGCGGCAACTGCATCAGAGTTGGCGTCGTAACCAAAGGTTGGTACCTTCTCTGCCTTCGCCCACTTGGTAAACATGCTCATTCCCATGCCGTCATTGTTGGATACGACGATGTCGATCTGATCGCTAAACTTAGATGCCCATGCGGTCATAGCATCGCCTGCAGTGGCAGCGTCCCAGGTGGCGCCAGCGCCCGTCTTCATTTCTTTAGAAGCAAGCTCTACTACTTTGAAAGAATCGAGCGTTCCTTCCTGCACGGCTGCTGCGTTCGTCTCGGTAGGATCGGAGAGAATCTGCCCATCCTTTTCAACTGCAGTACCGAGAGCTTTGCGTACGCCGCGAGTACGGGCAATGGAATCGTTGTGGCCAACATCGCCAACAGCGAGCACGTAGCCGATCTTGCCGTCACCATTACGGTCGATGCTGTCTTTGTGTGCTTTGATGAAGTCGGCAATCATCTTTCCTTGAAGCTCAGCGCCTTGGTTGGCATCGAAGCCGACGTAGTACGTCTTGTCGTTGAAGTTCAAAGCGGTCTTATCCAGCTCGCCAGTTGAGCTGTTTGAAGGCTGACGGTTGAACCATACGAGTGGTTTATCTGCATTAGCGCCCGAGGCTCCTTTATTGCCATCAGAAGGGGTGGAAGAGCCGTCACCACACGCAGCAAGTGTGCCCAGCGCCATCGCTGTAACTGCTGCTAATGAAAGAATCTTTTTCATATGCGTCCTTTTCTTTTCGAGATGTGAAGTGTTTATCGCATCACATGGAGATACTCTATAACGCGACCTGCGTCACAGTTAAATTATTCTTTAGATGAACGGCAAAATAGCATAAATTGTTATTTAATTGTTACCTAATCGTAAGTGGGAAGCTAGGTGAGGAAGGTGGGTGAGTGGGTTAGGTAAAGTGGGTTGAGTGAGTGGGCTAGGCAAGCAAGTTGGGCGAGTCGGCTAGGCGAGCGGGCTGGGCGCATGAATAAGGCGTGTATTGTGCCACAATAGCTCTATGGGGTTCTTTGACTTTATGTATTCAGGTGGTACTGCTCGTATTACCGTGGCTCAAGCGCGTGCGCGGCAAGCCGAGGGGGATCGCCTTATTGATATTCGAGAAATATACGAATGGAATCGCGGGCGAGCTGCAGGAGCTGAGCATATCCCTATGGCATCGCTGGTTGCGGCAATGGAAAATTATGGTAAAGAGCAAGAAGTGATGCTTATCTGCGCCTCGGGGAATCGCTCGCTGACGGCAGCGCAGCGCCTTATTGATCTTGGGTATAAAGCAGTTTCCGTGCATGGTGGCACAACCGCGTGGAAGAGCGCCGGATATCCTATGGAGTACTGATCTGGCTAGTGTGCCGCTGTATATCTTTTGTTTCTGTGCTCAATATATGTGCCATTTCTATATGCAATATCTGCAGCGCATAATGCGACAAGCGTTTTGCGGCATATAAAAGTGTTTCCTGCGCACGAGTGCTACGCAATAATCTCGCGCAATAGTTCATGTACATAGCGTGCGTATAATTTCGTGCACATAGCGTGCGCATAATAGTGAGCGAGTAATGGCAATAGTGCCGTAGCGCTATATGAATAGTGTACGCACACGAGCGCTGCGCAACGCTCTGCCATACACGAGTGCTCGACGATAATCCTTGCTTAACGATGCCACACGAAACGCTTAACGATGCCACACAAGCGTAGCACGCGCTACTGCCGTAGAAGTCGCTCAGATTTTTCTGTGGAGCCTTAAGTGCCGCCTTAATACAATCTCTTAAGATTACGCCACGCGTTCAGCTCCCTGAGCAGCATAAGCATCAAGGAAACGAGGAAGAATCCAGCCGTGAGCTTCAAAAGCTGCTGTTATTGCTTCGCACACAGTTGGAATATCTTCGCTGCGCACAAGCGCAATTGCTGATCCGCCAAATCCGCCGCCAGTCATGCGTGCGCCGAGAGCGCCGCATTCGCGGGCAGTATCAACCGCTACGTCAAGCTCAGGTGCGCTCACCTCATAATCGTCACGCAAAGATGCGTGAGAAGCATAGAAAAGCGCTCCGAGAGTTTCGTAATCGCCTGAGCGAAGAGCCGCGGCGGCGTCACGAACACGCTGAATTTCGGTGACGACGTGTTTCACACGCTTATATTCTTCCAGATCAGATAGGCGTGCGAGCGTTGCCGAAGGATCAGAAAGCTCGCGTAAAGTATGCACGTTTTCACGCTCAGCCACAGTTTCGCACACAGTGCGGCGCTGTTCATACTGCCCGTCGTTGAGAGTGTGATGAGCCATCGTATCAATTACCAGCAGGCGCAACCCCTGCGATTCCAGATCGAAAGGAATCTGCTCAAAAGTGCCATGCAAGCAATCGAGCATAAGAGCGTGAGCAGCTGCAGCGTGCATAGAAGCAGACTGATCCAACCCGCCCGTTGCTGCTCCAGCAACTTTATTTTCAGCCAGCATACCCGCATGCGCCAGAATAGAACGCCCCTGCTGCGATTGCTCAAGCCCTAAGCCAAAGAGGGCATCCGCTCCCAATGCCACGCAGCATTCCATAGCGGCAGAGCTAGAAAGTCCGCCTCCAAGAGGCACGCACGAGGCAATAGCAGCATCAAAACCCGTTGTGATTTTTTCGAAAAATTCTGGCGTCTGCCGAAGTGCCCATACAGGACCTGCTGCATATTTCACCCATTTTGGAATATCGGCTCCAGGGTAAATATCGTCAAGGGTTCCCTCCCAGAGCGGATCGCCTCCAGCAGAAGGAATTAAATGCACACGACGATCCTTGCGCAGAGCCATTGCGTTATATGCTCGGTGTGGAAGAGCCATAGGCAGGCATAATCCTCCGTTGTAATCCACGTGCTCGCCAATGAGGTTCACGCGCCCAGGAGCTGCCCATACGCCGCTAGGTTTATATCCAAAAGTTTTCACAAACAAAGACGTTGCGAGTTCGATACCTTCATGTGCGCTGAGCGCCTTGCATAAGCTAGTCATATTCGTATTGTACTGAATTGCTTCAATGAGTGTAGATCTTTAGTGTGAGCTAACTTCGCGTGGCGAGCATGGAGTGACTAAACTTAAGGCATATCAAACTGGAAAGGGAATCATGGATCTTAGCCCACTTGATGAAGTAGGAATCGCACAGGCGGTTGAGCGAGCTAAAGCAGCTTTTGCCGCTGCCGTCACGTCTGATGAATTAAAAGCAGCACGTTTAGCGCACAGCGGAGATAACGCTCCAATTACGCATGCGAATGCGCTGATTAAAACTCTCGATAAAGCAGATAAACCCACAGCTGGAAAACTCATGGGAGCTGCACGCAAAGCTATCCAAGCTGTTTTGGCTGAAGCTCAAGAACGGATCGATGCGGCTGCACAAGCCGCAATGCTTGCAGAAGAACGTGTGGATGTGACTGTGCCAACTAAACGCAGCCCGCGTGGTGCGCGCCATCCTCTCACTGTACTTATGGAAGACGTCAGTGATTTTTTCGTGGGTATGGGATGGGATATTGCTGAAGGCCCAGAGTTGGAACACGAATGGTTCAACTTCGATGCCCTGAATTTTGGTCCGGATCATCCAGCTCGGCAGATGCAAGATACATTCTACGTTGCTGGATATGAAAGAGTTGGTTCGCAAGGAGCTGCAGCAGATAAAAGCGAGGTTTCGGATAGCGAAGGTGACGGCGGCGTCACGCCTACTGAAGGTCTTATTCTGCGCACGCATACCTCTCCTGTGCAAAGCCGCACGCTCTTAGCTAGGGGAGTGCCCGTTTATATTGCATGCCCTGGCAAGGTGTATCGAACTGATGCTCTTGATAGCACGCATACGCCAGTCTTCCATCAAGTGGAAGGCTTGGCAGTTGATAAACACCTCACAATGGAACATCTCAAAGGTACGCTCGATCATTTTGCGAAAGCAATGTTTGGTCCGGAAGCAAAAACTCGTTTGCGCCCCAGCTATTTCCCTTTCACAGAGCCGAGTGCGGAAATGGATCTTTGGTTCCCGCAAAAGAAAGGCGGTGCAGGCTGGATTGAATGGGGCGGCTGCGGCATGGTCAATCCTGAAGTGCTAAGAAACGCTGGTATTGACCCAAACGTTTACAGTGGGTTTGCTTTCGGTATGGGCATTGAGCGCACGCTTATGCTTCGCCACGGCATTGCAGATATGCGCGATATGGTTGAGGGCGATGTTCGTTTCAGCAGCCAGTTTGGCACAACAGGAAGGGGTGCATGATGCCATTTGTACCGATTGATTGGCTAGCAGATCACGTAGAAGTGCCAGAAGATTTGACTGCATCGCAGCTTGCGGCAGATCTTGTGCGAGTGGGTTTGGAAGAAGAAGAAATTCACTCGTCAGATATCCAAGGTCCGCTCGTTGTGGGTAAAGTGCTCAGCCGCGAGCCGAAAGAGCAGACGAACGGCAAAGTAATCAACTACTGCCGTGTAGATGTGGGAGAGCATAATGATGCTCCAGGCACTGGAAAAGAGCCGAGCGAGTTTGCCAGCCGCGGAATTATCTGTGGTGCCCATAATTTTGACGTTGGCGATTATGTGGTTGTATCTCTTCCCGGTGCAGTGCTCCCCGGAGGATTTGAGATTGCCGTACGTAAAACCTACGGGCATATTTCTGATGGCATGATTTGCTCGGCCAGAGAGCTAGGAATCGGCGAGGATCATTCCGGCATTATTGTGCTCGCGCATAGTGAAGAAGAGCGTATCGCTGCTGGCGTGCCGCAAATTGGCAAAAGCGTGATGAACTATCTCGGTCTTGGCGGCGACGTGCTGGAAATTAACGTGACGCCTGATCGTGGATACTGTTTTTCCATGCGTGGCATTGCGCGTGAATTCTCGCATTCAACGGGTGCTCACTTTACTGATCGTGGTTTAGCAGAAAATGCTCGGGTGCCGCTGGCGCCAATTAACGGCAAGGGTTTTCCTGTGCTCGTGGAAGACTCTGCTCCAATTCATGGCAGGCAAGGCTGTGATCGTTTTGTCACTCGCATTGTGTGCGATGTTAATCCGAATGCACAGTCGCCATCGTGGATGCAAAAGCGTTTGATTGCGGCAGGTATGCGCCCGATTTCTCTCGCTGTTGATGCCACAAACTATGTGATGCTTGATTTAGGGCAGCCGCTTCACGCCTACGATCTCGATAAACTTGAGGCGCCGATTGTGGTGCGCCGCGCGCGTGAGGGGGAATGTTTACTCACCCTCGACGATGTGGATCGTGAGCTGAATACAGAAGATTTGTTGATCACGGATTCGCACGGCGGGCATGGCGCTCGCGTGATTGGTCTTGCAGGCACGATGGGCGGTTGTGATACCGAAATCACGCAGGAGACGCGCAACGTGCTGATTGAAGCCGCACATTTTGACTCTGTATCTGTGGCTCGTATGGCTCGTCGTCACCGCTTGCCCTCAGAAGCATCGAAACGCTTTGAGCGTGAGGTGGATCCGATGCTTGCGCCAGTGGCAGCGCAGGCAGTTGTCGATATCCTAGTTGAATATGGCGGCGGTACAGCTGCTGAAGAAAATTTCGAGTTCAACGCCGTGCAGATGCCAACAAGCTACGAATTTTCTACGGCCGAAACAAAACGCTTGACGGGGCTGGATGTGCCAGTTTCACGGCAGCGTGATCTGCTCACAGCAATTGGCTGTGAGGTTTCTCTTCCTGAAGGCGAAATGGATTGTGAGAGTGCGCAGACGCTTATCGTCACGCCTCCCACGTGGCGTCCAGACCTTACAGGCAACGCCTATTTTGTTGAAGAAATCGCTCGCCTTGTTGGCTTCGACGAGATTCCGTCAGTGGTGCCGTACGCTCCAGCAGGTAACGGGCTTACAGTTACTCAACGCCGTAAACGTGAGCTAGCGCGAGCATTAGCGGAGCAAGGGTGGGTACAAGTATTGAGCTACCCATTTGTGGGAAGCCATGCATTCGATAAGCAAGGGATTGGCAGTGACGATGAGCGCCGCAACGCGATTCGTCTGAGGAATCCACTGCAGGAGGAAGCTCCATTTATGCGTACCAGTATTTTGGATTCCCTCCTTGCCACAGCGCAGCTCAACGTGGCACGTGGCAATCCGAATGTGGCAATTTTTGAGACGAGTATCGTCACCCGTCCGTGCTCTATCCAGCCTGCAACGGCACCGAATGTGGGAATGCGCCCGAGTGATTCTCAGCTTGCAGATGTGATGGCTGCGATTCCACACCAGCCTTATCACGTGGCTGGTGTGGCAGTTCCTGCAGCAGCTCCTGCGTGTGCTGGCTTTGAAGCCGTTACATGGGATTGGCGCGATGCGATCGAAGCGGTAAAAGGAGCCGCAGAATCAATTGGCTTAACCGCTTGCGCTCAGAATGCCGAATATGCACCTTTCCATCCAGGGCGCTGCGCTGCTATTTCTGTGGCAGACGGTGTGCTTATCGGCTATGCAGGGGAGCTTGCACCTCATGTATGTGCTGCATTTGATTTGCCTAAGCGTTCAATTGCGTTTGAATTTAATGCTGATCTGCTTTTTGAAGCTCGCGGCGATGCCCCTATTTCTGTTGTTCCTGTGGATATTTTCCCTCCAGCTAAAGAAGATATTGCTCTCGTGCTAGATGCGGATATTCCGGCAGCTGAGGTTGCGCAAGTAATAGAGCGTTTGGCAAAGAACGTGCTAGAAGATCTGCGTTTGTTTGATGTGTACACAGGCGATCAGATTCCGCAAGGAAAGAAGAGTTTGGCTTTTGCTTTGCGGCTAAGGAGTGACCATACGCTTACTGCTGATGAGACGGCGCGTGTGCGCAAGAAGATCGTAGGAGCTGTGAAACATTTCTTTGGAGCTGAGCTGCGCGGATAGTTTCACTGCATAGCTAGTTTCGCTGTGCAGATAGTTTTGCTGCGCGGATAGTTTTGCGTCTGTGAGCTGCTGTGCTCGAGGCAAGAGCATGGCAGCCGCACACGTGCGTTGCGCTTGCTTGAGTGCTGCTAGGAGTATTGTGAGTGTTGCTGGGGGGGGATGTTGCATCTGCGAATATTGTGAATGCTGCGAATCTGAGCGTATCGCGCAGATTCGCAGATTATGCAGATCGCGTAGATGTGCATATCGCACAGATTCACATATCATGCATAGGGGATTTAGTGCTTAGCCTGTAATGCTTAGCACTTTGTACTTCATACGTCACACTAATTCAGATAAGAAAGAGTGCCTGCAGAAAGATTCTTCTGCAGGCACTCGCATTGTATATAGGTTTATGTACCTCTCACAGAGCAATGTTGATAGAGAAATGCTGATTGCGCTATGAGTTGTATTTAGAGTACGCCAACGAGTTTAATTCCGGGGTTGAGTGTTTCATCTCCTTGTTCCCAGTGAGCTGGGCATACCTGCCCTGGATTTTCACGCACGTACGCTGCTGCTTTTACTTTGCGCACAAGCTCTGCGGCATTGCGGCCGACGCCCTCTGAAGTGGTTTCGACGTATTGAATCACGCCGTCAGGATCCACAAGCACAGTTGTGCGATCTGCAGCACCTTCACCTTTGCGCAATGCTTCAAAAGCAGCAGAAATTTCGCAGGTAGGATCACCAATCATCGGGAATTGGATTTTTGCGATACGCGGTGAAGAATCATGCCATGCCATATGCGTGAAGTGCTTATCTGTGCTCACAGAGTAGATCTCGACGCCAATTTCCTTGAATTCGTCGTAATGCTCTGCCATATCTTCAAGCTCGGTAGGGCATACGAAAGTAAAATCAGCAGGGTAGAAGAAGAGAATATACCATTTTCCTTCAACGTCCTTTGAGGATACTTCAACGAACTCGTTGTTGAGATATGCTGTTGCACTCCACTGCGGTGCCTGAGTATTGATAAGAGACATAGTGCCTATCCTCCTTCATGTATGTATGCACAATATGTGCAATCTTCGTTAGCAATGTTACCTGCATACTCGGCAATGCGAATCTCGAGAGCTATATTCAGAAGGTGGGAAGCGTCACGAATATTCAGTGCACATGAGATCGATAAAAAATATAGCAGTGTGTATAGTTATGCATGGTTGTATTGCTACTACTGCAGTGCAGTGATTATGCATGAAGAAAGGCTCGTATGGCAGCGGATATTCCATTGACTCGAACTGCGCGGCAAGCGCGCATTATCGATCTTATAGCCTCAGAAGTTATTTCTTCTCAAGGGCAGTTGCAAGAGCTTTTGGATGCAGAAGGCATTAGCGTCACTCAAGCAACTCTCTCCCGAGACCTCGAAGAACTGCACGCATATAAGGAGCATTGCGCAAATGGTATACGTGCATACCGTATTCCAGATCTTGAGCAGCTCTCCGAATCTGCGGCAGGTGCTCGCGCCCAGTTGGAACGCTGGGCTGGGGAAGTGCTTATTTCTGTGCAGCCAGTGTTGAATCAGGTGGTAGTGCGCACTCCTCCTGGAGCAGCTTCGCTGCTTGCCTCCTCGATTGATCGCGCTGTTTTTGATGACGTCTATGGCTGTATCGCTGGTGACGATACTGTGCTCGTCGTCACCGCCTCAGAACATCGCGCTCGCCGTCTTGCCCACGAACTTCTAGGGCTGGCAGGGCGCCGACGAAGTTAGACGCTTTCGTTTAGACGCATATATAAGATTTTTTATAAAACGCACATGAAAGAAGAATAATGAGTAATAAAGATCGTATTGTTTTGGCATACTCTGGCGGTTTGGATACCTCGGTTGCTATTGGCTGGATCGGCGAACAAACAGGGGCGGAAGTCGTCACTGTTTCTATCGACGTCGGCCAGGGCGGCGAAGATCTGGAAGTTATTCGCCAGCGAGCTCTCGATTGCGGAGCTGTGGAGGCTTATATTGCAGATGCAAAAGATGAATTTGCCAATGATTACTGTATGCGCGATCTGCAGGCTGGCGCTCTGTATATGGATGCCTATCCGCTTGTTTCAGCTCTTTCTCGGCCGCTGATGGTGAAGCATTTGGTGACTGCGGCTCGTCAGTTTGGTGGCACTATCGTCGCGCACGGCTGCACTGGCAAGGGCAATGATCAGGTGCGTTTTGAAAACGGTATTACGAGCCTTGCTCCAGATATTACGTGCCTTTCTCCTGTGCGTGATCTTGCGCTTACTCGCGAATTCGCTATCGATTACGCTATGAAGCACGATCTTCCTATTGAAACCACGCACCACAACCCCTTCTCAATCGATCAAAACGTATGGGGGCGTGCAATTGAGACGGGATTCCTTGAAAATCTATGGAATGCTCCAACAAAAGATGTCTACGTTTACACAGATGACCCAACGTATCCTCCGCTTCCGGATGAACTCGTGATTACTTTCGAACAAGGCGTTCCAGTAAAAATTGATGGTCGCAGCGTCACTCCTCTCGAAGCAATTCAGGAAATGAATAAGCGAGCTGGTGCTCAAGGTATTGGCCGCATCGATATTGTAGAAGACCGCATGGTTGGCATTAAGAGCCGCGAAATTTATGAATGCCCAGGAGCTATGGCACTGATGACAGCCCACAAGGAGCTAGAGCGCGTGACGATGGATCGTGAACAAGCGCGTTTCAAGAAGCAGGTGGCCGACCGCTGGGGTGAACTCGTCTATGAAGGGCAGTGGTTTAGCCCGCTCAAGCGCTCTCTTGATGCCTTTATCCTCGATACTCAAGAGTATGTGAGCGGGGATATTCGTATCGTTTTGCACGGCGGGCGAGCCACTGTCACAGGTCGTAAGAGCGAGACGTCACTTTACGATTTTAATCTCGCAACGTATGATGCAGGGGATTCATTCGATCAGAGCTATGCAAAAGGTTTTATTGAGCTGACGGGGCTTACCTCAAAGCTTGCAGCAGCGCGTGATGTAAAGTTTGGTAAAGGCGAAGCAATGCCCAAACTTAAACTTTCCTAAGGATTGCGATGAGCGCATCTGAAACGATTGCCGCCCTGCTCAATCACCGAACTATTCGCGAATTTACTTCCGAGCCAGTTGATGAGCAGACTATTCACACTCTTTTTGATGTGGCAATGCGAACCTCAACCTCTATGGGGATGCAAAATACATCGATTATTTGGGTGAAAGATCCGCAAAAACGCAGGCGTT
Source organism: uncultured Arcanobacterium sp. (assembly GCA_958428545.1). Taxonomy (GTDB): domain Bacteria; phylum Actinomycetota; class Actinomycetes; order Actinomycetales; family Actinomycetaceae; genus Arcanobacterium_A. The sequence goes on along the minus strand of CAUAGM010000014.1, from coordinate 5,343 downwards.
TAGCTCAGATTAACGAGCAGGCATACGTGGCTGAAGCTCCTGTCTATCTCCTCTTTATTGCGGATGTGCATCGTATTCAGGGGATATTTCACGAGCGCGGGGTAGACGATCTGCCTCTGCGCACAATGGATCTTTATACGGCGGCTTTCACAGATGCGTGCTTGCAGGTGCAAAACGTTGTTGCTGCTGCCGAATCGTTGGGGCTTGGCGCAACGATTCTTGGCGGCGTGCTCAATAATCCTCCAGCGGTGATTGAGATTCTCAATCTGCCTGAGCTTACTTTCCCTGTGCTGGGATTAATACTTGGGCATCCAGCTCAGAATCCAGCTCTTAAACCTCGTATGCCTCAAGACTTGCGCGTTATGATTGACGAATACCAAGAGCCAGAAAGTTGGTGCAGCGCTTTGAGTGATTACGATCATGAAATGTGCACGTATTACGATCTGCGCAACGCTGGAAAGCATGAGCCGCCGTTTACTGATCAAGCTATTGCAAAATATGGGAGAGTAAAACCTCAGCGAGCTAGACTTATTGATGATCTTGCTCAGCAAGGTTTCATTCCCGATTCTTCAAAGCTGGCATAACAGGAGCCTGAGAATTACGCATAATACAGCGGTCTATCTCAAAAGAGTATTGCTCGCTTGTATAACATCGCTGATAGCATGCCTAGAGGTGAAGATGCTTGAGCTGGAGTGAAGCAGCATGGGAGCAAAATCCCCATGTGCATCTCGCTATTTCGCAGACGTATGGGAGCAATCTATTGTGGCAGCGATAAATAATAATGGTGGTTGGCACATTGTAGAAAGCGAATAGTTAGGCGAGTTCTAAGATGCTCCTCGAGGAAGCGGCTCTCATCGTCAATCGATCCCTAGATGTTCGTAAGCTGGTTTCGTCAATAGGGCACACCATAGAGCGCCAAAAATTTCTAGTGCTTCTAGTGTTGCTGTGGCTCCAAGCCCCACTGTGAGGGAAGCTAGGAGGGTGGTTGAGGTTACATGGGATCGCTTCAAGCCCCATTGCGAGGGAAACTAGCACCGTTAATTCCGAAATAATAAATGGTTCGCACGCCGTCCCAACGCCACAATTTCCTGCCAAATTTTGAGAAAACGTGCTTTATTTTTGTTTGGTGCAAGATCTGCGCCAAGCGTCATAATAATTGCGGAACCACAACCATTGCCAAAGCCTAAGAGCGCTGATCCAACGACGAAACCAATTGGGCTGCGCCATGGATCATCACGATAAAGGAGCATTCCCACTGCTCCACAAATGCCCACAACGGCATATGAGTCAGCGCGGGCGAATCCAACGGTCACAGCTGCTAACGCCAAGGCAGGATTCACCGCACTCGTTCCTGCTGAATAGATGACGCTCGGAATATAGATAGGAAGTGCGTATTTCTATAGAGGGGAATAGGCGCAGAGGATTCGTTGTTCATCGTCATCATTGTAGATCTTGGGCAAGTAGTGAGCATATTGCCACAGCTAGAAAACTCAGTGGCACAGAAGGGCATACTTTTGGCACAATCAGAGCTATGGCTGAACACATCGCATTATGGGGTGGGCGTTTTTCTGGAGCGCCTGCAGATGCTCTCACAGAGCTTTCTCGATCAACACATTTTGACTGGCGTCTTGCGCGTTACGATATCGCTGGCTCTCGGGCACATGCTCGCGCCCTCGCTGCTGCTGGGCTGCTGAGTGAAGAAGAACTAGATAATATGCTGGCTGCGCTCGCAAAACTTGACATTGCCGTCAGTGATGGAACTTTTGCGCCAAGCCCTGACGACGAAGACGTCCATACTGCCCTCGAACGTGGTCTTATGTATTATGCAGGCGAGGAACTTGGCGGAAAAATTCGTGCAGGGCGTTCACGAAACGATCAGATTGCTACGCTCATTCGTATATATTTACGTGATAGTGCGCGTATTATCGGCGATAAACTGCTCGATGTTGTTGCTGCGATTATTGATCAGGCCGAGGCTGCCCAAGAGCGTGTGATGCCTGGGCGAACTCATATGCAGCACGCCCAGCCAGTACTCGTTGCGCATCACCTTCTTGCGCATGCGTGGCCGATGTTGCGCGATGTTGAACGCCTTCGTGATCTTGATAGGCGCTTGGCGCTTAGCCCATATGGCTCTGGTGCGCTTGCAGGTAATACGCTCGGTATGGATCCGCAGGCTGTGGCACGCGATCTCGGTTTTGACGATTCGGTGTGGAACTCCATCGACGGCACTGCTGCACGGGATCTAGCTGCAGAATTTTCTTATGTGATGGCTCAGATTGGCATCGATATTTCGCGTATCAGTGAAGAAATCATTATATGGAACACTAAAGAATTTTCGTTTGTGCGCCTTGATGACGCTTATTCCACAGGATCAAGCATGATGCCGCAGAAGAAGAATCCAGATGTGGCAGAATTGGCGCGCGGTAAAGCTGGGCGATTTATTGGCGATTTAGCAGGTCTGTTGAGCACTCTTAAGGGCTTGCCGCTTGCGTATGATCGCGATTTACAGGAAGATAAAGAGCCTGTATTCGACCAGATTGATCAGTTGTTGGTACTTTTGCCGGCTGTCTGCGGCATGATTGCTACAATGCAGCTCAATTACGAGCGCATGGCAGAGCTCGCTCCTCAAGGTTTTTCTTTAGCGACTGATATTGCTGAATGGCTTGTCAAGCGTGGTGTGCCGTTCCGTAGTGCGCATGAAATTGCTGGTGCGTGTGTGGCAGCTTGCGAAATGCGTGGAATTGAACTTTGGGATTTAACGGATGATGATCTGCACGATATCGATGAGCGTTTAGATCCTGCTGTGCGCAGCGTACTTACTGTTCGAGGGTCTGTGGCAGCTCGTGACGGTAAAGGCGGTACTGCGCCTGTACGAGTTGCTGAACAGCTTATTGCAGTGAATAAGGCGTTGGCGCAGGCTCGTTCCTTCACGCAATCTCGCATTCAGCTTGCTTGAGCGGAAGCTGCACATACTATGTGCAGCTAAGGAACGCATAGGAAAGGAAAGCACAATGCCAACAAAGACGCCAAGAGAGATAGCGCTATAAGAGGAAACACAGACGAGGGAAGCGGTGGTATCCTGTGCGGTCTGGGTATAGGCGTTTTTAGAGGGAAGAGATGCGCGTACTGAGGCGTCACTTCATATATCCGTAAAAATCGTGAAAAGATTATACATTCTCATATGGCTTATCTAAGCTCGGCTTGCGAAACTTGCATACTTGGTGAGGTGAGTTTCCTCAGGCACAATAGAATATGAACGAGTATTACATATCCACACAAGAAAGAAGGATTATCGTGGCAGATGTGATCGATGAATTGCAATGGCGTGGGATGATTGCGCAAACCACTGATTTGCCAGCACTGCGTGAGGCACTCAATGCTGGGCCGGTCACATTCTATTGTGGTTTTGATCCGACGGCTCCGAGTTTGCACCACGGGCATCTCGTTGCCGTGAAGCTTATGCGTCATCTGCAGTTGGCAGGGCATAATCCTCTTGTGCTCGTTGGTGGAGCAACGGGATTAATTGGCGATCCGCGAGAAAAAGGCGAGCGCACGCTCAATGAGCGTGATGTTGTGGCTGGTTGGGCTGATTCCCTTCGTCACCAACTTGAATCACTGCTCGATTTCGACGGTGAGCATGCCGCGCGCACGGTGAATAATCTCGATTGGACGCAGTCGATGACTGCAGTTGATTTTCTGCGTGATTTGGGTAAATACTTTCGCGTTGGCACTATGCTTAATAAAGATATTGTGGCGCGTCGGCTTCAATCGGATGAGGGTATTTCCTATACAGAGTTTTCTTATCAGATTCTTCAAGCTAATGATTTCTTGGAGCTTTATCGCCGTTATGGGTGCACCCTCGAAGTGGGTGGCAATGACCAATGGGGAAATATGGTCGGTGGAATGGATTTGATCCGCAAAGTTGAGGGAGCGCCTGCTCATGTGCTTACGAATCAGCTGATTATGAAATCAGACGGCACAAAGTTTGGAAAGACTGCCGGCGGAGCTGTGTGGCTCAATCCAGATATGCTCAGCCCGTATAAGTTTTATCAGTTCTGGCTCAATACTGAAGATGCAGACGTGATTCGTATGCTCAAAGTCTTTACCTTCCGCTCACGCGAAGAAATTGAGGCGCTTGAGCAGGCTCTTTCAGAAAACCCTGGTGCTCGTGAGGCTCAGCGAGTACTTGCACAAGACGTCACCACATGGGTTCATGGGGCGCAAACGATGGAGCGCGTTGAAGCGGCATCGCGTGTATTCTTCGGCAAAGAGGATCCTCATGTGCTTGACGCCGATACTCTGCGTGATGCTGTTGCTGAAGCTCCTCGGGCAGTGGGCGCTGTCGGGCAGAGCGTGGTTGATGTACTTGTTGCATTGAAGCTCGAACAGGGCTTCGGTGCTGCGCGGCGTACTCTCTCCTCGGGTGGAGTTTATATCAACAATGTGAAGGTTGAGAGTGCGGATCGCGTAATCGAGCAGGACGATGTACTTGCGGGTGGCGTAGTGCTTGTGCGCAAGGGAAGAAAGAACCTTGCCGTGCTTGAGATAGATGGTTGACATAGATAAAGCAAGAGAAATGCTCACGCATTAACAGCCGCAATCAATGCGCCGTCGTCACTCATTACTTCCAATCCGCGAGCAGCAACGACTTTACTCGGACTGCCTTCACCCGCCAGCACACCCTCCAAAGCTTGACGAGCGAGCTTATCGGTGAGTTTCCTAGTAGGTGCAGAAAATAGCAATAATAGAGAGTGGTTGACGATTCCTCGGCGGCTAGTATCGCCAGCATTGTATGGCGTGAGAAATAGGCTCATATAGGAAATGCGTTGCTGGCAGCTACGTTTATACACCTGAATATATAGATGTGCCTCAATAGTGCGTTGTGATTATTGCACGAGTATTTCACAATAAAAGCGCTGTATCTAAGGCGATAAGCCTGCGATACAGCGCTTTGTATATGTGCGGCATTTTATGTGTCAAGCTAGATTGCTGTGAAACCTGTCGGTTAAGAGAAAAACCGCGCTGTGATAGCGTTTTCTCTACTTGTGAGAAGGGGCACGGTCTCGTAGTTTGACCTCGCTAGATGATACGCATAAAGTATTTACTTGTTGCGAGGGAGTCAACGAAAATCATTGGAAATTTTCCAAGATTTTTTGCGGTCAAAATCGCCTAGCAAGCTGTGAAAATAGCTAAGCTAGCCGCCTTGACAAGGTGGAACAAAGGAACTTATTATTGAGTTCCGTCCCACTGGGAGATCTTGATTATAGATTATATCGAGTGAACTCGGTTGTGGGTGTGTTGTTTGGTGTCTCAATAGTGTGTCAGCTTTTTACTGATTTTGTT
>CAUAGM010000013.1 GCA_958428545.1 uncultured Arcanobacterium sp. | reverse complement strand
GTAATGTAAGGCTGGATAAGTAACAATCGCCTTGCAAAGGCGTAAATTATTCCCATGCTATTAGCAGCCCTGGAGCGCGAACTCAACGCAGCAGTACTCATCCCATCTGGTTTATGCATATTCCTCACAGCGGCTTTCACTGTTTTTATTTCTATACTGCAGCAAGAAATACACCCTCATAATCATCTCCACATAGGCGAAACCGAAAAAGAAACTTCCTAAAAAGCTACTCAACTCAAGAAAATAAAAGCGCAGTGGCTGCAATTTCTGAGCTGTTCCAATATATACACTGCAAGATACGGTAGTGTTTGCGCATTCTTCCTTCTTCAGGGAGGGCTGTGCTCTGGTTCTTATATCAGGTTAGGCTTACCTAAATTTACTGTGCTACTATTTCCACTGTGTTAAATCGCTGGTCGCGATGCATAGCAGAGCTTTAATCACGCAAATCTTTGAAAATGAAAATAAAAGAATGAAATAAAGAAATCTCTACGGCTATCTGCACCGAACCAGCTAAGTGAATAGCTCTATACGGGGAAATTACATGAAACGTACTAAACTGGCACTTATTCTTGGAATCGTTGCAAGCATATTCGCTGCAAATAATTTTGCGGCATTAGCTTTTACCTATACAACGCCGAAAGATGCTTCACGCAGTGAACTATCGGCAAGCATATCGAGTGAATTAGAAGAAAAAATCACAGCTTCTCCAGGAACATCTAAGTATTCGGTGATTATTGAAATGGCTGAAGAAGCAGATCTGCAGCCGGCGCAAGAGAATTTTTCAGACGATCCAGTTGCTCAGCGCAAGGCAGTGATCGGAGAATTAAGTGAAACGGCAGTGAAATCGCAACGACAGCTTATCGATCTTCTGGAATCGTACGAGCAGCAGGGGCGAGCAAAGGATATTGAAACCTTCTATATCGTCAATGCGATAGCAGCTTACGTAGATGCGGATGGGATTAAAGAAATAGCCAGACGATCTGATGTGAAACTGGTGCACTTAAACAAGAAAATTCGTTCTGTGCAGCCGATTCGCACACTCACTCGAAGTGCAAGAGCGCTTGGAGAAGGAATTGAATGGGGTGTGCAAAGTATCGGTGCGCCAAGAGTATGGGATGAGCTTAATATTGACGGCACTGGCGTCACCGTTGGGGTAATTGATTCTGGCGTCAACTATAAGCATTCTGCAATTACCCAAAAATTCAAAGCTTATGATAAAGATTACGGTATTTTCGGTGCAGATAAGAGTTACCAGGATTTTGTTTCAGATGACCGTGATCTGAGCGATACTTCGCATAACCACGGTACGCACGTCACAGGCACAATTCTTGGCAGTGATGGCGATGCGAATCGGATTGGTGTGGCGCCAGGTGCTAAATACGTTGCAGCTCGTGCGATTGGAGCTACCTCTGGAGATGAAAGCAGCATGATTCGTGCTGCGCAATGGATCATGAAACCCGCAGGTCGCGCTGAAAATGCTCCACGTGTTGTCAATAATTCTTGGGGTGGCGATAGTGAAGAGAGTGATTGGTTTGCTCAGATCATAGAAAAATGGCGTGCTGCGGGAATATTTCCTGTGTTTGCCGCTGGAAATACGAGCGATTATCCTGCTGACGGTTCGTTGGCTAATCCTGGAAACTTACCGGGAGTATTTTCAGTTGCGGCATGTGACAGGCAAGGGAAATTGGCTGATTTTTCTCGTGTTGGCCCGTCTCCATTCCAAAAAGACCTTATTAAGCCCGATATCTGCGCGCCTGGAGTACGTATTCGTTCTTCACTCGCATCGGGAGGTTACGCTTCATGGTCGGGCACGTCGATGGCTGCACCGCACGTCACTGGCACAGTAGCATTGATGCTGCAAGCGAATCCAGACTTGAAAGTAGATGAAATCGAGCAGATTCTTCGATCAACCGCTGTTTCAGCAACCGATCTGCGCTATCCTGAAAGCCCCAATATGGGATACGGATATGGAAATCTGAATGCCTATGATGCGGTGCGAAAAGCACAAGCCTTACGCAAAGGTAATACAGAAAAAACAGATATTGCTATCACTGGTCACGTATTGCAAAAAGGTGAAGATCGACGTTCACCCATTATCACTCCAACGTGGCCTGAGCTTGCGTTTATCGGGCAATCCATCGATGTGCAGGCAAAGATAAAAGACGATGTCTCTATTGTTTCTGCCAAAGCTTTCTACCGTAACGGCGAAAGTGGCGAGTTTGTTGAGCTACCGATGCGTCAAACTTCAGGAGATACGCGCGAAGGAGATTATGCTGGGAAAATTCCAGCAAGCGATATTCGAGGCGCAAAAATACAAGTGAAAATCGTTGCGCACGATTATGCGGGAAATCAAGTAGGCGGTACGGATATACATGAGATCGCAATTAAACCAGGTATTCGCCCAGATGAGTACGCTAACGATTTCGAGCACAATATCGACGGCTGGAAATTTTCTGGAAGCTCTGCATCAGGAAGTGTGGCGGGTGACTGGAATTGGGGAACGCCAGTGCAGAAAAATGAGCCAACTCCAAACGGAAAGAAACTTTTAGGAACGAAAGTAGGGCATGTTGCTCCTACTCGGCAGATTGATTCTTATGCTCTCATGCCTCCTATTGACCTATCAGGTATGAGTGGAAAAAATGTGGCTCTTTCGTTTGACGAGTATCTAGGGTTTAACGGTGTCTCAACAGCGAAAATACAGGTTGCAGATAGCGAGCAAGGTAAATGGGAAGATCTGGATCAAAAACTCATTCCTCCAGGGTCTGCTCCCGCTTGGCAGAAGGTGTATTACAATCTCGGAAAGTGGGCTGGCAGCAATAATCCTATTTTCGTACGATTTGCTTTTAGATACCCCGATCATGGTTCAGGCCCTGGCTGGTATATCGATAATGTACGTTTAGATACGTCTGATAAAACAGCTCCTGATCCAGTGCACAACCTTCAGGGCACGCAGCGCGGAATCGGAGTTGAAGTTCGATGGGAGAAAGCGCAGGCAAACGACGTCATCGAATACGCGGTTTATCGAGGCGATAGCTCAAAAAATCTACACAAGATAGCTACTGTGCCGAGCGATTCAGCGAAACTGGTCTATCTTGATTCTAAGATCGAACCAGGAAAAGAAGCAGTGTATGCTGTGCGTGCCGTTGATAGTTTTGGTAACGAATCAAAGATTGTGCAAAAACTTTCTCTCACAAGGGCAAGCATTTCGAATGTTGTGAGTTATTCAGGATCAGAAGACGACCATTTTACTTCAGGTGTAATTGAGGGCACAGCGAACGATTGGGAAGCAGGAGTTGTGCATCCAGTTGCTAACGATGATTCACCATTAGCGCTGCGCGAAGCACAGCTTGGTCTGAAGGAAAAGATATCTGCGGGCGATTCTGTCTGGGGCACTAATCTTGGGCGGCAGATAAGTAATAGTGAATTGTATGATGCCCGTCTTTCTGGGCGGCAGCATTCGTATGTTCAGACCCCATTTTTTACGCCCGAGAAAAATTCTGTGCTTGAGTTCGAGAGCTATAATGCTCAGCATTATCTTGGTGAATATCAAGATAATCTCTCTAGCGTTCAGATAGTGAAAAAAGACGGTGTTGCAACTGGAATAATTGATGCGCAGACGATTATGCACAATAGTGAAAAATTCCTTTTCCGCTGGATAAATGCTGAAATAGGGCGATATGCTGGGCAGGAAATCGCTATTCGATTTGTGCAAAAAACAGGCGCCAATGTGATTAACGATTATGAGCTGGGCTGGTATATCGATAATATCCGTGTGGGCGAAGCATCAAAAGATATTGCTCCTGAAAATGCAGATGAACAAGAAATTATCTCTTCACAGAAAAAGTTGCATACGCAGAAGTTTTATACACAGGTAGCACCTGAATTGCCGGCAACGTTTGAAGAAAATGCAGAGAGTGAAATACAAAGCACAGGAAACGAAACAGAAGGTAATGGAGCAGAAAATGCGGCAGGGGATAGCCGAGCGTCAGATAGTACGATCCCTATTCTTGGAGCAGAAGTTGAGATTTTGGAATTAGGGCGCAGAGTCCCAGTGAATGGGAAAGATGGAAGTTTTAGCGCTAATGTTTCTTCTGGTACGTGGACTATCCAAGCGCGAGCATATGGATTTGTTTCACAGCGCAAAGAGATCGATTCTGCACAAAATGTTGATTTTGTTTTGGAGAAAGCTCCGCAGAGCGCATTGAGCGGAAAAGTTGTGGACGAGTCTGGGCATCCAATCAGCGGCGCTCATGTGAGAATCGTTGAAGATGCAAATATCGCTCCTGTGCAAGTGGAAAAAGATGGAACCTACCACCTGCAAGGTGTATATCGTCACGAACAGGTTACTTTGCGTGCTTTTGCGCCAGGGTATCACAATTCTGATCTTCTGATTTCCAGTGACGACTCAGAAAACGGACACGATGTTGTGCTACGGAAATTAGAAGGAACCAGTGCTGAGCTTGCTTACGATAACGGCAGTGCGCGAACAAACGTCGTGCATACAAAAGCTCAGCGAGGCGTGGCAGTGCGTTTCTATCCAGCGAAAACTCCTGCCAGCGTCACGGGAATAAAAATGTTTGTGGCAGACGCTGATAAGGCGAGCAAAAAAGATCTGCAGGTACTTGTGCTTGCGCAGGATAAGAATCAGAGACTGCAAACGTTGGCTCAGCTTGATTCCGTTTCTATGCATACTGGGTGGAATACTGTTGATTTGTCTGGATATGCAGTAAAAGTTTCGGGCGCATTCTATGTGGTGGCGGTTCAAAATCATCCTGGACCCGATTCAGTGGGTGTTGCCGTGGATACGCAGGGCACAAATGTTGATGCTACCAAGCGTACATATCTGTATGATGGTGATTTTACGCCAGCTCTTGATGCGAATGTGGTGGGAGCGGCAATGCTGCGAGCTGATCTGCATTATGATGCGAATGCTCAAAATTCTCCTAATGAGCTTCCGGAAAACGAGCAGAGTGCTCCTGATGCGCCTGAAAATGCCCAGGAAGATTTTGAGTGGGAGATAGCTGATGATCACGCTGTGGTCAAGAAATATGTGGGGCAGAGTAAAAATGTGAACGTCCCGAGTAGGTGGATTAACCCTGAGACGAAAAAGGTGCTTCCCGTAAGGGGAGTTGCATCGAATGCGTTTGCGTGGAAATATCGCGAATCGATTACTCTTCCAGAGGGAATCACCGATCTTGCTCCGAATGCTTTCACATGGGCATTAAAGACGGGAGGTGTTTTGCATATCCCAAGTACCGTAAAAGAGCTGAAAGCAAATGCGTTATCGCAGGTTGGAGCTGAAAGAATAACTGGTTTATCGGGTGTCACAGAGATTGTGCAAGACGTTTTCAAAGATACTCATGGCGTGACGATTGATATGCCGAACGTACGTACAATTGATCCGAATGCCTTCCGCTCTACACGCGATGGAAATTTCGAGTACAACAAAATTATTACTGCACCAGGAAATCCAGAAGGTCTTACTGCGGCTGATGGGCAGTATCTAATCAATCCGGCAGTACTGATTGTGAAGGTAGAGATAGCAGGCGCGGAAAAAATCGATCAAACTATTCGGTATATTGGCCCTGGAAATTCTGGAACGGCATATCCTATTTCGAAGAAGACTCATGAGTTTTATCAGGTGGGGCAAAAGGTGAAGGTAGATGCTCCGCGCAATGCTCTCGTCTCTTATATTGATGAAACTAAAGAGGTAACGCTTCGGTCGGCGACGACGGCAGTCACTTTCTTTGCCTTAAATCTAAAAGGGGAGATCCGTACTCCGCTTATTTCTGCAGATAAAGAAATTTTTGGTGTGACGGTGCCGCAAGCGCGTATTTCGGTAGAAATCTGTGGTGATGGAATTGTAGATAATAATTGCACAAAGCTCTCGGAGGTAAAAGCTGATGCTATTGGGGAGTTTAAGGTTCCGTTAGACAAGCCGCTGGAGCTTGGTCAGAAAGTGAAAGTGACGATTACTGATAAGCGAGGCAAAGAATATGAGCATTCTCCGCTAAAAGTTGGCGAGGCTCCATCGTCACGCCTATTTTTAATGGATTCCAGCCCTAACGGTGTTTTACAGCGCTATTTAGGTGAAGGTGGCGAGATTGATTTTCCTGCCAGTGCGTTAGATATGAATGGAACTGAGCGGCCGGTTAATATCGTGGGCAGCTATGCCTTGGCAGCTAAGAACCTCACTCGTGTGAATAATCTCGGCAGTGTGGGCACTGTGAAAGAAATAAAAGAGGGAGCTTTTGCTCGAAATTCTTTGCAAGAAATTGATCTGCCCGTGAATGTGCGCCAGATTGGTGCACGTGCTTTTGCTGATAATCAGCTGAAGACGCTGACTCTTCCGAATCTCATGCATCGAGTTGGGGATGCGGCATTCGCTCACAACCATCTTTCCAGCTTGACGCCAGGAAAATACACTAACCACTATGGGAACTATGCTTTTGCGCATAATGAGCTTAAGAGTGTACGTTTCGGTGCCAATCTTGAAGATCTGGGCAAAGCTGCATTTGCGCACAATAAATTAACGTCAGTTGATTTTGAAAGTGAGCACAAACTTAATCCTCAAGATCGGCACATCAGTGCTTCGGCGCATGGAATGAGTGAAATATTGGCAGAAACTTTTGCGCACAATGATCTGCAAGAGGTTCACTTACCTGCACGGATTTCTTCTGTTGATCCAAGTGCGTTTGCTGAAAACGGAAGATTTGTGAATCTGATTTCGGATAACGGGCAGATTAGTGATTCAATACTTGGCAATTCTTCTGGACATATCGTGAATGGTGCGGCAGTGACTGTACGTTTTCTCGATGAGAAAGGAACACAGATTCAGCCAGATCAAGTATGGGTTGGGCAGAATATGCGTGAGCGTACTGGAGATAATGTTCAGGCGTTTTACCGAATTGGGCAAAGTAGTGAAGTGACTGCTCCCGTGATCAGCGGCTATACCTGCGTAGATAAGAGCGTGCCTTTTACTCCTGCGAAAGCGAATGGGACGATTGTTGAGCTACGGTATCGCTTTGTGGCATCTTCAGCAGGCGAAGGCGGTGATAGTGGCGATGGTTCCACATCGCAAACTGGCGATAAGCCAGATACTGGAAGTGGATCTGGGAATACGTCTGGTACTGGGTCGGGAACTGGATCTGGGAATACATCTTCTTCGGAAACAGGAAATCACCCAAGTGCGAGTGCTGAAAGTGCTTATGGCAAAGGTTCCTCCTCGGAATCACCAACTGCACAGAGCACACAACCAGGCAAGCACAATCATGCTTCTGCTACCCAGCTGCAAAAAACAGGGCAGAGCGCAGGCGGGTGGATTGCTATTTCTGCTGCTATAGGGTTAAGCGGTGTGGCACTTCTCAGATTGCGCAGAAAAGTTCTATGCGAAAGTAAAATATGAGGTTGGAGTACTGCGCTGGATGTATAAAAATGGCGCAGGTGCCCCTAGTATTTATGGGAGGTTTGTGTGCGTGCGAGGAGGGATTCTGCGGCAGCTGAGCATTAGCCGTCTTCTTTTAGAGAGCGTATATTGCAGGGAGTGCCTGTAGTATCAAACAGTGTCTGCATGCACTAAATACTGTGATTAGCCCTTGAATTAGAGATGATATGCCGCGAGGAGTTCCTGCGCTGTGTGTGCTATTGTGCGTGTGGCGGATGCTGTGTATGGTGTGTGATGCTTAGGTGTACGTGCTCGCAATGGGTATATGATGGCGCTGCAGATTCGTCTGCTTGCAGGGCGCATGGCGGCAGCTCAGGTATATAATAGCGTCACGTGAAAAGCGCTGGCGTTTAGCGTATCTAAGGAAAGGAGTGTGAGATATGGCGAAGAATGCACACAAAGGCACCTCGGCAAAGGGTGGCAAACTCACTCCTGCCCAAAAATCGAAAATGGCGGCCGATGCGAAGCAGATGATTGCGCGTAATAAAAAAGCCTTACACGATTATTTTATTGACGATCGTTTTGAAGCGGGGCTTGTGCTTAGCGGCACGGAAGTGAAGGCTTTGCGCGCTGGGCGTGCCAGTCTCACCGAAGCATGGGTTGATTTTGATCGCCGAGGTGAGGCATGGGTTGTAGGTATGAATATCCCTATATATGCCATGGGGTCATGGACGAATCATCGTCCGACGGCCAAGCGCAAACTTCTCTTGCATAAAGATGAGCTGCGTGAACTAGCATTCAAAGTGCAGGCAAAGGGTGTGACGGTAGTGCCGCTTGAGCTTTACTTCATTAAAGGTCGCGCAAAGCTTGAGATCGGGCTTGCGCGCGGCAAGCAGGAGTGGGATAAGCGCGAGACTCTCAAACGTAAGCAAGATGAACGGGAAACTGCTCGTGCTCTGAGTGACGCGCGACGCAAAATGCGCTACTAGAACCACTCTTACTAGTGCACGTCATTATTGTTTATATGTCATAGGGGCACTGCATATAGGGGCACTGTGTATGTGGTAATTAGCTGATGTCGTGGTAGCGCTGGGCGTTGCTATACATAGGTGCACCGCATATGTGGCAATTAGATATCTCGACATGCCGTATCTCTATCTGTGAGTACTGCGTACCATGAGGCGCGGTACACTTTTGCTTTCCCCTCATACCAGCTATGTATGCCCACTCAGCTCGGGTTCGTATGTTGGCTCGGCTGACTATGAGGCGTGCTCTTTGTTCTCAGCCTTTGTAACGGTAGATATTAGTCTCGCGCAGTTCAAAACCAGCTCGGCGATAGAGGCGATTGGCTGCTTCACGCGAAGGACGGGAGGTAAGATCGACGCTCTTCGCTCCGTGATCTAATGCGTATTTTACGGCCGCTTCGACGAGTGCTTGCCCAGCTCCATGCCCGCGCGCTTGGGAATCGACGACGACGTCTTCGATCCATGCTCGCCGCCCTGTTGGGATCTCAAACATAATTAAGCTGAGCATTCCTAAAAGCGGGCGGCTGGCGTTGCTGCCCAGATCGGCGGCACTTTCTGAATTGCCCTCGGTGCACAGATCGTCAGAACGATAAGCAAAAAGTGTGAGGGATTTCTGGCTGAGCATGCATTCGAGCTGTTCGATATTCATCGGTGCAGAACTCGTGGAAAGCTGGGGGATAGTGAGTTGGAAAAGCCGTTCAAGTTCGGGCGTTGCTGTGGTAATAATCTCGATACTCATAGGCACAGTGTATGCGCTGTTGCTGTGAATTAGGGTGATCTGCGCAGGTGCGCCGTTTCTTTATATATGTACTTTTTAATCTGCCTTAAGCTGCTTCGGTGCATACGCGTGTGTATCGGTATCTCGCGGCGTATTCATTGGGAGGCGTTTGCTTTGTTGCATACGTGTGTGCCTCTTCTATGCCTTTTCATGCCTCGTATGTGCTTCGTATATTTGTGTATCTGATAAATCGTGTATGCGTCTTTTCTGGTGTGAATCCACCTCTTGCTATATCCCTGTGCATATCACCTATATGCTCTTTTAGGGTAGGGGATGTCGAATTATTGAGGTTCATTTTCCAATTGTTTTAGCGAGCATACATGCTGTGTTGGTGGCAGCAAGGCGTTCTTTCGCTGCTGTTGTGTGCGCAATCCATTCCTTCAACGTGGCATAAACGAGAGCGGCTGCGCGATCGCTATGTGTGGGAGGCGGAGCCATTACTTGCCGTGTGTCTGGTGTGCCTGCATCGAGAGCTGTATCGATAAGAGTGCTCAAGGTATTTACCTGCGCACTGAGATCATCGCTTGGAGAAAGTGCTGTTTGATATTCCAGCCATTGCCTTGCAGTGTCGAAGTTTTTCAGGGTATCTGGGTAGGAGGAAAGCGCTGCTGTAAGATTTTCTGTATTCGGTGCTTCGCAATTTGGCTGCACTCCAGCTTCTCTATCCAGTGCGATGCCTGCATACATTGCATCAAGACCTATCTCAGCGAGAGTTCGGCGTGCAGAATCAGAGTTATTCTCATCTTCGCCAGATTCTATGGCATTCGTTTTGAAATTATTAGGTGGCTGATCGGTGCTTTCCGTATCGGTATATGCAGATAGTGCTAGCGAAGAAAAATTCCATACAGCTTGGCGCAGCTGATCGATAGACGAATATGCAGATGTATCTATTGAGGGATTTTCGTATCCCTCAGGCGCACCTTCTGGCCACGGCATCCACACGCCTCCAAGGTGCTCCAGCCAGATTTGTGCCTGCTTGGCAACTTCAGCTGCTTGGAGGCTTAAATTTTGAGAGGCAGCAATTCGCTGCGCGACGATTGCGAGATTTTGCCGTTCCTGCTCTGCTGCGCTTGCTGGTTTAGGGGTGAGATCTGCATACTCTGAGCGTGCTCCTAAAGATATGAGAATCGCGAAAAAGACCGTGAAAAAAGCAATAATGCTTGCAAAAATTATTCCCCAATGCATGAGTGAACGCCACAGCGATAGAGATTTGTGTGCTGCTTGATGTTTATGCGGCTGTGAGGAGTGTGGTTGAGGGGTGTGAAAGTGTGATTTCGAGAGATGGGTTTGAGATTGCGCCGAACCTTGGGCGTGCTGCGTTTCGAAATTCTGCGCTTTTCCTGATTGTGCCATATAGACATTCTGGCACATGGGTTGCTTCTTTGCTTTTCTTTGCTTTTGCCGTTCGGTATGCATCACATAAAGCAGCAAAAGTGCATATAGTGAAAACGTATCTTAGTGTGCGTTACATAAAGTGCTATATAGGAGATACTTTTTTCGCCGCATAAGCTGCCATTTTCTATACACCTATAAAAGGTTGTGCGGCTGGGAAAGAGGCGTGACTACTTCACGCTTCACCTCGAATCGTATAGGCTTAAGGCATGAGATCTGAGCCGATAATGGAGAATATGTGCGCACTGATCGCGCCGATAGTTCAGGAAGAAGGGCTGTATCTGGAAGATATATCTCTTAAACGTGCAGGTAAGTATAGTACGTTAATAGTGACGGTTGATCTGCCGTGTGGTGCAGGTGCAGTGGGTTCTGAGCAGCTCGAAGCTCTCTCTCGAGAAATTTCTGCGCTGCTCGATTCTGCAGATCCGATTCCTGGAATGTATACGCTTGAGGTCTCGACGCCCGGAGCGGAGCGTCATCTCGATAATAAGCGTCACTATTCACGCGCGCTTGGGCGCATGGTTCGTTGGACGCTTACAGATGGTACACGCTGCGAGGGGCGTCTGCTCGCTCTCCTTTCAGACGACGGATCAGATATAAACGCTAACGATTTAAGCACGGTGGGATGCGCACAGGCTATGCGAATTATGCTCTATGGAGAAAAGAATAAGCAGCGCATACAGCTAGGAGAACGCATAATAACTTTCGATGAAGTCGATTGCGCGCGTATAGTGGTAGAACTGTGATTGAACATCGCGTATGAGCGAGCAAGACGGAGGGTAGCGTATGGACATTTCGATGAGTGAACTGCGGATCGTAGAGTCCGAGCTAGGTATTAAAGCTTCAGTCTTGATAGATGCTATTGAGGATGCGCTTGTGCATGCATATCAGCGTGTGCCGGGAGCTGTGAAAGGCTCGCGGGTAGAAATTGATCGCACATCTGGCAAAGTGACGGTGTGGGCTCCGGAAGTAGATGAAGACGGCGCTAAAATTGGTGAGTTTGACGATACGCCAAACGATTTTGGGCGTATCGCTACGACGACTGCGCGTTCCGTTATTGCTCAGAGGCTTCGTGATGCAGAAAGTAAGCGAGTATTAGGAAGTTTTAAGGGGAAAAACGGTGAGATTGTCTCAGGCGTTGTAGAAAGCGCAGACCGTCCAGGTGAAGAATCGCGCGATATTTACGTGGAGCTTGGAGAAAATCGTGGTTTGCTACGCTCGGAAGAGCAGGTGCCGACGGAAACTTTCAAGCATGGTGATTTGATTCGCGCATTGATTTTGGATGTGTCGGTTGGGTCTCGCGGAGCATCAATTCGTTTATCGCGCTCGCATCCTGATTTTGTGCGTAAACTTTTTGAAACAGAAGTTCCAGAAATTGCTAATGGAATTGTTGAAATCGTCTCTCTTGCGCGTGAAGCTGGGCATCGCACGAAACTTGCTGTGTGGAGTGCAGATCCAAATGTTGCCGCAAAGGGTGCTTCAATTGGGCATAATGCTCAGCGTGTGCGCGCCGTCACGCAGGAACTGCAGGGAGAAAAAATTGACGTTGTTGAATACGATGACGATCCAGCGGTCTTTATTGGCGCTGCGCTTTCTCCTGCGAAAGTAGCTGCTGTGCATATTATGAATAAGGATATGCGGCAAGCTTTGGCTGTGGTGCCAGATGATCAGGCGTCACTTGCAATCGGTAAAGAGGCGCAGAATGTGCGTTTGGCCGCTAAGCTCACGGGCTGGAGTATCGATATCCGCAAAGAAAGTGAAGTGGCAGGGCGGGAGTTCGCTGATTAAGCCGCGCGCATATTGCGAGGTGAGATGAGCTGGCTTGGCGGCGTTTTTCTCTGAATCAGCCATACGAACTGCGCGAATGTGCTCGTTATGTGAAGACACTATGTGTGATGAAGTGATATGTGCACTCTCAACGTGAGCGCTTTCACCGAGCCAATATCTGCGCGAGTGTGAGGAATATGCGTATTATCAGCTAGACTAAGCGAGGTGCGTCTTTGCGCACCCTCAATTATGTGTGGTTGCCAGTGCGCGAGTACAGCTCCATGCACAAATTCCGAACCGATAAAGAAAGCGGGTAGAAAGCCGATGGGCACCCGATGAGTACTCAGCAATGAGCTGCGAATAACGATGGTCGGCGCGAGCGCGCGGACCGTGCAGAAGGAGAAATGTGGCGAAGGTCCGCGTACATGAGCTTGCAAAAGAGTTGGGCGTGACGAGTAAGAAACTGCTCGAAGTGCTCACTAATTCAGGCGAATTCGTTAAGTCAGCCTCTTCAACAATTGAGGCACCAGTTGTGCGTAAAGCACGTGAATACTTTGAGGCACATCCTGAAGAGGCTGCTGCCGCAAAGCCAAAAACTTCTAAATCAACTAAAAAGTCTGTCAGTGCGTCTATAGCGGAGCCTGCAGGTGAACAGGTGGCTGCAGGCGAGGAAGTCTCTTCTGCTGAAGCTCCAGACGTGGCGAAGAAGAGTGTTGCAAAACCGAAGCCAGGCGGAAAAGCTGCAAGTGTTCCTGCTAAGCCAGTTGCGCCAAATGCACAGGAAGTAAATAATCACTCAGTATCAGCTGTGGATCCAGCTGCCGATGCATCAGCAAACGCTGCTCACGCGTCAGTGAAAGACGATGAGAATGAGCAGAAGAACGCCTCGGTGGAATCGGCTGTGAAATCTGAGCACGAGCAATCTGCACAAGAGAAACTTCCTGCAGCAAAGCCAGTAGCTCCTCGTATGACGACGGCAACGCCTGGCTCGGCTCATCGTAGCGCCGAAGCCGCTCGTGACGCTGCACCGCCTCGTCCTCAGCCGCGTCGTAACGGTGTGCCTCGCCCAGGTAATTCACCGTTCGCGTCACGTCAAGGCATGGGACGCGATAAAGGGCAAGGGCGTGCACCTCGCCCAGGTAATTCACCATTTGGCGGTCAGCAAGGTATGGGTACTCGTGGCGGACGTTCTGGGCAGGGCGCCCAAGGAGGTCGTGGGCAAAGTACACCAAATAGTGCTGGTGCACGCGGTGGGCGTACAGGTGCTCCTCGCGGTGGGCGCGGCCCGAATCCCGCAACGATGGGTGCGCAATTCGGTTCCCAATTCCAAGATCAAGGGCGTTCTGGTGCATCTCGTGGCAGTGGGCGCGGTGGTGCTGCTCAGCCTGGTTCATTCCGTGGCGCTCCTGGCGCGAATGCTAACGGGCGTGGAGGTTTTACTCGCAGCGGCGGTAAAGCTCGCGGTGGCAGCACGGCTGGTGCATTTGGGCGCCAGGGAGGCGGTCGCGGCAACAAGAAATCGAAGCGTATGAAGCGCCAAGAGTTTGAAGAGATGCAATCTCCGATGCTCGCTGGTGTGCAAATTCCACGGGGAGACGGAAGTACAGAGGTGCGTGTACGCGCTGGTGCGTCGCTTATGGATTTTGCTGAGAAAATTCAAGCCGATCCAGCAGCATTGGTGACGGTGCTTTTCCGTATGGGAGAGATGGCAACAGCTACCCAGAGTCTTGATGAGGATACATTCCAACTGCTTGGCGCCGAACTTGGCTACAACATCAAGATTATGAGTGCCGAAGATGAGGATCGTGAGATTCTTGAATCGTTCAGTATCGATCTTGAGGCTGAAAAAGATGAAGAAAATCCAGAAGACCTCAAGCGGCGTGCGCCAGTCGTCACCGTTATGGGGCATGTGGATCATGGTAAAACAAAGCTGCTCGATGCTATTCGCCATACAGACGTTGTAGAGGACGAAGCTGGCGGTATCACTCAGAGTATCGGTGCTTATCAGACCACAGTCCACGTAGAAGATCGCGATCGGCATATTACCTTTATCGATACGCCAGGGCATGAGGCATTCACGGCTATGCGTGCACGCGGCGCAGACGTCACGGATGTGGCGATTCTCGTTGTTGCTGCAAATGATGGCGTGATGCCTCAGACGGTGGAAGCAATCAATCATGCGAAAGCTGCGCACGTACCGATTGTGGTGGCGGTAAACAAGATCGATGTGGACGGCGCGAATCCTGATAAGGTGCGTGCTCAGCTCACTGAATATGGCTTAGTTGCTGAAGAATATGGCGGTGATGTGCCGTTTATTGATATTTCGGCAAAACAGCGCCTCAACATTCCAGCATTGCTTGATGCGATTTTGGCAACTTCAGATATTTTAGTGGAGCCGAAAGCAAACCCAGATAAAGTGGCGCGTGGCGTTGCTATCGAAGCTAAGCTCGATCAGGGGCGCGGCTCCGTCGTCACTGCCCTTGTGCAAGACGGCACTCTCAACGTGGGTGATCCGATTGTTGTAGGCACTGCGTACGGCACAGTGCGTGCGATGATTGACGATCGCGGGCATCGTCTCGAAAAAGCTGGTCCAAGTCGCCCAGTTCAGGTACTTGGTTTGAAGTCTGTGCCTGACGCTGGCGATCAACTGATCGTTGCGGAAGACGAGCGAACTGCTCGCCAAATCGCAGAAAAACGCGAAGCAGCAAAGCGTGCGGCAACTCTGGCGAAGCGTCGTAAACGTATTTCACTCGAAGATCTCAACGCAGCCATTGAAGAGGGCAAGGTGGAGATGCTCAACCTTATTATCAAGGGCGAGTCTTCTGGTTCAGTGGAAGCTCTTGAAAGCTCTCTCTACGATCTGCAGATCGGTACTGATGAGGTGCAAGTGAACGTCATTCACCGCGGCGTGGGCAATATTACCCAGTCTGATGTGGATCTTGCGACTGTTGATAACGCCGTGATTATCGGCTTCAACGTGCGCCCAGCAGAACGTGTGGCTGAAATGGCTGATCGTGAGGGCATCGAGATGAAGTTCTACAACGTCATTTACGATGCAATTAATGATGTTGAGGCTGCATTGAAGGGCAAGCTCAAGCCGATATATGAGGAAGCGCAGCTCGGTACGGCTGAGGTGCGCGCCCTCTTCAAGAGTGGCAAGGCTGGCATAATTGCTGGTTCGATTGTGCGCTCTGGTTCGATTAAGCGTGGTACGAAGGCTCGCCTCAAGCGTGGTGACGCCGTCATCGAAGAAAACCTTGAGATCGTTTCGCTGCGTCGTGAGAAAGATGACGTGACGGAAGTCAAAGAGGGCTACGAATGCGGTATCACTCTCGGATATAAAGATGTGCGCGTGGGCGACATTATCGAGACCTGGGAGATGCGCGAAAAGCCGCGCGAGTAATCGTGCAGGCGGCTAACATCTGCTGTTTTCCTGGCGTTTATGCGCAGGAGGTGTGATGCTATGGCGGGTGCAGAGCGTATATGCACTCTGCACCCGCAGCTCATACCCCAGTCTCGGCGTAATGTTTGATATGTAAATAATCGCATACATTATGTGTGCGTTTGTGCTATGCAGACCGATATTCGATCGATATTCTATGGAGATAGAGCATAGACTGTGCAGCAGAAATATTGACGAGGGCCGATAAATGCGGCAAGGCAGATATAAGGCGCTCTATTGAAACTGGCGTACTGGTATATGAGCTAGTGATGCAGCTGAGGCGCTGATATAGCTGGCAGGGTTAAGAATTTTACGTAATTCAAGGAGAATGTGAATATGCCAAATACTCGTGTGGCGCGTGTGAGCGAGCAAATCCAGCAGATCGTGGCGCGTATGATCAATACGAAATTGAAAGACCCTCGTCTGGGTATGGTCACTGTTACAGACGTTCGCGTTACTGGCGATCTGCAGCATGCTACCGTTTTTTATACAGTGTACGGATCTGAAAAAGATAAGCGCGATTCTGCTCGTGCGCTTACAAGCGCTACAGGTATGATTCGCTCGGCAGTTGGTAAACAGCTTGGTTTACGCCTCACGCCTACTCTGGCATTTGAACTCGATGCGCTTCCTGAGCAGAGCCGCTCGATTGAAGATGCACTCGTTGCGGCGCGCTTGCATGACGCCGAAGTACAGCGAATTGCAGAAGGGGCCACCTATGCTGGCGATGCTGATCCATATAAGAAACCGCGTGAAATCGCTGAAGCAGCTGATGAGCCTGAGCAAATAGAATCGCTCGAAGCGAATGCGCAATGCGACGATCTTGAATCTGGTGGCAACTTTGTGCAAGACGAATCGCCTATACGTGCTTCGGAGTTGGAAGCATCTGAAAGTGCGAAAAACGCCTAGTAGCAAGGAAACGGTACAAGGTGAGCAGTGCAGCACATAAGACGGCAAAAGATGCGGTAGTGCGCAAAAATCTTTTGCGCGTCATGCCGTGGGGTGATCTGCCACGTCCAGCGCCAGGTGCTCCTGGATCACGCGAAAACCCCAGTGAAAGTGGCATTTTATTGGTTGACAAGCCTGCTGGCGTCACATCTCACGACGTTGTTGGAGCTGTGCGCCGCCTTGCCGGCACGCGCAAGGTCGGGCATGCTGGCACGCTCGATCCGATGGCAACGGGTTTGCTGACGATCGGCGTGGGAGCCGCAACGAAACTTCTCACCTATATGAGTGGGCACGATAAGACCTATCTTGCAACTATTCGTTTCGGAGCCAGCACGACAACTGAGGATGCTCACGGAGAGCTGATAAAAGATTCAATTGGGCTGCGCCCAGATTTTTCACTATCTCAGCTAGATGAAGCGATAGCTGGGCTGACTGGGGAAATTATGCAACGCCCATCGTCAGTATCTGCGATAAAGGTTGGTGGAGAGCGGGCATATGATCGCGTGCGTCGAGGGGAGAGCATTGAGCTTCCTGAGCGGGCGGTTACGATCTATAGTTTTGTGCGCACAAGCAATCCGCGTGCAGATTATTTTTATGTGATGGGCAGGCCCGTCTCGCCAGTGATTGATGTGGATATTAGAGTGAATTGCTCGGCAGGTACATATATTCGTGCGCTTGCGCGCGATCTCGGGGCAGCTCTTGGCATGGGGGCACATCTCACTATGCTGCGGCGCGTGCAGGTAGGGGCACTGACGATTGACCAGGCGAGCAGTATTGTGAATCTTGCTGGGCGTGTACGTGCTGGGCAGGAATTGCCGATCCTTCCTCTTGTTTGCGCGGCTGAGAGCGTCTTGCCAGCGAGTATGCGTGTGAGTGATGAGCAGGCTGCAGCTTTGAGGCATGGACAATTTATCGAGGGTACTGAACGCGTGAAAGCGTGGCCTGTGGCACTGATCCGCGAAGAGCCAAGCAGCACTGATGAGGTGGGTATTGTTGAAAAAATGAGTAGCCTTGAGAAGGCTGATAGTAATGAAGGGCTAGGAACTGCTGAAGGTTTGAATGCAGTTGAAGAGCTGAGCGGAAAATCTTCGGAGCTTGTGGCAATAGGGAAGAAGCGAGGAAAATTCATCGCTCCTGTTGTAGTCTTTCCTTTATAAAAGAAAAACTCTTCAATCGTGATGATATTTCTCATTATTGAACGTCGCAGTATCGAAGAATTTTTCTTGCACATGATTGATAGATGAAAGATTCGTAGATGAATATCTGAGGTAGACCGTGCGTGCTTCATATTCGTTCCATTGGCGCGAAGTGAAGAATGAGCTTAAACTGAGCGCATGGCAAAATGTGCATGCGGCAAGCATGAAATTTCAGACGAACAGGCTGTTGCTCAGGCGGCACGCGCTCATAAGCAGCGCGAAGATACTGCTGCGCGCATAGGCGGCGCAGCTGCAGATGGTTGCGGCTGCGGGTGTAAAGGTGCTGGGCAGTCAGGATTAGGGCTTCGTGCGGCTTCAGCGCAGCCAGGCGCTCGCCCTGCCGATCAGTCTCATGGGCGCCGTCAGCTTGGTTTGCGCGGTCTATAAGGTTTTTAGATTCTCGTCGTCTTTTACAATCGATCTTTTACAAATCGGATTCACTCAATGAATATTTGGCATACACCTAGCGATATTCCTGCCGATTTTGGCGGGTCTGTCGTCACTATAGGTATATTTGACGGTGTTCACCGCGGGCACAAAGTAATTCTTACTGCCACAGTGAATAAGGCACGAGAGCTTGGTATTCCAGCATTAGCTCTTACGTTCGATCCGCACCCTCGCTTGGTGCATACTCCTGAGCTTGAAACTAACCTCGTCACTTCTCTTGACGATCGTCTGCAGCGGCTTGAATCTGCTGGTATCGATATTGTGTATGTGCAGCGCTACTCCTTGCAGTACGCTCAGCTTTCGGCAGAAGATTTCGTGCAGCAACAAATCGTCGATCAGTTGCACGCTCAATATGTAATAGTGGGCGAAGATGTGCGTTTCGGGGCTGGAAATACCGGCACAGGGCAAACCCTGCATGAGCTGGGAGAGAAGTATTCTTTTGGGGTGACGATTGTGCCTGATGTGTGCTCACCGTTGGGCAGGCGCTGGAGCTCGACGTGGGTGCGTGAGTTGCTTGCCAAGGGGTGTGTAGCTGAAGCTGCGAATGTGCTGGGGCGCCCTCATAGGATTCGAGGAATAGTGCAGCGGGGTTTTCAGCGAGGGCGTGAGCTGGGCTTTCCCACCGCTAATTTGCGTGGAAATAATCTCGGTGAAGTTCCAGCAGATGGCGTGTATGCTGGGTGGCTTGTGCGAGCAATTCCTGGTACCGATGCTGTAGAAAAACTTCCAGCAGCTATTTCTGTTGGTTCAAATCCGCAGTTTGGCGGTCTAGAGCGTACAGTTGAGGCTCATGCGCTCGGACGCGCAGATCTTAATCTTTACGGGCAAGAAATTGCTGTTGATTTCATCGAATACTTGCGCCCGATGCTCAAACTCGAATCAGTGGAGCATCTTTTGAAACAGATGGATGAAGATTTACGCACCACAGCAGAGATTCTTTCTGTGCCTGTGGCTGGGCGTATTGATCCTGCAGCCGTCACAGCTCAATAAGCGGTATGTTGTATGAAGCAACGGCACTGTATGGCAAGGAGTAGGCTGCGCTGCCGATTTTTGCGAAACCCAAGCGCCGTGTGCACCGTGCCCGATGTCACTTTTCTAGGGATTTCAGCTGTCTTGCGCCTAATGCTAGACTAGATGAGCCGTTAGATCGGCCACGGATTGGCGTGCTCGGGGAAAAAGACCTCGAGCTCTGTGCAACGGAACAAAAGGAGAATCGTATGGCTCTCGATAAAGAGCGCAAAGATCAGATCATTGCTGAGTATGCAACCCATGAGGGCGACACTGGTTCGCCAGAGGTTCAGGTGGCATTGCTCTCGGCTCGTATTAAGGATCTTACGGAGCATTTCCGCTCGCACGTGCATGATCATCATTCACGCCGCGGTTTGATGCTTCTGATCGGTAAACGTCGCCGTCTTTTGCAGTATTTAGCTAAGGAAGATATCGAGCGTTACCGTTCGTTGATTGCGCGTCTCGGCTTGCGTCGATAGCGCTTTGTACGTCGGCTCGGGCAGCGCCCGGGCCGATTATTGCGTGCGGGTGTGCTTGGCGAAAGGTCTCAGATATGTGAAATGGTGAAGGCTACATACTGTTTGTATAGCCAAGCTAGCTGTTTTCATAGATCTGGGATTGCTGGAAACTACTGGGATTACTGGAAACTATAAGCGCAGTAAACACAGCGAAATGCTAGGCATTATATGGTGTATGTGAGCTTGCAGGAAGCTGTGTGAGAAAGCAAGTGCTGGCGTACTCGTCACGAATTAATGTAATAGAAGAAAATTAATGTAATAGAAGAAAATGAAACCCAGCCCGCGAGGTTCGGCTCTCGGTAATGGCGAGCGGGAGATCCCCCCCCCCGAGCGTGATTATCGATGGCCGCATCAAAAATCAGGGCAGGGTATAAAATGCAAAACAGCTACATGCATAGTGCTGCTAATTGCAGTAAGTGTAGATATAAGTGCAGGTAGGTGTATTGCTCTGAAAAGAAGGAGGTCTCATGGAAGGTCCAGAAATTAAATCAACTGAAGCCGTTATCGATAACGGTTCTTTCGGCACTCGCACGATTCGTTTTGAAACGGGTCTGCTTGCCCGTCAAGCTGCAGGAGCAGTTATGGCATATCTTGACGGCGAAACCACGGTTCTTTCCACTACAGCCGTTTCTGCGCAGCCGCGCGAGCATTTCGATTTCTTCCCTCTCACAGTAGATGTGGAAGAACGTGCATATGCTGCTGGGCGTATTCCAGGTTCGTTCTTCCGCCGTGAAGGGCGCGCTGGCACTGACGCGATTCTTGCAGCTCGTGTGATTGATAGGCCGCTTCGTCCAGCGTTTGTGAAAGGCTTGCGCAACGAGGTGCAGGTGATTGAAACGGTTCTTTCTGTTCACCCAGATGATGCGTATGATGTGCTGGCAATTAACGCTGCATCTGCATCCACTCAGATTTCTGGCTTGCCGTTCCACGGTCCAGTGGGTGGCACGCGTCTTGCCTTGATTGACGGGCAATGGGTGGCATTCCCGCGCTATTCCGAGCTTCCGCGCGCCACATTTGTGATGGTCGTGGCTGGGCGTATCGTTGGTGACGACGTTGCTATTATGATGGTAGAGGCCGAGGGTGGTGAAAACCTTGTCGATAACGTAGCAAAAGGCGGCACCACTCCGACTGAAGAGGTCGTAGCTGAAGGTTTAGAAGCTGCAAAGGTCTTTATCCGCACTCTGTGCGAAGCTCAGGAAGAGCTTGTAAAACTCGCAGGTAAAGAGCCAGTGGAGTATCCTCTCTATCCAAGCTATGAAGATGCAGAATTTGAGGCTGTTGCTGAAGCAATTGGCGATCGTTTCGACCCTATTTTCGGTATTACTGATAAGCATGAGCGTGACGTCGCTTTGAACGAAGCGACTGATGCGATTGTTTCCGAGCTGGCTGAGCAGTTCCCAGAGCGTGAGCAAGCTCTTGTTCTCGCTGTAAATTCGCATTGGAAGAACGCAATGCGCAACCGTGTGCTCACTGAGGGAGTGCGTATGGATGGGCGCACACCTGTAGAAATTCGTACGATTACTGCTCAGGCAGGCGTGCTTCCTCGCGTGCATGGCTCGGCGATTTTCCAGCGTGGAGAGACGCAGATTATGGGCGTCACCACCTTGAATATGCTCAAAATGGAACAGCAGGTAGATAATCTTTCCCCGATTACGCATAAACGCTATATGCATCATTACAATTTCCCGCCATTTTCCACAGGCGAGACGGGGCGCGTTGGCTCTCCGAAGCGTCGTGAAATCGGGCATGGTATGCTCGCTGAGCGTGCGCTCGTGCCAGTACTGCCAAGCCGCGAAGATTTCCCGTATGCAATTCGGCAGGTGAGTGAGGCTCTCGGCTCGAATGGTTCCACGTCGATGGGGTCTGTGTGTGCGTCAACTATTTCGCTGCTCAATGCCGGTGTGCCGATTACGGCTCCTGTGGCTGGTATTGCAATGGGATTGATTTCAGGCGAAATTGAAGGTGAGCAGCGTTATGTGGCTCTTACCGATATTCTCGGTGCAGAAGATGCATTGGGAGATATGGATTTCAAGGTTGCTGGTACTCGTGAGTTTGTGACGGCTCTTCAGCTTGATACGAAGCTCGATGGTATTCCAGCTGAAGTTTTGGCGGCAGCTCTTGCTCAGGCTCGCGATGCTCGCTTTGCGATTTTGGATCTTATTGAGCAGGCAGTTCCTGAAGTTGAAGAGATGGCAGAAACTGCTCCTCGCATTATTTCTGTGAAGATCCCAGTGGATAAGATCGGTGAGGTGATCGGGCCGAAGGGCAAGATGATCAACCAGATACAAGAAGATACTGGCGCCGATATCACAATCGAGGAAGACGGCACAGTATTTATTGGTGCTACTAATGGAACAGCAGCGGAAGCTGCGCGCCAGACGATTAACGCTATCGCAAACCCGACAATGCCTGAGGTGGGCGAACGTTTTGTTGGAACGGTGGTAAAGACGACGACCTTCGGCGCGTTTATTTCTTTAGCTCCTGGAAAAGACGGCTTGCTGCATATTTCTCAGGTACGTCGTCTTGTGGGCGGCAAGCGCATTGACGCTGTGGAAGATGTGCTCAACGTAGGCGATAAGGTTGAGGTGGAACTTGCAGAGATTGACGATCGCGGGAAGCTTTCGTTGAATGCTGTGCTCACTGAGGAGCAGCTTGAAGCTGAAAAGGCTGCGCAAGCCGATGCTAAGGAACATCGTGACGAGCGTAGCGGTGAACGGCATGAGCGCCGTGAGCGCCGAGATTTTGCTTCTCGTGATGGCAATCGCCGTGAACGTAAACCGCGTGAACGCCGCCGCACACGTACTGAAAGCACCCCAGCCGAAGAATCTGCCGAGTAATTCACGTAGGTCTCACATTCACTGCCCTAGGTAGTTCTGAGTATTTTAATACTTGGAGCCGCCTAGGGCAGCGTGCATTTGCTGTAGTAGTGCGCATTTTAGTAGTGTGCATTTGCTGTAGTAGTGCGCATTTTAGTAGTGTGCATTGCTTTAGGCGTCTACTAAGCAATAATTCTTCTTTGTTTACATATTTATTTACGTATGTATTAGTCCAAACTGGCGCTTTCTTTCCTGCGATATCTCTTTCCTTGATTTTCTGCGTTTTGCTAGGAAAACTGGAGGGTATATCAGCAGGTATCGGCTGGTGGCTGCGCATCTGATAGTGCTGTATCTGATAGTGCCGCATCTGGCGGCTTCGCATCTGATAGCACCGCATTAGTGAGATATTCTCTGCTTAGCTCTGTGCTGAAATTGCCAAGAAGTGCTTCGACAGAGCAGACTTAAGCCTATGGCATTTGAAATAGTTCAATTTCCTATTGATGCATCAACTGTAACGTTCAAAGAAAATGGCGTGGCAGGAAAAAGGTCGGTGCTTCCAGGGGGAATCCGCGTTCTTACTGAGCACGTCCCAGGGCAGCGTAGTGTGGCTCTCGGTTTTTGGGTAGGCGCAGGTTCGCGAGATGAACGCCCAGGGCATGAAGGCTCTACCCATTTTCTCGAGCATCTGCTCTTTAAGGGCACATCGACTCGTTCAAGTTTAGATATTTCAACTCTCGGAGATTTTCTCGGCGGTACTCTCAATGCTGCAACTGCGCGGCAGTACACCTGCTATTACGGGCGCGTTTTTGCAACGGATGTTCCGCAGCTCGTGGAGCTGCTCGCTGATATGGTCACGGATTCGCGTCTCGATCCTGAAGATATGGAAACTGAACGGGGAGTGATTATTGAGGAGCTGGCGGCGAGCGAAGACGATGTGAATGAGGTTGCAGAAAATGCTGTGCTTCCCCTCATTTTTGGCGATCATCCGCTAGCTCGTCCTGTGGGGGCGACGATTGATCTCGTGCGAGCCTTAGATCATAGTGCTCTTATTGAGCATTACCGTGCTGTGTATAAACCGCAAGAATTGGTGGTTACGGCTGCTGGCGATATCGATCATGATGAGCTGTGTGAGACGTTGTTTGAACTGCTTAGTAATCGTTGGGATCTCTCTGATCGTGCGAATGAGTCTGAGACTCCAGCTGATCGGCGGCGCGTGGCTGATCTCAGTTTTACGGAAGGATCAGAGCTTTTTTTGGAGCATCCAGGGCGGCAAAGCGACGTGGTACTTGGTATGCCAGGGCTTGTGCTGGGCGATGATGACGAGTTTGCTTTTTATGCGCTCGATTCGATTTTGGGCGGAGGTACGTCGAGCCGCCTTTTCCAAGAGGTTCGAGAAAAGCGCGGTTTGGCGTATTCTGCTTATTCTTGGGGTATGAGCTGGCAGGAGGGCGGAGTTTTTGCGCTTGAAGCGGCATGTGCTCCCGAAAATGCTCAGCGGGTGGCGCGCGTGATGGGTGAATGCCTTGACGCCGTGGCTTGTGACGGAGTGAGTCAGGCAGAGCTTGATACTGCGTTTAATCAGCGTCGTGCACAGCTTACTTTTGCTGCGGAAGGGAACAGTTTCCGACGTAATCGGCTTGGGCAGGCGGAGCTTATTCGAGGTGAGCTGATGAGTTTAGATGAGTCGGTGCGCCGTTCGCGATTGGTGACGCCGGAGCAGGTACAGGCGTTGGCTCAGCGGCTTGCTCAAGGGCCGCGTTCGATGGTGATTGCCGGGCCGCGCTAATCGTGATGAGCCTTTTAAGAAGTTTTAACTATTCGCTTTTTCTTCTTATTGGGCGTTTTTACTTGTAGCTATTGCGCGTGCGTCGCAGAGCTAGCATCTGTGAGAAGCGTATCTCGTGAAGTCTGTTTTCGCGCTATCTTCTGCAGCTATCACGCTATGATACCTATATAGCATACATAGTAAATAAGGAGAGTACAGTGAATATCAAGGTGGCAGTAATTGGTGCCTCTGGGCGCATGGGTATGGCTGTGTGTGAGGCCGTGCAAGCGGCGCCTGATATGGAGCTAGTCGCTCGTTTAGATGCCGATGATGTGATCTGCGCTGAAAATCTTTCGGGTGCGGATACGGCGGTGGAGTTCACTGTTCCTGCTGCGTGTGATGAGAACGTACACGCACTTCTCGATGCTGGAGTAAATGTGGTTGTGGGCACAACGGGTTGGAGCCATGAGCGTTTAGAAGCTGTGCATGAGCATGCCCAGCGAGTAGGTAAGCGTGTAGTGATCGCGCCAAACTTTTCAATCTCGGCTGTGTTGCTCATGCAGTTTGCCGAGAAAGCTGCGCAGTATTTTGAATCGGTGGAAGTGATTGAGCTGCATCATCCGAATAAAGTTGATGCGCCATCTGGTACGGCAGTCACGACGGCTCAGCGTATTGCTGCAGCTCGTGTGAAAGCAGGTGTGGCTTCCAGTCCAGATGCCACTGAGATAGATCCGCTTGGGGCGCGCGGTGCATACATTGATGGCGTGCATGTCCATGCGGTTCGTTTGCGCGGTCTTAATGCACATGAAGAGGTACTCTTCGGAAATCCAGGCGAGCAGCTCGTGCTTCGGCAAGATTCTTTTGATCGTATGAGCTTTATGCCTGGAGTATTGCTGGCTGTGCGTGCGGTGACGGCTGAGGGGGTTTCTTCTGATCTTTGCGTTGGCCTGACGTATGGTATTGACGATTTACTATGAATTTTATCGTGCTAAGGCAATTCTGAGGTGATACTGCGTCAGGGTATGCGCCATGAAAAGCGCCTAAAATCGTCACCTCTAATATGTGCGTATATGCGTTTATATGCGTTTGTGAGCGGCTCTGCTGAGAGCGTGATGTGATGCTGAGAGAGCTTAGCAAAGAGGCTGCGCAGAGGGGTCTCCAAGGGGGAGGGCTTCACTAAATTTAGTACATGTTTATCATAGAGTTTTCAGTTTTCTTTAAGAAAAGGTCGTCATACTGATTGAGCACTTAATAGTTGTGTGATAGCTATGCGCACGCAAGAGGAATAATGCCTGTGCACGTGTATGCAAAGTAAAAATTAAGAATTAACAACGAATGATAGATGACGAGGAACAATGCGAGTTGTGAAACTATCATGGCGCTACATTTTGCGTCACCCTATAAAAACGTTCATTATTTATGCCCTGGTGGCACTCATGGGGACTGTACTTCTTACGTCCATGATGGTACGTGCTGGAACTCAGGCGGCAGAGCAGGAGCTGACTCGAGGTGCTGGAGCAGGTTTTCATCTCTCCCTCTCGCAGACGGCAACCTCTTATACGCCGCGCGGTTTGGCAAAGATCAAGCCGGCTGATGCTGAGAAAATCGCTCAGATTAAAGGAGTAGATACAGCATATATGCGTCAATCTGGAGCAGCTAGAATTGAAGGGTCTTTGGTGCAAATACCTGGGCGTGAAAGCTCCGCTCAAGGAAAATCTGGTGATGATTCTCAAGGCTCCAATAAGGATTCCTCTGTTCCTTCTTCAACTGCTCGTTCAGAAGAATGGGCGAGCGGCACTACTATCGATGGCATGAATGATTCGCGCGGGCATACAGGATTTCGTACAGGCGAGTTTAAGCTCACAGAAGGAAGGCATATCGAATCTGGAGATAAGCACACTATTCTTATCAACGAAGCTCTTGCCAAGCTGAATGGCTGGAAGGTCGGCGATACTGTCACTCTTCATGCGATTAGCAGCGATCCTGAAAATGAGCTGCAGTCGTCAGCAACAGTGCAGGCAAAAATTGTGGGGCTTTTCAGCGGTGATAATGCGTCGAAAGCTGCTGATTATCGCGAGCTGTATGCTAATCAGCTTATTTCCGACAGCACCACATCGTGGGAAATCTATGGGCTTTCAGGAAAGAGTACATACTATACCGACGTTTCCTACAGCACAGACGGAAGCCGCAGCGTTTCAGATATTATTGCTGAAGCCAAGAAGATGAATCTCGATTGGTCGAATGTTGATCTTATCGCTAATTCCGATTATTTCCAGACGATTAACGCAGCGATTTCTTCTTTGGCTAATAGCACGACTTTGGTTGCTGCTCTGGCTTGTATTTTTGCTGGCGGCGTCATCACTCTCATGTTTGCGCTGTGGCAGGGAGCTAGGAAGCGCGAAGTGGGTGTGCTCTATAGCTTGGGATTCTCGCCGCGATCTGTAATGATGCAGCGTATTTTGGAAGTACTTTTTGTCTCGATTCCTTCATTTGCAACTGCAATTGGCGTTTCTTATCTTGTGGCTCCGCATTTTTCTCGCAGCGCGTTGGAATCCGCAAATAGAGCGGCGAAAGCTCAGCTTGGCACAATAGGAAATGTGGGCGCGAATATCGAAACAGCACAGGCCACAACCAGCCTCGAATCGCTAACTGTATCTCTCACTCCGCATGTTGTGATGATTGGCGGAATAATTTTGCTGGCGATTATGATTGCGGCGCTTCTTTTGAGCTCCGTTTCTCTTATGCGTCGTTCTCCGCGTGAACTGATTGGAAGTATGGCATGAGCAGTATTGGGTTGGTATGGAGGTCTTTGGTTCGCCGCCGCTCCCGCAGTATTTTGCTGTTGGCAATGATGGCGCTTCTCACTGCTACTATCGTCTGCTTAGTTGGAGTCAGCAGTTCGCTTGCTTCGTTTAAGCCAGGAAAATCTGGTGTGCAGATCGATCATGCAACAGAGGAAATTTCTCAGGAGATTATTCAGCAGGGCGAGAAATCAACTCAGGCATTGCAGGAATTAGTGGGTGCAACAGCTAGTTCACTTAATTTGTTGTTTGAGATTATTGCGATCTCTGCTCTCGCAGCGCTCATACTTGTTGAAATTTTGTGGATTCGAGGGCGTCGGCAAGAAATTGGTGTGCTTCTTTCCTTAGGGAAATCGAAAGCGTGGATATCTGCTCTTGTGGGAGTGGAGACTGCTCTTCTTGCGGGGTGTGCGCTAATTATCGGGCATATAGCAGTGCGAATTATGAGTATTCCACTGTTGAACTATTTAAGTACTTCGCTTAATGTGCAGCTTGGTGAATTTTGGAGTGCGCAGACGTGGCTCAGCCATTTGCTTGCGTGCGCATGTATAGTGTTTGCGCTTGTGATTGCTTTAGCTCCTTTTTTGGCGGCTCCTCCAAGAAAAATTTTGGCATCGATCGAATAAGAAAATTTATGCAGATATTAAAGGACATCGAAGTATGCGCTGCGTGCGGTAGTTTGTTGGTAAAACTTCGGGTTGTATGCGTGGCGTGTGTTTGATTGGTTCTGCATATGCGATAAGAGAAATTAATTAACGTACAAAAATTGATAAGGAATATGGCGATGAGTTCTATAGCTATTGAAAATGTTTCATTTGGATACAGAAATGGTCGATCTGTGTTGAATGAGGTGAATGCCGAATTTGAATCTGGGAAGTTCTATGCGATCACTGGAAATTCTGGGGCAGGAAAATCAACATTGCTTGCTCTTCTTGCTGGATTGGATCGTCCTAAATCGGGTGTGATTAAGGTTGAAGGAAAACCTGTGGAGAGTCTTAGCCAGCATAGGAAAAAATCTGTGTCGCTGGTGTTTCAGGCATATAACTTGATTGACTATCTCACTCCGCTTGAAAATTTACGTCTTGTTGATACTTCCGCAAGTGTAGAGGATTTAGAACGTCTTGGAATCACGTCTGAGCAGGCGAAGCGAAATGTTCTTCAGCTTTCGGGCGGGCAGCAGCAGCGCGTAGCCATTGGGCGTGCTCTTGCGAGCAAAGCTCCTGTGATTCTCGCTGACGAGCCAACAGGAAACCTTGATAGCGAGACAGCGCAAAGTATCGTGGATCTTTTGAAGCGAGCTGCTCACGAATACGGAAAAACGGTTATTGCCGTCACCCACTCGCGTGATTTAGCGCGGCAGGCAGATGAGCATTTCGCGATGAAAAAAGGAAAGCTGATGCTGGCTTAAAGATAGTTTTCTCTTTTGTAAAACTATTTTGCAAGCGGTAATTATTTAGGCGAAAAATCGAGTCGTTCACCTTTTAGGTGGGCGACTCGATTGCATATATACGATATAGATCCCTATAAATTTTTGAAATGGTTGTGGTTGTGATTAAAAGATTTTAGTGATTGAAGGATTAGTGTCTGGGTCGGGTGTTTGGTGTTGGGGTGCTTGGTAGTGTGCTTGTTTTTGTGTTGGTGCGTGTGCCTGTGTCTGGGTTGGCGCGTGTGCTTGTGTCTGGGGTAGCGCGTGTGCCTGTGCCTGTGTCTGTGGTTTATTCCTAGGTTGTTGTGTGTTCTTGTTTTTGTGCCTGTTTCTGTGTGTGAGCTGTTTGTGTGTGCTTGTGTGTGGGTCGTGGGGGCGTGTGTGTGGAAAAAGGGCTTACGTGTGGTTGTGTGTCTAGTCTTACGTGTGGTTGTGTGTCTAGTCTCACGTGTGGTTGTGTGTCTAGTCTCACGTGTGGGTTGTTGTGTTGTGTTGGTTTTTTCTATTTTATTTGACTTCCCCCCCCGTGAGAGAGAATTTCGGAAGGATGGTCTCTTTTTTGTTGTTTTTCTTGTGTGTGGGGGGCTTGTGTTGGGTACTTGTGTGAGGCGTTGGTGGTGCGTGTGT
>CAUAGM010000012.1 GCA_958428545.1 uncultured Arcanobacterium sp. | reverse complement strand
CATTATCGATGACGCCTCGTATTCTTGATCTCAATTAACGTATTCTGCATATTTTCATAAATATCGAAGAGCACCGCATCGCTGATTTAAAAACTCAAAGCCTCAATATCTAACCCCTTAATACCTGCCACTAATATGTTGGTACCCTGAGATTTCGTTTTTCAAAATCTAAATATAACGATCCACAGAAGGTAAAAAGAAGCAAAATGAGGCATCACGGCGTATTATCATGCAAGGAGCTTTCCGTATCTTGCATCAATAGTTTAAGGCAAAGCTCCGCACTCAGCACGCACTCAGTGAAAGGCATCTATGATTTCGCTCCTAGCAGCTTCTCCGCTTATGACTATCTTTTTCGTTGTTGCCATAGGTGCAATACTCGGAGCAGTTCCCTTTGGCCCGTTGCGTTTCGGCGCTGCAGGAGCGCTGTTTGTGGGACTGGTCGTAGGATATTTTGTGCCGGAGCTTGGAAGTCAAATGGCTCTCGTACAGCAGATAGGCTTAGCACTCTTCGTGTATACTGTAGGGCTTTCAGCTGGGCAAACATTTTTTTCTGACGCAAAAAAACAATATAAATTCATGCTTGCTTCTATTCTTGCTCTCACGCTCGCAGCCTGCGCAACTCTAGGAGGTGCATATCTGCTTAAGCTTCCTATTGATCTTTCCTCTGGTATTTTCGCTGGTTCACTTACCACTACCCCAGCTCTTGCAGCAGCAAGCTCCATCACAGGTTCTGATACGCCAGCAGTCGGCTATTCGCTAAGCTATCCAGCAGGTGTTGTGATCGGCATTATTTTGGTGGCAATAGTTGTGAATCGCACATGGAAAGCACAGCACGATACGGCATCATTAGCTGGGCAAAGCCTCAAAGCAGTGACGGCAGTCGCAACAGCAGATATCAATGTGCGCGAAATACCAGGCTGGCAGGAACAAAAAGTAAAGATGAGCTATGTGCGCTCGGCAGGCGTCACACGCGTACTTGCTCCTGGAGAGATGCTTCGACGAAACGACCAAGTAGTTGTGGTAGGGCTGCCCGAAGATATCGATGCCGCGGTTCAAGCAATTGGCTATGCTCTGCCAGACCACCTTGCCGATGATCGCTCCATCGTCGAATTCAGTTCTTTTATTGTTTCACAAAGCGCACTAGCTGGTATGACTATTGCAGAGCTGAATCTCACCTCGAAATTTGGGGCTGTAGTGACCCGCATTAATCGAGGTGACCTCGAAATTTTAGCTGCTGACGATGCCCGAATCGAACTTGCTGATCGCCTTTCTGTGGCATATCCGCGCGGAGAAGAACGCAATATTAAAGAATTTTTTGGAAATTCAAGCAACCGCGTTGCCGAGTTTGACGCTATCGCTCTCGGGCTAGGAATCGTTGTGGGGGTGCTGGTAGGTATGATCAATATTTCTCTGCCTGGCGGGGCAAGTTTCTCGCTCGGCTCTGCTGCTGGGCCATTGATTGTAGGAATGCTGCTGGGGTATCTGAACCGCACAGGTCCGCTCGTGTGGCAGCTTCCTCAAGGCGCAAATCTAACTGTTCGCCAAATGGGGCTGCTTCTCTTCTTAGCATCAGTTGGAATTGCGAGCGGTCCAGCATTTGCTGCAACTGCTTTCACACCCACTGGAGTTAGAGCTGGATTATTGGGTGTAGTGACGGCTGGAGTCGCAATGCTCGCAGTAGCTACAGCTGGACGACTACTCGGGCTTTCAGCGCAGCGCACAGCTGGCGCAATGGCAGGCACACTTGGGCAGCCAGCACTTCTTGCTTTCGCTCAATCAAAAGTGACCGATGAGCGCGTAGAATCTGGGTATGCCACTATCTTTGCTCTCGGCATCGTCATAAAAATTCTGTTGGTCTCTGTGATCCTCATGTTTTGAGCCGATTGCGTATGCATAAAATTTATACGCATGGCTTTACACATGGATCCCCAATCAATGTTGAGGGCGCTGCACTCGCAGCACTCCTCGCCTTTGCAGATGAGCTCCTGAAATTTTCATCACAGCTTCGCAATAATCGTTCCCTTGGGAAGAGCACTGCACCGATGCGTCACCTCAATTACAGTGAGGTGAGGAAAAGCCTGCGCTAAAGCTGCACGAATAGCAGCGTCAGTCTTTTCTGGCAAGTTTGCGGAAAATTCATCAAGCACAAGTACGCGAGGATTCGTAAGAAGCGCCCGCGCCAATACAAGCCGCTGCATCTGCCCACCTGAAATTCCTGAACCTTCTGTGCCAGTTCTTTCATTCAACCCCTGCGCAAAAGCACGCACCTCATCAGCAAGCTGAACGATGGAAAGCACTTCCCATAAGCGCTCATCTGAAGCATTCGGATCGGCAAGACGCAAATTATCTGCAATACTTCCTCGCAATAGCTCAGCTCGTTGGGGCACAAACGCCACACCACGGCGCAAAGAATCAAGAGTGTACTCTTGCACAGGTTTACCGTCGAGAAGTACAACGCCATGCTGAGGATCATCATAGCGCAGCAAAAGCTGCACAGCCGTACTTTTACCAATACCACTCGGCCCTACAATTGCAGCATGCCCGCCTGCTGGGACGCTGAGCGAAAAATCCTCAAGCACATTTCTAGATCGAGTGCCAGCATAATGATAAGTGACGTCTCGCCACTGCACACTCACCGCTGCGCGCGCAGAAAAATCGGTAATGCCGTCACAGACAGGATCTTGTGCAGTACACACATCGTAGAGCCTGCGTGCAGAAGCCAAAGATAGATCTATTGCACCAGCGGCGTCTTCTAATCCACGCGGAGCTTCAAAAGCCGCGAGGCATCCTGCGGCCAGAAATGCAATCATCTCTAAACTCACACCAGAATAGATGCCTCCTACAACTGCTCCGAGAAGAGCTGCTGGAATGCATCCAGCATTCATAGCCCGCCGAATTGCTCGATAGAGAGCAGGTTTGTAAGCTGCAGCAGTGACGCTAGCGCTCAATTCTTCCATGCCTGCATAACGTTCAGTTTCACACCCGTATCCAGTGGCTTCGCGAGCGCCAAATATAGAATCAGTCGTATGCTGAACGAGGTGAGCACGACGCACAAGAG
The DNA here is from genome assembly GCA_958428545.1 of uncultured Arcanobacterium sp. Taxonomy (GTDB): domain Bacteria; phylum Actinomycetota; class Actinomycetes; order Actinomycetales; family Actinomycetaceae; genus Arcanobacterium_A. Next base: position 35,895 of record CAUAGM010000012.1, on the reverse strand, counting down.
AGAGTGAAGCACCTTCAATCCCTGCACGCAAGCCAATAAATGGTACTACCCAGACGGATAGTGCAACGCAAACAGTTGGTATAAGCATTGGCATCCAGCCGCCGAGTGAGAAACCAGTGCATACCACCACAAACGGAACAAACACACCAGCAATAACGGGTGCGACTGTATGCGCATAGAGCACTTCGATACGGTCAATATCGCGAGTGAGCGACGCATACAGCTCACCCGAACGGCTGCGAGCCACAACGCCTGGAGCCTTCGGCCAAAGTTGAGAAAATGCTGTGGTGCGCAGCAGCTCCAACGCCTTAAAAGCCACGTAGTGCCCCGAAAATTGTTCCAGATAGTAAGTCAGTGCCTTGAGTAATGCGATAGCAATGAGTAGCGCCGCTAGTTTAGGAGCAGTTAATACGCCAAAAATCGGTACAGGAACGCCTCTCCACGCAGCTATAAGCCCGCCTCCCGCACACGCAAAAAGCAGCACATTGCATAGCTGAGAAATAATACGCATACAGATAGAAAAGAGAAGAGGCGTGTGCACAGGTCTAGTAATTGCCAAAATCCACGGCAATACCGTACTTATCGGCGTGGCAGATATGTGATCGGAACTAGTATTCGCAAAATCTTTGGTGATCACTGCGTCGTCCATCTTTCTATCTTTTCGCCCAAGTATCTTCCCACTTGCCTGTGAGCCTACACATATACGTGGTTTCATACTGAATTGCGTGTTTGTCTGCCTGATCTGTGTGCTCCGCTTCGCGCTCATCTTCTCATTCATTGCTCTGCCTCCACTCGCATTGATGCTTGATGAGCATCAATGCGGTGCATCTTCCCATCTGTCAACTCGTATATTCGATCAACTAAGGTCAGCAAGCTCGGGCGATGTGTGATAACGATCAGCGTAATATCTCGAGGAAGCTCTGCGAGCGCTTTAATGATTTCTTCTTCAGATACGTCATCAACCTGCGCAGTCGGCTCATCAAGCAGCCATATTTTTCTCCGAGAAAGGAAGGCTCGCGCAATGGATATGCGCTGCGCCTGCCCGCCAGAGAGGAATTGCCCGCGCTCACCGACGTTTGTGTATAAACCTTCTGGCATACGATGAACCTCTTGAGCGAGGTGTGCGTATTGCAAAGCAGCCCAGAGTTCGTCGTCACTCGCACTAGGAGAGGCAAGCCGCAGATTGCTCGCAATCGTCCCACTGAAAAGCCACGTTCGTTGAGCCACAACTGCCGTTAAGGCATATACCTCACCTCGTGAAATATCTGCAAGATCGATACCTGAAATCTGCACTGCTCCTGCTTTGCTCACTCGAAGATCGCCGCTGAGCAGCGAAAGGAATGTAGATTTTCCTGCACCAGAGCTGCCAATAATAGCAATGCGTTCTCCTGTCTGCGCTTGCATCGATAGCCCTTTCAGCACAGGCACTTCGTCGTATGCAAATGAAAGATTCGTGACGCTGATGCCGCCGCTCACTGCACAAGCGCCATGCTGCGTCTTTTTTTCAGTAGTATATGCAGTATTTTTTTGAGCACTCTCTTTTTCAGCAAACCCTTTTCCCGCAATGCCGAGGAATGCTTTTATATGCCGCCCTGCAGCCAAGCCCCCCATGCCGACGTAAAAGAAACCAGAGACCTGAACGATTGGCTCAATAAGTAAAACAATAAAAAATACCACGGTGAGCGCGTCTGCCAAGCTGATTTCTCCCGCATTTAATCGCCAGTAAGCAAGCATCACAGAAAGGCAGATCCAGAGCAACCCGACTGCACCGTCAAGTACGATGATTACGAGCTGATTACCAGCGAGGATACGCATAATTGCACCACGATTGCGCTCTCCTTGCTCGCGTAAACGCTCTTCTACACGCTCACCAGCTCCCAATAGTCGAATTGAAGAGAGGTTGCGGATGGCATCAAGATATTGCCCGTCGAGAATCCCACGCTCTTTACGAGATTCATTTGATCGCTGGGCAAAAAGTTTCATAAAACCGTGCACAAAAAGCGGCACTAACGGGTATGCCACGAAAAGGATCACGCCAATCAAAGGGCTGACTGCACACGTGATATAGCCCAAGGCAAGAAAAGGCACGATAACAGCGGCAACTGTAGTTCCTAAAAATGCGATACGAAATTCAGTGAAACGCTCAGCATTGTCTGTCATAAGGGTGACGAGATCGCTTGGCTGAGTGCCGTTGCGTGAATGTCTGCTCAGCCCAGAGCTTTCGTAATAGGCGCCGAGAATACGGCGGCGCAAACGGCTTTCTTCCTGGCGTGCTCCTACTCCTCCAATGAGAATATCTCCGCCTGCCGCACACGCAGCCACAACAACCACGGCTGCAGCACTGGCAAGCTGAGAAGTAGATGGGGAAAGACCGAGCGTATAATCTGCGAGGATATGCGCAGCGATTATGAGAGCGCATCCCACGCCCACAGAGCTTATTATGCGGCAAAGAGCAGAGATTGAACTGCTGCGTTTACCTTGTGGGGTGACGATATTGAGCTTGCGTGCATCTTTACCAGTGCTTTTTTCCATACGGCTACGCATCCTCACCATCTCACTTCTGTATAAGACATATTCTGTTTAGTTTTCTCGGCGTATAGCTAGGGGTAGATGCAGGAAAACTATGCACCTCACTACGCACCTACACCTAAGGAAACCCTAACAAATTCAAGCTGTATCTGCCTATGCTGGCAACTCAACGCTCAGCAAAATATGGCTGCAATCACCACAGCACCTAGCTCCAGTAAAACGATACCTAGCTCCAGTAAATAAAGCCTAGCTTCGCAAAGATACGGAAACACGCCCATTCGCAGTGCGCAAATATGCTCGCATTCAAATCTTCCCCGATAGCTGGATATTCAGCAGTTCAACTGCTGCGCAGTATAGGCACATCGGCAATGCGCTTCCCGCCAATCTAGGCGCCATGCTATGGCTACTATGGTGCCTGCTGCGTACGAGCAGCACTCGGATATATTGAGCGTGCCACATGATGAAAATCGTTGAACCAATTCATTTTATGTGAGATTTAGCTTTAATAGATTCTTAAGCGTCTTTTTCTGTGAACACTTTCAAAAGCTAGCGCGCACACCTGCTACGATTGCATACATGCACAATACCGCTCAAGGCTCTCGCCAAGATTCAAGCACAGACGCACGTGCACAGTTGCGTTTTGTGTTGATTCTGAGCGCCCTTGTGATGGTAGCAGAAGTCGTAGGAGCCGCGCTGAGCGGATCACTCACACTCTTAGCAGACGCTGGGCATATGCTGGTCGATACTTCAGGATTGGCAATCGCTCTCTTTGCTGCATACCTCATGAGCAAACCCCGCACAGATACATACACGTGGGGCTTAGCTCGTTCGGAAGTTATTTCTGCAAGCGTCCAAGCATCAATGTTGATCGTTGTGTGTGTCGCCGTCACAATCGAAGCAATCGGCAGGTTTTTCACGCCAGAAACTGTCAATGCTAAGCAAATGATTATTTTTGCGTGTATCGGTTTGCTCGCAAACCTCATAGGTATTGTTCTTCTTTCACGTAAGAAAGAAAGCTCTCTCAATACGCGTGCAGCTTTCCTCGAAGTGCTCAATGACGCACTTGGATCGATTGCTGTGCTCGCTGCGGCGGGCGTGACGATGGCGACTGGTTGGGTTTATGCCGATCCAGTCGCTTCTCTTATTGTGGCAGCCCTTATGGCACCTCGGGCACTTCGCATTCTCGTACGCTGCGTAAAAATCCTTATGGAAGGTACCCCCAACGAATTAAATCTCGCAGACGTGCGGGCACATATGCTCAAGGAGCCACACGTTATTGACGTGCACGATCTGCATGTTTCATCGATTACGAGCACCACTACTGCTCTCACGGCACACGTGACGATCGAACCAGACTGCTTTACAAATGGAGAGGCAGTCTCAATCCTGCATTCGCTCCAGCATTGCGTGAGCAAGCATTTTCCGCTTTCCGTGGGGCATTGCACAATTCAGCTCGACGTGCCTGCGCACCGCGATCACGAGCATCTCCACCACTGACCACTCCACAAGTAACCCCCGAACCGCAGCGGATGTGGCATTGGTGATAATCTCGCTGGCTGTTTGGGCTGGCGTGTTACTCTAGTCAATGATTATGCGGTTCCCTGATATAAATAAGAAGGTTGAACGATGATGATAAAGAAATTCATGGCTCTCGCAGCTGGCGTTGCACTCACGCTCTCGATGGCAGCATGCGGAGGAAAATCTGAATCTGCTGCAGGCGGAGAAAAAGCTAAGGGTGATACTTTCACTGTTGGTTTTGACGCCGCATTCCCGCCTTTCGGTTTCAAAGACGATAGCGGAGAATACGTTGGCTTTGATCTAGAGCTTGCTCAAGAAGTCGCTTCACGCAACGGCTGGGAGTATAAAGCGCAACCAATCGCATGGGACGCTAAAGATATGGAACTCAATTCTGGAACTATCGACTGTATCTGGAACGGCTTCACCGTCACAGGGCGTGAAAGTGATTACGCATGGAGCAAACCGTATATCAACAACAAGATCGTCTTCGTCATCACAGCAGAGTCTGGGATTAAGAATGTGGCAGATCTAGCAGGAAAAAATGTGGAAGTTCAAGCAGATTCCTCTGGTCTTGCAGCTATGGAAGATCCTGCCAACGCTGAGCTTGTGAAATCACTGGCAGGATATACCACAGTTCCTGATTACAATACTGGTCTGCTGGATCTTGAATCTGGCGGCACGCAGGCAGTTGCAATGGATCAAACTGTGGCACAGTATCAGATTAAGCAGCGCGGTGAAGGAAAATTCACTGTGATCGATCCAGGATTCACTGGGGAAGAATATGGGATCGGTTTCAAGCTCGGCAACGAAACACTTCGAGATCAGGTGCAAAAGACGCTTGACGACATGGTCACAGACGGAACTTTCGCGAAAATCGCTAAAAAGTGGGGCCAGCAAGACGTCGTCATCGAAAAATAACGAAACAGAAAATAACGCGAAAACAGCAAGGAATATACGCATATGACATGGGAATTTCTCCCTCAGCTGGCTGAGGGGTTCGTTCAGACACTAGTGATTTTTTTCCTCACTCTCGCACTGAGCTTACCCCTCGGCTTAGCTGTCTATGCTGGGCGCGAATGCCGATTGAAACCAGTAGCATGGATCGTGCAGATATATATTTCGATTATGCGCGGCACCCCGCTTATGCTGCAGCTGCTCGTGGTCTATTTCGGCCCGTACTACCTCTTTGGCATTTCTCTCAGCCCGCAATACCGATTCCACGCTGTAATTATCGGATTTGCAATTAACTATGCTGCATATTTTGCAGAAATCTATCGCGGCGGTTTCCAAGCAATTCCGATTGGTCAAAGTGAAGCGGCATTTGTGCTCGGCTACAGCCCTGCACGCACTTTCTTCACGATTAAACTGCCGCAAATGTTTCGTACAGTGCTCCCTTCGATCACCAACGAAGTCATTACGCTCGTCAAAGACACTTCTCTTGCCTACGCAATCGCCTATATCGAAATGTTTCAAGTGGCAAAGCAGGCAGCAGCGGCCAGCACATCGATGATGCCCTTTGTGGTGGCTGGGGTCTTTTACTACGTATTCAACACGGTGGTGGCAGTCATTATGGATCGCCTCGAAAAACGCATGGCAGTGGCAGTAATTAAGTGACGAGGTGTGATTAAGTGATGGAGTATGCAAAGCAGAAGGGCATGAAAAAATGACGAGCGAACGCACAAAAGCGCTGGAAATCAAGAATATGCACAAGAGCTTCAGTGGAAATCACGTGCTTAAAGGCGTCTCACTCAGCGTGAGCGAAGGTGACGTGCTGGCTGTGCTCGGCCCTAGCGGTTCTGGAAAATCGACTCTGCTGCGCTGCGCAACTTTCCTTGAAACGATGGATTCAGGCGTCATCGCATACGCAGGAGCAACAGCTCTTGAAATGAAAGACGGCAAGAAAGTAAGTGACGGTGACGAAAAACGTTTCCGGCACGATTTCGGCTTAGTCTTTCAAAATTTCAATCTCTTCCCGCATTGGAGCGTGATGCGAAATCTCACTGACGCCCCAATAAAAGTGCAAAAACAAGATCCGCAGCAGGTGCATGATCAAGCTCGCGCTCTTCTTGAACGGATGAATTTAGCGGATAAGGCAGATACTTACCCGTCGGAACTTTCTGGCGGGCAGCAACAGCGCGTAGCAATTGCGCGCGCTTTAGCTCTCGCACCGAAAATGCTCTATTTTGATGAGCCTACATCCGCACTCGATCCTGAACTTACGGGAGAAATTCTCGCAATTATTCGCGATCTTGCCGCAGAAAAGATGACGATGGTAATCGTCACGCATGAAATAGAGTTTGCAGCTCAAGTGGCCGATCGAGCAGTGTTTCTTGACGGCGGTATCGTGCTCGAAGAAGGCATCGCCGAGCAGCTCATTCATCACCCAGAGCAAGAGCGCACACAACAGTTTCTCAATAAACTTAAAGGTGAACAATAAGGAAACTGCATTCACCACGTATCTTCATCATTGTGCTCAGCTTCTCGTAGTGATTGCTCACACCGATCTTTCTCACAGCGCACAAACGCAGGAAAACTAATAGACTGGGATATTAGTGCCCTAGATATTAGCACCCTATGGCAGATGGAAGGAAAGATTTCTCGATGAACGAGAGAAACGAAAGAAGCGAAGCAGTGATAAAACTTGGGCAGTCTGATCAGCCTAGGCACTCCACACAGCCGAAGCTTACTGAGCTTCCTGAGACTGCCAAGCAATCTGAACACGAGGTGAAATATCCAGGAATCCCCACAGTAATCAACGGAAATGGCGCTGTTGCACACGTGATGAATATGGTGTGCGGCGGCGTGATTGGCTATCCTATCACCCCTTCCACAGAAATTTCTGAAACTTTCGAGATGGCTCTCGCCTCTGGGCGCACAAACGCATGGGGGAAGCGCCCATTTTTCTTTGAGCCTGAAGGTGAACATTCTGCCCAGTCTGGCGCGCTCGGGGCTGCCCTCACAGGAGGAAAATTTATTTCCAACGCCTCCAGCTCACAAGGAATTTTATATGGCATGGAAAGCCATTTTGTGACGGCAGGGCGCAAAATTGGCGGGTTTGTGCTGCAAGTTGCCGCAAGGGTGGTCTCACGAGCTTCCCTCAACGTCATGGGTGGGCATGACGATGTTTATTCCCTCCTGCCCGCTGGCTACACTATTCTCTTCGGCGCAACACCTGAAGAAGCAGCAGATCTCGCAATGATTTCTTACCGCACGTCCGCGCTTTCACTAGTTCCTGTGGCAAACTGTATGGACGGTTTTGCCACCTCGCACATGATGAGCGAAGCGCGCCTGCCAAGCGAAGACCTCGTGCGTGAATATCTCGGTGATCCAGCTGGCTATATTCCCAGCCCAACGGTTGCTCAGGATATTCTTTTTGGTTCAAAAGGGCGCACGTTTCTTATGCGTGAATATCTCGCCTCGCAAACAGAAAATCTCTGCCCTGAAAGCACAGCAGCAATCAAAGCTTTTCTCAATGAATCGAGTGAAGATATTGAGGCTGATAGTAGCGGCGAACTCTTCGATCAACACCTAGCTCCTTTACTTCCTCACAGCGATATTGCCCGCTGGCGTCGGCAATGGATAAATGCTCCCGCGCAAGGTACTCGCCAGCTCATTCCAGCTCTCGTTGATCTCAGCAATCCAGGGCTTACTGGCCCAGTACAAAACCAACCAGATTTTCAGGCAGCTGTGGCTGATCACCGCACTCACGTGCAAGCTGACGTGCCAGCTCTTGTGCGCCGCGCAATGCGTGAATACAACGAGCTTACTGGGCGCGATTACGCACCAATCCGCACATACAATACTGATGACGCCGATGTGATTATCGTTGCTCTAGGGTCAATCAGCCAAGACGTGCTCGCCGTCATGCCATATCTGCGCTCACACGGAATAAAAATAGGTTTAGTTCAGATTCTGCTGCTGCAGCCTTTCCCTGAAGCAGAGCTTGTGCAAGCTCTGCGCGGAGCGCATACCGTCACTGTGCTGGAACGTTCAGATCTAGCATCGCTCACAAGCCTCGTGAATACTGCTCTCATAAAAGCCACCCAAAATTCTCGTACTGAGCGCTATCTTGGCATTCCAGTGCTTCGCGCAGATGAAATCCCAACTCTCTCGTGCGGTTTCTTTGGTATTGGCGGGCACGATGTGCAGCCTCGTCATCTTATTGCAGCCGTAAAAGCGATGGATTCAGGCGATATACCGCCAGAATTTTATATTGGCACAACGTTCTTTGACGAACATCCCACCGCAGAGCGCGCAAAGCTGCAAGCGCTCCTTCGAGAAGCATATCCAGCTACAGAAAAAATGCAGCTACACCTTGAGCAAAACCCTGAAGGGCTGCTGCCAGATGAAGCTATGCGTATTCGATTCCACTCTGTTGGCGGCTACGGAACGATTGCTACAGGTAAATTGCTCACCGATATTTTGGCGGAAATGCTGCACCTGTATTCTAAAGCAGCTCCGAAATATGGTTCAGAAAAATCGGGAGCTGCCACAAACTACTACATCACGCTTAGCCCTGAGCCGATCAACATCACAAATGCTGAACTCGAAGACGTTGAAATTGTTGTGTGCCCAGATCACATGGCGTTTGTGCACACAAACCCTCTGAAAGGCTTGAGCGCTGGCGGCACTCTAATTATCCAATCAAATCTCAATCCTCGCGATTTTTGGGCAAGCCTTCCTCAAGGCGCACAACGCAAAATCCGCGAGCTACGCATTAATCTCTTTATTCTTGACGCCTTCGCAGTGGCAAAAGAGCACGCACCAGATGAAAGCCTTGAAACTCGCATGATGGGTGTGGCGTTTATCGGGGCGATTGCCACCAAAGTAGATCGTATCGCTTCTGGTGCAGCCGAATCAGCGATGCTGCAGAAGATTCACGAGCAACTTATAAAGAAATTCGGAGCAAAAGGCGAAGCAGTTGTAGAGGCTAATATGGCTGTGGTACGCGAGGGCGCTGCCAATACTCAACGCGTTGAGTACGAAGTTTTTGATGCCGCTGCACCAGCCGATACATCTGCTGCTGCGAATACAGCCTCGACGCAATTAAGCAGCGAAACTGCCATTCAAAACTTGGGGCTTAGCGCACATGCTGCACGATCCGCATTGCTCGCCCGCAGCAATCCACTTCCCCTCTTAAACTCTATTTCTTCGGAAAGTATGTGTGCACAAGGCGGCTGCGCTCCAACTATTACCTCAAGTATTTCTGAAAAGCTCTGCTCTCGCAGCTGCGTGCCCCCCACAAAAGGTCTATTCGATCGAGATTATTTTGAGACGATTATGGGCGAGCCTTTTGCAGACGGCTCTATTTCCGAATCGCCTGTCTATCCTGGTATGGGAACATTCATTCCTGCTGGATCCGCAGCCGCCAAAGATAAAGGCTTGTTCCGCCGCCATATTCCATATTTTGAGCCATCTTTGTGCACTGGCTGTATGGAATGCACGCTGGTCTGCCCTGATGCCGCAATACCGAATGCTGTGTTTACGTTTGAAACGCTCATCAGCACAGCAATAGCAGCTGCCAGCGAAAGCAGCGGTAGTGAAGATATTAGCAAGCTGACCTCATGGATATCTGAGATCAGTGAAGCAATGCGTGCTGCACTGCATGGCACAAAAGAACGCCCAGCTATTGCAGATGTGTTTGCACAGGCTGCAGCAGAAGTTGGCGCTCCAGAGCATGCCTTCACAGCCGTCGCAGAAATTTTGCGTGCTTATCCAACTGCCCGCACTCGCCCATTCTTCGATCAAGCAGAAAAACAGCGGGCAGGCAAGGGCGTACTCTTTTCCGTCAATATAGATCCATGGAAATGCACGGGCTGTTTGGAATGCGTTTCTGTGTGCAGCCCGAACGCTCTTGTTCCGACTCAGCAAACACCCGATGTGCTCACTTCCACACAAGAACGCTTCTCAATTTTCAGCTTGCTGCCAAATTCTCCACAAGAATTCTCTGATCCAGAGGGCGGCGCAAGCCTCGATATGAAGCGCATCTTCCTCGATCGGGATAACTACTATTCCACAGTCGGCGGGCATGGAGCCTGCCGAGGCTGCGGAGAAGTGACGGCAATCCGTCAGACGATGGCTCTTGCCAACGATCTTAACCATTCGCGAGTAGCAAAGCATCGCGCCGAGCTTGAAGATTTGATCGCACGCCTGGAAGACGCAAAAGCTGCCGAATGCACTGCTAGTGATATCCGCCGCGCCGCCTTGATCGATAACGTGTTGGAGCAGCTGAATAAACGTCTCTATCGTTACGAAGGACCTGCAGGCGGGTGCACTCCAGCTGGCACAGTGGTAGCAAACTCTACAGGTTGTTCCTCCGTCTATGCCTCAACAGCTCCCTATAATTCTTATCAAGAGCCGTGGGTAAACGGGCTGTTTCAAGATGCTCAGCCTCTTGCTAAAGGCATTTTCGAAGGGTTAGCTGCCGATCTTGCAAGTGACGTTTTAGCGATCCGCCAAGCACACGCTCTTCTTGACGATACACCGTGGGATTCTATTCCTACCACCGCTCCAGAGTGGCGGAAGTTCAGCGAGGAAGAGCTTTCTCTTATGCCGTCAGTGCTCACAATTAGTGGTGATGGCGCTGCCTACGATATTGGGTTTGGTGCACTTTCCCGCGTACTCACGAGCGGCACACCGCTCAAAATGCTTGTACTCAACACAGGAGCTTATTCTAATACGGGCGGGCAAGCCTCCACGGCTTCCCTTGAAGGGCAAGATTCTGATCTCTCACGATTCGGCTCCTTCCATACAGGCAAACAGGAGCAACGCAAAGAACTGGCGCTGCTCGCAGCTATGCATCCCCAAGTGTTGGTAATATCAGCATCGACGAGCTATCAAGCGCACTTTTTGAAAAATGTGAGCGCAGCTCTCGCACAAAACGATTATCCTGCCGTCATTGACGTCTACACCTCCTGCCAGCCAGAGCATGGCATTGGTGACGATGAATCTGCCGAACGCTCACGCTTAGCAGTGAAAAGCCGTGTCAATCCGCTTTTCGTACATGAGCCACAGCACGAAGACATCACAGATCGTTTCATACTCGCGGGAAATCCGAACGTCAATGACACGTGGAGCAAAAACCGTCTTTCCTATATTGATGATGAGGGCGCAAAGAAAATACTTAACGTGGAATATACGCCTGCCGATTTTGCTTATGGAGAACGACGATTCCGCAAGCATTTCCAGGTGCTGGCTGACGATGCCCCAACGCCCACCCCTGTGGCTGAGTTTCTTGAGCTTACTTTAGACGAGCGCTCCACAGCGACTCCATTTATCTACACTGTGGATAAAGACGGAGCACTAAAGCGCATACATATCTCGGCAGATATGGTAGCTCTCACTCAGCGGTGCCGCGATTACTGGCATATGCTGCAATTCTTAGCTGGGCATGATCTGGCTGCGCTGCGTAAAGAAAATATGGAACTTTTGAAAAAATTAAACGAAACCTGTGGAGAAAATAAATGAGCGAAACAGCATATACGTCTGATACACATGCACCGAACGGAAACGACACATCAGCATTCAGCACTGTGCCAGCACGAAAAGGAAGAAAACCTCTAGTGATAGCTCTCGCTGCAGCGCTCGTAGTGATGGTTGCACTTGTGGCATATATCGTCTCACTCAAGACCTCACTGCCAAACACTTCTGCCGATCAAGCAGCAACAGCAGAAAACCAAGGCTCAGCACCTTCTGGATCGCCTTCTGCAGCTGCTAAGGCATATACCGACCCTCAAGCTATAAAAACTCTCAAAGCTCTGCAAGAACGCATTGATGGAAGTCCGTTGGCTGAAGGTAACGTCAATGCACCTGTCGTCATGATTGAATTTATGGATTTTTCCTGCCCAGTGTGCGCACAATGGGCAGCGCAAACCTACCCAGCTTTGCAAAAATATGTAGACGAGGGGACGCTTCGCATCGAGATTCACCCGTGGGTAATTTTCCCTGATTACAATTCAGATATTCCCGCTCGCGGCTTATATGCTGCTGGCAAACAAGGCAAAACTGCCGAGTTTTATGCCGCCGCAGCTCCGCTCTCTGCTGGTGAGCATAAACAATGGGACGAAGCTGCTGTGGTTGAACTCGCTAAACAAGCGGGCGTGCCTGATCTCAATCAGTTCACGGCTGACATGAACTCCGACGAAGCACGCAAAGAAATTGATCGCTCACAAACTATCGCCACTGGCATTGGCTTTAGGGGCACACCAGCATTCGTCATCAATAACCGCATTATCAACGGCGCCGATAGCGCTGAGGTTTTTTCGGCCACAATCGAAGCGGCGGCGGCAGACGTAAAATCAGGTGCATTCTAACTCCCCTAAGTATCGCGAGAATGCACAAGAAGCAGATAGCCTTCTTCGCAGCTAACCGTGGCATAGGCATGCGTGATTTCGTTACTCACACCGAGCGTACTTGAATCAGAAAGCTCGATATCCTGCACACTGTATTTCACGCCGCTCAAGCTCACACTGCGAGCACAGCCGCCATATGGGAGCACCCCAAAATAGGTGTGTCCTTTGCGCGCCACTGTATGTGTACCTGGGCCAACCATCGTCACCGAATTGATACCATCGAAAACCCTAAGGCGAATCGGTGAATCTACGTATTTGGCAAGAAGAGCAACATTGCCTAGTGTGTGATCGAGACGACCGCCGAAACCGCCGAGAACGTCGATATGAGCGAAGCCAAGCTGGGCAGCAATATCTATTGCAGCTTCCAGATCCGTCATATCTTTTTCTGGGGGAAGAAGAAAAACAAGCGGCTGTATATTCTCCTGCAGCTCCTCATCATCACTTACTTCCGACGCAAGCATAGAGGTGTGCACACACAAAGACAACTGCTCAGCTAAATCAGAGGAAAGAATCGCCGCGCTTGGGGAAAGCTCAATATATTCGCCAGCAGGCTGAGGGGAAGAATCAAAATCGCCGATAAACGCATTCGGGCGCAAGGCTAATTGCTGCGCGATTTTCTGCCCAGCGTCAGCGCACAAAATAAAATCGTATGCCCACTCCTTCGCCTGCTCTCGCAGCATATTCAGACCTTCGGCATGAGCTGCAATCACGAGGCATCTCTCGCAATTATTATCGCCAAATCCTGCATTCATGCTGCTATTGTGGCATAGATATACCTCGGTTTTACACAGCACTTCAGAAAACATACTAGGAAAAGCACGCATAAAAATACAGATAAATCTCCTTATGCACCGATATTTGCCTGCATACGTATCCAAACGTATACACAGCTTATGCATAAAGCTATGCACCTATGCACAAGACTAGGAAAAGTAAGCTGTTGATTATAAAGTCCTAGGCAACTTTATGTAAGCTGGAAATGAGCTGATGTGGCGTCTGCTGGCCAGCAATCAATGCTCCAGCAGGTGCTGCGCAGCATTACGTAACCGAATACATGAAAGGGTTCATGTGGGACGCAATAAAATTGGCGGACCGTCAGTCACAGATCTGATCGCCGCCCAAGCAGCGAATTTAACTCGCGCTGCCAATGCACTAATTAAACTTGTGGATGCAAAACCGCAAAAACGCGAAGATCTCAACGCAAAACTACATTCTATTGAAAACGAAGCAGATGAAGCTACGCATACTGTGCTCAAGAAAATCAATTCCAGCTTCGTCTTACCCTACGATCGTGAAGATTTATTTGAACTCACCTCAATTATTGACGACTGCGTGGATATGATCGACGAAGCAGGAGACAATATGGTGCTCTATGGGGTTGCGGATCTTCCAGAAAGAGCACGCAAACTCGTCGATATTATTCATGAGTGCGCAGAATCAACAGAAAAAGCTATGCAGCACCTCGATAAGCTCAGCGATAAAATGCGCGCATACTGGGTGGAAATCAACCAGCTGGAAAACCACGGCGATTCTATCTACCGATCCTGCATTTCCGATCTCTTCAGCGATCCAGACGCGAACGCAATGGACGTAATAAAAATGAAATTCGTGATTGATTGTTTTGAGGCAGCTATCGACCGCTTCGAAAATCTTGCCGCAGTGATCGAAACTATCGCAATCAAGGAGAACTAGCCTCGTGGATCTCGCGTTATTTCTCGTGTGTCTTGTGGCTGTGATTGCCTTTATTTTCGATTTCACAAACGGTTTTCACGATGCCGCAAATGCTATCGCAACATGTGTAGCAACTAGAGCTCTCAAACCGGGAGCTGCGCTCGTCATGGCGGCAGTCATGAACTTCATCGGCGCACTTCTCGGTACGGGTGTGGCGGAGACGATTGGTTCAGGAATTGTCTCACCTCCTGAAGACGAGGCCGGATTGATCGTCGTCTTAGGTGGGCTGATTGGCGCAATCACTTGGAACCTTATTACGTGGTGGTTTGGTTTACCTTCCAGCTCTTCTCACGCACTCATCGGCGGTCTTACCGGCGCAGGTCTCGCTGCATCAACCCAGATTCACTGGCTTGTGATCGGCGAAAAAGTTGTGCTGCCAATGTTTCTTTCACCGATAGTTGGCTTCCTTCTCGCATATATTCTGATGAAATTCGTGCTCTACATTTTCCGCAACGCTCAATATAAAGCGACAATGCGAGGATTTCGCAGAGCACAGATTTTTTCGTCTGCAGCGATTGCTCTCGGGCATGGGCTGCAAGACGCGCAAAAGACTATGGGCGTAGTTGTGCTTGCATTAGTCGCTGGAGGCTATCATACGGGCACAGGAATTCCTTTGTGGGTGAAGATCGGCGCTGCTCTTGCTATTTCGCTGGGCACGCTGGCTGGCGGCAAACGCATTATGAAGACTTTGGGGCATTCGATCACCGAAGTTGATTCTTCGCGCGGATTCGTGGCAGAAATGGTTGGCGCTTCAGTGCTCTATTTCACGGCGTTTCTCTACCATGCGCCAGTCTCCACAACCCATATCATCACTTCAGCTGTGATGGGAGTTGGGGCAACCCGCCGCAAGAGTGCAGTACGATGGGGAGTAACGGGCAATATTGTGGGAGGATGGTTCCTCACTCTCCCAGCATCGGCATTTATTGCCATGATCTGCTACATCATACTGAAAGCAATTATTCTCTAATGGAATAAGAAAACATCGATCGGAAAACCTTGATTTTTCGATCATTGTATACTTTGATCTCGTAGAGGTTGTGGCATGATAAACGCAATCTCTACGAGATTTTATTCTGCATTAATCATATTCTCTCAGATTTATTGAGTTTGCTGGATTTACTAGAGTGGCTGGGACCTTTAGGCAGTGACGAATCTTTCTCAACTATTGTCCTTAATGCAAGAGTACAAATTATACCGCCGACTACTGCACACAAAATCGTGATTAGATCTGTGAATGAAGTATCTCTTGCAAATGCAGAAATTACCCAAAGCGTGAGAATGTTCAAAGGAAGAAAGCCTAAAGTAAATTTATTCTTGGTACTCATCTGATCCAACTCTCTACAATGCACAAGACACTGCTGCTACGGCAAGCCCTACAGCAATAAGC
Organism: uncultured Arcanobacterium sp.; assembly: GCA_958428545.1. Classification (GTDB taxonomy): domain Bacteria; phylum Actinomycetota; class Actinomycetes; order Actinomycetales; family Actinomycetaceae; genus Arcanobacterium_A. Next base: position 20,379 of record CAUAGM010000012.1, on the reverse strand, counting down.
GCTGGTCCACCAATCGCTTTGCCGAATCCTCCAATAAAAGCGAGGCCCAAAGCTCGGGCAATTGTGGAAGCAGCTAACCCCCATTTCCAAGCTGAAATTGCGGTCGTAATGGTAGTCCACGTTCCATATGTAAACGCAAGAATTAGGTTGCGATCTTCATATGAAGATATATCTAGTCAAACACACAGTACTATTATGTGTATACCGATATATGTCGGTATACACGCATCCTGCATTTATGCTATAGACACTCCTCCCTACTAGATACATCAATCTCATCCACAGTGTTAAATTTCAGAAATTGCGCATCCACGCACATTCAAAAATGTACACTCAGAATTAGTGCTAGCAAAGCTAGTGCTTAGCAGCAACTCGCGAGCGCGCAGCAGCCATCAGTAGATCCTGCGTATGCTTCAACCGCTTTCCATCTACACCTTCTACAATGTGTTTCCAACCATCAGCTTCAAGCTTCCAGCTCTGCACAGAATCTGAACATGCCGTCGTCACCAAATCAATAAGATGCTCACGCATATCCAGATCAGCGATAGAAACGAGCGCCTCGATTCTGCGATCTAAGTTACGATGCATCAAATCTGCCGAACCGATAAAGACTTCCGGATCACCGCTATTGCAGAAAGCATAAATACGCGAATGCTCGAGGAAACGCCCTAAAATCGAGCGCACATTAATGTTTTCGGAAAGCCCTGGGATACCAGCTCGCAAGCAGCAAATTCCACGCACCTGCAAATCTACCGGCACTCCTGCCTGAGAAGCACGGTAAAGAGAATCAATAATTCGTTCATCTACAATCGAATTTGCTTTGAGCTTGATCCACGCCTCTTTACCTGCACGCTTATTGCTAATCTCACGTTCAATGCGCTCCAGCAGCCCCGAACGAATACCCAATGGAGCCACGAGCAAGCTGTGGAACTTCGCTTTCGGCGCATACCCTGAAAGCTGGTTAAACAAGCGAATCAAATCCTGCCCAACCTCTCGCTCACACGTAAAAAGACCGAGATCCTCGTAGCCTCGAGCAGTTTTAGGATTGTAATTACCTGTGCCCACGTGGCAGTAACGGCGCAAACCATCTTCTTCTTGACGAACGACGAGCGAGAGCTTGCAGTGGGTCTTCAGCCCGACGATACCGTAGACCACGTGTACGCCTGCCTGCTCTAGTTTGCGCGCCCAGTCGATATTAGCCTGCTCGTCGAAACGCGCCTTAATTTCCACCATAGCGAGCACCTGCTTACCTGCATAAGCAGCCTTAATCAAGGCATCTATAATCGGCGAATTGCCGCTCGTGCGGTAGAGAGTCTGCTTAATAGCGAGCACTTTCGGATCTGTGGCTGCCTGCATAAGGAACTGCTGCACAGAAGTTGCAAAGGAATCGTATGGGTGGTGAACCAAAATATCGTGGCGGCGAATCGCCTCAAAAAGATCAACTGCTTGCGCACTCTCTACCTCAGCGAAACCGCTCGCCGTCACCCCCACAAAATTTTTATATTTCAGTTTTGGGCGATCTAAATCGTGAATCACATTCAAGCCAGTAAGATCGAGCGGCTGCGGCAAGCGGAAGACGTCCTCCGGGCGCACGCCCAATTCCCGCTGCAGCATATGCAGCACGTGCTCCGTCATATCCTCAGCAACTTCGAGACGCACAACAGGCCCGAAACGCCGCTTAAGCAGCTCTTTTTCCATAGCTTTGAGAAGGTTTTCGGCATCGTCTTCCTCAACTTCCATGTCTTCATTTCGGGTGACGCGGAAGGTTGAGTAATCCACAACTTTCATACCTGGGAAAAGAGTATCAAGGTGCGCTCCGATCACTTCTTCAAGAGGTACATAGCACGTCTGCCCCATCGAATCGGAAGGCACATCTTCTGGACTGTACGGGCGCCCTTCGGAATCAACAGCGATAAAGCGCGGCAGGAGACTCGGCACTTTCACTCGCGCAAAAAGCTCTTTTCCAGTAGAAGGATTTTTAACGATCACAGCAAGGTTTAAAGACAACCCTGAAATATACGGGAACGGATGCGCTGGATCGACAGCAAGCGGCGTCAAAACAGGGAAAATCTGCTTGCGATAAAATTTTCGTAAACGTTCTCGCTCCTGCTCTCCCAGCTCATCCCAATGCCTGATATAGATACCCTCATCGGCAAGCTTCACGCGCACGTCATCTTGGAAAACTCGCGCATGGCGTTCCATAAGCTCGTGCGAACGAGTAAGAATAGCGTCGAGCAGCTGATGCGGAGAAAATCCTGATGCTCCCGTAACAGCCATTCCAGCAGCGATACGGCGTTTCAGCCCAGCTACACGAACCATATAAAACTCATCTAAGTTTGAGGCGAAAATAGCGAGAAACCATGCGCGCTCAAGAATGGCAAGCGTCCGATCTTCAGCCTGCTCCAGCACTCGTTCGTTGAATGCCAGCCAAGATAATTCTCGATCAGCAAAGCGCCCCTCGGGCAATGGAATTTCATCAAGCCCAAGTTTCTGCTGTCTCGCACGTTTCATCGACTCTCGGGCCATGCCGCTCAACGTCTCAGGCAAAACTGGCGAACCGAGGCGCATACGAATCTTTTGCACAGAAGGTTTGTGTGCCGAATACATACGTTCGGCAAGCCCGTCGGCTTGGGACCTAATTGCTGCGCGTGCAGCTTTGGCAGCTTCGTCACGCTCAAGATCTACGCCGATGCGGTCGATCGTCTCCGCCGAAGAGATCACAAGATCGTCATTACCATTCGTATTTATCGTCATACTTAGATATTGCCAAAAAAGACAGCAAAAAGTTAGTGTTTAGCGAAAAAAGATTAAGATAGCGATAGATACTCGAATTATCGGCAAGATAATACTTGCCTGTTGTATGCGCACAACCCTTTAGCAATCTGCACTAACCTATATCAACGCTTTATTCTGTGCTTCTATACGCTTGCACACACTAGACACATCTTCGTAATCAAAGAAACGGTAGGCCCCGTGGGACTCGAACCCACGACCAATGGATTAAAAGTCCACTGCTCTACCAACTGAGCTAGAGGCCCGCTTATCCTTTTGGACGAATTGATTCTAGCGTCATCTGAGCAATTTGGGAAATGGAGATCGGAAATTGCCGCATAATTGCGTAAATATCTGCCTAAAATGACGCATATCTCACTAAATATGCACATACTCTCGCTAAATGCGAAAGAATAAACATATCTGCCTAAACACATCTCAAAGGAAAAGAGAAACGATGCCTTCTTATAAACCGCGCCGCCCAGCTCAGCTCAAACCCGATCAAATAGACCTTATTGACGGCGGTATCGATATCGCCGCCGCCTACGAACTTGCACACACCACAGCCCATGCCCTTGTGTACCTGCCCTCAGCCGCATCTTCCGATCAAACCATCGCAGCACGAATTATGCAGCTTATCGCTAATGAAGGTATCGATTCTATTGCCGAAACGTGGGTAGATTCTCCTGCCGAAAGCCTTCCTGGCACCCTTTGGCGAGGATATCTTTTACGCGAGTGGATACGCCGTTTTCCAAGCGATGCCGAAACGCGCTATGAGCTCGCGGTAAATTATTCCGAGAAGAATCAATCGAGCGCAGATCCTGCCCTCTCAGATATCATAAGCACACCTGCGAATATGCGCGCACTATGGGACGGCGTACTGGCTGGGAAATTGAGTATCTGCACAAATACTGCCACCACGAGCACCGTTTGCGTTGAGCAGTTTGCACATATCCTTCGAGAGTCTGCCCGTTTCACAGATTTTATTGCGCAAGTAACGCCAGAATGGATTGGTGACGATCGTCATCCACTTGCGACCGCAGTCACTCGCCGCAATACAGCTCTTGTTCGCACTGCTATTGAATTTAAAGAAGCTGGAGAACTTCTCCTAAGTAGCCGTTTAGATTGATACGTATGCGAAAATCGATATATATGCAAATACATGCACTCTAGATCTCTTGCCGCTCGCACAAAGCAAGAAAACAAGAAAAAGAGAACCAGCTCTCGCTGAATGCCTGCGTACTTTAGTAGACTTGCCTCATGAAAATTTCGAAGCGCCCAGCTGTTTTACTCGTCAATCTCGGCACACCTGATTCTCCAGCGCCTGCCGACGTGCGGCGTTTCTTACGCTCATTTCTCACCGATCGGCGCATTATCGAGACTCACCCGATAATATGGCGCCCTATTCTTGAGGGAATTATTTTGCGCGTACGCCCGAAAGCCTCTGGCGCTCTGTATGCTGAAATCTGGGGAGAAAAAAGCGGCGCTGGCGTTGTGGGATCTCCTCTTATGCATTGGAGCATTAAGCAAACAGAAGCTCTAGGCAAGCGTTTAGAACACACTGCAGACGTTTTCTTGGCGATGCGCTACTCTAAACCAACTGTGCCCGAAATGCTCACTGAACTGCAGTCGCAGGGCTTCCAGCGAGTGCTGATCGTGCCGATGTATGCCCAATACTCAGCAACAACAGCAGCAAGTATTATGGACGAAGTATCCCGCTGGTTAATGCGCGCCCGCAACCAGATGGAAATTAGGACACTTCGCTCTTTCCCTGAAGATTCCCTCTATATCGAGGCAATCGCACAAGCAATCGAACACACATGGAACACCAAAGGTCGACCAGACTTTTCCGCTGGAGACAAACTCATGCTGAGTTTTCATTCGATTCCTCAGGCAATGGTTGATAACGGCGATCCATACATTGAAGAATGCCGCACAACTGCTCGAGCACTTATCGAACGTCTCAATTTATCTGAAACCGACGGGGTAGAAATTACATTCCAGTCTGTCTTTGGCCCAGCGCAATGGGTTGGCCCTGCCACTATCGATACTGTAAAGGAACTCGCCGCATCAGGCACACGCAGAATAGACGTCGTTTGCCCAGGGTTCTTGGCGGACTGTTTAGAATCTGTGCACGAGATCAACATTCTCAATCGAGAAGAATTTGTGAAAGCCTCAGGCCCTAACGAAGGATTCACCTATATTCCGTGGGCAAATACCCAGCCAGCATTCCTTGACGCGCTCGAAGGGCAAGTTCGAAGCCGTTTAGCAGGATGGATTGATTAGCTTGAGGTATCTTTTTTAGCTTCTTTGATCTGAGAAATTTCCGTATTTTCCTCAATTTCCTTGTTTTTTGCACTCGCCGAGCGCTCTTTACCCGATGCGCCCGATATGCCTGATGCGATGTTTGTACGCTCAAGCTGACGTTTACGCTCCTCGTAAGCTTCATCACCAGGACCTGCAAAATTCTTCTGCCGCTCTTCACCTTCTGCAGAGCCAGAAAAGAGCGCAGATTCACTCGTCTCTTTGGTGACGTTTGCCATTTCCTCCACGTCGGAGCGTTTCATTAGCAACGTAGACTCAGGAGCATTATCATCGGCAGGCGGCTGCCATTCACGCATATTTGCAGGATCTTCTCCGCCAGCAAGAGCAATAAGCCCCTCGCGGGCACACTCCTTGCGATCATCTGCCTGCTGCTGGATATTGCGAGCCAGAGCGCTCATCTCATCGCGGGAAAGTACGCGCGTCATCTGCCCGCTCGCACGAGAAGGCTCGTCAGTACCAGCGCCAGCTCCCTCAGGAGGATAACTCACAGGATATGCTGCCTGTACATGAGCCTCTACCTGCTGATTTGTTTTTATGCTCGCCTCGGAGAAATTCAACTCCTCATATGCCCAATTGTGGGCATGAGGCACAGCTTGCGGAGCCTCATGCTGAATCCAAACTACGAGTTTTTCACGCACATAGTTCTTCAAATCTGAAAGAGTCGGAGAATTCTTGGCGCTGAGCACTGCGCGGATACGAACAACTCCGCCAACGGCGTCACTCACCTGCAGCACGCCAGTTTTTCCGTCCCATAGATCAGTGCTCGTCAAAATGAGCTTGAGCTGTTTGCGAGCAGCAGCAACAGGCACAGCCCAATCCACGTCGATATTCACATCACCAATCATCTCAGGAGCACGGCGAGTCCAGTTTTCAAAACTCTGGGTTGTCAGCAGTGAGCTTGGCACAATAATTCGACGCCCGTCCCATACCGCAAGCACCACATATGTGAGTGTGATTTCTTCCACAGTTGTATAGCTGTTGTTGTAAAAAACAATATCTCCCACACGAATTGAATCAGAAAATGCAAGCTGCAAACCAGCAAATACATTGCCCAACGTCGTCTGCGCAGCCAAGCCAGCAACCACAGAAACAACGCCTGCTGAAGCTAAAAGGGAAGCGCCAACCGTTCTCGCTTCGGGAAAAGTAAGTAACACACCCGCAAAACCAAGCACCCATACAATCACCACGATCACGCGGTGAAGTATCTGCATTTGAGTCTGCACACGCTTCGCCCGTCGTTCAGACGATTCAAGTATGCGCTCATGAATCGACTCTTTTATGCCGTTAAACACACCTACAATCAGCCATGTTGCAGAAATAATCGTGCAAATCATAAAGGCATGATTGAGATATGCAATCCAATGCGGCGCCACTCCTGCATCTGATGCCATCAATGAGCTGTCTCTCACTATTGCGCAGCCCAGCCATGCGCCAACAACAACAAGAAGCACCTGCGCTGGCTTATATACAGCTCGCGCAAACGCCATAACCACAGCATGGCGGCGAGCTACAATGCGCCCGATTGCTAGGAGAATAACCCCAATTGCGAAAGCGGTGACGACACCAACGAGAGAACCTATCAAGAGCTGAATCACATCAATCGTGGCGGCAGCCGCATCGTGAACTGCTTCATCAACTTCTGCCCCTTTCGAATCGGCGTTTGTTTCACGGACAAGACCTCCCGCCAGCTCAGCAATGCGATGCAGATCACACATAAAATCTCCTGCTCCTTGCACACTATTCGTGTGGGTCAACGCTTCAAAAATACTCATACTTCTAGGCTAAATGAAGAAATTGAAATTAGTTGGAATCTCGTTTTGCATTTTTTGGTATATCTCAAGTAAGCTAATACCCGTTCCACCAACGGAACGCAAGATCGATTCGGTTCGATTCGATTCGCCCCTATCGTCTAGCGGCCTAGGACGCTGGCCTTTCACGCCGGTAACACGGGTTCAAATCCCGTTGGGGGTACTCATAAGATGATTAACATTTTATGAAACCATATGGCCCTGTAGCGCAGTTGGTTAGCGCGCCGCCCTGTCACGGCGGAGGTCGCGGGTTCAAGTCCCGTCAGGGTCGCGATGAGATCGCCCGGAAGCCGATTTTCGGCGCCGGGTACTTTCTTATCTGGCTCTGTAGCTCAGTTGGTAGAGCGAACGACTGAAAATCGTTAGGTCAGCGGATCGATGCCGCTCGGAGCCACCAGATTAGAGCCTCTTTCAAAGAGCTAGTACGATACAACCATGAGTTCCGATTCTTTGCCCACACCGCCGCTAGATTCCAACTCTGATACTTCATCCAGCTCGGCGAGTGTTGCACGTTCTTCGCTCATTATGGCCTCAGGTACATTCGTGAGCCGCATACTTGGCGTAGTGCGTTCTCCGATTTTATTGACGATGGTTGTTGGTCTTAACTCCCCTATTGCCAACGCATTCGATATTGCAAATATGCTGCCGAACTATCTGTTCAACATTATCGCAGGCGGGCTTATCAATGCTGTGCTTGTGCCTGCAATTGTGCGCGCATCAAAAAATGGCCCTGATGCTGGAGGAGCTTACATCAATAAACTTCTCACCATTGCGATCATTTTTTTAGGAACTTTTACAATCACTCTCACCCTTTGTGCGCCAATTCTCGTTAAAGCCTTCGCCGCAACACTAGATAACAGCTGGTATCAACTTACCGTCATCCTCGCCTACTGGTGCATACCTCAACTCTTTTTCTACGGGCTCTATACCGTGATTGGGCAAATACTCAATGCGAGAGAAAACTTTGGTCCTTATATGTGGGTACCAGCAGCAAACAATCTAGTATCTATTCTTGGGCTAGTACTCTTGCTACTCATTTTTAGTACACCTTCATCTGCCGATGTACAAAACATTGCGCTTTGGATAGGCTGGCGATCACAGCTCCTTGCAGCTATTTCCACAAGTGGCGTTGCTGTGCAGGCTCTCCTCCTCATCATTCCTCTACGACGCCTTGGTATACGCTACCGCCCCGACTTTCGATGGCGCGGTGTGGGGCTGCGTTCAGCAGGCATTGCTTCTTTATGGGCTCTTGCCAGCACACTCACTTCTCTTATCCCGCAAGCTATCACAACAAACGTTGCAGCAAGCGCCACTCAGCGCGCTCTCGATCTCGATATGGATATTTCAACCGTTGCAGGCAATGCCGCAAGCACAACAGCCTATTCGATTTTCGTCTTACCCGTTTCCCTGATTGCAACTTCTATCACAACAGCAATTTTTACGAGATTATCGAAAGCAGCTGCTGCCAACGATCTTGAAGCAATGCGCAACCATTCTTCTCACACTCTCAACTCAATGGCTCCTCTCAATTTCTTGTGCGTCACTTTAATGATTTGTTTCGCATTTCCTATCGCGCGCGTCTTTGTGCCAGCAGGATCACCACATGAAATCACGGCGCTAGCCTGGCTAATCATCCCGATGAGTATTGGAATTATTCCACTCGGAGCTATCTTACTTTTCAACAGAGTGTGCTTCGCCTTTGAAGATACGAGAGGAATTTTCTTAATGACCCTCCCTGGGCAAATTTTTTCATGCATAGGCGATCTTGCCTGCATGGCATTTTTGCCACCGCAATACATAGTATGCGGTGCTTCTGTGGTGCTTACAGTTGGCTATTGCATCACCTGCACAGGAGTAGCTATCCGCGCGCGCCAACGCATGGGAGGCTTGAATGGAAAAGAGATTGCACAAACCCACCTTCCCCTTTTAGGCGTGACGATTATGACGACAGCAGTGGGATTAGGCGCTCTATGGCTTATTGGTTTTGAACGAGTGACGCAGAGCGTTGGAGCGGCTATCATAGCTGGAAGTCTGGGCGCTCCTTTATTAACTCTTCTTTTTCTGCTTCTCATACATCTGCTCAAAATTCCCGAAGCAGACGCAATCACACAATTTCTTTCACGTTTTATGCATAAGCTAAGGCGCTGAAGCTCAATGCGCGGTAATATGTGCCTCAGAGCCTGAAAAGTGCATCACACAAACAAATGAGGAGATTGAATGGCACCCATTCACGAAGAGAAAAACTCTCAGCAAAAGAACACACCATCTGGCGCAACGATTGGCGAGCTTGTTGCAAAGGTAACGGCGCAATTCTCGGCACTCATACGTGATGAGATTTCTATGGCAAAACTTAACGCAAAAGCTAAAATCGCAAAACTTGGTATTGGCGGAGTGCTTCTTGTTGTGGCAGCAGTAATCTCTCTGTATATGTTTGGTATTCTCCTCATCGCTGCAGGCTTTGGAATCGGCGCAGCGCTCGGCGGCAATATATGGCTTGGTTTCCTTATCGTTGCTGGAATACTACTTTTCATCATGCTAATGCTCATTCTTGCTGGCGTAGCTAAACTCAAAGCCTCTCAGAAACACTCCGTCACTCCTGGACGAGGAATCGCGCAAGACGTAGCCGCTATTAAGAAAGGAATTCAAAGTGAGTGATCGTATCAACCCAGCCGTAGACCCTGCCGCTCGGGCTGCAGCGCAGGCAAAGAAAGCTATCGACTACGAAGCACCAGCAGATTTCGAAGATACCCGCTCAGCTTCAGATATTGAACGCGATATTCAGCGCGTGCGTGACGAACTCACTGCCACTGTAGACGAACTCGCTGGGCGTCTTTCCCCTGATCGTTTGAAGGAAGATTTCAAAGCCTGCGCGAAGAATAAAATCGAAGCAGGAAAAATGAAAGTTCAGGAAATCATCAGCGATGCTAAGGCTGGCGATAAAAAGTCAATCGGTATTTTAGCTGGCGTGGCTGCGACTGCTGTATTGGCAGCTGTCAAAACATTTAGACGCTGATTGAGTAAAACTAAATTTTGCCAGCGTTGCCTTTAGCACGATTTAGCGAAGATAAGATGTGCAAAGGCCGCAAAAGCATTCAAATAGTATTCTGCATGGTTGTTTTCCTCACTCTCACTGAGTGATTCTTAAAGCTGCGTGGTGTTCTGAGCAAAATCGCGCTATCCTTGTAGGTACGAGAAAAAGCAGTAGGTTCAGGGCTCGCTACGGCATAGCTGGTGCGAGACCCTATGAGTTTGGGAGGGGGGTCGGACCCTATGGGGCGCGGCCGTCAAAGAGCCAAACAACGTAAAGTTGCACGTGATCTAAAGTATTTCAGTCCAGAAACGGATTATGCGGCGCTTGAGCGTGAATTATCCTCACACAACAGCATGAGTACTGAATCGTCAGATGATTATGGCGACGATGAGTATTCAGCATATGAGGAGCTCGCCGCTAAGTATGATATTCCTGATGAGGAGTACAGCGACTACGAAGAGTTTGCTGTGCACAGCGCAGATTCCTCTGCTTTCGGCTCCCGCGATTATGATGACGATGGCTCGTGGGCTGCACCGAATCTGCATAAATAAATCAGCAGTGATGTCTGTTAAGCAAGCCTGCCAGTGGAAAATTTCAGGCTCCTTACGAAGTATCAGGCACGGTGCGCTGGAAATGCGCTTTAAGCACGCACTACTTAAGCTGGAAGATGATGAAACGGCGTATCAGCGAGGCTGAAGGATTACCACTTATTCAGCGTTATTGCGAAGGCGATGTGCTTTCTCCTACTCAATTACGCACTGCTGTGCGCTTTGCTCTTGAAGAATTTAGCGAACGCTATCCTGGGAAATCAGTGGAAATTCGCATTCCATGGATCGGAGCTACCCAAGCAATCGCAGGAATCAATCATCGCCGCGGCACGCCACCAAACGTGGTGGAAATGGACGGGCAGACATGGCTTGCACTCACTACCGGCATAGCAAATCTTCCTTTACAGCCAGCAGCCATCACATACTCTGGTACCAGAGCCGATCTCTCCCCATACTTACCGATCTTTTAAGACGCAGATATAGAGGTGGGCGTGACGCCCAGACCTGCAGTCTATAGCGTCACGCCCACTTCGCATTGCGCACAGTGCTGTGCTCAATTCATTTTTGCTTCCCTATACTTGATATTTAATCAGATAACACCCTGCTCAAGCATTGCGTCTGCCACTTTTTTGAAGCCAGCAATATTTGCGCCAACCATAAGGTTACCCGGAGCGCCGAATTCTTCTGCGGTCTCAACGCAGTTGCGGTGAATATCAACCATAATATCATCGAGCTTGCTGAGTACCTTCTCACGGCTCCACTGCCCAAGCCCAGCATTTTGCTGCATTTCAAGAGCGGAGGTTGCCACACCGCCCGCATTTGCAGCCTTAGCTGGTCCGTACGCAATGCCGTTAGCAAGCATCAGTTCGATAGCCCCTGGTGTGCTCGGCATATTGGCGCCTTCAGCAAGAAGCGTGACCCCGCCTTTAAGCAGTGCACGCACATCGTCACTGTGAACTTCATTTTGCGTAGCGCATGGAAGGGCAATATCGGCAGCGCCGATCGACCATACTTTTTCACCTGCTTTGAACTGTGCATTTTTACGGCGTTCAGCATAATCGGAGACGCGACCACGTTCTACTTCTTTTATCTGCTTGAGCAGTTCAACATCAATACCATCAGGATCATATACTGCACCGCTCGAATCAGAAATCGAAATAACTGTGGCACCTTCAGCCTGCGCACGTTCAGCTGTGTAAATAGCAACGTTGCCTGAACCAGACACCAAGAGCTTCTTGCCCTGCAGTGAATCATTCTTTGCTGCGAGCATCTCGTCAACGTATTTAATTAACCCATAGCCAGTGGCTTCTGTGCGCCCGAGAGAGCCGCCCCAGTTGATTCCTTTGCCTGTGAGTACGCCAGCTTCGTTGCGGTTGGCTAAGCGCTTATACTGCCCAAAAAGATAGCCTATTTCACGCCCGCCTACACCGATATCACCGGCTGGCACATCGATATCGGCACCGATATGTCGGGAAAGCTCGTTCATGAATGCCTGGCAAAAACGCATCACTTCATTGTCGCTCTTTCCATGCGGGTCGAAATCAGATCCACCTTTTCCTCCACCAATGCCTTGATTGGTCAGAGCGTTCTTGAAAATCTGCTCGAAGCCAAGGAATTTGATGACGGAGAGCGTCACCGAAGGATGGAAGCGTAGACCGCCTTTATATGGTCCGAGCACAGAGGAAAACTGCACACGATAGCCACGATTAACTCGCACATTATTGTGATCGTCTTGCCATGCTACACGAAACATAATCTGACGCTCAGGCTCAATGACGCGCGCGAGAATTGCGGCATCTGCATACTCTTTATTATTGAGAAGAAGTGGCTCAACGCTTTCAATTACTTCGCGCACTGCCTGCTGAAATTCTGGCTGAGTCGGGTTACGTTTCAAAGATTCATCATAAATCGCTTCAAGTGTAGAATCCATAAGTTTCTCCTTCTAGGCAAACATATAGTGTGTCGGTTTGACCTAATCGTCATGTACTGTCAGAAAAACTATATTATCTTGGCGTCAAAATATCCTAACTGCCCATTTATTGACACACGTCAACAGTGAATTTTTACGCTACATACTACTAGCCGCACAAAAAATGGCGTTACGCCAGCACAACGCTGACGTAACGCCATTATAGGAGAGAAAATTTCCCTAGGTTAAAGAGTCATTTCACTTCTCACACGAGCAGCAGCAGCCCTTAGCACCTGCAATACGCTCGCGGAGCTTATCGAGCTCAGCAGTGATCTCTGCAGGGAGCTTATCACCGAACTGCTTGAAGTATTCAGCAGAATCTTCAGCCTCGGCAGCCCATGCCTCAGGATCGATAGAGTAGAGCTTCTTCCAATCCTCTTCGCTCACATCAACACCGTCAAGGTTGAAATCTTCAAACTTCGGATAGCGACCAGTGACGCCGTCAATAGCCTCAACTTCGCCAGCGCAACGGCGCACAACCCAGTCGAGTACACGAGCGTTTTCGCCGTATCCTGGCCAGAGCCAGTTACCTTCAGAATCCTTGCGGAACCAGTTCACCTGGAAAACCTTCGGGAACTTATCGCCAAGCTCCTTGCCCATCTCAAGCCAGTGACCCCAATAGTCAGCCATGTTGTAGCCACAGAATGGGAGCATTGCGAATGGATCGTGACGAAGGGAGCCAACAGCTCCTTCAGCTGCAGCAGTCTGCTCAGAAGCTACTGTTGCACCCACGAATACGCCATGATTCTGGTCGTATGCTTCTGCCACGAGCGGCACATTCGATGCGCGGCGCCCGCCGAAGAGAATAGCATCAATCGGCACACCCTGAGGAGCTTCCCAGTCAGCACAGATAATCGGGCACTGCCCTGCAGGAGCCGTGAAACGGCTGTTCGGGTGAGCAGCTTTTTCGCCGGATTCTGGAGTCCAATCGTTGCCGCGCCAATCGATGAGGTGAGCTGGGGTTTCGCCGTCAATACCTTCCCACCATACGTCACCATCATCAGTGAGAGCCACGTTTGTGAAGATCGTGTTTTCTTTCATGCTCTCCATAGCCATTGGGTTGGTGTCGTAAGAGGTGCCTGGTGCCACACCGAAGAAGCCAGCTTCTGGGTTGATAGCATAGAGGCGACCATCTGGACCTGGACGCATCCAAGCGATATCGTCGCCAACTGTCTCAACCTTGTAGCCCTCAATTGTTGGCTGAAGCATAGCGAGGTTGGTCTTGCCGCAGGCAGAAGGGAATGCAGCCGTTACGTGATACTGCTTGCCAGTCTTTTCATTGGTGAGGCGGAGGATGAGCATATGCTCTGCCATCCAGCCTTGACGGCGAGCCATTGTGGACGCAATGCGCAGTGCATAGCACTTCTTACCAAGCAGAGCGTTTCCGCCGTAACCAGAGCCGAAGGACCAAATCTCATTGGTCTGTGGGAAGTGAGTGATGTACTTTTCATCGTTGCATGGCCATGCTGCATCTTCAGCGCCATCTTCGAGCGGCACACCAACGGAGTGAACTGCTGGCACCCATTCGCCGCCCTTGCCGATAAGCTCAAGAGCACCCTTGCCCATACGGGTCATGATACGCATATTGACCACAACGTATGGGGAATCTGTGAGCTCAATGCCGAGCTTTGAAATCGGACCGCCCAACGGACCCATTGAGAATGGAACCACGTACATTGTACGACCATGCATACAGCCACGGAACACACCCTTTTCACCGATGAGGGTTTCCTTCATTTCTTTAGGATCTGCCCAGTGGTTCGTCGGGCCTGCATCTTCTTCCTTTTCGGAGCAGATGAACGTGCGAGATTCTACACGAGCCACATCGCTTGGCAATGAACGAGCCAAGAACGAATTTGGGCGCTTTTCTGGATTTAAGCGAGTAAGCATACCGCTTTCTACCATCATTGCCGTGAGACGATCCCACTCTTCCTGTGAGCCGTCTGCCCATTCAATGCGCTCAGGTTCGGTGATATTTGCAACCTCTGCAACCCACGAAACGAGATCTTCTGGCGCCACTTCTGGCGCACCAGCACGTACATCTTCCACAGTAAATTTTGCCATCACATATCCTCCTAGGGCGATGTTGTGTTTTTCTTACTGTTTTATTATCTCTCCAATTCTTAAAAATTTCTTGGGACTAACAGAGAAAAATCCGGAAACATACTAAGAGAGATAAACCATACTTAGCTCTGAGTTATTCATGCTGTTCATGGTGTTCATGTTATTCCTGCTGTTTGCGCTGCACTTGCTGCCGCTCCCCCTATAGGTTCACACTGTTCGTGCTGCTCTGCCGATTTTCCTCTTCTTTGCGCTCCAGTATTGCCGCGCAAATTCTCGCAAGCCAGCATCCATCTGCTCAGATATAGATGCATATACCGATCATTGCTGAGCTCGGCACCACTGCCCGCCACGAAAAGCGGAGAGCTTAGAGAGAGCAAGCCCTACTGCGTCAGCGCCTTCGGAAGTTGCAGATGCATTCTGCCGCATGAGAATCCTAGGTGTGTTGATGCCGAGAGGAGCGCGCTGCATTCATTCACCATCCCCCCCCCAAGCAATACCGAGAAAACGAAGCGAACACCTAAAAATAAAACCTAAAACAATTCAGTGAAACCGTATACTTCTATCTGCTTCGCTCTTCTACTTACCTCTTACTTTTCCTGCTTCACCACCTCGATAAAGGTAAAATGTATTCTTAAGTACAAGGTACGTATAAGGTACTTCAACAAAAAGGAGCAGGCATGAGCACGAAAACGCACACAGCAATACGATTGCACTGCTTCAATCTCTCAGCAAGATTCGGCATACCTCACCCTTGCACTACACACGCCAAGAACAACCGCACCAAAACGAAGAACCATACCACAGTGCATACACGAGCCTTGGCGGCTATCATCCTTGCCAGCACACTCTTCCTTCTTTCTGGCTGCCGATCTGAAAGCCAAATAGCTATACAGCCCTCTGGAGCCATAGACGGCATGGCAGACGTGACGGCCGATTTTGCCATTGCTTCCACAGCTGGAATCGCCTGCAGCAAGCTAGAAGAAATAGGAAATATCAAACTCAAAGGCGGCATTTTTGATAACGAATCTTCCGTCTTTACTGTAGAAGATCATAGCGATAGCAATA
Organism: uncultured Arcanobacterium sp.; assembly: GCA_958428545.1. GTDB lineage: Bacteria > Actinomycetota > Actinomycetes > Actinomycetales > Actinomycetaceae > Arcanobacterium_A. The sequence goes on along the minus strand of CAUAGM010000012.1, from coordinate 4,797 downwards.
CCTTTCATTGCACGCTTACATTTAATTCAGGCGAATCAGCTGCAGGCACACAACTGCTCAGCGAAACAGAAACTAGCTATATTTTTAGTTTGCCACGCACAATACTTAACGAAGGAAACTTACGCGCACTCTCCTTGCTCGATCCGCAATTTTCCCTCTCAATTGCGATGCCAGGCAAAATCATTTCAGCCCCAGGCGCCACAATTAATGCAAACACAGCAACTTTCAGCGATATAGATGCGCTACGTAAGGGCGTAAACGTGGAGGGTGAGAAAACCCCTGCAGAAGGAAATGAAGCCAATACACCTCAAACAATAACCGAGGTTAATCCTGCTGATATTGCAGAAAAGCCTACGCGATCAAACTATTTTATCTGGGCACTCAGCAGCATCGGTATTCTCACTGTTCTCGTGCTGGGAATAGGGATTTATCGTCACCGCGCCCACGCCCGAACCTACACTTCAGATTCTGCGGAACCTAGCACTGCCAGCACTAACTATGATCTATCGAGCTGATAAGGGCACATACAAAATTCATAAACTTTGTACACATCGGCTATTTACCACTCAAACCTTCCGTTGAGGCAGCAATATATGCATTATCCAAGTAATGGAAAACGCACAATCGTTTGATCTCGCCCAGGGCCAATCCCAACTGAGGAAATACGTGTGCCAGAAAGCTCTTCGAGCTTCAAAATATACGCCTGAGCATTAGCTGGCAACTCCTCAAAAGTGCGGCACTGCGAAATATCTTCTTCCCAGCCTAGGAAAAATTCATAAATCGGCTGCGCATGATGCATATCTGACTGGCTCTGCGGCATATCTTCAACTCTTTTACCGTCAATCTCATATGCTACGCAAACAGGGATTTTCTCCAAACCAGTGAGTACATCAAGCTTAGTCACCACCAAATCCGTAAGAGAGTTGATTGCCGTGGCATAACGCGCCACCACAGCATCGTACCAACCGCAACGCCGCGGGCGACCCGTCGTCACCCCATATTCATGCCCAGCTTCACGCAACCATTCACCAGACTCATCGAAAAGCTCTGTGGGGAACGGTCCTTCACCAACTCGAGTGATATAGGCTTTCGCTACCCCCACAATACGATCAATGCGCCTCGGCCCCACACCAGAGCCAGTACATGCGCCTGCCGCCGTACAATTCGAGCTGGTGACGAAGGGATAGGTGCCGTGATCAATATCCAGCATCGTCGCCTGCCCACCCTCAAACACAATCGTTTCTCCACGATCGAGGGCGTGATTCAGCTCTGCCGGCACATTTATGAGCATCGGCTTCACGCGATCTGCATAACTAAGCAGTTCGTCCGTCACGCTATCTATAGTGAAAGGATCACCCTCTAGCAGCTCCACGATTTCTGGATTCTTCTGGCTTAGCGCTCCTTCAACTTTTTGGCGCAAAATCGAAGGATCGTAAAGATCTTGGATGCGAATGCCGATACGATTCATCTTATCGGCGTAGGTTGGGCCAATACCCCTGCCCGTCGTACCAAGCTTGCGCTTGCCAAGCATACGCTCATTTACCGCATCCATCGCCTTGTTGTATGGCGGAATAACATGTGCATTCGGAGAAATTTTAAGGCGGCTCGTATCCACACCGCGCGATTGCAGATCAGCGATTTCTTCAAAAAGTACCTGCAAATCAACGACTACGCCGTTGCCAATCACAGGCGTACAGTTTGGGCTGAGAATACCTGCAGGAAGAAGATGGAGCGCAAACTTTTCGCCATTGACGACGACAGTATGCCCAGCGTTATTACCGCCGTTGAACTTCACAACGTAATCAACAGCTGTGCCGAGCTGGTCGCTGGCTTTTCCTTTTCCTTCGTCACCCCATTGAGCACCGAGCACAATAACACTTGGCATTAGTTCGCCTCCTTTTTATCGCCCGCACTTACCGAAGCTTTTACGCAGCGCTTGCTGCGTTTTATCGCGCACACGCTACCTACTGCCTACTCTTTAGTAGTGTACGTAGTGTATGCCGCCGCGAGCACCGAATAATTATACGGGTAAGAAGGGTCGTATTGCTAGGATCTTCGAGATATGGGAAAAATACTAGAAATTCCAACATAGACATACCGTACACAATCACGAAAATTACTCGGATTACTGCATGTCTTAATACTTGCACACAAAAGCGGTAGCCCGAGAGTAAACTCTTGGGCTACCGCTTAAGTCGTATTAGATTCGCATCAGCTAGATACTATATGACCAGCTCACACGGCTAATACTACAAACTACTACGGGCAAGGAAAGAGGCATCAGCTCCTTTTCCTATATTTCGCATACTTACTTATTATGCGAACCCACTGAGCCAAGACGCTCACAGGCCTCAACCACACGAGCAGACATACCAGCTTCAGCGGCTTTGCCCCAAGCGCGAGGATCATACTGCTTCTTGTTGCCGACCTCACCATCAATTTTGAGCACGCCGTCGTAATTCTTCAGCATCCAATCAACCACTGGGCGGGTGAATGCATACTGCGTATCAGTATCAACGTTCATCTTAATAACGCCATTAGCCACAGCCAATGCGATTTCTTCCTCAGTGGAGCCAGATCCACCATGCATCACGAGATCGAATGGACGATCATTCTTCCAGCCAACCTGCTGGGCAACTTCTTCCTGAATTGTACCGAGAATCTCTGGGCGCAGCTTCACGTTGCCTGGCTTATACACACCGTGTACGTTGCCGAAAGTCAAAGCTGTGATATAGCGACCATTCTCCCCAAGACCAAGAGCCTTCACTGCTTTCATTGCGTCTTCAGTGGAGGTATAGAGGGAATCGTTAATCTCTCCCACTACGCCATCTTCTTCACCACCCACAGCGCCAATTTCAATTTCAAGAATGGTGCGGGCAGCTTGGCTCATTTCAAGCATTTTAACTGCAATCTCGATGTTTTCATCAAGATCGATTGCCGATCCATCCCACATATGGCTCTGGAAGAACGGAAGACGACCTGCCTTCACTTCCTCAGCCTCAAGCTCAAGCAACGGAATGACCCAAGAATCGAGATTCTGCTTGGCGCAGTGATCGGTATGCAGTGCTACCGTCACATCATAATTCTTAGCAATTTCGCGAGCATACGCAGCCATAGCGAGAGAACCAGCTACGCGATCTTTGACGCTTGAACCGCTCCAATACTCCGCACCGCCAACGGAAACTTGGAGAATACCGTCGGAACCAGCGTCAGCAAAACCTTTAATTGCTGCCGTGAGAGTTTGGCTCGAAGTGACGTTGATAGCAGGATAAGCAAATTTGCCTTCCTTGGCCTTATCGAGCATTGCATTATATTCTTCTGGGGTTGCAATAGCCACTGGCTACTCCTTCGTGAGTGATCTTGCGCGATCGGCAAGCTGCCGATAAACGCGCGTATTACGATCTCTATTATTCCACTCTTTCTTAAATAGCTCTAGGCGTATAGACCCGATATTTTATGAGTATTGCGACGCATAGACGGCATTTTGTGTGCTAGGCACAGCAATCAGCTATAACAAGCCTTACAGCTAAAGAACAGCTAAAGACATACGTGCATACATACGTACATCAAAGCACAAACAACACAGGAATTTAGATAAATCTCCAATAAGAACGTTTCACGTGAAGCAAATAGAAACACAGCTAACGCCGATTTTCCGCCGATTCCAGCATCAACTTCATCGAATACGAAAGTGTGCCCAGCGCTATCGGCTTCGCTCGCTAAACTTACTTCTATAGCAAGCATAATCCTGCTCATTTCTCCGCCCGACGCGGTACGGCCAAGCTCCATAAATTCTGCTCCGCTATGCGGCGCAAGAAGAAATTGGATCGTATCTGCACCATGCGATGCCAGTTTTTCACGAGGAGTAATCAAAATAGCGAAACGAACGGCGCACAGCGAGCAGATATCGTCTAGAGATTTTCTGAATTTTTCTGCACCCACATTTTGCGAAATCTATACAAACATTTTTTCGAGCAGTGCTTTTTTGATGCAGTGCAGTTTATTGAGCTTATGTTGATAGAGGGCGACGAGGGAGTCGAGGGCGGCAAAGTAATGACCTATCTTGGCTACTTCACAGCTGCTGGGGATTGCTATAGTGAATGCTTTAACTTTATCGGCATTTAGATTTCGCTACGTCCCTGTCGAAATATAAGGTTCCCATTCAAGGCCTGCGTCCGCTTTTTCGAGTCTCGTAAATACAAAGTTTCTAATGGCGACGTCTTCGAAAACCATGTTATAGAAAGCCTGGCTAGTGGCAGTATCTTGCCTGATAATGCCTACTTTTCCGACGCTCGCATACATCGCAAGGCTTACTGCGCCAGACGGAACAATCCATGCCGCACTATTGCGCAAGCCTTCTTCGGTGAGCGTTTTGGCCGTATGCGTAATATCCCTTCCCTCAATGTCGGCAATGCCGAGAAAAGGTATTTCTCCTCCGTAGTAATTTGGGTTAGTTGCTGAAGGCGTTCCGCCCGAGCCGCCCAAGTGGATAACCTCACCCAACCTTTGCTGTTTCCATGTTTCGGTAAAGCCTTGAAAGCGTATCTCGGGAATGCTGCTGCTGGGTGTGGGAAACATTTTTTCGAGTAATGCTTTTTTGATGTGGTGGAGTTTGTCGAGCTTACGCTGATATGCTCGCAATGAGTGAGTTGATAGATATGCTCGGAGGCGAATAGGCATGGTGGAAGAATCGAATTGTGAACGCGATCATCAGGCGCATGTGCAGGAAGATAGTGCTTCTGATTATCGGTGTGTGCCTGTTCTTCGTTTTCGGGGTTTTACTTACGCTTGGGAACG
>CAUAGM010000011.1 GCA_958428545.1 uncultured Arcanobacterium sp. | reverse complement strand
GAATGTCCTGATTTTTCGGCGAATGTCCTGATTTTTCGGCGAATGTCCTGATTTTCAGGCGGAACGATCAAACCACTGATATGCATATAGCGGTTATGCAGGTCGTTTTCTTCACCCAGTAAAACATTACGCAAAAAATTAACGAGATATTCGGTAGTTTCGTAAATATCCTTTGAAAGCTTCTCGTAGTTGGCACGAACCATAGCATTTCGGAAATACCACGCGTGCCGAGCAAAAGGCGCATTGTCTACGATAAAACCGAGTGAACGTAAGTATTTAATGAAAAACACAGCCGTTGTGCGTGTATTTCCCTCACCAAACACATGGATTTGCCAGAGGCGTGCTACGAAATTCGCAAGATGTTCAATAGTTTGCCCAGTATCCAGTCCTTGATAACTGAAAGACTGCTCGGTGGATAAATCGTATTCCAGCGTGGCAAGCAAATCTGCAGCATTGCCGTATGTGACGGTATCGCCGCCCAGTACCCATTCTTTTTTCGATATATTGTAGGTGCGAATTTTTCCTGCGTGTGAATATATTCCGTCGAAGAGGCGTCGATGTATTGCTAAGTATTGCGCAGTAGAAAAAACGAATCCTTGCTCAGATAAAAGCTGGGCGATTCTCGTTGCCACTTTATCTGCTTCATCTACCCGATCCACTGCAAGATTGGGATTATCGTGATAGTACGAATCAATTAATTGCTGGGCGTTATCGAGGGTAATCTCTCCCTCGATTGTGCGGCGAGCGGTATCAAGAAGGTATTGCGACGGCGTTAATCCATCCACTGCCTGCAAACCAATCGCAGTCTGCCAGGCATCTGCCAGCGTACGCTGCGAAGGCGGACCATGGCGCAGATATTCAGCAAAAGGATCTTCTGTGAGGTCTTCAAACTCTTCGTAATTTTCTGTATTTGCGAGATGTTTGGTCTTATTTTCAGATTTTTTTGTGATATTTTTAGGATTTTTCGCCATTTCACCTCCTTTTACTCTTCTCTATTTTAACTGAACTATCTATAAAATCTTCGCTGATTTTATTTGTGCAGATTCTATTCGCTGGCAGAAAATTAGCTTTTCATTTTTTAGGCAACGTATATGGGTGAAGGGTATGAAAACGCTGATTGCGCTGATGAAAGCATATGTGAGCAGGTAATGCACTATAGCGAGATCCGCAGAATCCCCACAAGAAAGAAACAGTAAATACGGCGTTTGCTGATTTTATCTGTAAATATTTTTTGTCTGTAAATATGAACTTCAAAAATATCTTGAAGAATTTAGTAGATTGCGAAGGGAATGAAGTGTGCGGAAATGAAGCATTGTATGCGCAGGTTTATCAATGCTGCATAGGTATGCGTTGTTTTCGTGATTATTTAGTGGTTCGTTATTTATGTGAACTCATTTATGCGAACTCAACGCAACTGCAATCGTCACGCAGATAAGCCCCAGAATTCCTCCAAAGTTTGGAGCTTGATGGAGCAGAAGAAAGCCGACGATTAGTGAAGTAGCTGGATAAAGCGAGCTGAGAAGGGAATATGTATCAGCGCGCACGTGCTTAAGAATTGTGATCTCCAGCAGGAACGGCAAAAAAGATGAAAAGATTGCTACAGCAATCATCATAGCTAGATAGTGCATATTCGTGACGATTGGTGCAAAGCCAACAAACGCGAAAGGAACGTAAAATATAGCGCCAGCGCATAAACCGATCGCAAGAGAATCAGGCCCGTTGGAAGATGTGCTTACTTTTCGCCCAAGCCAGATATACAACGCCCAAAAAATGCCGGCAAAAAGAGAAAGTGCTACGCCGATTCGTGCGCGAGAATCGCTTAAGTCTACACCTATCCACGAAATAAGAAATACGCCGAGAGCGGCAAAGCAGATACCTACACGCACTCGTATACCGCGCCCTGTTAATGCTGCGAGAACCACCGGTCCAAGAAACTCTAGAGCAACGGCTATTCCTAAATGCACGTAGCTGATTGCGTAATAAAACATCACGTTCATACTGGTAAGAGCAAGACCGAATAGGGCAGGTGTGCGCAAAAATTGATATGCGGCACGCAGATTTTTCCATGGCACAGGAGGTCTTCGCCATGCCAGCATAATTATTCCTGCAATGCTGAAGCGTCCCCATGCCACTGCCCCTGCTGTCGTCACCGCAAAAAGCTGTACAGCAAATGACGCGCCTAAATATTGCACCAAGCCTGAAAGAATAACGAAAAGCGGAGCAAATACCGCAATACGATCTGATGCAGTTGGTTGAGGATCGGCAGATGGCAAAAGGTTTTCTGCAGAGGGAAAATCGGCGGAGGAATTATTCACTCAGAGATTGTAACGCTCTTACTCGCTATTCATTACTTTTACTGTGTGCGTGCTTTCACATGTGTGTGAAGATGTATATGTGCGTGATGTATATAGGCAAAAGTAAGGAATGAGCTAGCCAGAGTGGTAACAATGGAAGTAGCGACGATGGTGACGACAGCAACGTGCGGCAACGTGTGGCAACGACGGTAGCGTGCGGCGGCAGGGAGGTTGGGCCGTCTTTGGCGATACGTTATGCATCTATTGTTCTCGTTTGTTTTTCGATGCCACCTCTTCTTGTTTTTAGTACCGCCTCTTCCTTTCCTCTCATAGGTACATAGCGTGTGCATAGGGGGAGAACTTAAAAGGAGCAGAGAGCTGTCTGCTCAACAGCCCTCTGCTCAATGCGGGTTCCCTGTATGCCTTATTTAAATATAAAGGCATACAGGGCTTTTATACTTAGCGAATTGATATTCACTGAATCCGCTTTTTTGATGTGAGTACCGCTCCTCCTGCTACACTCAGCAACACAGCCAGTGCTATTAACCCTGCAGTAGCACTACCAGTTTTCTGTAACTGTTTATCGACTATCGGTTCAGTAGGTTTTTGAGGAGATTCCTTTTCTGAGGGGTTGTCTTCGCTTGGTTGCTGCTCAGGCTGAGGTCTTGGTGTGGCAGCTGCAACCTGGAAGTTAGCGGTGACGATTTCGTGAGAGCCATCTTCGTAGGTAACTTTCACGCTCACAGAGATGCTCTTCTCTGCGTGATCTCCTGGTACTTCCCATGTGATAGCACCGCTATCTTCAGCAATGCTCATATTGGCAGGAGCCGTTTCAGCAAACTCAAACTTTTTCGCTTTAGCTTTTCCTTCTGACGGTGTAAAGCTAGGCACTGCAGTAGTAGCTGTCTCGCCAGCTTTTGCTTGAGTATCAGCGTAGGCTGGCTGATATTTATCGGCATCCATGTCGTTACAGTTCACCACAGCATCTGCCCAATCGGCATGATCGTTACCGTTTGAATTGCCTGCATCGGCAAAGAGAGTAATTTTTTCTTGATCTTCAACGGAAACCCTTAACTCTTGGGCTTTTTCTCCAGGTTTTTGTTGAGATGATGCGCCAAGCTCTCTGCCGTCTGCTCCGAGCACTCGGAAAATTACGCCGTCAGCATTCTTATTCTTCGTATCTTTCTGCGTATCGTCGATGCCTACCTTGGCGCTGAAGCTCGTGCAGTTTTTGCCTAGATGTACAGTAATCTTTGAGGATGCGTGTGTGCCAATACCGCTACGATATTTTTCTCCGCCTATCAGCAATGGCGAGCCAAGCAGTGTGCGGTTTACGCGAATTAAACCATCATCGGCCCAGCCAATAGTGCTGCCGTCATACCAAGGTAGATTCGCCACAGATACGCCTTTCCCGTGCGGTTTTTGCATAGCAGGAGCCGCATCACGATCTGCAGGTGTGATGCTCCAGCGAGTATTCGTCATATCGCTGGGCAGCTGGATAAGATCGGTTGGCATTGGGCGCGATTTCGCATTGTCGTCCATATCGCCCACGTTTCCCAGATCTACGTGCTTTTCTTCTCCCGTGGAAATAGCTAAATCCATATTGGTCAGGGCGTGGCGCACAATATATCTGCCGTTATCGTCAGCAATGATCTGCCACTTCTGGTTATTACGGATACTGGTGGAAGAATTATTCTTCCATGCGCCCGTATGGTATCTCACGTCCATATCTGCCACGCAATCCACGAGTGCAGGGCGTGCGCCAACTTCGTTTACCACAGTTAAATCAGTTGTGGCATATTTCCGTTTACTGCCGTTCAGATTGTGCTTGCCCACATCCATAGTGAGGCATTTGCCGCTGGCTTTAGATTTCAGCTGGTAATAATGGTCGTAAGTGCTCTTAATTTCCCATTGGTCATCAGAATAAGCAATCGCATCTGGTTCACGATTTTCCGATCCGTCTAAGCGCAAGCCCTCAGCGGTGAATGCGTATGTGCCGTTTTCCAATGGTTTGCGATTCACGTTTTCCCAAAGTGGATTACGCCCGAGCTTCTTTGCAAAATCTACGAACGTTGCACCATCTTTCCAAGGGCGGCTGCCAGACCAGCCTATCTGAGAGACGAGACGGAATGCATCAAACGTTTCCATTTCTACTTCGTTTTCTGTCTGGTAGATCGAGGTATCTGGCCAAATCGAAAGTTTAATACCGAGATTATTGGTGTTATTATCGGCCACTTTTCCACTCTTAAACGTCCCAGCGGTAAAGCCTCTATCGTTATAAATCGTGGCAGCACCATTATTTTGGATACGCCAGCCCATTTCTCGCGAGAAATAGAGATCATAATTCGTATTATTGACCTTATGCCCTTTATCGATAAGACTTTGCGGACTAAGCCCGTTTTGCCACATATCGATCACGATATCTTTATCGAGCTGGTCGATATTGCTGGCATTTAAGCCATCGTTCCACATGCGTAGAGTTTTGCCTTTGCTCTTCACGTACTTATTGATGTCGTTGACGAATTCCACAAAGAGCCGTGGTCCATCTTTTCCTTTTTCTCCAAATACTGGGTAATTGCTGTAGGAACTGCGATACATATATTCATCGCCAGCCATATGCCAGTATTTTGAGGGGAAGACGTCAAGATAATCGTCGATCTGGCGCTTATAGAAAGCCACAGCTTCAGGATTTGTAATATCTAGACGATCGCTGTCGAGCGTTCCGTCAGTTTTCTTTAACTGATACTGAGGAAGGTTATGAATTTTCGGATCCATATGCCCTGGCGCGCCCATCTGTGGCACTATTTCAATGCCGAGCGTATCGGCAAATGCCACAATATCTTTAAGTTCTTCCTTAGTGTAGTAGGAATAGGTGTTGGTCACAGGCTCTTTATTGGATTGCATTTTCGCCGTCAAAATCACCTGATTCATGCGCAGATCAGCCATATCCGTGAGCATTCGCTCAATATAATCTGGCTGATTTTTAATTCGGCATGCACATAGCGTCACAGCGCGTTCAGTTTGCTGCGGTTTATCAGTAGCGTTGCCAAATGGAAGTTTGAGCTGCTGACGGAGCATCTGTGAAATCGTCCTCGTGCCCCAGAAAGCTCCACGCTTTGCTGCCGCTGAGATCTGTACGCCTGTCTTGCCAATAGTGAGCTGGTAGCCCTCTTCGCCGAGTTTGGTCTGCTGCGCTTCATCAATACTGATTGTGATGTCGTTAATTTTGGGTTTAGCCCCATCAGAAGCTTGAGCCGTCACAGTTTCAGCAAGATTTTTAGCTTTCAGGTAAGCGTTCAGCTCTTGTGCAATAATTTTTGCCTGCGATTCGAATCCTGCAGGATAATAGACTTTCGTCTGTGAAGACAGCTCGAATACGGCGTTTGCGTTCAGATTTGCTTTCCACGAATCCAGCGAAGGAATTGTTTGCGGCAATTTCGTTGCAATCGGATCATCGGAAGGAAGCGGGATAGATTCGCCCGCATAGGTGAACTCTTGGAGTACTTTCGTTCCGTCAGTTACTTTCACTTTCACTTTAGGGGTGAAATTTCCTTGCGCAATATCTGTTGATTTAAGGGAATAATCGCTCGATGTGCAAGAGAAAGCGGCATCTTTCGCGAGCTTTCCGTTTTCATTTTGGCAAGAAAGAGTGAAATTCTCGCCAGTTAGCTGCACATCTACAGGAGTATTTCCTATATTTTGCACAGTCGGAGTGAATGTAAGTTTCTCTCCTACTGCATAGCTATTTTTCGTCCCTTGTACTTTCAGATCGGTGATCTTCACATGGCTTACGTAAATAGGATTCTGCTTGCCTTGTACTGCTTCCAGCTGTGTAGCTGCCCCGCTATAGCCAGTATTTTGGTATTTGAAGGTAATCGACGGAGTAAAGCCTCCCGCATCAATATCAGCTTGTGTGACTGTATGAGTTCGGTTCGCGCAGGGAAGCGTTGCGCCAGCAGATAGACTCCGCCATTTGCAGCCTTCCCAGCCATTATCAAGATTCGATGCCGTGGCAGTAAAAGATTTATCTTGTCCCATCATATTCGTGACGTTTACGGTGAAGTTCATTTTCTCGCCCGCTGCCCACGTGCCGTCGGATTTCGGGTTTGTGAGTTCAAAGGCGATGCCTACCGATTTAGTTGGGTCGGTGACGATGTTTGAATTAGTCACGTTTACGTTCACGTCTCCGCGCAGCTTGATATTGCCGCTTTCCACGACGGAATCGAAATAATACGTCTGCTGGCTGGCATTAGCTGGAATGCTTATTCGCAGCGTCACTGTTTCTGAATTATGTGGATAAAGATCTTGAGCCAGCACGCTTTCTTCCATCGTCCAGCCTTGCGGCAGATTTAATTTCACGGGAGTGCCGACTGGAATTTTAGTATCGCCAGAATCATCATTTTTAATGGTGATAGGGATTTCTACTGTAGTTCCTGCTTCTGCTTCGATAGTGGCATCTGCAAGAGAAACTTTTACAGGATTGAGCCACGTCTTATCAAAAGTACCGAAATGAATCGTCTCAAACCAGTTGTTGCCAACCTGGTGGTCTTCTTCAAATGCGACGCCATACTGCCCTTTTTCTGCATCAATCACAACTAAATCTGAATAGGCAGCCTTATTATTCCAGTAGAGTTTACGGATCGGCCAAGTTGCTCCATCATCGTAAGAATAGCTCACAGCAAGGGTTTTACCGCTTTCTGCCATGCCGGAATAGAGAAGTTCCTTAGATTTCGGATCGTTGGCAGGAGCCTCAGGATACATGCGCACAATCGAGGCGTTACGTCCAGGAGTTTTAGAATCTACAAGGGAGTGTTCAAGATCAAGAGCATTCCACGTTTCACCGCCGTCCGTACTCTTAGCAGTATAGCGGTATCCTCCCTTGCTGCTCATACGGGAATTTAGCAAGAGCGTGCCGTCAGAAAGTTCTACCAGCTTATTTTCATTCATGTCTGTGCCGATAGTTGCTCCGCGCTTCCACGTTTTTCCGTGGTCATCTGAATACACGGAATAGGCTGCCCACTCATTTCCTTTGCCAGCAATAAACTGGGTGATAAGGCGTCCGTTTTTAGATTCGTTTGCACCAGTTTGATGTTTGAGCTGGATACCATGCCCTGAGGAAGCAAAACCGCATGGATACCCAGGCTGTTTTACGTCTGCCGTCAGCCCACGATCAGTATCTTCTGTGCTACCGTGGCGCTCTTTCCATGTGACGCCGTTATCAGTGGAAACAGAGAGGCTCACTCCTTGCACGTTTCTGTCTGCGAATTCATCTGTGCCTGTAGATCCATTCTGATTGCACCCAGCATCATAAGAGTGCACGTGGAAATTAAAAATCGTATCTGTAGTTTCATCATAAATATAGGCAGGATCAGAAAAACCCTCTTTATCTGGAGCGTTCATAGTGGTGCCTTTGCCAGCAGCAATCGTCGTCTGCTCACCCCATGTTTTGCCGCCATCAGTGGAGCGTTTTTGCATAATTGAATTGGGTGCAGGTGCATCGCCATTTGCAGGGCGTGCATCGTAAGATACAAGAAGATCGCCGTTCTTTAGTTTAATTACTGCGGGAATACGGTAGTTGGTGATGCTGGCATCTCCATATTTCACTACAGTCGTGTGCGTAAATTCGCCTTCGGCAGCGTTTGCTTGCGGCACTTCCAGAATGCTCATTGTGATGGCCGATAAGCCAAGCGCAGCACCCGTCATGGATGCGAGCACCTTTCTAAACTTTCCCATATCTATTTTTACCTTTCCAACTTGCTATCTACGTTGATGAACCTTGTTGGGAGTAGAAGAGTGCGCTGCTTACGGCACTATAAGCACACGAACTCATTCTCGCGATTCTATATTTTCAGCGTCTCTAAGTATCTCATATGCGAAGTTGATGGAAAAAGTCTTTCAAAATCTTGCAAAAAGTATGAAAATTGCGCAGAAATTAAATAAAAACTTTCACTCAATAGCATTTCTAAAAGGTTTTACTGTGGAAAAAGTAGAGCTGGCTATACCTGTAATTGGGAGGCAGCACCAGCACTTGCTCCGTATTCTCAAGGTTTAATAGAACCATGAGTAATAACGCATATACACAGAAAAATTCCACGCCTGCGTCTCTTTTGCAAGCCACAGGCGTCACAAAAAATTTCGGCGTCACTCGTGCGCTCGCGGGAGTTGATCTTTCAATTGATGCTGGTGAACAAGTAGCGATTATGGGGCCTTCTGGTTCAGGAAAATCAACTCTTTTGCACGTGCTATCTGGCATTCTCAAACCGAGTACTGGAGTGGTCACCTTTGAGGGTTCGCCTATCAGTTCATTAAGTGACGCTAAGTGTTCAGCTTTGCGCCGCACGCGCTTTGGTTTCGTCTTTCAAGATGGGCAGCTTGTGCCAGAGCTGACGGCGCGCGAAAACGTAGCCCTTCCGCTGCTTCTCAATGGCATTAAGCGAAGTGAAGCTTTTACCCTTGCAAAGGAATGGCTCCAGAAACTTGGTGTGGGCGATCAGGGGCGCAAACGCTTAGGGGAAATGAGCGGTGGGCAGGCTCAGCGTGTGGCGATTGCTCGTGCTCTTGTATGCTCGCCTGCAGTAATTTTTGCTGATGAACCCACGGGCGCTCTGGATCAGGCAACTGGGCATGAGGTGATGCAAATTCTCACCACTGCCGCCAAAATGAATGGGTCTACGCTCGTGGTGATTACTCACGACATTAAAGTAGCGGCATGGTGCCAGCGTTTAGTGGAAATTCGTGACGGTCTTGTGCATATGGACCGCCCAGTGAGCGAGGTGACGGCACGATGAATACAATCAGCTTTGCTTCTCAGCTCGCCACCGCGCGCCTGCGTATGCGCCAAGGCGCAGCTCTTCTTGATTCTTTTGCCGTCATTGCATTTGCTGTTTCAAGCTGGCTCACGCTCACTACCTTGGGTGGTGTGTGGCTTTTTTGGCAGCGCATGCCGCACGTTGAGAAAAACATTGTTCACGTGCTCGGTGATCCTGAAGCTATACAATATCTTAGCGGTTTAGGCTCGATGTATATGGCGTTGGCGTTTATCGCATTGGCGCTTCTTACTGTGCCGCTTCTCTCGCTTGGAATGGCGGCAGCCCGGCTCGGCGCGCAAGGGCGTGCAAAACGGCTCGCGTCACTTCGTCTCGTGGGAATGACTGCATGGCAGGTACAAAAAGTTTCCCTCATTGAAACAATGGTTCAGTATGTGATCGGTTTTGCTGTTGGATTTGTGCTGTACGTGGTATCTTTGCCTGGGTGGCAGGCGCTTTCTTTTCAAGGAAAGAAAATTGAGATGTCGGAAATGCTTTTGCCATGGTGGGGCATACTTGTCACGATCGTATTTTTGGCAGTACTTGCTGCTTTATCTACTTTGCTCGGATTAGTGCGTGTAAGTATTTCCCCGTTGGGGGTGGCTCGCCGCTTTTCTCCGCGTGCTTTGAAACTATGGCGCTTCGTTTTCTTGGGTGCTGTTGTGATTGCGGCAATTGCTATATTCATGAGCATCAACACTCATTATCTCGCAAATACTCGCGATGCTATTCTTGCGATTGGCGCAGCAATGGCATTAGTGATTGTGGGTGTGAGTATTGCTGGCCCTCTTTTCATTCAGCTAACGGCTCGTTTTGGGCTGTTCACAAGCAACGGAGCGAAGCTTTTAGCGGCTCGGCGCGTGATTGCCGATCCGCGAGCTGCGTGGCGCAACGTGAATGCTACAGCTCTTATGGGTTTGGTGACGGCGCTGATAGTGGCTGGAGGATTTTTTGTGATCTCTTCTTCTACTGTAGATAATGCTCAGCGAACGCTACAGGAAATAGCAAGGCATGACGTGACGACAGGTGTTTTTATCGTCTTTGCTTTTACGCTTGTACTTGGCGCTGTAAGTACTCTTATTCACCAGGCGTCAGACGTATTTGATCGTGCTCCCGAGCAGCGTGTGCTTGTGAATACCGGTGTGGCGCTCGACGTCTTTTCAGCAGCTCGTTTCCGTCAAGTGATATGGCCCTATATCGTCACCACACTTTTCGCTGTTGTGATAGGGGTATTGCCCGGGCTTGCCTACACTGTTTTCAGCGGGCAGCCTATCAGCTCAAATATGAAATGGTTAGCTATTATGGTGACGCTTGGCACGCTCATCACTCTAGCGGCTGCGGCCCTCACTATTCCGATTGAGCGGCGAGTGCTCACTATGCAAGCACGCCGAAATGATTAAAGGCGTTGTTTAAATCAAAAAAGGAAATTCGCCTCCCTCCATGCCAGTATCTGCCCGGTAGAAAATAAGCACGGTCTGTATTTACGATATTATTGATGCTTATACGGTCGAAAAGAGATGGAAGTGGAGGGGGCATGATTTCTTTCAGCAGTTTATTTTCTGGATCAAATGATGAACGTGCTCAGTTGCTTACTCATATTCAGAAGTGGCATGAAGAAGGCGAGAATCAAAAGATTATCGATGCAATTGCCGAAATCCCTGAAGAAGAGCGTGGATATGAGCTTACCTCTTTGCTTGCTCGTGCGTTTATTAACTTAGCGATGACGACTTCAAATAAAGTATTTTATACACGAGCTGAAGAGATTTTGCGCTCTGTTGAAACTGAAGGCTTGAACGATTCGATGTGGCACTATCGTATGGGATATGCCCTCTACTATATGGATCGTGAAGAAGAAGCGTTGGTGTATCTGAGGCAAGCATCAGCTCTTGACCCTGAGCATTCTGAGGCTCGTAATCTTATTTCTGTATGTGAACAATATATTGAGCGTTCGCGAGATATTGCTCCCGTGACGATTGAGCGTATGCAGGAATTTTTTGATGAAAGTGGGTATAGCTACGGTGTGGAAGCGCCTCAGAGGATTAGATCAGGATTCATGGGAAATCCTTTTGGGTTCGAACTCCATGAAGGAGAGTGTGTGTCGATGTGGGCTGCTTGGGCGCCTGATCTTCCTATTGAGCTTCGTACACAGCTGCTAAACGTTTGTAATGAGTGGAACAATAATACGCGATGCCCAAAAGCTTATGTGCAGGTAAAAGATGATGGTTCGCTATGGGTTTGCTGTGAGCATCAGATGCTTATCAGGCATGGGTGCGCCACTCATCAGCTTTTTCAAAATATATTTGTGTTTATTCGTACTGCGAGCGATTTTTTCGAAGGGTTGGAAGAGCAGTTTCCTCAGTTTAAGCAGGAAAGTTCGCAGGAAGGTTCTGAGGATTCTTCAGAATGCGCAGGCGAGTAACGCTGCTTGTGATTGCTGTGCCCATGTACGGTGCGTGGGTATATTTGCCGTTTTGCGCTATCGCCGATACTATTGCTAGCGGTAGCGTGTCCGAGCGGCCGAAGGTGCAGCACTCGAAATGCTGTGTACGGTAACCCCGTACCGCGGGTTCAAATCCCGCCGCTACCGCGAGGAGAAAAATGCCCCAAGCGCTTGCGCTTGAGGGCATTTTTTGACGAAGCGGTACGCAAAATCGCGCAGCGGTTTTGCGAGTACCGCGAGGTGTGGTGGTGAACCCTCTAGGCTCTTCTCAGTGGTATACGCCTGAGGGATGAATAAGTGGAATGAAGTGCTTATGATCTGCGGCGTACGTATCCGAATATGTGGGTGTATGCCTGGGATAAATGCGTTCAGACCGATTGGTTTTCGCTGGTGACGGCATGCACTACAACCAGCTGGAAAGCTCGGAGTGTTCGCACCGTTTTGCTCGGCGGTGATTAACGTATGCCAATGCCGCTCAAAGGGGATAAAGCTCTCCTTATCTTTCAACCCCTAAAACTTACTGGTGAGTGAGTCGTCAGCGGTGAGTGGTCGAAAGGATACTAGTATCCGATGCTTCTAGGATGGCTAGCGTGAGTGCCTGCGGCACAATATTCACGCGTACTTCAGCGCTTTCGTGCACGATTCCATCTATATTCCACAGAAGCTTTTCCCCATCTGTGCGCTGCACTGCGAGTTCGCTAATTGCTGCTGTATGAACTCTATGGTTTTTGAGGTGGCTTCCTTTACGGTAGCTCCCTAAAAGTTTCCCAAACTGTGCAAGATTGAGAGCATCGACGTAAAGCAAATTAGCTTGGGCGTCATTGATGCGGGCATGAGGCAGAGGATGGTATCCGCTTCCGTAATACTGCCCGTTTCCAACGAGCATGACGATACATTCTTGTGCGATTGTGACGCTCATTTCCCGCTCTCCGCGGGTGAGTGCTTCGATTGTTTTGAGCGGGCCTGGCAGTGATTTTTGTGGTTCGCCCAGTGAATATGTGATATGTAGAGGTATGTTCTTTTCCTGCAACGCTGTTTGAGCCACTCCAGCAACGTATGAGAGTGAGCCGAGTTTAGGGTGACGGTTTTTTGCTTCGATGGCTTTTTGAAGCACTTCTGTGTCGTATCCTAGAGAAAAAACATTGACGCAATAAAGATCGTTCACTTTAAGTGCATCGATTGGCTGAAATTGTGCAGCTAGAGTTTGCTTCACAAGCGTCAAAGCAAATTTCTTTGATGTTTTTCCGCCATAGATCATGCGGGCAAAATCGTTTCCAGTTCCCATAGGAAGCACACCGAAAGCACACTCCTTGCCAGCGAGAGCATTTCCTACTTCGTTTACGGAACCATCGCCGCCAGCAATATAGACTACGCCGTGCGATCCCCACCATTTATCCCATTCTCGGGCGAGTGTTGCTACGTCGTCAGGCCCTCTCGTGAGAGATATGGTGACGATTCCAGCTTCTTTGCGTGAGGCGCCAACGGAGGTATGAGTTGCGTGCGGGTAGCACCGTATAATTTCTGATATCAGTTCATTTGCAAGCCCTTTTCCTGCTCCTCGGCTTAGAATAAAGCGAATATGCTTTCGCTGTGAGGTGGGGGTGGATTGCTGGAAGTTGCCATGCAAACTGATCATATTTTAATCGTAACGAGAAATATAAAAAGGTTTAAGTAGGCACAGCTTTTATGAGATTGCTGAAACCCATACAAAACCGATTCCTGCGATAAGAAGTATCTCTATCGCAGATACGATAAAGCCTGTACGCCACCATTCTTTTTGGCTCATATAGCCAGCAGAATAGTAGATTGCAGCAGTTCCTGTGCCATAGTGGGTGGTGCTTGGCGAAATGCAGGTGAGCATAGCAAAAACCATGCCAATCACTAAAGGATTCATTCCCTGCTCTGCAAGGATTCCAACAAACGGGAGGAAAAATGCTTGCAGATGCACGAGCAGGCTCGTGAGGAAATAGTGAATATATACGTAAAAAAGAGCTAAAACTACGTAGAGAGCGATTGGGTTCATTCCAGCGATAGGGGTTTGGATTGCGGAAACGATCCACGAAATTACGCCCTCTTTATTGAGATAGTCTGTGATAGCGATGAGAGGGGCGAGCCATAAAAGTATGTCCCATGCTTTTTCTTCTTTGAGCACTTCTTTATAGGAAACGATGCGCATGGCGAGCAAGGCGATTATTCCCGCTAATGCTGTGGTGGTGGGGTGTATTGCAAGCTTATTTCCTAATGCCCACATTGCGATCATGAGCGTGAATGTGCCTGAGAGGAGGAGTTCTGCTCGTGAAAATTTTCCCATGTGAGCTAGCTGAGCGCGTGCAAAATCTTGGATAGCAAGCATATCGGCTTTGCTGAGATCGGGTTTGTGCAGGCAATAGATCACCCAAGGCACGATGACGATTGCGAGAATAATGGGCACACTCGCGTAGAGAAACCAGTCTATCCACGAGATATGCAGACCGAAAGTGGTGTTGAGCATTTCGATAGCGAGAGGGTTGGTTGCCATTGCCGTCAAGAAAAGAGCGCCGATCGTGAGATTAAGCTGGAAGCTTGCCATAAAGAGGAAAGCTCCGATTTTCTTGTTGCTTTCTTGCTGTGAGCTGCTTTTTGCTGCGTCGGCAAGTGCTTGCGTGATGGGATAAAGAATTCCAGCTCCGCGGGCATTTGTGTTGGGCACGAAAGGAGCAATAAGGCAGTCGCACAAGCTGATCGCATAAACGATTCCGAGTGGATGCCAACCTATTTTTACGATGAGAAGGTATGCGATTCGATGGCCAAGGGAAGTATTGCGAAAAGCAATAGCAGCGAAAAACGCAAACAGCACGAGCCATACAGCAGGGTTTCCAAAGCCAGCAAGTATGGTGGCGATAGGCATAGCTTTGCTTAAGGCGAGTGCGCATATCAGAATAAGAGCAAGTTCACCGATTTTCCCAGCATTGAGCAGGCAGGTCACAATAAATCCGATAAAGAGCGCAAGTGTGCGCCAGCCTTCTGTGGTCGTACTGTGCGGCGCTGGAATAAAGGCGAGAGCGCAGGCGATAATCATAGCGATACACAGTTTTGTGGGCTGTAGTGTTGCGGTTTTCATGCGGATATTTCCTCAGTTTCTTTAATGTAGAGGGTAACGGTCGAAATGTTGAATGGCTTTCCCGTGTGGTTCAAGGTCTGCTCGACACGCCATATATGGATTGTTTTTCCGTTGTGTTCAAGAAAAGCGCGCACATGGCATTTGCTTCCGATCTGCACGGGGCGAAGATGATGGGTTTCTAGGCTCACTCCCAGTGCTTGAGAGTGAGATGGTATTGTGCAGGAAGCTCCAATACTGGCGGCGTGTTCGGCGATTGCGGCGCTTATTCCTCCGTGCAGATAGCCATGAATTTGTGTGTGTTCATCGCGTACGATCCATTCGCCTTCCACAAGCGTGGGCGTGACGGTATGGAAAGTGACGATATTATCGATTAGGCTCGTGCTCATATTCTTTTCCGTTGTAGTTTTCTGTATGCGTTGAGTGCGGGGTTTCGTGTTCGCACAGCACGTATTTTTTTACTTTTCCTACTGCCGTTTTTGGTAGTTCATCAAGCCAGATAAAGCGTTGGGGTATTTTGTATGCGGCGAGATATCGAGAGCAAAATTTTTTCAGTTCTTCTGCTGAAGGTAGCGGTGACGATGGTGAGGATAGGGTAGATGTGAGTGCTTGTGTATCTGAAAGACGATATGAAGGATTTGGCACGATATATGCCCACGGCACCTGATTCCACACGGGATCGCTATGCCCAACCACAGCTGCCTCGGCAATAGCAGGGTGCTCTACAAGGCAGTGTTCAATATCTGCAGGATAAATATTTTCTCCGCCTGAAATAATCAGATCTGTGAGCCTGCTTTTCACATAAAGATATCCATCGTCGTCAAGATATCCGATATCGCCAGTTTTATACCAGCCATCAGCAGTGAAAGAAGCTGCATAGGCGGCATCTTTATTGAGATAGCCTATACATAGAGCAGGGGATTTGATTTGGATTTCTCCCACCTCAGGTGGGTTCCCTTGAGGGTGAGTGCAGATGCTTGAGTTGCTGCTGATTCGCAGTTGATTAGAAAAGAGAGGAATCCCTGAAGACCCCACTTTTTCAGAGGGAAGATGCCAAAGAGGGGTGGCAATCACTTGAGAGCAGGTTTCGCTCATGCCGAAGGAGCGTATAACGGGGATATTCTTTTGAGCGCATCTTTCCAGCAGAGAATTTTCAAAGAATCCGCCGCCTAAAAGCATATAGCGAAAACTTTGAGGATAGGATTTTTCTCCAAGGTCTTCGACGAGAGCGCGAAGTGCATAGGTGACGACTGAAACAATTGTGGCTTTTTCTTCAAGAATGAGCGTATTGATAGCGTTGGGATTGAATTTTTTGAATAGGTAAACGGGGATGCCGTAGATAATTCCTCGAAGCAAAATAGATAAACCACTGATGTGGTAGAGCGGCGTGAAGCATACCCACGTATCGTGCTCGTTTAAGCCTGTGTTGAGCACAGCGGCGAGAGCCGAAGAATAATGGTTACCGTATGTTTGGAGCACTCCTTTAGGGCTTCCTGCGGTTCCCGAGGTGTAAAGAATACTCATCACGGAATCTGGATCCCACTCGTTGAGAATATGTGCGCGCAGAGCGTGATCGCTTAGGGCAGGCGTTTTGCACTGATATGTTTCGCACTGATATGTATCGGCAGTATGTATATCGCTTATCGGTATGGGAGTGATGGTATGTTCAGGAAGCGAAGCCTGCAGCTCTCGTATGCTGTCTTTTGCCTCGTCACAGTAAATAATTTCGTGTAAATCAGCATCAACGATTTGATAGCGAAGCTCAACAGGAGATAAACGAGTATTGAGCATCACTATCTGCACTCCGAGCTGCATAAGTGCCGTAATCGTGATGTAGAAACTATCGGTATTGCTTGGAAGTAAACCAATGCGGCAGGGAGTATCGGTGCTGGCTTTTCTCTCGGTTTTCACAGAGGGCACGATTTGTATAAGACGCGAAGCTGTATGCAGACTTTCGTGATAAAGCTGGGCAAAGGTATATTCTCTATTTTCATATACTAAGGCGCAGGAATCAGGGGAAGAGTATGCACGTTGCCGAAGCCAGTTATCCATAAAATACTTTCTTATTATTTTTTATTACTTTTTCCTATACGGATTTTTACTGATACGGGGCTGTGTGGGCTGAATTTCCTTCAGGTGCAACGATTTCAGGGAAATTTTGGAAAAGCATCAAAATCGGGAGTCCGTTTTTCAATAAAAGCATTTTTGCCTTCTTTTGCTTCATCTGTGGTGTAATACAAAAGCGTGGCATCGCCAGCAAATTGTTGAAGCCCGGCAAGCCCGTCAGTATCGGCATTAAAGGCACCTTTGATGAGCCGCAGAGCCGTTGGCGACATTTCTAATACGCGTTCGCACCATTGCAGCGTCACTTTTTCTACGTCTTCGAGAGGTACAACGGTATTTACCCATCCCATCTCGTATGCTTCTTGTGCGGTGTATTGCCTGCACATAAACCAGACTTCTTTTGCTCGTTTATGCCCAATCACTCTGGCAAGATAGCCTGATCCGTATCCAGCATCAAAGGAACCAACGTGCGGGCCAGTCTGCCCATAGCGGGCATTATCTGCAGAAATCGTCATATCGCACACAAGCTGAAGGACGTTTCCTCCTCCGATAGACCATCCTTTTACCATAGCTAGTACTGGTTTAGGAATAATGCGGATTAGCCGCTGAAGATCGAGCACGTTGAGGCGAGGAATGCCGTCTGTGCCAACGTATCCTCCATGCCCGCGCACTTTCTGATCGCCACCAGAGCAGAAAGCTTTATCGCCAGCTCCCGTGAGAATAATAACTCCGATAGTCGGGTCGTCTCGGCATATCGTGAAAGCGTCAATCATTTCGCAGACGGTAGTGGGAGTAAAAGCGTTGTGCACATGCGGGCGATTGATCGTAATTTTTGCAATTTTCTGAGAACGTTCAAAAAGGATTTCTGTGTATTCTTTTATTGTTTCCCATGTTTGGCTCATATGTTTGCCTTTCGATCTTCGATATTTACTAGTGTATATTTTCCCTGTTTTTTGGTGTGAAATCGGTGTGAAATTACTGCAAAATTTCGCAGACACATTCTATCTGGCACCGTGCTGGAACTGCTGTTAAGCAGTATTTGTACGGCGTACTCTTGATTGTGTTTATCGCAGTTTTTCAAACCACTGCTTTAGATACTTTTCGCACTCTTTTCCTAATATTCCGCCAATCACTTCCACGTGATGAGGAAGGCGAGAATCTCGTAATACGTCTCGCACAGATCCGCCAGCTCCAGCTTTTGGATCCCATGCGCCGAAAATAACGCGAGAAATTCTGGCATTGAGAATAGCTCCAGCGCACATTGTGCATGGCTCTAAATTGACGACGAGCGTACAGCCGCTTAAATTCCATGATCCGCGAGCTGCGGCAGCTTCACGCAAAGCATTTATCTCGGCGTGCCCTGCAGGATCGCCGTCACGTTCACGAGTGTTAAAACCTTCTGCGATGACGCGCCCACTTGCGTCACACACAAGAGCGCCGATAGGTACATCTGAGCAGCTTTCAGCTATTTCCCCTAAAGCAAGTGTGCGCCGAATAAGTGCCTCTTCCTTTTCGTGCATACCCGTAGTATATCTGCTGAAGTTGCTATTTCGGTTTGCTATTTTGCTTTGCTGCGTCTTCACTTCCAGCTTGCGTGGATTTCTTGCTTTTTATTTCCCTTGAGTACATCTGCGTATATCTGCCTCTTTATGCCCAGCTGCGGTACATTAGAAGCATGAAACTTCAGGTGATTAACCACCCGCTTGTGGCTCACAAGCTCACGGTGTTGCGCGACGAAAATACTCCATCTCCGATTTTCCGCCAGTTGGTGGAAGAGCTGATTATGCTCGAATCATATGAGGCGACTCGTGATCTTGCGGATCAGCCGCATGAAATCGTCACGCCCGTTGCTCCTATGGTTGGCACGCGTATTGCCAGTCCGCGCCCGATTGTGGTGCCAATTATTCGCGCAGGGCTGGGTATGCTCGAAGGTATGAGCAGGCTGATGCCGTTTGCGGAAATTGGTTTCCTAGGTATGAAGCGTGATGAAGAAACGCTCGATGTGGTCACGTATGCGAATCGTTTGCCCGATGATCTTTCTGGCAGGCAGTGCTTCGTGCTCGATCCTATGCTTGCTACAGGGCATACGCTCGTGGCCGCTATTGATTACCTGCTTGAGCGAGGAGCGCGTGACGTCACTGCAATCTGTATTCTTGCAGCTCCAGAAGGTCTGGAAACTCTTGAGAAGCATATTGGTGAGCGTGCAAACGTGAAAATCGTGGTTGCTGCTGTAGACGATCATCTCAACGAGCACGGTTATATTGTGCCAGGGTTGGGTGATGCTGGCGATCGACTTTATGGCATCGTCGATTGATTGTGTGCGCGCCATCGCAGGCATGTGTTTTCATGCCTTTAGGCGTTTGTGTGAGAATGATGTTGTGTGTGCGGCGTGGGCTGAAGCGCGCGTAAATATCAGCGATTTCGCCACCAACGTAAGAAAATCACGATAACGCCAAGAGCCATAATCACGAAGCCTGCGTAGCGTATAAATTCAACCATACCAGGATCGGGTGTAGCGTGTGCTGCATATATTGCTGCACGCTCAACAGCTGGGGAATGAATCGCCAAGTCATGAATTGCTGCAGTGCAGGCGGGGATTCCAGCTATGATAGTTTCGAACATTGAAATACTCATCTACTCCAGTGTACGGGAGTAACGACCAAGGAGAAACGCGATGGGCAAAGCCAGCCGCCGCAAGAATAAGGAAGCGAAAGCTCAAGCGCCAAAACGTGCGCGCGTCAATTACGTCGATCGTCCGTTTGAAGGGCTTCCATTTGAACGCGAGCTTGTGGCTATGCGCGAAATTTTGCCGAGTGCCACTCTTGCTGTGCGAACAAATAAGAAGTACGGCGAGCGTGATGTTTTATTGGTGACGATGCTTCCGGAGATGGTTGGGGCGCTGCGTCGCAGTGACGGTGTACTGATGGTGGCTGTTCGTGTAGTTCTCAATTCGGGAGATGCGTCGCTCGATATTGCTGACCGTATCGTCAAAGCATTGGATCTAGATGATGGGCAGACGCTCACCCAGGTCGATTTGCCAGAGCCTGGAACTCGCCTTGAAGACGTATTGGATCTTGGCGTAGAAGCAGAGTTCAACGTTTATAATGATTTGAATTTCTGGATTGCAGAAAAAGAACGCGAAAACCCAGATATTGCTGCTGCGATTGATGCTGCGCGTGAGCAGATTATTCCGATGGCACAGGTAGAAGGCGTCCCCGGTGCATTTTGGGCACGTATGCAACGTGAGTTTGTGCGATGGATTCGTATCGAAAATGAAGACGCCGTGCTTGCTGCCTTAGCTCGTCTGCAAAACCGCCGTGAATTGACGTTTGACGGTGCGCGATTCGTCGGAGCTTTTCGTGCGGCTGGGCTTTTGATTCCTGTGTTCGAGCTGGAACGCGGAGCTGAAGCAGAAGAATTGGCGGCGCCGATGGCGGCTTTCGATAGGGTGCTGACGGCAGAAATTGCTAACGATGTGCCGCTGACCCCTGAAGAGCGCCGAGCCAAGGCTGGGATTGTTTCTCGGCAAGTCACACTGCGTTGATGTATGAGCGATGCGAGTTTGCATACAGATATGATAGGAGCATCCGAGTGTCTGCCAGAGGCGGCTTTAGCTCAGGTGTATCACCTTGATCGGTAATAATCCCGCTAACTTCATTAGCGAGTAACCGAACCCTGCTATGGTTTTAGCGGTTTGGGTCTGAAATACTGTAAGTAGTTGAAAACGAGAGCTGAAAAAAGTGGCGAAACAACTGGATAAACATGCGTTTAGGAAGCGCTCAAATGGCTGGAGGCTGTTGCGTATGTATTCCTTATTAGTAGTGTTTTGCTAGCTATGAAAAATTGGGGAGCTAGATTTTATTGTTCTAGCTCCCCAAATTGTTATATTGAGTAGTTCGCGTTATTTAATGATTCCTTTCTCGCGGTATTTGCGTTGTGTCCAACGGTTCCATACGAGCAGCAAGCCTAGCCCGATATAAGTGACGGCGACTATCCCGATACTTAGCGCGATGCGCAGTAATGTTGATTCTGCGTTGCTGATAATGCTCCATGCACCCCAAATGATTACTGGAGATAAGGCAAGCGTCAGCACTGCAGCGACGCCCCATACGTGGGTGTCAATCCAATTCTTCACGAGTTGTTTCCTTCCTTAAGGATGGTTGGCTGGGCGGACTTTTTCACGTTATCTGCTTTGCTGGGTGTGCGATACCGACGAATGTCGGTTACTTATACCGACATTCGTCGGTATACATACGGGGTGTAGTGTTCGTAGACTCGGAAAGTCAGTTACCAAGGTTGTCTTGGAATGAAAGGAAAGAAAGAATGCGTTGTGCAAGTCTTGTAGCAGGAATGAGCGTGTTAGCTTTTGCTCTGCCTGCAGCCCCAACCACAATCACGCTTAACGTCAGTTCAGAGATGGAATCTTCCTTGAGCGTACGCGTAGTCTCCAACGAGACTGTTGAGCCAGCCACTCGTGTTATTCCACTGATATGCTCGTTCTTTCCGAATTTGCGTGGGTGTGAGGTGTATCGTCCACGCTAGATGATCGATATAGTTGCTAGTGATGCTGGATTATTTCTTCCCCCGTTATATACGTTCGCGTGTGGCGCAGCCAGTACTGTTTGTCACCGCTACTGTCGCATTCATAGTTATTGATGCCCTTAGTGTTAGGTTTGGTATATACGCTTTCGATATCCGCCACGTGCTACCTATTATTGGTTTATCAATCCTGTTTGCTTTAGCTGGGTTTTTTCAGGTTTGTGAGTTCTTGTTTATTGTCTGCTATATCACGGCAAATGCGTGTGACGTGATTGGCGGTTTTACAGCTCCTGGTTTCGGTATATCAATTGCGCTGGTATTCTGGCTGATGCGTTCTTGGATTGTTCCAGCTATTAGCGTGATGATAATAGACGCAGTAGTGTCGATAGCGGTCAGCGCCACACCTCAGTTACAGTTATTTAGCTCAATAATAGTCAGTTCTTTAACTTTAATAATTGGTCTAGCCTTGCGTTGGCAGAACTCTCGCCGAATTCTAGCTGAGATACAACAGGAACAGGCTCGTGATGCTGCGGTGCAAATCAAACAGGAATTGGCTCGCCAGCTCCATGATACGACAGCGAAAGATCTCGCTCATGTGGCAGTGCTTGCTCAAGATCTCAAGGTTCACCATCCTGATCTTGCCAGTGAATTAGACGCGTTAATAAGTGTGGCAACGAGTGCCTCTCGGCGTATCCGCCCGATGATTCTTTCTATCGACACGGCGGCACGCGAAACCTCGCTATTTGACGTGCTCACTCAGGTAACAGCCATGCTGAAAACCAGAAACATCATGTTAGAAACCAGCACTGATAGCGATATTGATACTGTACTCGCGCGCCAACAACGTCTCGTAGCTGCTTTAGCTATCCGAGAATGTGCCTCTAATATTCTTAAATATGCTCCTGCTGGCTCTGAGGCGAATCTTGAGATAGAAACGCATGCCACTCCTGGCATACTTGCAATTTCCCTCAGCAACCAGATCGCTAGCCAGCCAGCTATCCCAAGTATGAGCAGTGGGTACGGGCTAGCAAACCTTAGCAGTAAAATCAGATCTGAAGGCGGCACTATTGATTCCAGCAATATCGGGCAGCAATGGGTGACCTACATAACCCTGCCCACGTATGCACCCATGCCTGAAGAAAACACGAGAGCTACGCATGAAAATATGCCAGTAGAAAAGAAGGCAAAGGAATAACGCTATGGAAAACGAGATTAGAATTCTACTTGCCGATGATGATTCGATCATTCGTGAAGGGCTAGCGAGCCTGCTTAATCACCAAGACGGTTTGAATGTGGTAGCGACCGCTACTAACGGTGCGCAAGTGTTTGACCAGCTCCTTCTCCATCGGGTGGACGTCGTTCTCTTAGACGTGGATATGCCGGTGATGAGCGGGATAGAAGCCGCTCGGCGTATCAGTGAAGAATACCCGGCCATGACAATTATTATGCTCACTGCGTTCGAGCATGAAGAATCTCTCGGGCAAGCTATCGGAGCTGGCGTGCGTGGATTCCTCACTAAAGATATTCTCGCGCCAGAACTCGCCGAGCTGATCCGCAAAGCCTATAGTGGGCAGCGCGTCATGGCGCCACGCCCAACCGAAATACTTACTACAGCGTACGGGCATATACAGCACACCAAAGAAGAGTACAAAGATTTTATTGTAGCAGTAGACGCACTACCAGACCGTTTGCGCCCTGTATTCCAGCTACTCTTGAAAGCTCTCGCAAATAAAAACATTGCTCGGCAAACTAAACTCAGCGAAGCTACGATCCGCTCCTACGTCTCTGAAATACTCGAACGTACTGGATGCGCTACACGCGGAGAACTAGCCATTACTGCCATCAAAGCAGGAATTACCGAATAAATTACTTACCACAACTGGATAAACATGGCGCATTACGAGCACATCGAGAAACGCATCAGACACCTCGGTGTTAGGTTTGGTATTTGCGAGATTGACTTCGACTGGTGGGAGTGCCGTCTAAACGAACTGGAACCTTGAAGATACGGGCTTTTGTGGTCGTCCCTTTCGGGAAGAAAGATCAAAGATATGCCTTCACCTTCCAAAACTCATGAAGTAGCATTTTGGGAGGGGGAGGTAAGTTGGCACACGGCAGATATCCAATTCTCATGTAGGAGGCGGATAACATCATGCTCTAGCACGTCAGTAAGACCAGCAGGCAACATCAAAACAAATAAAAGAGTACAGAGAAGATCGGCAGCATCGTCATCGCAATCGTGCCCTTAGATCGCAATCCGTTGTAGACGTCCCCTCGTCAGATTCAGTCTTGGTGAGCGGGGGGCTACGTGTTTTCCAGTGGAATTCCTCATATAGCGCGATCATGCTATTGAAGTATACCGACGAATGTCGGTATCGAATACCGATACATATCGGTGTTGCGCCACCATGTGCGCGTGTTTAATTAGCAGTATCTCTAAAGAGAGATTGCAGTTCATATTCTCATTCTGCGTAACCCACAACCAGTGATGGCATGATGAAAGGAACATTCATGGTTAATAGATTCCACCGGAAGGCACTTACTGGATTAGCACTATCAATCGCGTTAAGCATTAGTGCAATAGGTATGATGCAAGGCTTGGCTTTCGCTAATGAAGACCAAGGATCTACGGAACAACAGATTGCTGATGCGGTCGCGCAAGCAACTCCTAGTGAACTACCACTAGTTAGCACCGAAGCACTAGCAAAACATGATGGTTTTAAGGCGAATGGCTTAGTTAATGTCGATATTCCCAACGATTTAGCCGCCAAATGTAATCCGTGAGGAGAAGTTCATGATGAATTCTATTGATGTTCGTATTGCACTCACAGTTTGGCCTGCGCTTGCGTTTACTGCTTTAGCCCTCCCCCTGCCAGGAGTTCCGTTCGTTATTGCGTTTGCAGTTCCTGTAAGTGCAATTGTCTTGCTTGCTAAATCAAATCTTGACCTTCGCGTAGGGAAGGCAACAATCGCTTTATTATGGCTGGTTTCTCTTGCGTGCTTGATTTACTTCTTTATCGCGTTTGGTGCTGGGGTAGATGCGACTGATGTTGGTCGCCCAATTCCGGCATGGGCGAAGATGGATTGGATAGCAGCAACGGTAGGTGTGCTGGCTTTGATGAGTGCAGCCGCCGCTTTATGGTTACCGCCAAAAACGCAAAGAGTTATGGCAGCTTGAAGAAGTATCACATAGCTCGTTTTAGGCACGGGGCGGGTATCTACTGATTTAGTAGATACCCGCCCCTTTACCTGAAAAAGAAAGGACTGCCCTACAGGTTTTCTTCATTGGGCATATGGCGATACTGCCCGTGCAGCAAGGTTTTATTACGGGAGATGCGATGGCGTTAGCTACGCACCAAGAAGCTGAGGTGTGATGCAGAAGAAAAACAGATCGCAGATTATAAAAATCTACGATCTGAAAATATAGTGATTTTAGAGGCTGAGTTAATTCTTTTGCTGTGGTTGCTGTGAATTTTGTATATTTGCCTGCTGCATTTGTTGCAGTTGCATCTGCTGTAATTGCGTTTGCATGAGGCGCGCAGACATTGCTTCATCATGACGAGTGGCTTCAAGGTCGGCAAACACGCGATTTTGAAGGTCTTTAGCGAATTTTTGAAGTGTGCCTTTTTCTAATACTGAAACAGTTACACTCGTTATTCCTCCTGCGTGATTCACAACGTTTAATGAAGCGGGAAAGCTCATTGCAAGTAAGATAGCCGCAATAAGGAAAAGAATCACTGCTGCTGGTAGCGATGAGGTGATGCTGGATAAGCCACAGATTAAAAAGATAAGTCCAATGAGTAGACGTGCGGGTTTTAATTTAGTAGAAGTATTAACAGAGGCAATTGATTTGAGTGGAATCGTATTTTCCTCAGCGCCAAGTGGAATAAGACCTAAAAGTGTGTTTGGTACTTTGTAGACTAGGCGAGTAGAGGAACACATTAATTCACCCTTGAGGTATGGGGTAAGTAAAGAAGGTGAAACTTTTACGCCAGATACATTACTTTCTCCAGGTGCTAGCGTAAACGAAGTTGCGTAGTCAGCCATTTTTCTCCTATGTGCGAAAGGCGTTGAGTCGAATTGATTTGCGTTTGATTCGAATCAACTTTTCGAGATTTAAGCAGAATCTATGTGTTATGTCTGTAGATTCTGGAGAAGATTGTATAGCTGGGGGGGGAAGTCAAGGTTTCGAATAATATCACCTAAGTAGGATTACTATATGGATACTTAGACGCTCATTTTGATGCAAAACGCTAGGTGGGTGTGGATTTCAGTTGGGTGGGTGCAAAACAGGAGAAAATGGGTGCATCCTGCCCGATAATACGGTTTTGTCATACAGCAAATTCACCCAAGAGCACCTAAATTTTCCTAACTAACTGGAAATTCGTCACCACTATAGGATCTATGCACTGCCGTTGAGCTGACCGCCCAACAATTTTTGATAGATCGGGTGTTGTTTCAATTCTTCATGTGTCCCCTGGGCAGCTATCTTGCCCTCGTCAAGCACTATGATGTGGTCGGCGATTTTTATGGAGGTGAGCCGGTGGGCGATAACGATCGTGGTCCGCTTCGCTCTAATGCTGCGAATATTGTCTGCGATTGATGCCTCTAAGAACGGATCGATGTTAGCCAAAGGCTCGTCAAGAACCAGCAGATCAGGATCTCGCAAAAATGCTCTAGCGATCCCGATTCTTTGGCGTTCTCCCCCAGAGAGCGTAGTGCCACGGTCTCCTACGGGAGCATCTAAACCACCTATGTGTGAAACAAGTTCGCCAATATCAGCGTATTTAAGAGCCTGCCAGATTTCGTCGTCGGTGGCCTCGGGTCTGGCCAGCACAAGATTGTCTCGGATAGTTCCTGCAAATATGTGACAATCTTGCGGAACCAAGGCAAGACGTTTACGGTAGTGGTTTGGTTCAAAGGCTCGCAAATTAGTTCCATCGAATCGCAGCTGCCCAGACTGTGGATCCAGATAGCGCATGATTAAATTGGCCAAAGTAGTTTTACCTGCTCCAGACTTACCCACGATGGTTATAGAGCGCTTCGGAGAGGCAGTGAAAGATATTCTGTTAATCACCTGAGTACCAGGACTATAGCCGAACTTCACATTCTCAATAACCAGCTCACCTTCCTCACCAGGCACTACAGAATGATGCTTTTGTGCCGCGGCAGGAATGGGGTCTTCTGCCTCCAGAACAGTTCTGATTCGGCGGGCACAAGCTCCGATTTCGCCCACCCTACCGAGCATCCCTACCAAGGTTGTTGCTGGGGTAGGGATCAAAGCGGCAACTACCACAGAGATCGGGAGTAGAGCAGGATCGAACCGTCCGTCCAACACCCACCCTGTCAGGACGATTAGCAAAAAAGTGGAGGCTATAGTCGTGGAAATCGCGCAAAAAGCAGACTCCCATGCTTTACGCAGAGTCTGGGCATTCTTAGTGACCTGCACCTGATGGGTTAAATCCAGTATGATCTGGTTTTGTTTTTCCACTAAGCCCAACGAACGCAACTCACGCTGCCCCTGTATGGCATCCAAGGAGCACACCCGCAATTGGGAAAGCTCACTGCGGAGCTGCGCACCCTGCCTGCGCTGGATCGGCATCAGCAAAAACGGGAACACAACCATGGCGATCGTTGGCAGAAGCATGACCAATCCCAATGGTCCGATCAACGCCACCAAACACACCGTCGTCAGAGATGGGCAGATAACTGCGCATATGGCTGTCGAGGCTGTATGGGCGTAAAACCACTCCAGTTGTTCAGCATCATTCATTGCCGCCGAGGCAATATCGGCTGTACGTTTACCCTGCAAACCTAGAGGCGCAATTCGTTCTATTGACGAATAGATGTGCACGCGCAGGGTATGTAAAATCCGGTAAGCCACCTCGTGCGACCACCAAACCTCAAAAAGCGTACTCACCGCGTGCCCAGTCACCAAAGCGAAGACCAAGGCAATCAGTCCGCTCAAATCGGCATTGAAATCCAGCAGAAACTGAGTGGATATCCACACCGAACCTGCAGATACGCCAACAACGGTAAGTTGTGCGAGAGCGGTCACAACAGTTGAGGCGGCAAAGAGCGGCGTGCATTCGCGCAAACGTTTCATTAAAGCAATGAAATCGTTGGAGATGATGATCATTGGCGGACTCCTAACTGGGTGGTGACCAGGCGCGACCAAGCGTTACTCGACTTGGCCAATTCGGATGGATTCCCCACACACAAGGCCCGCCCATCTTCCATAACGACAACATGGTTTGCTCCTGCGGCCACATCTATGCGGTGGGTAACGATAAGGAGCGTCAGTTCTGGGTAGGCAGCACGGATGTTTTTCAATATAATCGATTCTGTTTGAGAATCTAGCGCCGAAGTTGACTCATCCAAAATCAGAAGTGGACAGTGCCGCACTAACGCGCGAGCGATAGCAAGCCGCTGTTTTTGGCCCCCAGAGAGGTTCTGCGCGTGCTCGGTAATGAGTAAATCCAAAACGCTAAATTCTGCTTCGCCGTCGTTTTCTCTATGCAACTGGGTAGCCTCGGCTAGTTGCAAGGCTCGCATGATTTCAGTGTCATCGGCAACTGGGTTGGCCTCCGCCAAGATATCGCGAACCGTGCCTGGAAAAATAATAGGATCTTGAGGCACTAGAGTGGCCACTTGGGCTATATGAAGTTCCTCAGCTGCTACACCTCCTATCGTGATACTGCCTTCGCTTGGGCTATCAAATCCCATCAACAGCCCCAAAGCGGTAGATTTGCCAGATCCGGATAGCCCTACTAGCGCCGTCGTTTTACCTGATGGAACAGAAAAATTAACACCGGTTAAGGCTGGCTCTGTGCGGTTCGGGTAGGTGTAGCCAACGTCGTTGAATAACACCTCCGAATTGCACGTGATTAGAGAGCCAGGCTCTGCTCTAGTTTCACCTGGCACAAACCGAGAGCGTGGTGGTTGGGCTGTGGGAGTTGCTGAGAGATGATCAGGTTCTGTTGCAACTTCATCAAACAACTCGCTCATCGCCGGCAAGGCTGAAATCCCAAAAAATGCTTCATGCCAAGAGGCTGAAAGCGCAGTAAATGGACGATAAACTTCGATGGCTAAAAGAGTGATCATAAATAGTTTTTCAGCCGGCAATTGATTGTGGAGGATCAAATGTATCGATAGCACCAAGCCTAATGCTGGCCCGAGTACCTTCATCATTCCAGATAGCCCAGTCTCTCCCAGGGACAAACGCAATTGCCCCATAGTGGTGGTGAGAAGCTGACGAGATTGTCGGTTGAGTTTATCCCCGTGTGCCTGGGCTGCGCCAAAAGATTTCAAAGTGGACATTCCCATCATGGCGTCCACAAAATCAGCATTCAGATTTTCATAGGCTTGCCAATGTGATTGTCCACGTTCAGCCAACACCCTGTCCCATATTCGAGGGATAGCAACAATAGCAACACCGCACAGCAACAAGATGATGGCGATAAGCGGGCTAACAGTTGCGATTATCCCTGTAAGGGTGATGGCAGTTACGAATGTAACTGCTAGCTGTGTGAAGTACTTGACGAAGTAGGGCTCCAACGCTTCCACTCCGTCCGTGATCACTGACTGTATTTGCCCAGACCGACCCAAACCGAAGCGCATCGGCCCACGCGACTCCACTTCAGCTAGCAAAGCCTGCCGAAGTTTACGCTTTACCACCAGCCCAGCCCGGTTCTCCAGCAGCTGTCGCAGTACTTCCACAAGCGGTCGCACAATTAACAGCACTGCTATAGTTGCTATCAAAGCCACTATCGTGGTGATTCGGCGGCTGCTCAACAGCTCAGTGAACAAATGGGCATTACACAATGCCGTCGCTATGAAAAGTCCCGAAACCATAATACCGGCAGTGATCGCCGGCAGGAGCAACCACCCAGTAAGCCCAGCAGCGCGCATTACCAGACGTTGAGATGTAAACATTCTTTCCCACTCCTCTATAACTACTAATTAAGCATATTTTCTTGCTTACGCGTGAGGCATTGGGAACATGTTTAAGGCACGCTCTGCCTTCGGTTCACCAAACCACCCGAGTTTTACCGCTTCGTCAGTAACAACACTGTTACCCAGATACGGGAATGCAGCAGGTGTGTTGCCCACCGTACCTGGAATGAGGGTACGAATTACCCGCAACCCGCAGCTAGCCACATCATTTGAGGTGATATCTACAGTAATTATCCTCATGCCGCGTTTATGCACCCGATCTACGTAATCTCCAAGCTTCCCACTAGGCATTTCAACAATAGCGGAGATGGGTTTTGTAGGCTGTAAATCTAGTAGTGGGCGTACCCTTTCCACCGCGCGTGGGTCAAGGAAAACTTCTTGCTGGATTAGCAAGTCGTCCACATCTTTGAAGTCTACGCGAAAATCGTCAAGATAGCGGCGATCTTTTCGCCATGACTTATAAGATCTTCCCGGCAGCAAACCTTTGCGTATTGCCTGCCAGTGAACTCCATCTGGATTGGCTAGATCGTGTGCGCCTTCTTGTAAGGTGAGTGCTTCGCTCCACGCCTTCAGGGCAGCTTCTTGGACTGTTGCTCTGCAAGAAAAGCCAACATGCACCAGTTGTGATGTATCGTTGTGGACTACTCCAGCAAGCACAGGAATATCAAAAGTGTTGTCTAGGTGAATCAAACCTGCACGAAGTGGTTCGCAGGTTCCCTCAAATAATCTGAGATGCTCTGGCAGCAGTTCAATATGAGGCAGAGGAAAAGCATTGAGCCACCAAACCATGGTGGCATGACGCTCGATTACTTCGCTGAGCCCCGATAGCACCGCTTGTTCATAGTTGGTGCCTGCTGCCACCCCAGCAAACGCGGGAAAATTTATTCTGGGAGCATTGCGATGCTGGTTGGCGTGCCAGTTCACATAGACAAGTGAAGCGGGAACAAAAACTGGGGTCTCGTCATCGTAATAAGTACCTTCTACCCAGCCAACCGGAAGGTTTCGATCGAATTTCACGAATGGAAAACCGTGCTGCCGATACTGTTCATCAGAAAATAATACGATTTCTTCGGGTGCCAGTAACGGAATACCTTTTTGTTTCAGCTCCTGGTACGAACCGTGCAACACTGGTTTTAGATCAATGAGGTTAGAACAGTAGCGTTCAACCGATTCACCGATTGCCGCTAGTTGGGTGCCACGAATGAGTTCTTCTTTCTTCGTATCCGCAAGGTTGGCGGGAATGAGCGTAGATCCCTGGCAAAAAACGGTGTTCACATAGTTTGCGGTGCGGCGCAAATCTGCCGTTCGTGCCTGCGTGGTGTACAAACAGTCAGGCATGTAGCTGCTGTGGCGTACTGTGGTTATTTCTTTGACTATTCCATAATGCTTATCGACCACGAATGACGGCGGATGGATCGGTACCCGGTCGCTTTGGCTCATAACCAGTTCTACAGGCAGAACCGCGTGCACCGTCAGCTCACCTGCCTTGTTAATCGCCCAAATGGTATCCATAGGGCTAGATTTCGCAAAGTCTACGGTACTGGTGGTGATGTCTTTAATTAACCGAGCTGCTTGAGTCACTAGCGCAGCGGAGCTAATAAGGTGCAGCAACGTAGTGTCCCATAGCGGATGACCAAGCTTTGCCTGGAAGACGTCATTTCTGGTTGCGGTGCCTGCTGATCGCAAAAGCGCATCTTGATATGTTGCGCCCACCCCGTTTAACACCGCAGGGCCGACAAGTAGGTGTTTCACGTCGTGGTCGATGGTTATAAGCGAAATATTCAGCCCAGAAATATCACTTATCATTTGCGCAAAAACTTGAGGCGCTTGATCACCTCGGCAGACCACCAAGGTGCCGCCGTCGAAAACCTGATAGGCGCACTCTCTAACAGACTTGGCAGAATAAAATGCTTGAACGCCTTCTTCCTGCAAGCCTTTGGCGATTAACTCCCCCAAAACACGTTCACCGCATACGATGACATTGGAATCCATTACAGAAACTGCAGCATCATCTGTTGTATCAGCGTTGAAACTGAGCGTACCTACAGTCTCCATGCCACTGACCGTATCTGCGTTAGTTTCAGATAGAGCAGTTTCACGGTCACCGGCACTACAGTTATGTGCAGGCAAGGGAGACGGATCCGGCTTGCAAGTCTCGGCGACTTCAATAAAACAACCATGTTTTTTTAGTGCCGTAGCCAGAGACTCGCCGAGTGGTTCTGTTGATTGTTCACTCTGCGCGCTACGCAATGCCAGTAAGACACTTACGGCATCCATTAAAAGCACTAGATCGCGCCCATCAGCACACGTAAGCAAACAACTGTTCGAATCGATTGGTCTTAATTGAGCACACACCTGCCACACGACTCCGGCCTCCCTTACCTATCAGTATTACGGCGAGATCAGAGCGAAGACTGATCGCGCCACATGGGTCTTACTTCCACGCGAAGCTCTGCTGCGTTGCAGCATGATGGCAATGTGGAACCGTGATCTGATCGGTATTAGTTTCTTCGATCTCAACGATTTGCAGCTTTTCCATCACTCTCCTCCTTTCTAAGTAGTTCCTTGTGTGAAACTAGCATAAATCTATATAATTAGGTTAGGCTACCCTTACATAAATATAAGCGTAGTTTCTTTCCGAAACAAAGTAATCGACGCATTTGAGAAAGGTCGAGGAATTCGATGTGGCTGCAAGATAAGGATTGCGGATCTGCCGCACGATTGAATGCCGTACAACAATCGCAAGCCTTTCGGTCGCATATTATTCGAGTTAGCGGAACGATTCGACTGCCCAGCGGAAAAATTTTTTACCCCGAATGGAAGGCATGCGTGAACACTATCGCGCGTGATTGCACCGGCCCCACCGCCGATGTCGGCTCTGGTTGCGTCTATGGCGGATACGTGGATGGCAGGGAAGCTCTAACGTGCGAAACGTCGAAACTGGGCGTGGTGACATATATAGCAGGCGATGCTCTACCAGGTGGCTGCCACGTAG
Source organism: uncultured Arcanobacterium sp. (assembly GCA_958428545.1). Lineage (GTDB taxonomy): Bacteria > Actinomycetota > Actinomycetes > Actinomycetales > Actinomycetaceae > Arcanobacterium_A. Next base: position 7,193 of record CAUAGM010000011.1, on the reverse strand, counting down.
TTCCGCTAGAGGCGTCTGCCACTAACGTTCGTGTTCAGATCTCATCTTCCATATTGCCTCCCAATATCTACCTGCTAGACAGGGGCACCGGAAGCCTCGTATATGAATCTTCACCACCATCGGAACACTTTGCTGATTTGATACCTTCGACGCTAACGCATCAACAGTTACACGCAATTTCGACCGATGGGACTATCATTCCGATTGACTGTTTTGGCACCGCTCTCGCTGGATCGCTTGCCGCAAATCCGCAGCCGACAATAGTGCATGTTTATGGAGGATTCGGAGAATCTAACCACACCATTTACAGTCCGCAAGTGTATGAACATTGGTTAAAGCACGGCTATAATATTGCATTTGTGCACACCCGTGGAGGTAACGAATACGGGAAATGCTGGCACTTAAGTGCAATCCGAAACGGCAGATCGCGCGTACGTCAGGACTTAGTGGCTGCGGTTAGACTTCTGCATGCGGCAAGAATTTGCAAACCGAACACCACGGTTTTACATGGCATGTCGCACGGGGCACTAGTTGCATCCATCACGGCTATTCGTCACTGTGGGCTTGCTGAGCAGATTGTTTGCCGAGTACCCATAAGCACCACAAAAGATATCGCACTAACCGAACTTGGTAGACAGTGGATCCCAGAGTACGGCGACCCGCGTACCACGGACTGGGCGGCCTTTATGGAGTCTGAAGACCCGATGGAATGCCATGCCACCCCTGATTGTCTAGCCGGCACAAACTGGCTAATCATTGGATACTGTTCGGATGCCGTCACCAGAATTTCACACGCAAAAGCCCTAAAGGACCGGGTAAACCAGCTGGGTGGGAAAGTAACTTGCTGGTTTTATACAGATTCTGGAGGCCATGAAGGGGCCACAGTGCCGACCATTCGCATCGCCCATGCCGAAAGACTATGGAATTACCTTCGCGTACAGGCAGTCAGCACGCAGGCATCAAGCTCCCAGGCAGCAGATGCTCAAGCAGCGAAAACCCCATTGAATATCACTGCGCAGGCGATGTTCCACAACGAGATGACACACCTATCATGTTAAGAACCCAATGCCAACGAATTATTCTTTGCCTCTCGCTTGCCCTGCTACTCATTGCGGCGCTCATACTTGCAGTGGTAGTTGGCGCAACCAACATATCGCTGCAATCGGCGATGGACGGCGTCATCGCCACGCTGACCAGGCAGGCGTTCCAAGGCGGCGTCAACGTGGATACCCAAATAATCGGTCAAGTCCGTATCCCACGAGCAATTTTGGGCGCGATTGTGGGTGCCGGATTAGCCATATGCGGCTTAATAACACAATCGCTTCTACGCAATCCGCTGGGTGACCCCTACATTTTAGGAATATCCTCCGGTGCCTCTGCAGGTGCGGCGGCCGTGATTGTGTTGGGCGCATCAAGTAGCGTACTGGCCTCGCTGGGAATAACGGTAGGAGCCTTTTTAGGGGCGCTCACCTCGATACTTCTAGTGACACTGCTCGCCTCTGCGGGAGGACGGATCACGCCAACACGGATCATATTCGCTGGCATGGCAGTGACTTACTTATTCTCCGCAGTAACCAGCTTAATCACCTTGATGGCAAAAAATGCTGCGGGAACCCGGTCGGTACTGTTTTGGACCCTGGGCTCGCTATCCACCGCCAGTTGGAAAGACACAGCTTTGGCAGGCATAGCAGTCGCCGTCGCTTTCTTATGTTTCCTAACCTGGGGACGCCGGGTAGACGTTTTGAATTTGGGTGACGATGCCGCCATCTCTCTTGGCACCAGCCCCCGACTATACCGAAATCTACTGTTCGTGGTGGTGGCATTGACCGTCGCAGTGCTGGTCTCGCTAACAGGTGCGATCGGATTCGTAGGATTGGTGGTTCCACATATAGCCAAACACTTAGTCGGATCCACCACTCGCGCAGCCCTGCCAGTATCCGCGCTTTGCGGCGCACTGCTGGTAGTAGTGGCCGACACCTGCACGCGAGTAATTATCCGTCCCGCTGAACTACCTATCGGAATATTAACGGCACTGGTGGGCACCCCAATGCTTATGAGCTTGATTAAAAAATACTCCAAATAAGAAAGGATAATTGATGAAACACGCAAAAGTAATTGCCTCAGCGCTTAGCCTGCTGCTGGCATCCGGAGTAGTTAGCGGCTGTTCAAATACCAACAACGCAGACTCCAACACCAGTTCGGCTACCCCAACTGCTAACGATGCCACGAAACCGGTAGTGATCAAGAACTGCGGCGTGGAAAATACCTTCACCACTGTGCCCAAGAAAGTAGTATCTATGGGTGTAACCGGCCTAGCATACCTTTACGCCGCCGGAGCTGAAGACGCCATAATCGGAAGAGCTAACGAATGGGGTGAAGAACCTCCAGGGTGGATCGGCACTGGCGCTGACAACATTGACGTACTGTCTGATGAGTCTATCTCTATGGAAGCCCTCATGAAGCTACAACCTGACCTTGTCTACGGCGGCGGATTCGGAATGGAACAGGGCACTCCCTCCGCAGTGGCAGAAAAGGGCATCCCCGCCATCGTTGATGCACCTGAATGCTCCTACTTCTACCCAGAGCAACCAGCGAACGAAACCTTCGACGCGATCCTCGGCGAAGTCACCCAGCTAGGTAGGCTCATGGGTACCTCAGAAAAGGCAGATGCCACAGTCAAAAACCTCAAATCTCAGCTTGACAAAATCGCTGAAGAAAAAATAGGCGGACAACGCAAAGTTGCCTATGCCTACTACTACGGAGAAGATGCCGAATTATTCAGCTATGGCGAGCAGGGAATAATGGGTGAAATCAACAAAACCCTCGACTTGGTAACAGCAGTAGACCCTAAATACCACCCACACCAAGGTCCAATCGCACCAGAGGCATTCGTCAAATCCGACCCAGACGTGATCGTCGTGCTCACTGGAATGGGCGGCGCAACCAAGGAAAGCTCGCTGGAACGCCTACAACAAATCCCTGGCTTCAACGACATGAAGGCAGTACGAAATAACAACATTTTGTATGCGGAATCCGCCGTAGCCTATGCCTCGCCGTCGGCCATTCACGGCACAATCGACCTAGCAGAAAAACTCCAAAGTCTAGGGAAGTAAACCAGTAAATGAAAAACTCTCCCCTCGCGATAGAAAATGCCAGCGTCCGCTACGGTTCTGCCCAAATCCTTGACGACATCACTTTCGAAGTCCCACGGGGCAAGATAATAGGTGTGGCCGGCCCGAACGGGTCTGGTAAAACTACCCTTATGCGGGCCATGTTCGCTGCGCAAAAGCTATCCGAGGGTAGAGTACTAATCAACGGCAGACCTGCTAGCGAACTGCGCTCAAGCCAGATAGCCAGACAAATCGCGGTAGTCTCCCAATTCGAGCACGACATGGATCGGGTCAGTGTATTCGATCTTGTCTTGCTGGGCAGAGCACCGCACCGGAAAGACGTGCAGGGGTACTCTAAAAAAGATCGCGATATTGCTTTGCAGGCACTGGACGCCGTCGGCATGGAGTACGCCAAAGACCGCTATATTGATACGCTTTCTGGCGGCGAGCGCCAGCGCGTACTCATCGCCCGGTCGCTAGCCCAGCAATGCAAGTGCTTGTTGCTTGACGAACCCACCAATCACCTAGACGTCAAATACCAGCACCAGATCCTTTCTATCATAAAAGCAGTTAGTGACACTGCGGTCATCATCTTGCACGACCTCAACCTTGTTGCGCGTTATTGCGATCACACAATTATTCTTAAAAACGGTCGGTTGCATGCTCAAGGGAAACCTGTGGAAATCTTGACACCGCAACTTATTAACGACGTTTATGAAGTTTCTGCGACTGAGGTTGACGACTGCGGAATCAAACAATTCATTTTCAAACCCTAATACGAGCCCCCTATCGGACTCGAACCGATGACCGCTCGCTTACAAGGCGAGTGCTCTACCAACTGAGCTAAAGAGGCGTATGCTCGTCTGCATGAATCTTGTGCATAATCAGCACAAGATATATGCGAATACGAACTGCTTTTCCAATAATGCCAGAATAGATGCGCTTACGCCAACTCGCAGCGCTTTGCTTATTCTTATCTGCTTGCGTATCTCATCATTTTCACATCCGCTCGTGTGTGCCTGCGCTTATACAAGTTTCATGAGCGTGTGTGATGCGTCTAAGGTAGATTCACGTTTACGGGCTTCGTATTGTCTAATTACTCAGCTTCGCCAGCAGCTACTTTATCGAGCCACGCAGCAATTGCTGCCGAATCATGCCCGCCATACGTCTTAGAATCTATTTCTTTACCGTTGAGCAAAATTGCTGGCGTTCCGACTTTTTTCATATTTTCACGGAATGCTTCAAGCGTCTTAGCGTTGTAATTCGTCCATTCAGGTCTGGTAAGAGCAGCTGCCATATCGGAGGCGACGTTATCTGAGACGCCTGCAGCAATTGCCGTCTTCTTCAGGAATTCAACGTCAGGCACCTCGCCTTTTCCGCTGGCGGCGGCACTTATAGCTGCATATAAGCCAGAGGTTTGATCCATTAAGGCGTCATGATAAGCCCGATATTTCTCAGGCTCGTGAGTTGCGATATAGAAAGTAGACATCGCACCCCAAGTGCTTTGCTTGATGTATTGTTGCCCAATCGGCCCGATTCCAGAATTTCGAATCTCGAACTGGATATCTTCAGCAGCAATGTGTTTATCCATTGCTGCTGCCATTGCCGTATGAAGCTCAATGCAGTGCGGGCAAGTAGGATCTTCGTAAATGGTGACGATGGGAACCCCGCTTTTTGGCTCTGCGCTTGCCTTACCGTCTTTTGTGACGTAGACGCCGTACGCACTGTTGACGTTTTTTGCTGCAGCAACTTCTGACGACGCCGTCACAATCTTAAACGCCACAAAAGCAATGAGAAGTATGGCGATAATGCTTGAGGTGATGAGAATAATTCTGTTGCGCTTCTTGCGCTTAGCTTCCTGTTCACGAAGAAGGCGAACTTTTTCGTTTTTGAGCATACGCCGTTGCGCCTTCGTCAGCTTTGCTTCTGTGGTTCCTGGAGTCTGATTTGATCCCATTATCGTCCTTCGATAAATGCTTTGGTATCATCGGCTTTTCTGTTCTTATCCTAATGAATATAGGAAGCTGTCGCTACGTGTATATGAAATTAGGAAAGAAAATGGAATGCATGTGATAGTGGGGCCCATGAAACTGCAATATCTGCACCTAGGGCAATGTAGGCGCTCCAGAGGAGAACCGTAACGGCAATTATCGTCCACACAATCCGAGGCGTAGATGATGCTGCTGCTCCGCCAAGGGTATATCGTGCGCCTTCACGAGCGTATTTTCCTCGAGGGAAAAACCATACTCCGCAGGAAAAAATTCCGCTGGCAGCTGCAGCCCATTCTGGTAGGCCGCCTTCTTTCAGCAGATCGTTGCTATGAGGTAGCGAGCCAGTGCTCTGAGCAGTAGTAGCAGTGCCAAAGGGTTCTAGGTTTATATACGAAAAATCGAGAGTTCCATGTGAAATCGTGGCTGCGATCATTAGGCCGCAGTAGACGCTTATTCCGACAACTGCCACCGCTCCAATCGTACGAAGTGCAGCAAGGAGTAGCGCTATTGGTGAACGGATTGCAGCAATTAGTCCGTCACGTCTTTTAGGCTCGCCGCGGCGTAATCTGCGATCTCGCATATCTTCTGCTGAGCGTCCGATCACATCAAAAATAAATACCGCAAAGACGAATACTCCGCAGGCCATAATCGGAAAGCGTGAACCAAAAAATACTAATGCGAACCATGTGATAAGCAATATGAGACGCACTTTCTTGGGTGAGCGTGCCCAAGAGGGCGCTGGAAGTTGAAGTCTTTCGTCGCTAGAGATGTGGTCACCTTCAGCAGGTGCATATGGTGTATCTGAAACAACTGCTCGGGAGTCGCTCATCATCGGCGTGGGGGCAAGCAGGGTAAGAGGCTCACCTTCAGGCACCTCATTGCTATGCCTAGTGAGGAATGCGTCATGGAGAAGCGAAGTGTTGAGTAAATCGCTATCACGCAGCTCAGGGCTGGGCAAGCTATCTGTGCTCAGCTTGTGGGTGAGAATTTCGTCGTTGATTGATCTATTGTGGGGCAGATCGGGTGCGATTAAGGTGGGTGCAATGAATGCATATGGATCGCGTAAAGCTTCGAGCAGATCTTGGTAGCTCAAGCGCATCTGCACATCGGTAGCCAACGCGGCGCGAAATGCCTGTGCCGATGATTCTGCTAAGCCAGGAAAACTCACGTCACCTTGTATTACTCGTTGCAGCACAACGGGGGTTGCGCCAGAACCAAACGGAGGTTCCCCTGAGGCGGCAAAGGCCAGTACTGCTGCTAATGCCCACCAATCAGCAGCTCGATCTGGTGCTTCTCCACGCAAAACCCGCGGATCACAATATCCTGGCGTGAGTGCGAGGGCTCCTGGCTGGGTGAGCCTCGTTGCGTTGACGTCTTGTGCGATCCCAAAATCAATAAGCACAGGGCGCGAATCGGCTATCATCACATTCGATGGCTTGAGATCCCTGTGTACAACTCCCAACTCGTGCACACAGCGCAGTGCCTGTGCAAGCTTTTCGCCAAGCTGCAGCAGATCTTCTTCAGTGTAGATGCCGTTCATTTCTACGTCTTTTTCGAGCGTGAGTCCGTCGATGAGTTCGGTGACGATAAAAGGCTCAATCCCGTCAATCTCTGCATCGATTACTTCAGCCACGTAGGGGCTTCGAACTCTGCGCAGTACGGCAACTTCTCGTTGTAAACGCAGGCGGGAGCTTTCATCCGCTGCTATGGAGGGATGTAGGAGCTTCAGAGCAACGTGATCTCCGCCGCCATTGACTGCTTCATATACTGTGCTCATACCGCCAAAGCCGATTTGGCGCAGCAGGCGGTAGCCGCCAACTTCTCTTTCCGTCGTCCTCACTCCTCCTTTTTGTGGTTTTGATAATTTCTTGAAAATACTGTGCCTCGAAATATATTACGTGAAATTTCAGTGAGGGATTTTATCTGCGTGCGTTGGTGTGCGTTGAATTTCTTGGCTGCCTTGATACGTGTGTATCAATGATATGTATCAATCGTTGTGCTGAGAGCGCTCATATATTGCGTTGAGAGTACTCATAGTTACCTTCAGTTACCTCTATGCTTTTGCCTCATGTGTATGTGTATGTGTATGTGT
>CAUAGM010000010.1 GCA_958428545.1 uncultured Arcanobacterium sp. | reverse complement strand
GAATAATTTCAATTAATCGCATGGATACATGTAAGCCAAGCTCATACCAGAATCAGAGCTGGAAGAGCATTCGAATCATTTCGATGCAGAAATCTAAAAAAGTTAGCAAAAACGCTAGATTTTTTGTAGATAGCTAGTAGAATGTTGCCGATGCATAAGCATCTTTCACTCGGATCGTCCGGCACGTACCTGTCGGTGAAAGGAAGCGTAGCAATGGCTACAGTTACATTTGATCATGCCACCCGTGTTTATCCTGGCGCAACGACTCCCGCTGTCGATCAGCTCAATCTTGAGATTCGTGACGGCGAGTTCCTCGTTCTCGTTGGTCCTTCTGGCTGTGGTAAATCAACCTCTTTGCGTATGCTTGCAGGTTTGGAAGACGTCAATTCTGGAAAGATTTTCATCGGCGATCGCGATGTGACTGACGTTTCTCCTAAAGACCGTGATATTGCAATGGTTTTCCAGAACTACGCTCTCTACCCGCATATGACTGTTGCCGATAATATGGGCTTTGCTCTCAAAATCGCTGGCGTTGATAAAGCAGAAATTCGTAAGCGTGTGGAAGAAGCAGCAAAGATTCTCGATCTCGTGCCGTACCTTGATCGTAAACCGAAGGCTCTCTCTGGTGGTCAGCGTCAGCGCGTAGCAATGGGTCGCGCAATTGTGCGTAAACCACAGGTCTTCCTCATGGATGAGCCTCTTTCAAACTTGGATGCTAAACTCCGTGTGCAGACTCGTACCCAAATTGCTTCGCTTCAGCGCGAACTCGGCGTCACCACCTTGTATGTGACCCATGATCAGACCGAAGCTCTTACCATGGGCGACCGTATCGCCGTCATTAAAGATGGTATTCTTCAGCAGGTTGCAACTCCTGATGAAATGTTTACGAAACCAGCGAATGCTTTCGTGGCTGGCTTCATCGGCTCTCCCGCAATGAACCTTGGTCAGTGGCGTGTGGTTGATGGAAAGGCAGTATTCGGCAAGGCTATGCTCGATCTTCCTGCACACGTGGCAGCAGCAGTAAAAGACGATGGCAAGGTGATTATTGGCGTGCGTCCAGAAGGCTTCGAAGTTGCTCCTGCTGGCTCAGCTGCTGGTATTCCGCTCGATATTTCCTTCGTTGAGCACCTCGGTTCTGATGCTTATATTTACGGGCCTGTGGCTGGCAGTGAGAGCGAGACAGAGCGTTTCGGCTCTGGTGATAATTCCACCACAGTCACTGTGCGCATCCCACCGGAAAATGTACCTGCCGCTGGATCTTCGCTCACGTTTGTGCCACGTGAAGGGCATGTGCACTACTTCTCCGCAGTCACGGGCGCTCGTTTAGAGGCCTGAGAATAGGAAAAGTGAATAAGCTATTCTCATAGCGTGGGCGCTGGCACTTCAAGTACTAGCGCCCACAGTGCTATATTCTTTATTCGTTATATAGCGAGAGGAAGAATTGCACGTGGAACGCACATTGCATATTACGTCTGCCGATCAGCCAGCAGCGCTCTTTGATTTGCCTTGGCATATTCCGCTGTTGAACTGGCCTAAAAGTCTGCTTGCTTCGCTGCCGCGGGGTATTTCCCGCCATGTTGTGCGATTTGTGAAACTTGACGGGCATATTCTCGCAATTAAAGAAATTACGGATAACGTAGCACAGCGAGAATACGAATCCCTTAGGCGTCTTTCTCGTGACGAAGCTCCGTGCGTCGAACCTGTGGCAGTGGTGAGCGGGCGTTGCGATACGGAAGGTAATCCGTTGCCTTCTGCTTTAGTGACGCGCCATCTTGCGTTCTCCTTGCCGTACCGTATTTTGTTTGGGCAGATGAGTATGCGCCCTGAGACTGCCGAGCGTCTCATCGGTGCTTTAGCGGTGCTGCTCGTGCGCCTGCATCTGCATGGATTCTTTTGGGGTGACGTCTCCCTCTCCAATACTCTTTTCAGGCGTGACGCTGAGGAATTTTCAGCCTATTTGGTAGATGCTGAAACTGGCGAATTTTATCCGCATATGTCTGAGAAGCGTCGTCTCTATGATATTGAAGTTGCCAGCGTCAATATTGTGGGCGAATTGATGGATCTACAGGCTGGAGGTGTGCTTTCTGATGAGTGTGATGCAATTCGGGTTGGGCGGCGTCTAGAAGAACGCTATTCGTCACTATGGAATGAGCTGACGAGTGAAGAGCGTTTCTCTACTCAGGATCGTTGGCGAATCGATAACCGTATTCGCCGTCTGAATGATTTAGGTTTTGACGTAGGCGAGTTGGCAATGCGCACAACGGAAGATGGCAACAGCATTGTGATCCGCCCTCGAATTGTGGACGCTGGGCACTATTCTCGAAAGATCATGCAGCTCACTGGTCTGGACGTGCAAGAAAAGCAGGCTCGTCGTATGCTCAACTCTATTGAGCAATTCAGAGTCGTAAATAATATGATGGATACTCCAATGAGTCTTGTGGCGCATGACTGGATGATGAACGTCTTTGAACCGATTGTGCAGGCTATTCCTCCGAATATGCGCGCTAAGCTTGAACCAGCGCAGCTCTTCCATGAGTTTTTAGATCACCGATGGTTCATGGCGGAGCGAGCTGGGCATGATGTCTCTCTCGAAGACGCGCTCAATTCGTATGTTCACGAAGTGCTCGAGCATCGTCCAGATGAATCACACTTAATCGTGCAAAATATCGATGAAACAGGCGAGTTTGATGCAATTTCTGAGCAACAAAATTTTGCAAGCAACTATCGCACTGATTTTGACGACGAATGGTCTGGGTATTTAGCGTAGTAAATGTCTTTACCGCTGCGAACAATGTGTATAGCCCCACATGCACAGAAGGCTATGCGCAGCTAGTTGCGGTTCATAGCTCCTAGAATAACTCTTAGGCTTCGCGAAGCTCTGCAATAATCAGCTCGGCAAGCTGAATGGTATTGAGCGCCGCACCTTTGCGCAAATTATCTCCCACAATAAACATTTCCAAGCCGTGCCCTTCAGGGGCGCTTTGATCTTCACGGATACGCCCTACATAGCAGGCATCGTTGCCAGCTCCATCGAGCGGAGTCGGCACATCCGTATAGTGCACACCAGGAGCATCTTTGAGCAGCTCGATTGCTCGCTCAACAGAAATTGGTTTTTCAAATTCTGCGTTAATTGCCAAACCATGAGCTGTAAATACAGGAACTCGCACACATGTGCCAGCCACACGCAGATGCGGCAGCCCTAAAATCTTGCGCGATTCGTTACGAAGTTTTTGCTCTTCGTCTGTTTCATAAGAGCCGTCATCCACGTAGTTTCCCGCAAATGGCACTACGTTGAATGCAATAGGTGCCACGTATGGAGCTGGATCTTGCGGCCAAGCGGTGGCATGCCCGTCAAGCGTCAAATTTTCTAGGTTAGGATCAGCAGCTCCTGCGCGAATTTGCTCAGCTAACGCTTTCACACCTTTTAAGCCAGAACCCGACACAGCCTGATATGAGCTGGCAATTAGACGCACAAGCCCAGCTTCGTCAGACAGAACTTTCAGCACAGGCATAGCGGCCATTGTAGTGCAGTTGGGATTGGCAATAATGCCTTTCGGGCGATGTACCAGATCGTGCGGATTAACCTCACTCACAACCAACGGTACATCAGGGTCTTTACGCCAAGCTGAAGAATTATCTACTACAACAGCGCCTGCTGCGGCAAACTTTGGAGCATATTCTGCAGAGGTGCTGCCACCTGCGGAAAAGACGGCAACGTCGATTCCAGAAAAATCTGCTGTTGCAACGTCTTCTACCACTACGTCACGCCCTTTGAACTGCAGCACTGTTCCGGCTGATCGTGCAGAAGCAAAGAAACGAATCGCATCAATATCTGTGCCTCGCTCTTCAAGCAGAGTACGCATGACGCGCCCAACCTGCCCAGTTGCTCCAACAACTGCGAGGGTGATTGATGAACGGCTCATCGTCCTGTACCTCCATATACGATCGCTTCGCCTTCAGTATCCAAACCGAATGCCGTATGCACTGCCGTGATAGCTTTATCGAGATCTTCGAGTTTCACTACCACAGAAATACGAATCTCAGACGTCGAGATGAGGTCAATGCTCACTCCAGCACGTGAGAGAGCATCAAATAAATCTGCAGATACGCCTGGATTTGTGCGCATACCTGCACCCACAAGCGAAATGATGCCGACCCCTTCGTCTTGAAGAATTTTTTCGAAGCCAATTTCTTCTTTTTGCTTTTCGAGAACTGCCACGGCTTCAGGCACATCTGAAACTTGCGTTGTGAAGGAAATATTTGCCACGCGCGGATCGCCAACAGGGATATTCTGAACGATCATATCGATATTGACGCCAGCGTTTGCTACAGCAGCAAACAGCTTTGCAGCTGAACCTGCCACGTTGGGTACGTTGACAACGGTGATTTTAGCCTGGCTCTTATCGTGGCTTACGCCAGCAATGATGGGAGCTTCGTTATTCCCTTCAAACTTTGCAACCATACGGTTACGAGTCGCTTCGTCCACAATCCACGTTCCTTCCTTATTGGAAAAAGATGAGCGAACATGCAGAGGCACTCCGTAGCGCCGTGCATATTCCACTGCACGCAAATGCAAAATTTTTGCACCATGCGCAGCCATTTCAAGAGTTTCTTCGTATGTGAGGTAATCAAGTTTGTGTGCTGTGGAGACGACGCGCGGATCAGCGGTAAATACGCCATCCACATCAGAATAAATTTCGCACACATCTGCACCAAGAGCCGCAGCGAACGCAACGGCTGTGGTGTCAGAACCGCCGCGTCCGAGAGTCGTCACGTCTTTCGTCTCACGATTCACGCCTTGGAAACCAGCGATAATAGCGATCTCGCCTTTTTCGAGTACTTCTTCGATGCGTCCAGGGGTGACGCCGACGATCTGCGCTTTACCGTAGACGGGATCCGTGAGCAGCCCAGCTTGCGAGCCTGTGTAAGAATGAGCGTTCACGCCAGCATCGGTCACAGCCATAGCAAGAAGGGTCATCGAAATGCGTTCGCCCACAGAAAGAAGAAGATCCATTTCGCGCTTGACGGGTTCCGTTTCCACAACAGATGCTGCCAGATCGATAAGATCATCAGTTGTATCGCCCATTGCGGAGACGATCACCACCACATTGTTTCCAGCGTTATGAGTCTCAACGATGCGTTTAGCAACGCGCTTAATTGATTCAGGATCAGCTACTGAAGATCCTCCGTATTTTTGCACAATGAGTGCCATATGTTCTCCCTGAATCTGCGCTTATTTCGGTACACACCATACTATTGCACGGCAATCATTGCCCTGAAATAATGCGAGGCGAGCCACATCTTGGAGCGTATTAGTTTCTTATTGTGAGACGCTGTGAGGGGAACCTTCGCTCAAGCGTGTGCGCCCTTCGAGAGCACGTGAAAGCGTCACCTCATCGGCATACTCCAGATCGCCTCCTACTGGAAGCCCTGAAGCTAAGCGAGAAACAATCACGCCCATGTGTGCGAGGTTGAGAGCGAGATATGTTGCTGTGGCTTCTCCTTCGATATTTGGATCGGTTGCGAGAATGACTTCTTTTACTTCGCCTGCCTGGAGGCGAGCGTAAAGCTCCCTGATTCGCAGCTGCTCTGGGCCAATTCCACCGATAGGATCGATTGCACCTCCTAAGACGTGGTAACGTCCGCGATACTCATGTGTGCGTTCGATAGCCACAATATCGCGGCTTTCTTCCACAACGCAGATGACTGAATCTGTGCGGCGAGGATCTGAACAGATTGCACATACGTCTGATTCCGTCACGTTTGCACAGATAGAGCAGAAACGTACTTTTTCTTTCACTGCTTCGAGCGCATTGATAAGTGCACGCACGTCAGAATCATCTTCTTCGAGAATGTGGAAAGCAATTCGTTGGGCACTTTTTGGACCAACTCCTGGCAAGCGGCCAAGCTCATCGATAAGATCTTGAACGGCTCCATCGTATACACCAGCCATAGATGCTAATTCCCCTTCTCTGAATTGTTGGGTATTACTTGCACAACATTAGCCCCGAACGTTTCTAAAACAACGTTGATTCCCACGAGAGAGCTTTGTGAAATTTCAGGATCATCAGGCGAAACTTCCTCCCATTCGTCAGGAAACTCAGGAGATTTTTCAACAAAATCAGTGGGTTTAAGAGAGAAGTCTGCGTGATTTTCCCTCTCAGCAGGAGGAATGTCTGGAGGGGAGAAAGGGGAATCCTCGTGTGTGAACGAAGAAACAGCAGCCGCAAGCGACCTTGCCCGCTGCTCAGAAATGCTTGATGAGGAAACTGAGGAGTGCTTCGATTCTGGCGGAAGATCGAGGGGTGGGAGATCAGGAAGATCTTGAGCATAAAAGGGCAAAGAGTCGTCAGATATGGGTGATTCTTCTGGGATATGAGGAATTACTGGAAGATCTGACATAGCTGGCAGATCTGAGGTTGCTGTGCTTTTTATTGTACTTGTACCGTCAGTTTCAGTGGCTCTGCTGTGCGTATCGGAGAAATCATCGGTGTACATATCTCTTTTCTGTGCAAAATCACTATCGGCATCATAGCTTCTGCCAGAGCTTATCACTGCCTGCCCATCGACGAGTGCAGCCAGTACGCCTGCTGGATCGTGAAGCTCGCTTTCGTTATCGTTTAGCGTATCGTTGCTGTTTGGCTCATTCTTATCAGAAGAATCTTCGTGCGCTATGGCATTTTCTTCATTACCCGTGAGATTTTCTTTTATTTCGTTAATATTTTCATCTCGTAGCACATTGTTATCTTCTGGGTGGGGACGTCTCTCTGATTGGTCTAGCTCCTCTGGATAGCTCTCATTTTCTTGATTATGTGTGCCAGAGTGTGCGCTGGCTGAATATTTGGCGTTATCCGAAGTATTGGCAGTGTTTGAATGCGCTGCATTGTTCGAAAGGGTATTGCCCGAAAGAGTATCGTTTAAGGAGTGGCTGCTAGAGTAAGCGCTGCCTGGAAGGTCAGTGCCCATGGGGTCAGCGCTCGCAAGTGTGGCGCCCAAGGAATTGACGCCCACAGAATGGGTGCCCGAGGAATTGGTGCCCGAGGGGCGCCTATCTTTTGGGCAGACATCAGAGTTGGCAAAACCCGCGCGCCCTTCTATCTGCAGTTGTACACCAAGTGCTCCGGCCACTGCTTCAGTCAGCGCTGTTTTGGCTCGTTGATGACGGTTGAAACCAGCTGCTGTGCCATCATTTTCAAAACCGACAATCAATACGCCTTCATCAAGCATCAACGGACCAGAAGCATGCTTGAGCATATTTTCAATGATTTTAGAATGGGCACTCGCATGTGCTGTGATCTGCTCCCATGCCTGTTGAATCGATAGAAGATCAACAGCACTGGCATTTTTGCTCGTGCTAGAAAGATTAGATTCAGTTTTTTGCTGCATAGCGGCAGCACGAGGAGCGGAAACTTCAGACTCGCGCTTTGGTTCGAAAACTTCAGGCTCTACTAGATGTGAGGCAGAAACGTCAGTTTTTAGCGGTGGATTTTCTACCGCATCTTTATCTGCCGTATTTTTGGGCGTTACTCCCATATCTGCAAAATTCGGCATTGGTTCCATGCGAGGGTCTGGAATAGAGGAAAATTGCGTTTGTGGGCTATGCTTTTTCACTTGGCTAAGCAGCTTCGTACTTGATTGCGCTGCAACGGCGAGCGTTGTATCCGACTGCTGCGGATACTTCTGAGGCATAACGGCGTGAGCTAACGATAACGATTCGTCGGAATCTTGGTGGATACGTTGAGAATTATCAGGCTGCTGCGCCACAATTAAACGCGCACAGAGCAATTCGAGCTGCATACGCGGAGCACTTGCCCCAACCATTGCAGTGAGAGCTTCGTTGACGAGATCAGCTGCGTGCGAAGCTGCACGCGCACCTAAACTTTCAGCTTGCTCCACCATGAGAGCATATTGATCTTCTGGCACAGATAAAAACACATCTTTTACATCGTTGCCTGCGAGCGCAATAATTACAATATCGCGTAAGCGCTGTAGCAGATCTTCCACAAATCTGCGCGGATCGTGTCCACTTTTTACTACGGAATCAACGACGCCGAATAAGGCGCCGCCGTCACCTGATGAAATTGCTGCTATAGCAGAATCGAGTAAATGAGCCGAGGTGTATCCAAGAAGTGCTACTGCTCGATCATACTCAAGAGTAGAGCTATCTGAACCTCCGATAATCTGATCGAGTACGGATAGAGTATCGCGTACGGAACCTGTGCCTGCTCGAACTACTAACGAAAGAACATCTTTGCCGGCACTGACGTTTTCATCTGCACAGATATGGGCAAGATAATTCTCAAGCGTTGATGGCGGTACTAAACGGAAAGGGTAGTGATGGGTACGTGAACGAATCGTGCCGATCACTTTTTCTGGCTCGGTAGTAGCAAAAATAAATTTAATATGCGGCGGCGGCTCTTCAACTAGTTTGAGCAAAGCGTTGAAACCTTGGCTGCTAACCATATGCGCTTCGTCAATAATGTAGATTTTAAAACGATCACGCACTGGCGCAAAGCTTGCCTGCTCCCGCAGCTCACGGGCATCGTCTACGCCACCGTGAGAAGCGGCGTCAAGCTCCACCACATCTAAGGATCCCGAACCTTCACGCGCGAGCTCTTTGCAGGATTCGCACACACCGCATGGAGTATCCGTTGGGTACTGTGTACAGTTTAAACAGCGTGCCAAAATTCGCGCAGATGTGGTCTTGCCACACCCGCGCGGACCAGAAAACAAGTAGGCATGGGTAGTATGCCCAGCAGCAAGCGCCGCCATAAGCGGTGCCGTCACGTGTTCCTGCCCGATGACTTCTTGGAAGGTTTCTGGTCTGTATCTACGGTAAAGAGCTTTCGTCACGTCTCCTATCTTACGGCACGCCTTAGGGAAATTTTCATGCAAAAACTCAGGATCGAATGAAAATTGAGCAAAAACCGATATGGCTGGTATAGCTTATCAGCTCAGCACATAAAAATTTTCACGTTCCTAAGGCTTCGCGCAGCTCAGATATAGTTGGCTGCCCGATATTGCTGGCGTGCCCGACAGTCGCAAACGTTGCCACAGAGCCGTAGCGCCAGCCCTCGATACGGGAAAGCCTGCCCTCAGCTCCCATCGCGACGGCAATAAGTGAACGCCCTGTGCTTCGCGCAACTTTTTTCACTACGTGCAAAAGGCGTTGAGCATCTTGATCGGAATGAGCCAGCACAGATAACTTTGCCACCACGTGCGGAAGTTCCAGCATCTCTTCATACATCAGTTGCATGACGTCTTGATGAGGAGTTTCTTGCCAATCGTGCGCAGATATCACAACCAAGAAACCAAGCTTTTGTGCGCGCTGTGTTAAAGCAGCTGTGCCCTCAAACCACTGCTCAAGATCCAGACCTATACGCTCAGGGGATACGTCGATATGTACCAGCGTATCGAGAAGTTCAGCTAGAAGCAGACGGTAACGCCCTAAGCTCAGCTTCGCCTGCCCTCCTTCGCCCGCAGTGCGAATTGTCAGCAGCAACGGAATTGACGTTGCTTCAAGAATTGGGCGAATCACCTCACGCCCAAGCGGAGCAAGAGAGAGCTGCTTATGCGCGCCGATCATAAAATCAATTCGCCATTCGAGAATATCAGCTCCGCCAGCTTCTGCAGCAATTGCTTCATCAATAATCATTTGAGCTGTTGTGCCTGTGAGCGGCACGATCACGGCAGGAGACATACGTATGAGGCACCCATGCGCATCAAAGGCAGGGGATAGGCATTCAGCAAGTGATAGCGAATGTGCCTTACTCATCGTCACCACCACCCTGATGTATCCATTCCTCATATGCAGCGATGAGCCGCTGGGATGCTTCAGGCTCCGCAATCGTCACGCGCGTGCCCTCATTCTTAAATGTGCGCACGATAATTCCATGTTTGCTGCAAAGCTTCTCGAAAGCTTGGGAATGTTTGCCCAGCTCAAACCATACAAAATTGGCTTGAGGCTCAGGGCCGTTCCATCCTAAGCTGCGCAGCGCCGTCACCAGCTTCTCACGTTCATTTTGAATGATTCCAACGCGGCGATTTACTTCAGCGCGTTCACCTAAAGCGGCCTGAGCGGCTACTTGCGCCAGCGTATTGACACTGAAAGGAGTGTTTGAGGAGTTAAGCGCGCGGGCAATACTTGGCTCAGCTACCACATATCCGCAGCGCAGCCCTGCCAAGCCATATGCTTTCGAAAATGTGCGAAGGCAGAGTACATTTGGAAATTCCTGCATAAGTTCCATTGCGCGCACAGGGTCTTCCATGCGCACAAAATCTATGTATGCTTCATCGAGCAGTATCGGCACATTTTTTGGAGCCTGCTGGATAAAATCATGCAGTTCATTGTGTGTGAGAGCTGCAGAAGTAGGGTTGTTTGGTGTACAGACTATAACGGCACGCGTTGTAGGCGTGACGGCGGCAAGCATAGCGGTGAGATCACAGTTTCCGTCAGCGCGCAAGGGCACACGAACAGTCTCAGCTCCTGCCATCTGTACGGCAATCGGATACGCCTCAAAGGAACGCCACGGAATAATCACCTCGCTGCCAGGGCCGGAAACGTCTGCCAAAATTTTTTCAATGAGTGCCACTGAGCCGTTGCCGATACATAAAGATTCTTCAGGCATACCGATTTCTTGCGCAATTCGGGCAGTAAGAGATGCCATCGCAGCATCTGGATATCGATTTAAGCTCGATATATGCGAAGAAATTTCTGCTTGCACAGAAGGGAGGGTTGGGAAAGGCATTTCGTTGCTTGCTACTTTAATGATGGTAGAATCTTGGCTTGCTTTTCCTGCAACGTATGGTGGAAGCTGCATGATGTATTCATGGATTATTTTCGCAGCTATCGTGCTTTGTGCTGATTTCTCCATCATGCTTCCCCCTCTGTGTGATTATTCTGCTGTCAATTCTTCATTGATGCTTTGAGATTTCCCTTGCAAGATTTCTCTTCTAAGATCTCTATCTTAACTCGGCGCTCACAGCAATATCCCATGTATAAATAGAAGTTTTCGCTCAATAATACATTGAGTACTTCTACATATGCGGCTCTAAGCGAAAAATACGAGAAGAAGAAACATTTTCATGAAAAACTACCTATCACGTGAGATAGGATTCAAATAGTTCGTCAAGCATATGTCAAACATATGTAAAGCATATTTATGAAGCATAGAAAAAGAGAAAGAGGAAATGATGAAACTCCTTCGTACTGTTGCTATTTTCGGGGCAGGATACGTTTTAGGTACTCGTGCAGGGCGTGAACGATTTGAGCAGATCAAAGAAAACGCAGCTAAACTCTGGGATTCAAGCCCTATTCAAGCTGGGCGAGAAAAAGCAAAGAGCGCTGCAGCCTGCACATTTGAACAGGCAAAAGCGACAGCTGTCGATACTGCGAAGAATGCTGCTGAAGCAGTAAAGAATAAGATGAATGCTCAAGAATCAGAGTTGGATGACGATGTAATTGTCGTACAACCAATCAATGAGTAGCACGTGTGCTTGTGTGCGCTATGGGCAGTAGCGCAAGATTTATGATGTAAAGAGTAAAGAGTGTAGTACGTGCTGGGAGAGGTATAGATAAGAATCGAAAAACTCAAGAAGGAACTGAGGATATGAGCTTTTATTGGTGCTCTCCGCTATCCGATGATTTTTCAGATTCGTTTTGCAGCTGCTTCAATTTCTGAGAAAGAATAAATCCGTCAGCACCTCGAACTACGGGCACGCCATGCCTCTCGGTATCAGCATCGGAGCGGATTGTGCCGACTGGTTCTGCCGTGCCGTGAGAGAGCACCTGCTCAATACGATTTAGCTCGCGCAAAGCGATTGCTCGCACTCGCGAAGGAAACTCGCGCGCAAGATCGTCATAGAAAATTGGATCGTGCTGCCCGTCGTCACCCACGAGATACCATGTGATATGCGGAAACATCAGCAGCAAATTTCTCAGCTGAGTTTTTTTATGTGATTCGCCGTTGCGGAAAAACCCTGTGGGAGTGGGCCCCCAGTCAGTGAGGAGCATTGGTCCTACGGGATAATCATGTTTACGAATGAAACTGACCATCGTGTTATAGGTATTCCATGCGCCGGTAGATAAATAAAATACGGGAGCATCAGGTTCGTTTTTGAGCAGTTCCTGATACATATATGCCATTCCACTCACAGGCTGGCGTGAGTTGGTGTGACGCACAAAAGCATTCCATGCCGCAATAAAAATGCGCGGCATCCACGTGACCACAATCGTATCGTCAATATCAGAAATCAGACCAGTTCGTGCTTGCGGTGAAACAATCATCACTGGTGCTTTGGTTGGTTCTCCTGCTTTGGGGATAAGTTCAACTTCATGCCAGCCAGGTTCTAGACCATGATCTTCGACGAGGAGATCGAGATAGCCGCCACGATCTGTACGAGTGTGAATCTCGCGCTTACCGATGCGCACCGTCACTGGCAAGAAACCAACTTGAGTTGTGAAAAACTGGCGCCAGCCGCGCTGAGCTTGTGTGCCTGCATCTGCTACGCGCTGAGCAAAATCGGTGACTTTCTCGGTAGCAAAAGTATGAATACCGAGAGGGGCGAAATCGAACGTAAAAATTGGGCGATCTTCATCGGGATCTTCCATTGTGGCTCGGGCGAGTACTTTCACTGCAGATGCTGAGCCATAGCCCATATAGGGTGTGAGTCTCGGTACCCAGCCCTGCGAACGGCGGCGCACCACGCCGCGGCGGTTCGCGCTATCGTCAAGGCGGCGGGCAAAATCAGAAAGGCTCATATTTATATCGTACTGGCTAGAGAGGCGAAAAGAAGAAGAGAAGTGGAGACTCCTTTTCAGGGTGTAATCACTGCCACTATTGCGCATTTGGCATTTTCTACCTATTCGGGGTTAAGATAGAGCACGTTCAAACGAATAATGTGCGCCAG
Source organism: uncultured Arcanobacterium sp. (assembly GCA_958428545.1). GTDB lineage: Bacteria > Actinomycetota > Actinomycetes > Actinomycetales > Actinomycetaceae > Arcanobacterium_A. Next base: position 36,410 of record CAUAGM010000010.1, on the reverse strand, counting down.
TAGCTCAATGGATAGAGCATCTGACTACGGATCAGAAGGTTGGGGGTTCGAGTCCCTTCTGGCGCGCGATTCGGCTCGGTGGTTGATGTAGATCCTGCCGAGTCGTTTTTATTTTCTCTTTAGCTTGCTCGAAGATTCCTGTGCGTCTTTGGATTTTGTGCTGCTCCACAGGATCACAAGAGGATTGTGGAGTCTTGAAGTTGTGCTGCACTGATAGCACATTGCTTGGTTTGTTTTGGCTGAGCTGTTTCCTGCTGGCACATCTACCAGAAAACTTTCACCCTTCGTGTATGCGGTTTCCTTGAATTTAAGCAGATTTTCTTCTGTAGAAGCCCCACTGGAGCACCTACTGGAAACTTACTAGAAAACTATTAGAAAATTTTCTTGTAGAAATTCGAAGTTTTACTGCAGTGATCTATGGAGGCGCTCCTGAAAGCAGCATAGTTTTACTGCAGTTCATTATATGAACACGAATGTGCATCGCCTCGAAAAAGGTGCTACTTTCTAAACCAACACAGAAAGGATACGGCAATGGTTCGTGAATGCACGATGGTCGCGCGTTGGCGCAGCTGGTTTGGTTGGCGATCTGCCTAGCTAAGCCAGTTTTCAGCTGCACAGATCGCATAAGCAATGGTGATCGTGCAGGCTCATGAACTAATCCGTACGGAATAGAAAATGCCCTCCGGTCTCCAACCGTGAGGGTTTTGTTAATAGCGATCTGGATACGCTCTAGCTGATACATGCGCAAGAAGAAACTTCTTCAAACAAAATTGAGCTAAGAGCAGCAGAAGTAAGCCGCTATAGAAAAAGCTGGCACATATCCTCACACACTTCACTTAGTAACTCATCCAGAAAGAAACGACAATGAAAAAAATTACAGCAATTGGTGCGTTCCTCGTTGGAGCGCTCGTGATCCTTTTCCTTATGATGCCATATCTCCAGCGTCTCAACGAGCTTGAACATCAGCAAAAATCAGCGCCATCGTCTGCGCAATCCTTAGAGGCTAGTAGAAATCTCGTCCCAGAAAATTATCAGCCGATTGGAGCCGAACGAATTATTGCTGCTGCTCAGGCGGTGACGATAAAGAACGGTGAGCCGATCAAAATAGGCCTGCTTCAGATGATGGATCATCCGTCACTCGACGACATTCGCTACGGAATTATTGACCAACTTGCACACCGAGGATATATTAACGGCGTAAATATCGACATCGATTATAAAAATGGCAATGGCGATCAAAATACAATGAAATCAATTGCCGATCAATTTATGGCAGACGGTAGCGATATCGTTATCGGTATCGCCACTCCAGCGGCGCAAGCCCTCCAGAACGCTTCGCAAGGGAATATCCCTGTAATTTTCGCTGGCGTTTCAGATCCACTTGGTGCGAAACTCGTTACTTCACTAGAAAAGCCAGGAGCTAATATCACGGGCGCAACCTTCTCAAACAACAACGAGGGCACGCTGGGAATTATTGGTGATATTACTCCGCACGTTAAAACAATTGGGGTTTTGTACAATACATCAGAGCAGAATGCGGCTCAAGAAATCGCAAATTTCAAGCCTCTTGCCGCGGCAGCAGGCTACACCGTGAAAGAAGCGACAATCACCAGCACGAATGATTTAGCTCAGGTGGCAGAGCAGCTTGCTTCAGAGGTAGACGCAATTTTCGTGCCGCAAGATAATACGATTGCTGGAGCAATGCCAACTCTTATTTCGGTGACGAATGCGCATAAAATTCCTGTATATCCAGTGGTGGATGCGATGGTTGAATCTGGTGGATTAGCTACTGTCGGTTTGAACCAGTACCTATGGGGTGCAGATTCTGGAACTGTTGCGGCAGATATTTTGCAGGGTGCTAAACCAGCCGAGTACGCAGTTAAAGTGAGTGAAGCCTCGAATACTTTCATCAATACGCACGAAGCTGCAGCGCTTGGAATCACAATTCCAGAAGATATTGTGAAAGAAGCTATCGATCTTTCTCCAACAAAGTAAGCTCTATCAGAGTAAGGAAGTATATCGTGGACATCCTGCTTTCTGCCGTTTCGCAAGGCGCAATATGGACGATTATGGGTATCGGCGTGTTTATTACATTTCGAGTGCTCAACGAAGCAGACCTCACCACTGAGGCGTCATTTACTCTTGGGGCCGCAATCGGAGGGCAGTTCCTTCTTCTGGGAATGCACCCCTTGCTTTCTCTGGTGATCGCATTTTTTACGGGCGCGGCGGCAGGTGCTGTGACGGCGCTGCTCATTACGCGAGTGCATATCAATTCCCTTCTGGCGGGGATTATCACAATGACTGGTCTCTATTCCGTCAATCTTGTTTTCCTTGGAAAAGCTAATATCTCACTTTCCAACACCGCAACTCTCAAAACAATGATTGGCTCTGTGCATTTACCGCGCAATCTCGATACCTTTCTTATCGGGGTAGTGATGATTGTGCTTGTGGTACTTGCACTCAGTGCATTTTTTCGCACAGATATGGGGCAGGCTCTTATCGCGACAGGCGATAACCCTGTGATGGCAAACGCTCTTGGTATTCCCTCAAAAGAAATGATGATGCTCGGCTATATGCTTGGTAATGCTTTAATTGCCACCTCTGGCTATCTAGTTGCCACAGATAATGGCTATGCAGATATTTCAATGGGGGTTGGCTCGATTGTGATTGGTCTTGCCGCCATTATTATCGGGGAAGTTCTCGTGAAGAAAGTGAGTTTGCCGCTGCGTCTTCTCGCGATTTTTCTCGGCTCGGTGATTTATCGTCTTTTGCTTGCGTTGGTGCTGATGCTTAATATCAACACGAATCATTTCAAACTCATTTCCGCTGTTGTGCTTGGGTTGTGCCTTTCAATTCCTGCACTCCAGCAGTATATGGCGAATAAGAAAATGCGCTGTATGAACAAAAATGAAGCAGTGAAAGGAGCTGTGCAATGAGCGTTTTAACTTTGGAGCGCGTGAGTAAAACATTTCATCAACGTACAGCTGATGCTTTTGTAGCGCTTGATTCTGTAGATTTTCGCATGGAAGAAGGCGATTTTGTGACGATCGTGGGCGGCAACGGTGCAGGTAAATCGACCTTGCTCAACGTCATTTCGGGAGCGATTGCTGTAGATAGCGGGAATGTGTATATCGATGACGTCGCCGTCACCCATAAAGCAGAAGAAGATCGTGCTGCTTTAATTGGGCGTGTTTTTCAAGATCCTAAGATGGGAACTGCTCCTCGCATGACGGTGATTGAGAATCTGCTTCTTGCGCAAAAACGCGGTGAAAATCGTCAGCTCAAAATTTCGATGAATGAAGCGAAGCGCAAAGAATTTATTGATCTTGTTCAACCTCTCGGTTTGGGGCTGGAAAATCGTTTGGATACTGAGATTGGCGTACTTTCAGGCGGGCAGAGGCAGGCGATTACTCTGCTTATGGCGACGCTGAAAACGCCGCGTCTGCTTCTGCTCGATGAGCATACGGCAGCGCTCGATCCGAAAACAGCGAAGGCAGTGCTTGAGCTTACGCGCCGCACAATTGCTGATAAGGGCTTAAGTGCACTAATGATTACTCATCACCTCAAAGATGCGCTTGAGCTGGGCAATCGTATGATCGTGATGAATCACGGGAAGATTGTGCGCGATTTTAATGCGAAAGAAAAAGCGCAGCTCACTGCGGGAGAGCTGTATGAAATGGTCGGTGAGCTGGAAGAAGAAATCGATTGATACTGCTTTTGCCAGGTGTATCAAACTGAATAGGAGAGTTTATGAGATGATAACTTTATGGATTTTATGCAGTGGGCGTTAGAGCAAGCATCGCGGCATTCTGATCTTGGCGATGCTGTAGTGACGGCTGACGGCGAGTGGCTGGTTATCTTATTGGCTGATGGGCGAACGTTTCGTTTCCGCCCGGGAGCGCTTATTAAAGAAGATGCTCCAGAAGCAGAACGGGCTGAGCTGCTTTCACGATTATTGACTATCGGTATACAGCAGGCAGCTGCTCCTCAAGCAGAACCACAGGAGCCTCCGTCTGCCGTCACCTCTTATCCCACACCTTCTACATCTGATGTACTCTCCTTTGATGCGGAGCTTTCGGCGTTGGAGAGCGGCAGTCAGATTGAAGGATCACCTGCGATTCTCCCGATTGTGCGTGCGGCAGATTATTTCCTCGCATCGCATAAAGGCAACGATTCAATCGTTTATCTTCCTCTGACTGATTTTGTGGGTGTGGGATTGGCGTATGATCTTCCAGGGGCGCTTCAGCCCATCTATTATTCACAGCTGGAAAGTTCCTATACAAACGTTGGTGATTTGTTGGCGCAATCTGTACGTACTCTGCGTGGGCATATCGATGGGCAGAAGCTCTCTGTTGAAGTTGGAGTATCCACTATTGCTGGAGCTGAAGTCGTAGTATTTTTGCATCCTGAGGATTATGAACTTTCGTGGCTATGCGATGTGGAGCTGCTTATGCACGTGGCAGAGCAGCTTGCTCAGAGCCATCCTGATTCAATTCCTTTGTTTGTGCCAGCTTCTCACAGCAAGCTATACGTGGTATTTAGCGAAGATCCGCATCTTGCTGATTTTTTCAAACTTTTGTTGGCACAGCGCGAGAATCCAGAAGCCGTCTATCCGCTCCCGCATACTCTTGCTGCAGATGGGTGGCGCGAATGGATTCCTTTTCCTGGATCTCCTTTAGCTGAAGTGCTTGGTGCTTTGCGCACATCTTTCCAGGAGAGAATTTATGCAGCCCAAGTGAAAGCACTGGCTGAATGGGGAGCTGTTGGTGCTCTTAAAAATTATGCGGCGAAGCGTACACAATCTGGTGAGCGTGTGAGCGTCACAGAGTGGAATTCTCTCGATGGGCATGGTTCGATTCCCAATACTGATTTTGTGACGATTGTGCGTGAGCCGTCACCGCACCCTTGGGAAGACGGCCAGCCTTTGCATATCACCGTAAGGGCACACGTCGCACGTGAGATTTGGCAGCAGGGATTTGAACGTGATGCCAATGCTTGGCCGCCTCGCTGGAACGTTTCTGGTTTTCCAGACGAAGCGACCCTGCATCTGCTTATTTCCCAGGCAGATCGTGAGTTTTAGGGAATATTTCCGATATACGCTTCACACAATCTGCCGAAGATTCAACAACTTAGGATATTCTCATTCTGAACTAGACAGAAGAGCGTTGCCGTCTTTCATGATTACTTATAGGATTTACGTTCGCGGCGTTTTTCGGTGCGTCCGCTTGCTACAGTTGCTGCTACAGTGACGTCGTCATGTGATTCTTTTCCGAGAGTGCCACCTGCGAGCTTATCCACCACAATAGCGATAGCTCCGTCTCCAGTCACGTTTGTTGCCGTGCCAAAACTATCAACTGCCACATACATGGCCACCATAATTCCATACATCGGATCTGTGAAGCCAAGAATACCTTGGAGCATACCTTGAGCAGCCGCGATAGCACCTCCCGGTACGCCAGGAGCGGCGACCATCGTCACGCCCAGCATGAAGATGAAACTTACCATGTGTGCTGGGTGAACAGGCACGCCCATCATATACTGCAGCGCTAAAGCGAAACAGGTAATTTTAATCATCGAGCCAGCAAGATGGATTGTGGCGCATAGCGGAATCACAAAATCGCCGATCTCATGCGAGACGCCGTTTGCGCGGGTGCAGCGAACAGTCACAGGAATTGTAGCGGCAGAGGAAGCGGTGCCAAGTGCCGTAAAATATGCATCATGCATTCCCCAGAGCGCTTTGAAAGGATTTCGCTTTGCGGCAATACCAGCAATTCCATACTGCACAATGAGCATCACGATAGTGAGAATAAAAGCGAAAACGAAAACTTTTGCCATCGCCACAATCACTACGGCAAATTGCCCAGATTTGCTCATGTTCATAAAGATGCCCATGATATGAAGCGGAAGTAGCGGTACGATTACTTTCACAATCACTTTCATGACGACATTGCGAAACTCTTGAAGCAGATCGCCCAGTTTATCGGCTTTCACAGAGCTGACGCCCAAGCCCAGCACGAATGCAAGAATAAGCGCAGCCGTCACCGTCATGATGGGGTTGATTGTCAGATTTCCGCCAAGTGCTGATTCCACTGCATTTTTTGGTTCTGCCAAATCCGGCACCTGCTGATGTGCAAGGAGTGTGGGATAGAGGAGAGTAGCAATTCCCCATGTGCCAAATCCTGCAACAAGAGTGGAGGAGTAGGCAATGCCAACCGTCACTAACAGCCATTTTCCGCCGCTTGTGCCAAGCTCATAAATAGCTGGAGCCACGAGACCGACGATAATCAGTGGCACCATAAAGCTAATGAACTGCCCAAAAATATCGTTAAAGGTAGCAAAGGGAGTGATTGCCCAGTCGGGGAAAACTTGCCCGAAAAGTGCGCCGAAGAAAATTGCGAGAATAACCCAAAAAAGCAGTGAGTGCGTGAAGCGTTTCATGCCAGATTCCTTAATCTCAAGATAAATATGTTCTCCACACTTTAGTGGAAATCTATAGGTTTTGTGTTGATGGTCAAAAAGTGGGCATGATGCAACGAGCAACGCTGTATGTGGTAAATAGCAGTGCTACTGCTGATATTCCTGTGGTATAGCCTCACGAGCAGCCTAATGGACTCTAAATGAACGGCATACATTGAAGGTAATCCTGCTCTTCATACAGCAAGCTGATACGGCTCAAATGGCATGCAAAGCTACAGCACAAAGCATAGTATGCTATAGCGCAACGCGCCCTGCATTGGCGTAAAAATTCCCAAGGAATTGGGCTTTGAAATCCCAATAGGTGCCCGATTCGATCGATTTTCTGATGGAATCAACGAGCTGCACAGTGAAGTATTCGTTGTGAATTGTACTTAGAGTTGCCGCAATAATTTCTTTAGCTTTGAATGCGTGATGCAGATAAGCCTTTGAATAGTGGGTGCACGTGTAGCACGCACAACCTTCCACAAGCGGAGAAAAATCACGCTTAAACTGCTGGCGGTTGATGTTGAAACGCCCGTGCAGCGTATAGATCGCAGCATTGCGAGCCACGCGTGAAGGATTCACGCAATCAAATGTATCGATTCCATTTTCCACGCCCTCAAAAAGATCATCTGGCTCTGAAATGCCAAGCAGATGTTTTGGCTTATTTTCAGGCAATTCTTCGTTGCACCAACGCACAATCTTGCCGAGGTTTTCTTTTTCGAGTGCTCCGCCAATGCCGAAACCGTCAAATTCTTGCCCGTTAATTTGCATAGAGCCTAAATCACGCGAGGCCTTGCGCCGCAAATCCTCGTATTGCGCCCCTTGAATCACTCCCATCAGCATCTGATAGGGCTTTCCTTCACGTTCATTCGTGAGCTGACGATGAGCCTCGAGGCAGCGCTCAGCCCACAAGCGTGTGCGTTCCAAAGAACGTTCCTGATATTCGCGAGTATCGAGAAGAGTTGTAAGCTCATCAAATGCAAAAATAATATCTGCACCGATCTCATGCTGAATTCGCATAGAAATCTCTGGAGAAAAGCGGTGACGCGAACCGTCGAGATGTGAACGGAACCATACTCCATCGTCATCAACTTTTGTGAGGCTTTCTCGATTTCGGCGAGGCGGCATAACAGCATCAGCGGATTTACCTGAAAACTCTTCTGAAAGTACTTTCTTCATTCCAGAGCCGAGGCTCATCACCTGAAACCCTCCAGAATCAGTGAAAGTGGGGTGATTCCAGTTCATAAACGCACCCAGACCGCCAGCGGCATCAAGCACATCAGAGCCTGGCTGAAGATAGAGATGGTATGCGTTTGCGAGCACAGCTTGTGCGCCGATATTTTCCACTGCTTCCGGAAGAACTGCCTTTACTGTGGCTTTCGTGCCCACAGGAATAAATGCTGGTGTGCAAATTTCACCGTGCGGGGTAGTAATCGTGCCAGTACGCCCTAAAACACCCTTAGACGATTGCGTAATATCCGCGAGACGCTGATTGATCTGGAAGCTCATGAGATTCTTTCTTTTTACAGTTTCCTCTTCAATTTTCTTAGTATATGTGCGAGATAGCTACTATCTCGAATTTATACCGCACAGCTAGAGATGAGGCGTGTATAGGTAAGAAAAAGAGAAGAATACGAAAATGATTTTTTTGATATGAACGTATGCCAGAATTGATTTAAGGGCGATTCAGCCCGATACTTACGTGGATAAGGAGCTGAGAAAATGAAGACGTATCTATTGCACAGTTTCAATCCAAAGATTCCTTTTGAATCCGACATTTGGTTTGCAGGCGTATCTTTAATAATTATTGCCGCGATTATTGCGTTGATAGTAATGATTATTCGATACATCACAAGAAGAGACCGCAAATAGCTTACAAATAACCTATGAAAGGAAGCAGAGCTAGGGCTTCAAAAGTATTCAATACTTTATATGAAGCCCCAGCTAATGAGTATGGCTCACTTCAAACTATTGAGCAAGCAGAGAATTATATTCGGGATGTTTTTCGATGAAATGTTCTACATATGAGCACAACGGAATTACGCTGTATCGTCCGCCGTCACGGACCTCATTCAGAGCTGTACGTACAAGCTCGCTTGCAATTGCGAAGCCTCGATAGCGCTTCATCGTGACGGTGCTTGTAAACAAAATAGAGCTATCCGTGAGATCGTAGCTAAGATAGGCGATTACTGCTCCGAGCTGGTTTTCTTCATCAGCGGATTTATCATCGGTTTCGGCAGGATCTCTTACAGGCTCAGCTAATCGTGCTTCCCATTGCCCAGCGTTTTCGTTGTGAATGATTCGATAGGTCGGAGCGCTATATGCTGTTGTATCGGTAGAGATTTTTTCAGAAGTTTCAGGCGTTTCGTATGCCACTGGTTCTCCTACTATCGCTAGCACATCTTTTTTATCTCATTAATACATTATTCGGATCACAGGGCTTTTATCAAGAGGGGAAATATCCTGAGAAATGCTGATTCTCTCATCATCAGCGCTTCCTAAAGTTTGCCCAGGTAAGAGATATGAATCGCTCGTAATAATATAGCTTGCGATATTTCCAAGCTCAGCATACACCGATTCTGCTCCACGCGTACTTTCAAGAATTTCAAGATCCAGATGCCCGAAAAGCGGCAATCCTAGTGTGCGCCCAACTGTGAGATCAGGAGTCTGGATTCGGATATTTACCCACAGCGGCAGCGGTATTTGCCCTTGGCGAAGCATAGGAGCGAGTTCTTTAATCATGGCAGGCGGCTGCACAACGCCTAGTTCTGCGCGATACAAGCCGATAGCAGATTCATCGCGCATAAGAGCATCAGCAATTTGGGTGAGCAGAATGTGGGCAAGCACAGCATTTCTGCGGCGCGCGATTACTTTTTTCGATGTGCTAGGAGAGGTTTGTGATTTGGAAAAATCTCGTGACGATTTAGCGCAACGCGGTGACGATTCGCCCTTATCGCCGTCTTCAGGCGTATAGATCGTGATTGCTACATAATGTGAATGTTGTGGAAGAGTGCCTTTTTCTGGCCGCAAAGGTTCATTCGCCAAAGACAGCATCACTCGTATATCGCCAAGGTGAAAATGCAGAAGTTTCTCCGCTGCAGCGCCTGCTTCGCTAGCTACGGCAGGTAAATGTGCCCACGTTGGCTCAACGCCAACATTCCACAGCATATTCATAAGATCAATAGATGCATCGAGATCCACTGGAGCATTCAGCAAAGCTGCGGCAGTTAGGAGCCTTGAAGCAGTGGGGTGGATTGCCGATGCATCAAGCTGCCCGATATGCGATTCTTTCATACGTTTATTCTAAAGCTATGCAGTAAAAGTTATTGTTTTGGTGAAAGGGAATAATCATTAAATTAATCAGAAAGCTTGTATTTTGGCGCACTTACTTCTGCGCCTTCAGTAGTGAGAAAATACAGATAGCAGAAGAGATGCATAAATTTGCTAGGATGCTTGCAAAGCGCTTCGCATTTTGCGCACCCCTCAATACAACAGTTAATAAAAATAGAATGTTCTTGCCGTGGAGAAAAAGACGATTAGCTACAGTAATGGCTACAGTAGCGTGTGAAAACAGTAAGAATAAGAGAAAGCCCACCACTACTTTTTGGTGTAATGGCAGCCTTTCTCCCTAGTTGGGATGCATTGAAAATGCTTCGCATTTTGCGTACTCCCTCGTCGAATATAGACGTTGTAGGCAGGGTGAGATACGTTGTCGGGGTGCTTGCAAAACGCTTCGCATTTTGCGCACCCCTCCCTCGTCCTCAGTAGTAAGAAAACCCGAAGGGTTTTCTTACCCTTCGGACTCGGTCGGGGTGGCGGGATTTGAACCCACGGCCTCTTCGTCCCGAACGAAGCGCGCTACCAAGCTGCGCCACACCCCGTGAAAGCACAATAGCCTTGCCGAATCATCATAGCTGAGAAAGTGGAGTAACTGAAAATTGAGACTCTGCCTAGTGCCTCTCCACTTTTATGAGTACTGCTTCTGGCGCGCACCATGTGCGAAGCGGCACAAAAGGAGTAGTGCCCAAACCTGCCGAAATTTGGATAGCAGTGCCGCGATCTATTATTAATTCCCCATCTGCTTTAATCGGCATACTGCCGGTGGGTGGCCATTCAAACAATCCCGAAACAAGCTCAGGCGGAAGATCGCAATTTGTGACGAGTGCGCGATGCCCAGGCAGACACACCTGCCCTCCATGAGTATGCCCAGCTAGCACCAAATCGCACCCATCGTCACTCATACGCTCGAGCACGCGTTTATAAGGTGCGTGTGTGACGCCTAAGTTCAGTGTCTGTTTGGTGTCGCAGACAGTGCTAGGGAGGGTTGTTTCACTGCTAAGAGTGCGTGCGGGGTATTGATCGCGATGGATATGCGGATCATCTACTCCAACTGCTTCGATATGTACTCCGTTTGTGGTTAGGCATGTGCGAGTATTGGAAAGATCAATAAATCCGAGCTTACGCAACCCTGCCGCCAGACGATCGGTTGGCAGTCGTAATAGCTCTTTATCTTTCTTGCTCATCGGTGTGCGTTCGTTAGAATTGCGAAGAAGATATGTGAATGGATTGCGAAAAACTGGGCGATAATAATCATTCGAGCCAAAGACGAAGAATCCTGGAATGCCGCGCAAAGATTCAAGAGCATTAAGGATAGCGTCAATGCCTGCTTCTTCTGCTACGAAATCTCCTGTGAAAACGAGCAGATCTGGTTTGGTAGATCGCAAAGATTCAACAAAACTCAGGAGTTTCTTATTTCGTGCGAGGGCGTGAAAATCTGATAGATGCAAAATTCGCAGCGAAAGATCGTCTCCGCGCAGAGTAATAGTGCGCTCACGAAGCACATAGTGACGGGCGTGCCCGTAGGCAGCCATTATCGTAGCTAAGCCAGAAAATCCGAGAAAAGCAGCTGCTTTCGTCACCAAAGATTTATTGCTCAAGGAAATACCTCAATCGATCTTCCCTTTTAGGGAGTACTGTTTTGCGTGTTTTGTTCATTTGTGCCGTCAGGTTTCTTTTCTGGATTTTCTTCATCAGGTTTTTTCTCTGGTTCGGCTGGGGGCATTGAAACAATCACGTGAATTGTGCTTCCAGAATCAACGGTGCTTGAGGCGGAAGGGCTGGTGCGGAGCACTGTTTCATTTTGTGGTCCTTCGAGAGTGCCTTCTGTTGTGACTTTGAAGCCGGCATTCTGAAGGCGCTGCACTGCATCTTGATAATGCAGTCCGGTAACGTCTGGAACTGAAACCTGGGGCTCTTTATCTGCACGAGTCGGTAGGTTGAAAGCAGTGGGAGGTGTCTCGTCCAATGCGTTTTCCATATATAGGCGAAAGACTGGAGCAGGAATGGTGGCCCCATATACGGCTCCATAATAGGTGCCTTTATAGGTGGTTTGATCTAGTGAACGCTCACCATTTTGGTGTCCTAACCATACTGCGGTAGCAAGCTGTGGTGTATATCCTGCTAGCCACGCATTTGTATTATCGTCAGTTGTGCCTGTCTTTCCTGCGGATTGCCGGCTCCAAAGGCTTGCTGCCCTAACTCCTCGCAAAACGTTTGTTGCCTGTTGGGCAACGTTTTTATCTATTACCTGTTTGCAGTTACTGGTTTGTGTGCCTAGCACTTCTCCTGCTGAATCTTTAATCTCGGTAAATGTGATAGGTTGGCACATTTTCCCTTCTGCCGCAAGCGTTGCATAGGCATTGGCTGTTGAAAGAGGCGTGACTGCATTAACGCCGAGAATCATTGAGGGCCCTGCAAATAGCGGCAATGGATCGCCAACTTTAGCTCCACTTTCTTTGACGGCGTGATTCTTTTGAATATCTTTATTGGTAGTGAGCTTTCCTTGGTGAACACCCATAGCGTTTGCTGTTTTCCAAATATCGCATAGGTCGAGCTTATTAGCCATTTCCGCAAAAGAGACGTTTACGGAATTAGCAGTTGCTGTTCTTACGGAGATCGTCCCCATACCTCCGCCGCCAGCATTCACTGGGTCGTAGTCTGCAACTTGATCGGGGAAGCAAGAATTAGTCCATGACGATGCTGGGAATACTCTCCTATTAGAATTTACTCGTTCATAAGAGCTATGCCCTTTAGACAGCCAATCAATTAGCGTAAAAATTTTGAATGTTGAACCTGACTGAAAACCTGCACCTCCGCCTTGATCTTCTCCAACGGAGAGATTAAGAGTTGTGCGTGTTGGGTCGTCTTCAGTGGGCTCGCCGTAATCGGTGTTTTGAGCCATAGCAACGATTTTTCCAGTGCCAGGTTCGATAGAGGTCAGAGCCATTTGTGCTCCCGACTCATCGTTAATATCAATATATTCGGCAATTGCAGAGACGGCTGCATTTTGGTTTTTCGGAACCATCGTTGTCGTAATTTTTAAGCCCCCACGATATAGAGCGTTCACTCGTTCAGCTTTAGTTTTTCCTAAAACGTCTGAGTTGAGTAGGTCGGAAACTACGGTATTGCAGAAATAAGCGGCATTCCCTGCTGCTGCGCAACCATTGGGTGTTTCAGTGATTGAGAGCATATCAGCCATATTTGTTGCGTGGGCTTCATCAAATTGTTCTTGAGTGATTTTGCCAAGTTCAAGCATTTTGCTTAAGACGACATCACGGCGTTCTTGAGCACGGTCTGGGTATTCTTCAGGATCCCAATAGTTAGGGGCTTGAGTGACTCCAGCAAGTGTTGCAGCTTGAGCTAATGTGAGGTCTTTTGCGTGAACGCCGAAATAATGAAGAGACGCTGTTTCAACTCCCCACTGCGAAGGTCCAAATTGGGCAACGTTGAGATAGGCAGTAAGAATTTCATCTTTTGTTTTTTTATGTTCGATCGCAATTGCGTATCGAGCTTCATTGAGTTTGCGCCCTAAACTAGTTTCAGTTGCTGCTTCGATTTTTTCTTGATCGTTGGCAATACGCCCTTCTTCAATAAGAGCATTTTTTACGTATTGTTGGGTAATACTCGAACCGCCAGCAAGGCTGCCGCCTGTCAGATTGTTGAATATGGCGCCCATAATTCCTTGAGCATCAACGCCGTTATGCTCATAAAAACGGCGATCTTCGATAGAGACAGCCGCATCTTTCAAAAATTGAGAGATATCTTCACTAGAGACGACGATCCGATTTTCTGCGTAAAATTTTGCCAGCTCGCTTCCGTCGGCAGCAAGAATCGTAGATTGCTGAGACGGGCGTGTGAAGTCAATGTCTGTTGGCAGATCTTCGAAAAGTCCAGTCAGCGTATTTGTTGTTGTGCCAGCGATTGCCGCAACAGGAATTGCTGTGGCGGCAATGAGCGCGCCGCCAGCTATGCATAGCACGACAAACAAAAAGCATGCACTTAAAAGCTGACTAATGGAGATGTGTTGTTCAGACCTCTCTTGTTTCATAATTGCCACAATACTTTGTTGCCTCGCAATTTGCTACAATCCGCGTCGTTTTTTACTTAAATGTGAGAAATTTTCGATGAGATCTATCTCAGATACATTACTAAATAGATGCGCAGAGCCTTCGATGTGAGTTTTTTCTGCATTCTGAGTACTATGGTAGTGATGTAATTCACGCATGTGAATCCGAAGTACTGATACGCCGTATGCGTGGATGTGAAGCAATGTTGCTGGAGAGGGGCGCTAGATGACGTTGATATACGAGGATCAAACGTGGGCAGCTCAAGCTGCATGCGCTGGAGCAGATCCCGATTCTCTTTTTGTGCGTGGTTCTGCACAGCGACAAGCTCGCCAAGTGTGTCTTTCGTGTGCTGTGCGTATTGAGTGCTTGGCTGACGCTTTAGATTCACACGCTGCCTTTGGTGTCTGGGGTGGGCTCACAGAGCGGGAACGCCGAGCAATTATGAAGCGTTATCCTAATGAGCGAAACTGGTTTAAGCGCCTGACGACCTCTGAAGATACACTCGCTGTGGATATTCGTTCTGGGCGCATTCCAAGAATTTCGGGACGTTAGGAGAAATATGATGAAGTGGGAATATGTGACGGCTCCGCTGCTTGTGCACAATACCAAACAAATTCTCGATATGTGGGGTGAGGACGGCTGGGAGCTAGTTTCAGTAATTCCAGGTCCAGATGGCACCAATCTTGTAGCCTATTTTAAGCGTCCGAAACAAGGATGAGCACGCACTATCAGTGAGTAAAAGTCGATTTCGTTAAAACGTCGGCTTATCGGCATTACTTAATACCGATAAGCCGACGTTTTATATACGCAACCAGCTTTTCTAGAAGTTAGCGATTAAAGTAAACGGTTCAGTGGGCACGGCGTTGCAGGCGTGCAACTTGAATCAGCAGCACAGCGCGCCCTTCAAGGCGGATCCAGCCACGGCTCGTGAAATCTGCGAGGCTCTTATTGACTGTTTCGCGAGAAGCGCCCACAAGATGAGCTAATTCTTCCTGGGTGAGATCGTGAGCCACGTAAATACCTTCTGGAGTGCGTTCACCAAAGCGCTCAGCAAGATCGAGCAACGCCTTTGCGACGCGACCAGGGACGTCAGAAAAGACGAGGTCTGCAAGCTGTTGATTCGTATTGCGAAGGCGCAGAGCAAGCTGTTTGAGCATATTCATTGCAAGCGTCGGGTGAGATTCAATGAATGCGCGCATCTCGGCGTGGGTGAGAGAAAGCAGACGAGTGTGTGCAATTGCCGTCACCGTCGATGAACGCGGCTGAAGATCAAAAAGGGAAAGCTCCCCAATAATCTCTCCGACGCCTAAGACTGCGAGAAGGTTTTCGCGTCCGTCTGAAGCTGTATGGGAAAGTTTTACTTTGCCATCTGCGACGAGATACAGGCGATCGCCAGAGTCTCCTTCTTCGAAGAGGGCTTCTCCACGTTTTAGGGTTGTTTCGCGCATTAGTGAAGCAAGCGCTGCGCGGTCTTCATCGCTTAGATCCTTGAAGAGATCAACATTTGCGAGCACTGTGGAATCCATCTGAATCCCTTTCTCTGCATATGGCAGGATTTTCGAGTAGATTATATGCACATGTGTGCGAGGTCATAACACCAACTATTTTGCCACGTAATGAGTGTTTTCGTAAGGAATTTGCCTTCCTGAGTTCTGAGAAATTTTATTCATGTTTATTATGTGCGAAATTATAAGGAATATAGCATTGAATACGCGCATAATAATATGCGTAGGGGAGGTATAGATGGCAAAGAAACTACTTCCTGCGCGTCCTAGGTCTTTAGTGGATCGTCGAGCTGCAGCTGCGCGTATCACGGATCGTCTCGCAAAGCTCTATCCAGATTCTCGTGCATCGCTCGATTTTCGTAACCCCTTTGAGTTGCTCGTTGCCACAGTCCTTTCCGCGCAGACAACCGATGTGAGAGTTAATTCGGTGACGCCAGAGCTTTTTGCTCTTTACCCGAATCCTGAAGCCCTAGCACAAGCCTCTCAAGACGATCTTGAGCGTATTTTGCGCCCTGTGGGTTTCTTTCATTCAAAGGCAACGTCATTGCATTATCTTGCCTGTAGTCTTGTGGAAAATTTTGCAGGCGAGGTTCCTTCTACTCTTGAAGAACTCATCACACTTCGAGGCGTGGGAAGAAAAACTGCCAATGTGGTGTTGGGTAACGCCTTTGGCACTCCTGGAATTACTGTTGATACGCACGTTGGGCGTATCAGCCGGCGTTGGGGCTGGACGCGAGAGACAGATCCTGTGAAGGCTGAGCTGGAGCTTAATAAATTACTTCCTCAATCTATATGGACTGAAGTATGCCATCGAATTATCGATCATGGGCGAGCGGTATGTACTGCCCGTAAACCCGCATGCATAAGTTGCCCGATGGCAGATTTATGCCCGTCCTATGAAATAGAGACGGGCATAAAATATTCAGTTTAATTATTTATCGGCAGTGGCTGATGATCTTCTCGTATGAGGCTAGCTTCCGAGAATCTGCTTGCGAACGGTTTTTGCTACTGCACGGCGTTCGGAACTCTTGCGTGCGCGGTGAATCATCATGCCCGTCAGGAAAAGAACAAAGCCGAAGATAGCAATACGCCCTGAACCTAAATCGAAGTTCAAATGATGCACGATATTTCCTGTGAAGGCATTGAATGATCCTATTTTGTGATCGAGTGTGGAAATCACACGCTGCCCGAGAGTCGGCACAATAAGTGCAGTTAAACCAGCAAGTGTAAGCAGAGCGCCCCAGATTTGTGCGCCCAAGCTTGATGCTCGAGCCATGAGCCACAGCACAAAGAGAGCAATCATGCCGCCGAGGAATTCAATCAGCGCTGTAATGCTTACGCGCCCTGTATCCCAAGGGTTGTTTTCCACTAAATTAAGGCGAATCCCAGAATCAGAGATCAGGTACCATACGATCGGCACAAGAAGAAGTGTTGCAAAAATTGAGCCAATATGTGCCCATACGCGGCTCTCTGGCTCGTCAGGAAGATCTGTCAAATGAGGTACTTCTGGTTCGCTTGTCCAATCTGAATGATCTTCTGGACCGGAGATAGCGCCAGCTGCTGAAAATGCAGATTCGCGAACTGGCGGCTCTGGATTGGCATCGGTCATATCGTTTTCGACGACTGGCTCTTCATGTGGGAGTTCAGTGACGCCAGTAGCTGAATAAGCACTTGCAAACGTTGCTCCTTCGGCAAGCGGTTTGGCATCTGTCAGAATATGTGCACTGCGGGCTTCGTTTGGAGCTGCATCTGCTGGATTAGGCTCAACTTCGGTTTTTTCTGAAGTGATGACTGAAGGATTGTGCAAACCCAGGTCGCCAGCTGGAATATCGTCGTCAAAGCTCAATTCCTCGAGTTGGGGAGCGGCGAGATTATCTCCTACCTCGAATGCGCGTTCCCATGCCAGAGCGTCAGAATCTCCATATGCTACACGCGTTGGCTCGAAAGACGCAGGCGTTAGTGCATTATCTGCAGGTTTATTAGGAGCGATTTCATCGTGAGCAATAGAGGGATTGAACGATTCTGGTGTTGTGCGGTTATATGGATCGATAGGTGTAGACACAATATCTCCTTGATCGTAAATCGTAAGTGCGTGCAATTTTCTACTCTCACGATACTTTGTTGTTCAACTATTGCTTGAGATTGTGTGCGGTGTTTTGCGAAATTATGGCACAAAACACGAGAAATTTAGTGCGATATAAGCAGATATAGAGGGAAATGGAAATATAATGGCGATGTATCTGTGGATAAATATGAATAATCCACAAATATTTATACGCATAGCACCTCTGATTTTTCACAGGCATTCTAGGGCTATGGCATCTTCAGGAGTAATGAACGCAGAATCAGGCATATTGTCGATTGTTTTTTCTGGTGATGATTCGGCAGCGCTTGCAGAAATTACCCGCCTCGCATCGCTAGTTGGCGTTGAGGTCACTCACCTTTCTCAGCATGATCGTACAGAAGGAGTGCTGAAGTTTTCATCTGATACAGGTGAGCAGCAGTGCGTTTCTGCCGAGTTTCACCCTCTCTTTGCCCCATATTTCAGCAAAGATCGCGTCGTTTTGAACTATCGAACACAAGCAGAGAGAATTTTGGAATTATGTGCCGCAGTAGGTACAACGATTCGAGGAAAAGTCGTCGGAGTCATCGGAGCGCACGGAGGTGTGGGGGCATCGACACTAGCTATAACTCTGGCAAAAATTCTTGCAAAGCGTTCGTCTCACGTCGCTTTTGTGGATGCTAACCCTGCGTCTGCTGGAATTGAGCTTCTTATAGGAATCGTTGATGTGCCTGGTAACAGATGGGCTGATCTGCAAGGTCGAGGAATGCTTCTGCCGGGGAAAGTTAATGAATCTCTTCCGATGTGGAGTGGTGTGCGTGTGCTTTCGGCTGATGAGCGCGCAGGAGTGCCCGAATCGGGCAGTTCTGGCGTCACTGCTTTGGCAGCTCTTGCTCAAGTAAATCAGTGGACGATTGTTGATCTTCCACCTGCGGCGCTTGTTCCTAGTGCAGGAGCTCATAGCTATCTCGAATGGTGCGATTATTTGTTTGTGCTCACAGCCCCCGATGCGGTTCACACCGCATCCACGCATACTCTCATCGCGGCAATGGCATCAAACGTGAAGAAAAGTATTGTTGCTATGAACGTCAGCTCAAAAAATCACGCTGCCCACGTCGCTCAATCTCTTGGAGTAAAAACTGTTCACGCCGTTCCCTACGCGCCAGAAATTGCCGCAGCTTTTGAAAGAGGGCTTCCTGCTTCTGCTCGTCACCGCACTAAATTTTATCGCCGTATCCACGAACTATGTGATTTCTTAGAACACGAGCTTGAGTGAATGAAGAAAGCAGAAGAAAGACATGATTGAGCACGCTAACCTCAAGAAAATTCGCCAAAAACTTGCTGCTGGTGAGGATATTGCTTCTGCTCTTCGAACATCAAGTGATGCCCTTTGCACTCGCGATATTGTGAAACTTCACAGCACAGTGCGTAGTGAACTTTTGGGTGCAGGGATGACGATTGCGCCCTTGCTTGACGATCCACAAACCACAGATGTGCTGGTCAATGGTGCTGGCTCTGTATGGGTTGATCGAGGGAACGGGCTTGAGGCGGTAGTTGTTAAAGAAGATCCGGAGCTTGCTGACAATACGTCTGTGCGTGCGCTCGCTGTGCGGCTTGCTGCTCAATGCGGGCAACGGCTTGATGATGCAAGTCCGATTGTGGATGGCACGTTTTCTTCTGGTGTGCGCTTGCATGCCATTATTCCGCCGCTTTCCGCTCAAGGAGCTCTGATCTCTTTGAGAACTCATCGAGCGCAGGTGCTCAGTATCTCAGACCTTGTGAGCTGTGGCTCTATTCCAAGCGTTCTGGCTCCTTTTCTGCAGGCGCTTGTGCTTCGTAAAGCTAACGTTATTATCTCTGGATCAACTGGCGCTGGGAAAAGTACTTTTCTCAATTCGATGCTTTCGCTTGTGCCGAAAAATCAACGAATAGTTGTAATCGAAGAGGCGGCAGAGCTTGCTCCTGAGCATCCGCACGTGGTGCATTTACAAGTTCGCCACGCGAATGTGCAGGGTGTTGGCGAAATTTCGATGAGTGAATTAGTGAAAGCGGCAATGCGTATGCGACCAGACCGTATTGTGCTTGGGGAATGCCGAGGGGCTGAAGTTCGAGATGTTTTAGGTGCTCTGAATACGGGGCATGAAGGCGGATGGGCAACGATTCATGCAAATTCAGCACGTGACGTGCCTGCAAGACTTGTTGCTCTAGGTGCGCTCGCGGGAATGAGTGAGGCAACTGTTGCAGCTCAGGCGGCAGCAGGCTTAGATGCGGTAATTCATATTCGCCGTGAGGGTGGGCAGCGCAGAGTTGCACATATTTCAATGTGTGAACGTCATGAAGGAGAGCTTCTATGCCCATATGCGTTAGTCGTAAACGTTGATAATAACGGGCAAAGTAACGTTGTGTGCAGCGAACGGGCAATAGTGCTTTTTCGGCGTTTAGGATTGCCAATTCCGAAAGAGATACGAATACGAAGCAATGCTGAGCTGGATAACTTGGAGGCATAGAGAGGTGGGCACTGCCATTATTTGCCTGGGAGCGGTGGTGTATATCGCTATTCTTAGCGTGCCTCGAACTCCAAGATATGTATGGCGTCGTTTGCGTAAAGGGAATTCTCGTTTAATTTCCATGAGAAAGCGTCGTCGTTTTTCTGTGAGGAAAGAAATCGATATGGGAATTATCCTCACAGAAGTGGCAACTCGCCTCAGGTCGGGGGCAACAATTGATGCCGCATGGAGTGAAACGTTGCGGCACTGCGCAATTGTAGGTGAAGGCGATGGGGTAGCGCTTATGATCGATGACGATGGGGTGCCGCAACCTTTACGACAGCTGTGGGCTCTCAATCCTATTGCGAGAATGCGTAGGGGAGTCACCCCGATTGTGCTTGATTCGATTCCTGCCACAATTGCAGTATGCCGAATGGGGCACAGCACGGGAGCGCCTATGGCAGATATTCTTGATGCTTGTGCTCTGGGCGTCACTGAAGCAATGGAAGCGAGAGCTGCTCGTGAAGTGGCGTTAGCTGGGCCTGAGAGCTCGGCATATATGCTGGCACTTCTTCCAATTATTGGAGTCGCCTTGGGGTATGCAATGGGAGCTGATCCGCTCGGATTTTTACTGGGAAGTATGCTCGGCAATGTAGTACTTGCTGCGGGATGTGTATGTGAAATTTCAGGGATAATACTTGTCCGCAAACTTGTGCAGCGAGCAGTACGAGAGGATGCTGAGCTGTGATTATTGTGTGTGCTTTTATTGCTAGCTTGTGTTGGGTTATGCCGCTGTGGAGAAGGTGGAAAATAGTTCTTCCTGCACGAGTAGGGCATGTAGACCAAGCGGTTATTTTAGACCTTGCTGCCGCTTCTCTGGCTGCTGGAGTTTCGATTCCGACTATGCTCATCGCCTTAGATGTGGCGCTCACGGATAAGGTTTTTGCACATGAGCGCTTATTGAAAGATCTTCTGCATTCAGATAAAGGTATGGGTGGGAAGAGAAGAAAGTATACGTGTATTAGGCGTGCGGGTTCTGCGGGTGCTGGTAGAGATGATCGAACGTTGCGTGAAGTAGCAAATATGCTCATGATGGGTGCAAGCTGGAATGAGGCATGGGAAAACGTTCCGCAGTCGTTGAAACGCCTTGAGGAAGCTTTAGCTCCTGCTTGGGTAAATGGGGTAGCTCCTGTGGCACTCTTGGAACGCGCAGCTCAATCGTTGAGAATATCGAGGGCACGGCGTGCAAAAGAAGCTGCTGCTCGGTTGGGAAGTGCTCTCGTTGTGCCGCTCACGATATGCTTTCTTCCTGCATTTATTTTGATTGGTGTTGTGCCTGTTATTGTGGCTGCTGCTGGAAAAATTTTTTGAGTTCATTCATTATTTGGGGCTTGATAAAGAGATCTTTGAAATTTGAGGAGTTGTCCACACCTGTGTGCGTTGGCGCGAATATGCACAAATAAATATGAACCCAGAAATTATGGGCAAGAAAGACGATGCTTAATACGTCGGGCTTTCTAAAAGAAAAGTAACGATGTGACAGCTCGATACACCCAAAACTGCAGATGCGATATTTACATTGCGTTCGATATTGCGTGAGCAGGCAAACAACAATAAGCATCGTTCAGATGCACAGATAAAGGAGAACACACATGAAGAAAATTTTTCAGATGAGTAAAAAGCTCACTCATATTTCTCGTAATCAAACTAAAGCTGAGCCAGGAATGGTGACGGCAGAATATGCTCTCGGTACTGTTGCTACAACAGGTATTGCGGGAATTCTTATTTGGCTATCTCAGCAAGAATGGCTTCGCGAAGCAATTGTTGCAATTTTCAAACTGATTATTTCGGGCTAGTTATGGCAAGTGTCTGATTTAGCGTGAGTGCGAGGAGTGAAGCACAGGTAGCGCTTGGCTTCTCGCACTCCGCCTCCCTCAAAAATCTAGAAAGGGTATAGAAAACTCGTAATGCGCGTGTGGATATATGCTCGCAATTACGAATAATAAGGAGAAGAATAATGAAAAAACACCACGCAGAACCTGGCATGGTGAGTGTGGAATGGGCGCTCACAGCTCCAGTTTTTATCTTATGTGTGCTTGTGTGCATGGGGTTGATTTTTTATTCGAATAGTTGCGCCACCACGACTAATGCCGCCAGAGAAGCTGCCCGTTCCTATTCCTTAGGGCACGGGGAGAAAGAAGCTCTTAAACTCGTTCACCAGATCGCTGGTTCAGGTGCTGAAACGCGTATACATGAAAGTGACGGTATCGTCACTGTTTTTGTTGCGGTATCACCGGCAGATTTTCTGAAGTTTTTAGGAATAGAAATCACATCGCAGCACAGCGCTGTGATGGAGCCAAATATGAATGGATCTTGAGAGAGCAGAGAAAAGGCGTAGGAAGTGTGAAAAGAGCAGTGCAAGAAGCAGGCTATCGGAGGCAATAGAGAAGTGAGAATGAAGAGGATGCTAAGAAAAGAAAGATCTACGATACCTTCGGGCGAAAGATATACGGAGCCTGGAATGGTCACTTCGTTAGTTGCTGTAGCGATACTGCTTGCGAGTGTGATGACGATCTATATTCTGCAATTTTCTCGGGGAGTTGCGCAGCAAGCACATCTTCAAAACTCGGCAGATTTGGCGGCTTTAGCTGCGGCATCAGAGTATGTGCAAGGATCTGGTTTGGAGGAATCGTGTGCGATTGCCCGAAAAATTGCATACGGCATACAGGAGATGAAATCTATCTACGACATTCATGAAACCGATACTTCGTATGAAAATAATGACGCTAGTAAAACTATGTGGAATCGTGAAGAAAACAAAGATCAGGCCATGCAGAATTTTTCTTCTCAAGGATTTCTGTGTGAGCTGTACGGCGTGGATGATGCAATCAGGGTTGAGTTGAAAGAAAAAGGAATATTTTCTTGGCTTATTGGGGAAGTGCGGGCAGAAGCAGTTGCTGGCCCACATATACCGAGATGAGCGTATAGAAAGTAGATTTTGAGTTAAAGAGGAGATTGCGACTATAGAGAAAGAGGGGTATAGAAGCGGATAAAACTTTATCAATAAGAGATCCCGATTCGCTTTTCTATAGATGATGTGCGTTAAAGTAAGAATGATTATTGCGCATATAGCCCCCTGTCGGCATAAGATAAGCGCAGAAGTGGGCAGCGTGTGCTGCGCTGCCCAGACCTCACGTCTCCTGCTCTAGGCTGAGCAAGGCGCGGCAGCTTTACAGAATAAGAAAGAGGATCAAACGTGACGAAACTGGTCATTGTGGAGTCTCCAGCGAAAGCTCGCACGATTTCCAACTATTTGGGCTCTGAATACACGGTAGAAGCTAGCGTGGGGCATATTAGGGATTTACCGAAACCTTCCGATCTTCCAGCAGCTATGAAGAAAGGACCTTACGCAAAGTTTGCGGTCGATGTGGAGGGTGATTTTGATCCTTACTACGTCGTCAATCCTGATAAAAAGAAAAAAGTTGCTGAGCTTAAAGCGGCATTAAAAACTGCGGATGCCCTCTATCTCGCTACCGATGAGGACCGCGAAGGAGAAGCTATTGCGTGGCATCTTTTGCAAGTTCTTAATCCTAAAGTTCCCGTGAAACGCATGGTGTTTCACGAGATCACTCAAGAGGCTATTGAACGAGCATTGCACAATACCCGTGAACTTAATACGCAGCTTGTTGATGCACAGGAATCACGTAGAATACTTGACCGCCTCGTTGGCTACGAAGTCTCGCCTTTGCTGTGGCGCAAAGTTGCCCCAGCACTTTCGGCTGGGCGCGTTCAATCTGTCACAACACGTTTAGTGGTGGAACGTGAGAGGGAACGCATGGCATTTATAAGCGCTCACTACTGGGATATTGCTGTGACGTTAGAGAAAGAGGCAGCTGCAGATCAAGGCTCCGCTCTTGAACGAAACGTCGAGCTGTTTACTGCTAAACTTACCGAGCTTGACGGCACCCGAGTAGCAGTTGGAAAAGATTTTGACGATTACGGCAAGCTTACGAGCAAAGCTTCACACGAAGGTGTGCTGGTTCTTGGGCAAGAGCAGGCGATAGCAATTTCTGAGGCTCTTCATAGTGGTGAATCGGTTGTTGAAAGTATTCGTACAAAGCCATTTCGGCGCCGTCCAGCTCCTCCGTTTACTACTTCCACTCTTCAGCAGGAGGCATCTCGTAAGTTGCGTATGGGTGCGCGCGATACGATGCGTGTCGCTCAGACGCTCTACGAAAACGGTTTTATCACCTATATGCGTACAGATTCTGTGAATCTTTCTGATCAAGCGATTGCTGCGGCGCGTAAGCAGGCGGCAGAGTTATTTGGCTCTCAGACCGTGCCAGCGAAACCTCGTCATTATGCGACAAAATCTAAAGGAGCGCAGGAGGCACACGAGGCGATCAGACCAGCTGGCGATTCTTTCCGCACCCCACAGCAGGTGGCATCAGAGCTGAGTGGGCGTGAATATGCACTGTATGAGCTTATTTGGAAGCGTACTGTCTCCTCGCAGATGGAAGATGCAACAGGATCGACAGCATCTGTGAAGTTCAGTTCTATGCTTCCGCTCGGTATGCAATACTCTGAGGCGAAGCTTTCCGCTTCTGGCACGATTATTACTTTTCCTGGTTTTATTGCCGCCTATGAGGAGAGCCGTGATACTGCTCGATATGAAGAAAAGCACGATTCTCATCTTCCAGATATGGTTGAAGGGGAACTTCTAGCTAATCGCGAGGGCAAGGCTGCTGGGCACGAAACAGCGCCGCCTCCGCGATATACTGAGGCAAGTTTGGTGAAAACTCTCGAGCAGCTTGGAATTGGGCGTCCGTCTACCTATGCATCGACGATTTCGACGATTACGGATCGTGGATACGTGGAGCGCAAAGGGCAGGCGCTTGTGCCGACGTGGCTGGCATTTTCTGTGGTGCGGTTGCTGGAAGAAAATCTGCCAGCGCTTGTCGATTATGGTTTCACTGCCGATATGGAGCATGATCTCGATCAAATTGCTGCAGGTGAAGAAGACCGCGTGCAGTATCTTGAGAATTTTTATCGTGGCACGGGTGCTAGTAAAGGTTTGCGCGATCAAGTAGGAGAGCTTGGCGATATCGATGCACGTGCGGTAAACACTATCGATATTGGCGAGGGTATTGCTGTGCGGGTAGGGCGTTACGGACCTTATATACAAGAGACTAATGCCGACGGTACAGAAGGGCGGCGTGCGTCAGTACCTGATGGCGTCACCCCTGATGAGCTGACGGTTGATAAAGCGCGCGAGATTTTGAGTGAATCTATTCACGAAGATAAAGAGCTCGGCGTTGATCCTGCCACGGGCTACGTAATTGTTGTGAAAGACGGGCGATTTGGTCCTTACGTTTCCGAGGTGATTCCTGATGATGCGGTGGCATATACGCCGACTGGAAAGATATCGAAGAATAAGCCTAAGCCTCGTACAGCCTCTTTGCTCTCCAGCATGAGTGCGAATACAGTGACGATTGACGACGCCCTTCAGTTGCTTTCCCTTCCTCGTGAACTCGGGGAATCTGAGGGTATTATGGTGACGGTTCATAATGGGCGCTACGGACCGTATATGAAACGTGGCAGCGATTCTCGTTCTCTCACGAGTGATGATCAGATTTTCAGTATCACGCTTGCCGAAGCGGAAGAGATATTCAAACAACCGAAAGTGCGAGGGCGCTCAGCGGCGCAGCCTCCTCTGGCAGAGTTGGGAATTGATCCAGTTTCTGGCGGTAAAATTTTATTGAAAGATGGTCGTTTTGGGCCATATGTGACTGATGGAACTGTGAACGCATCTGTTCCTCGTAGTGACGATATTAACCAGATCACCGCTGAACGTGCGCAAGATTTACTTGCTGCTCGTCGCATAAAAATTGCTGAAGGCGGCGGCGCTAAGGCACGAAATAAGACGAAGCGCACCGTCAAAGCGGGATCGAAGAAAACGAGCACAAAAACCGGTGTGAAGAAAAGCACGAAAACAGCTTCAGCACGAAAAACGACAAAGAAAAAGTAATGTTACTGCTGCTAGTGAATGGTGTTAGTGAGTAAACGAGCGGAGCGATTATGGCGGGATTATTCGTCACTTTTGAAGGTGGTGACGGCGCTGGGAAAAGTACTCAAGTTGCCGCACTTGCTCACTCACTCGAAGAGCGTGGCTATCGCGTCATCGTCACGCGAGAGCCTGGCGGGACGGAGCTAGGAGTTCAGATTCGCCAGCTATTGCTGCATGGAGAAGATGTGGCCCCGCGTGCAGAAGCGCTACTCTTTGCTGCTGATAGGGCTCATCACGTTGCAACAAAAATTCTGCCAGCGCTTGAAACGGGTGCGGTTGTTATATCCGATCGATATTTCGATTCTTCTGTGGCATATCAAGGTGGAGCTCGTGCTTTAGATCCGAACGACGTGCGAGATCTTTCGCTGTGGGCTACGAACGGATTGCTCCCAGATCTGACTGTGCTGCTCGATGTGCCTGTGATTCAGAGTATTGAACGAGTAGGAGCCAGCCCTGACCGTTTAGAATCAGAGGGAAGGGAATTTCACCAGCGTGTGAGGGATTATTTTCTGCAGCTCGCACAGGCAGAGCCAGAGCGTTTTTTACTGATTAATGGGCGTTTGCCCGTTGGTGAGATTGCGCAGTGCGTACTTCACGAAGTTGAAAAAAGGTTGGGCAGCGCTGCTAGTGAACGTGGCAATACTGCCAACGAACATGGTGATACTGCTGCTTGTGATGCCGCCGCCCGTCACGAGTCATTAATGTCTGAGATATCATCTGCGTGCTTCGAAAAACTATGTGTTGGCGGTGCAGGTGAATCGACCTCTAATGAGCCGTCACCTGAGGTGAATACATGAGCGTATATGAAGAATTGGTTGGGCAGTCTGCGGCAATTGAGGAGATTCAGCGGGCGGCGGCAGCAGCACGTTCACTCAATGAAACTGCAGCTGCAGCTATGACCCATGCTTGGCTGTTTACGGGCCCTCCAGGATCTGGGCGTTCGTTGGCGGCAAAAGTATTGGCGGCGGCTCTTGAATGTACACGTGATATTCCTGGCTGTGGAGAATGCGCCGAATGTAAGGCTGTGATGGGTAATAACCACCCCGATATCACGTGGGTAAGCACCGATCTTGTGATGATTAAAGCAGAGGAAGTGCGCCAATATGTTGCCCAATCGTATGTGGCTCCCACATCAGGCAGCTATCGAATTTTTATTGTGGAAGATGCTGATCGCATGCTTATGCGCACGTCAAACGTGCTGCTCAAAGCTATTGAAGAGCCTGCTCCTCGAACGGTGTGGATGCTGTGCACAGCATCGGCTGCTGATCTTTTGCCGACGATTCGATCCCGCACCCGAAACATTAATTTGGTGACGCCAAGCGCTGAGAGCGTTGCCCGGCTTTTGGTTTCTCGTGATGGAGTTGAGCCAGAGCGTGCCTTGCTCGCTGCGCAAGCTGCGCAATCACATATTGGTGTGGCTCGAGCGCTTGCAACAGATCCAGCAGCTCAAGCATTGCGTTATACGACGCTGACAGCTCTCACGGCAATTCGCGGTGTTGGAGACGCCGCTCTTGCGGCCCAACTTTTCCTTGATTCTAAGGCGATGTATATCGGAGAATCAGGTGTTCAGGAAAAAACCGATATTTCGCCCGATATTGCAGCGCAGATAAAAGAAGAGCAAGAGCGGCGCATGGAGGCGTTAGGTTTGGATCCACAAGGGAAAATGCCTGCTGCCGTCAAAGCTCAAATTAAAGATGAAAAAGACAATCTCAAGCGCCGAAAGACGCGAAGTGAACGAGATATGTTTGATCGTGAATTGATCTATATAGAGTCGTTTTATCGAGATGTATTGGTAGTGCAGCTCGGCAGCAGCGTTTCGCTGATTAACAGTGATTTTCGCGAAGATATCGAGCGTGTTGCCCGCGATTCTACTCTGGAGCAAACGATTGCCCGAATGGATGCACTTAATCAAGCGCGCAACAGATTGAATGCAAATGTTGCGCCTGCGCTGGCTTTTGAAGCTGCATTGGTGCAGCTTTTGTAGAAGAGCGGTCTTAGAAGTGCAGTGTGCTGGTATACAGCCCGTTTGTGCGGCGTTGTGTGCAGCGGTTCACGTCGTAATGCTTCGCGTAGTGAGTTGATATGCGGTTTATGTGCCGAGCCGTGCGCTGCTTTGTATGGTTGTGTATGTGCTAAGTTATGAGTCAGTTTTTCGTTGTGCGCGGTAGGGTTTGCTGATGGCTTGTATTGGTTCGCTATGCCCGTGAGAGAATAAACCTATGGTGTATCAGAATTATAGCTGTAGGGTAACGAGTTCCTCTCGTGAAGTGTACTTTTCGAAAAGACGCGTATCGATGATGAGGTGTATTGCGGTTATTAGTGCTCTCGTATGTTTGTTGAGTTCGTGTGTGTTTGGCGGGAAGGCTGGAAGTGGGGCTGGTTCGTCGTCACCAGTATCACTGGAACCACACGCAATTGATGCTCCTATGCCGGAAATCCCCGAGGGTTTGGGCGCATATTACCGTCAAGGCGTCACGTGGAAAGATTGCAGTGGCGATGGTCTTAGGTGTGGGGCATACACTGTGCCGCTCGATTATTCCAACCCTTCGGAAAGCGTCATCCGTATTGCAGCAGTGAAGCGTCCAGCTGACGGTGAGCGTATCGGCACCTTGCTCGTAAACCCGGGAGGTCCTGGCGGCAGCGGGCAAGATTTGGCGCGAGTGGCAAAGGGGTATTTTCCTCGCCCTATTCTTGAGCACTTCGATATTGTCGGCTTTGATCCGCGAGGCGTGAACGATTCTAGCCCGATTGACTGCCTGGAAGATAACGAATTGAGCAAACTTGTGGAAGCCAGCTATCCCGATACTCCTGAGGGAAGAAAGGCATCACGTGCTGATGCTGAGACTTTCGCGGCAGGGTGTGAAAAAAAATCTGGCAATCTCTTGCCGTTTGTGGGAACGGAAAATGCGGCGCGTGATATGGACGTGATTCGCCATGTTGAGGGAGATCCGAAGCTATATTATGTAGGCTTTTCTTATGGCACAGAGCTGGGAGCTGAATATGCGGAACTTTTTCCAAAGAATGTAGGCCGTATGGTGCTTGATGGGGCAATGGCTTCCACGCGCACTAACTTTGAGCAGGCAAAAGAGCAGTTGGTTGGGTTTGAACAAGCTCTCAATACATATCTTGACGATTGTATCGCTCATACGAAAAACTGCCCATTTTCTGGCACGCTGGATGAAGCGCGCGCGACAGTGAGTGGGTTTTTTGAGAAAGCCTTGCGAGAGCCGCTGAAAACGTCGAAACCAGACGAGCCGCTTACGGAATCTGGATTGCTCTATGGAATCATTACTCCGCTCTATACTTCCGATTATAAAACTCTCACCAAAGCATTTAATGATCTCATCAATAAAAATGATGCGAGTTTATTTCAGACGCTTTTTGATAATTATTTAGATCGCTCTGATGGTGTATTTGCTAATAATTCTTTTGAGGCAAATGCTGCGATTACTTGCGCTGATTATCCTGCTGAGGGCACAGAAGATGATTGGATACAGCAGGCTAAAGAGCTTTCTGAGGCGGCTCCTGTGTTTGGTCCTGTGTTTGGGTATGACGATACGATGTGTTCGCGCTGGCCATATCAGCCTGATCACAGAGTGGGAAATTTCAAGGCAAGCGGTTCGGATTTGATTGTTGTTGTGGGTACGAAAGGTGATCCTGCTACCCCTTATTCGTGGGCAGAAGATCTTAGCTCGTCACTAGAAAATGCAACGCTTATCACCTGGGAAGGTGAAGGGCATACGGCATATGGGCGTTCAACAGACTGCGTCAGCGATCCGATCAACGCCTATCTGCTCAATGGCAGTGCGCCTGAGAAGAACCTCATCTGCCCTGCCCAATAGCGCAATAGTGCCCAATAGCGCAATAGTATTTCTGTTCAACAGTTTTTGCTGCGTATGCTTGTATGGATTTCGATTCCTGTGTGAATTACGGGATGTCAAGAGATTCTGGCAAACTTTGCGTTATTTCAAGGGGAGAGTGAAGGGATATAAGAGCGTACGAACGTATGTGCTCTCTGCTCGTACTCCATGCTCTTACGCTATGCTCAATGTAAAAGCTGGAAAGCTCATGTGCGCTGCATTTGAAAATAGTGCCAGTTATTAGGTAGATTAGCTACGCTGTGTTTGTTTGTGTATCGGCTACGATAAATAGTTCAAACATTCTAGGCACGCCGCCTTAGCTCAGTCGGCAGAGCGATTCACTCGTAATGAATAGGTCGAGAGTTCGATTCTCTCAGGCGGCTCCGCTTGGGCGTTCGTTTAGATATAAGCGAGCGTCCTGTTTTTACGTTATGTAGCGCAAAATTTAAAAAAAATTTTTAGTGTGTAGTGTCGGAATATCCGTACGGATATCTGTGCCAAGATGTTCCTCTTCTTGTGAGATTCTGGTGTTGCGATAAGTTCATGTCTTTTGATTTCTACAATACATCAGCGCAATTGTGCGTCGTAGGAGAGGTTTATGGGCTTATAGGGCACTTTGTGTTGTATTTAGAAGGTTTCGTTGCTGCAGTAGAGAAATCGAATCGTATCACGATGCTCTTCACAATAGAGTGTAGGGGCGACACTGCTATGCATTGTTATGCTATGCGTTCTTGTTGAACGGTTGTTCCTAAAAAATGCTGTCTAGAATAGAGTGCGGGGTATTGATTAGTGCCTGTATCCCGTGCTTCGCGTGCCGACAGCGCGCAGGAAACTTCACACCTCGCCGGAAATTTTGGTGGCATCAGTGATAGTAGTGTGCGCAGAAAACTTCTCTTAGCTGTGTAGGTGTCATCACTCTAGGCTTGTGTGATTTCCAAATATCTTCAATGCCAGTTAGAATTTCTTTTGCTGTATAAAACAGTGCGAGGGGCATTCGCCTAGCGGCCTATGGCGCACGCTTGGAAAGCGTGTTGGGTTCACGCCCTCGGGGGTTCGAATCCCCCATGCCCCGCAGCTCCTCACGTGGCGTTATCTTTTGTACCTCCCCAGGGCAGGAATGCAGCAAGGAACCAGAAGCTCTGGCGGGTGCGTGAGGAGCCTTTATTTTATTGTTTATTTTTGCCGAAATTTGACGGATGGTTGTGGTACGAGCGTATATAGGATGGGTCGTCGCAATTGAGGAGTTCTGCGTGCTTGGGAAAATCTGAACTGCTGCGCATAGTAATTCTTGGCGAATAAAGATTCGGCGCAAACCACGGCGTGCGCAGACTAAGCAAGGGATCAGGCGCAGTTAAAAACTTCACTCCTGCCACGATCGTTGGGGTGGAGCTTTCAAGCGTTGAATATCTGCCTGTGTTATCCATGTCACAATCGTAGCTTATTGTATATCTATATGTATAACCGAGATCACATTTCGATACTTCATTTTGGCTTACGGGATATGGGAGATCTCTTAAGCCTGAGGATTTTTGCATACCAACTAGCAAAAACCGCACACTCTGGAAGCGATTCTTCGAAAATTGCTTAGAGTGAGGATCCTAAGCATCATTAAATCTTCATATATGCATAGTGTAGCGGCTCTTCTATTTAAGGTTTTCTCGCGATAGTGTGAATACATGAAAATTGCCACGTGGAATGTGAATTCAATTCGAGCGCGAGTGCAGCGAGTATGTGATGTGCTCGAGCGTCACGATCTCGATGTCCTTGCTCTACAAGAGATTAAGTGCGCAGGCGATAAGTTTCCTGTCGATGTATTTGTGCAGGCAGGCTATGAAGTTGCAGCTCATGGCGTCAATCAGTGGAATGGTGTCGCTATTATTTCGCGTATTGGTTTGGAGTGTGTGCGCACGGAATTTCCTCATCAACCTGGTTTTGAAAAAGGAGAGCCGTCGATAGAAGAGCGCAGTGCAGGTATCACATATATTGATAGCGGTGTGCCAGAAGCTCGTGCACTAGGGGCGATCGTCGGTGCGAGTTCCTCTCATCCAGGTATTGAATTATGGAGCCTATACGTCCCCAACGGACGAGCTATCGGCGATCCTCATTATTATTACAAGCTCGATTTTCTTAAACGTTTATGCGCCTATGCACGCGAACGACATAATGGGATGACGGCTACGGCACTAGCTGGAGCAGAGAGCTTTTCCTCTCCTCGTTCATCTCGATTAGGCGATTCTCGCCCGCTTATGCTCATGGGTGATTGGAACGTGATTCCTACCGACGCAGACGTGTGGAATCGAACAGAGCTTGAGTCTGATCTCTATATGACGCCGTCCGAGAGAGAAGCGTTCTTTAGTTTTGAAAGTGCGGGGCTTCGTGAGCTGAGCCGTCCGATCGTCACCAACTATACCTACTGGGATTACCAGCGTCTGCGCTTTCCAAAGAATGAAGGTATGCGAATCGATTATGCGTATGGGAGCCAAAGCCTTGCTGATGCAGTAGTTTCGGGGGAGATCGACAGAGATGAGCGTAAAGGTAAAGGAGCTTCCGATCACGTTCCCCTGATTCTCGAGCTAAATCTGTGATAAGACGAGTGGAGGCTGGGCGTGCGTGCCGTGAGCTTTGATCCTTTACAAGGTGACGATTTCAGTTTCGATCACGTGTATATGAGGCTGCATCCGAGCGGGCCAGATATGATTGTTGGAGACCCAGATGAGGTGTTTCCTCTTGCATCGGTGACGAAGCCGATTGCGGCATATGCGGTGCTTATGGCTGTAGAGCGAGGTTTACTTAGCTTAGATCAACCAGCTGGCCCTGAAGGCTCAACTATTCGGCATCTCTTGGCGCACGCTTCGGGGTTGCCTTTCGGTGTGGGCGCACCAATTGCAAAGCCGGGCACGCGTAGGATCTATTCCAACTATGGCTTTGACGTTTTGGGTGAGGAAGTATCAGCCCAGCTTGGCGTGACGATTCAAGAGTGGTTGCGCAGGGAGCTTGCCGAACCGCTCGGAATGGATACGTTTGAACTAATTCCAGGCAGGTGGATTACTCAGGGGAGTAAAAAAGTTGCTTCAGGGTCAGTAGCAGCAGATGGGGTGGCGAGTGCCGATTCGCTTGCACGGTTTGCGATGGAACTTCTTTCGCCTACGCTGATTTCTCGTAACCTTTGGGCTGAGGCATGTACGCCTCAATGGGATGGTTTACCTGGAATTTTGCCAGGATACGGGAAACAAAAAAACAACCAGTGGGGTTTGGGATTTTCTATTAGAGGAAGAAAAGCTCCTCATTGGTTAAGTGAAGATTTCTCTTCGAAGACCATTGGGCATTTTGGGCAATCAGGTTCTTTTATCTGGATGGATCCTGATGTGCAGCAGGCAGGAATTTTTCTTGGGCGTGAGGCATTTGGAGCTGAGCATAAGCTGTATTGGCCAAAGCTTACTGCGAGTATGAGAGCATTCACATAGATGCTTTTCGCGATAGCATGAACGGGAATCAGCTGGATATGTGTTGCTATATGCCGAGTATATCTTTCTTCAAGTATCTTGATTCCTTTCTGATAGAGGCAGTGGCAGAACTTTGTATGCGGCTGCCACGGCATCGTTATGCATATCGCTCACAGAAAGGGTGGTTTTATGATGAAGAGCTTGATGGGAAGTACGTCAATTGAGCTGCTGAGAAGTGCTTTCTTTTAGGAAGGAAGTGGATTTAGATGCTCGAACGGCGAGCATAATCGTCACGTGAAAGCTACACTACCTATATGGGACGTGCATTGATTACTGGAGCCAGCTCTGGCTTAGGCAAAGAATTTGCGTGGGCGCTCGCGGCAGAGGGAAATGATCTCGTGCTTGTCGCACGCAGTGAACAGCGTTTGAAAGAGTTGGCTGAGCAAATCGAATTAAAAGCAGGAGTGCATGCTGAAGTGCTCGCAGCTGATTTGAGCACAGGTGCAGGAGTTCAATATGTAGCAAACCGTCTACTCTCACATGAGCGTCCAATTACCCTCCTTATCAACAACGCGGGCGGCGGACTTGGGCAGGAATTTTCTAGCGGAGTAGTGAAAAAAGAGATGGATGCAGCAAACGTCATGGTAAATGCCGTGCTTGTGCTTACGCATGCTGCTGTGAAAGTAATGGTAGAGCGGGGGCGTGGCACGATTATCAACGTTGCCTCTATTGCGTCGATGACGGCGCAAGGCACGTACTCAGCGCATAAAGCTTGGGTGAAAACGTTTAGTGAGGGATTAGCATCAGACCTTGAAGGGACGGGTGTAAATGTGACGGCAGTGCTGCCAGGGCTTATGCATACAGAGTTTCATCAGCGTTCGAATGTTGATTCGAGTCAGTGGCCAATGTGTACATTTATTTCACTCCAGAAAGTGGTTGAAGCCACCCTTGATGCGGCTCGCCATCGGCGGGTGCTGGTAGTGCCAGGTATGCTCTATAAAGCAGCATATGCGGCATTGAAGTTTGCTCCACGTGCGTTAGTGCGTCGAGTTGCTGGGCCAAAGATGAGTGGGCGCAGTGCGGGAATACCGAAATAAGAAGCACCTTTAGCTGTGGAAATCCAGAGCTAAAGGTCTAACGTACAGGTAGGCACAGGCATATGCTGTAGGTAAACCACTTTTACTGGCCAAATTTTTGAGATGTACTTTGCGATGTACGTGATTTTTGCAAAATGCTACTAACCCGTATTGTTGGAGCGTGAAAGAAAGCCAACAAAACAAACATGAGCATGATATTTTCGAGCGAGACGAACGTAACCAGCTTCAATATACACAAAACGAGTGTGTGCAAAACGAACCCGATCAATTGCAAAATAAACAAAACGAGCGTGACTATCCCCGCCCCGAGGTGGGTGTAGGGCCGTGGGAAGGTGAATGGCCGCGTGACGCGAGTGGTGGCGTCGCTTTTCCTTATGATGAAGAGCTTTTGCGAGATGGTGATCGTCGTAATGTGCTCGATAAATATCGTTATTGGACGATGGATGCAATCCGTGCTGATCTGCGCCGAAATGCTTCTGCGCTGCATATTGCTATTGAAAATCTTGAGCATGATCTCAATATTGGCTCGATTGTGCGCACGGGGAACGCTTTTAACGTGGGCGGTGTGCATATTGTTGGGCGGCGCAAATGGAATCGACGCGGCGCAATGGTCACGGATAAATACCTTGATATTATTCATCATCCGAAGCCGCAAGATCTTGCCGAGTGGGCGCGCGAGCATGATTATACGATTGTAGCTGTGGATAATATGGATGGCTCTACGCAGATGGAGCATACCGAGTTTCCTGAGCGGACGCTTTTGGTCTTCGGGCAAGAGAGCACGGGGATTTCTGCCGATTTGCTCGAAGCTGCCGATAAATTTGTATACATTCCGCAATTCGGCTCTACTCGCTCGATGAACGTGGCAGCGGCGGCGGCGATTGCAATGCATTGGTGGATTGCTCAGCATCGGGCATGAGAGTGAATATGAGTGAGTGCCAGCAAGTGCTAGATCTGCAGCTTAGCGTAAATTCTTCTTTTGCTTTCGCTAGTGGGTAGCGTTTGGCGCGGTTGGCTGAGCATTCGCAAGTTTTATGTGTCACGCATCTTGCGCAGGTTGCGGCGTATGCGCACGATCAGATCGTCATTGCAAAAGGCAGTGACGAGCACAGCGCGAGCACAACCGTTCGTGCTGTGTATGGCGATGAGCGGGAGATAGAACTAGCTCGCATGCTTTCAGGGCATAGCGAATCCCATGCGGCACGTGCCCATGCCGCTGAGCTGCTGCGCAGTGCGAATGCGGCATCATAAAAGAGCGGTGCTATAAAAAGTATCTGGCTGCGGCTTAAGCAAGAAAATGAAGTATGCGTTATTTCTTTTTTGTTTCTCTATCAAACAAACATTTTTTCGAGCAGTGCTTTTTTGATGCAGTGCAGTTTATTGAGTTTATGTTGATAGAGGGTGGCGAGGTGGTCTATTGAGTCAATCGCCGCTCCTATAGCTCGCTGCTCGTTTAAGGATGGCACCAAGGTCGACTCTTCGAGGAAGTCGGCCGTCACAAGCTCATGCATCATGGTGGATGCTTTTGTGGAGCGCGTTAAAACGTCCTTCATCAGTTTCTCGTTGTTGATGGCATGCTTCCAGTAAGAGAGGTCATAATTGTCGCCAACATGCCGAAACACCTTGAAGACGTGGGAAACTATGCCATCTCCAATTGTGTTCTCAACGAAGCGGCCATGGGCAAAACGCTTGTTTCGGTTGCCTTCAAAAGCAATATCGCCAAGACGCATTACGTTGTAGGTTGCTAGATATGAGTCCTCGGTTACGTACAAGGCAGGGTTGAAGTACATATTTGCAACGGAAATAGCCTTATCACGTCCGAAGCTCAAATCGTTCTTTTCAGATACGGGTCGATATAGTTCCCCAAACTTACGTCGTTCCCATGTTTCAGTAAAACCCCGAAAGCGTATCTCGGGAATAGTGCTGCCGGGTGTGGGAAACATTTTTTCGAGTAGTGCTTTTTTGATGGTGTGGAGTTTTGTAAGCTTACGCTGATGAAGGGTGACGAGGGAGTCGAGCTTAAAG
>CAUAGM010000009.1 GCA_958428545.1 uncultured Arcanobacterium sp. | reverse complement strand
TTGGTGTGTTGGTGTGTTGGTGTGTTGGTGTGTTGGTGTGTTGGTGTGTTGGTGTGTTGGTGTACCAACACGTTGGTATGTTGGTATACGCAAAAAGAATTTAAGGAAATAGAAAGAGCGCCCAGTTCGCTTGTTTTATACTGCAGATACCTAGTGCACGTGCGTCTATGAAAATTCACACAAGCACATGCACTTAAGTATCTGTGTATAATTCGCCGAACTTTACTGAATATGGCATTAGGTATTTTGCCTAATTTAGTTTTCCTTAATAATGCAAAAGCTTTGCGCACTTAATTGAAGATGCTCTGAATCCCATGTAGCTTGCCCAATTGAAAATATAATAGAGTCGGCTTTTGCGTATTGTTTGCTGATGCCCAGCTCGTTAATATCGAACGACGCAGCTTCGCGGCTTGGGTTCACCGCTACGATAACCGAAGAAGAGGTATCTTCAAGATTTCGTGGATGACGTTTGAAAACGAAGCAGCGCCCTTGCCCCCTTATAATTTCGAATTCTGCATCTGCTGCGAGTGCTGGCATTGTGTGGCGAAGTTCAATAATCTCACGCATAGTGTGCCACAGAGAATGAGGATTTTCTATAGCGCAGCGGACGTTTGGGATGCTTGACCTGCTCGGTATCTTTGAAGAGTCCAGCGT
Organism: uncultured Arcanobacterium sp.; assembly: GCA_958428545.1. Taxonomy (GTDB): domain Bacteria; phylum Actinomycetota; class Actinomycetes; order Actinomycetales; family Actinomycetaceae; genus Arcanobacterium_A. The sequence goes on along the minus strand of CAUAGM010000009.1, from coordinate 51,213 downwards.
GTTGGGAGTATGCCGAATGCCAGAGACGTTAGAGATAGTCGTATCCTCTGGATCGCTGGGCAGGGGAGAGGTATGTTCTTCGTCAATAATCGGCAAATAAATACACTGTGCATCCGCGTCAGAAAAACCCATATTTTTGGCGCGTTGATCCCACTGCATCGGAGTGCGCGTGCCCGTACGCACGTATCCGCCTTCTTTAGTGGGAAGGTTACGATAATTCATAGCTATTTCATCGCCGTAGTAAATAAAAGGTACGCCTGGCAAGCTTAGAATAGTAGCGTATGCGAGTTTGATCTCACGTTCCTCTAAGCGTGGTGCGATGCGTGCTGTATCGTGATTGCAGGTGATAAGGCTGAAATAGCCTCCTGCTTCTTCAGCGCTGCGTAGCTGTGGCTCGTATTGCGCTAAAAAGTTTTCAATATCAGTACCAGAATCAGCATTGAAATAGCTTTTATCGCCATCGCGTTTCCTAGAGTCTGGGGCATCACGCAGCAGCATGGCATATCCGTTTGGTGTGCCTCCCCAATGCCAATCGAGATAGAAATCCATATCGAAGCCTGCCTGCATCGATTGATAGGGGATACCCCATTCGGATACGAACGCTGCCTCTGGAAAATCAGGGCGTACTTGATCGAAAATATAGCGCCAAGTAGCGATTGTGAAAGGTTTTCCTTCGTCGTCACTCTTCACGAGTGAATCTGCCATATCTACGCGGAAACCATCTGCGCCGAGTGACAGCCAAAAACGCATAACTTTCGCCATGGCATCAGCAGTTGCTCGCGCATTTTTACCGAGAGCTTCCGATTGCCACGGATATTGTGGGTGTGCCCAGCCGTAGTTGAGGGCAGGCTGGCTCTTGAAGAAATTAAGAATATAGGTGCCGTCTCGTTCGGCTTCACCGCCAATGAATGGATATCCTGCTCCGCCGGCGATCCAGGAATCTGTCCAGATATAGCGCTCTGAAAATTCTGCGCGTGCACGAGGATCTGCTTCTTTGGAAGCAGTGAACCAGGGGTGTTCTTCGCTTGTATGCCCAGGCACAAGATCGAGCAGTACGTGCATACCACGCGCGTGAGCTTGATTGAAAAGCTCGATAAGATCGGCATTCGTGCCATAGCGCGGTGCCACCATTTCATAGTTTCGCACGTCGTAGCCTGCATCTTTGAAGGGAGAATCGAAGATAGGATTGATCCATAGAGCATTTGTGCCAAGAGAACGCACGTAATCCAGGCGCGAGATGATTCCTTGAATATCACCTATGCCGTCTGCATTGGAGTCTTGAAAACTTTGCGGATAAATTTCATAAAAAACTGCATTTTTGAGCCAAGTAGGGCAATGGTATATGTGTGGCATAGTTACTCTTTCTTTAATTTCTGTATGCATTGCTGTATGTAAATCTATGTAAATTTTGCTTCCCTTGGAAAGGGGACGTGAGAAGAAAGCTGAGAGGGGTGACGATTGAGCAAAAGTTTACGATCGGTGGCAGGTGCTAGGAGGAGCTTTCTCGCTTTCGTTATTGCTATTAGAGAGAAACGCACAGCAGAGGGAAGGTAACGATTGCTAGCGTTGCTGAGGTTTTCTCGAAGGTGCATGTTCAGGTATCTTCGGCAGGAGCAATACCCGTGGATTCTCGCACAATAAGTTCGGGAGTAAATACCAAGGATTTCACATATGATTCGTTGCCTTGAATCAACGTGGTGAGCGTATTGACTGCTGCCTCGGCAATTGCACTCACGGGCTGATGTACAGATGTGAGGGGAGGTTGGGTAAATGCCATGAGTGGCGAATCGTCGAAGCCGATAATCGAAATATCTTTTGGCACTTGCAATCCTTGTGTGGTGCAGTAGCGCAGCGCGCCGAGTGCCATCACGTCGGACGCGCAGATAATCGCGGTGCAGCCTTGGTTGATGAGCTGTGAGGCTGCCACCTGCCCGCCTCCAATGGTGAAGAGGGTAGCGGTATGTGATCCTGTCACCTCTGGGAATTTTTGAAGCTCGGCATTGAATGTTTCTACTTTTGTTTGTGCAGGCCAATATCGGGTTGGGCCTGTGGCTAAGCCAATTCGGGTGTGCCCTTGAGCAGTGAGATGTTTGATTGCTTTGATGACGGCGACTTCATTGTCGGTGGAAAAATCTGGTGCAGTCAGGTGTGGGTTTGCGCCATTGATTGTGACAAATGGAATTCCAGCATGTGTGACGCGTGTATAGCGGTCGAGAGTAGCTGTCTGGTCTGCGTGCCGACCAGACAGGAAGATGATTCCAGCAGCATTTTGGCTGATAAGAGCTTCAATATAGGCATCTTCTGTGGCGCCGCCTGCAGTTTGGGTGCCGATGAGCGGCAAATATCCTTGGGCGATGAGTGCATCGCTGAGGCTTGTGGTTATTTCGGGGAAGATTGGGTTTGTGAGTTCTGGGGTGACGATGCCGACAAGTGCTGTGTTTTTGTTGCGGAGTTTTTCTGGGCGCTCGTAGCCGAGAAGATCAAGAGCGGAAAGCACTCTTCGGCGTGTGTTTAAAGCAACAGAAGGTGCGTTGTTGAGTACTCGGGAAACGGTGGCAATAGAAACATTTGCTTGTGCAGCCACGTCTGCAAGTTTGATTTTTTTTGCCATCTTTTTCCTTCGTGGTCGAAGCCCCGTTGCTGTGTAGTTATCAAGATTACCAGCAGTTTACAGAAAATTTCACTCCATACACACTAAGTTTGGAAAATCCTGTGGAAATTTCTGAAAATGCTTGCAAAATTTTTCATAAGTGCTAGGATGCACATATCGATATAAATCATGTAAGCAACGGAGCTCATTAGTTATCACGTAAAAATACAGACGTACATTTCAACCCAAAATAACCAAAATTAAAGGAGAATGATGATGAAGAGAATATTTGCATCTCTTGCAATCACCGGGCTGGCACTCACGGGTCTCACAGCGTGCGGAGGAAACCAAGAGGGTGAAAAGGCTGCAGGAGGAGAGACCGAAAATGTTGAGCTTAGTGTTTGGGCTCCTCAAGAAGATCAGGCAGACGGCGCAAGCTGGCTTGCAGATATGGAAAAAGCATTTGCTGAAGCACATCCTGAATACAAGATCACATGGAAGAATGATGTTGTTTCTGAAGGTGACGCCCTCACAAAAGTAAAGACTGATCCATCTGCTGCTGCCGATGTGTATATGTTTGCCAACGATCAGCTTGGAACTCTCGTAGATCTTGGAGCAATTGGGCAGCTTGGTGAAAAAGAGCTTGCGCAGGTGAAAGAGCAAAACGATCCATCTATGATCAATTCGGTGACGGGCGTCGATGGTAACGTCTATGGCGTACCGTTTACAGGTAATACATGGTTTATGTATTACGATTCCACAAAGATTACAGCAGACGAAGCAAAGAGCCTCGATGCTATGATCGCTAAAACAAAAGTTTCTTTCCCAATCAACAATTCTTGGAACAATCCTGCATTCTATGTTGAGGGTGCAAATCTGAAATTCTTTGGTGAAAAGGGCACTGACGCTTCAAAGGGCATCGTATTCAACGATCTTGATAAAGCAACGGCAGTGACGAATTATTTGGTCAATCTCGTCGCTAATCCAAACTTCGTGAGCGACTCTGAAGGATCTGGTCTTGCAGCACTTCAATCTGGTGATGCTGCAGTATACTTCTCTGGCACATGGGATGCTCAAAACGTGAAAGAAGCTCTGGGTGATGGCTATGCTGCAGCTCAACTTCCAACATTCAAGCTAAATGGCGAAGATGTGCAAATGAAATCTTTCGCTGGCTCTAAAGCTATTGCCTATAATCCAAATGCAGCCAATGTGAAAGCTGCTGCTCAGTTCGCTGCATTCCTCGGTTCTACCCAGGCTCAGAAAGCTCACTATGAAGCACGTGGAATTGTGCCGACAGATAAGAGCCTCGCAACTGCAGTTGCTGATGACGATTTTGCAGCTCAAGCACAGATAGCAACCATTTCCAACACCTCCATTGTGCAGCCAACAATTCCAGCTATGAATGGTTGGTGGGATCCTGCCAAAGCATTTGGTGACGGTTTGCTGAATAAAGAAATCACTGAATCTAATTCTGCTGAGAAGATGAAGGCTTGGGCAGATCAGACAGCCGCAATGGTTGGCTGATTGAGCTTTTCGTGAGTTAATACAGCGGGCTGCTCGCACATTGCTCCTCATAATGTGCAATAGTTGCCAGCAGCCCGCTGGCTCATTACTACGGGAAATACACTCATAGAAAAGGAGGCGGATATGCCTGGACGTGCGCTTCTATCTGCTTCAAAGCGCGAAGAAAAGCTCCGCCAAAAATTAGGGAAAGATTATGTTGCTCCCTCTCCTTATTCGCTTCGCTGCGCATTGACCCAAGGCACTGCCGTCACCAAATTATCGGCAGTGATTTTCGGCTTGGGAAACGTCGTACATAAGCAATATGTGAAAGGGCTTCTTCTTTTTGCGCTCGAAGTTGCATTTATAGCATTTTTTGCGACGGCAGGAATCGATTATCTTACTAAGCTCCCAGGGCTTGGAGATCAAGAACAGGGCAAAGTATTAGTAGACGGCTATTGGCAATATACTGCGGGTGATAACTCCGTGGTTATTTTGCTTTATGGCGTAGCGACGATTGTGCTGATTATTGCGTTTGCGCTTTTGTGGAGTGTGGCAGTACGCAGTGCCTATAAAGCGCAAGTTATGACGGCAAAGCATGGCAAAGCGCCAAGTATCCGCGAAGATATTGCCGTCTTGCAAGATTCAAAAGCACACCAGCTTTTGATGTTTCTGCCTACGCTTGGAATTCTCACCTTCAGTGTTTTGCCGCTCATCTTTATGATCTCGATGGCGTTTACGAGCTACGATCATAATAATCTGGTGCTCTTCGACTGGGTGGGGCTTAAAAATTTCGGAGCGATTTTCACAAACAGCTCTGGCACAGTGAATTTGAGGATCTTTGGTTCAGTGCTCATCTGGACCCTTGTGTGGGCGATTTTTGCAACGTTCCTGAATTTCTTCCTCGGGCTGTTTATGGCCATGATTATCAACCGTAAAACCACACGGATGAAAGGATTATGGCGTGCACTTTTCTCGCTGAGTATCGCGGTGCCACAGTTCGTTTCCTTGCTCGTGATCAATACAATGCTCCAGCCGCAAGGGGCAATTAACCGTCTACTGCAAAATTGGGGATGGATTGATTCTGCTTTGCCCTTCTTCCAAGATGCTACCTGGGCTAGAGTGACGGTTATTGTGGTGAACCTTTGGGTAGGAATCCCATATACGATTATGCAGATCACAGGTATTTTGCAAAATATCCCAGCAGATCAGTATGAGGCGGCGCGTATTGACGGAGCAAACACTTGGCAGATTTTCCGTAAGATTACGATGCCATACATTATTTTCGTGCTGACGCCGTACCTCATCACCACCTTTACAGGAAACGTAAACAACTTCAATGTGATCTATCTGCTCTCTGGTGGTGCTCCTGTGCCAGTGGGAGATTCAGCAGGCAAAACCGATTTGCTCATCACGTGGCTCTATAAGCTCACAGTGGATAAGAACGATTACAACCTCGGTGCCGTGATCGGTATTATGACCTTCATTGTGCTGGCTGTGGTTTCTCTCATCACGTATCGAAATTCTGGCTCCTATAAGAATGAGGAGGCGTTCCGCTGATGGCAACGAAAGAGAAAACAAACAAACCTGGATTCTGGCACAACTATCGTCAGCGCCGCTTAGCAGGCGATATTATTGTGCATACTTTCCTAGCGGTGATGGCAGTTATATGGATGATTCCTATTGTGTGGGTATTTGCGGAGTCATTCAACGCAAATACTGCTCCCTTCACGTCTACATTCTTTCCACGAGAATTTACGATTAATAATTACGTGCAGCTCTTCACGGATCGTTCCGTGATGAACTTTCCGAAGATGTTTATGAATACGCTCGTTATTGCGTGCTTCACGTGCGCGATATCGCTCATATTTATTCTCTCGGTGGCATACGTGATGAGCCGAATGCGTTTCCGCTTGCGCCGTACTTTTATGAACGTCGTTTTAATTCTAGGGATGTTTCCAGGGATCATGGCTGTTTCGGCGATCTATTTCATTTTGAAAGCAATGGGATTGACCTCTGGCAGCACGACGATTATTGCACTTATCTTGGTATATTCCGCAGCTTCAGGAGCAGGATTCTATGTGATGAAAGGATATATGGATACTATCCCAACATCGCTAGATGAGGCAGCTATCCTTGATGGGTGTACGCGCACGCAGGTGTTTTTCAAAATTATTATTCCAGTGTGTAAGCCGATGATTGTGTATCAGGCAATCGTGAGCTTCCTTGGACCATGGCTTGATTTTGTGATGGCGAAAGTAATTGCCCGCACTCAATCAGACTATACGGTATCGCTAGGATTATGGCTTATGCTTGAGAAGGAATATATTGCCGACTGGTATGCGCGCTTTGCGGCGGGTGCTGTGGTAGTCTCAATTCCTATTGCGATTCTCTTTATCGTGATGCAGCGTTTCTATCAGGATTCTATGGCAGGATCTGTGAAAGGGTAAGCCAATCGTTAATATTAATGATTATGACGCGAGTCCCGCGCCATTGCGCAAGCAGCGGCGCGGGCTTAGCGCTTTTCGTCTAAAAATTATTGCAGGCATCTTTCTTTCACTATCAGTTGCATCGAGTACTGTGATTCCTGCCCTTTTAGGCGATCCGCATGAAAATTTCACAGCGCTCACAGTAGTAGTTATCTGCGAAGTAGTATCGTGGAGTGCACTGCCGATCTATGCGTGGCTGTTAGTTTCAGGTTTCCACCACACTCGATCAGTTGCTGGGTATGGAGCGCGTTTAGCTGTACTGGCATTAGGGTCTGAGATTCCTTACGATTTAGCCACATATGGAACTTTTTCTTTTGCCGGGCAAAATCCTGTGTGGGGGCTTCTTCTTGCACTTATCGTGCTTGTACTTGTGCGGGAAATACGCACCCGTTACAGCGGCGTAGCAGGAGCTACTTTAATTTTTGCAGTGGCACTTCTCGGTGTGCTCTGGGCTTTTATGTGCCGCATTGGGCTGCGTCAAGAGATCATGAATATCGGGGCATTGATTATCGTTTTTTCCTTGATATTTTATCTGTTTGAATTACGTGAAAATACGATGATGGTGACGGCTGGTCTCATTGGCTCACTTTGCCTCGTTACACCAGCAATCGGGGTAGCATTTTTACATTACCGCAACGAAACGTTGGGCTATCAGCAGGCTTCAACGCAGTGGTTCTTCTATTATGTGTATCCGATAATGCTACTAGCAGGCGTAGGAATAACCTTCTTATAGCAGCTTTGGCATATACATGCATACATGTGAGAAGCGTAAATTATAGTACTGCAATGCTCTCGAAGTGTTTAGCGATCGCCTGCAGTAGCTGTAATACTCGCAGTATGTGCGCAAAATTCTTCAAGTATTTTTTCAATGTGGCTTGTTTCTATTAAAAAACCGTCGTGCCCTGCATAAGATGTAACTTCTCTATAGGAGGCACATGGAATATATTGAGCTAATTTAGCGCATTCGCAAGCAGGAAATAAACGGTCAGAATCCACTCCGATTATTAAAGTGCGTGCTGTAATAGATTGTGCCGCTCGGTGAGTACCTCCACGCCCGCGCCCAATATCGTGACTCATCATTGCGCGAGTAAGTACTCTATAAGAGCCAGGATCAAAACGTTTACTTAATTTTTCCCCGTGATACTCGAGGTAGGATTCTACCGCATACCTCTCATCAACCGAAGGCTTCTCACTGGGCTGCAGCTGGCGTCCAAAACGAGTATTAAATTCATCAGTACTTCGATATGTAGCATGAGCTATTTGCCGTGCCAGTGCCATACCTTGATTTCCTGCGTTTTTATCTTGTGAAAGGTAGTAATCTCCGCCAGCAAAACTAGGATCTAGATCTTGGGCGTATATCTGCATATGCGCCCATGCAATCTGATCGGCACTCATACTCTCAGCTGTTGCGATAAGCACTAACGATCGGACCTGCTGTGCAAACATACACGCCCATTCACAAGCGCGAAATCCTCCTGCAGAAGGTCCGATCACGAGATTCCATGATGAAATACCTAACTGCAGACGCAACTGATTCTCAGCTTTCACCTGATCGCGAATAGTGATCGACGGGAAGCGCGATCCCCACGGCAAACCATCGGGTGCTGGCCACGCTGGTCCTGTAGACCCTTGGCAGCCTCCTAAACAATTAGGAGCCACAACGAAATACCGATCTGTATCGATTACTTTTTTGCTTCCCACCAAGCTATTCCACCATCCTGCAGTTGGATGATTTTGGCTCTGAGAGCCGCAAACATGGCTGTCTGCAGTTAGAGCGTGCAAGATAAGCACAGCATTTGACGCATCGTCATTCAGCTGCCCCCACGTCTCATAAGCTAGATAGGCATGTGGTAAAGATCCGCCATTTTCTAGTGGGTACTCATCTAGCGCAATAAACTTTCGATGTCCAGGGGCATCACCAGGAAGCCATGCGGGGGTATATGCCCAGTTCGTACAAGGATATTGGAGGCGAGGGCTGCTTATACCTGAAATCCTTGTATCTGGATCGATGGAAACGTCTCGCTGCTCGCTAGAATATCTTTCTAGTGTAAGAGGCGATGAGGAAAACATTCGTTGATCTTCTTTCGGCTCGTATTGTAGTGCGGCGTATTCTAGCTGCTGTTTGAGTGAGGCACTGCTGCTTGAGTGAGGCACGACGCATAGTGCAGAGTCTGATTATTTGCTAAGTACTTCGAAGGCTTTTTCAAGATCAGCAATAATATCTTCTATATCCTCTAAACCGATAGAGAGGCGAATAGTTGACTGGCTTATTCCTGCTGCTTTTAGCTCTTCTTCGCTTGCCTGTGAATGAGTTGTAGAAGCAGGGTGAATAGCAAGAGAACGCAGATCGCCTAAATTAGCTACGTTGCTTAGAAGTTTCAGTGCATCAACGAAATGCTCTCCATCGTTTCGATCTCCTTCAAGATCGAAAGCTATAACGCCGCCAGCGCCACGTGGAGCATATTTTTGCTGTAAATGATGGGTGGGCGCAGATGCTAACCCAGAATAATTGACTGAGCGAACTAAAGGGTGGTTTTCTAGGAACTGCGCAACTGCTTGAGCATTTTCAGCGTGCCGTTGGACGCGTAATGAGAGAGTTTCAATTCCGATAGTGACGAGGAAGGAATTAAAGGGGCTTGCCGAGAACCCAAAATCGCGTAATCCTTGCACTCTAGCTTTCAAAATAAAAGCCTGCGCACCAAGATCTTTATAGATAAGACCATGATAAGAGGGGTCTGGTTCGTTGAATTGAGGAAAACGGCGAGGGGAAGAGCCCCAATCAAACTTTCCGCCATCAACGATCACTCCTTGAATTGAATTACCATGCCCGCACAAATATTTAGAAGCTGAGTGTATGACGATATCAGCTCCCCATTCCAAAGGGCGCGTCAAATAAGGCGTGGCGATAGTATTATCAACGATAAAAGGCACTCCCACGCTATGGGCTGCTGAAGCAACTCCTTCAATATCAAGAAAATCATTCTTTGGATTAGGAATAGTTTCAGCGAAAAAAGCCACTGTTCGTTCATTTGCTGCGGCTTCCCACTGCGTAAGATCGCTAGGATCAGCAACGAACGTAGTGGTGATTCCGTAGCGAGGAAGATTATTCGCCAGGAAAGCAAGAGTGCCTCCGTACAGAGAAGGAGAAGCCACGATATTGTCTCCAGCGCTGGCAATCGTCAAAATCGTCAGCGCAAGTGCCGCTGCTCCTGAAGACGTTGCAAGTGCGCCTACGCCTCCTTCTAAAGAATTAACGCGTGCTTCAAATACATCATTGGTGGGGTTGTTGAGGCGAGTATAAATAGGGCCTTGCTCTTTGAGTGCAAAACGATCGGCAGCTTGCTGAGAATTGTGAAAGACGTATCCGTTTGTTTGGTACAAAGGAGGAACTGGAGATCCTGTTTCTTGATCAGGAGAGTATCCAGCGTGAATTTGACGAGTGTTGAATCCCCATGTTTCTTTAGTCATGTTGTTTATCCTTTTCGAGTGATTACTGGTGTGTATCTGTGAGTTTTAGAAAACCGCTACTGGAAATATCTACTTCGGATAAACAAAAAGCCCAGTGAAGGAGTCCGAAGGGATTTTCCTATGCACGGGCAAACGCGTCGCCGCCATCAAGGCGGATTACAGAGAACTGACCGTGCGGTCAGTAAAACATTCGACGTGTCATATCGCAAAGCTAGCATAGTTTTTTAGCGGCGCCTATTTTGAGTCGTTATGTTTCAAAATGTGATACGCCCTAATGGAGGAGGGGAACTGAGAGCTGTCGGTTGGTGTATATGCCGAGCGCGCTCTGGATTTGCTAAGCGTGCGCTGTTAATTTCCTTTTTGTGTATGCCTAGTGGCCAACATAGAGAGCATAGCGGCACTATAATCTTGGCAGACTTTGAAGGCTTGGGGAGATGAAGAGTTGATAATACCGCGCTATACGTACCGCGCTATACGTGAAAACAGGCGTGAAACCACTCTCTTAAGGAGGTCAGTACGGCATATCCAGTACGGCATATAGGTGCGAAAGATTCGGCAAAAAATTTTCGCGTGAATTTCGTGCAGAAATTTTGCATACCTCTCTTAAAAGAGATGGAAACTTAAGCTAAGGAAAATATGAGTGAGATAAACGTTAATTCCCAATCGCTGCAATCACCGTTTCTATCTTTGTGCCAGAGGCGTCACGCTTTGCCTCAATAGGAGGGAGGGTCACTGCTTTTCCTCGTGAAGTAGCGGCTTTTGCAGGTAGCTGCCCGACCCATGCAAGATGCAGAATATCTTCTCCTTTAAGGAATTTTTGAGCGCGTACGCCTCCGGTTGCACGCCCTTTAGAAGGAAATGCAGTAAGTGGGGTAGTTTTCACTGATCCTGCAGTAGTGCCAGGAAGGGCGTCGGCAAGTGAAGCAACGGTAACTACGCCTGTTTCGGCAAGTGCTTCACTGCTGACTACTCCCAGACATATCACAGACGCATCCTTATTGACGCGGATGCCAGCAATACCTTGCCCGCTTCTGCCTTGTGCGCGCACGTCTGCTGCAGAAAATCGCAGGAGCTGAGCATCTGAGGTGATAAGCACAAGCTCGCTTGTATCGGGAGCATGTGCAGCGCCGATGACTTTATCTCCTGCACCTAATGTGATTGCTTCGAATGGAGATTTCGCTGCAAGATCGGCCATATTAAGGCGTTTAATTTTTCCTTGAGCTGTGGCAAATGCTATAGGAGCAGCATCGGCGGCAAGTGAACTCACTGCTACAACGGCTTCACCCTTTTCGAGCAAGATCATATCTGAGATATTCGATCCGCCTTGTAAACTCGGGGCGTTCTCAGTGTATGGAAGAGCAGGAATATCCAGTGCAGGCAAACGGTAGATATTCCCATGTGAGGTGATGACGCCAATTTCAGCGTGGTTCGTCACCTTTATTTCGCACTGAATCGCATCATGATCACAGCGGACGCCTGTATGGGAAATCGCTTCACTGCTCACAATTCTGGCGATACGCCCTGTTGTGCAAAGGAGTACGTAGCAGGGATCGTCTTCTACTTTCATAGCCAGGGGTTTGCCGTTTACTGGCGTGGCAATTGTTTCACTTTCGAGAAGAAGCGTGCGTCGAGGGGTGCCGTATTTTTCGGCAACTTCACCCATTTCGTCGCTGACGAGGGTGCGCAGCTTTTCATCTGAGGCGAGAATTCCACTTAGAAAATCGATTGTCTCGTTCAGCTGATCCCGTTCGGCTTCCAGCTCGATCTGTGAAAACTTTGTGAGACGGCGAAGGCGCAGCTCTAAGATGTAGTCTGCTTGAGCTTCAGAAAGATCAAAACCTGCCATGAGGCGGTGCTGAGCTATCGAGGAATCGTCAGAAGAGCGAATCACGGAGATCACTTCGTCGATATCTACGATTGCTATGAGTAGCCCTTCAACTAAATGAAGGCGATCTTGCGCTTTCTTTAAGCGATGTTCCGTGCGTCGGCGCGTCACAGATAAGCGGTGATCCACATACACCTGCAAAATATCTTTGAGCCCGAGTATTCTGGGCTGCCCATCTACAAGAGCTACGTTGTTGATGCCAAAGGATTCTTCGAGTGGTGTGTGTTTGTAGAGAGCAGCGAGCACGGCTTCGGGGTTGAAAGCATTTTTAACTTCGATGACGAGCCGCATTCCGTGGTGACGATCGGTCAGATTTTGCACCCCAGAAATACCTTGAATTTTCTTGCTTTGCACGCCCTCTTTGATTTTTTCGATCACTTTTTCAGGACCAACCATATAAGGGAGTTGGGTAAAGATAATTCCTTTTTTGCGTGGTGAAATATTTTCGATATGGGCGAGAGCGCGGGTCTTAAAGCTCCCTCGTCCTGTTTCGTATGCCTGGCGAATTCCTTCAAGCCCAACGATTTTTCCGCCTTCGGGAAGATCGGGGCCTGGAATGAAGCGTATAAGTTCATCGAGTGTGGCATCAGGATGAGCTAGAAGGTGACGGGCGCCAGAAATCACTTCGATGAGGTTGTGTGGAGCCATATTCGTTGCCATGCCGACGGCAATACCGCTTGATCCATTGACGAGGAGATTCGGTATAGCGGCTGGGAGTACTTCGGGCTGCAAAGAAGTATTGTCGTAATTTGGCAGCATATCGACGACGTCTTCGCTAAGGCTTTCAACCATTGCCAGCGAGGCTGGAGTCATACGAACTTCTGTGTAGCGGGGGGCTGCCGGGCCGTCATCAAGAGAACCGAAATTGCCGTGCCCATCAACCATCGGCAGGCGCATCGTAAATGGCTGAGCCAAACGAACCATGGCGTCGTAAATAGCAGAATCGCCGTGCGGGTGAAGTCTGCCCATGACGTCACCTACCACTCGTGAGCTCTTGACATGCCCTTTTTCTGGGCGAAGTCCCATCTGTTCCATTTGGAAGAGGATGCGCCGCTGCACGGGTTTTAGCCCATCGCGCGCATCAGGCAGGGCGCGCGCATAGATGACAGAATAAGAGTATTCGAGAAAGCTTGTGCGCATCTCCTGGGAGACGTCTATATCTACGATGCTTTCATGAGTATTCTTCGCAAGAGTTGTTTTTGATACCACCGTGTAATTATCTAGTGAAACGTATATTTTGGGAAGATCGGCACACGTGAGATAGCCCCTATGCTGTGAAATTTTTTTACTGCAATATGTATAAAGAGATGCAGTGAAAAGGATTTGGTGTACGGTGTCGAGGCGGGTTTCATAGTTAAGCATCGGGTAGCTTCCAGTGAGCATCAGCTATCAGAAGGTGGAGCTGACATGCTGGCATTGCTGCACAGGGTGTGCCTTAGGCAGTAGGCTAAAGGTATGAAAAATTTAAAACCGATATTAGCTGATGCAGATGCGGATAATCACGTGCGAATTATTGAGCAGAAAACTGAATTTTCTGGTCCGATTTTTACGGTCTATAACGACGATGTTGAATTTCGTTTCGGGGATCGAGCATGGCGTCAGTATATGGATCATTATGATGCGGTTGCTATAGTAGCTCTTCGGCATATTGATCTTGAGCCTGAAATTCTCCTTATTCGCCAATATCGGCATGCGGCACGTCGAATTTTTTGGGAAATTCCTGCTGGTTTGCGAGATCATCCAGGGGAAGACGGTCTTATTGCTGCTCAACGTGAGCTCGCAGAAGAAACGGATATGCAAGCTGAGCATTGGGAGCCTCTTGTGAGCTTTTATGCGTCTCCAGGGTGTTCAAACGAAAATCTTGATGTGTATCTGGCAACTGGCGTCACGCCCGTCGCAGATAGAGAGAACTCTGCGTGCGGATTTGAACGAGTGGAAGAAGAGCGCGAGATAGAGATGGGCTGGTTCGCGCTTTCACACGTGCTTGAAGCAGTACAGCGCGGAAAACTGCGAAGCCCAACACTTGTTGCAGGAGTACTCGCCGCTGCTCTTAGATATCGATAGGAGAAGGCAGTGACAGCGGGGAAATTACGTGTTTATTGATGATGAGTCAAATACTTGGGGCTAGTATTTTTATATTCTTGTGTGTATCTTCTCTATTAAGATAGTTTCGGCTTGCTAAAATAGTATTTAGTGAGGAAAATGTTGCACAAAGGCACAGTACGCGTAAACAACAGAATTCGAGTAAGAAATAGGAGAAGCGATCATGGTGGAGCGCAATGACCTCGGCACATGCGAGCAGATTCTGCGCTACATCGTCGAGCGAGGTCCGATTGCCTCCGCTGAGCTGGCAAGAATTCTTGTGCTCACTCCTGCGGCTGTGCGCAGGCATATTTCAACTCTTGTTGATGACGGCTATATCAAAGTGTATGAAGGTAGCGTTAGAGCGCCAACACGGCGTGGGCGCCCGAGCCGTCGATATGTGGCAACCCCTCGAGGGCAAGGCGAGCTGAAAGAATCGTATTCTGATCTCGCTGCGCAGGCAATGGCATTTATGAAAGAGCGCATGGGAGAAGAAGCGATCAGTGAGTTCGTGAATCAACGCGTTGCCTCACTGGAAGCTCGCTACGGACCTGTGCTTAAAGCTGCTGGCAACAATCCTACCGATCGAGTAGCTGCTCTTGCTGCCGCTCTCAATAAAGACGGATACGTGACAACGCTGCGCCGAGGTGGCCCAAACTCAATGGCCCTTCAACTTTGCCAAGGGCATTGCCCTGTGCAAGACGTTGCATCAAACTTTCCCGAATTTTGCGAGGCAGAAACTGCTGCTTTCTCCCGCTTACTCGGCATGCCGATTCAGAGGCTTGCCACTCTCGCAGGCGGCGAACACGTGTGCACAACCAACATTCCTATTGGATTGCCAGTGATGAGACGTCCGAGGTAAAGAGCTAAAACTGAGCGTTGGGCCCATTGCCAACGTGCATACAAGAAACAACGTGAGATACACGATGCAGACGAGCAGTGCGGATGCGCTGCCTGGAAGGAAAAAATGAGTCAATCCGCAATGGAATCTAGCGCAGTGAAAACTGTTGCTTCTGGTTCTGAGCCAATGTCTCAAGAAGAGACAATCGAGGCGATGAGTCAAAAATATGCATACGGCTGGCATGATAGCGATGCTGCTGGTGCGGCTGCAAAGCGTGGGCTAAGTGAAGATGTGGTTCGGGAGATATCGCAGATTAAAGGTGAACCACAATGGATGCTTGAGCTGCGTTTGAAAGCGTATCGTTCATTCCAGAAGCGTCCGATGCCGACGTGGGGAGTGGATCTCACAAATATCGATTTTGACTCCGTGAAATATTATGTGCGTCCGACTGATGAAGTTGCGACGTCATGGGAAGATCTTCCAGAAGATATTCGGGCAACTTACGATAAACTCGGCATTCCAGAAGCTGAGAAAGCTCGGCTTGTGGCTGGCGTTGCAGCTCAGTATGAATCAGAAGTGGTTTATCACCAAATCCGCGAAGATCTCGAGCAGCAAGGCGTCATCTTCCTCGATACAGATTCTGGCTTGCGTGAGTATCCAGAGCTTTTTAGAGAGTATTTCACTAAGTCTGTGCCGCTTGGTGATAATAAGTTTTCAGCCCTCAACACAGCAGTATGGAGCGGCGGCAGCTTTATTTATGTGCCTAAAGGTGTGCATGTTGATATTCCTTTGCAGGCATATTTCCGTATGAACACCGAAAACCTCGGGCAATTTGAGCGCACTCTCATTATTGCGGATGAAGGTTCTTATGTGCATTACGTAGAAGGCTGCACCGCACCGATTTATAAGAGTGATTCACTGCATGCTGCAGTGGTGGAAATTTTCGTGCGAAAAAATGCGCGCGTCCGTTACACCACGATTCAGAACTGGAGTAACAACGTGCTCAACCTCGTCACCCAGAGAGCTGTAGTTGAAGAAGGCGGCACGATGGAATGGGTTGATGGCAATATCGGATCTAAAGCGAATATGAAGTATCCTACCTGCATTTTAGCTGGTCCTTATGCGCGCGGCGAAGCCCTGTCTATCGCATTCTCAGGTAAAGGACAGCATCAGGATACGGGTGCCAAGATGATTCATATGGCACCTCATACCAGTTCATCGATTGTTTCAAAGTCTATTTCGCGAGGCGGTGGGCGCAGTGCTTATCGAGGTTTAGTGAAAGTGACGAAAGACGCTGCACACTCGAAATCGAACGTTTTATGCGATGCTTTGCTCGTTGATGATATTTCACGCTCAGATACCTACCCATATGTTGATATCCGCACAGACGATATCGAAATGGGGCATGAGGCGACCGTTAGTAAAGTGAGCGAAGATCAGCTTTTCTATCTCATGAGCCGTGGGCTGGAAGAGACTGAAGCAATGGCGATGATTGTGCGTGGCTTTGTAGAGCCTATTGCTCGTGAGCTGCCAATGGAATATGCGCTTGAGCTCAACCGTTTGATTGAGCTGCAGATGGAAGGTTCGGTGGGCTGAGCAATGAACGAAGTAACGATTAATCCAAATAATGTTGCGAAGCCAATTATTGCTTCTCGCGCGGATCGACCAACGAGTTTTAATGTAGCTGATTTTTCTGTGCCGCATGGGCGCGAAGAAGAGTGGCGTTTCACGCCCATGGCACGCATACGAGATTTTTTTGCTGATCGCGTTGAGGTAGCTCGCGCAATGGCTCCTGCCGTCACAGCTGAGGGGATCGAACTAGAAAAAGTTGCGCGCACAGACCCCCGTTTGGGCAGGCTCCAAGCGCCAGAAGATCGTATCGGTGCTCTTGCATGGGAGGCTTCTTCACAAGCATATGTGGTATCTATACCTGCAGATTGCGAACTTAAAGAAGAGGCGTCAGTTTTTATCAATGGCAGTGACGATTCTTCTGTGAGTGCACTAGAGTTCCTCATCGATGCAGGAGAGAACTCACGCGGAACTATCATTATGAATCACACTGGTTCTTCAAGCCTCACCGAAGGCATCGAAATATCTTTGGCTGCTGGTGCTCATCTTACGCTCGTAAGTATTCAAGATTGGGACGATAATGCTCGCCACGCTCTGAGTTTCCGTATGCGTGCTGGTAAAGATGCAGTGCTCAAGCATATTGTCGTAAGTATCGGAGGCTCTCTTGTGCGCGTCACCTCAGCAGTTGAGTTTGCTGGGCAAGGAGCAGACGTGAATCTTCTAGGTGCGTATTTTGCGGATACTGAGCAGCATCTTGAACATCGTCTCTTCGTCGATCACAACCAGCCGAAGTGCCGTTCACACGTGACGTATAAAGGAGCACTTCAAGGTGACGATGCTCATTCGGTGTGGGTTGGCGACGTCTTGATTCGCCCTGAAGCTGAGGGGATTGAGACGTATGAGCTCAATCGTAACCTCGTACTCACAGAGGGTGCGCGCGCTGATTCTGTGCCAAATCTGGAGATTGAGACGGGCAATATCGAAGGGGCTGGGCACGCCTCAGCAACTGGACGTTTTGATGATGAGCAGCTCTTTTACCTGCGCTCGCGAGGTATTCCAGAGAAAGAAGCACGGCGCTTGGTCGTCATGGGATTTTTTGCGGAGCTTATTAATCAAATTGGCGTGGAATCTGTGCAAGAAAAACTTTTAGCGCATATCGATGCAGAGCTTGGGCATACCTTAGCGCATACAGTGACGAGCTAATATCTCACGAAGCGAATGAACGAAATTAACCACAACGAAAGAAGAAAACAGTGTCAAAACTCGAAATCGTTGATCTCCATGTATCTGTGGAAACTCAAGATGGCCCGAAACCAATTCTCAAGGGTGTAAATCTCACTATTAACGACGGTGAAATTCATGCCATTATGGGGCCGAATGGCTCTGGAAAATCCACGATGGCGTATGCGATCGCTGGGCACCCGAAATATACGGTCACTCACGGGAAGATTTTGCTCGATGGGGTGGATATGGTGCCTCTTAGCGCAGACGAGCGTGCACGTGCAGGGCTTTTCCTTGCTATGCAGTATCCTGTGGAAGTTGCTGGGGTGTCTGTGAGTAATTTCCTTCGCACCGCAAAGACGGCAATTGATGGAGAAGCGCCGAAGATCCGCACGTGGGTAAAAGACATGAAATCATCGATGGAAGCTCTCAAAATTGAAAAAGATTTTGCTGAGCGCGATGTGAACGTAGGCTTTTCTGGAGGCGAGAAGAAACGTATCGAAATTCTGCAGATGGAAATTTTGAAGCCAAAGTTTGCCGTTCTCGACGAGACGGATTCAGGGCTTGACGTCGATGCTTTGCGTCTCGTGAGCGAGGGAGTAAACCGCGTGCATGAGGCAACGAACAACGGCGTGCTGCTCATTACTCACTACACGCGTATTTTACGCTATATCAAGCCAGAATTTGTGCATGTATTCGTAGACGGGCACGTTGTGGCATCGGGCGGTCCAGAGCTGGCAGATCAGCTTGAAGAGCACGGATATGAAGAATATGAAGCTGCTGCGGCTGCACGCACACAGGATAAAGGCGCGGTGGAAGCCTGATGATCGAAGGTGATTCGCTGTGTGTAGGCGGTGAGGTATATACACCGCCGTTTGCGCGCAGCGATTTTCCGATTCTTTCACGGGTAATGCGTAGTGGAAAAGCGCTTGTCTATCTAGACTCTGGAGCTACTGCCCAAAAGCCACGGCAAGTGATTGATGCTGTGGTGCGCCAAGAACGTGAAAATAATGGTGCAGTTGCGCGAGGTTCACACGAGTTGGCGGAGATAAGTACGCTCGCGTACGAACGTGCACGCGAAAAAACAGCGCAGTTCATTGGCGCTGATTGTGATGAAGTAGTGTGGACAAAAAATTCCACAGAGGCTCTCAATGAAATTGCGTATGTGCTTGGAAATGTGAGTGTGGGGCGCGGCTCGAGCGTCAAAGCGGGTGCAGACGTCACCGAACGTTTTCATATCAGCGCTGGGGATAATATCGTCTCCACTCGCGCAGAGCACCACGCGAATATTATTCCTTGGCAAGAGCTGTGTGCACGCACTGGAGCTGAGTTTCGCTGGCTGGATCTCACGGAAGATGGACGGATTGATATCTCTTCTGCTGAGAGCGTGATCGATGATCATACAAAACTTGTGACGTTTACGCACGTTTCAAACGTGACGGGCGCTATTTCACCAGTTGGGCAGATCGTTGATGCGGCTCATGCTGTGGGGGCTTTGACTGTGCTGGATTCATGCCAGAGCGCTCCGCATCTTCCGTTGTGTGTGAAAGATCTTGATGTAGATTTTGCCGTATTTTCGGGGCATAAAATGTATGGGCCAACCGGCATTGGTGCTCTTTATGGCAAGCGTGAACTTTTGCAGGCAATGCCACCATTTTTATTCGGTGGATCAATGATTGAGCTGGTCTCGATGGAGAGCACAACGTATGCTCAGCCTCCTGCGCGTTTTGAGGCAGGGTCGCAGCCTATTGCTCAGGCGGTAGGATTGGGCGCAGCAGTAGATTACATGACTGCAGCAGGGATGGGGCAGATTGAATGCTATGAATCTGCGCTTACACGCTATCTGCTCTCTGGTATTCAGCAGATTCCTGGAGTGCGTGTGCTTGGCCCTACAGATATGAATAATCGTGTGGGTGTTGTGGCATTTGATGTGCAGGGAGTTCATCCGCACGATGTGGGGCAGGTGCTCGATATGGCAGGTGTTGCTGTGCGGGTGGGGCATCACTGTGCCCAGCCTATTCACCGTTTCTTTGATGTGTATGCCTCGTCTCGAGTATCTTTGGCTCCTTATAATACGCAAGCAGATGTTGATGCGTTCTTAGATGCGCTCAGTGGTGTACGATCGTTTTTCCGTGTGGAATAGTCGTGTGTGGTATGTGTGATATAGGTATGGCGGAGCTTATGGGCACGAGCTGTTTGGGCGACGTAGAATTATGTGAAACGATAAGCACAGGCGAATGAAGGTAGATATGAGCAGCGATCTGGAGCAGATGTATCAACAAATAATTTTAGATGCATCTCGTGAACGCCACGGAGAAGGAGTTATTGATTCTCCTGACGGGCAGAGTTTTCAAGTGAATCCAACGTGTGGCGATCAGGTGAATATGCAGGTGAAACTTTCCAGTGATGCTTCTCGCCTTGAGGAGATTCGCTGGGAGGGGCATGGCTGCTCAATCTCACAAGCGTCAATTTCAATTATGACGGATATGCTCGAAGGTAAGAGTCTCGATGAACTTACCGATATGTATGATGCGTTTCGCACTATGATGGATGCGCGCGGTTCACAGATTGATGATGATCTTGCCGATAAACTTGACGATGCGTCAGCATTTCAGGGTGTCTCTAAATTTCCAGCCCGAATTAAGTGCGCATTGCTTGGCTGGATGGCTCTGCGTGAAGCAGCTGATGAAGCTATCGTAAAGAAAACACAAAACTAGGAAAGAGCTGTGATGGAAGAAAAAGAAATGATGCCGCAGTGGGATACGTCGGTAAGTTCAGCAGTTTCCGATGGTCAATCGTCACCAGCTGATGCGTATGCTGATAGCTCGGAGCTTTCGCATAGTGCGCTCACAGAAGAAGACGTGCGTGAAGCTCTTCGTGATGTGATTGATCCTGAACTTGGTGTGAACGTTGTGGATTTGGGTTTGCTCTATGGTGTACACATTGATGGAAATGCAGTCACAGCCGATATGACGCTTACCTCTGCCGCATGCCCTCTAACGGATATGATTGAGGAGCAGAGCCGCCTTGCCATGGATGGGATTGCTAGCTCATTCACTATCAACTGGGTGTGGCTTCCACCGTGGGGGCCTGACCGTATCACAGAAGAAGGGCGCGAACAGTTACGTGCCTTGGGCTTTAATGTGTGAAAAATAATGTGTAAAAATTGCGCGTGTTTACGCCCGATTTTTATGCCCAAGGGCTGATAACGGGGTTCCACTCGGTTGCTGTGCGGCTGAGTATGACGCCTGCTGCGTTTAACGGATCGGAATTAAGCAGCTCGAGAGCCTGCGTGCTTTCGTCAGCTCTGACGATAATCAACGCTTCGCCGTCACCAAAAGGTCCTGAAGCAAGAAGAGTGCCCGATTCGTAAAGGCTGCGCAGGAAGATTCTGTGGTCTGGGCGAATACGGGCGAGATCAGCGCTACGCGATGGATCGTAGATATAATGAACTGCGAAAATTTTTTCTGCCATAGTGTAAGCCTAGCGTGTTTAGCCTATGCAGTGGCAGATGGTAGCGTGTATGTCTGCCTATGTAGGTGCTGCTGACGGCTTTGAGGCTGCAAAGCTGTTACAAAGATTCAGGCTTAAAGGCACAATTAACTGTAGCTTTTGTGATTGCGACTGCGTTTGCGCTCGCGATTGCGAGGTGCTTCGATATTTTTATTGAAACTTCTATGCTGTAGGTTTCTCTGCCTTCTTTCGATGACGGCGTTCTAGATGGACTTTTTTCGGGGGGGGCGCCACAGCATAATCATGCGCCCTTCTACGAGGGCGATGCTGCTCTATGTGTGGGGAGGGGGCAAGCTAGGCAGAGCAGACGAACTAGGAGGGTAAAGAGCGACTTAATGATCCGATAAAAGCATGAAAATACAGCACGCGGTAGTATGGAGATCAGGTAAGTAAAGCTGGGATCTATCAAAAGAGCTAAAGGCACAACGAGCGGACAGCAGAAAGAGGAGCAGTAATGGGGAAGTTTGGCACATTGGTTAAAATTGCCACAGTGGCAGGACCAGCAATCGTCAAAATTATTCAAACTTACGGGCCACAGCTTAAAAAACTTGCCGCAGAAAATCCAGAAGTTTTCTCTACTATTAAGCAGCGGGTGCTGCTCATCGCTCCTTCTAAAAAAGGAAGTGCTTCTGCTCGTGTGATTGCAGGAAAAATTAACGTGTTGCGCGATCAGGTCACCTATCTGTATGCGTCGGCAAATACTCCTGCTGTTGCTAAACAAGCCAGCGCGTGGCGCAATGAATTAGACGAGCTGGATAGTTTGCTTCCTGTGGTGGCAGTGATGAGTAAGAGTGCACAAAAGAATGAACTTAAAGCCGTGCAAAAGCGAATTGATATTCTTTCTGCTGCGATTCTTGCGGCGATGATTAGTGATGATATCGAAGACGCGGAAATGGTAGTGGAATACCCTTCCTGCGCTCATCAAGAGGCGGATAAAGAAGAATCGAGTGAAGAGGAAACTCCGAAATACGAGGAATAATCTGTGCCGAATCAATATGTGGTGCAGATTACTATGGCGTCAGATTGGTCAATTTCGTTTCAAGATGATATCTTTTAACAGTCGCAAATGACACCTGCGCGGGTGGCGGAATAGGTAGACGCGCTAGCTTGAGGTGCTAGTCCACGCATAAGTGGGTGGGGGTTCAAGTCCCCCTCCGCGCACGCAATAACGGATACGATAAAGATCGTATCCGTTTTTTGTTGCTATAAAGCTATTTTCTTGAGGAAGCAGCAAAATATGGAATTAAGCGTCAAAAAAGTCTGCCTTGTGGCGCTTAGCTCTACGTGGGTTCGATAGTTCAGCAGTTCAATAGTTCATCAGTTCAGCATCGGCTGAAATGATGTGTGAGCAGCTCGTCATCGCATAATACGTGCCAGCTCTGCCAAGGTATTGTGCCTTATGCGCTCGTCTCGCCTCAACTCTTAATCTGCCGTAGCATGGCAGTATGAGAACTTCAGATTCTGTGCCGAAGTCGGCAGCCGATCCAGATAAACCCGAATATCTCGTGCGCGAATTTCACGAGACCTACAATCTTCCGTGCGTGCATGATGAGCCGAGTGTCGATCGCGAGCGCATTCATATGCGTATGCAGCTTATCGCAGAAGAATTTTGCGAGCTTGTCGGTGCGGTATATGGAAAAGATGCCCGCGGTATTATTGAGCAAGCATATTCGAACGCAGTGGAAAAAGATGATTTCACTCGTGACGTTGTAGAAACTGCAGACGCCTTAGGAGATATTACCTATGTGGTCTACGGTATGGCGCTTGAGATGGGGATTCCGATGCGTCGCGTACTGGCTGAAATTCAGGCTTCTAATCTTTCAAAACTTGGTGACGACGGCAAGCCGATTTATCGAGAAGATGGAAAAGTCTTAAAAGGTCCGCATTATTTCCCGCCAAATATCGCTCGCGTGCTTGGGCAGAGCGAGAATGAGTGAGCGTGGAATTTAGCTAAACGTCTTGGATTTTCTGCTCGACTGATATAGGCTCAACGCATGGCTACTGATCCTCGTCGCGCCTTTCAGGCGCTTATTCAGGCGTGGGAGGAATTTCACGCAGCGGTAATTGATACTGAAGATTCTGAAGCTCTGCGCGTTCTACGTGCGTCGGAGCGGCTCGCTGATGCCTATACAGTCTATGACGACGTAATTTTCACCAACTTTGGGGTAGAAGCTCCTTTCGATACGTATGACGATGAAGATTTCGACGATGACGATATCGACTTCGATGATTTCGATGAAGATTTTGATAGCGATGTCGATGATTATGATGATAGCGAAATCGACGATGCTGATGATGAAAGTGCTGACTTCGACGATATCGATGACTGCGAATAGTGGCTATCCGCGCTCTATGTGACGCGTGTGTTTTATGTGGCGACGCGCTCTATGTGGCGACGTGATACGCCGCGTGAAGGTAGAGCGCTGCAGAAATGTTCTTCTGGTTAGCAGTATTAGGTAGTAGTTCATTGGTGCATTAGTGCATTAACCTCTGCGAGGCTGAGCATTTACGTATACCATTCATATCGCCAATATTGATGTACGTTGTGGCAGAAGTGATGACGCAGTGAGGTATTCACCTCACTGCGGGTGGCGGTGCTCGAGACTTTCCCTTTCTTGCGTATAGTGACGTTGTGAATATTTTTGAAGCGATTATTTTAGGTCTTGTGCAGGGTCTCACGGAATTTTTGCCGATTTCTTCTTCAGCGCATTTACGTATTGTTGGCGGGCTATTTCCGAATTTAGGAGATCCTGGAGCTGCTTTTACTGCCATCACTCAACTTGGCACAGAGACTGCAGTTCTTCTCTATTTCCGTAAAGATATTGTGCGTATTATCCGAAAATGGTTTGCGTCAATGCCTTGGGTTAATGAGCACAAGCGAATTTCGTATTCGGATCCTGATGTTCGTATGGGGTGGATCGTTATCTGCGGTACGATTCCTATCGTTGTGCTGGGCTTGTTGCTAGAAGACGTGATCGATACCGTCTTTCGTAATCTCTACCTCACTGCGCTGATGCTCGTCGTCTTTGCTCTCGCCTTAGGTATCGCTGATCGCGTAGGCAAACGCATGATTCCTTTAGAAAAAATGAGTATTCGTGACGGCGTGATTCTCGGTTTTGCTCAATCTCTCGCCTTGATTCCTGGCGTCAGCCGTTCTGGTGGAACGATTACTGTTGGTCTGCTTTTAGGGTATACGCGCGCTGCTGCAGCTCGAATTTCTTTCCTTCTTGCGATACCAGCAGTATTCGGTTCTGGTTTTTATAAGCTCCTATCCTCACGCGGAGTCGCATCTCCTGTGGGTGCACTGCCAACTTTTGTTGCAACTCTCGTCGCATTTGTTGTGGGCTATGCCGTGATCGTGTGGTTCTTGAAATTAGTGGAAACTAAATCTTTCCTGCCGTTCGTATTGTATCGCCTTGTTCTCGCTGCCGCGGTCGTCATTCTCGTGGGCGCTGGTATACTCGCAGCAGTCTGATTCCTAGATTCTGCAACATCTGCAGAGCATATCGAGAGGAGATTCTGCTATGAAGCACATCGATCAATTTTTGATGCCAGAAGCAGTGCTGTGCGATATGGATGGCACGCTCGTTGATTCCGAATGTATCTGGTTTGAAGCAGAGCGTGCAGAGTTTGGGGCGCTTGGCATCGATTGGACGATTGACGATCAAAATTTGATGATCGGCTGGACGATTGCTGAAGGGTGTCGCAATGTTCTTCAGCATCACGGTTTGAGTGTGAATCCGAAAGAGATTGGTGAGAGAATCGCGGCGCGTGTGCTCAGCGTGGTCGCTCGCGGCGGAGTTGAATGGCGGCCGGGAGCCTATGAGCTTCTTCAGATGCTCGATAGCATGGGTATTCCGATCGCTTTAGTCACCTCTTCATTTAGTGACTACACTCAGCTGGTTGCTTGCCGCGCTCCCGGGCGTGGGTTTGCAGCGCTTGTAACAGGTGATGCGGTGGAGCATGGTAAACCTCACCCTGAGCCATATATCCGTGCTGCCCAAAAGCTTGGCGTTGAGCTTAGTGAATGCGTGGCTTTTGAAGATTCTGGCGCTGGTATCACGTCAGCTTATCGTGCTGGAGCAGTGACGGTTGCTGTGCCGTATCAAGGGGTGATTCCTGAGCTTGAGGGGCTTCATATCTTAGAATCTTTAGAATATGCAGATGCCAGCTATTTTGATGCGCTTATGCGTGATCGCTTCGATATGTGATTTTCCTGTTCGCATTGAGAATATATCTTTGCATTTTAAGTCTAGGTCGAGGTTGCGTAGGAGGCTTTGGCGGATAGGATTTTGCACCGCACATTAGTTTCGTTGCTTTGCTAGTGGTGATGGCACAGTGTGTTTAAGAGTAGCTGTGCTTGAAAATTTCTGCATTTTAAAAATCTCTGTATTTCTTTGTTGGTATAGGAAATGCACTGCCCTGCACGCGATATAATGAGAGGTGTTAAGCGCTAAGAAAGGACGCTGTATAGGTATGTCGGAATGTGCAACTCTTTCTTATTGTCGCAGTGATGAGGGCGTGTTGAGCAGTGTTGTGTGCGTGGTGCGTGGTTTGAAGGTGTGGAGTGTAGTCATTGCTTGAAAAAGATTACTCATGCAGGGCTTGTTCTTACTGCTCCTGATGGGGATGTGTATCATCTGCATCGTTTATGTGCGTTAAAAGGGTGTTCGAAATGTGATCACCCAATAATTTGTAGCTCTTTACGTTCGATCGGTGCAGCTCCGTTAGGGGAGTGTGTGCGAGTAGTTAAGCGAGGAGATGTGTTCGTCTCGGACGGTAATCAGCGGCACTGGCAGCGTAAAGGCGAACCAGAAGAGGATTGGTATGTGGAAATAGATTCTCGCGGTGAAGAACTAGCAGGGGATTGGGAATAGGATCACGACACGGGTTATATTGTTTGTTCTATCGGGTAAAGAGCGATACATAAGAAAGTAAGGGGAGAGAGTATGGTTTCTCAATCAGAGGGGAACGAAAGAGAGACATGGCGCGACCCTCGAGAATATGCGGATGCTTTCTATGATCATATAGCCGATCTGAGTAGCCAGAAGCAAAAGCTTGATAATGATGTTTCCTGCCTCAAAAATGCAAAGAAAAAACTCGAAGAGAGCAATAAAGCGCTGCGGCAAGAGAAAGAACAGCTAGAAAAAAGTATTGCTGAGCTGAAGAAAACAATCCAAGACGTGGACGATGTGCCGTGGAGCTTTACGATTGTGTTCGATGAGTCTAAGGCTCAACATCACGGATATGATATTAACGAGCTATACGATTGTGTTGATGAAAGTGTCCAGCGTTACGGTTTAACACGTCTTGCGCAAGGTACGTGGAAAGCCAACGAACAAGACAGAGTGGAATCTCAATGCCTCGCTGTATCTTTGCTCTCTAAGCAAGACTGGGTGATGCAAAACATCGCATCATTTACAGTTCGCGAAAACGGCACAGCCGCTATCGACTATATAGAGATACTAAAAGAGCATTTCCCGAAACGAGTATACGATTAGGCACGTAATCTGTTTGCTTCATCCTGTCAATGGCGTTTTTGTGCAGTGTAATTGTTAGCTTACTTATAGCTATATGCTATCGATTCGCATACGCTGGATTCTTTTTGAGTTGAGGATAGCTCGTGCGTTTATCCCTGCATGCCTTTTCTCGTCTCTGTGCGGTTTCTTCGGCTATTTCGATGCGTCATACTCTACTATGGTTATGCAAGCGCGCCCGCTGCTCCTGTTTCGACCGTTAAAAGATGCTCCACCCGATCAGTTGGCATGTCGGGAAGTACGCCTCCGTATGCTGGGCATAGATTCTGGAATGAACACCAGTCGCAGAGTTTATTGGCGCGAGGTTCAAAACTTACCATATCGATGCATTGTTTAATTTTTGCCCAGTAGTCTTCGACCTCTGCCGTGAGAGAGCGCACGTCGTCATCGTGCGGATCGTAGGTGAGTGTGCGAGCATCTTTTAAGAAAAGCAGCTGAGTGCGCAGAGGAAGAGTTCCTTCGCTATAATAGAGCATTGCGGCATAAAATTTCATCTGAAAGAGGTACTCTTCTTGAAAACGCACTGAAGGAGATTTCCCAGTTTTATAGTCAATAATTCTCACGGCTCCGTTTGGTGCTCGATCGAGGCGGTCAATAAAGCCGTGCAGGGAAATGCCGGAAGGCGTTTGAGTCCGCACGTATTTTTCTCGCCCCTCAGGTTCTAAATTCTGTGGGTTTTCCAGAGAAAAATATGTATGCAAAAGTGGGCGCGCGCTTTCGAGAAAATCGGTTATTTCTGCTTCGTTGGCAAACATATCCAGTACGTCAGGATGTGCTTGTATGTGAGATTCCCATGTGGGAATAAGAGCGTCTTGCACAGATTTTTCAGTGCGTTTAGCTGGCTCAGAATCAAACATGTGCTCCAGCACTGCGTGCACAATTGTGCCGCGCAGAGCTGCAGGCGCAGGCGGCTCGGGAATGCGGTCAATCGTGCGCAGGCGGAACTTTAGCGGGCAATTCGCGAAATCTTTGAGCCGTGACGGAGATAAAGCAGCCGAGGGTCGTACTTCATCTGTGCATGATGTGGCGCTTGCATCAGATATATCTCCTTTAGGATTTATTTCTTCTTCCTTGGATGCGCTATGTGATGTGCTATCTGTTTCAAAACTCATAGCCTAAGCATATCGCGAGACTTTGTATAGTTTTCAGGAAAATTTTGTGCCGCTATGATGGGATCGTGAATAAGGATGAGGAATATCTATATACGGCAGATGAGCCTGGAAGCTGTGCAGATACTCTGGGAGAAGAGTTACCTAAATGTGGCTCTCAGCGCAGGCGCGGCGTATTTCGAGCTGGAGAGCGTGCCCAGCTTACCGACGTCAAAGGGCGTAAATATACGATTCATCTCACTGCTGATGGATATTTCCAATCGACGCGTGGAAAGTTTCACCACCGTGAGCTTATCGGCAAGCCTGAAGGTACTGTTATTGAAACTGCCGATGGGAAACGTCTGCTTGCCCTTCGCCCGCTCGTCTGTGATTTTGTGCTCTCTATGCCACGAGGAGCTGCGGTCATCTATCCGAAAGATGCCGCACAGATTGTGACGATGGCAGATATTTTTTCTGGTGCACGAGTGGTTGAAGCAGGTCTTGGATCGGGCGCTCTGACGCTTTCACTTTTGAACGCTGTCGGTGAGAGCGGGCGCGTCATATCCGTGGAGAGGCGCCCAGAATTTGCTGAAATAGCTCAAGGAAATATCGAATCATGGTTTGGCGTCATACCGTCATCGTGGGAAGTTCACCTTGGAGACGTAGCTGCCGTGCTGATGGATTGTGACGAGTATTCTATCGATGCGGTACTTCTCGATATGCTCGCTCCGTGGGAAAACATTCCTGCTGCCGCGTATGCACTGCGCCCAGGAGGCGTGATTTTGGCGTATGTTGCCACGATTCCGCAGATGAGCAAATTCGTTGAAACACTGCGAGAGTCAGAGGTTTTTACAGAGCCTGAATCGTCAGAAACCATTGTGCGCACATGGCATGTAGATGGTCTTGCTATTCGTCCTGATCATCGCATGGTTGGGCATACGGGATTTTTGATTATAGCTCGCCGCTTAGCTCCTGGATCTGTGCCGCTGGTTCCCACTAAGCGTCCAGCTCCTAGTGCTTATAGCGAAGATATGCCGTGGAATGATGAACGTTTTGAGGGCACTTTTAGCGAGCGTACAATTTCTGAGAAAAAACTACGCAAAGTTCGTCGTGACGTTGCTCATCGCGCAGACGTAGAAGCAACAGGATCGCACGAGGGCGGGCCGCGGGCAGAGGCTATGCGTCAAAAACTTCAATCTGAGGCAGATGAGCGAGTTCGCCGTTCACGTATTGCTCACTTCTTGGAAACTGACGATCCGAATAATTGCGTTGACTATGCGAGTAACTATGCTGAAAAAGGGGATATTCTATGACTGTTCGCAGAGTAATGGGCATGGAGACAGAATACGGAATCGCTGATGCTCGCAATCCGCACGCAAATATCTTGGCTCTGTGTGCCCAGATTGTTGAGACGTATGGAGCCTCTGGCTCAGCAAGCCGCGCAGGAAATCCTGTGCGCTGGGATTACACTGGCGAAAACCCTCTCAATGATGCACGGGGATATAAAATCAGCAGAGCTTCCGCCCACCCTTCGCTTCTCACAGACGATCCTGATCACCTAGCGCCAAGCGGAGAAAGCAGCCCTGGCTTGCATGATATCGGAGTTAGCAGCTGCGGCGTTGATGATTTCATTGCGAGTAACGACGTGATGAATTCTTATAGTCGTGTGCGCCGCCCGAGTGAAGCGGAGCTTGCTCTTCCTAAAGCTCCTAATACCGTTTTGACGAACGGTGCCCGTTTCTACGTCGATCACGCTCACCCTGAGTATTCTGCTCCAGAAGTGATCTCGCCGAAAGAAGCTGTG
Source organism: uncultured Arcanobacterium sp. (assembly GCA_958428545.1). GTDB lineage: Bacteria > Actinomycetota > Actinomycetes > Actinomycetales > Actinomycetaceae > Arcanobacterium_A. The sequence goes on along the minus strand of CAUAGM010000009.1, from coordinate 21,626 downwards.
ATGTGGGATCGTGCTGGAGATGCGATTGCTCGTGAAGCGATGGATATTGTGCGCAGCCATGGGCTTGATATTGTGCTTTATAAAAATAATCTCGATGGAAAAGGCTCGGCATATGGTACGCATGAGAACTATTTAATGGAGCGCAGCGTAGATTTTCGTACGGTGATTAAGCTCCTTACGCCGTTTCTCGTCACCCGCCCGATTATCTGCGGAGCTGGGCGCGTGGGGCTCGGAAAATCCTCGGAGCATGAGGGATTCCAGATTTCACAGCGTGCCGACTATATCGAAAACGATATCGGTATCGAAACCACCTTTAACCGTCCAATCATCAATACGCGTGACGAAGCGCATGCTGACGAAAGGAAGTATCGTCGTCTGCACGTGATTAACGGAGACGCCAACCAGTTCGACGCCTCGAATTTCCTCAAAATGGGCACTACTTCTCTTGTGTTGTGGCTCCTTGAACACGCACCAGCGAGCCTCGAAACGCTCAGTGCTCACGTGCAGATAGCAGAGCCTGTGAGTGCCAACCAGATTGTGAGCCACGATCCTTCTGTGAGGGCTGTGCTCGATATGAGTGACGGTTCGCAAAAAAACGCAATCGATATTCAGCGGATATATCTTGATACATTGCGGGACGCTCTTGAGCAAGCAGGGGAGATTGATAGCGACACTACGCAAGTGCTGCAGATATGGGAAGAAGTACTAGATGCTCTGAGTGGAGATATTTATAATGCAGCTGCGAGAGTAGAATGGGTGGCAAAACTTCAAATGCTTGAATCTCTGCGCGCTCGCGGAGCAATGAGCTGGGGAGATGATCGTCTTAAGGCTTTTGATTTTCAGTGGCATGATTTGCGTCTTGAACGTTCTATCGTTGATCGTCTAGATCAAGCTGGCAGAATTGAGCGCTTGATTTCATCTCGTGATGCACTGTGGGCATCGACTCATGCGCCGCTTAGCACACGAGCTTTTTTGCGTGGAGGGCTTATTGCTCGTTTTCCTGAAGCGGTAGCAAGCGCAGGGTGGGAATCTATCACTCTCGATATGCCAGGCTATTGTGATCTTGTGCGCTTGCCGATGCCCTATCCTGAGCGCGCAACGTATGAATGCGCTGGTAAGCTTTTGGAAGAAGCAGGCTCGATTTCTGAGTTTGTGCAAAAGTTATCTGCGATGTCTATGTAGCTGCAGGTAGAAAAGTGCTGGACTTATAGGTTCGCTTTCGATGCTTCAAGAGTGAGAGAATGGGCGTATTGACGAGAGGATAAATAATGGCAGAGCATGAAAACATTCATGGGCAGAGCTGCAGCGAGTATGGCATTGATAGCATTAAAAGCGAAGATAATAATATGAGTGCTGATAATACTGATACTGCCAGTGTGCGCCCGTGCCCTATGAGCGCCGAGTTTGACGTCGATGCACTGCTTGACGATATTGATTCACTCCTTGAGAGTGACGCCAGTGCGTTTGTGCAAAGCTTCGTGCAAAAGGGCGGCCAGTGAACCGAAGAATTTTTGGGGTTGAAACGGAATACGGCATCAGCTGTGCCTCTTTAGAGGGCGCTGATGCTCCTTTTGATGCTGAGCGATCTGCCCAATATCTTTTTGCAGATATGCTTGAGCAGGAAAAATCAACGAATATGTTTCTTCCAAACGGTGCACGCTTATATCTTGATGTGGGTGCACATCCTGAATACGCTAGTGCTGAATGCGATCAGCTCGCGGACCTGCTGGCAAATGAGCGGGCGGGAGATATGCTCTTTGCTCGCATGGCGCAGCAGGCAAATAAGCGTCTTGAAAGTGAAGGGATTGCTGGGCGTATTCATCTATTCAAAAATAATCTTGATTCACAAGGCAATTCTTTTGGATGCCATGAGAATTATTTAATTCATCGGCATAAAGATTTTCGCAGCAAAATTACTACGTTGATTCCCTTTTTCGTCACGCGTCAGATTCTTGTTGGTGCTGGCTTTATTAACCGTCAAGCGCAGGGCGGAGCGAAATTTCAGATATCTCCTCGGGCAGAGCAAATGTGGGATGCTGTAAGCTCTGCCTCCACACAGGCACGCCCTATTATCAATACGCGTGATGAGCCGCATGGCGATCCAGATCGTTTCCGCCGAATGCACGTGATTGTTGGCGATTCGAATATGTGCCAAGCTACTCTCGCTCTCAAAATTGGTATGGTGCACGCCGTACTTTCTGTGTTGGAAGTTAATCCTGAAGTTTTTGGGCAGTATTCGCTTGCCAATCCGCCTGCAGCGATTCGTGCTGTTTCTGCCGATCTTACTGGTCGAGCTTTAGTTGAGCTGGCGAATGGGCAATGGATGAGTGCTTTAGATATTCAACGCAGTATCTATGAAGCAGTAATCCGTGAATATAGTGCTCAAGGATGGCTTGAACAGTTGGATCCCCTCATGGAATACGTCTGCGATCTGTGGAATCGTGCTCTTACTGCTTTGGAAACGGGTGATTTTTCTGATGTTGTTTCAGAAATTGATTGGATTGCCAAACGTGCGTTAATTGAGAAGTATTGCTCTCGATCTGCAATAGGGCTTGACGATCCTCGTGCAGCTCGCCTTGAGCTTGCGTGGCACGATATCACCGATCAGGGGCTGCGAGCAAAGCTTGAAGCGGGCGGTATGCTGAAAGTTCTTGTATCTGATGCGGCTGTTTCGCGCGCTCTTGTGAAACCGCCTCAGACAACGAGAGCTAAACTGCGCGGAGCTTTTATTGAGGCAGCTCGGTCAGCTAAGCGCGACTATATGGCAGATTGGTCAAATCTGCGTCTTGTATCTGAGCAAGGATCAATGAATGTCGCGCTTGCAGATCCGTTTGCTGCAAAAGATTCTCGGGTTGATGAGCTGATTCAGGCGGTGCAAGCAGAATGAAGTTTTCTACACTGCAAACGTTTCTTGCCGTCAGTATTGTTGTAATTATTGGTATTTTTCTGGGATATCTGGCGCAGCAGCCTAAAGGCGATATGCTCGATGTGGAGGTAACTGGTGATTTTGCTGCTCCCGTCGCCGTCAAAGTTCATGGAAAAATACCTGATTATCTGCAAAAAGATCAGCTTATCAAAGGAGATGGAGCTATTGTTTCCGAGGGAGCGCAAGTGCTCTTTCGAGTATCTAATTTTGCATACACTCGCAGCCAGTACCTCACAGTTCTAAACGATGCCACAGTTAAATCTTCGACTGCCCGCAAAGAAGATCTCGGTGAATTGTATCCATTGATCGAAAACATGCGAGAAGGTTCGCGTATTGTTGCAGTTTTCCCTGAAAAAAATCGAGCTAGTGCAGAAATCGTTGTGCTGGATATATTACCCACTGTGATTCGTGGAGAAAATAAAGCAGCGGGCACGCTTCCCTCTGGAATTGCGGTGGAAACTGATGAAAAAGGAATCCCAACGGTCAGCGCTCAAGGCGGCACATTCACGCAGGAGCAGATCGCTACTTTGATTCATGGCGAGGGAGAGCAAATCGTCAATGGAGATAAAATTTATGCAAATTACCTCATCGCTGATTCGAGCGGAAATCTGCAGGAGTCCACGTATGGTAATTCCACACTTGCTTTTATCGATACGACACAAGTTTTTTCAGGGCTTTCCCGAGCAATTGTAGATCAAAGAATTGGCTCTCGCGTTGTGGCGGCGATCCCCTCTACTGAGGCGCGAGGCTCTGGAGATGTGATTATTGTACTCGATATTTTGGCTCGTGCTTCACATCAAAATTCTCAGGGTGGAAGTTGAGCTTGTTGCGTAGATGCGGCACGATTCGCCCTGGCAGTGAGGAGAAGAACAGATGATATTAGACGATCGTGCGATATGTGATCGCATAATGCAGGAGACGGGAGATTAAAAGATGATGGTAAATATTATAAACGCGATTCCTGCACCGCGATATCCAGTTGTATGGCATATCGGGCCTTTCACAATTCACGCATACGCTCTGGCGATCCTCACAGGAATTATTGTTGCCGTGCTTATTCTTGAGCGTCGTTACCGAGCGAAAGGCGGTGCACAAGAAACCGCAACAGACGTGAGCCTATGGGCTGTGCTCTTCGGGATACTTGGTGCGCGTATTTATTACGTGATTTCCACACCAGATGCTTATTTCGGGCCGAAGGGGCACATCATCGATGTGTTAAAAATATGGGAGGGCGGTCTTGCAATTATCGGCGGTTTAATCGGCGGAGCAATCGGTATCTATATCGCTTTACGGCGACGCGCTCTGCGCTTCGGGCCATTTGTTGATGCCCTTGCCCCTGCGTTGCTGATTGCACAGGCTATCGGGCGTTTCGGTAATTATTTCAATCAAGAGCTTTTTGGCACTCCCACAACTTTGCCGTGGGGATTAGAAGTTGATGAAGCTCACCTGCCAGCAGGCGAAGCAGCGGGAACGCTCTTTCACCCAACTTTTCTCTACGAACAGCTCTGGAATCTCTGCGCTGCTGGTGTGCTCATCATTGCTGAAAAGAAGATGAAACTTCGAGGCGGGCAAGTGATGGCAGGCTATTTTGTGTTGTATGGCTTTGGCCGCTTTTGGATTGAAATGATTCGCACAGATTATGCTCATAGTTTTGGTGGTTTGCGTTTCAATTCGTGGGCTGCACTGATCGTTTGCATTGTGGGAGTGATTGCATTGATTTTCCTTTCAAAACTTCTCAAGAGTCACCCTGAGCTTGCGGATGTGTATATGTGCGAAGAAAAAGATGTTTCGCAGTGCGAGCTTCGTAATCCTTTACAGCGGCAATTAAACAGCTCAGCAGATAGCTGTGGGCACAGCAGCGAATCTAAGCTTGACGCTGTGAAGAATATCGCGCCAGAAGATTTGTCTGCTTCATCACTCCCAGAGCAGCCAAGGGCTGAGATAGACTAAGACCATGCGTAGAGCGAAAATTGTATGTACTCTTGGTCCTGCGGTAGGAAGCAAGGAGTTGATTGTCGAACTTGTGCGTGCTGGTATGAACGTGGCGCGCATCAATGCTTCTCATGGTTCGCATGAGGAGCACGAACAGCGAATTGATTGGGTGCGCGAAGCATCTCGCGAACTTGGAGAGCCAGTTGCTGTGCTAGTCGATCTGCAAGGGCCAAAGATTCGTTTGGGCACGTTTGCAGATGGACCTCAGATGCTTAACCCCGGGGATATCTTTACGATTACAACGCAAGATGTGCCAGGCACAAAAGAGCTCGTCAGCACGACGCATAAAGAGTTGCCGCAAGATGCTCGCCCTGGCGATATTATTTTGATTGACGACGGCAAAGTACAGGTGCGTGTTGTTAGTGTTGATGGTCCAAGAGTCACAACAGAAGTTGTGATTGGCGGTATGGTGAGCGATCATAAAGGCGTCAATCTTCCTGGTGTTGCAGTGAGTGTGCCTGCTCTTTCTGAAAAAGACCGTGAAGATCTGGAATGGGGCTTGAATTATGGTTGCGATCTCGTCGCATTGAGCTTCGTGCGATCTCCAGACGACGCGCGAGATGTACATGAGGTTATGGATACCGTTGGACGCACGGTTCCTGTGATTGCAAAAATCGAAAAGCCTCAAGCGGTGACGGTTCTTGAAGAAATCGTCGATATGTTCGACGGAATTATGGTAGCTCGCGGCGATCTTGGCGTGGAATTGCCGTTGCAGCAAGTGCCTATTGTACAAAAACACGCTATCGATGTAGCTCGTCGTCATTCCAAACCAGTCATTGTGGCGACTCAGGTGCTTGATTCTATGATTAACGCGCCGACGCCGACTCGTGCGGAGACGAGCGACTGTGCGAATGCTATTCTCGACGGTGCTGATGCCGTTATGCTTTCAGGTGAGACGAGTGTCGGTACCTATCCTGTGAAGTGCGTGGAGACGATGGCGTCAATTATCGAATACACAGAAGAGCATGGTTTGGAAACTATTCCGAAAATTTCTTCTCTGCATCGTACTCGCAATGGGGTGATAACTCGCGCAGCAATGGATATCGGTGAATCATTAGGCGTGAAATATTTGACGGTCTTTACACAATCTGGGCAGACGGCTCGGCGAATGGCACGTTTACGTCCAAGGATTCCTCTGATCGTCTTTACTCCCGATCCTGAGGTGCGCCAGAGACTCGCTCTAGTATGGGGTGTGCGTACTGTGCTATGCGGACAGGTTGAGCACACAGACGATATGGTGGATCAAGTTGATGAACTCTTGCTCACGCATGAGCTGGCAATCAACGGCGACCGCGTCGTCATTATTTGCGGTATGCCAGCAGGAAAAGTTGGTTCCACAAATACGATTCGCATTCACAAAATGGGAGAGTTGTACTCAAAGCTTTAAGAGGAATAGCTGATTGTATGTATTCATGTATGTTGTGTATATGAATACATGCGTGGCGGCATATGTGTTTTGTGCGAATATGCGTTGTGCATGCAAAGAGCAAAGAGCTTTGACGTTGTACACTTAATTCAGATCATTTTGGGTTTATCATTGTGTATATCTGGCTTATGTCTCACTAGTAAAGGAGCTGTAAGGTGAGCGAGAAAACAGCTATTCAACCATCACGTATCCCCGATGCGTCAGATCATTCTAAAGTGCGTACTCTTGTGGTAGAAGACGAAGCTTTAATTCGTCTCGATATTGTGGAAATTCTCGAAGACGCAGGCTTTACGATTGTGGGCGAAGGTGCGAGCGGAGATGAAGCAGTACTTAAAGCGCGTGAGTTGGAGCCCGATCTCATCGTCATGGATGTGAAAATGCCGGGCGAGATCGATGGAATTGCGGCAGCTCAGAAGATTATGGACGAGCGTCGAACGGCAATCGTCATGCTCACAGCTTATTCTCAAAGCGATCTGGTTGCTCGTGCGCGCGATGCTGGAGCGATGGCATACGTTGTGAAGCCTTTTACACCAGGGGATTTAATTCCTGCGGTTGAGATTGCTATCTCTCGTTACCAGGAAATTTCAGCACTTGAAAAAGAGGTTCTCGATCTGACGGATCAATTTGAGACCCGTAAGGCTGTGGATCGAGCCAAAGGTCTTCTTCAAGACAACATGGGATTCACAGAACCTGAGGCGTTCCGCTGGATTCAAAAGACCTCGATGGATCGCCGTCTCACAATGCGCGAAGTAGCTGAAGCCGTTATTGAGCAGGTAGGCTAATCGTTTCTCTTAAGCATACTAAGCATACGAAAGGTAGACGCAATGAGCGGCACTGACGAGCGGCGTACTTTGCTTCTTATTGACGGGCATTCAATGGCGTTTCGCGCTTTTTACGCTTTGCGTCCAGATGGTTTCGTGACGAAGACGGGGCAATATACGAATGCTGTGCATGGTTTTACGAATACCTTGCTGCGCCTCATAAAAACTTACGAGCCTAGCCATATAGCTGTGGCGTTTGACCTTCCTGGCGGTACCTTTCGCACTCGCGAATACGCAGAGTATAAAGGAGGGCGCAAACCGACGCCTGCAGAGTTCAAAGGGCAGATCGAGACGATTCAAAATGTGCTTGATGTGCTCGGCGTTTCTTGGCTTACCTATGAAGATTTTGAGGCAGACGATATTGTGGCAACTCTTGCTGCATCAGGTGAAGCTGCAGGCATGCGCGTCTATCTTGCTTCGGGAGATAAAGATTCCTACCAACTCGTCAATTCCTCCGTCACCCTTCTCTATCCTATGCCGCGCTCTGAAATGCTGGAGATGACTCCGAGTGCAATTCAAGAAAAAACGGGTGTGCCGCCTGAGCTTTATTCTGATGTGGCGGCACTTGTTGGCGAGAAAGCAGATAATATCCCTGGCGTGCCAGGTGTTGGCGCAAAAACAGCCGCAAAATGGATAAATACGTATGGTGGGCTTACATCGCTTTTTGAACACGCTGATGAGCTTACGGGCAAAGTGGGTGCAGCTCTGCGCGAGCATACTGAGCAGGTGAAACTCAACCGTCACATCAATCAGCTCGTGCGCGATCTTCCCCTTGAAGCAGCTAGAAATCTCGATCTGCTCAAGCTGCAAGGGCTTGACGTTGGTGCTATGCACGCTCTTTTTGACACCTTAGATTTTAACTCTTTGCGTTCGCGGGCACTGCGAGAGCTGCCGATTCGAGAAGACTCCCACACGGATATGTGTTCACAGGATCTGCAGTTGGTTGGTGTGCGTGAGGCTCACGTGCATAGATGCGGTGAAAACGGGGTCACGTTCTCCTCATTTTTTGCTGCTCATCGGGGACCATATGGGCTTACGGTCAGCGGAGATACCCACCCGGGTAGTGGATATGCTGATGCGGTAGGTATTGCAGCCCAAGATGGATCTGCAATCGTAGCTCATATCGATTCGTTGGATAGCTCAGAATTTGCGAAGTGGTGTGCTGATTCTGAGGTAAAGAAAATCGGGCATGGCATAAAAGCTATAAAACACGCTCTTGCTGGGCGTGAGATATCACTTGGGGGCGTCCAGGCTGATACCGAGCTGGAGGCGTATATTCTCCATCCTGATCGTCACGACTATAATATTGACGATCTTGCTTGTGAAGAATTGGGCGTGACGCTTGACGATCCATCCGCAAACACATCGCACAAGCAGACCGCTTTGAATTTTGACATAGCAGAGGGAGATAATTCTTCTCTTCCTGATTATTCTCTCGGATTGGCAGCTGTTGCTGCGCTGAATCTGCACGATACGTTTACTCTGAAACTCAAGGAATACAACAATATCGAAAAACTCATGCGTCTTGAACTGGACGTATGTGACACTTTATTTGCAATGGAATCGCGCGGCATAGCAGTAAATTCTTCTCGTCTTGCCGAGCTTGTGCAAGAGTGCGATGCAGCCGTTGCTGCGGTGGCACGCCTTGCACACGAAGCAGTGGGGGATCCGTCACTCAATTTATTAAGTCCGAAACAGCTGCAAAAAGTTTTATTTGAAGATTTGGGTTTGCCGACAACGAAGAAGACGAAAACTGGCTACACCACAAATGCGAATGCCTTAGCTGGGCTGCTCGTAAAAATCGCTGGGCGTGAGGATGATAATGCTGTGCGTGGGCAGCAATTCCTCTCCGCTTTGCTGCAGCATCGAGGAGCAATTAAACTCTTGCAATCCGTGGAGGGGCTGAGTAAATGCGTATGCGATGACGGGCGTATCCACACAACCTATCAGCAAGCTGTTGCGGCAACTGGGCGTTTGAGCTCCACAGATCCGAATCTTCAAAACATTCACGCCCGCACAGAAGAAGGGCGCCAGATTCGCGAGGTATTTGTGCCAAGCGAAGGCTTTGACTACATTATGACGGCCGATTATTCGCAGATTGAAATGCGCCTGATGGCTCACCTTTCTGGCGATAGCGAGTTAATTGATGCGTTCAACCACGGAGTTGATTTACATAAGTACGTGGCGGCTAGAGTGCTGGGGGTGCATGAAGATGAGGTGACGCCAGATCAGCGCTCGCGAATTAAAGCTATTAGCTACGGTTTAGTGTATGGTTTATCTGCCTATGGGTTGTCGATGCAGCTTGGAATTTCAGTGCCTGAGGCGCAGGCGTTGATGGATGGATATTTTTCACGATTCGGCAAAGTGAAGCGTTATCTCGATGGTCTCGTGAGTAAAGCCCGGCGTGACGGTTTCACATCCACTCTTATGGGGCGTCGGCGTAACCTCGAAGAACTGTATTCTGAAAATCGTCAGGTGCGTGAATCGGCAGAACGCATGGCACTCAATGCGCCGATCCAGGGGAGCGCAGCCGATATTATCAAAATTGCTATGGTCAATACTGAGCGTGCACTTCGCGATGCGCAATTGAAATCGCGCTTACTTCTGCAGATTCACGATGAGCTTGTATTGGAAGTGACGGCTCAGGAAACTGAGCGTGTACAAGAGATTGTGAAGCAGGAAATGGGAGCAGCATGGCCCGAATTGAGTGTGCCTCTCACGGTCGGCATTGGGATTGGTCGGCATTGGCGTGACGCTGCTCACTGATATAAATAGGTAAGAGATGGCTATGCGCAAACTCGATATACTATCTCTGCTTCGGCACTGTTTTAAAATTTAAAATGAATCGAGTATGTATGCACATGCTTCCAAAGGTTGATATGTATTTGTGGATATTTTCAAAACTGGGCACGCATATTTCTTTGAATCGGGTGTAACGTCCGTCTCGGTTGATGAGCTTGATTTGCTGTGCATTAACGCCGTAAAGTTGGTGTTTGTGTGTAGGGAGGAATCTCTATACGCATGTCCATGTAAGAACTAGTTTTATCCGTAACGGAGTCACCAACTCTATGTCCGAGATTAAATCCTCCTCCTATCCGGAGGTCGCAGTAAATGATATTGGCGGCGAAGAAGAAATCCTCGCAGCTGTAGACAAAACCATTAAGTACTTCAATGATGGAGACATCGTCGAAGGCATCGTAGTGAAAGTCGATCGAGACGAAGTTCTCCTCGACATTGGCTACAAGACCGAAGGTGTTATTCCTTCGAAAGAACTCTCCATCAAGCACGACGTCGATCCAGATGAGGTCGTAAAAGTTGGTGACCATGTTGAAGCTCTCGTCACGCAAAAGGAAGATAAAGACGGTCGTCTTATGCTTTCGAAGAAGCGTGCACAGTATGAGCGTGCATGGGCTGAAATTGAGAAAGTCAAGGAAGCCGATGGCGTCGTCACCGGTACTGTGATTGAAGTTGTGAAGGGCGGCTTGATTGTTGATATCGGTCTGCGCGGCTTCCTCCCAGCTTCTCTCGTAGAGATGCGTCGTGTGCGTGATCTGCAGCCATATATTGGGCAGCAGCTTGAATCCAAGATTATTGAGCTTGATAAGAATCGCAACAATGTGGTGCTCAGCCGCCGTGCATGGCTTGAGCAGACCCAGAGTGAAGTACGCACTACCTTCCTTGGTGCACTCCTCAAAGGTCAGGTACGCGAAGGCGTCATCTCCTCGATCGTCAACTTCGGTGCTTTCGTTGATCTTGGTGGCGTGGATGGTCTCGTTCACGTTTCTGAGCTTTCATGGAAACATATCGATCACCCATCTGAGGTTGTTGAAGTTGGTCAGCACGTGACTGTGGAAGTTCTTGATGTTGATATGGATCGTGAGCGTGTTTCACTCTCTCTCAAGGCAACTCAGGAAGATCCGTGGCAGACCTTTGCTCGTCAGCATGCTATCGGGCAGGTTGTGCCTGGTAAGGTGACGAAGATCGTTCCGTTCGGTGCGTTTGTGCGTGTGGAAGACGGTATCGAGGGCTTGGTTCATATTTCGGAGCTTGCTATGCGTCATATTGACTCGCCAGAGCAGGTTGTACACGTTGGTGACGACGCATTTGTGAAGGTGATCGATATTGATCTTGACCGCCGCCGCATTTCTCTTTCCCTCAAGCAGGCAAACGAGGGTGTGGATCCGACGTCTGAAGATTTCGATCCGTCACTCTACGGCATGAAGGCTGAATACGACGAAGAGGGCAACTACAAGTACCCAGAAGGCTTCGATCCAGAAACCAATGAGTGGATGGAAGGGTACGAAGCTAACCAAGCTGCTTGGGAAGCCGAATATGCAGCTGCTGAAGAGCGTTGGCAGGCACATCGCAAGCAGGTTGCAGCAGCTCTCGAGGCTGATGCTGAAGCTGCTGCGGCTGAGCAGGTCGTGGCGAGTAGCTCCAGTTCTGAAGCAGAAGTGCCGAGCAACTATTCTTCTGGTGTGGATGCTTCTGGCGCTCTTGCTGGTGACGAAGCTCTTGCGGCTTTGCGTGAGCAGCTTACTGGTAACTGAGAGTAGATCTTAGTTAGTAGATTTTTTCGTGGTGTGGGCTGATACGAATATGTATCAGCCCACACTTGGTGTTTTATCCCCTTTTTTTTCTGATATTTCTTCGTGCGAGAGAGATGGCTATAGAGCTTGGGTGTGTAGAATTTTGTAAAGCGAGTATCTCCTCCGATGTGAGAGGGCAGCACGATTCCATCTATCCCTCTCTATTGGTGTGTTTTCAATGAGAAGGAATGCTCGCACATATATAGAATGTAGAAAAGCTTTACAGTGTAAGGATGTATTCTTAGTTTTCGGTGCGGTCTAAGAAAAACATCATTGAAGATGTGAAGCTGAAGTGCTAATCTGGGTAGACATCGGACGTCTGATTTTACGTGAAGTTGCGGGGTATCGTATGGCATGGCATACATCGGGTCTATCTGCTCAGAAATTTTTATGTTCAGCTACGGTATGCGCATCTGCCGCCTTCGCTGGTGTGAAGCTTTTTCGCAAAATTCAAGCTTTTGAAGCTGTGCGCCCTGAGCTTAGATCGCCTCGCTTATTCTTTCCCTTATCTGCCACAAACCGCTTAAAAACGAGGCTGATATCGAATCTTTTTTCGCGCCCAACACCGCTTCCGCCTGGAGTGGCTGTTAGTGAATCTGTCGTCACCTTTTCTTCGCTTCATATCAAAAATGAAACTCTTCTGCTTCAAAAATACTGGGATATATGCGAGCCTGTTCGATCCATGTTTGATGCAATTCATGTGCGGAATTATGTTCCTTGCGCTAATGAAAGCACACATAAAAATTTAGCTAGCGGTGCAATTGATGGTGTGATTGTGTGGTTTCACGGCGGTGGGCTGATTTCTGGATCCTATTCCAATTCGGATCGATATTGCGGGCAGCTGGCAAAAGATACGAACTGTTTGGTTGTGAGCGGCGAATATAGATGCGCTCCAGATTTCCCTTTTCCGCATGCTTTTATCGACTGCTCTCTCGCCTTGCTGTATGCTTTCACAATTGCGAAAATGCACAGCGTGCCGCTGATTGTTTCAGGAGTAAGTGCCGGCGGAGGGTTAGCTGCTGCAGTTGCACAGCTTGCTGCCGATGTGGGTATTCCTGTGGCTTACCAAGCTCTTGTTTACCCTATGCTCGATTCACGCACGGGCAGATACACGTCTGCTGGGCGTGGTGATTTTGTGTGGACGCCGTCAGCAAATCGCTTTGGCTGGAGATCGTATTTGCAGGGTATGGGTAATGTGCGCGATCTGGCGATTTCACGATATGCAATTCCTGCCCAGAGAGGAGAAAGCGGTGAATGGGGTGATTTGGCGCCAGCATGGATAGGCTGCGGAAACCTTGATTTATTTTTTGAAGAAAATAAGAGATATGCGCAGTGCTTGCAGAGTGCTGGAGTGCGAACCACTTTTTACGCAGTTGAAGGTATGTATCACGGCGCTGATATGAGTGTGCCGCACGCTCCAGCGATGAAAGATTTTTATCAGTCAATGCTGCAAGAGATTCGCTGCGTCACGAGCTGACGCTATTTATTATTTTCGTCTGGAAAATAGTTTGGGTGGGGGAGGAGTCTCTTAAGCGGTTTGTAATGCTCGCTCACGAGTTTTTTATAGCGGGCAGTATTTCCTGTTTCTGCTGCTTCTAGCAGATCTCGATGCATATGCGCATTGGCTAGTGCCTCTTCTTTCCCGAGTGCACCTAACTTTGGAAATACCACGGCTTCCACATCCCAGAATGCATCGACGAGCTGCAAGAGAAAAAGGTTATTAGCTTTTTTGGCGATAAGTTTATGAAATTCTCTATCTGCTTCTAAGCACATATCTCCGCCATTTGCCATTTTTTCCATGCGATCGACGAGAGCGTGAAGTTCTGTTTGAGGGCTGTGAGCCATCTTTTTCACTACTTCTTGTGCATAAGCAATATCGAGTTTTTCGCGAATTTCCACAATATCTCCGAATGCCATGAGTCCGCCAGAGGGAGTGAGTGCGCCTCGAAAGATCAGGGATTGCACCATCGGCTGCAAAGACATATTGCTCACGTAGGTGCCTGTTCCATGCCGAACTTCAACAATATCGAGAGTGGATAGAACTTTGATAGCTTCTCGAACAGAGGAGCGAGAAATTTCGAGTATCTCCGTGAGCTCTGCCTCTGAGGGGAGCATATCTCCGCTTTGTAGACCTCGATCCAAAATGAGATCTTTTATAGCGGCGACAACCCAACTATCGGTAGGGCGAACATGAGTTTTATTTTTGTTCGATGCCACGGATATTCCTTGCTGCAGATCATTGACATGTAATACATCACAGGTTAGCATATTCCTATGACGTTAGACGTCTGACGTCATAGGAATATGCTAAGGGGACAAAGGAGTTCATGATGCGCATAAAAAAATTATTATCTGTTGGTATCGCAAGTTTGATGGTGCTGCCAATGCTGGGTGCTTGTAGTGGTTCAAGCGAAGACGATCTGCAAGCTTCTGGTGGTGAGCTGGAAGGCAATATCGTTTTTTGGTCTAGCTATACTCAAGGTCCACGAGCTGAGTATATGCAAGAGATGGCACGCAAATTTATGGAAAAACACCCCAAAGTGAATATCGATATCGAACTGTTTTCTTGGAGTGAATTCTACACAAAGTGGACAACAGGATTATCCACTGGAAATGTGCCAGATATTTCCAGTGCTCTGCCAAATCACGTCACCGAAATGATTGATGCAGATGCTGTTCTTCCTCTTGACGACGTGATCGACACAATCGGGCGAGATCGTTTTTATGAGACAGCATTAAAAGAGGGAGAAAAAGACGGCGCTCACTATTCTATCCCTCTCTATACTCATGCCCAGCTAATGTGGTATCGAAAAGATCTCCTTGAAAAAGTAGGTGCTGATATTCCCCAGACGTGGGATCAGCTAAAAGAAACAGCCCAAAAGCTGACAACAGGCGGCGACTACGGTCTTTCTGTGCCTATGGGAACTAACGATATGATGGCCACTCGTTTCTTGAATTTCTATATGAAATCTGCAGGGGAACGAATGATTGGTGAAGATGGAAAAGCTAATCTTACGAGCAAAGCTGCTATTGACGGCATTAATTATTGGGTAGATATGTACAAGAAAACCTCTCCCGAAGGTTCTGTGAATTTTAACGTGCTCGATCAAGCAACCTTGTACTATCAGGGGAAAACTGCATTCGATTTCAATTCTGGTTTCCACATCTCTGGCGTCGAATCAACTACTCCAGATCTGATAGATCAGATTGCTGCAGTACCGTTGCCTCGCCTTACCGAAAGTGATCCGGTATATGGTGCAGAGACGTCAAACTTGCCGATGGTTGTGTGGAAAAACTCGAAACACCCTGAAGTGGCAAAAGCATTCTTGCAGACTCTGTACCAGACCGATGATTACATCCGTTTCCTGCACTCTGTGCCAGTGGGAATGATGCCTGCGCTAAAAGATATTGCTGAAAATCCTGATTTCTTGAACGATCCATATATTGAAAAGTTTAGATCTACTTTTGATGCGCTCAATGAGGTCATTGCGCTCGGAACGGCAATCGGTATGGAAAGCGGCCCGACGATTCAATCTGGCATCATCATTAGCCAAGGAGTCGTAGAGCAAATGTTCCAAAGTATCGTGCTTGAAGGAACTCCGGTGGAGAAAGCCGCTCAAGATGCTGAGAAAAAACTTAATGATTTGTTTAAGTCGGCAGGGGCATTCAAGTAGGAATCGCAATGGTTAGAAAAACAGATGAAACAATGAGTGCATCTGTTAATCGAAGCGGTGTAGGAGAGAAGTTTCGCTCTATTAACTGGACGGGAGTTTTATTCGTTGCTCCTTCAGTTCTGGTAGTGGTGCTGCTTCTCTTCTATCCGCTCGGATCTTCGGTGTATTACTCATTTACTAATAAAAATTTAATCAAAGCGGATTATGATTTAGTTTTCTTAGAAAATTTTATGGAGCTTATCCATAATCCAGAATTTTGGGCGGCTTTCGCCACATCGATTAAATGGACGTTCTTTTCGTTGATTGGGCAGTTGCTGCTCGGGTTTGCGTGCGCGCTTATGCTTAACTCAATCAAAAGATTTTCAACCCTTTTTCGAACTCTCTTGATTATTCCTTGGGCTTTCCCCGCGGTCATTATCGGGTTTGGGTGGAAATGGATATTGAATGATGTGTACGGATTCCTGCCGAATGTTTTGAACGATATGGGGCTCACAGATGGATTGATTGCACTTTTAGCTAATCCATCTACAGCTTTCTGGGTTGTTCTTTTTATCAACATTTGGTTTGGCGCGCCGCTGTTTATGGTGAATATCCTCTCTGCGTTGAAAACGATTCCTCACGATCAGATCGAAGCGGCCATTATGGACGGCGCCAACGCCTTCCAGCGTTTCTACCATATTACGCTGCATCATATTCGTACCGTGATCGGTCTGCTCGTCGTGCTCAGAACGATCTGGGTATTTAATAATTTCGATCTCCTATTCCTCATCACGGGAGGCGGGCCAGGGGATCTCACCACTACATTGCCTATTTTTGCTTATCGCACAGGCTGGGGGCTTAAACAGCTTGGAATGGCGTCAGCCGTCACGATTATGCTTCTCATTTTCCTAATAGCGATTGCCATGCTGCTCTTTAAGTTTATCGGGCGATGGGAAAAGGAGGATAGATAATGAAGTATCAATCGATGCGACGGCTTGGCACGTGCTGTATATATGGTGCGCTGATTATCGTGAGCGCTATCTTCATTTTTCCGTTGGTGTGGATAGTGGCATCGAGTTTTAAAAATGGTGTGGATTTATCTTCAAGCCCGACGTCGTTTATTCCGAAACATTTTACGCTGGAGAATTATCGGCACGTACTGTTCGATATGGGATTTATAACGAACCTTAAAAACAGCGTGATTGTTTCAGTCTTGACCACGGTTCTCACGATTATTATCTCGTGTTTTGGAGCATACGGGATTGTACGATTCTTTCCTCGCGTGGGAAGAAAGATCACGAAAATTCTCATCACCTCGTATATGTTTCCTCCAGTTTTGCTTGCAGTTCCATATTCGATGGTGCTGGCGAAAATCGGTCTCGTTAATACGTATACAGGTTTGGTGCTGGTGTATCTTTCTTTCTCGATTCCGTATGCCCTATGGATGCTTGTAGGTTTTTACCAGACAGTACCTCGTGAAATAGAAGAAGCGGCAGCTGTTGATGGCGCAGGAAAATTTCATATTTTTGCTCGAATTGCCACTCCGATTGTTTTGCCTGGGATTGTTGCCACCACAATCTATACGTTTATCAATGCGTTTAACGAATTTTTGTATGCATTGCTCTTTATGGGGTCCTCAAAGATGATGCCGGTAGCTGTGGGGCTATATTCCTTGCAAGGCACGGAAGTGCTCGATTGGGGTGCATTGATGGCGGCATCTACGTGCGTAGTGGTTCCGTCTGTCATTGTCTTTATGCTGATCCAAAAATATATTGCTGCCGGTTTGAGTGAAGGGTCGGTGAAATAAAAGCCCTGTACTGATTCACGCTATCAATCTAACGATACAAAGAAGTGTTATTTATCTGAGTGCTATTCGTTGAATAGCCGCGAAAGAAGGCAAAAGTGAATGTTAATTATGGAATAGTTGGATCTGGATATTTTGGTGCGCAAGAGGCGCGAGCGCTTCAAAAAATTCCTGGTGCCACTGTGCGAGGTATTTATGATCCTCATAATGCCCACAAGCCTGCTCGCGAGGTCGGGGCGGACGTTTTTTCGTCAGCAAAAGAGCTTATTAACAGCCCCGATATTGATGCGATTATTGTGGCGTCACCAAATGGTGAACACGTCTCTCCTGTGGTAGAGGCGGCGAAAGCTGGAAAAGCAATTTTTTGTGAAAAGCCGATTGCGTTGAGTTATCGCGATTGCGCATTGATGGTAGATACAGCCCGTGAGCATGAGGTTTTTTTCATGGCGGGGCACGTTATGAATTTTATGAACGGTGTGCGCTTGGCGAAGAAAATTATCGCAGAAGGAAAGCTTGGAAAAGTTCTTTTCGTGCGTGCTGTTCGCAACGGGTGGGAAGAAAAGCAGCCCTGCGTTTCATGGAAAAAAGTTCGTGAACTTTCTGGAGGGCATCTCTATCATCATATTCATGAGCTAGATTGCGTACAGTCGATTCTTGGGCCTGCATCTCAGGCAACGATGATTGGCGGCAACGTGGCCCATCGTGGAGAGGGGTTTGGTGACGAAGACGATATGCTTCTCATTCAGCTTGAGTTTCCCTCTGGCGCATTTGCAACGCTTGAATACGGTTCAGCTTTTCGCTGGCCAGAGCATTATGTGCTCATTCAAGGTGATAAGGGCGCTATCAAGATTGATATGCAAGATACTGGTGTGACGGTTCGTATCGGAGATCGAGAAGAACGATACTTGCTGCACAGGAATAAAGAGGAAGACGATCAACGCGCAGCGATTTATCGAAACTCCAGCACTGATGGGGCAGTGCAGTATGGTAAGCCAGACCTCCTGCCTCCTTTGTGGCTCAAGGGTATTGTGGAAGAGGAAATGAATTATTTTCATACTCTAATGCAGGGTGGATCTGTGCTGGAAGAATTTGCGAAACTTTCCGACGGGAGCGCAGCAATGGAAGCAATTGCAACAGCAGATGCGTGCACGCTATCTCTTAAAGAAGACCGAAAAGTTCGAGTTTGTGAAATTACCGGATAATCTATACTGCTTATTTTCAGCTGTAAAATCTTTTGTGTGAATATGTTGAAAGAGTGCGGGGTGTTTCTTTTCAAGAGACTCTCCCGCACTTTTTCATACTCACACACAGACCCTTCTTGAGTGAGTAAGATATATAAAAGGAGGTGCATGATGTATCAGATAGTTCTCACTGGTGGTATTGGCGCAGGAAAATCAGTGGTAGCGCAGCTGCTTTCAAAGCATGGCGCTTATGTGATTGATTACGATCAGATTGCGCGCGACGTGGTAGCTCCAGATCAGCCTGCTTTCAAAGAAATAGTTGAGTGTTGGGGGGATAGTGTGCTTAATGCGGATGGCACTCTCAACAGATGCGAACTTGCTTCGCGTGTCTTTGAAGATATTTCTCAGCTTGAACAGCTCAACGCTATCACGCACCCATATATTATGGCGAGAGCTGCCGATCGCGCCGAAAAAATTATGCGTGACGATCCTTCGGGCATTCTCGTGCACGATATTCCCGTTATTTCAGTGGACTCTCCTATGATTCACCATGCAGATTTGGTGGTGGTTGTGCAAGCTCCTTTAGAGGCTCGTATTGATCGCCTTGCTCAAAATCGAGGGATGACGATTGAGGATGCTCAAGCTCGTATTGCTCATCAGATAGACGATTCTGAGCGGGAGAAGATGGCAGATATTATCGTGCATAACGACGGAAATATCCGTGATCTGGAACGGCAGATAGATCGCCTTTGGAAGCGCATTGGAGACTGGGAAGAAAATTCCTGATTGCAGAAAGTCTAAACGTAGAAAAATTTTGCGCGCGAATGCGCTGCCTGCTTTTGCGTATTCTTATCATTGCAGTTAGCCCAGACGGGGCAGTTAAAGTAGTGGCGAGTAGTGAGAAGCGTTATAGGCATATCGACATCTAGAAGAGGCACATCTATGTGCTGGCTGGCAAGAGCAGCTAATGCTTCTGCTCCGTTTGCTACGCATGCAGCCACGTGCAGTTCGTCATTCTGGTTGAGGAGCAGCGAAAGACTTGTGAGAATCACTGGATCGTCATATAGGGACATATAAAAGTATAATGCGGATAGGTATATCCAATTTACTGAAGGAAGTTAATTTAGGTGGCTGACAAAACGAATGCCAACATTGGCTTTGAAAAACAACTGTGGGATGCAGCATGCGTTCTGTGGGGGCATATACCGGCGGCGGAATACAGAAAGGTAATCATCGGACTTATCTTTTTGCGCTACATTTCCGCAGCCTTTGATAAAAGGTATCGGGAACTTGTAGATGAAGGCGAGGGCTTCGAGGATGACCGCGACGCCTATATGATGAAGAATGTTTTCTTTGTGCCGGAGGAAGCAAGGTGGAGCACCATTGCTGCTGCCGCTCATACTCCGGAGATTGGCACAGTCATTGATAGTGCTATGAGAGCTGTTGAAGCTAGGAACAAGACGCTGAAAAATGTTCTTCCGAAGAACTACGCCAGCCCCGACCTTGATAAGCGGGTGTTGGGCGATGTTGTAGACATCTTCACGAACAACATTGATATGAGTAATGCAGAAGAGAGCGAAGATCTCCTCGGTCGTACATACGAATACTGCATCGCACAGTTTGCGCAAAAAGAAGGCGTCGGGGGCGGTGAATTCTATACGCCGTCCAGCGTGGTTAAAACGCTCGTTTCCATCCTCCGACCCTTTGACAACTGCCGTGTGTATGACTGCTGTTGCGGTTCTGGCGGTATGTTCGTACAGAGTGCGAAATTCATCCAGGCTCATTCCAGCAAGCGGGGAGCAATCTCCGTGTACGGGCAGGAGGCAAACGCCGACACCTGGAAGATGGCAAAAATGAACATGGCTATCCGCGGTATAGATGCTGACTTCGGTCCCTACCATGCAGATACCTTTACGAATGACCTGCACCCGGTGTTGAAAGCGGACTTTATCCTTGCAAATCCACCTTTTAACTATCATCCGTGGAATCGAGAGAAGCTGTTGGAGGATGTTCGCTGGAAGTATGGTATCCCGCCTGCAGGCAACGCTAACTATGCATGGATTCAGCACATGATCCATCATCTCGCACCGAGCGGAAAAATCGGCCTAGTTCTTGCGAACGGAGCCCTTTCCACGCAGACTGGCGGCGAAGGAGAGATTCGCAAGAAGATCATCGAGGACGATCTGATTGAAGGCATCATCGCTATGCCGACACAGCTTTTCTATAGCGTGACTATCCCAGTTACGTTGTGGTTCATCACGAAGGGTAAGAAGCAGAAAGGTAAGACGCTCTTTATTGACGCCCGCAAGATGGGGCACATGGTCGATAGAAAGCACAGGGATTTCTCTGAGGAGGATATTCAGAAGCTGGCTGACACATTTGAAGCGTTCCAGAACGGCACGCTTGAGGACGTGAAAGGCTTCTGCTCCGTTGCCACCCTGCAGGATATTGCAAAGCAGGATTACATTCTGACGCCGGGACGCTATGTTGGCATTGAGGAGCAGGAAGATGATGGTGAACCGTTTGATGAGAAAATGACCAGACTGACATCAGAACTTTCCGACATGTTCGAACGCTCTCATGAGCTTGAAGACGAGATTCGTAAGAAGTTGGGGGCAATTGGGTATGAAATATGATGAAACCTCTCTTTATAATATAAAAACTTCTGTAACCGGTAACAGAAAACCTCTGTTTGACTTGGCTATCTGGAAAAATGGCCTTGCATTCAAAAAAATTGATTTTTCGGCAGATGGTGTTCCTGTTATCAAAATAGCAGAACTTAATAACGGTATAGGACCGAACACCTCCTTTTCCAAGGGCGATTATGGTGATGAGGTACGTTTGCATCGAGGAGATCTACTTTTTTCGTGGTCGGGTAACCCTCAAACATCCATAGATGTTTATAAATACCCGATGGATGATGGATGGTTAAACCAACATATTTTTAAGGTGACACCGAATGAAACAATGGTTTCAAAAGACTTTTTGTTTTATTTGCTTAAGTATTTAAAACCACATTTCACGCAGATAGCAACAAATAAGCAAACAACAGGTCTTGGCCATGTAACAATTGCAGACTTAAAGCGTATGAGTGTTGTAGTTCCAGCGAAGCATATTCAAGATAGGATCGTATCTATCGTTAAAACAATTGATGACAAAATCGAGGTGAATAATGAGATAAACAAGAATTTAGCGGCTTAGAGGTCAAGGTTGGATACATCAAGTTCCCCGGAC
>CAUAGM010000008.1 GCA_958428545.1 uncultured Arcanobacterium sp. | reverse complement strand
ATCCCCAGTCAAACTCTTCAGATTATCAACAGGCGTCTTCTGGCTCGGAGCCTTCACATCAGTCTTTTCCGCTGTCGTCTTCGCACGAACAACCTGATCAGCAGACAACGTATCTTCAGACTTATCAGCATACGTGATCGTCACATTACCATCAGTAGCAACCATGATCGTCGCGTCAGTTGGCAGACCAGGGTTCGCTGCTTTCACAGCAGCCTCCACAGCCTTCTTCTCATCCCCAGTCAAACTCTTCAGATTATCAACAGGCGTCTTCTGGCTCGGAGCCTTCGCGCTGACCTTCACAAATACGTTAATTGAATCGGTTGTTTTATCTTCGTAGGTAACGGTGACAGGAATCTGCTGCACGCCATACTTCGATTCATCAGCCTTCGGATACGTAAAAGCTGCACCATCGGGGAGAGATATAGAATCTCCATCGAACGGTTTGCCAGCTTTAAGCGTGCCAGCTTTTGCATACTGCTGGAATTGTATGTATCCCTTAATAGAGGCATCAGTTAAAGAAGCTCCTGGTTTCAAAGAAAGTGGAGCACCCTGTGAATTACCTATGAGCCGAGGTTCATACTTATCGCTCATCGATTTCACGACGATACGCATCCTGCCTTCGACCTTATCTGGCTGCGTCTGGGTAAGATCAGGATCTTTTCGTTCGATAGTGATAGTGAAATCGTTATTTCCAAGCTGCGCTTGAGGGCTGATCGTACCACCGATTTTAATTTCTTTCTTAAAAGTAGTAGTGAAACAGTCTTCACCCCCACCGTCGCAAATCGGCTGAGTCTCCTCATAAAGCACACGCATTCCAGCTGGCTGATTCGCGAGAGTAACGACAGGCTTTCCGTCTTTATCCATCTTAATAACGCCAGCTTGATATGCAGGGTCTCCTCCATTCAAGCGGTTTGTGACGTAAATAGTTGATTTCGTCAGCCTATCACTATCTCCACGGAAGACCCAATAATCGCCATCGTCTGGAAGATCTCTTTTCGATAAATCGTTCCCATTGTTTTCCAACCACGGCAACTTCTTTACCTCATTAGTATTACCTGCAGCTAAGGCGGTGCCTGCGCTGAGTGAAAAAGCGAGTGTGCCAGCGAGTGCCACGCTAGCTAATTTGTGCAAAAATTTCACTTCTATCTCCTTTGACCTCCCCCCCCCCGCCATAATTCACGCGAGAAGCAGAAGGAAAATCTAGGGAATTATTATGTGTATATCCAGTTTAGTAGCTAAAAGAAATAATTTAAAATTTGAAAAATCGCTACAGCCGCTAAACGGATAAGCACTCTTCCCTGCCAAAGATATGCACTGTAAATATCTTGAAAAATATGGAAAATACCTATCTGCAAGGCAGCGCAAAAGCATCATAAAAAGACAGCATCAAAAGACACCGTAAAACAGCACAAAGACAAAACAAAGCAATACATCATGTAATAAGGCTATTCGCAATAAGAAAACGGAAGAAGGTACAAGCTTTTAATCATTGTTTTAAAAGAAAATGCTGGGTATTTTGCACAGCCATGAAGGCGTGTAAAATACCCAGCATTTTATCGCTATGCCGCGTTTAGCTCTTACTTCTTAGCTCTCAGCTCTTACTTCCACTCACACATACGAGCGCGAGATAAGAGCGAGTAGCATTTATCGCTGTTTGCGCCTCCACGAGAGCAGAGCAGCACCTGCCATAGCCATCAGCCCAGCAGTGAGCAGAGCAGGCCAGTAGAGGGAAACGCCAGTATTCGACAAGGTGCGATCTGTACGTTTATCTAAACCAATCTGAGGATCAGCTGGTTTCGCTTTACCAGATTCATCACCCTTCGAGCCAGCTGGATTATCTGGCTTATTGCCACCTGGCTGATCTGGCTTAGGCTTTTCTGGGTCAGGCGTTTCAGGCGCCTTCTTGGTGACGATCAGCGTTTGTGCTTTATCGTTCTTATCTTCGTGCGTCACCGTATGCTTAACCGGCTTATCTTCACCTGCAAAGAGAATCTCGTTGTCTGACGTCGCAGTTTCAAAGACGACGTACGTGGCACCAGGCTCAATCGTCACGTTCGAGAACGTCACAGTCTGCGTGCCTGCAGCTGCTGTAGGAGTAAATTTCTTTTCTGCTTGAGCCACCTCATGCGCTTGATCGCCGTCAATTCGCATCAAACGGCCAGTCAGAGTGTATGGCTCGCCCACAAGCAAACCTTCGTAATCAACTTTATCAACCACAGTTGCTGATGCAGCCTTATCGAGTTCCATAGATAGCGCAGCAGAAGAAGATGCAGAGGAACCATTGGTAGAGACTGTCGTCTTTAATGACGAATTAGCAGGCTTAGCTGGTTTAGCTGGGTCTTCGCCGCCAGGCTTTTCTGGGTCAGGCGTTTCAGGCGCCTTCTTCGTGACGATCAGCGTTTGTGCTTTATCGTTCTTATCTTCGTGCGTCACCGTATGCTTAACCGGCTTATCTTCACCTGCAAAGAGAATCTCGTTGTCTGACGTCGCAGTTTCAAAGACGACGTACGTGGCACCAGGCTCAATCGTCACGTTCGAGAACGTCACAGTCTGCGTGCCTGCAGCTGCTGTAGGAGTAAATTTCTTTTCTGCTTGAGCCACCTCATGCGCTTGATCGCCGTCAATTCGCATCAAACGGCCAGTCAGAGTGTATGGCTCGCCCACAAGCAAACCTTCGTAATCAACTTTATCAACCACAGTTGCTGATGCAGCCTTATCGAGTTCCATAGATAGCGCAGCAGAAGAAGATGCAGAGGAACCATTGGTAGAGACTGTCGTCTTTAATGACGAATTAGCAGGCTTAGCTGGTTTAGCTGGGTCTTCACCGCCAGGCTGATCTGGGTCAGGCGTTTGAGGTTTCTTCTTATCAAACATGGTCACGATTGTGCCGTTTTGCTCAGTGAAGCGATCATCTGCGCCTTTGATCGAGACTTTGCCGAAATGATCAACCTTGAATATCACATTCTCAGCTACCTCATACCCATCGGGAGCCTGGATTTCTTGCATCGTATAGACGCCAGGCTGCAGCGAGAAGGTCTGAGCAGTGGTGCCAGAAGTCCACTCTTTAACGGGATCACCAATAGGAGCTTCTCCCTTGAAGAGTTTCAATGAAGCGCCAGGCAGCTCTTGCGTCCCATTGACTTCTTTCTTTGAAAGAGTGACGGATTGATCGGCATATCCATCAACCATCACGATCTTGCTGCCAGTTACTTCGGTTGCTCCTTGAGTCACTTTGCCGTCAGCAGCTACAGTGAAGCTGATTGCCGTAGAGACTTTATATCCGCGAGGAGCAGCAGTTTCCACGAACTGATAGCTTCCAGGAGTGAGAGAAAATTCTTTTGTTTTCCCATCGGAAACCCACGCCTCAACATCGGTGCTTTGCCCACCTTCAATACGCTTCAATGTGATAGAAGCGCCAGGAAGCTCTTCGCCGCCAATATCCTGCTTCGAGAATACGACTTTGTGCTTAGCTGGATCTTCAGGCTGAGGCGGTTGAGGTGGCTGAGGATTTTCCTCTTTTTTAGCATCTCGCATCACGATAGTATCCGCAAGAGCAGGTACCGTCCAAAGCTGCTCATCTTGCTTGATTTTCAGCGAGCCGTTTTCTTCAACTTTGAAAGTGATCTCCTCTGCCAGCTCATAATGCTGCGGAGCCTGGATTTCTATCATCGTGTAGATGCCTGGCTCTAGCTCTATTTCTTTTGGCTCTGTAGTAGAGACCCATTCGAGTATTTTCTCTGTGCCGTGCGGATCTGCTCCCTTAATCACTTTCAGGGTGGCGCCAGGAAGCTCTTCCGTCTTATTCACTTCTTTTTTAGAAAGCTTCACTTTATGTTTAGTTGGCTGCCCTGGTTGAGGCTGTTCAGAGTTCTTGGTGTTCGTCACCTCAAATTCACCAGGCTTTTCTTTTCCGCCTTCTTTTACTTTGGTGACGGTGCCAGCGCTGTAGCCATCATGCGCCCACGGAGTCTTTTTATCGGCTTTAAGCTCCACAACTGTATATTTATCAATCTCAGTTTTATCCGAGATCGTAAACTCCATCACTGGGTTATCGCCATTTTCTTCCAGCTGTTTAGTCTCTACCGCTTTGCCGTCTTTTTGCAGCTGCATCCACACCTCAGGTTTAGTTTCTCCTTGAGGCACGCCTTTCCAGTGTTTCGTGATTTTCACTGTGCCTGGCTGAAGATTGACTGTGCGCCCAGTCAAAATTGCTTGGTAGCCAGCGCCACTAACAAAATCGGGATAATACCCAGTCAGCTGAAAATTATCAGGAATAGTTACCTGAGCGTACACTCTCTGAACTGCTTCAAATGCATTACGCCACTGCTGACTTCTGTGATAATACCTATAGTCGTTTTTGAAGTTAGCACCATCGGTCCAGCGCCAAATCTCATTTTGGACAACGGCCCAAAAATCGTTTCTCGCATTCGAAGTCTTAGCTAAACCTGATGATTCAAGAATGCCTGTCGGGTCTGCGTAAAATACATATACAAGCTTTGCAATTAAAACAGCAGCGCTCTCGCCCGTGGGATTGCCGACAGTAGGTTGAGGTACAAAATGTCCAAATTTATGATTTTTTTCAATAAAACTAGTCAGATCATCGCCAAAATCTTTTTGTGGCTCCTGACCATCGTGGTTACCTTTATTCCCAACCGCTTTTAAAAGATGACGAGTGAATTCGCCATCATAGACCGCTTCGCCGTCTACCAAATGCATCTCTGGAAATTTTTTGCCGTTCGCCAAGCAAAAAGCCCAGTTTTCAGCAATTGCATGCTCTTCGGTATTCGTCACCACCATCAACTGGTTGTTGTTATCTGCATAATATTTACCAGTTGTGCTGACGCCTTGAGCGTCGTTTGGGATACCGGCAGCTTCAGCTCTGCCCCCCCCCAGAAGAAGAAAATTAAAACTAACTAATAGTGCCAAGGCAAGCACGATAATGCCGCGCCAGCCGTAAGAAGATACGCTGTATCCGTTATTTTTATTTATGTATTTCACAGATACAGATAATAGAAAAAATACCTTCCACGCTCAACAAAGGAAATGCTTATCCCCTTCACTATCGCCCCTATGGTGCATCTTCACAAAGTGTAAGAATTTGCACATACCTTCCCTAAAATATGCTCACCTATTCAGTGTTTGCCTCGTGATTTTTACTGTTGCTTCAACAAAAATCTGCACCACGGTTTTTTCGCACTGCCCCCCCCCTAAAACTGCTTCAGATAATTAGCAATTGCAGAGTGAAAAAATCTACATATCGTCAGCAAAAAAATATGAGAAAACGCACAGCTTCCATCCTGCCACTACACAGCTTTTCCCTACCGCGCTACAACCCTCATCTACCACTACACAGCTTTTCCTGCCGCATACAACTTTTTTCTTACCCTTGCGGCAAATAAAACTCCCTGCCAGCAAGAACACTGCATTCTCACTGGCAGGGAGCCATAAACTCAACTCAATAGGGAAGCCTGCGCAAGCAGCTCCCGAAACTAAGCCTCGTCACTTTCCGAGCTGAACCGTCCACTCAGGCGGAACGTCAACCCCAGAATCCTCATCTTTCTCGGCTTGCTCGAAAGTCTCATGAATAATGCCCTGCGCATGGTGAGAAGGAGAATAAATCGCATAAAGTCGCAAAGGCTCATCGCCAGTATTGATGACGTTATGCCACTTTCCTGCTGGAACGAGAATAGCCCAACCGTCAGAAACTTCCTGCTCAAACGTCAAATCGTCTTCCGAATCTCCCATGACGACTTTCCCTTTGCCAGCATCAAGGCGAAGGAACTGATCGTTATCAGGATGAGCCTCAAGCCCAATCGACTCCCCCACGGGGACAGACATCAACGTCACCTGCAAAAACTTTCCCGTCCATACCGTCGTGCGGTAATTCGTATTGCTGCACGTTTCATTTTCCAGATCGAAAACGAACGGTTCAGGGCCGATATCGCGTATAGTCATCTTTTCTCCTTAGCACTATCGATAAGTGAATATATTTTTAGAATTCGCGCAATCGCCACAGCGCGTGACGAAGCCGCATGCGGTGTACCCACCTGCCCTCTACCCTATCAAGGCTGGCACCAAAGCGCATATTATACGCCTACATATTAAGACGAAAGTCCATAGTGCACCTACACTTCCAAGCAAAAACCTTCCGTAGTACAATAATTACGCCATTTACAAAAAATCCGCCCGTTTATCTGCCTGCATATATGGCAAAAGCGGCATACAAGAAAGATTCACAATGAAAACCCGAAATTATCACGGCGTAAGTCTTGCTCGCCGTTTAAGTATCAGTGCCGCAGCCTTTGCTGTCGCATTTTTCGGCGCAGCCTCTGGCTCCAGCCTAGCATTCGCCGATCCTGGCACCCCCCCCGGCAGCACAGATGAAGACCCTGCAGCCAACCAAGTATTTACTATCCCAGCAGACGCAACCACACCTGAAGCTCTCAATAAACTGCTGCAAGGTTTGAACGACACAGTTGAAAACAACTCTGCAATCCAGAAAATGAACGAGCTTGGGAAAACTATCAACGTTGAGCAAGGAAAAGTTGCAGAGCTGACCAGCAATTTCGGCGGGTGGACGCCCGTTGATAGCGGTAAATTTGCTATTGCGCAAAAAACAGACAAAGATATTTTCCCTGTCGAGACGGTAAACGTCACCAATAATCCACATAAATATACTGCCTATCCGCAAGAAAGCTCCTTCGATAGAAGTAGCAACTATATTCTTTTACTAGCAAAGACACGAACTGCCAAAAATAGCACCGACCAGGCCGTTGATAGTTCCGCATACGCTTCTACAGGAAAATCAGGCGATTATTCTGCTGGCACTGTTGGTTTTAACGGTATTGAAAAGACCTTTAAAGCATATTCTCCCGATACTGGCTCACATGCGGTCATCTCGTTCAAAACTGGGTATACAGGCGATCTTAACGGAACGAAAGCCCAGTACAAGGTAGAAGTTTTCAAAGGAAGAGATGCCACGGATACCAATAAACTTTACGAAACGACGTTTAAGCCCGATCAAAAATCAGAAACTGAAAAGCACACCGTAGTGCCCGCAACAGACGGAACTAATAAGATCGTCAAAATTCCAGAGGGCAATACCGAGCAGCAAGCAAACGAAGCGCTCACACAAGAGGCACCAAACGGCAAGAGTGGGACGTTTACAAGTAAAGAAATTTCTATCCCTAAAGGCACTACTGAATACACGGTACGCATCAGCTCGGCAGATAATATGCATCTCGGTATGAGCTATCAAGCTCCTTTCTTGCAGTACGCACTTCCACTCACTGGCGTTGATTTCAGTATCACTCAAGATACAAAAGCTGCCGCTAAAATGGTGCTCCAAAAAATGTATGATTCGCTGGCTGGCACCCAAGAAGCCGATACGAAGAAGATGACGAGCGAAAGCGTCACGCCATATAAGGAAAAACTTGATGCTGCCAAGAATCTTTTGGCTCAAGCTGATCTTGCTGCAACTTCTGCATACAAGAGCGCCGCTCAGGAAGCAATGACGGCAAAAGACGCCCTCGTTCCTGCAGAAAAAATAGCGATTGAAAAAATCACTATTGCTGCTCAAGAAAAAATGGATGCAATTGTAGCTAACAGCACGCTCAGCCCTGCCGAGCAAGAGCAGTTTAAGAAACTGGTAGAAGATAAGAAAACGGAAGCTCTCACAGCAGTGAAAAAAGCTGCAGATACTGCCGCTATCATTGCTGCACAAGATAAAGAGCTTGCCGAGATAGCGAAGATCAACCCTGTGGGGCACGAGGCCGCGAAGAAAGCGATCAACGACGCACTCACCGCGAAAACAACCGAGATCACCAACAACACCAGCCTCACCGACGCCGAGAAAAACACAGCGATCCAACAAGCACAAACAATCGCCACCACACAACTCGACGCCATCACCAACCAACCAACCACAACCACAACCCCCGACGAAGCAGCAACAGCCCAACAAGCCATCACCACTGCTACACAAACAGGAGTAAATGGAATCAACCAGATCAACCCTGTGGGGCACGAGGCCGCGAAGAAAGCGATCAACGACGCACTCACCGCGAAAACAACCGAGATCACCAACAACACCAGCCTCACCGACGCCGAGAAAAACACAGCGATCCAACAAGCACAAACAATCGCCACCACACAACTCGACGCCATCACCAACCAACCAACCACAACCACAACCCCCGACGAAGCAGCAACAGCCCAACAAGCCATCAATGAGGCTCGCGATGCGGCTGTGCGCGAGATTGGGAAGATTCAGCCAAAGCCTGCCGCTAAGCCTGCAAGCCCAAGCGGAAAAGCACATTCGGCAAGCACCCCCACACCAAAGGGGATGCCTAATACTGGATCTACTGGACTTGGGCTGGCTGGGCTGTGCGGATTGCTGATGGCTGGCGCAGGCATCGCTCTGCGTCGTCGCAGCGCAGCTAAAATGAGTGCTTAAAATATCGGCACAAAATGCAATATATGACACCTTGCATACATTGCGTGTAGCCTCAAAATAATCTCCCCGAAAGTTGGAAGCCCTTCTTTCGGGGAGTATTATTTTTTCTGCAATTCTAGAGATATTATTTTCTCTGCAGTTCTATGCTGAAGGTTCCTTTATCTTTTTCATCATCCGCTTCGAGGGCTTCAGCATCTTCTGCCAGCTCTTCACTATCTTTTTCTCTGCCTTCTTCAGGCTCTTCATCATTTTTCTCTTTTTTGGCGAGGTTAATGATAATAACCAAGAGAATTATCAAAGATATGGCAATTGACGCAATAAAGAAAATCATCCACAAGGGAAACTGGTAGCCGATAGGCGGCGTTTCTATAGGGTTTGGCAAGACGCGCTCTCCTGTGACGATGAGCCTATGGCTATTGACCCCGTAAGGGTGGCAGGTGAGAAGAGTGACGAGATCTTGGTTTTCTTCACGCTGAAGTTTGGTGATATCGGTAGGTTCAATAACGGCTGTAGAGCGCACTTTATATTTGAGTTTTTCTCCCTGAATCTCGATGTAAAATTCGTCTCCTCTTTCGAGCTTGGTAAGCTCATCAAACATCGTAGAATTTGCGAGGCCAGTGTGTGCCGTGATGATGGCGTGCCGAGTGCGCCCGCCAACGGGCAGATCACTGCCATACAAATGCCCAGCGCCGCGCTGAAGAGTGCTGTGAGAGGTGCCGTGATAGATAGGCAGGCTCACTGAAATTTTGGGAACTTTGACGAGGGCGATTATTCCGTCTGGCCCTTTAAGGAGGTTCTTGTATTCTTCATAGTCTTTGCTGGCAATAGCGCTGGTATGCTCATCTAGATTCTGGTAGGGATCTATAAAGACGTTATTTTTCTTTTTCTGATTGTAGCGGTCTGCTTGGGCAAGGTGCTCTCGCGTGGCTTCGTCTGCCTGATCGGAGATATGCCCTTCATAAGCTTTTGAAAGCACTTTTTCTTGATAGTTATTCCAGATCGTAGAAACTAAAGGATACGAGAGAAAAAGCACCCCGAAAATCACGATAATAACGGGAAGTATTTTTCTTCTCATACGTGCCTTTCGTTCATCTATCTTATACGCGCGTGTTGTGATTATTTTACTGCAGAAAATACATGATTTCTTGCTGTGATTTTCCTGCAGATTTTACGGTGAATTCTTGAGTGCTTTCAAGGATCGATACGCATACTCAGGGATATATGCGCATACGCATTATTGCTTGCAGCGCATGCACACATAGGCATACTGGCGCCTAGTACGCCCGCCTAGTGCATTAAAGGTTTAAGGTTTCTTCTAGTTTGCAAAAATACTCGGGAGGCAGAAACATTATCTGTTTCTGCCTCCCGTTTGCTTTATGCCAGTATCGCTACTGTGCGTGAGCTATAGGGAACTCATCATGGATTATTTGAAGTATCCCATGAGGCGCACGCCCATAAGTGATACGTACCTATAAGCGATACTCGCCTATCATGAGTTCTTCTTTGTGCGAAGATACATTCCCGTGCCTACTCCAACAAGGGCGAGCCCTGCAAGAGCGAAAATAATCACGCCTGTCGCACCAGTCTTTGGAAGGTTGAACCACAATCCAGAATCCGCTTTCGGCAGGTTTTCAATAGTGACGACATATGGATCATCAGCATTGTTTTCGAGAATTTTTACCTTCGTAACTTCATTAGAACGAGCATATTTATCTGGTGCTTCAGTTTCTACCACATAGAATTCTTGCCCAACAATCGCTTTAACCTTTTCGGTCATACCTTGAGCATCAGTAGGTTTTTCACCGAATTTTGAAGCAGCGTTGCATTGAGTAGTATCTTTAGCACACTTTTCTGCATCGTCTTTACTACTAAACAGTTTGAACTTCGCATCCTTTAGTGGAGTTGTGCCATCTTTAGCACTTACTTTCATAATCTGGAAATTACGAAGCACTGTCTTCGGGTTCGGATCTTCTCCACCCTCTGGTTTCGTAGGAACAACCTCAGGAGACTTAGGCTCATTCTTGCCATGCCCAGGGACAAAACCCGACTTATTCGTGAACTCATTGCTAGTAATAGAGGATTTGATCGTAAACGTCAGGTTTACCGTCACCTTTGATTCAGCCTTAGCGTTGACTTTCTGAGCAATCTTAGTCAAGCCTGCATCATTGAATTTAACAGTCAAACGAGTGACATTATTTTCTTTATCTTCTTTAGCGATAGTGTAATGCGTACCTTTAGTAAGTTCCTCACCGTCAACCATAACTTTCTTCACGTTATCTTCAGAGATGCTATCGAAGGCATCTGTTGGAGCATCATCAAAGACGGCATAGTCGATAAGGTCATCTTTTGTGAGATCAACGTTATTGTTGCCTGCTTTGTTTTTGTTTACTCCAGCTTCGATTGTGTAGGAGATATCATCGCCTGCCACCACAGTCTTGCTCGTATCTGCTGTTTTCTTAATCAACGATGTGACGTCTTTGTTTTTCGGCTTAACAGTCACATCATATTCATACTTCGTTGTGTTAGTATTAGTGCCCGTGATTTGCGGAATGGTGATATAGAACGGCTTCACATCAGATGAATATCCAGCAGGAACCTTCGACTCCATCACCTGATATATACCAATCGCAAGATTTTCAAATTTCGCTTCGCCGTTATCAGTAGTTTCTTTCTTCTTTTCGCTGGTGGTATCAAAGGTTGGCGTTATAGTGCCATTATTTAATCCGTCAACTTTTGCTGCGAGTTTCTTCCAGTCCTGCGATTTTTTAAGATCAAGAGCTCCTTCTTTACCGCCAAAGCCATTTACTTTTTTGACAGTAAACTCTGCACCCTTAACTGGTGTTTCAGCAGTCTCGCCGTCTTTGAGTTTCTTAATAGTCAAAGAACCATTTTCTGGCGCGCCCGTCTCCCACGGAGCTTTCGTAGCATCAGCATGAGCACCAGCAGCACCAGCAAACACAAGAGAGCATGCCAGCAAACACGCTGCTGCCATCGATTTCATTTTCCTCATAATCATTCTCTTTCAATAAAACATATATATACGATATGTATACGTGAATATATGAATCTTTTCGTGCCCTGTTCTAGGAAATAGGAAAAGAAATACACTTCCTAGCAGGCAGGTTTCTCAGCGTTTATGTTCCCCTGCCCCCCCCCCTGCTCAAACAGAAGTACGTGGCTATGCACAGTGTGCGAGAGCTTGCACATACTCTGCTCATGCTTTTTTCATCTTCCGCTGTGAGAATATAAACCATAGAGCCGTGAGAGCTGTGCCTCCCAGGCAGATAATCCCGAGCTTTATTAGCACGCCAGCTCCGCCTGTTTTCGGCAAGGCGAACGGCTCCACCACGTGAACCGTGATAACATCGGAATCCCATGCGATAGTGCGGATTTGTTCGTAGAGACCTGAGCTATCGTTTACTTTTCCATCGCTCTTTAAGCCCACTTGCTCAAGCTGAGCGATATTGCTCGAACCGAAAAATGCGCATGTGTAGGTGCCAGTTTTTTCTGCGCGCCCATCAATAGAAGAATCAGTGCGAGCAAGAATCCCGTCTGCTTTATACAAAGTATTCGGCTCGCGCTTTCCTGTTTGCTTAAACGCGGCTTCTTGCCTATCGCTGGCCGTGCCGTAACGGGTTTGAATATTCATACCCCAACCGTTGATGCCATAGGGTATATTCGTGGGATCTTTTTCAGAGCTGCACACTATTCTTAGATCGATAGGATTATTTTGCCCCTGCGATTGCGCTTTCACGCTCACTTTCGGCACGAACGGCTGCCCAGCCTGCAGCCATACTTCTTTATCGGAGACTTCGACTTTAAAGTCTCCTTTTTGTAGGGGTGCTTTGGTGATTGTGACTTTTGCGGATGTTGTGTCTGTCGAGGTATCAGGATACGTCACCGTGACAGGAATATAATAGTCTTTCAGCTCTGTCTGCCGGCCAGGACTGAACGTGATCACCCCGGTCTGAGGATCAATCACTGCCCAGGGGTGAGCACGTTTACCTTCCTCAGTAATCTCAAACTTCGTCCCGGCAGGCAGTGTTTTAGCCGCGTCTTTATCACGCGGAGCCTCACTCAGTTTCGTAGCCCCTGCCTGCACACTCGTATCCGTATACACAGGATCATACATATCGCTTTGTTTCACAAGGCTAAACGACGCGACCGTTTCTTCCTTCAACTGCGCGCGACACGTCGTGCTCGCTTGAAACACCGTACCAACACGGAAATCTATTTTCTGGCCGTGATGCTGCGGGGCAGGCCTGAACGACACCTCACCACTGGCTTTATCAAGATAGACTTGACCATCTCGAAGATTATCCTTCGACCCTACCTGCACAACCCCCGCAGGAAGCTGGCCTTTCAACTCGAAATGCATACCAGGAGGAAGAGACTCTACTTTCTGCGTAGCATCAGAATCCTGAGCAAAATACCATTTATTCCTGTTCTGATCGAACTGCAGCGACCCGTGCTGCACATACGGCCGTGACGTCAACACAGACCCATACTCAGCATTATCCACCCTAGGAAATGCGATATCCCCAGCATACGGATTCGTGCCCAGCTTCGCTTCTGTCACATCAGGAACACCATCATTATCCGTATCATACGGACCATACGCCATATAAAAATCCTCATGCGAGACAGTATTGCCCGAATCATAGCCCATCAACACAGGCTCAAGATCAGGATCAAAATCCGCAGGAGCATCAGCCTCAACCGTCCAATAATGAGTCGTCAACCCACCATTTTCATAACTCCACAACGACCTGGAAAAACGCCCCGAATTTTTCCACCCCAACACATCACACGTCGTCTCATTATTCGAATGCCCCACATCCGTGCCAGGATTAGGCTGCGTCTGAGAAAAACCATCTCGCCAATGATTATTAAACTCTACATCGGGATACAACCCGGCTTTTCGCGTCTTCGAATCATGAAACTCACCAATAGATTGAGCCTCAGCAACAGTCTGTTTTTCCCAACGCCTCTTAATACCAAGCTTCAGCACGTCCTTCTCACGAGTAATCTGAATAGAATTGTCGTCCAGCCCTCGAGGCAAATACGTAAACAACCACACACGCCCAGAAAACGCTGCCTGATCCCTCTCACCCTTCTCATCAGGCTTATTCCACGTAAACGTATACTTCACATGCTTACGACCATCCGGATACACATGCGAGACCTCATGATCCACATCAAGACGCTTATACGCGTTATACACATCATTACCAGCCTTAGAAAACCACCCATACCCCACAGGCCCCCACAACACATTCGTCGCATACGCACCCACAACAGGAACCACAACCAACACACACGACACCACAACAACCACACACACGCACCACCAACGCCTCACACAAGTACCCAACACAAGCCCCCCACACACACAAGAAAAACAACAAAAAGAGACCATCCTTCCGAAATTCTCTCTCACGGGGGGGGAAGTCAAATAATAGAAAAAATCACCCCCACCACATACAGCAATCCTTCAAACACTGAAATCTTTATCCAGCATCTTAAAATCAAGCACTCAACACTCATCTCAGGAAGTGCTCAGGAACCGACGCTGGCCCCGAGGCTAATATGAGATACAACCTCAGGCTCGAGTGCTACTACGCTCACGTGCAGGCACTGCCACGGCTTATGAGCATACCGCCACAAAAAGAAAGCTCATACACAGCCTCAAAACAATGGGAGTGCTTAGGGCTCTACACCCTAAACACTCCCATCAACACCTCACGTATATGCGCGAGAAGATCAACACCGCTTAAACCGCGTCACACCACGCACACAACACGCCCCCACAACACTCAACAACAACCCTACACACACCATGCCTATATACGACGCACCCGAACGAGCAAGGGCAGAAGTGCTCATTCCAGCCACCTCAGGCGTAGGAGTTACTTCAGGAGTAGAACCTGACCCAGGCGATAGCTCGGGGCGTGAAGCCTCTTCAGACTTCGACCCCTGCTCGGGCTTTGATTCAGGCGCAGGCTTTGATTCCGGCTTAACATCTGGCATGCCAGGCTCTGGATGTGGATTAGGGGCAGGTTCAGGCTTAACCCCAGGATTTGGCTCTGGTTCTGGCTCAGGATTTGGTTCTGGCTCTGGCTGCCATTGCGGCAAGTCTTCACGAATAGGAGCATCATCGGGAACCTTAAAAATAAGCCGCACAGTGACAGGTATATCAACCAGATGCGAAGCTCCCGAAGCATACACCACTTTTACACGCCCTGTAAATGATCCAACTTTGTCGGAAGAAACATTAGTGACTACCTCAACACGAGCGCCATCAGGAAGATTTTGCACGTTATCGCTCAAATCAATATCCCCATAGTGATCGACCTCTTCGAGGAGTATTTTCAAAAGCGATAGCGAAGGAATAGGCGTGATCGTAGCGCCAGGCGTCACCTCATTTTTCGAACGAACAATAATCTGCACATCCACGTATTCACTCTTGCCGTCGAGGAAAGTGACCTGCAAACGCCCCATATAAGTGCCCGCTTTAGCAAGATTTACCTTCGTATAATCCGTGACGTCTGTAATCACGGTCGTGATAGGCACAATCTTTTGCTGAATAAGATTATCCTTCAGATCGACGCTCTCATTTTCGTACACCTCTTCTGGATTTGCTTCCAGCTTCATTGGGCGCACGATAATCGGCACATCAACAACCCGAGCCATACCATTAGCAAAAACAATACGAATCTTGCCTGTATAGTTTCCTGCATACAAAGGAGTGATCGTCTGCACCGATTCCACCTTCGCTCCTGCAGGAAGATTTTGCACGTTATCGAGCAAATTAATACTGCCGAAACGGTCTATTTCCTCAGGAAGGATCTGATAGCTATCTGCTGACGGCATCTCGATCAAATCGCTCCACTTTTTCCTCACGATAATCGAAACTTCATGCTCTGATTCGCTCTGATCGGAATAGATAAGCTTAATCTTGCCCTTGTAATTCCCGCGAGTGGAAAGATCGATATCCTTCCACTGCGTCAAATCAACTATCTTTACCTCTTTCGGCAACTCTTCAAGATTTTCCACGTTGTCAAGAAGATTAGGCTTACCGTTTTCAAAAATATCTTCAGCGCTCAGTTTCACCAGCGGACGATACACATCAGCATCAGTGACGCTCTCATATTTTTGCCCCATCACGTTTGGCTGCAAATACCCAGTTGTATCGATATTGCCGCGTTTGCCAACTGTGAAGCCATCAATCTGATTAATCTTCTTCTCAAAATACGACCGAGAACTATGCCCACGCTCAGTGGTGCCAACATCAATAGCGCCATCAAAATTGCCGATCGCTTTAATAGTGCTATCGTTGCTCACCTTATAATGAATCGATTTACCTTCACGCTGAAGCCTATTGCCAATCTCTGCATCAGCATTCAACTGGCTATTGAAAAGATTGCCTTTAATTTTTGGAGCATTAAACGTATAGCCTTTTTTCAGCCACGTATATTTCTCCTTATCAGCATCGATCATACCGCGCTGCACAAGATAACCACCCAGCGAATGCCCTGTTGCATAAACGTTGGTGGCCCCCTCATTATTCAACTCACGCAGCGCTTCTACCATCGAGCCAGCTTGGTCGATATTAGCACCCAAGCCCAGCAAGGCATCATCTAAAACGTCTGTGATACCCTGCGTGCCTCGCACAGCAAGCACCTGTACAGCTGCATCCTGCAGATAAGGAGCATCGCTCTTCGTCTCAAAAACTGCGGCATCAAAGCCCGTATCCTTATGAATAAAACGCTTCACCTTCCAAAATGGAGAAAGCTCTTGCCACATAAGCTTATATTCCGAGCGCCCACTATAAAGATCGGTGAGCTCTTCTTGGTGATTCAGCACTTTTTGCACATAAGAATCCTCACGATACACAAGCTCCATAAAGAGCACCATATCGCGAGAAGAAATATCCCACACTAGCGGATTAGTATCTTTATCGTCGGTGATACCATCACCATCAGTATCTTCAAGGCATGGATGGGTGGTATAGCCGTAATAAACTTTTCCATCTTTTTCGTAGGTGAAAAGCTCCTGGCTGTTTTTCAAACCATCATTATCATTATCTGCATCAGGATCCAAAGGCTCTTTACCATATAGAAGATGATCCACGCGCCCATCTTCAAGGCGAATACGCCCCAATGAGATATCTTTCGCTGTTTTATTCGTCAACGGCATATGCTCGCCATCACCAGCAGCAAACGCTGCACTCACAGGCGAAAATAAAAATGACAATGAAAAACAAACGCCAGCAGCAAGAAAACGACTACCAGCTACCCCTTTAATCTGCACTCATACCCTCATCAAACTGAAACAATACTAAACGTTCCCAGCCTAACAAATCATCACCTTGCTAGTAAACTGCCTGATATAAAATTTCAGCCAAACGCAAAGGGAAAAATAAGGTGCTCCCCTCCGATGCATACGAAGAGGAGCACCTATATTATGTGCATCTATGCGATGAGACATGAGCACAGCTTCTCAAGCGTTACAGCTGTGCACTATCGTTTACACAGCTGAACATCGTTACAGCTCTAACCATTCTTCCAGCTGTGCGCATTGCAGGACTTACAGCTGCTCGATCAGCCAACCCAATTCAGGCTCAAACGCAGGCCCGTACCAGTGATTATCTTCTTCGGCGGTACGCTTAATGCAGCGCACAGTAAAATCAGCTGCTATTTTTGCGGCAGCCATCGTATCGTGCCCGTTCATCAACGCTCCTACAAATGCCGAGGAATATACGTCTCCCGTGCCATGCGAACCTTTTGCAATCTTTTCGTGCTCGTAGTAGGAATACTCACCATTTTCATAAACGACGACTCCTGTCGTTTCTGGCTTATAGCTCACGCCAGTGAGGATAATAGTTGATGCTCCACGCTCGGTGAGAGCAGCCAGCAAAGCATCCACGTATTCGCGATCATACTCAGCGCGATATTCCATACCAGCAATCAACGATGCCTCCGTGATATTTGGCAAAATGATATCGGCGCTAAACGCAAGGCGAGCCATCGCCGTCACGAACTCATC
Organism: uncultured Arcanobacterium sp.; assembly: GCA_958428545.1. GTDB lineage: Bacteria > Actinomycetota > Actinomycetes > Actinomycetales > Actinomycetaceae > Arcanobacterium_A. The sequence continues at coordinate 45,206 of CAUAGM010000008.1, read as the reverse complement.
GTCAAACCCTGGATAGAGGCTGCCATTATCCGCCATTGCTGGATCCACGATGAATGGCGCATTTTCTTTCAAACGCCCTTGAGCGATGCTCTGCACATAATCAATTTGCTTCGTGCTCCCCAGATAGCCCGTATAGAGCGCAGCAAAATCAATTCCCTCTTTTGCCCAATGTGCTTCAATCGCAGGCATATCTTCTGTTAAATCATGGAAAGTATAGCCTGTAAAACCGCCAGTATGCGTTGAGAGCACAGCAGAAGGCAAAATAGCGGCTTCCTGCCCGCAGGCTGAGAGAATCGGCAACGCCACAGTGAGCGAGCACTGCCCAACGCAGGAAATATCTTGAATCGTAAGCACGCGATTGTATGCCATAAGATTTACTCCTTAATTTTTATTGTTATTTTTGATATTTTGGCTCTTTATTTCTGGTTTATTTCTAGCTAGTTTCGTATCTAGTTCTCTTCTATTTTTAGCTCTTAGCGCTCTATCTAGGTTTTCTATCTAGATCTAGCTTCGCCCGATTTTATTTCTGATTCCACACCTAGACAGCTCTATATCTGTTTCTGTGTTTCTTACCCTAGTTTCGTATCTGCATCTAGTTCGTTGAAAATAAATTCTGCCACATTCGCAGCAAAATGTGTAGAAGCATAGGCATTCCAATCTGCTTCTGCCTGCTCAATCGGGAAAAATTCAGCCCTGGAAAGCAGCGCCGCTAATTCGCGAGCGCCAGCGCTGCCTGCTCTATCCTTAGTGCCAGCAACGATCCGCACAGGCATATTTGATTCTCTGAGAGCTGCCAATGCATTGCGTGTATCATATTCTTTCAACGCCTCAAGATAAGCGCACTTTTGTTCACGTACAGAATCAGTGATCCTTGCCCGCTTACTAAGCCTTTTGCGTGACGATACACCCAAGCGTGACGCCGCGCCAGAGGCCAACGCGCCTATACGCACTGCCCGCACATCTTTATTCGTGACGAGGAGCCGAGGCCCTGAAAGAAATAGCCCTCCAAGCGTACGCGAAAATGCGCTGTGAGCCACATACTCAATCGCAGGAATTGCCGCTTCACCCGTTGCTACCACGAATATTGGAGGCTCGATAAACGACGCATTCATATCTTGCTCAATTGCGCTCTTCATTTCTTCTATTGAAGCGCAACCGTGCAGATTTGGCGCAACCACACCCCACGATGGCTGAAAATTATCAGAAACAAATCTCCACACCGCTGGAGTGTGCCTTGCTTCGTGCAGCATAAGAATGCAGGTCATGCCTCTATCATACGGGCAGGAGCCGAAATGCGATAGCTAGCATTCAACGCGAAGAGAGATAGTTAATACAGCTAGGCGCGGCGGCGAGCAAGAATGGAATCGAGAGTATCGCCTACACCTAAGACGTCTTGCCGAACTTCCTGGCGCTGCTCAGTTTCCTCATAGCACGCAGTTTTCTGGCGCTGCTCAGTATCATCATGAGCTGCAGCAGAATTCTCGCCATTTCTGATTTCCTCGTGGATCTTCTCATGGCGCGCAGTGGAATCTTCAGCTGACGAATCAACGGCAGAACCCATAGCTGTTTCTCCCACACGCTCACCTATCATTTTCGGACGATATGGCACGGGAGTATCTACTGGCGCAGAAGAGTCAAAAATTTCAACCGCAGACCGCCGAGGGGTTAAAGAATTGCGCATACCTAAAGGATCGCGCACACCCAGCATTTTGCTGCCGCTTGCGCTCGACGGATGAGAAGGCTTTAACGTATACGTTGGCACAATGATTTTCTCCACTGGTACACTCGGGCAATCTTTGCGAATCTGCGTTTCTCGCAGCTTGGCATACCGTTCACGAGCAGATCCAGCTATTGCCTTATGAGTGTGCTTTTCCGCAGGAGGAACGCAACTTTCTGGTGTGTGATTGCTCTGTTTGTGATTGCACCGATTGTGAGAAAGCTGTGCGCGATCTGCCACACGATTTGTTTCACGCTCATGTGCACTATGCACAGCACTGCCACCTTCAACGTCGTTGCTCATGCGCACAGCATCGTCACCCAGCATAGATTCTTTGGCAGGAATCGATGAAACTTCGCAAGCCTCATCATGTGCACGAGAAATACGGGGGCGAGACGCACGCTCCTTGCGAGGAGAAGCTGCACGATGCACATTCATTGAGTCGAGGCGATCTTCAGCCTCAGCAATAGCGAGATTATCGTCTGAATCCATGCCATGCCACATCTTCAAAAGATAAATAAACCCAGCAATATACAGCACAGATATGAACGTGAGCACAAGAGGGATTGCCGCAGCTATCTTCAGTGAGAATACGAGCACCCACAAAATAATATTCACCCCAACAAGAAAAGCTGCCCCCACCGCAAAGCGGGTACGCAATGCTCCGCGAGCAGCGATAGAAGCCTTAGCGTGCGAACGCCGCCGCGCCAGCGCACGGACGGTTGAAGTTCGCTCATCGGTGTGCCGTGTACGTTCCTTCATTGTGTTCGTCTCCATCATTCGCTCGGTTGTGAAAATTGTGCAGCGATCTTGGGCGGTATCTGTGTGTGAATAGTTACGCTCGCGGAGCATCCGAAGCTCAGGAGCAAACCTTTCATCTGCAGGAACCTCCGCAGCAACGGTTCGCCCACGCATGAGAGCAGGAAGCACAATCGCGATAAACAGCACTATCACAGCTGCAATTGCAATTCCTTCTATTCCCACATCATCAAACTATGCAATCGCGTGGAAAAGCGAGCCACCTTTAGGGGGCGTGTTGCTCATAATTTTTCTTATAAACGCTGCGAATGAGGGATTTTATTCACCTCAGCAACAATAGCAACAATAGCCACAACTACTGCACTAGGTAGGAGAAGAGGAGGGGTAGAAGAGGAGGGGTAGAAGAGGAGAAGAAGAGTACGAGAAAATCGCACGTTATATCATTCACGCACACACATATACGCATAGCAGCACAAACTTTCCCAGCTAAGCACTTTCAGTAAAGATACCGCTCTAAGCAAAAAACTTCCGTTTGCCCAGAAAAAATCAAGTTAAACATGAAATACTGAGAGTATGAATCAGCTAATTCTGCCAGATTTGAGCACACTCGATCTCGAAGAAGCAAAACAAATACTGCGCAGCGCTGCACGCACTCACCGCAAAGAACGCACTTCAACAGCACGAGAAGAAGCTGCAGAAAAATATATTCCACACGTCTTAGATTTCGTGAATGGATCGCATCGAGCAGCCTGCTACGTCTCCGTAAACTGCGAACCTCCAACATTCGAGCTATGCACAGCTATTGCAGACTCTGGAATTGAGCTTTTACTTCCAAAACTAGGCCCAGGCCTCACCCGAGCATGGGGATATTTTCGAGGGATTGACGATTTAGAGCAGATGGCACCAGGGCGCCCGCCCGAACCCACAGGGCCAGCATTCGACAATAGTATTCTCAGCTCCGTTGATGCAATGATTATTCCAGCCCTTCTAGTTTCGCGTACTGGAGAACGCCTCGGGCAAGGCGGCGGCTGGTATGATCGCGCACTCAAAGAAACTGGCGCGCACACGCGAACAGCTGCTCTTATTTTTGCCGATGAATATATCGAAGAATCCTTACCGCAAGACGACATGGACGTGCCCGTGCCGTATGCAATCACATCTGAAGGGCTACACCACACGTTAGCTAACGCCTGATTACGCATCGCAGACTTGCAGGCGCGCCCCTTGGAATACCGATATTAACAATATGCCGTGCGCATTGTATATGCGCGGCATATTTAATTGCCGCAACGGCAATAGCGTATAGATCTCATCATCCCTACGCGCAGCATGTTATCTACAAACCACGTGTTGTCTACAAAGCACGTGCTCTCCACAAACCACGTGTTGTCCACAAATCCGCATACGCCATGAATATCCACAGATAATTATTCAATCAGCAGGCACTTCCTAAAGCCTCCATACTCAAAGCATGAGGTTCATTAAAACAGAGCCGCATGCAGTGCATGCCCATCGTTCACTTCACACAGCTTCCCCCATTCGCGCACTTATGTGGAGGTGGCGATGGGTGGCACTAGCCCTCGCTATCAGCGTTGCCACCCAGAGCGTCATTAGCTCACTTTCTGAGCAAAACCCAGCAACAGCTCAGATAGTCGTAGCTGCGGCAGATCTCAGCACTGGAGATGAACTTACGCAAGCAGACATAAAAATAGCGAATCTCCCGAAAAAGTTTCTTCCTGAAGGCACAATCGATAGCCCAGAGAGCGTGATTGGGAAAAGAATCGTCGCCCCTCTGCCAATCGGCGCTCCCGTGCTCAGCCAACAACTCTTCACATCAGCTTTTGCAGCAAACCCTCCAAAAGGAACGGTTATTACCGGCATTTCCTTAGACGACCCAATTACTCTTTCAATTTTGCAGCCAGGAGACAGCATTCAGCTCTACGCTCCACCTTCTCACACAGATGAAAGCACAGAAGCCCAGCTACTCACACGCTCTGCAACTGTTGTAGCAGTCGAACCTAGCAACGCACAGAAAAACATTTTAAACACTTCACACACCACAGGAAATATATACGTGGCAATCCCAGAAAACGACGCTAATGCTATTATCGCTTTCAGTGCGAATAATTCGCTCCACGCAGTAATTAACTCTCAATGAGCCGCGCTGAACGTCAATAAGCCGCACTGAGCGAACCAGCTCATACGTGCCTTTACGCGCCTTAATATCGAATAATACCGAATCGCATATAACTCCATGAAAGGAACACCCTATGATTCAGGGATTCAAAGATTTCATTTCTCGCGGCAACGTGATCGAACTTGCCGTTGGCGTCATTATCGGTAGCGCATTTGCGCCAATCGTCACCGCCGTCACCAATGTCATTATGGGTATTATCGGCGCTCTCGCAGGCCAGCCAAACTTCGATACTTTTTTACAGTTCTCAATTAACGGCTCCGACCCAATTCAGCCAGGTACGATTATCACGGCCATCGTCAATTTCTTCCTTATCGCTTTCGCACTATATTTTTGCATCGTACTTCCCATGAATAAACTGCGCGAAGCACAGACAGCGAAAGCAGCCGGCGAAAAAGTTGAAGAAGAAGTCACAACTCCAGACGACGTTCTTCTTCTCACTGAAATCCGTGACCTGCTTAAGAAAACTAACTAAGCATCTCTCTCAGATTTTGCCAAAATGAGGCGGAATATTTTCGAGAATATCCTTCTCAAACAGGCTAAGAGGCTTCACATCAGAGCCATACGAATGCCCTTGTGGCGCAACCACAGGGGCATCGTATTGCTTGAACGCTTCCTCAGGTGAAGAAATCTCCCCACGCTCCAAACGCTCTCGATCCACACGAGAAAGAGAAATCACACGCCTACCAGGCTTTTTCATCATTCAACTTCCCTTTCTCGCTACAAATCTGGAAGTTGGACAGGGCGCTCACCAGATCCACTATCCGCTAGCCCCTCACGCACAGGCTCTTCATGCACAGGCTCATCAGTAGATTCTGTACGCACTGCTGCTCCCTCATTACCAGCATGACCAGCTACAGGCAAAATAGGAAGCCCCGAACGAGCAACCACTGCCCCAAGAACAAGATCTATCTGCTCACCTTTACTCACAATGCCCAGCTCAGCGCGCAATTCCTCTCGCCATTGCACTTCAGTGCGTGGCACACCATCCGAGGCAATCCACTTAAGCACATCGCCCAACTCATCGTCCGAATAAGCCACTAGTGAAAGCCCTACCGAAACCTCTGGGCGAGGTCCGCGCTCTTTCGGCTTAGCGAAATCTTGATCAGCGTGAGATGACGTGACGACCGCACCGCCCGAAACGCCAGGCGCACTGCTCGAAACGTTTGCTCCACCTGCATCTGCACCTGCCACGCTGCTCGCATCTTTCACCCCTGCAAGCGCCAAAGGAGGAAGCTGTGACGATTCTGCACCACTTTCCACTCCCAAAGGTTTCAATGCCTTTTGGCGTATCTGCTCCAGTTCGTATGCAATTGCTTGAGCCTGCCCTGCTGGATCAATAAATAACGACGTGGAATACGTCTGGAAAACAGTCCAACCTGCCCGCTCATACGCCTCAATTCTATGGCGATCGCGCCGCCGCAGCGACTGCTCACTCACATATTCAGCATCGTCAAGCAATACAGCAACCGCCCACGTACCAGGAATATCTACACTTCCAGCAACTAGTGGAATTCTGCTCGACCCTGGATATCCATAGTTAGTGGCAGTTTGCCAGCCAAGCATCTCCAAACGAGCAGCCAAATCAGCAATAAGCGGCGTTTCTTGCGTTGCCTGCTCACCTGCCGCATTCGATTCAAATCCACGCTCCGCAGCCCCCAACACACGCCCTAAAAACTGTGGCCCAGGAGCTGAAAGCCGAATAGTGCGCAAATCCTCAGGAGTGAGCGAGCTGATAATCGTCAAATTATCGCGCGAAGATTCCATCGCATCCACAAGCCCAAGGAATCCCTGCGTAGTCGCAAGTACTCCAAAAGAATGCAGCGTCCGCCCATAAAGAGTCTTGCCAAAACCAACAGAAAGAATCACATGATCTCGATTGACGCCATCAGCTTGCGTCACATCTGTAATGATAAACGGCTCAAGCGTGTGCCTCTGCACAAACTCAGCAAGCACAGCAGAACGTGCCAACTCTTTATTAAACTCTTCCTTAATACGGCTCGCATGGCGCCCATTAGCCGCAACAACAACCAACGAACGCTCCGGATAATCCAAGGCATGATCCACAATCGCATCAATAACAGCAGCAACTTCTACACTCGTACTCTCAACAGCACCATCGCCACCAACGCTCGGCATCCCTCGCCCATCCACAAACACAAGGCGCGTATTTTGGCGCATAGGTGCAGCAGGAATCGGGCAATAGACGCCGCGATAACCACACTCAGCCAATGCCACTGCCGTGATCTCATTGAGCTGAACGCGGTTCGTAGGAAGCTCCAGCACAGGAAGAACTTGAGCAAAAGCAGAAATAGCACGCGAAGGAATCGTCACATTTTCAGCCTCGTCACCTTCACGTATATTTTCCTTATACCCATTACCGTGCGCATATTCTTTATCTTGCGAATCCGCCAAGAAATTTTCTGAATCGTGAGGCAATGCCTCATCATCACCCTCCGCAAGCCGTGCACGGCGAATATCCCCAACCGCAACAACTTGCCGACCGCGCATAGCAACCGCCGCAATCGATGCCATCGAAACGTCTGGAGCAGCGTCAAGAATACAGACGTCAGCCCAAGCAGAAGCAGGCAAAAACTCTGCAGCCAAACCAGCTGGCATAATCCAAACTGGGCGCGAAAGCTGCGTAATTCGCGGATACGCAGCAATCGCATCTTTCAAAGAAACCGAATCCCCGCGAGCCAGCATCGCATCTAAACTAAGCGTAGCATCACGATGAGCACGAGCAAATGTACGCATCTGCGAAATAGCGGCCACACTGACAGGCAATGCCAATGACTCCGTATGCGCTCGATCAAGCTCTCGAAGCCTGCCCAAAAGATTCGTAATATCGCGAGGCCCTAAACTCGCCAAAATTGGAGAAGTGAGCATCAACTGCTCAAACACAGATGACGTACACGCAAGCCGGAACTCGGCAGAAAGATTCCCACTCGCGACGTTTCTCGCCTTAACGTCGTCAATAAAAACAGACAAACCCAGAGCTTTCAAAGAAGCAAAAAGAGTGTTGCGTTCCGCAAGAGTATCCACTCGATCTTCCTCAGCCTCCATCTGCGCAAGAGAGCTTGAAATTTGCTGCCACGGCATAGAAAGAAAATTCGTGCCATCAAAAAATGCGGAAAGCTGCTCAAGCTGATCGCGCAAAACCTCACTTTGAGCCTCAATCTGAGCAAAACCAGGAGGTAAAATCGGCCAACCGCCATCTTTCGAATATGTGCGCCACAATTCCTGACGCTCTTGAACCAGCACGAGTTCCTCATGAAGATTTTCAGGAGCAGCACCCGGGCGAAGCAAATCCTTAGCCTGCCTGAGAATAAGTCTGCGCTCGGAATTCTTCATCATATAGCCCTGAGCATCCCGCCAATCTTTTTCGGCAGTCGCAATCACCATGTCTTGTGCAGACTGCTCAAAAATCTTTGGCAAAAAAGTATCGAGACTCTGCGCAATACCTTTGAGCATCTCCAGCTGCTCAAACCACTCTCGTGGCGTATGCGCTGGAAGCAGCCCCACATTTTCACTCACAGAATGCACAATCTCAACAGCTTCAGGCACAGTGCTAGCACTTAATGCATGCACAAGAGAAAGCGCGGCGCTCACCTCATCTTTACTGCTCACTAATGCCGTAAGCCACAACGATTCACCATAAGCGCCATCAAACACGCCCAGCTCGGCAGCGCGCAGCAAATCCGACTCAGTCTCATCAAACCCATAATCATGAATTTTACGGATATTCTCCTGAGTGAAACGCACACGAGTTTGCGGCCTATTCTCACCCTGCGTCAGCTCTGCCAGATTTTCGAGCAGATCATGCACAGAAACTCCCCACTCAGGATCCGTGCGGTGCAAATCATTCACAAAAGTAGAAATCTTCTGGCGAGTATCGACCAGCTCTTTACGCTCACCCAAAATATGCGTACGATCTATCGATGGTTTATCCAAACGCAACCCTGTGCGAATGCGATAAGAGACGTCAGAATTATTCCAAAAGTTCACCACCAAATCGCCAACTCCAGCAGCGTAAAATTCGCGCTCAATAGCAGCTCCCCCAGCCGAATGTGCTGGCACAATTAACACCGAACGCCCAGACGCTGCAGCATCAGCAGCTATCGAAACAATCGTCCCCAAACGCTGCGTACCTGGCACAGCGTCGATAACTAGCGAACGCCCAGACGCCACAGCCTCCACAATGCGCAGCTCATCGACGTCACGATCCCCCACTCCTCGTTCAACCTCTGGCAGACGATCTTCTGGATTCCCAAGAGGAAGCGGAGCAGACGTCAGCTCCTTAACGCGCTCATCTCCAGCGAGCGCAGCCAAAACTCCCGACTGCTCAATATGCACTCTCATGGCTTCAAGGTCGCGAACCATACTCTCAGCTGGATGCACACAGCACCCCAAGCGCACAGCTACTTCCTGAGAATAGCCTCGCGTATAGGTACGCCCAAGCTCTACCACTTTAGGCAAAATAAGATCAGCATCAGTCACAGAATCAGCAAAAGCCTGCAAACGATCAAGCTCCTGCCGATGGGCGCCTACACCAAGCAGCGCAGCCCGAAATTCTGGAGCAATCGATATAGAACGAGAAAGTTTAAGACGAGCATCTCCATCAGGAAGAAAATCAACAGCAACAGATCGCACCAAAATCGGGCAAGAGTACGTACGTACTGGCTTTGAATCAGCGCCCGCTGGATCAGTACTCTCGCTCGAAGAGTCGATGCTTGTGCTCTTTACATCCGAAACTTCCCACGAAGCCGCACCGACAGAAAGCCCCAAACTCGCATATCCATAAGAATCTTTGAGCCGATCAACTAAAGTGCGCAATTTGAGCAGCTGCCCAGCCGCACGTTCAAAAGATTTTTCCTCACGTATAAGCGAACTTAAAAGAGTAGATTTCCCCGAATAAAAAAGGGCAGAACCCGTGGGGTGAACGTGAGTCAGATCAACAGTTACAGCACCAAGCTCCTGAGGCGTGACGCCGCTACGATCCTTATGCATAAGCTCAGTATGCCAAGCATTGTACGCCTGAGAAATAGCGCGAGCTGTCTGCCTCTGCCGAGTATCCGATTCAGCGCCAGATGCTCTCCAACGCCGCACATCGGCTTCATGCATCTGCTCCGCCTGCTCAGGCATAGTTACCTCCTCAGACGCAGAGCCGTTAAACTTGAGCGCACTATCAGTTGGGTGCATCAACGGCATATCCGAATCATCTGTATCTTTATTACGTCTAAACAGAAAACTCACGATTCAACCGTACTTTTCTTTTGGCACAATGAGAAACTCCCACGCCGCACACCTTCAAAATCTAAGCAACTACTCTTAAATAATTACATAAAAGAATCAATAGCAGATGGTACATGCAACCACTCGCTATGCTCGCAGTTGCACACCACTTCGTCGATTTTTGATCACAAAAACATGCCCAACACCACCCCGTGGTGCATGCAACCACTCGCTATGCTCGCAGTCGCACACCACTTCGTCGATTTTTGATCACGAGAGCGCACCCAACACCACCCCGTGGTGCATGCAACCACTCGCTATGCTCGCAGTCGCACACCACTTCGTCGATTTTTGATCACGAGAGCAAGCTCTCGGATCAAAAATCTCCTCGTGGTGCCCCCGAGACGATTCGAACGTCCGACACCCGCTTTAGGAGAGCGGTGCTCTATCCCCTGAGCTACGAGGGCTTATGTATGCACAATGCATAAAATATCTGCTCCACTACCTTAATAGATCGCAGAGAAAAAGAAAAAGAGCCGAGCACAAGCTCAGCTCTTTTCGCAACAAAATCAGGAAACACGCACGAAACTGTAGCTTCCATAAAGCGGCGTGTGCACAGTACCAATACCGTAATCCTGCGCTCCGATAATCATTCCATCACCTGCATACACGGCAATATGCTGCCCAGGCCACCACACAAGATCTCCAGGCTGCGCCTCGGATGCTGGAATCTGCGTAAATTGCGCAGCAATAGAATCTGCTCCATGAGAAACAGAAATGCCAAGCTGCCCTAAAGTCCACATCACAAAACCAGAGCAATCCCAACCTGCAGGAGTAGAGCCACCCCACACGTACGGCACACCGATTCCTTGGCGAGCAGTGCCAACAATACGCTCTCCGAGAGTGCCATTATCAGGAACTGGCTGATAGGTAAAAGTGCTCTCAGCCTTAGCTTGTGTACTCTCTGATCGAGCAGGAGCCTCTTTAACCTCAGCCGTCGCCACATTAAACGTCCAGCCAGAAGAAGTTTGCGAACTCTCTGCAGCCGCTTCAGCTGCAGCTTTCGCGTCAGTATCAGCAGCTAAATTAACAGTCGCAGCAACAGCTTTTGGAGCACGAACACTCGAATTGTCTGCCTGAGGTGCAGCCACTGCCACCGTTGTTCCAATTCCAAAGAAACTGCCTGCAGCTGTTGCTGTTGCAATAGCTCTAAAGGCTGGGGTTCCAATGAAACCTTGTGTCTGTATGACGATCGAGTGTTTGCCCATCGATTCTCCAGATACTCTCGGGATACTGACTTGTGCGCATCATTCGCAAACCGAAATTCAACGCCCACGCACAAGTATAAACACGCAATAACGATTTGTCACGATTTAATAACGGTTAATTATCTCACGTAGATACCGTCAGCAACCACAAGCGGTATATACAGTTCTGCCCCAGCAACAGAAACACACACCTCTTGATCACCGCAATCAATCACGTTCACGTTCGCGCCAATAAGAAGCCCTGCAGATTCAAACTGCTGAAGATCACTAGGCTCACACTGCACCCGTTCAGAAAAGCGAGCAATTTCAAAAGTATTTTCACCATTAGTATCTGGATATGAACGTGCTATATCCCCTAAGGAGCGCAGACCCGCAACCGCAACGTCACGCACATTCAACGCAGTAGCACACCCTTCAGGATCGCGTTTAGCTGGAATAGGATTCCCAAAAGGATCACGCTCAGGAAAATTCAGCAGAACCTCGATTCTATCAGCCACATCGTCACTCACGACGTGTTCCCAACGGCATGCTTCATCATGAACGCTCGCCCAGTCTAATCCAATCACATTATGCAGCAGGCACTCCGCAAGCCGATGCCGACGCATCACACCCTCTGCACGATCAAAGCCCTTGTCTGTAAAGTAAATTTTCCGCCCAGCTCCTACGTGCAGCAAACCGTCACGTTCCAAACGAGCAACCGTCTCGCTCACTGTCGGCCCGCTTTGCCCAAGACGATCGACAATTCTGGCACGCAGCGCAGGAATTCCATCCTCTTCCAGTTCATAAACTGTTTTTAGATACATCTCTGCAGTATCAATCAAATTCCCGCTCATGCGATTCCCTTTCCACGCCAGATCACATAACGCACTTATATTCATTATATGAGGAGAAAACGCTGCCTGCAGGCTAAACCAAAAGAGAGCGAGAAAACAAAAAGAATCACCAAACTCTGCACGATACATTCACAACGCAAACGCGCCCCTAGTGAACACACAAACCACTATCGCTAAAGCCATGCGATACTTAACTTATGAAAAATTTTTCACGTGAACAGCTCCCCCACGACGGACGCTTCGGATCCGGCCCCTCAAAAGTGCGCAGCGAGCAGGTAACTGCAGTCACTTCTGCTCCTCTCGGCACTTCACACCGCAAACAGGCAGTGAAAAACATCGTGGGTTCAATTCGTGAAGGTATGCACGAGCTGTTTGCACTCCCAGAAGGATACGAAATTCTACTCGGCAACGGAGGCGCCAGTGCACTATGGGACGCAATCCCATTCGCACTAATAGAGCGCCGCGCACAAGCTGCCGTGATCGGAGAATTTTCAGGGAAAGCAGCCAAAGAAGCCTCTGCAGCGCCTTGGCTCGAAAAAACGGACGTCATAAAAGCTGAACCTGGGCAGATGATCTGCAACAGCACTCAACCAGGCATAGACGCCTATCTTTATGCACATAACGAAACCTCCACTGGCGCAATGAGCCCGCTTCGCCGCTACGGCACGGCTCCAATTTCAGGAGGTGACGACGGCGCACTCACTATCGTCGATGGCACAAGTATCGCTGGCGGGCTGTGTTTTGATGCTAGCCAGGTCGATTTCTATTACTTTTCTCCGCAAAAATGTTTTGGCTCTGACGGCGGTCTGTGGCTAGCATTTGCTTCTCCCACTGCTCTTGAGCGCATTGAGCGCCTCACAGCCGAACGCTGGGTGCCAGATTTTTTGAATCTTCAGCTGGCCGTCAATAATTCTCGAAAAGAGCAAACGCTCAACACCCCTTCACTAGCAACTCTTGCAATGCTTAATAATCAAGTGCACTGGATGCTGGATAACGGCGGGCTGGCAGGTATGGAAACTCGATGTCGAGCAAACTCAGATGCCGTATATCAGTGGGCTGAAGCCCACCCCTTAGCAACGCCATTCATATCAGATCCAGAGTTTCGCTCAGTGAGCGTGACGACAACTGATTTTGCCCAGAGCGTGCCAACTGCCGAGATATCTGCGAAGCTGCGCAAGGAGGGAATTTTCGATATTGACCCATATCGATCTCTCGGGCGCAACCAATTCAGGATTGCCACCTTCCCCTCAATTGACCTGGAAGACATCCAAGCTCTTCTCGCCTGCCTCGAAACAATCACTCTGAGCAGCTAATCTAAAAGCTAAACCGCAGAGCATAGATCAGACGAGGCGCCTAAAGTAATGCCGAAAGAATCGCTTATATTCATATCAATACGTAAATACCAACCTAAATAGCGCAAACAACAGGCACCCAAACAAAAAGGCGCTCAAGAGCCGCACAATGGCAGTTGATTGACATTCGTACTATTTTGTGCACCAGCACAGAGCGCAGCGTTGCTCTCGCTTTCCTGCACAGAAACAATTATCTCTATGAATGCATGCCCTGCTTGATGCGCACATATATGAAGCACTATCAATAGACGAGCCTGTTTTCATATAAAACTAAAACACATGAGGGTGGGGTGCCAGCTCAAAAAGCCAGCGCCCCACCCTCACTCAAACTAAAATACAATCAGCTCAATAAAAGAACGTGATTGAAGAACTTAGTTGAAGAGTGCAGCCTGAATTGGCCCTGCCAAGAAATAAATGACGAAGAGCACTGCAACCATATACATCAATGGGTGAACCTTCTTTGCGCGCCCATCGAAAACCTCGATAAGCACATGCGCAATGAAGCCAACACCGATACCAACAGTAATCGAATAGCCAAACGGCATAAATACGATAGTAAGGAAGCTCGGCACAGCCACAGCCATATTCTTCCAATGCAGATCGCCTACCTGCTGCATCATCAAGACGCCTACAGCGATAAGCGCAGGAGCAGCAGCTTCACTTGGCACTAGAGAAACGAGCGGAGCAAGGAACGTTGAAAGCAGGAAGAGAACGCCAGTAACAACTGAAGCCAAACCTGTGCGAGCGCCATCAGCCACGCCGGATGTTGATTCTACGAAGCTTGTATTTGAGGAAACACCGCCCATGCCACCAGCAATTGCAGCCACAGAATCGATGAGCAGAATGCTCTTCGTGTGTGGCGGATTACCGTCGTCTTCAAGAAGATCGCCCTCAGAAGCAACTGCAACCATCGTACCCATTGTGTCGAAGAAGTCAGCGAGCATCACAGTAAACGCCAGAACCACAACAGCGATAACACCGAGCTTCTGGAACGGCCCTGTAATAGAAAATTCACCGAGAGTGCCGAAGTTTGGAAGCTGAACCATCGAGCCTCCGAACGCTGGCACAGAACTTGCCCAACCGCCAGGATTAAGATCGCCTGCAGTCTCATCAAGGTTGATTGCCCCAATATGCAAGGTGGCTTCCATAATGAACGCCAGCACAGTGCTCGATGCAATACCGATAAGGATCGCGCCCGGCACCTTGCGCACCATCAGAATCAGAGTAAGAAACAGCCCGAAGAGGAAAAGCGCAAATGGCCATGTGTCGATGGAGCCGTTATTGCCAAAGCCAAGTAGAGTGCCATTTCCAGGCTTGACGATTCCCACATTCGAAAAACCAACGAGAGCGATAAACAGGCCGATACCCACAGAAATAGCTGTACGTAAAAAGTGCGGAATTGCATTGAAAATAGCTTGGCGCAAACCCGTGAGAACGAGCAGTACAATCACAATGCCTTCAATGACGATAACGCCCATGCCGTCTGCCCACGTCATACCCGGCAACTGAACCAAGGTATATGCAACGACTGCGTTTAAGCCAAGCCCCGCAGCCAAAGCCAACGGGAAGTTAGCTGCTGCCCCCATGAGGATCGTCATCACGCCAGCTACAAGCGCTGTGCCGGCGGCAACCATCGCCATATTCGGACCTTCAGTACCGCCACCAAGATAGGCACCCGTAGAATCAGTGCCTGAGAGAATAATGGGGTTTAAGACGAGGATATACACCATTGCAAGGAAGGTGACGACGCCGCCCCTGATTTCGCGCTTCACATTTGAGCCACGCTCAGTGATATGGAAGAACTTATCAATACTCGATATCTGCTGCTGTGCGGGTGCAGCTCCCATTTTTGTACTCACGTGAATTTATTCTTACCGAGAGTACCGAACAGCTCAAACCCTCTCACATTTCGGAATCGAAATGCCCAAAAAATGGGCGGGCTTTCAGAACGTGCATATCCTATTCACTCACACGAATCTCAAGATCAGCTTCGTTAATCACTGGATCCGACTGCACCCACAGCCGCTCTTTATGCTTCTCATCAGTCTCCGAATGAGCACCACACCCATGATCAACAGAAACAGCACGCCCATCAAACGGACTCCACTCATTGGCACACACGCCAAAAAGCTGGCGAGCCGAACCAGCCATCTTCATAAGATAACCACACGTGGAACACTGAGCTTTTGCATCTCGTGTAGCCTGATTTTTCGGCCCAGCATCTGAACGATACCAGCGACGGAAAGCGTCAGCCTTACCCGTTTCACTCAATACGCGAGCGCGCCCAAGCCCAAGCTCCCAATCGTCAGCAATATCTGCATCGATCCCTACAGATTCATAGCCCTCTTTAAGATCGGGGCTGAAAGCATATTCAGGAACGAATTCTTGCAGATTCGGATCATGTGGATTATAGGCAAGACGATCCGAAGGCCCGATATCTCCTGGGCGCAGTCGGTCTGCCCACGGAATCCATTCAGGAGCTAAAAGAGCCTCATCTCCTGGACGTAAAGAAACCTCGTCCACAGTCACTTTCCGCCCACGCGGCACGCGAGAAAGCGTCACCGTCCAGTACCAGCCGCGATATCCAGGCAGCAAGCACTCGAAAGCATGAGTGAGCACACGCTCAGCCTCATATATCATTCCAGCGTGCTGACCCACATTTTTAGCAGGAGTGACGGCTAGCAGAGCCTCGTGCGCCTGCTCCACGGCACTGGCTAAAAGAAGCTCCTTCGACAAATGAGCTTTAAGATGAATCCTCTGATTAGACATCAAAATCCTCTGCTAAAGCACGCAGCGCCTGTGCGATACGCTGCCCGCCTTCTGGGTATCGCCCGCGCCGGAGCTTATCCGAAGCATGATCCAAAATTTTAATAAGGTCTTCAACAAGCGGCACAAGCTCTTCAGGTTTGCGACGATTCGCTTCCACCAAACTTTTTTCTTTATGCACAACGCTCACCTGCAAAGCAGCAGGACCACGGCGCGTATCGCCAATACCAAATTCCACACGCGCTCCGCTCTTCAAACGCTCACCGAGCGGCACAGAACTAGCTGGCAAGTACACCTCTTTACCGTCGTCACCAAGAATAAAACCAAAACCTTTTTCGGCATCAAAAAACTTTACTTTCCCAGTTGGCACGGCGCACTTCCTTCCTATATCTACATCACTTTTACACCCATACACACACGCGCAAAAGTATCTGGCAAAATAGCTAACTTCCATTATGGCACGAATATGCCCAGAGCGTTTATCGCAATGCCCAACCGTCTCTTACATGCTGGTAAACTTGAAGTAAGCTTATTAAGCCTATAGAGAAAACTGAGATAGAAGAACTTCTTACACACGCACATATGTCTATTAACCTTATACGCCTCCACGAAAATAAGGACGTGATCGCATGAAAAATATTCACAGCTTCGATATACGCAATCTCACTAAAGTATTCTTGGCAGGAATTTTAACTGCGCTTTTCTTCTCCTTCTCACTGCTGTGCCTGCCCAACGCGGCAAGCGCACAAGAGCCTCCCACTCTTTCGAAAAATTTTGAAGATCTTGCTGATGCCATTGATGACGACGCTGAGGTAGCACAGGCTGTAGAGCAAGTACCAGGAAAATCACTGCACGTTGTGCTCGTGAAAGATTTCGGATCCATGGACGCGGATGCATGGGCAATTTCTACGGCAGAAAAATCTGGGTTGCGTTCCTATGAGGGGTTAATAGCGATCGCCACTGAAGGGCGCGAAATCGGATATGCTGGAGGCTACGCCGCCAACGAAAGCAACCAGCAGATCGTAAGTGAAGATGTGATTCTGCGATCCGTTGATAATAGCGAGGTAAAGAGCTTGCTGTCTGAAGGCGACTGGTCTGCGGCCGTCACTCTCATTTCTTCAAACGTTGCCACTATCGTCAATGGCGGCTCTATCGAGAGCAACGCCCCAACCTACACCCTGATCGTACTGGTAATTGTAGTAGCAGGCGGAATTTACATGTTTAGACGCTCAAGCAAGAAAAAGCAAGAACGTAAAGAAGCTGAGAATCTTAAAGAGCTGAGTATCCGCGCTGCTTCGGAGCTTGTGCAGGTTGACGATGGCGTGCGTTCAGCAATGCAGGAGCTTGAGTTTGTGAAAGCTGAGTTTGGGCTGCAAGCCTCACAGCAATTTGCAGAAGATTTGAAGAACGCACAAGCCTCAATGCAAGAGGCATTTTCACTTCGCACATTGCTCGACGATGAAAACCCAGAGACGCCTGAAGAGCAGCGCACGATGAATACTCGCATTCTAGAAATTGCACAATCGACGCGCACAGCTTTAGCTGCTCAAGAGCAGGCTTTCACTGAACTGCGGAATTTATCTGCTCGTGCAGAAGAAAAAGTTGCGGAGATTACAACCCGCACAGAAGAAGTACGCACAAAGCTTCCCCTTGCTCACGCCAAACTTGAAAACCTTACTCTCACCTATCCAGCATCTATGCTCAGCTCTCTGATTTCTTATCCAGATCAAATCACAATACTTCTGGAACACGTGCAGAAAAATATCAAAGACGCACAAAAAGAAATCGACAGCGGCGATAAGAATGGGGCAGTCGGCTATATTAAACTCGCAGAAAGCACGCTCAGCAATGCCGCCTATCTGCTTGATCGCATCAACAGGGCACCTGAGCTCATCGAACAAGCAAAATCAGAACTATCTGAACGAATCCAGTCATTAAGTTCCGACGTGCACGATGCGAAGCGTTTAGGCGCTGGAAATTCCTCAATCGAAGCCGCAAAAATCGCTGCTGAAAACGTTCTTGCCAATGCTCAAAATCCAGAAAATAAAGATTTGATAGCACTAAACGAACAGCTCACGCAGGCCGAGGCGAATCTCGATAAAGCCCTCTTCTCGGTGCGCGAAGAAGAACAAGCACTACTGAAACTCCAAAAAGAAGCTGACGATGCAAAAACAAACGCTGAAGCCATGATTGATAAGGCAGATAGCTACATCAACACTTACCGCTCAGCAGTGAATGCAGATGCGCGCACACAGCTTGCACGAGCACGCAAACAATATAACCACGCTCTGCAGATGCAGCTCTCTGAGCAAGTTTCTCATTTCACGAAAGCACTCAACACTGCACAACAAGCTCTCAATACAGCTGAGTATTCAGTTTCGCAGCACAACAATACCGATGGAAATGATTCAGGAAGTTTCCTTGCTGGTGTAGTCGTTTCATCAATTCTCAACGGATTGAGCAGCTCTAGCAGCTCATCCAGTTCTGGCGGCGGCTTTAGTTCAGGCGGATTCTCAGGCGGATTCTCAGGCGGCAGCTCTGGAGGTGGTTTTAGCGGAGGACGCATCGGATTTTAATGCTTCTTTCTCGCATTGCGCTTCCTCAAAAAATCTCGCACACAATACTTTTTTGAAACACCGTTATACCTATCAACTTTTTTATTAAAATAGAAAATAACTCCTACTAGAAAGGCTCATGCTCATGGCAGAAAAGCAATCAATTCTCGGGCGCATCGCACAGCTCACAAAAGCAAATATCAATGCGCTGCTAGATAAAGCAGAAGATCCGCAAAAAATGCTCGACCAAATGGTTCGCGACTACACCAACTCCATCGCCGAAGCAGAAGATGCAGTCGCAGTAACAATTGGAAACCTTCGCTTGGCAGAAGCTGACTATAACGACGACATTGCTTCCGCAAAAGAATGGGGGCAAAAAGCTGCTGCAGCTGTTGCCAAAGCAAAAGAAATGGCAGATACAGGAAATTCTGAGGCAGCAGACCGCTTTAATAATCTCGCAAAAGTCGCACTCGAGCGTCAGCTTCAATCAGAAAAAGAAGCCAAAGACGCCGAGCCGATTATCTCCTCACAGCAGGAAGTTGTCGCAAAGCTCAAAGAAGGTCTCACAGTGATGCGCTCAAAGCTCGACGAGCTAAAGAGCAAGCGAGATCAATTAGTAGCTCGCCAAAAGAGCGCAATGGCTCAAAATAAACTGCAGGATGCTCTTTCCTCAGTCAATGTGCTTGACCCAACCTCTGAGCTTGGACGCTTTGAAGATAAAGTCCGCCGCGAGGAGGCTCTCGCCGCAGGAAAATCCGAAGTTGCCCTCAGCTCTCTTGATGCACAGTTCGCCCAGCTCTCAAGCTCGAGCGATACAGCAGAAATTGAAGCCCGCCTCGCAGCTCTTCAGGCAGGGCAAACTCCAACGCAAATCGAAGGCAAAGATTTTTCCTCGTATTAAATAAGGAGCACTCATCATTAAAAATCAACGAATGGGCAGCTAAAGATATCTTTATGTCGCGCTACCATATCGTATGATATTACCCAATAAACGTGCGGGCGCTCGCTTCGATACACACATTCAAAGGAGCGCACCCGCACGTTTCCTTTATCTTCTTCGTTAACTTCAGCAAACATACAGACAACTCTCAGAAAATATGCGCACAATAGTCTTATGACACAAGAAAAAACTTCCGAAGCACGACTCCTAGTCGTCGATGATGAGCCTAATATCCGCGAACTTCTCGCTGTATCTTTAAGATTTGCAGGTTTCACAGTGCAAGCAGCAGCAGATGGGCGCCAAGCCCTGCGCGCAGAAGAAAAATTTGCAGCCGATCTTGTGATTCTCGATATTATGCTTCCCGATATGGACGGCTTCGAAGTCCTTCAGCACCTGCGCGAACACGAGCCAGAACTTCCAGTTCTTTTCCTCACAGCTAAAGACGATATCCAAGATAAAATTCAAGGGCTGACTATTGGTGCTGATGATTACATCACGAAGCCCTTCTCCCTAGAAGAACTTATCGCTCGTGTGCGCGCCATTTTGCGCCGTACCCACCCAGTGGAAGCAGAAAGCCAAATCATCACATATCACGACCTAGAAATCGATGAAGATTCATATGAGGTGCAGCGCGCAGGGCACCCCATTGAGCTATCCCCCACGGAGTTTAAGCTCCTGCGCTACCTCGTGCTAAATGCCGAACGCGTCGTCTCTAAAATTCAGATTCTCGATCACGTATGGGATTACAATTGGCACGGCGATACGGCAATCGTTGAATCTTATATTTCGTATCTGCGCCGAAAAGTCGATTCTCCAGAAGGACTCGGAATCACGGATCCCGACGAAGCTAAAAAAATCATTCCGCTTATCCACACCAAACGCGGAATCGGGTATATGCTGCGTGCGCAGAAATAAAGTATTGATCACCGCAGATGAGCAAGAAGTACATGGACAAAACATTGAGCGACACACGATTAGCCAAACCATTCATGCCTATGCCAAAACAAAAACTGTTTGGCTCTCTTTCCCTCAGAATTATGCTCATGTTTGTGGGAATTATCGGAGTAGTTTTAGCCTCCGTGATCCTTCTAATTTCCATCACTTTACGTCTTTATCTCACAGATGAAGTAGATAAATCCCTTATTTCTTCAGGAAAAATCGTTGCCAATCAGACCCTTGAACGCCTAGTAAATGATTCTGGCGTGCAAGTTATTCCCTCAGATTTCTATTTCTACATCAATCTTGATTACCACACCCCAATAGAAGTAGTTCAAGCAAACGTCAACAGTCTGTATGGATCTCCAGCACATCCTGAATCTATTGTGCGCGATTTAGCTAAGAAATCGAGTGGCCCCTTTACAGTACCTGGCACTCAAGCCACCATACCTTGGCGCGTTTTAATCGTTGATCTGCAGTACCCACCATCTGGGCTTTCTTCTGGCAAAGTGCTGATTGCCCTTCCGCTCGGCACAGTTAATTCAACCGTCAACAACGTTGTGCAGGTGATGATTGCCCTAGCAATCGTCATCGTACTCTTAGGCGGATTTCTCTCATATTTAATGGTGCAGCATGCCTTGAAAGGCGTTCGAGCAATCGAGCAAGTGACGCATCAAGTGGCAGCAGGAAATCTTGCAAGCCGCGTTCCAGCTATTGCCCCCGACACAGAAATGGGCGCCCTATCGGTCTCCATCAATACGATGCTTGCCAATATTGAGCATGCCTTTGCCGTGCAGCAAGCATCCGAGCAAAAGATGCGCCAATTCGTTTCAGATGCCTCTCACGAATTACGCACGCCTCTCGCCACAGTTCGCGGCTATGCTGAGCTCTATCGCATGGGCGGCGTACCCTCCGAACAAATGAATCACGCTTTCGAACGCATCGAATCCGAATCAACTCGCATGGGAAATCTTGTAGAAGATCTTCTAAAACTAGCACGGCTGGACGAAGGCCGCGGACTGCGTTTCTCGCCCGTCGATCTCACGCTTGTGGCAACAAACGCAGTTGAAGATTTCTTAGTGCGCGCCCCTGAACGAAAGGCAAGCGTGACGGATCTCGACGGAAACGATCCTGAACCACTCACTATCACAGCCGATTCAGATAAAATCACTCAAGTCATCACCAATCTGCTTTCAAACGTACTCACCCATACGCCCCCTGAAGCTCCAGTCGACGTGGAAGTTGGCATCAATCCAGAAAATCCCGAAGAAGCTATTGTGCATGTGCGCGATCATGGGCCCGGCGTCAAACCCGAAGACGCAAAACGCCTGTTTGAGAGGTTCTATCGTACCGATTCGTCACGATCACGCGATACGGGCGGCTCTGGGCTGGGGCTTGCAATCGTCGCCGCAACCGTTGCGGCTCACGGCGGAAAAGCACGCGTAAGTGAAACTCCAGGCGGCGGCCTCACCGTCACTCTCACACTCCCTATAACTCCTCTGAGTAGGGATAAACAGCACGAGCTATAGCGCTTCTCTTCCTTAAGCCGCTATCTATCGTTGCGGTGCCTGAGGAAAAGCCGTCTTTTGGCTGAGCATCGCAACGATGTGCAGGCGCACACGCTCCATAAAATCTTCAGCCGTCTCATCTTCATGCGCATACATAGGCGCCCCGATATATAGCTCAACTGGTTTATGATCGAGCGTAGGAAACTTACTTCCCACTGGCATAGCTTCATGCCCGCCATGCATACCGACAGGCACAATCGGCACTCCAAGCTTTATCGAGAGCGCAGCAGCGCCAGGCTTGAATGCACCCATCTGCCCTGTGCGCGAACGAGTCCCCTCAGGAAAAATTAAAATCGGAATGCCGTCTTTTAGGAGGCGCGCCGTCATCCCTGCAGCTTTCCCTGGCTGCGGATTCTTCTTTCCTCGCCTTTCCACTGGATAGGTGTTGAAGAAGAGGGAGGTGAGCTTAGAAATACCTTGCTTTCGGTAAAAATAATCTGCGGCGGCGCCAGTAGCAAGCTTCTGGGTCATATGATCTGGAAGAAGAGAAAACATCATGGGTGCATCGAGATGCGATGAATGATTACCCACCACGATATATGCACCTTCAAGCCCTTCGACGTTGGCATGCCCTTCTACATGAGGTTTCACCACAGTTTTCACCACAGGGCGCGTGACGGCAGTACGAACTATCTTTCTAATTCGAGCTTTCGATTTAGAATGATATGCGTCTAAAGGATGCAGATCCTCAGCCATTACCGCCTACCCTTATTGAGTTTGCCTACTGCAGTATTAACGATTCTTTTTGGTGCGTGCACAGCAAGCCACGAGATCACTTTGAAACGTTTCGAGGGAATGACGCACATCTTACCTTTTGCTGCTGCTTGCAGAGTTTCAGCCACAACTCGATCTGCGTCTAACCATATCCAGCTCGGCAAAGAATCGTTAGAGACGCCCGTGCGCTGATGAAATTCGGTGCGCACCCAGCCAGGCAAGAAAGTGAGCACGTGCACACCAGTATCTTTAAGTTTCAACGCAAGCGAATCGCTCCATACTTTCACTAAACTCTTGATTGCCGAATAAGCACCCATCGGCACAAGGGCACTCACAGAAGAAGTAGTAATAATTAGGCCTGCACCCCGCTCAAGCATTGCATCTGCAGCACAACCGCCTATTTCCATCGGTGCCAGCCCCATCACTTGCGCACCTTCACGGATAGCGGAATAATCGCGAGAAATCATTGAGGCATACAATCCTGCACCAGCATTATTGATAAGCACAGATACAGGATTGCTTGGCTGAATAAGGCGCGCCTTTACCTCCTCGATTCCCTCACGCTGCGAAATATCGGCTCGTAACGTTTCTGCGTAAATTCGATATTCTTTGCAGAGCTTATCGGCCGTCGAATCTAAACGCTCTGCATTGCGTGCAACAAGCACAAGATTCATGCCTTGAGCCGCAAGAGCATGAGCAAAAGCTAAGCCCAAACCAGAGGTGCCTCCAGTGATGAGAGCCCAGCCTTCACGTATGACGGCAGGGAGCTGCTTTTGTGGAAGCCGCCGGCCTTTCACATTCAATTCGTTCACATATCTAACCTAAACCATTTTACGCAATAACATGATATTTTCCCTCTGGCGAGCATTAGAGCTAGGATAGGGCGGTAACCAATCTTGAGACGGCTTGCCTTTTCAATGAAGTTCCGCTGCAAGAGATTCTTGGAGGCGCACTACTATGCTCACACAAGACGTGCCGCAATGGGTTTATCAAAGCTTCGTCCGAAGTCTGCGATCCATTGGCGCTACTGCGAGTGACGAAGAAATCGCTGCATACTATAGCGAACTTATAGATTGCTGGTGCGTTACGAATCGGCATCATCACGATATTCGTCATTTGCTGGATATGCTCAAACGTATCGATACTTTGGCCCCTGAAATGACCAATGCCAACCTTGTGCGTATAGCTGCGTGGTTTCACGGAGTTGTTTTTTCGACGTCAGATCTTGACGTCTACACTCGCAATGGCGGTGAAAATGAGATTGCCTCAGCCAAAATTGCACGAAAATATCTCGAACAACTTGGAGTAGATGCTAAATATCAGGAGCAGGCAGCCAAACTAATTATCGGCCTTAAGAAACCGCCGAAGATAGATGCAGAGCCTACTATCGGAGCTCCAAAGCCAGACGAAACCAGTACGCTTGAAATGATCGACATAGATCAAATAGCTCTGCGGGATGCGCATTTAGGGGCGCTTGCAGCAGAGCCGCAAAAATATCGCCACTATCTGGAAGATATTCGCCAAGAATATGCACATATTCCGCAGGCTCATTTCCTTCTTGCACGATCTCAGATCGTCACAAAACTGCTCATGCGCAAGCGCTTATTTCATTCGCCGCTCGCCCAGCAGTGGGAAGACCCAGCGCGCGAGAATCTGGAAGCTGAATTAGAGCGTTTGAAAGCAAAACTCGCACTGCTTGATGGCAGCTCTGCATCAGCGCCCCCTCAAGCGCCTGTGAGGATTTCAGTTCCTGAACTGCAGCAAAATACTAACGCCAATCCAGAAGAGCATGAGAGCATTCAAGATGATGATTACTATGCCTCGAATCGTACTTCGGATGATAGCTCGCTAGCCATGCTTGATCGCTCTATAAAATCACAATCACAGACCTCTTCTCTGGAAAAACTTGACGATATGTTTTCTCCTGGGCCAGTGCCAAAAAAGAATCTCACGCCTGAACAAGCCGAGCGGGAAGCGCGCAAGAAAATTGCTGAAGAAGCATGGCAGGCTATCGAGGCAAAAACCAACAAGTAACCACCCTAGGATTCAAAACCTCAATAGTTACACCACCTGAGCACTTCTAGAAACAAGCAGATTCAAATAACAGCTACGCACTAGACTATGAAAAGTAGCTTAAGTTCAAGACGTACTTTTTGAATCTTCTATATTTCTATTTTTCAAATATTTGTTCGATCTTCGTAATATGCACTAAGAGCGCACTGAGAGTGCGCAGCTTGTGCCGATAAAATAGAGGCCAACAATAATACGGGTGGTGCACTGAGGGATTACCTCAATACACCACCCAAAAAGTTTTGCTATATGCCTAGATTCTAATTCTCACTACTCGTTACGATTCATATGAGAAGCAGAGATGGCATAAACTGCATATCTCTATCAGTACATACCGCCCATATCGGCATCAGCTGCTGGAGCTGATGCTGGCGGCTCTGGCTTATCCACAACCACAGCTTCAGTGGTGAGGAACAAACCAGCAATTGAAGCTGCATTCTGCAATGCTGAACGAGTAACCTTCACAGGATCGTTCACACCTGCAGCCATGAGATCTTCATACTCACCAGTAGCAGCATTTAAGCCGTGCCCTGAAGAGAGAGAGCGAACTTTCTCTGCCACAACTCCGCCTTCAAGCCCAGCATTTTCAGCAATTTGCTTAAGTGGAGCAGAAACAGCAGCTGCCACAATCTGTGCGCCAGTTGCTTCGTCGCCTTCAAGTTTCAGCCCAGCAAATGCAGTATCTGCAGCTTGAATCAATGCAACGCCGCCACCTGCAACGATGCCTTCTTCTACAGCAGCTTTAGCATTGCGTACAGCATCTTCGATGCGGTGCTTACGCTCCTTCAGCTCTACCTCAGTTGCAGCACCACTCTTAATAACGGCTACACCACCAGAGAGCTTTGCTAAACGCTCCTGCAGTTTCTCACGATCGTAATCGCTATTGCTCTTCTCAATCTGAGCCTGGATAACCTTCTTGCGAGCATCAATATCTTCTTTAGATCCGCCGCCATCGATAATCGTGGTTGAATCCTTCGTGAATACCACTTTACGAGCAGTACCGAGCACATCAACATCGGCAGTCTCAAGCTTAAGACCAACAGTCTCAGAAATCACTGTACCGCCAGTGAGCACTGCCATATCCTGCAGCATTTCCTTGCGGCGATCACCAAATCCTGGAGCCTTCACAGCAGCAGCCTTGAAAATACCGCGAATCTTATTCACCACAAGAGTTGCGAGTGCTTCACCTTCAACATCTTCAGCAATAATCGCAAGCGGCTTACCTGTCTGCATTACTTTTTCGAGCAGCGGCACCATGTCTTTTACATTCGAAATTTTACTCTCAACGAGAAGCACATATGCATCTTCAAGCACAGCTTCCTGACGCTCTACATCTGTGACGAAATAAGGGGAGAGATAGCCCTTATCAAACGCCATACCTTCAGTAACCTCAAGATGAGTGCCAAACGTATTCGATTCCTCAACAGTCACAACACCGTTGTGCCCAACCGTCTCAAGAGCTTCAGCAATAAGTTCGCCAATTTCTGAATCGCCTGCGGAGATTGATGCAGTTGCGGCAATCTCTTCTTTCGTCTCGACTTCTTTTGCATTCTCAAGCAACTGAGCAACAACAGCATCTACAGCGACGTCGATACCCTTACGCAGTGCAATTGGATTTGCACCAGCAACAACGTTGCGCAAACCTTCTTTTACAAGAGCCTGAGCGAGAACAGTAGCGGTAGTTGTACCGTCACCTGCCACATCATCAGTCTTCTTGGCAACCTCTTTAACGAGCTCAGCGCCGATCTTCTCAAATGGATCTTCGAGATCAATTTCTTTAGCGATCGTCACGCCATCGTTCGTGATAGTTGGGGCTCCCCATTTCTTTTCCAGCACAACGTTGCGACCTTTTGGCCCGAGCGTTACCTTCACGGTGTTTGCAAGAGTATCGAGCCCGCGCTCCATACCGCGCCGTGCGTCTTCATCAAACTTAATGATTTTCGACATTGCGTCTTCTTTCCTCCAGTCGGAGCTGATATTTTTCTCAGCTGATACCCGCGACGGATAACGTATTTTGCGAAGTTGACACCTCGAAAATGCGTCTATCAGCTGCGCGATTTTTACCTAGCACGCTAGGTGCCACTTATGATTTTGGCATTATTAACGACTCGTGTCCAAAAATATACGCCACTTTATCCTTGTTGTTCACCACGGGCTAAAAGTTGAGCCTCCTACGCTCAAGTTCAGGCGAGATATTCACCTTCTATCCTCGCGCAAAACCTTTACGCTCCCTCCCGCGAGCGCAGCACCACAATGACAGAGTTTTCGCTAGAAGTAGCCGCTGAATCCTCAATTACGGAAGAAATCCCGAGCGCAGCCCCAACTGCTTGTGCAGTAGCTTTAGATGCAGGCGTATCATAATAAACAGTGTTCACCTCAGGAGTATCTTTAAAATAATTATCACTCGTAACGTTCGTGAAACCTTTTTCTTCCAGCACTCTGCTTTGCGCTGCAGCAAATCCCTCAATACCACTGCCATTAAATATTTCAATATCTGCCGAATAATTGACGATCGGAGCTGGCTCTTTTGCTTTAGCACCTTGCGTATCGTCATTTCCCTTCTTACCGAGATTTTCAGCTTTAGATTCATCTGGGGCTGAATCTTTTGCAGAATCAGCTTCAGCAGCAACAGAAGGCTGCGCCTGCTGCGTACTCGTACGTATCGAACTCATAAAGAAACCGATACCTATGCCCACAAGAGGAGCCATTAGCATTACTGCCGCTAACGCAATAGCCCATTTATGTGAACGTTTGCGCAGGCTATGCACGCCCACAGTATCGCGCCCAGCGGCAAGCTCATCAAACTCATCAATATTCACCACATTATCCACCTTTCTAGACTACCTCACCCCTCGCAGCCAAACTATACAGATTCACTGTGCGGAGCTTGCCCACGTTCCTGAAGTTTTGCTTCACGCAGCCTGCGCAATCGATCAACGAGCACGGGATCTTGCTTCCAAAAGTGTTCACAATCCAGCAAAGACGACAGAAGAAGGTAGTATTTCATTGGAGTAAAGCCTAAGATCCTGCGGATTGCCTGCTCACGAGTTGGAGCGATCGTCCACCATTTCCTTTCGATAAGAAGAACTTTCTGCTCAAGATCAGCCCAAGCATCATCTTTCTCACTCATATCGTCACCACTACTCATCTTTTTCTTTCCTCATGCTCACAATCGCACCCAACACATCAGCAAAGCAGATATTCACACGAGCAAAAATCTGCACATACTTAAGTGCGCAAACGATATACATTAAGCATATCGAGCGCCATAGGCAGAATTTCAGAAAAACAGTTAATAAAAAGTTAATCTAAGTATATGAGTTGTTCTCTTTCATCATTGATGGCTCCTGATTGGGCAGAAGCAATGGCGCCTATGAAACCCCATATCGACAATATTGACGATTTCCTCTGCGCCGAATTAGCTGCTGGAAGAAAATTCCTCCCTCTAGGAAAAAATGTATTTCGCGCATTCACGTATCCGCTTGAAAATGTGCGGATTTTAATTGTTGGACAAGATCCATACCCCACTCCCGGACACCCTGTTGGACTCAGTTTTTCTATTGCTCCAGAAGTTACCCCTCTTCCCCGATCACTTGCCAATATCTACCGCGAGCTATCTGACGATATCGGCATTTCGGCACCGAAAAATGGTGATCTCACACCGTGGTGTGAACAAGGAGTAATGCTCCTCAATAGAGTTCTCACAGTGCGCCCAAACGCTCCTGCCTCACATAGAGGAAAAGGTTGGGAAGCCGTCACCGAATACGCAATTAAACAGCTCGTCTCACGAAATAAACCACTCGTAGCAATTTTATGGGGAAGGCAAGCACAAGAGTTGAAACCACTGCTTGGCAGAGTTCCGTGCATAGAATCTGCACACCCATCCCCACTTTCAGCATCGCGGGGATTTTTCGGATCTCGCCCATTCTCACGAGCAAATAATTTCCTCATTCAGCAAGGGGCAGAGCCGATATCGTGGAAACTCTAATCTATGCTCGATGCCTTCACCAGCTTTTGTGCTTAGCCCATCCAATCTATCACCACTATGTAGACTTAAAAGCCACAATTAGTCGTAATAGACTCCAGCCAGATCAACGAGAAGCATAGCAGCTAATTCAGAGCTGGTTTCGCGTAGTTTCTCCACGTTTACCCGATCATAATGTTCATCTACAGTTATTTCATGCTCGGGAGTATCTGCAGCGCGCATACTGCGTTTAATTGCTGCGGCAGCATTAAAATCTTCGCGCAGTTCAGAGCTGAAGGCCCCACCCTTTCGCGAAGCAAGCGCACTCACCTCTGCAGCGAACTTCTCTTCTTGCACAGCATAAGCAAAATCGTCAGCTTTCAGCATACGGGCTGTATGGCGAAGCAAACGCATACCGCGCTCGAAATCTCCCGAACCAAGCTCTGTGATTGCACGCTCAAGGAGCGGATAATCCGATGTGCGAGCCGCGCGCTCATAAAGTTCAAATTGCACGCCAAGCATACGCTCCTGCTCGCGCGGAGTATGCATCCGCTCTGCAATCGCTTGGGCATCACTCTCGGTCGTCGTGCCCATTGATGCGAGAAATTCACGCTGAGCATTCTCACCATCGTGCACAGATTCACGTAAAGGAAGAGCTTTAATCGGAAGAGTGAGAAGCAAAATAAGCATAATAATAGGTAATGCGGCAAGAAAAACGATATGCAGCCTATCAGAAAGACCTGCACGCACCGCCTGAACCACAACAGGAGCAAGCTTATCTAAGGTATGTGAATCAAGCACAGATCCTGCATCGATTGCTGGCGATGGCTTCACTACTCCTGCAGGCCAATGATCTGCAATAGCTTCCTGCAGCCCTGTATTCATCACCGTACCAAAAATTGCAATACCAACGGTTGAGCCTATATTACGGAAGAATTGAACACCAGCAGTACCAGCACCGAGATCGCGTATAGGAACTGCATTTTGCGCCACGAGCATATACTGCTGCATCACAGCGCCGATTCCTAAACCAACAACAACCATTGCACTGGAAATATAGGCAAGCGAAGGAGCAGACCCCATAAATACAAGCATCGCCTGCCCAGCCGCCATAAGGATAATGCCTAGCACCATAAAGCCCTTGTATCGCCCAGTACGCGTGATAATGCGCCCAACCACGATACCAGCAAAAATTTGCACCACACTCATCGGCATAAGCACGATGCCAGACGTCGTCGCATCAGCTCCAAGCACTCCCTGCACAAATACGGGAAGATATGTGAGAGCAGAAAACATTGCCATTGCTAAGAGCATTGCAGCCAGCGTGGAATATGCGAAAACAGAATTCTTAAAAAGACGCAAAGGAACAACTGGAGCTTCGGCACGGCGTTCTTGAAAAATAAATGCACACACGGCAATCACACCAAGAGCATACAGACTGATAATTTGTGCAGATAACCACGGATACGTGCTGCCGCCCCAACTCGTCGCCAATAATATGGCAATCAGCGCAACAGAAAGCAGCAGCATACCAAGAAAATCGACACGAGCATTGGAAGGCGTATGCGGAATTTTCAGGAGTTTAGTCACCATAACTAATGCCACCATGCACAGGGGCAGCGCGCAGTAGAAAAGCCAGCGCCATCCCAAAGCGTCTGTGACGACACCGCCAACCAACGGCCCGACAACAGTTGAGACACCAAAAGAAGCTCCCATATATCCCTGGTATTTCCCGCGCATTCGAGCTGGAATAATATCGCCAATCACTGTTTGAGACAGCGGAATCAATGTGCCCATACCAGCGCCTGTAACGGCACGCCCAACGATGAGCCAACCGAACGATTGCGCAGCTCCAGAAAGCGCAGTGCCCATCATAAACACAACTAGACCACCAATATAAAAGGAACGTCTGCCATACATATCGGAAAGCTTGCCGACGATTGGCGTCACAAGAGCAGATGAAAGAAGCGCCGTCGTCGCCACCCACGAATAGTGGCTCATTCCTCCAAGCTCAGCAATAATTCGCGGCATCGCAGGCCCAACAATTGTTTGGTTAATCGACGCGGAAAACATACCTAAAAGGAGAGCAATAAAAATTCCTCGCTCTTTCGAGGGAAGCTTCCATGTTTTTGGATCAAAAGATTTTGGATCAAAAGATTGGGATACTTCTTGCTTTATTTTTGGCTCGTTCATTGATTCGTTCATCGTCATCCACTAGTTCGTCCGTCACATCCCGATCAGTTCATTGAGATTATCGCTCACATTGAAGCTCGCTTCGCTTATATCATTTACGCACACAATCGAGCATAAAGAAAACACGTCCTTATACTGAGCATTACTCCTTATAAGGAGCACTACCTTTACCGCTGCCCAACCAGCATATGCCTAGCAACACAGCCAAAATACAGCCAGCGTTTAGCTGCAGCACAAATACTCGTTGAGCAGCTGCAACCAGCAGCTAGCAGGGACGATACGCAAAGATTGCCGTGCCGACTACCTCTAAAATCTCACCAGGTGAAACAGAACGTCCAAAATTGAAGTTAGCGCCGGGCGGTGCATAAAATCCTGTACCATGAATAAAACTTCAATAAAAACACTTCTCGTCACGGGTCTCGCTCTCTTTGCTATGTATTTCGGGGCAGGAAACCTTATCCTCCCTGTGATGATCGGCATTAACGGCGGATCAAATGCAACCGCAACCACACTCGGATTCATTCTCACAGGCGTGCTCTTGCCTGTACTTGCGATGGTTGCCGCAGCGACGAGCGAAAATGGAATTGAAGGGATTGCTAAACGAATCGGGCACGTACCAGGCTTGGTATTTTGCTGGATGGCTATGCTGACAACCGGCGTACTTTACGCCGTTCCACGCGTCGCAACAGTATCTTTTTCAATGAGCGCTGGCGCTATCGGCAATTTGCCAAGTCAGCCGGGCAGCCTCGGGCTATTTATCTACTCACTGATCTTTTTGGCAGTCACAACGTTATTGGTGATCAACCCAAATAACGTGGTCGATAAAATTGGCACATGGCTCACCCCAGCACTTTTAATTTTGATGGTGGCACTTATCGTTGCTGCTTTCCTTCAGCTCACACCAGTTGTCGATGAGCCAGTAGAAAAATATGCCAACACGCCATTTATTTCTGGACTCCTTGAAGGCTACAACACTCTCGATGCCATCGCTTCACTCGTATTCGGCATGATTATCATCACCTCTCTGCGCACGCATGGTTTTAAACAAGGCAAGCAGCTCTTCCGCGCAACCGTGTTCTCTGGCGTTATTGCAGGAGTTTTGCTGGCTCTCGTCTATTTCGGACTATCCAACGTAGGCGTGCGTATCGGCGATGCTGAAGTTGCTGACGGTGCCGAAGGACTCTCGTACGCTGCTGGTCTTCTCTTTGGGGCGCCTGGGCAGTGGATCCTTGGACTTATCGCAATTTTGGCCTGCTTGACGACGAGCGTCGGTTTGATCGGCGCAAGCGTACAGTTCTTCGAACGCCAATTCCCGAAGATTTCACGCAACGCACTTCTCGTAATCCATATGGTAATCGCTCTTGCTATGGCAAACTTAGGGCTTGCTACCTTGCTGAACGTCGTCGTACCGATGATGTATTTCTGCTACCCCATCACGATCGCAGTAGTGCTCGTGAGCTTGATTGATATCTTCTTGCCAGGGCATCTCTACTATTCTTACCGTTGTACGATCTGGACAGCTGCAGCTTTCGGTTTGGTTGATGCCATCCATCAAGGATTTGCTCTCTTTGGAGCACCCGAACCTGCATGGTTTGCACATCTCATCGACGTTATCCCTCTTGCTGGACTTTCCCTTGGTTGGGTTGTGCCTCTCGCTGTGCTGCTCATCATCGGGCTTGTGCTTGATTTTATGCAAGGAAACTTCAAACAAGAAGCGCAAACACAAACAGCAAATGCGCAGCAGTAGTTCAAAGGTATCTCCTTTGCAGCTTGCTACATAAGCGCTACATAAGCGCTGCATGAGCGTGCTTTTGATCGCACTTCTCATATAGAAATTATCGGCAGATTCAGGTGCTCACTATCATCACCTGAATCTGCCGATTTTATGATTCAACGAGGGCAATATCTAAAATTGACGGTCAAATTGATGGCCAAGTGCTAAAAGCGTATTGCAGCTTTTACCCAGAACATCATTAAAAGATGTAGCTAGCACATATGCTGGCTACATCTTTTGTGCCTATACGCATATCTGTATATCTGAATGTATCTATATGTATATGCGAAAATTCTTTAGAAAATCTCCTGATATATTCTCAGCTACTTTTCTAATCACTGGTTTGCTAAGTCTCTATTACATTGCGCAGCAATAGCATCGAGCCAAAGTTTCACTTTTTCAGCGCTAATTGCTGAATCAAAAGTACCGTCTTCCCGCACGCCTGAACCCACGTGAAATTGACGAATTCCAAGATCTGCGAGGGCTGGTATATGTTCCAGCTTTAAGCCCCCTCCTGCTTGAATCAATTCAGCAGCTTCAGGGAATAGCTCAATAGCTGCTCGGAGATTATCAAGCCCCACAGTAATACCGCGAGAGGAACCTGCCGTCAGTACTACATCTGGTCCAGGCGTCATTCCTAAAAGCTGCTGCCACGCAGCCAGATAACGATGAGTTGCGATTTTCTGCGTATCTTCCTCATCAGCAGCTCCTTTATCACAAGCAGATGCAACAGCATCAATTGCACGATGAATCGTAAACGATGCTTGCCCTCGCAGTTCATGCGCCAACTCAGCCATATAATCCAGCGCCAAGCTCTTATCAGGAGCAAGATAGCCGAAAACAACACCTTCTGCACCAGCATTTGTAAAATCACGCACGAGCTCTTTGAGCTGAGGAAGCCGATCTTTTTGGGCAGCGAACCCTGCATCTATACGTACCATCGGACGAACACGAATCGGCACAGTAGCAACTATCTCTTCAACGAGCTGTGGCGAAGGAGCGAGCCCCTCTTTTTCCATCGTCCCAACAAGCTCAATCCGATGCGCTCCAGCACGAGCCGCCTGCTGCGCGTCAGCCAAAGAAAGAGCAATCAGTTCCAGCACACTATAGCGAGAAGCACAGACGCCTTTCATAGAAACTCCTATTCGACTGCAAGATGATATTAGCTCAATCATATCCTCTGAAGCCTGCGAAATACTCAAGGATTTCTTAAGACTAACGAAGGCGAAGGGATGTATTACAGATGTATTACAGATGCGTTACAGATGTATCGAGAGTTTTACCGAAAATTTTAGCAGCATGTTTATAGTGCCAATGAGAATACTTTCGATAGGCGGAGTACCGCCTAAATGACTAAAATTTTGAGAATGCTGGTTGTAGGATAATGCCGTTCGGGCCAAGATTTTAGGATATAAACCCACCTTCTAGAGCTCATATTAGCTGTGGAGAAGCTGCTTGCACATGGCAAGTACATAGCGCCAGCATGGATAGTCGGCACCATTCATGTGCATATGTATATCGGCGTAGCAGGAAACACTAAGCTCGGAAAGCAGAAATCTATGAAGAAAATCAATAGAATCGTCACTACCGCAGGATCCTAGGTTAGGCAATCTGCTTTGGAAATAACCCAAGTACAGTTTCTTTTTATAACTAGCAAGATTTACTTATCCTCCAGTAGCGACGGTGGCTATACAACGATCCAGCCCTGCCAGAATACCGACGAATATCGATATTTTATACCGACATTCGTCGGTGTTGTAGCGCTACCTATATATGTTTAACTAGCAGTATCTCTATAAAAAGAAATTGCAACCCATACTCCCATGCTGCGCAAGTCACCATCGATAACGGCAGCATGGTGAAAGGAATACGAAAGATGAAACTACGCAAAACAGCGCAGTTAGCCATCGCAAGTGTCTGCGCATTGGCGCTATCGTTTAGCTCCGCTGGCGCAGCAAACGCCGCAGAGATTCAGAATTCTACTACCGCGGTATCACAACTTCATAGCACAGAGATGGGAGGCTCACTTACAGAAGCTGAAATTGAGGAATTCGCCGATGCCACAGCGGATAGTTTTGTGGCGCTATTCCGCGACGTCGTCAGACATGATGGGGTAAAGTTCATTGTAGACGAAAGACTGGCTACTGAATATGGTTTCGGCGGAAGTTCTGAGCAGCTTGCTCTTATCGTTAGCTCACTAAATGGAGCTTCCGACAATCCGTATGTCAATGCGCAGTCGGATCGCAGCTGGGGTTCTTTCGGGTCATGCGTAGTGACGGGAGTCCTTGGTTTTTCACCCTTCCAAATCGACTACAACCTATTAGGTAAATACATTTACGAAAAATCTTGGAACAAAGTGGCTGATTTACTCAAACGGTACGCCAAGAAAGAAATTGCTAAAAGGAGTGGCGATATTGTTCTCAAACAAATCATTAAGTCAACTCCAGCAGGGTTTGCTGCATGGTTGGGCGTTTACGCTGTCGGGTGCGCCGCAAAAGAGGCATGGAATTGGTGGAGAGCCTAATGCCACGTACTATGTGTGAATTGGCGGTCAGTGTACTAACTTTCACATTGGCGATTTGCCTGTTTTCTTTGTTAGCACTAATTCTTTTCCCTTTACATACAGTACTGAGTATCACTCTTCCATCACTGTTGCTTGGGGTGGCAGTCTTAGGTATTGGGTATTTTCTTCGGAAAAAAGGAATTGATGAATAACGTTATTTCGGAGCAGCTTAACCATAACTAAGAACTGTTCGCTAAGTAATGGATTTCAGAGCGTTTTCCGCATGTCTAGGTAAGTTAATTTACTATTGATAACCAAACAATTTTTGAGCTGGTGCTTCTTACTGCCTTGTTGGCGTCGTGAGAGGCACCAGCTCTTTATGATCACGTAAAGGAACGTATACATGAGACTCTCATCCTAAATCAAAATCAACCTAGAATCACACGATTGCGTCGTCATATTCGTTCCTTTTTTGAGGGGAGTAACCTTTTCTGATCGTGCGGCGAGAACGTGGAGTTCCAATTTAACGTCTAGCGCTGTTGAGGTACGTCGTGATGACTGGCGCTGACGTCGTTGAGTTCGTCAACTACCACTGATACCGGCACAATCGAACCGGTTCACCCAGGAGAGTTCCTGATGGTCCACTTCATCGAGGGGTGAGGCGTAGTCGTCGTGCTCCACGTCAACAGGTTGCCACGATCAAACCGTTCGAAGTCGCCTCAACGGTCGCGCTCAGCTCGTGCCGTTGGGCGTCTGCACCCAGCGCTACAATAATGTGTCGCGTACTGCTTGCGGCGTCAGCAACGTAGCCTGATACTTGAGATATGACAATTTGGACATTATCGAACGACTGGTTCGATCGACACACAACCCAAGATCTCACCTATCGCGTCCGGGTGCGGGTCATGACGCCAGGTGCATTGGACGCCGCATGGGCACGAATCGTTGATGAACACGGCGCTGACGAAGCTGGTGTTGTACCGATCGGTGGCGCGGCGCTCATACGGGTAAACGACCGAGAAGCTGAGGCTATTAGCGGGGGAGAAGACGCGCTCGATTCCCTCGAATGGGCGGTTAACGAGGTTCTCGGTGAAGTTCTCGAAGGAGCTGAGGTGCTCGTCGTTGCCGAAGAGCGCGCCCTCGTGACCGATGCGGACGAGCCGGGTTTTGAATGACCTGCAACATCCAGTTTTTTTGGGGGGGGCACACGGGCAGGTTCTATAGCGGTGGTGGGGGGGGGAGACCTACCTCCAGATCAATCGGTGCATGTCAGGCCCAGATGTTCGTCCCTCAGCATGTCGATTGACGAGCAGCGTGTCTTTCCATGCCCCACATCAAGTTCGGGGTCCCGAGGTGGTTTCCTGCGTCGTGGACAAAAGCCAGTGGCACACCGTAAAAGCGATGTGCCACTGATGTATGCACGTAGCCTTCCGGAAGAGGTCGGTGCAGCTTAGCCCAGGTTGTCAGTGCGGAGGGCTCCACGTGACCCAGCCTCCAATGCTGGGACACCTGGGCGCCATCGTGCCGGCTTCTGGCTCAAGACCACTTAGCTCTGCCCCAAGACCATTTGAACGAAGGAACGGTACCATGACCACCTCGATGGAATTGCGCGAGATTGCGACCGCACGTGGACTCACCTAGCCCAAGGAGTACTTGACGCTCGCCGACGACGGCATGGTGGACATGTCCCCCACTGGCGCCGAAGTCAGGCTGCTGCACCAACTGGCAATTAGCCTCTAGCGCCGGTCCTTCTTTCTACTGCCCGTCAGCCACTTCGGTGACGGGCAGTTCGTTTGCTCAAATCAAACCCGCCAACGCAAGCGATTTTTCACACCCCCCTAAGCGATACTCGCTAACGCAAAAGGGTACTTATCAAATCCAACGTCTAAGTGGAGCGGGCGACGGGAATCGAACCCGCCTCTGAAGCTTGGGAAGCTTCCATTCTACCGATGAACTACGCCCGCAGTTTGTGTGCCTACATCATACCTATACAAGAGTAAATGCTCAAACTTGCTCACCAAAGATGCAATCTAGCTCCTCAAATATACACCGCAACAACAGTAGCCTCCAGCAAATAGGCTCCCCTTACACCTGATCTCTGACGCTTAAATTTCCCTCCAATCGGCAAGGCTTTACAGCAGGGCTTTACAACAAAGCTTTGCGGTAGATAAATTCACGATCGCGACTATTGCCCACAATGAATTCATATTCTCCTGCATATGAAAAACCGTAACGTTGATAAAGCTTTTGGGCACCGTAATTTTCTGACCATACTCCTAGCCAGAGAGCTGCTGCTCCTGAGGAGATAAGCCAGTCTAGAGCTGTTTCAAAAAGTTTAGTTCCCCAGCCGCAGCCTTGATACTCCTGCAGCATATAGAGACGAATCACCTCGCCGTCGCCAGGCTTAACTTCTGAATGCGGAAGACTGCATGCACCAGCTAATACATATCCGCACAGAGCATTTTCTGAAGCTACCACCCACACATTCGACTTCGAATCACTGATATACGCACAATATCTCTCGATGCTGTATGCCGAGGCTAAAAAATTTTCCAAATCCTCAGGCGGGTATCCAGCTCCGAATGTTTGCGTAAAGGTTCTCTTGCTTATCTCAACAAGCTCCTCTACATCACCTAATACGGCTTCACGAATGCGCAATGAAATCACCTCAATCCTTCCCATTTTCCAGAAAAATCCATCACAGCAAAGTATAATAAATCTCATAAAACTGCTTACCTGCAGCGCTCTAACCAATCGGAATAAAAGCCGAAAGGATCGTGGATTATGGCAAAAATCCTCTATAAGCTCGGACTTGCCGCATACGATCATCGAAAAAAATTTATTGCGGCATGGATTGCAATTCTCGTTGCGATCGGCATTTTAATGACCTCATTTATGGGGACTCTCTCCAATACGTTCACTCTTCCAGGCACAGACACACAAAGAGTTCTCACTCTTGTACGCAACAACATTCCCGAACTTTCAGGCGGCACTGCCACAGCAGTATTTCAAACCATAGATCGAACCCCTTTTACTGCAGAGCAAGAAAAGAAAATTTCTCAAGCCACGTCTATCCTTGGCAAACAAGCACCCGTGCGCTCATCTATCGACCCTTTCAAAATGCAAGAACAGCTTGATAGCGCAGCTGCTCAAATCTCCGATGGTGAGAAAAGCATTGCAGAAAACGAACAAAAGCTGAGTGATGGGCAAGCTAAAATACATGATGGCGAAAAACAGCTCGCAAAAGCGAAAAAACAGCTCACAGATGGTGAAGCGGCCCTCGCAGAGAACGAAGAGAAACTAAGTAACGGACGAGCTCAGCTTGAAGCGTCACGCCCTGAACTCACTGCCGCGCGCCAACAGCTCACTCAAGCACAAGCTCAAATATCTGCAGGAGAGAGAAAACTTGCAGATGGGCGAGCTAAACTAGCCGAGGGAGAAAAGCGCTACAGCGACAGCAAGGAAAAAATTAACCAAGGAATTTCACAGCTCACAAGCAGTCTCGGAGCTAGCAATCTCTCCCAAGTGCCAGCGGCAATTCAAGCTGGCGAGCAACAAGCAAATGCTGCTGTCGAAAAGATCGCCACAAGCCTCGGATTTCCGCCACAGACGCCTGCTGATACTCTTCTTGCCCAGCTTACGAATCAGCTTACTCAGCTTGAGCAGCAAAAATCTCAGCTCGAAGCCGCAGGATTGACTGGAAGTGACGCTTATCAAAAAGTTTCTCAAGGAATTCAGCACGTTCAAACTGCAATTGCTGGAATCAGGCAAGCTCAAGAAGCCTTGGCACATCTTGCCGCGGCCAGTGATTCTTACACAACACTGCGTGCTGCTGAGCAGCAGCTTGAAGCCTCACGCCCTCAGCTTGATGCGGCTCGAGCAGAAGTCGAAGCTGGGCAAGCTGAGCTCAATGCCGCTAAAGAGCAATACGCATCAGGGCTTCAAAAATATCAAAATGGCGAAGCTACTTTCCGCGTTAACGAAGGGCTTATCGCTAATGGCGAGAAAGAGCTTTCACAAGGGCGAAAAGAACTCGAAGATGGCCGAAAACTCATCGAAGAAAACACTGCCAAACTCAATGAAGCAAAAACCCAGCTTATACATGGCGAAAAAGAGCTTGCTGACGGCAAAGAGACGCTCCAACTCGGCAAACGGATGGCAGCTCTTACACAGAAGATGCGCTTCGTAAACGCATCTC
Organism: uncultured Arcanobacterium sp.; assembly: GCA_958428545.1. Lineage (GTDB taxonomy): Bacteria > Actinomycetota > Actinomycetes > Actinomycetales > Actinomycetaceae > Arcanobacterium_A. The sequence goes on along the minus strand of CAUAGM010000008.1, from coordinate 5,667 downwards.
GCACCACAGCAATTTCGCATATAGTTTTTCATGGGCAAACCTATGCACTCACAGAAGAACAACGCGCAGATCTCAACTCGATTAAACCAGCCCTCGAAGAAGCAGGCGTGGCCACGTATTTTTCGAGCGAAATAACGCAGGACCTCAACTCTATTGTGGGAATCACCGAGCTTTTAGGCTTTATTCTTGCAGGAGTTGTGCTGATGATTATGCTCGGAACTGTTGTGGCTGCTGGGTTGCCACTCTTCGTAGCGCTCTTCGGAGTAGCTCTTGGCGTGGGCGGCACCCTCGCCCTCTCCAGCGTGATCGATATGCAGAGTATTACGCCTGTACTTGCTCTCATGCTTGGATTGGCTGTCGGCATTGATTACTCGCTATTTATCGTGCACAGGCACCGCACACAATTGATTGCTGGTATGCCGATACGTGAATCTGTGGCGCGAGCAATCGGCACAAGTGGAACGGCTGTTTTTTTCGCTGGTCTCACAGTTATGATCGCTCTTGCTGCTCTCGTCGTCTCTGATCTGCCATTCCTCTTTATTCTAGGCTTCTCTGCTGCATTTACTGTGCTTATTGCCGTGCTCCTTTCTATTTCACTTACCCCGGCACTGCTTGCGGTAATTGGCGAACGCCTGCTACCCAAGAAAGCACGCAGACGACGCGCTGAAGCGCAAGCTGCTCTCAATTCCGAGCAGTCAAATGGCGGCGTCATCTCTGTCGCAAAATCTGCTGGGGCACGTAAAAACCCAAGCTTGTGGTGGGTCACAACTCTCACCAAGAAACCGTGGCTGTCTGCCCTGCTATGCGTGATCGTTTTGGGTATATGTGCAACGCCCGCTCTTCATATGCAGACTGCTCTGCCTGATGGCGCCACGGAACCTTATGGATCACAAGCTCAAAAAGCCTATGAGATTACCTCAGACGAATTTGGCGCTGGGTATAATGGCCAGCTACTTTCACTTGTAAAAATCCCCGAAACGCAGCGCACTAAAAACGGTTCCGAACAAACCCTGATTAGCGTGGCTGAACGCTTCATGCAAATGAAAGGAATTGTGGCAGCCGTCCCAGCAGCATATTCGGCAAACTATGAATATGGCGTACTTCAGCTCATTCCTTCAAGCGGACCGGCAGAGATCACGACTCGCAATCTGGTGAAAGATCTGCGAACCGATATTCCAAAATTTGAAATTTCTACCGGCACCACAATCGATATCACAGGGCAGAGCGCCGCAATGATTGATATTTCAGAGCGCATTGCCGCCGTTTTACCACCGTATTTGACGATCGTAGTTGGGCTATCGCTCATATTGCTGCTGTTCGTTTTCCGCTCTATAGTGGTACCTCTTCTTGCAAGTATTGGTTTCTTGCTCTCCTTAGCTGCTGCTTTCGGCTCTGCTACTGCCGTCTACCAGTGGGGTTGGCTTGGCTGGATCTTCGATGTTCATGTGCCAGCTCCGCTCATGAGCTTTTTGCCGATTCTGCTCACAGGTATTCTCTTCGGTTTAGCTATGGACTATCAGGTGTTTGTGGTTTCTTCGATCCGCGAAGCATATTCACACGGCTCCCCTGCGCGGCGCGCTGTGAAAGAAGGCTTCAATTTAGCAGCTCCTGTGGTGGTAGCAGCAGCATTAATTATGGTGTCGGTGTTTGCGGCATTCATCTTCGCTAAACTCACGATGGTTCGTTCCCTTGGTTTCGCCCTCGCTGCGGGCGTGGCATTTGATGCGTTTATCGTCCGTATGAGTCTCACACCTGCTCTTATGTATCTGCTCGGAGATAAAGCATGGTATCTACCAAAGTGGCTCGATAAAATATTGCCGAACGTAGATGTAGAGGGCACTAATCTCACACTCCAGCAGGCGCTGCACCAGCCATCGCAGCCAAGCAGACATATTTCAGATGAGATTTTCTCAAATTCAAGCTCAAGCGTCTCAACACGACGTGAGGAGGTATGACGATGAGAGTTTCTCTAGTTTTAGGATCAGGAGGAGCGCGCGGCTATGCCCATATAGGCGTAATCGATGAATTGCTCGCTCGCGGGCATAAAATCGTCGCAGTCTCAGGATCTTCTATTGGAGCGTTGATTGGCGGTGCATACGCTGCAGGAAAATTAGAAAATTTCCGCGAAGCCTGCCTGAAACTTAATCGTCTTGACGTTTTCAGAATGATGACTCCCACTATCGGCAAACCTGGGATTATCAAAACTGATAAAATCATGGCTTTCCTCGAAGATATAATTGGCGAATACCAGATTGAGGATCTCTCAATTCCTTATTGCGCAGTTGCCGCAGATGTGCTTGCCCGCCGTGAAGTTTGGTTTCGCAGCGGTTCGCTGCTCGCCGCAATTCGAGCATCTATTTCAATCCCTAGCGTCTTTAAGCCCGTGATGCTTGACGGGCGCCTGCTTGCAGACGGCGGATTACTCAATCCATTACCTATGGAAAGTTCGCTTCGCCCCGATGCTGATCTCACTGTGGCAGTATCTCTTTTCGGAAAAGATTCCTTACTATCGAATCTGCAGCAGCGTGAAAACGAGGCAGAGAAAAGAAACGCTAAAGGTAAAAGCAAGAAATCGTCGTCACCCTTTGATCCTCTGCCCGATGATCTGGATCTTTTAAAGATGACGCTTCTCTCACTTGACCTTATGCAAGAACGCATCCAAGCCTCACGTATCGCAGTCAATCCTCCAGATATTCATATTGACGTCCCTGCTTCTCTCGGCACCACTTTTGATTTCGCAAAAGCAGAGGAGTTTATCGCTTATGGCCAGGAACTCGCCGTCACTGCATTCGATCGTGCTGGGATATAGCGTTCGCTCAGCGCTAAGTTACTCACCCTAAACACGGCATAATATCGCATAAGATTTCCTTCGACGATACACTACACCTATGAAAAATAATTCGCATACAGTGCCTACATCGCCACGAACCGTCTATCTTGCAGGCGGGTGCTTTTGGGGAGTAGAAGCATATTTCCAACGCTTAAACGGTATCTTGGGCACCGAAGCTGGATACGCAAATGGTCTCACAAACAGCACCGATTACCATAGCCTGCATACTACAGACCATGCGGAAACTGTACGCATAGATTTCGACGACGCCGTCATTAGTTTAGAAGAAGTGCTCGCTCACTTTTTCCGCATTATCGACCCATTGAGCCTTAATCGCCAAGGAAACGACAGCGGCAGACAATATCGCACAGGAGTTTTTTATACTGACGCCACAGTTCAGCGCCGCGCATCAGTGAGCCTCGCACAGCTGCAGACTCACTACCAGCAGCCAATTGCCGTCACTCTTGAAACGTTGAGAAACTTTGTATCTGCAGAGGAGTATCACCAAGATTATCTCGAAAAAAATCCGAACGGCTACTGCCATATAAATCTTGGATTAGCTGCGCAGCCGCTTCATCTTGGTCCTGAACTAAAACCGAGACCTACTATCGATGAACTGCGTGAGATGCTTTCACCTTTAGCATTTCACGTGACGCAAGAAGAAGGCACTGAAGCTCCACGATCCTCTGAATTTGACCAGTTTGACGAAGATGGAATCTTTGTGGATATCGTCTCAGGGCAGGCACTCTTTTCTTCTCGTGATAAATTCGATGCTGGGTGTGGGTGGCCTTCTTTCACTCGACCGATTCTTCAGCAGGGGGTTGGGTATAAGCAGGATTTCAAACTCGCTCGCCCACGCACAGAAGTTTCGAGCTCTTTTGCCAGTTCACACCTAGGGCACGTCTTTTCTGATGGTCCTGCAGAACGCGGAGGATTGCGCTACTGCATTGATGGGGCAGCTTTGCGTTTCATTCCGCGCGAACGCATGAGTGATGAGGGGTATGGAGATTTCTTGCCATTCTTAGAGCCATACGAAAAATAGCAAGCTGCGCAAAAATAGCTAACACGTCTGTATCTCACACACAAAAGTGAGATACAGACGATCGCCCTACTCGCTATCGAGTACCCTATCCATCATTTCGGGATTTATCTTCCCGCGCACTCGAAACCAGCCGATCATTAAAATCGCTACAACTATGAGGAAAAGTGCCAAAGTTTTTTGCCCCTGCTCGTTAAAAGCCATCGAAGCAACTATTGCCACAAAAAATACGATTGCGAGCAGATTGCTCCAAGGAGCAAAATACAAGCGGAAACTTGGCCGTTCCTCAAGTCCTTTACGTGCGCGAAGTACAAATACTAGGTGGGAAGCAAGCACAGATATCCACGTGGCTACAAAACCGATGCCAGAAAATTCCATAACGAGAGTAAATGCTTCGCTCGGATAAATATAGTTGATAAGCACACCAACCAAGCCAAGCCCTGCCGTCAATGCAATACCAGCAGAGGGAACGTTGTATTTATTCATATAGCGCGCAAATTTTGGCGCTTCACCAGCCATTGCTAGCGAGCGCAAAGTGCGACCCGTCGCATATAAACCAGCATTCAAAGAAGAAAGCGCTGCCGTCAGCACAACAATTTGCATGAGATCGCCTGCGTGCGCAATCCCGATTCCTGAAAAGAAGGTGACGAACGGCGATTCGTTATCAGAATAGGCAGTCCACGGAAGCACAAGCGTCATCAAAATAACCGAGCCGACGTAGAAGAAAAGAATGCGTACGATCATCGTGTTGATAGCACGTGCGAGCACGCTGGTATCTTGAGCTTCGCCTGCAGCTACTCCGATCATTTCTGTGCCGCCGAAAGCGTAAACAACTCCAACAGAAAGAGCTACCATCGGGAATATCCCCATAGGAAAGAAGCCACCGAAATTCGTCAAATTATGGATACCAGCCGTGTAGCTTTCACTCGTTGAAGCGCCCGTGAGTATTGCCCAGATAGCTACCACCATAAACAGCAAAATCGCTCCCACTTTGATAGCAGCAAACCAAAACTCGAACTCTCCAAAAAACTTGACGCTTAAAATGTTTACGGCAAAGACTATTGCCAGTGCGCAAGCAGCTAACACCCATTGCGGAATCGGCTCAAATACGGGCCAATAATGCAGATATAGCGCAACAGCAGTAATATCAGCCATTCCAGCGGTTGCCCAAGTAATAAAAAACATCCAGCCAGTAATATAGGCAAATTTTTCGCCTAAAAATTCTCGAGCATAAGAAACGAAGGCTCCTGACGATGGGCGCCGCACTGAAAGCTCACCGAGAGCGCGCACCATGATAAAAACAAAGAACCCGCACAGAGCATACGAAATTGCGAGTGCAGCTCCACCTTGAGCGAGGCGACCGCCAGCACCTAAAAATAACCCTGTGCCGATAGAGCCGCCGATTGCAATCATTGAGATATGGCGATTTTTAAGCGCTTTTGAATACCCCTGATCTGATGAATCTTGGTGAATGCGATCTTTCATATCAACCTTTCCGCAATAATACGCACTGCAAGCACTCAAGACTGAGCAGGCTCATGGGCACGCCAGCTGAGTATCAACTCTTAGTGAGTTAAAGTCTGCTAGTTTGCCGCTCCACATAGCAGCTTCCAGCTAAAAGTCTGCGGCGTATAGCCATAAACGATGCGTAAATTCTCTGTAGCAATTCTTGCCCATCAATGCAGAAAACACCAAAAGTGCCCATAATACGCACACTGCTAGCAGGCTTGCACCATAGATTTTTACGAGGTATCACAGGTTTTGCCATTGCTATTGCCATTGCCACTGCCACTGCCAC
>CAUAGM010000007.1 GCA_958428545.1 uncultured Arcanobacterium sp. | reverse complement strand
CTGGCTCAGGCTTACCCAGATCAGGTTTGCCTGGCTCAGGCTTACCCGGATCAGGCGTCCCTGGCTCAGGCTTACTTGGATCTGGTTTGCCTGGATCTGGTTTGCCTGGATCAGGTTTGCCTGGATCAGGTGTCCCTGGCTCAGGCTTCTCAGGTTTAGCAGTCACTGCGATTTTCATATCTACTGTCAACGTAGATTGATCCGGGAAAGAAACCGATACCTGCGCCACGTAATCACCTGCTGCCACACTAGCTTCTGGGTTCAGATTCCAACCGCCCGCATGAGCAGCATCTTCGCTAATCCATGGGAATTTCGCTTTGCTTTCTGCAGTTAATTCAAACGTAGTATTCTCTGGAAGTTTACCTGCCCGTGCCGTTGGAGGCGCAACTTTACCACTTTCCCCTGCTACTACAGCTGCGCCCGCATAAGCCAAATCCTTGTACGTTTCACTGCTCTTTGGAGTTACTACTGGCTTTTCAGCAATGTTTAGAGTCAGCTGTGCCTGAACTTCTTCTGTACTTCCATGATCGCTGGTATATTTCAGCGTAGCAGGCACCTTTGTGTCTACGGCTGCTTGTGGAGTGCCGCTGACGACGCACGCAGTCTCATCGTGGTTCAATGCCAAAGATAACCCTTCGGGCACATCACCAGTGCATTCCAGTAACTTCACATTGCCATCGTTGATGATAGGCAAGGTGGTTTCATTAATTTTGCTGCCAGCTATTCCCGTCACGTTGGCATCTTCCATTTGAGGTTTTACGGCACAGCCCTGAGCATCCACAGTGCCGCCAAAAGGAGTGTTGGGGCATTTATCTTCAGCGTCTAATTTACCGTCTTTATCAGTATCTTTATCGGCGATATTAAGCTTTGCACTAGCAGTCGTAGATGCAGGAGTATTCTTGCCGTCCAGATAGTTTAGTGTAACGGTAACTTCACTTTGACCAGGCTTATTAGGAGTTCCGCTAATAACGCAGGCGTTATCATCGGCTCCTAGTTCCACAACCAAACCAGCACTCTTATCTTGATCGGCAAACTCACAAGCGTTCAAGGTCAGCTTGCCTTCGTTGGTAATTGCCATAGTGGTATTGGTAACTGCTGTGCCAACTTCGCCAGTCACTGTTGCAGTTTGCAGCGCAGGGGCAAGAGGGCATCCATCAGCATCATTAACTTTTGCTCCCTCAGCAGTGCCTGGGCATTTATCTTTAACCGCTCCATTTTGATCTTTATCTGGCACGCCATCTTTATCGCTATCTTGCAAAACAGTCACTTTACCAGCATCAATAGTTTCAAAAGATGCAGTCGGCGGTTTATGATCAGGGTAGATAACGTCTAAACGAATGCTGGTATATTCAGCTTTCCCATTGGTAAAAATATGAGTGTGCTTTGATGTGTCAATAGTAAATTTTCCAGAATTTTGGTCGATGACTACCCAAGAGCCGTAACTACGCTGAGAATTTGCTACATGCTTAAACTTCATACCTTCTGGGTACGTTTTATCGCCCTGCACCTTTACTTGAGTTTCACCGATTTTTCCCTCTACGATAACCACTTCTGGAACATAGGAGCTATATCCAGTATACGCAGCGCTGGGAGCAGCATAGACCAAAGCAGAAGTCGAAACTGAAGCGGCAACTAGCGTCACGCCACACACAACGCTAACGCGACGAAGTAGCTGTGCCCCCCCCCCGATAAATAAAACTATTACGTGCCATATCAACCTTTCTAATCAAGAAAATGAATCATTTTACGCCAACGCACCAGCGCCAACGCACTAGCGCCTGCATAAACAATTCCGCATTATTTTACCTGATACTCCCTAGCCAAAACAGCGGATTTCAAAATCACCATACATTACGGTTAAAAATAGATGCGCACTCATACATACACACTAATAGATACATATTACATACGTGGGTGTTGTGCAAGATTTAATCTCAGCACAACACCCACCGTACATACTGCTGCGAACTGCTACGAATCAGAACGCTGGAATCACAGACTTACCTGCCCACGTCTTTTCGATATATGCTTTAACTTCATCTGAATGCAGCAGCTCATCGAGCTTCTTCACGGCATCCAGCTTCTTAGTATCTTTACTCCAGACGAGAATATTTGCTGCAGGGTTATTTTCTACGCTCTCAAGAGCAATTGCATCTACAGGAGCCAAACCGCCTTCTTGTGCATAGTTGCCGTTGATGACGCCAATTTGCACATCGTCAAGAGCGCGCACAAGCTTTGTACCCTCAGCCACCTGGAATTTATAACCGTGCGGATTATATTCGGCAGACCCCTCAATCGCTGCCACATTGTGCTCTGCTTCGTTGCTTGGCAGTTTAATAATCCCCTGCCCTGCAAGCAAAGTGAGCGCACGCACCTGGTTCGTCGGATCGTCAATAATACCGATAAGATCGCCATCTTTCAGATCTTTCAGATTGGAAATCTTTGAGGAATAAACGCCGAGTGGTTCAAGATGAATACCAGAGCCAGGCACAAAATTCTCGTAAGCACTGTTGCCTGCCTGCTGAGTTTCAAGATACGGCACCGTCTGGAAATAGTTGGCATCCAAATCTCCACCAGCAAGAGCTTCATTAGGCTTGATATAATCCGAAAATTCCACAATCTCAAGATTTAAGCCTGCTTCTTTTGCCAGATTGTCTTTCACATACTGCAAAATTTTAGCGTGCGGCGTGGGTGAAGCCCCGACTTTCAACGTTGAATCATCTGCCTTGCCTCCGCACGCAGTGAGACCGAAAGCAAGTGCACCAGCTGCGAGAGCAGCAACAATCTTTTTCATAATGTACCCCTTTTATTTCCTACTAAATGTTTCGTTTCTATCAAAATTTCTTTGTTTATAAGGTAAATAAGGTGAATCTACATACCAGAATCATTCTTCTACCCGCCCACTCATATATCGCGAGTAAAATTATTTATCTGATGATGCTCAGATAATGCTCACCGAATTTTCCATAAAGCACGAGTTTCGATACATATATCCACCATGCCCCATAGCCGCGACCAGCCCTCGTATGCTGCCGCTGAATCTACCGAGCTTAACGGTGGTCGGCCATTCGCGAAAGAATATCGCCGATAGTTTGAATCACCTGCACGATCACAAGGATGATGACGATAGTAGCAATCATCACGTCCGTCATATATTGGGTATATCCGTAATTCAGTGCCAGCTGCCCCAAACCGCCAGAGCCCATCGCCCCTGCCATCGCACCATACCCGATAATCGTAATCGCAAGAGTTGTGGCAGATTGAATAAGCTGTGGAGTGGCTTCACGCACCTGCACACCAAACATGATTTGCGTACGCGAAGCTCCCATCATTTGCGCAGCTTCAATCTTTCCACCGTCAATTCCTAGAATGCTTGTTTCAACAAGACGCGCAAAAAACGGAGTAGCTGCCACAACGAGCGAAACCACAGCAGACTCCCACCCGAAAGTAGTGCCGATAATAAAGCGCGTAAAAGGAATCAACGCAATCATCAAAATAACGAATGGCAAGGAACGCCCAATATTAACGATAAAGCCAAGAATTTGATAAACGAGGCGGTTACGATACAGCCCACCTGGCGCTGTGGCAACCAAAATCAGCCCCAACACCAGACCGAAAATCACAGTAAAGAAAGTTGTCCAAAACGTCATAAGCAACGTCTCAAGAGTTGCCGGCCAAAGCTTCTGCGTAATCACGGGATTATCGAGCCATGCTGGGTCTGCTTTTGATGCGGCAGTGACGACGGGCGCCCACACGTTTGCAGTGAGCGCGGCCGGCGCAAAAGAAGGAATAATCGTCATGCTGCCCGCACCTCCGCTTCAACACCAAAAACCCTAAATTCTTCAACCGCCTGTGCCAGCACGCGATCAGGCACGGCAACTGCCAATCGCCCAACCTGCGTCTGCCCTACAGTTTCGAAACCGCCTCCCACAATATCGCCGCCAATTTCGGCAATTTTGTTGAAGACTCGCGCACCCGTCGGCACTCCAGGAGTCGATGTGAACGCAAGGTCAATCACCTGCGTATGCTCCCCCGATAGAGTGACGTCTGCATCAACTTTAGGAAGCGGCATAAGCTCGCGTGCAAGCCGACTGCTCGGCTCTGCGAGAATATCAGCCACAGCGCCAGACTGCACTACTTTTCCACCTTCAAGCATCGTCACCGAATCGCAGATTTCTCGCACAACAGCCATTTCGTGAGTAATAATCACAACGGTGACGCCCATGCGATCACGCACATCTTTAATGAGATTCAAAATCTGCTGAGTTGATTCTGAATCCAGAGCAGAAGTCGGCTCATCGCACAAAAGCAGCTTCGGCTCGTCTGCAAGAGCACGCGCAATACCTACTCGCTGGCGCTGCCCGCCAGAAAGCTGCCGTGGATATGAAGAACCGCGCTCAGCCAGCCCAACGAGAGACAGCAGCTTCGTCACCTGATCGTGACGCTCTCCCCGCTTCGCTCCTGCAAGATACAGAGGATACGCAATATTCGCTGCCGCAGTTCGCGAATCAAGTAAGTTTGCCGACTGAAACACCATACCGATTGCGCGGCGTGCCTTGCGCAGATCACGTTCGCTAAGCTTAGCAAGATTCTGCCCATTCACGAGAATTTTTCCAGATGTGGGCTTTTCCAGAGCCGTAAGGCAGCGAATAAGCGTTGATTTTCCCGCGCCCGACTGCCCTACAATTCCGTGAATATCGCCGCGGGGAACTTTCAGAGAAATACCATCAAGAGCGCGAACATCTGGCTCGCCTTTGCGCGGATATATTTTGTACACATCATCGAAGACGAGCACATCTGTGCGCGTATCTGACTGTGCAGATAATGTTTCACTCATAAGATCCTCCATCGGTCTTGGCGTTAGCACCCGTCCATTCGGGTTGCTGCAATGTCTCCGAGCCAAGTCTCTCCATTGCTCTTGATGGTGGTTACATATTAAACGGTTATGCGCGCGCCATGCCAACTCGTCTCACAAAGTGGCACTGTGAAGCGCATCTCATATCTTGAGGAGCCTGCTAATTACTGCGGGAGCTTTCCTCCTGCGCAGCCCATTCATCTCTTTCTTTTTCTGCATTTAGGAAAAGAAAGAAACAATAATTTCTTGCTAATGCAAACGCTGGTTTTCTCGGCATTTTACTGCTGCTCACTTTTTACCCATCGTCTCATCACGAGTCGTTTACACAGATTGATGTATACAGATAGCACAATACGCACAACGAATACTGTGCCCCCGGCAGGACTTGAACCCGCGACCAAAGAATTATGAGTTCCCTGCTCTAACCATCTGAGCTACAGGGGCAAGATCAGCGCGAACACCACATCAGCAGCGTTCACTGAACTGTATCAATAGTATCGGCTGCACGCCCTCGGCACAAAGCGGCGCAGTATCTCACACGCCAAGATTTAGATTTAGCACGTAAAATCACTGCCCCACGCACATCAAGATCGCTGAGAATCTAAGAAAATATCTACTCTTTGACTTAAGACGGCATTCGATAGAACGCAATGCGGCACAAAAGCTCTCCCCTAAAAATCTGCAATAGGATTATTGCTCAGATTATTGTTCATTACACATGAAACAAGATGCGCAGCGCATCATAATCATGTGCAGCGCATCATAATCATGCCCAGCTACGCATTGCCTCATCACACATAGAACGAGAACAGATATCCCTTAGCACTGGCACTAATCTCTATCCACTTCTTCGAAAATGCGCCGACGATTTTCCAACTCGATAAGCCTCTCATAAAGCTCCGCATGCTCTGGAGAGCCAGCTCCAGCCCGCAGCATTGCAGAGCGCACATCAGCAATTTGGCGTGTATACCCTTGGCGAATAAGAGCTTTCATCACGCCATACACATAACGCTGCATATTCTCAGCGCGCTCCTCTTCAATAGGCTCCACACTCAACTGATAGACGGCCGAGCGCACAGATGGATCCAACTGCCGCGCCACACACTCAACGAACCACTCATTCGCTTTCAGCTCTGCTTGCCCTTCATCTGCTCCGCTAGCAATAAGCCTTGCCATCTCAGTATCCATAGCACGCACACCGCCAGCAGCGCGTATCGCATTAAAAATTGTGCAGTGAATCGGAAGCACAAAACTTCCAGCAGGGAGCTGATCGGCGTTTGCACTCATTGCAATTCGAGGAAGCTGCATCATCACGCCAAGCGCTGCTCTCTCTGTACGCTCAACAGGATCATGAATCGCGTAGCGGTCTTTAAGCACAGGAGAAGATACACTCTCCCCGCGTATAGTGCTGCCTGATTCGCGAGCGCTCAAGAAATGTTCGCCGCCTTCCCCTGAAGCTCTGCCACTCATATCAGACGTATCGGAATAAGAGTATTGCGTAAGCTCAGCAGGAAGCTGTGCACGCTGACGTTCTGCCTGCACTACTGATGCACGCACAGTATGCTCATCCATACCAAGCCATCCCGATAGCTGACGCACATATTCACCACGCACAACGCGATCGCGTATCGCTGCCACGATCGGTGCAGTTGCCCGTAAACCAGCAGCCCGCCCTTCTGCAGTATGTAACGACACTCGTCCCAGCAAAGAGCGAATAACGAACGCAAATAACGGTTCACGGCGATTGATTGTCTCGCGCACAGCATCGTCACCATATTTGATACGCATCTCGCACGGATCTAGCCCCTCGGGAAGAATCGCCACAAACGTTTGCGCACCGAAAGTTTGATCTTCTTGAAAAACTTTCAATGCTGCTTTTTGACCAGCAGCATCACCGTCAAAAGTAAAAATTACTTCTCCGCCAAAGCTGCGCCCATCATGCAGAATAACTCCAGCAGATACGCACGCATTATCTCCGATGAATCGACGCACAATGCGCGCATGATCATGGCCAAATGCGGTGCCGCAGGTAGCAACGGCGTACGGCACGCCAGCTAGATGAGCAGCCATCACATCTGTATACCCTTCAACAACAACCACTTTTCGATCCTGCGCCATCGCACTCTTTGCCATATCAAGACCGTAAAGAACGTGCGATTTTTTGTAGATCATCGTTTCAGGTGTGTTGAGATACTTCGGACCTTCTTCCGTATCATCGATTTTGCGCGCACCGAAACCAATCGGCTCGCCCGTCACGGAATGAATAGGCCACATTAGCCGCCCGCGAAAACGATCGTAAAGACCGCGCGCACCCGTGGCAGCTAGACCACTGGCAGATATTTCTTTCTCAGTGAAACCGTGCTTGCGCAGCACATCCAGCAAGGCGCTCCAACTTTTCGGAGAATATCCAATCCTGAAATGTGCAACCGTCTCTCGATCAAAACCACGCCCCTTTAAAAGCTCGCGGGCGGCAGCAGCCTCTGGCGTACTGAGCTGGGTCATATAAAAATCCTCAGCCACGCGATGAGCATCAATGAGACGCGCCCGCTTCACCTCTGAGGGTTGCTCTGCATTCTGACCTCTAGCCGATTCTTCATACTGAAGCTGCACACCTGCTTTTCGTGCCAAAAATTCAACAGCCTCAACAAACGTAAGATGTTCAATTTTTTCAACAAAAGCAATAGCGTCACCAGATTCGCCGCAGCCGAAGCAATGGAAACTTCCCACGTGCGGACGCACATTAAAACTCGGCGTTTTTTCATCATGGAAGGGGCACAAGCCTTTAAGAGAGCCAACTCCAGCAGTTTTGAGAAGCACATAATCGCCGATAACGTCTTCAATTCGCGTACGTGCTTTGACCTCATCGACCGACTGCGCTTTAATTCTCCCTGCCATACCTCAATCATACTAGGGGAAAGCAAGTAAATCCCGATTCACGCCATCCACTCAGAGCGCTTGCACAGTATTGAGCCTCGGCACACCCCACAGTAAGCAAAAGAAAACGCAGCCCACTCACGGTATTTTATGCTGGTGACCCCATCTGCCAGGCAAACTTTCCCTCAAAATAGGTACCACGCTTTCACTGGAACCTCTGATAAAACATTCTTATCTGCAACTTTCAAGCATCCCCACCTAGGAGCCGTGCCCACACTATATTTTGCGTAGGAACTAGTAAACTATAAACCATGGGTTTTCTCTATTCTTCTGACGATGATGAGCGCTGGGCATACGAGCCTCCCAAAAGTAAATCACGCACCGAATATGAACGCGATCGCGCGCGCGTCTTACATTCGTCAGCGCTGCGCCGCTTAGGGGCGAAGACGCAGGTACTCGGGCCGGAAGCAGATGATTTTGTGCGTACTCGTCTCACCCATTCTCTCGAAGTTGCACAGGTAGGGCGTTCGCTTGCAAAAAATCTGGGCTGCGATCCTGATATCGTGGAGACGGCATGCCTATGCCACGATATTGGCCACCCCCCCTTTGGGCACAATGGCGAGCGCGCTCTCGCAGACGTGGCAGCTGACGCTGGAGGTTTTGAAGGAAACGCACAAACGCTTCGTATCCTCACTCGATTAGAGCCGAAACGTTTTCACAGCGACGGCTCCCCCGCAGGTCTCAACCTCACTCGCGCCACATTAGACGCAACTGTGAAGTATCCATGGAAACGCGCTCGCGGGCCTCAAGGAGAAGAATCTGCAAAATTCGGGGTTTATTCAGATGATGATGTTGTTTTTTCGTGGATTCACGAACCAGATAAGCACGGGGTATCTCGCCCGATTGAAGCACAAATTATGGATCTTTCAGACGACATCGCCTACTGCGTGCACGATGTTGAAGATGCGCTAGTTCACGCAGCAACTCATCCGCAACGATCTTCACAACGCGTCATGCTCAGTTCGGAAACGGGCGCTGATGGAATACTGAAAACCCTCGGCGCTCATCGTGATGCCGTCATCGCTCGCACAATCGAATGGTATGGTGATTCCATTAGTGCAGATGAACTGAGCGCGGCGTTTGACAGACTCCTCGCAATGGAGGTGTGGCCACAGAATTTTTCTGGGTCAATTCGAGATTTAGCGCAGCTGAAAGACCTCACCTCTGATCTGATCGGGCGCTTCGTGAGAGCCGTGACCCAGGAAACCCGAGCAGTATACGGTACAGATCCTCTCTGGCGCTATCACGGAAATATCGTCGTCAGCCAGCAAACTCTTGCCGAAATTACGGCCCTCAAAGGGCTTGCCGTCTATTTCGTGATGGCACCGCGCGAACAGGATCCCAGTTATTTTGACCAGCGCACAATTATTTTTGATCTGGCAGATGCGATTGCTTATGCTCCTGAGGAGCGCTTAGAGCCAGTTTTAATTGACGCATGGCGAGACGCACAAAATGAAGCTGAACGTTTGCGCGTGATCGTCGATCAAATTGCTTCGCTCACAGATCTTTCTGCGCGAACATGGCATGCCCGATACTGCGGAATGCTCAGAAATTAGCACCCAGATCGAACCGCAACCTTGCTTCCCTGCCCCCCCCCACACACACACACACACCTAAAAGCAATAGGGATTCACATTGCCTGCTAACTGCTGACCGCACATATCACCTACCACACACAAGGCACACAGACGTACAGAAGATAAAAATACCAATATCGATATCAAAGAAAGAGAAATAAAATAGCAGTATCGATAAGGAACGTGCCGAGTTTCTCACCACATACGCAACTTTCTCAGCACATACGCAACCAAAAAATCGGCAGTAAATAACGCATATATAAAAGCACGTATAGGGAAGAGAAAACAAAGAAAGCCCCTATATGGCAAACAAGCCTGCAATAAGCTGGCGATAAGCACATAAAGCCAGCTAAGCCAGCGAACTGCTATAAAACACGACAGGATTTACATATAGATGGCAACACACCGCAGCGATGCTCACTTCACGATTGCCACTGCGGCGGCGCAGCCTCGTAATAAGCACACTAGGCGAGCATCACTTGGGCAATCAACATAATGCCACCAAAGCCGAGAACGAAAACGACCATTGGCCAGACGAATTTCAGCCAGTGAGAATACTTCACATCAAGCATCTGCAATGTTGCCATCACCAAACCAGTAGGCGCCAAAAAGAGCATTGCATATTGCCCCCACTGATACGCGCAAACAATCACATAACGCGGAATATCGACAGCGTCGGCAAGAGGCGCAAAAATTGGCATCGTCAGCACGGCAAGCCCTGAGGAGGAGGGCACAATAAAACCGAGTACAAAAAATACCAGCATTAAAATAACGATAAACAGCGGACCGCTCATTCCCTTCACAAGATTTGTGAGCGAATAAAGAATCGTATCGGAAATCAAACCGTCATTCATTACTTTGTTGATACCACGGGCAAGACCAATGATTAAAGACACAGCCACAAGTGATGACGCACCTTCCGAGAATGCATCAACAAGCTGCTTTTCGCTCTTCTTATCCTCACCAAAAAGCGACATCACCATGATAATAATTGAGATGGTAAGGAAAGAGGCAGCCATTTGCGGGAACCACCAGTCAAGCTCCATCACGCCGTATACCATAATCACAAAGGCAGCAACGAAAAGAACCAAGATAATCTTCTTTTTTAAGCAAAATACAGGAATTTCTTCGGCAGATGCCGTCATCTTCCATTTTTTCTCAAAAGCTTCGCGATCTTCATAGGTATAGGAAAACGCAGGATCTGCTTTCACTTTTTTGCTGTACCAATGCAGATAAACAATAACGACTATTCCACCGACAATAAGACCACCCAGACGCCATGCTATACCGTCTGTGAACTGAATACCTGCCACATTAGATGCAATCACAGTAGAAAACGGATTGGCCGTTGAAAACGTTGTGCCCATTGAACCAGCAAGGAAAATTGCCCCTACGCAGACGATAGAATCGTAGCCTAGGGCGAGGAATATCGGCACAAGAATTGGATAGAAAGCCACTGCTTCTTCTTCCAATCCGCACAGAGAACCCGCAATGAGCATAAATACGCAGACTAAGAAGATAAGCGCAAACTCTCGACCTTTCGTCCTCTTCGTCAAAGCGATCAGACCCGATTCGAAAGCACCCGTTGCGCGCACTACCCCAATCAGTCCACCAAGCACAAATATGAAAACCATGATATCAACGGCATCAATCGTACCTTCAACCATAGAATTCGGAACCGCGCTTACACTGGCAGGATTTGCATCGAGACGCTGATATGAATCTGGCACGGAAATAGGCTTGCTAATTTCCCCGGATACGAGTTGCTCAATTTTAATATCAACACCGAGTTCTTTCAAAGAATCCTGCGTTGCAGGCATCTGCTTGATTTCACCAGTAGGTTCAGTGACGACAAGCACCTGCGAATCAGCGTTGTAGACGAGTTTCGCATACGAACCTGCTGGAATCAGCCATGTTGCGAGTGCAGCGATAATCGTGATGATAAAAAGGACTGTGAACGCTGAAGGAACTTTTAATGCGAAGCCTTTTTTAGTGCGTGATTCTTTTTCTTTCACTTTTTCGCAAACTTCCTCCGACACAACATTTTCTGGTGCCATTTTTACTCCGATACAATCGTAGTTCCTGTTTTCCCTGCCAAACCGTCGGCAGCTTGAGCAAGTGAAGTAATAATAGCTCGCTTACCATAATTATTCTCCACGAAATCCACACACGCTTCGATCTTAGGAAGCATAGACCCTGCATCAAATTGCCCTTGAGCGATGTACTCACGAGCTTGAACAGCAGTGAGACGATCGAGACCTTTCTGCTCAGGTTTATTGTAGTTGAGATAAACTTTATCTACTGCCATGAGAATAAGAAGAGCATCTGCTTCGAGCTGATTTGCCATGAGCGCAGCTGTGCGATCTTTATCGACCACTGCAATCGCACCACGATGGTGCCGATCACTGCGAATAACTGGCACGCCGCCACCACCTGCGGCAACAATAACGGTACCGCAATCAACCAACCTGCGAATAAGACGAGCTTCACGAATAGTCGCTGGCAAGGGCGATGCCACTACCCTGCGCCAACCGCGCCCAGAATCTTCAACGTATTGATTGCCTGTATGCTCGGCAAGCACTTTCGCTTCTTCCTCGGTATAGAAAGCACCAACTGGTTTAGTCGGCTTTTGGAAAGCTGGATCCTGCGCATCTACCACAGTCTGAGTCACAATCGATGCACAATCAATATCGAGCTGACGCGCATCAAGCTCGTCGCCAATTGCCTGCTGAAGATGATAGCCGATATATCCCTGCGACATCGCACCGCATTCAGCCAACGGAATATGAGGGCTTATGCCCTCTTTCGCAGCTGTATCAAGAGCAAGGTTAATCATCCCTACTTGAGGACCGTTGCCGTGCGTGACGATCACGCGGTTACCGCTCTGCACGAGATCGACAATTGACGATGCCGTTGCCGAAATCAATTCCGACTGCTCTTGAGGGGTTTTGCCAAGCGCATTTCCGCCAAGAGCAACAACAATTCTTTCTGCCATCAATATCTTTCAAGAAAGAGTTGCATACAACACAGCTTTAATGGTGTGCATACGATTTTCTGCTTCTTCAAATACTTTTGAACGAGAAGATTCAAAAACGGAATCAGCAACTTCCATTTCCGTGACGTTGAACTTTTCAGCGATTTCAGCAGCGATTGTGGTATTTACATCATGGAAAGATGGTAAACAGTGCATAAAAATTGCGTCTTCACGAGCCTTGGCCATGATTTCATCAGTCACGCGGTACGGTTCAAGAAGTTTAATGCGTTCTTCCCAGATAGTGCTTGGCTCTCCCATCGATACCCAAATATCTGTGTAGACGACGTGAGCATCCTTAATCGCTTCATCAATATCTTCAGTGATGGTGATGCAGCCGCCAGTTTCTTTAGCGATCTCACGGCATGTTTCAACAAGCGTATCATTTGGCATCTGCTCTTTCGGACCGCAGGCAACGAAGTGCAAGCCAAGTTTTGCACACACAACCATGAGAGAATTTCCCACATTGTTGCCAGCGTCTCCCATAAAGACCAACTTCTGATGGTGCAGACCCTGCGGGAAATTCTCTTCGATTGTGAGCATATCGGCGAGCATCTGCGTTGGGTGAAATTCCGTCGTCAAACCATTCCATACAGGAACTCCAGCCTTAGCAGCAATTTCTTCGACGATCTCTTGGGCAAAACCACGATATTCGATACCGTCGTACATACGCCCAAGCACACGAGCAGTATCCTCAATAGATTCTTTTTTACCCATCTGAGAGCTGCCCGGATCGAGGTAGGTGACGCCCATACCAAGATCATAGCCAGCAACTTCGAATGCACAGCGGGTACGAGTGGAAGTCTTTTCAAAAAGCAAGACAATATTCTTACCGCTAAGATACTTATGCGGGACACCAGCAAGCTTCATATCTTTGAACTGTTTCGACAGACGAAGCAGGTAGCGAATTTCATCTGACGAAAAATCGAGAAGTTTCAAGAAACTGCGTCCGCTAAGACTCACAGGCATATTAACCCCTTTCCATGCATGCACATACCAACAGCACTATATCTATTATCGTTTCTATTGAGTATAGATGAGAACAAGAAGAAAACTTTATATCGCCATAAGTCTAAAATATTTTCGTCTGCTCAATCTGAAATAACACAAATACAAATCAACATCCGATTCTTCCTAAGAATCACTGAAACTCTGGGAAAAAATAACAAGGAAAACAACGAAAAAGAGCGAGAAGCATATACATTAACTGCGCACGAATATACAGAACTTATTTCAGCTTTCGAAAATAGCGAATGGGGTAAAAAGTTCAATCCTACGGGCAAGATTGCAGCGTTGGAACAGCCGCTATTAAAAAGGCGTTATTAAAAAGCGCTCACGTGGGCTTTGCATCAGGAACGCGATATCGTCAAAGGCGTCGAGAAATGGATAGGTAAAGAACCAGTTTGGCGAGTAGAAAAATCATCCAGGATATTAGTCCAACTTTACATAGACATACTTCAGCATGAGGATCTTGTTTGGCAAACAGTGCGAGAGTAATTATCGCCAGTTATAAGTAGAGATCTTGCTTATTACATAGCTAACTAAAGCCATCGAATGGATCGCTCTCTCCTAGAAGGTACTTGCATGAATTGACGGCATTATTGCTATCATCGCGCCTATAGATCGCACTATCCATTGCAGACACATACCCTCGGCAGATTCAGTCTATGACGAGTGAGGGCTGCGTATTTTCTAGTGGAATCTAGCACGTATAACACGATCATCCTATTGCTATATACCGACGAATGTCGGTATCGAATACCGACAAATATCGGTGTTGCAACGCCATCCACACGTGTTTAATTAGCAGTATCTCTAAGAAGAGATGGCAGCCAATATTTCTATGCTGTGTAATCCACCACCAGTGGTGGCATGATGAAAGGAATACGAAAGATGAAACTACGCAAAGCAGCACAGTTGGCTACAGCGAGCGTCTGCACTCTCGCTTTATCGTTTACGGCAGTCGGAGCAGCGAACGCAGCAGAAACGCCTGCTACTACCTCTGCAGCTGGCAGCTATGGAAACGTTGAAGATATCAGGGCTTCTACCGTGTGCTCCGAAAATAATACCCTTCTATCTCCGAAAGAACAGGAATTTGCCGATGTGCTCGCAAAGGAATTAGAACGATTCAATAATGTGACTAACATTGAAGATATTAAGCTGACTGCTATTGAGCTGTATCCTGACGATGTATCTAAGCAACAGGAATATGTTGAGTTCTCTTCTGAGCCTTTAGCGCAATTCTATGAGGCACGCGCATTGCCTGCCGTTGTCGCAGCTGCTATTCCTGTTATTGCGGCTTGTGTTGCTCGCGGCTTATCAGGAGCAGCCCTTGATCAGGTCGTAACTGCTCTACGCGGAAATGATCTTGCCAGAGCTGATGACTTAATATGGTCTTTTGCTGCTGGATGCGTTGGTTTTGGTCCTTTAAAATGGGCATTTAATAAGGCAAAACCAGTTGCAGCGCGAACACTGACGTGGGCTGTGCAACAAGCTCTCAAAGTGACGGGAAAGTTTAAGAAATGAGTGAGGAAACTAGAACACGTATTGCTGATATTTGCGCTGGGATACTTGCTCTAACTGTAGCTTTTTTAGTTAAGCCTCCAGGCTGGAGTATTCAGCATATCTTGATATGGTTAGCTGTTCTCGCTCCGGTGTATATAGTTGCGCAGTTGCTCATGATGCTTCCCAGGATTGTTAAAAGTGTTCGTGAAAGAAAAGAAGAGTAATGAATTTCTTGGGGAAAAATAACGATACGTATTAAAACAGTAAATACAGCAGCTAAAAATACCAAGAAGAGTTCTTCACACAAATAAAACAGGTTAATGCCGCTATGTCGGCTTTGCTAGTTAGAGCGAAGCCGACATAGCGGCATAGCAGATCATGAAGAATCTGAAAACCGAAGAGCCGCAGTCAGAAGATATTGCACCGCACTCGCTGCGGATTCTCCTGCTGAATCCTTTTATCACATACTCGCTGTTGTGCGAAAACCTGCTCTGGCACTCGCTCGCTATTTTATGGCAAGTAGATACTATTCACCCACCAGATATATCAAGCTCTGCCTGAGCAATTTTTTCTCGCTGTATCTCATTTAATTCGTGCGAATCAAGCCAATGCTCAGGCAAGTGTGCACGCTTAGCTCCTCCAGCACGCCCGCGAGCGCCGTGAGCTGCAGCAGGATAATGCTGGCTGAGATCGAGCTGGTGCAGTAAATTATCCAGTTCGTTCAGAGAGCTTACCACTGCTAAAGAAGATCGTATCTCCCCTCCTACCGCGTATCCGCGCAGATACCAGCCGATATGTTTGCGCATATCACGAATAGCTTTAAATTCGTTTCCGCCCCAATGATGGACCATGAGCTGCGCGTGGCACATAATCGTTTGCGCTACCTCACCTAACGTTGGTTCCGCTCGCCTTGCTAAAGCAGAGGAACTCGAGTGCATATGAGTAAAATCTGCTGCCATATCGTAAAAAATCCACGGGCGCCCTTGAGCTCCACGCCCGATCGCGATCCCGTCTACTCCTGTTTTGGCGATCATGCGCTGAGCGTCCGCAGCTTCAAACACATCTCCATTACCAAAAACAGGCACCCGCCCATTGACGATATCCACAAAGTCTGCAAGCCGATCCCAGCGAGCATGCCCTGAATAGTGCTGTTCGAGCGTGCGTGCATGTAAAGTAAGCGCAGAAATTCCAGCATTGATAGCAATCTCAGCTGCATCTGCCATCGTTTCGTGCAAATCATCAATACCGATACGAATTTTTGCGGTGACGGGAATTGTATGGCTACGTTGATAGGTATGCGAGGCTCGCTCAGCGGCTTTCACTGCCGAGCGCACAATCGCAGCAAAAAGATCATGCTTCCACGGCAAAGCTGAACCACCGCCTTTGCGGGTTACCTTTGGCACAGGGCATCCAAAATTCAGATCAATATGGTCAGCAAGATCAAGCTCGATTAAACGCTCAACAGCCGCTGCCGTCACGCCTGGCTGAACTCCATACAGCTGCACGCTGCGCACAGGATCGCCAGAATCTGGCTGTACGAGCTGCATGGTAGCAGGCTTACTTTCAACGAGTGCGCGCGTAGTAATCATTTCACAGACAAATAAACCTGCATGCGCGTGCGTACCATCAGTTCGGCTTTCTGCCCGAGACTGCCCAGATTCTTCAGCTCCTATCCGCTCGGTGCGCGCTCTAGCAGACTCCGATCCTTGAGCAGGAGAATTCGAATCCTGAGAAGGTATACCGCTTGCATAAGGAAAGTTGGCATCCCTCAACGCACGCGCCGCATGCTCAGACTTCACAGCAAAAGCTGGATCACCATATACTCCCGCCTCAGCAAATTCACGGCACAGCTGACGAAACGGAGCATTCGTCACTCCCGCCATCGGCGAAAGTACCACTGGAATATCTAGCAGTACCTCGCCGATATGCACAGGCGATACAGAAGGGAGCGTATACACGAGACTCAGCAGCCCACCAACTTAGTAGCAAGGAAACTCTGCACATTCTCAATTGGGATACGTACTTGTTCCATCGTGTCTCGATCGCGCACCGTCACTGCTTGGTCTTCGAGAGAATCGAAATCAACAGTGATACACAACGGTGTGCCGATTTCGTCTTGGCGGCGATAACGGCGCCCCACAGCACCGGCGTCATCAAAATCGACATTCCAATACTGGCGAAGCTGATTGGCCAGATCACGAGCCACAGGAGAAAGATCTCCTGAACGTGAGAGAGGAAGCACTGCCGCTTTTACAGGAGCTAAGCGCGGATCGAGCTTGAGCACCACTCGCTTATCTACGCCACCTTTGGTGTTTGGTGCTTCGTCTTCAGTATAAGCTTCTACAAGAAACGCCATCATTGAGCGAGTAAGCCCTGCTGACGGTTCAATCACGTATGGCACATAGCGCTCACCCGTTGCTTGATCGAAATACTCAAGCTTCTTGCCGCTGGCGTCTGAATGGGAGCTGAGGTCGAAATCAGTACGATTTGCGATACCTTCAAGCTCTCCCCAATCTGATCCTTGGAAACCGAATTTATATTCAATATCCACAGTGCGCTTGGAATAGTGCGAAAGTTTTTCTTTCGGATGCTCATAGAGGCGCAGATTTTCCGGAGAAATGCCAAGATCGCGATACCATGCTAAACGGCGGTCAATCCAGCTTTGATGCCACTGCTCATCTTCACCGGGCTTGACGAAAAATTCAATTTCCATCTGTTCGAATTCACGAGTGCGGAAGATAAAATTCCCTGGAGTAATTTCGTTACGGAAGCTCTTACCTACCTGCCCAATACCAAACGGAGGCTTCTTTCGCGCAGCGGTGACGACGTTGAGGAAGTTAATAAAAATTCCCTGAGCAGTTTCAGGGCGCAGATAATGCAAGCCTTCTTCATTATCGACAGGCCCCAGGAAGGTCTTGAGCAAACCTGAAAATGGCTTAGATTCCGTCCAGTTTCCTTTGACGCCGCAGTTCGGGCAGCTCACACTCTCCATTGCCACATCATGCTCATCGACGCCATGCTTATCAGCATGCTGTTCGATCAGTTCGTCTTCACGCAAGCGCTTATGGCAATTCTGACATTCAATCAAAGGATCAGAAAAAGTGGAGACGTGACCAGAGGCAACCCATACTTCTCGTGGAAGAATAATGGAAGAATCGAGCCCTACAACGTCGTCTCGGCTCGTCACATTTGCTCTCCACCACTGCCGTTTAATGTTTTCTTTTAGTTCCACACCAAGCGGCCCGTAATCCCATGCCGATCGGGTACCGCCGTAAATCTCGCCGCACGGAAACACAAAGCCTCGCCGCTTTGCTAAAGAAATAACGTTATCGAGTGTTGATGGTGCCGTTTTAGCCATCGCTTTTCCTTTCACTTTCTGCATCTGGATGATGCAGACGACGTTTAGCTATGTATGTATTCTATGTGCACGTACACTTTTTAGACGCCTCAATACTTCACAGCTTGATAGAGATCACACACCTTTCACATCATAAAATTTTGAAAGAATTTTACTCAAAAGATAAAGCTAATCGCATGAAAATAAATCTCAATAAGAATAGGGGTGCAGCGCCGCTCAAATCCATGCACTCACCTGCACACTCATCACCAGCCTGCACCCACTCAGCACCATGCACCTCAACTCACTGGCTCATCAGCACATACAGGAGATATTCGATAATGTGGATCGCCGATATGCTTACTTCTCCCCTTATGCAGCGCGCTCTTATCGTAGCTGTGCTTGTGGGAATCTGCGCACCCGTTGTCGGCACATATCTTGTGCAGCGCTCAATGGCGCTCATGGGTGACGGTATCGGGCACATCTGCCTCATAGGCGTTGCTCTCGGCTGACTTATTGGCACTGGGAGCGCAATAGAACCACGCGATGCCTTAGCAATTCCAAGAGCTATCGTGGCATCGCTGATCGGCGCTATCCTAATCGAAATACTGCGTGCACGTGGACGCACTGGCTCAGACGTCGCCCTCGCTATGCTCTTTTACGGAGGTATTGCGGGCGGCGTGATTCTGATACGTATTGCAGGAGGAAGCACGACAAACCTCACAAGCTATCTTTTTGGCTCTATCGCAACCGTAAGCACTGCAGACGTCTAGTATACCATCGGGCTGGCAACAGTAATTCTGCTTGTGGGAATCGGGCTGCGCGGGCCGCTCTTTGCACTCTCATACGATCCAGAATTCTCGCGTGCTCGCGGCTTACGAGTGGGAATGCTCAATATCTGCATCGCTATGCTTGCCGCTCTCACAGTATCGGTATCTATGCGAGTAGTAGGCGTGTTGCTGGTATCAGCCATCATGATCGTCCCTGTTGCTATTGCTCAGCTTATCGCCAACTCATTTCGAGGAACCATGCATATTGCGATGGCAATAGGCGCTATTGTCTGCGTGACTGGGCTGATAATCACCTACATCTATCCTTTCAGCCCAGGAGCTATGATCGTCGTCTTAGCTGTCTGCCTCTATTTGCTCACAGCAATTATCCACCCGCTATGGCAGCGATTTCACCGCGAAAATCGCCACTAGCACGAGGCATGTGCACGCCTAAAACATAAAGGCATGTGCAAGCCTAAGGAATAAAGGCATACGGCAAGCCTAAAATATAACGCATCTATGCGCTATGCCTTAGCGGCATATTCTCACAATTTCTAACGCACCTTCTCATTAACTATGCCATAATGAGAATAAAGAAGGAGTGCTATGCAAAGAATGACCCGCCAACGCGCAGCAATTATGGAAGCTCTCAAAGAAGACCAGAGCTTCGTCTCTGCTCAAGATTTGCATGAGCGACTCACAAAAAATGGAACGCGCATCGGTCTAGCAACCGTCTACCGCAATTTGCAGGCTCTTGCCGCTAGTGACGATGTAGACGTTGTTCGCGTTGAAGATTCCGACATTCAGCTGTTTCGCTACTGCAGCAGCGAGCAACATCACCATCATCTCATCTGCAGATCGTGCGGAACTACGCAAGATATCGAAGCAGAATCGGTAGAAACATGGGCTCAGTCCATTGCACGTATGTATGGTTTTACCGATGTCCGCCATTCTCTAGAACTGTACGGTTTATGCAGTTCCTGCTCTACACGAGACAATCACGCCCAAGCAGCACTTTAAGATCTGCACACAGCGAGCTGCTTGCATTGACTGAAAAACGTGAATCAAGCTCCACAATACTCGTCTTGTCTCGTTGCACCACGTGAATCCTCATCGGCGCAGATCCTGGGTATTGCCTAAGTACCTCACCCAAACGCATCATCAGCTCAGGCGTACACAGACGCTCATAGATACGGATATTCACAGGTGCGTTCGCATCATATTCCACAGGAGCCAGCTCAATCGACTGCGCCGATAAGCTCACAGCACCATCACGTATGCCGACACGCCCATGCACAATCACCACTGAATCCTGAGTGAGTAAAGACGCTACTTTTTCGTACGTCTTCGTAAAAACGTTTACTGACGTCGATCCAGTAAGATCCTCAATATCGATAGTTGCCCACACTTTTCCGCTCTTCTTTGCAATTCGCGTCTGCACAGAAGAAATAAGCCCTGCAATCACCACGGGCTGCCCATCAGCAATTTGCTCGTCATCGAGGAGCTGAACCACAGTCGTATCAGCCACCCTATCGAGCACTGCCGACATATCGGAGAGAGGATGATCAGAGACGTACAGCCCGAGCATTTCTCGCTCAATATTGAGCTTTTGGCGCTTCTCCCAATCGGGAAGATCTGGCACCTCAACGCTAAACGTACACTCCCGATCTGCTCCTAAACCACCAAAGAGATCAAACTGCCCAGCAGCTTCGTTACGTTTAATAGGAACCACAGCATCAACAGCGTCTTCCATAACGCTGAGCAATGATCGGCGTGTATTACCTAAGGAATCGAAAGCACCAGCTTTAATGAGACACTCAAGCGCGCGTTTATTGCACACCTGCACAGGAACTTTATCTAAGAAATCTTGAAAACTTGTAAAAGTACCTTTTTCTTCACGGGCTTGAATAATAGCATCAACAACAGCTGCCCCGACGTTTTTAACACCGCTCAAGCCTACACGAATTTCATCGCCAATCGCCCAATAGTTGGCTCGAGATTCATTCACATCAGGCACGAGAACGGCAATCCCCATGCGACGGCATTCAGCAAGATATGCCGCAATTTTATCTACTTTGCCTTTGTTTGTTGCAAGCAGCGCTGCCATAAACTCTACAGGGTGATGTGCCTTAAGATATGCCGTTTGATAGGCAACGAGAGCATACGCTTCTGAATGAGATTTATTAAACGCATAAGATGCAAAGGGCACGAGAATATCCCACAGTGTTTGAATGCACTCTGGCGAATAACCATTCTCGCGCATGCCAGCAGCAAAACCATCAAACTGCTTTGCCAGTACATCAGCCTTTTTCTTACCCATAGCTTTACGCAGCATATCGGCTTGCCCAAGGGAGAAACTCGCAACTTTCTGAGCAATTTTCATCACCTGCTCTTGGAAGACGATAAGACCGTATGTGCCTGAGAGAATATCTTTAAGCGGTTCGGCAAGTTCTGGGTGAATCGGAGTTATCTCCTGCATACCAGTTTTTCGCAACGCATAGTTAGTATGCGAATTTGCACCCATCGGCCCTGGACGATAGAGCGCAGAAACAGCAGAAATATCATCAAAACAGTCTGCTTTCATCTGCTTGAGAAGGGTACGCATACCGCTGCCTTCAAGCTGAAACACGCCCAGCGTCTCACCGCGTCCAAGAAGTTCAAATGTGAGCGGATCATCGAGAGCCACATTATCAATATCGGGAGCTTCAGCGCCGTTTGCTGCCACATTGAGCAAAGTATCATTGATAGTCGTGAGGTTTGATAGGCCTAAAAAATCCATCTTAATCAGACCAAGTTCCTCGCACTGCGGGTATTCGAACTGCGTGAGCACAATATTATCTTTAGCATTGAGCATCACAGGGATAACGTCAGTGAGCGGCTCACTACTCATAATGACGGCACACGCATGCACACCAGTCTGACGCACCAGCCCCTCCAGACCAGTCGCCAGATCATAAACTTTTCGAGCATCCCCATCACTTTCGATCAAGCTGCGAAACTCTGTGGCCTCCGCATAGCGTGAATGCTCCTTATTGAACATTTCGTTCACAGGAATATCTTTACCCATCACTGCAGGCGGCATAGCTTTCGTGAGCCGATCCCCCATCTCGAAAGGATAACCCAATACGCGAGCAGAATCTTTAAGAGCTTGTTTCGCTTTAATCGTGCCGAATGTGACAACCTGTGAAACTTTATCTTTCCCGTATTTTTCTTCAACATACTGAATAACTTCCGGGCGCCGACGATCGTCAAAATCTACATCGATATCCGGCATACTCACACGCTCAGGATTCAAAAAACGTTCAAAGAGGAGATCGTGCTTAATTGGATCAAGCTGAGTGATCCCAAGGGCATACGCCACCATCGATCCAGCTCCCGAACCACGCCCAGGACCAACTCTAATCCCGCTTGTGCGCGCCCAATCAATATAATCTGCAACCACCAAGAAGTATCCAGGAAATCCCATCTGTACAATCACGCCCACCTCATAATCTGCGCGCGTTCGCACATGATCGGGAATGACCTCTCCGAAACGCTCGTGCAAGCCCCTCTCAACTTCACGAATAAACCACGAGGTTTCATCTTCTCCCTCAGGCACAGGGAAACTCGGCATATAGTTTGCGCCTTCATTCGTCGTCTGGAAACTGACGTTACAACGCTCCGCAATGAGCAAAGTATTAGCACACGCCTCAGGAAGATCCTCAAATAGACGGTTCATTTCCTCAGTTGAGCGCAAATAATAGCCCTCGCCATCAAATTTAAAACGATTAGGATCGTTAAGAGTAGATCCAGAGTTAATACACAGCATGGCGTCTTGCACATGGTTGTCCTCACGCCTCACGTAATGCGAATCGTTTGTGGCAATAATTGGCGCACCGATAGCCCGTGCTAATTCGATAAGATCCTGCTGCACTCGCTTTTCAATCTCGATACCGTGATCCATAAGCTCCACAAAGAAATTATCTTTGCCGAAAATATCTTGAAGCTCTCCAGCAGCCTTGTATGCCTCCTCTTTCTGCCCTAGACGAAGTCTTGTCTGAATCTCCCCCGACGGGCATCCAGCCGTACCAATCAGCCCTTTATGATAGGTCTCTAGCAGATCTCTATCCATACGCGGCCATTTTCCAAACTGACCATCGAGCGACGCTCTCGAACCGATACGGAAAAGATTATGCATGCCCGTATTGTTTTCGCTCAGCAGCGTCATATGCGTGTAGGCCCCTGAAGCAGAGACGTCATCGGCACGCTGATCACTACGCCCCCAGTGCACGCGAGTACGATCAAAACGCGAGGTACCGGGAGTCATATATGCCTCTAAACCAATAATCGGCTTCACCCCAGCTTTTTTTGCTGTACGCCAAAAATCATAGGCACCAAACAGATAGCCATGATCCGTAATTGCTACAGCGCTCTGCTCCTGCGCAGCTACTTCGTTCACAAGTTTCTGAATTTTTGCAGCGCCATCCAGCAAAGAATAATCGGTGTGCACATGCAAATGAGCAAAATCGTTTGTCGCCTTCATACCTACCACTTTACAAAGCCTCTTGGATAAAAATACCGAAAAATAGAAGCACTTATCGCCTGTTTGCCACTACTGGGCACATACACGCATACTATCGAGCGCGTGCTGAAGATCATACGGATAAGCAGAATGAAATTCCACAAATTCTCGGCTGCGCGGATGAGTAAACCCTAACGTCACAGCATGAAGCCATTGACGAGATAATCCAATGCGCGCACTAAGCCTACTATCAGCTCCATACATATCATCGCCCACACAAGGATGATGGATTGCGGCCATGTGTACGCGAATCTGATGAGTGCGCCCCGTCTCTAAATGCACATTGAGCAACGCAGCTCCAGGCATAACCTCAAGCGTATCGTAGTGAGTGACGGAATGCTTGCCGCTCTCCCCGATTGCCATTTTCCATTCATGCCGACGATCACGCACAATCGGCGCCTCAATTGTGCCACTCAAAGGATCTGGATGCCCCTGCACGAGCGCATGATATATTTTGGTGACGGTTCTATCTCGAAATGCTTGCTTCAACACCGAATACGCCAGCTCAGACTTGGCGATCACCATACAACCTGTCGTCCCCACATCGAGACGATGCACAATTCCTTTTCGTTCAGGCGGACCATACTCGCTCAGACGCCGCCCAGAAGCGAGCAGAGCACCTAAAACATCTGGCCCTTCAAAATTAAGAGAGGGATGCGCTGCCACTCCCGCTGGCTTATCTACCACGACAAGATCGTCATCTTCATAGATAACGGCAAGCCCTTCAACAGGTGTTGGACGAGGTTCGCAGGGAGCTGGCGTCACCAACTCAATTTCAAGCAGCTGATTGGCGAGCACACGCTGCGAGGCTTTATTAACCGCAGCTCCATCTGCCCACACACATCCGATATCAATGAGGTTCTTAACGGAAGAACGGGATAGACCCGTCATACTTGAAAGAACAATATCGAGCCGCTCACCCACAAAATCTGGCGGTACTGCATACACCCGTTTACTCATGTGAATAATCCTCTGAGAACATATCGGCATCACTGCCGCGATGTATCTTTAGATCCGTGCGCATACTCTCAACAGACGCAGTCTCTGCGTACGCATCCTCAGCAGGAACTCTCTGAGTATGTGTTGAAGCATCGCTACATTTTGGCTCAGAATCGCTCTTGTGAGTGCTCACTATTTCAACGCGCTTGCTCTCACTGCACATGCTGTGATCAGAACCCTCCCCGCCTATTTGCCCAGCAGATGGCTCCTGCTGTGAGCGAGATAGAAAGAATTCCATGAGAATAAGGCCGGCAGCTCCAACAACAAGCTCAATATCAGCTACGTTGCCTACAAAAAAATCACAGTAGTTGATGAAATCAACGACGTGCCCTTGCCCGTATCCAGGCGCGCGAAATAGGCGGTCAATAAGATTGCCGAGAGCACCAGCCCATATCACACCGAGTATGAGGCGAGAAGAAAAGCGGCGAGAGCGCCACATGAGTATCGGAAGAGCAACACATGCCGCAAAAGCAATAAGAGTGAATATCCATGTGGTATTAGCACCAAGAGAAAATGCCGCTCCAGAATTATAGACAAGCTTAAACGAAAGAAGGTTTCCAAGAATCATACGCTGCTGCGAACCCAATGCTGCAACTGCCCAGTTTTTTGTGATCTGATCGAGAAGCACAAGCACGCAGACGAGGAGCCACACAAGCACCAACTGTTGTTTTGTTTTCATCACTCTCTAAGGATACACAGATATGCCAGATGCCCCGAGCTAAACCATACGGTTCAGCTCGGGGCATCTGAAAATTTTTATACGTGAACTACTGCCCACGCAAGAAAAAGAATTAGTTTTGCTGATCAGACGTATCGACGTTGTGGAGCAAAGACTCGAGATATCCCTTCAAACGCCCGCGATAATCGCGCTCAAAATCACGCAGATCGGAAATTTTGCGCTCCATCGCCATGCGATCTTCATCGAGTTTCGTCAGCACTGCGTTTTTGTGATCTTCTGTTTCACGAGCAATGCGATCACGCTCAGCATTCATCTCGTTGATAATACGTGTGCGCTCTGCTTCCGCCTCGCTAATCATGCGCGAAGATTCAGCTTTGCCATTGGAGACATATTCATCGTGAAGTTTCTGTGCGAGAGCCAAAACACCTGTCGCATTAGCAGCCTCACCAGAATTAGGATCGGTAAATGATTCAGCAGAATCTGACGCGGCTGGAGCGGCACCGGCAGTATGCTCAAGCTCGGTAATACGAGCCTTTGCAGCTTGAAGCTCAGCTTCCAGATCATTCTTGCTCTTCGTCAATTGTGCGATAGTTTCTGCAACAAGATCGAGAAAATCATCTACTTCATCTTGGTCATAGCCATTTTCGACACGTGGCGGTTCCTTGAAGCGCATATTGACGACGTCATGTTCCGTCAGCATAGCCATAGTTGTACCTCATTTTCGCTATCGGGCGCGCATTCATTGCACGCTTTTGTACAGCACTATTATTACCACATTTATACACTGCGATGTTAAAGACTACGAAATTTTCACAGTCTTTACATTTTTTCACATCTGCACCAGAGAGAACGAGCCAGCAAACTTTCAAGCCCCCTCTTTCTTCTCTATACGCAGCCTCGTGGATCATAGCGACAACATAGCCATCTTTTAACTGGTGTTTGAAACGTGTCACGGATTGTTGCAGACGGTTTCAAATTTGGAATCCTTCGTACCTGCTGTACATCGTTAGATGCACATACTCACTCACCAATACCCATACACATGCACAGAATTCTCCATTTGTATGAGCAAAACCTCGGGGGGGGGGCAAGGGCGACAACTTCGCACACTCTCAGACTTTGCAGTCTATAGATGCACAGCTCTGCCTCAGCGCACTAGCACCGCAAGAAAATGTGCAGCAAACTGCACAAGCTGTACAGCGAAATAGAGCACTACAAAGCCTACATCGAAAGCAACCCCGCCCATACGTAACGGAGGAATATATCTCGCAAGAAAACAAAGAGGAGGATCCGTCACAATATATACAGCTCGGGCAAGTAAGAGAATAAGACCTTGCGGACGCCAATCAGGCTTAAAAATCTGCACAAAATCGAGAATTACTCGCGCAATGAGCACATACGTATAGAGCCTGCACAGCTGGAAAATAAGTACTGCGATAAAGTACAACTCTCACCCTAAAATCTATCGTGTGAAATCATGGCTCTCATCTGAACCACGAGAATCAAGTTTCACAGAACGCGGCGTCAAAAGAAATACATCTTCAGAAATACGCGAGAACATACCTTCCAAGCCGAAGCACAAACCGAGAGCAAAATCGACGATACGGGCACGCTCATCATCAGGAGCCTCAGAAAGGTTCAAAATCACCGGTAAACCTTCGCGGAATTCCACCGCAAAATCACGGATTTCTTTGTAGGAAGCAACCCACACTGTAACGATTCGAGCAACGTCACCCTGATCTATAGAGTGTATGGGTGAGACTACTTCCTCTTCGCCGTAATAGTCGTTATATTGCTCTTCAGCTTCTGGATACTCATAGTCATCTACAGGATCGAATGCAGCCACACGACCGCTGAGTTTATCTAAAAAACCCATGAGAGTGCTCCCTTCATACGCTCTTCTTACACTATTAAAATCAGAGGCAAAGGTGCCGTATTTACTTCGGCGTGTTGCCTATCTGCGTGACGATAGAGGGATCAGTCTTCTCCGAAAAGGAAAGGAGGAATATCTAAATCTGGGCGCTTATGCTCATTTTCATCCTCGAAGACTGCTGGCACAGGATCGGGAGCAAATCCATGCGAAGCTTGCTCCTGCTGTGCGGAAAGCGGCGCTGATACATGGGACTGGCGTGCCAGATCATCTGCCGACGGCTCGTCAACGCGCGGCACAGAAAGCGGTGCTGCCTCAGCATGCTTTGCAGCGGCAGGCGCTGACGACGCGAGCAGATAATCGTTACTCTCATCAAAACCAGCGGCAATTACCGTAACGTACACCTCATCGCCGAGAGATTCATCGGGCATGAATCCGACAATAATGTTGGCATTTGGATCCACCATCTCTTTAACGAGCTGAGCTGCTTCCCCATATTCTCTCATACCAAGATCCGTAGCAGCCTTGAACTGCATCAAAACGCCATGCGCCCCTTCAATACGCGCTTCGAGAAGCGGTGATTCAATAGCGTTTTCTGTGGCACGCAAACAACGATCTACTCCCGTGGCTGAGCCTAGACCCATAAGAGCAGTTCCAGCATTTTTCATAATCGTTTTCACATCAGCGAAATCGAGATTAACGATGCCTGCATTCGTGATGAGATCCGAAATACCTCTGACGCCGTTTTGCAACACTTCATCTGCCTTACGGAACGCCTCAATAATACCGATATCCGTCTCTGAATATTCGAGCAGACGATCATTTGGGATCACGATTAGCGCATCCACAGCATCGCGCAGTTCTGAAATACCTGAATTGGCATTGCGCATACGCTGCGTGCCTTCGAAGCCGAATGGGCGGGTGACGACTCCGACTGTCAGAGCGCCAAGATCGCGAGCAACTTTCGCAACGACAGGCGCCGCACCTGTGCCAGTGCCGCCGCCTTCACCTGCTGCCACAAACACCATATCGGCATCTTGGAGTGTCTCTCGAACAAGATCGATATTTTCTTCTGCTGCGCGCTGCCCCACACTAGGATCAGCGCCAGCACCCAAGCCTGAAGATACATCACGACCAATATCGATTTTTGTTTCAGCCTCAGATTTAGCCAAACTTTGGGCATCCGTATTCACCGCGATGAAATCGACACCAGCCAGACCATCTTGAATCATACGGTCGATAGCATTGACGCCACCGCCACCAACACCCACAACCTTAATTTTGGCTGTATTTTTGAAAAAATCCATCGGAGATGCCCTCTCAAAAGCTCAAGTAATACTTGAAGTATTTTGTATATCCGTTCGCCCACAAGTTAGAGACGTAGCGGAAATAATTCAACAATATCGAGGGGCGTGTTGCGAATTAGAAAAAGTTACTAGCACACAGCACGAGAATGCTGGCATGCAGAACACAAACTAGAACGCTACGCCGCAGCAAAAGCCAGATCGTCACCAAAAATTAGTTCCCTACGCGCAAAAGGACGTGTGTGATAAACACTTCGCCTCTACCGTCTCTTAGAGCCTTCCCATTGGCACAAAAGGAATCGAGGTAGGGCACCGCTATATTCATTACATTACGTTACATTCAGTGCTTTTCATCGCGCGTCACAGGCGCAGAAGGAATCGAGACATCATAAAGATCATGTTTCTCGGTAAGAAGAACTGCGAGAATTTTATTCTTTTGTGCGCTCTCGCTTATGGTGCCCCACTTAACGTGTGCACCGCTTTGCAGTGTAAACGTGAGTTGCTTACTCGACGTGACCGAATATTGAGAAATCTGAGCAAGAATCGATGAATCTATCTCAGCTCTTGCCTGAGCAACAACCTCCATTGCCTGAGCATTAGTAATCTCAGAATCAGCAAGAATCAACATCGGCAGCTCTGCTTTCTGCTCATCGGGAATACGCAACACAGAGCCGTCTTCGGCAAGCGCCGTACACGCATCTCGCGTCCCCACGCACACAACAGGTATCTGCGCCATCAGCTTCACCACTACAGTTCTCGGCAGACGCACATGAGCTTCAGCTTGAGCCACCTCGGGAATTTCCTGCAATTCTTCGGCAAGCTTGCCCATATTCATAGAAATCAGCGGACGCCCTGTATGCCGCTCAAGCACATGATTCACATCTGTTCGCTGCACAATCGAAGCGCCGTCTACGCCTTCAATCACAGTGCTGCTTAGTGAGAAACGAAAGAACGGAGAAAAATATATAAGCCACACACCTGCGCCAACTAATACCAGCACTCCAGCTGCGATCGCCGCTTTACGCAGCAAAACTCGGCGCTTGTGACGCTTCTTTTCACGTAAACGCTCACTGAGAGCACTCACCGCAGATACGTGCAAAGAGCCAGCCATCAGTTCTCCCCTGAGGATAGAGCAGAACTAGCCAATACATCCAGCAACTGCACACCGAGCGTTCGCACTTTAGGACCAAGCATAATAGCGATATCTCCTGCATGGAGCCCTTTCATCAGCTCTTGCAGCACAGCATGCTCATCTGGCTCAAAAATAGCACAAGGCAGAAGATCAGCAATGGCATCACCTTGCGCACCATCTGCCAAGGTATCACGAGAAGAATATACGTGAGTCACCACAACCCTATCGGCCAGCGAAAGTTCACGAGCAAAATCTTCAGCAAAAATTTTAGTGCGAGCATACGTGAGCGGCTGAAAAAGCACGTGCACTCTTCCCTGAGTTACATCTCGTGCGGTACGAATCGTCACAGCAACTTCAGTGGGATGATGAGCATAATCGTCAATCACCATCACGCCACCAGCAACACCCAACAATTCAAATCGCCGCTTAGCTCCTCGAAATTCTGCAAGCGCTTGAGCCATCGCTGCCCCGTCTTCACCAAGCTCCACTCCAACCGCCCATGCGGCAGCCGCATTAAGCAGCATATGACTTCCTGGCACACGCAGCTGCAGCTCGTATGTCTTGCCGTTATAGATCAGCTCAGCAGCGTTAAAAAACCCATCTTCTGCTTTTTCTTTATCCTGCACCAAAACATGCCCAGAATATAGGCTGCCGTACGCATTCATCTTCTCGGGCGCAACGTGCCTGCCATACGTAAGCACTCGCACACCCTCACAGAGCGCCTGCTGAGCTAATGATCTAGCGCCCGCATCGTCACTGCAACAAATCAAAACTCCCTGAGGCAGCAAGCAGTGAGAAAAACTCACAAAAGCCTGTGCCACTGCCTCTTGCGTGCCGTAATGATCCAGATGATCCGCTTCCACATTAGTAACGACAGCAACTCTAGGCTCGTAGTTAAGAAAAGATTCATCCGATTCATCGGCTTCAGCTACAAATATCCTACCTGCTCCAAGATATCCTCCAGGCAATCCTCCAACCAGTTCTCCACCAATCGCACGTGAAGGATCTTTACCCAACGATTCCAAAGCCAGCGCCAACATCGAAGAGGTGGAGGTCTTGCCATGCGTACCTGCCACCGCCACAAAATCTTTATCACGCGCTATATAAGCCAATGCTTGAGAACGATGCATAATTCGCTGCTTACGAGCACGCGCAATTGCCAATTCAGGATTGGAATCTTTAATAGCCGAGGAAACAACAACAACCGCGTCATCTGCAACATTAGCCGAAGAATGCCCAGTAAAAATCTCTGCTCCAGCAGCAGCTAAAGCATCAGTAAGTTTCGTATGCTCTCGATCAGAACCAGAAACGATATGCCCGCCAGCAAGCAGCAGCTCAGCCACGACACTCATACCTGAGCCACCGATGCCGATCAAATGAAACTTCATTGAATTCTCTCCTACCGTGAAGCAATTTCTTTCAATGCTAACTGCGCAAGCTCGTATGCGGCATCAAGCGCAGAAGCCATTTTTGCTTTATCTGCCATCTGTGCCAATTGCTGCGCATCGAAAAGTGGGATCACATTCTCATTCACCCACTGCTTATCAAAATCTTGATTGCTCACCAACAAAGCTCCACCAGCATGAACCACATCGTGAGCATTGAGCGCCTGCTCGCCGTTGCCAATTGGAAACGGCACAAAAACTGCTGGAATTCCCAAAGCAGCCACCTCGCAAACCATTCCAGCACCCGCTCTAGTAATCACCAGATCTGCAAGAGCATAAGCCTTTTCCATCTGCTCCAAATATTCATAGACAATGTAATCACTCCGGATATTTTCCGGCATATTTTCCAGAGCTTTGAGCACAGAAAGACTCTTATGACGCCCTGTGAGATGAAGAATCTGAACATCACGTTTCAACAGATCTTCAGCAGCTTCACTCATAACTTCATTAATATGCTGCGCTCCTTGAGAGCCGCCCGTCACCACAACTATAGGACGATCTGGATCCAGCCCAAATTCTTGAGCAGCGCCTCTTCGCATATCAGCGCGATATTGCACATCGCTAGCTAGCAATACAATATCTTCGCGCATCGGCAAGCCAATAGTTTTCGTGATTCCATAAGCTGATTTCAGCGGAGTATTGCTGAACGTGAGTGCAACAGCACGAGAAAAACGCGCGCCCAGCTTATTGGCTAAACCAGGGCGAGCATTTCCCTCATGGATCACCACAGGAATGCCTAATTTACGAGCTGCTAGATATACAGGAGTAGAGACATACCCTCCAAAACCAATCACTACATCAGCCTTTTCAGCAAGCAAAATTTCTTGCGCACGGGCAACTGCTCGACGAAAACGCACAGGAAACAGCATTGATTCACAGCTCAAGGATCGAGGAAAAGGAACTCTCGGTATCGTCTGCAGTTCAAAGCCTGCAGCTGGCACCAACTCATGCTCTAAACCTTGCTCAGTACCGATAATAACAACAGAGACATCATGGCGCAGCCGTTGCACTGCACGCGCTGTAGCCAACATAGGATTAACGTGCCCTGCTGTGCCTCCTGCAGCCAAAACCACTACAGCCGTCATAATCATCCTTTCACTATCGCCCGCGACCGCAGCCACATGCGATTCTTCAATGAAAACGCATCTTTTACTCCAGGAACTCCAAGTGCACAGCCAATGACCACTGCATTTCCTGCAAGTACACCCAACATCGATGAGCCACCTTGAGA
This sequence comes from uncultured Arcanobacterium sp., assembly GCA_958428545.1. Classification (GTDB taxonomy): domain Bacteria; phylum Actinomycetota; class Actinomycetes; order Actinomycetales; family Actinomycetaceae; genus Arcanobacterium_A. Next base: position 43,575 of record CAUAGM010000007.1, on the reverse strand, counting down.
GAGGAAAGGAAGAGGCACGCCGAAAACAGGAAGCAGACCCGTCACTACGCACATATTGGCAAGTGCCTGCCCACAAATCCAGATTCCAACGCCTACCACAACCAGCTGCCCGTAACGCGTATTCATATTCACTGCGAGCTGCACATAGCTCCAACCCAGCATAATAAACAGCAAAATAACGGCTAGAGTGCCAAATAATCCAAGCTCTTCACCAATCACAGCATAGATAAAATCTGTGTGAGCTTCAGCAAGATCACGCCATTTTTCTTTACCTGCACCCAGACCTACTCCTGAAATACCACCTGACCCAAAAGCAAACTGAGCAAATTCAGCTTGCGTCGGCTCGTCTATATCTGGAAGAGCAAGAAAGGAGAAAAAGAAATCCGTAACCCGCCGAAAACGAGAAGGCTGGGCTGCCACGAGAATAGCTGCACCGAAAGCACCTAAAATTCCTAGGCACACGATCATAGAATTTTTCAATCCTGCACACCAAAACATACCGACCCCGATGAGTACATAAACTAACGCTGTACCCATATCGCGACCAGCAAGCACCACAGCAGTACTTGCAATAAAACCGATCGAGGGAATGACGATAGTATGCAAAGAACGAATTTCAGCCTCAGTAAGGCGCGCAAGCGCATGAGCCAGCCAGACGATCATAGCAACTTTCAAGAATTCCGACGGCTGCACCTGCACCGCTGAGCCAAGAGAAAGCCAATTCTTATTGCCGTTTATAGTCTCACCAATAAAAAGCACTAATATCTGAAGAAAAATAGCTCCTGCCAGCAGCCAGTAGGAAAAACGCTCAATCCACCGATATGGCATCATCACTATTACCAGACCAACCACAAGCGAAATAGCAACCCAGATCGCATGGCGAGTTGCAGTTAAGAAAAAAACTGTTCCAGAAGAGTCCCCTATCACAGCGCCAATACTTCGAGCTGAAGTAGCAGAAAACACCATCAGAACGCCAAAGAGAAGCAAAACGATTGTGACGGCAATAAGCACAACAAGCGCCCGCACAACCACATCTCTGCGTGCACGCTGTGAATCATTAAGCTCGCTTGGCATAGCGAGATAACGATCAGCGCAATCTGCGAGGAAAAAATTACTGCGTTTACGAATCGATACCATCAGCAATATTCCTGCGAAAGAAGCTGCACGGCAGATGCAAATTTCTCACCGCGATCTGCATAGGAAACAAACTGATCCATCGAAGCGCAAGCAGGAGCAAGCAGCACCGTCCCCTCCCCCATAGCTAAAGCATGAGATCGGCGTACAGCAGCATCCATCGGATCTGCCGAAGCTGGATCGATATATTCAACATATAGATCGCGATTGCTCAGCGCCGCATGCCACGGCTCCTGATCTACACCTATCACGACCACAGCCTTTAGCTGAGGCGTGACACGCTCCACAAGCTCCTCAAAATGAGAACCCTTCGCCTGCCCTCCTGCAATCCACACTACCGACCCTTCACGCTGCGCACGCAAAGAAGCGAGCGCCGCATGCGCGTTAGTAGCTTTAGAATCATCTACAAAACTCACGCCGCCGATAGTTGCGACATATTCGATACGATGCTTACCTGCTGGGAAATTCACGAGCGCTGCACGAATATGCTCTGGCGCAACACCGATTGCCCGCGCCAAAGCAGCAGCAGCCAAGGCATCTTTGACGATATGCGCAGGAAGATCAGAACCGACAGGAGCCAGATGCGCCACATCATCTATATGAAAAAGCTCTTCTGCGTGAGTAAAGCGCTGATCACCGAATGCTCGATCAACAACTATCCCATCAACAACGCCGATCTGCCCAACAGACGGAACTCCTAAAACAGTTCCGATTGCGCGCGCACCTTCGCACACATCAGCTTCATCAACCATCGTCTGTATGGAAGAATCTCCCACTGGATAGATACAGGCCGTTTGAACAGCGTTATAGACTCGAGCCTTAGCATCACGGTACGAATTAAACGATGTATGCCATTCGAGATGATCGTCAGCTAAATTCAAGCAGACAGCCGCAGCTGGTTGCATGGAAAACGTTGACATAAGCTGAAAGGAAGAAAGTTCCAGCGCAAAAGCATGCGAGGCATTCGAAGAGACGTCACTGACTGCAGTAACTGCAGGATTGCCAATATTTCCGAGAGGTTCGCCCCCTAATCCTGCTTCCTTTAATATGGCCGCAAGCATACTTGTGGTGGTAGTTTTCCCATTCGTCCCCGTGACGGCAAGCCACGGTGCATATATGCCATCTTCACGCCGTGCACGCAGCTGCCATGCCAGCTCTATTTCACTCCATACGGGAATACCTGCAGCATGAAGAATTTTCCATTCATCACCTTGCTCACGAAAAGCTGGAGCCAAAATAACGTGCGTAGGATTCCACTCGAGCACAGCATTCGCCATATCAGTTCCCGATGCGAGAGCGCTGACTGTATCGATACCTGCAATCGTCTCATACGGTTTGACTGCATTTTCTTGAGCATCCCAGACACTCACACACGCATTGGTGTGTTCAAGCAGAGCACTGACGCTTGAACGCCCAGAAATACCCATGCCGACAACTGCCACACGAGCATTTTCGAACTGAACCGCTCCTGGAATAGTTAAACTCATTGCCACGCCCACCATTCTCCATAGAAAATACTCACACCAAGAGCAGCGAGAATGATTTGAATCAACCAAAAACGCACAACAATCGTAACTTCTTTCCAGCCTTTCAGCTCGAAATGATGATGAATCGGTGCCATTCTAAATACCCGTTTACGAGTTTTCTTAAATACTCCGATTTGAATAACGTCCGACATCACTTCTATGAGGAATAAACCACCAAAGAAGAGCGCCAAAAATTCCGTTTGAGAAAGAATGGAGATTCCAGCGAAAGCGCCGCCGAGAGCCAAAGATCCAGTGTCACCCATGAAAATTCTTGCTGGTGAGGTATTGTGCCACAAGAACCCCAAACACGCACCGACTATTGCCGCAGCAATAATTCCCAAATCTCTAGGATCTCGCACATCATAACAGCCTGGGGCTGCTTCAATTCCAGCTGCACACGGCTGATATCCCTGCCATAGCGTGACGATCGTATATGCGCCAAAAGCAATCGCAGATGCACCTGCCGCCAAACCATCGAGACCGTCGGTAAGGTTCACAGCATTGGACCATGCCGTAATCAAAAAATTTGCCCAAATAATAAACAGTATGCTGCCAATAAAAATCCCAGCAAAAGCTAGAGTGATATGAGTATCGCGCACAAAAGATATACTCATCGTGGCAGGGGTACGATTTAATTTATCTTTAAAGACTAAAGCAAGAGCTGCAAACACAATACCCACGAAGCCCTGCCCAAGCATTTTAGCGGCAGGAGTCAGACCTAAAGATCGCTCTTTTCGAACTTTAATGAAATCGTCAAAAAAACCGACGGCACCTAAACCCACCATCAGAAATAAGAGTAAATATCCAGAGGCTGAAGGTAAACGCTGCGCCCATATATTTGCCACGGCATATCCCAATAATGTGGCAACCACAATCACGACGCCACCCATTGTGGGCGTCCCACGTTTTGTCAGGTGTGAAGTTGGACCGTCTTCTCGAATAAACTGCCCGTATGATTTACGTTTGAGAAATTTTACGAATATCGGCGTGCCAAAAAGAGTAACGAGAAGCGATAATCCGCCTGCCAACAGCAGCGAAACCACGAGATTTCCTCCCTTCTATGCCCGCTCAGACCTTGCAGATTCTAGCCTAGCAGCAAGTGCCTCAGCAATCTGCCAAGCGCCAGACGAATGCGATCCTTTTACTAACACTACGTCATCAGAGTGAATCAAGCCCTCAAGAAAGTTCTGTGCATCGTCACATTTAATATGCTCCACAACGCCGACTCCCGCCTCATGTGCTCCACGAACGAGATCGTCTGTCTCTTCACCCAACGCCACAAGCACCGACACGCCAGCTTGCTGCGCTACAGCACCGAGCGCTCTATGCTCAGAAGCATGAGCACCTCCCAGCTCAGCCATCTGCCCAAATACTGCGACAACTCGCTTACCATGTGCAATATGGGCTGCAGCTTCTATTGCCGCCCGCATAGAATCAGGATTCGCATTATAAGAATCGTCAATCAGCGTATATTTGCCAGTAATCACATTCATGCGATGTGCGCTGAGGGGCCCAGAGACCCCTAAAACTTTGACAATATGTTCAAGCGGCACACCAAGCACGTATGCCACGCTTGCCGCCGCAAGAGCATTAGACACATGATGTTTGCCGACGAGAGCTAATGAAACAGGAGCCTGCCCTGCTGGAGTGTGCAGTGTAAAGCTTGGGTGCCCACACTCGTCAAGAATAATATCGCTGGCAAAAATATCTGCTTCCAAGCCTTGCTCAAGCACATGCCCACGCACAGAAAAATAAGTGACTGGACCACGGGCATCTGCACTCATCGCAACCACGCGCACGTCATCACCGTTGAGAATCACGGGTGCACCTTCGCGTGCATTGCGCACAAGTTTTCCTTTTTCTCGAGCCACCCCGTCAATTCCGCCGATAAAACCAAGATGCGCACGAGCAGCAATAAGCACAACTGCAATATCCGGCTTAGCAATTGACGTGAGATAGTCAATATCCCCCGGCGCGCCTGCCCCCATTTCCAGCACGAGAGTTGCTGTTGAAGCGTCAGCGCGCAGCACAGTGAGAGGAAGTCCCAGCTCATTATTAAATGAACCGGGCGGAGAGATGAGCGGGCCTCGCAGCTTCAACATCTGACTAAGTAAATCTTTGGTCGTCGTTTTTCCAACAGACCCTGTGATACCAATGACTTTAAATGCATCACCTGCCTGCTCACGAATAAGCTTAAGCTGCTCACGGGCAAGATTCCCTAAAGCTTCGTATACATTGGCGACGACGATGAGACGCTGTGGATCAGCTCCACCAGCAAGCGCAGCAGCTTTATCTTGGGTGACGACGCCTGCAGCTCCTTTTGCACACACGTCACCAGAAAACTTATTGCCATCTACGCGTTCTCCTGCAATAGCAAAGAAAAGATCCCCTTTTTTGAGCAATCGATTGTCTGTAGATACGCCAGTTACGAGCGGATCAATTACTTGTGAGCACGGAGAATACTCGCCTCGCATTTGGCGTGCAACGTCACTTAACTTAGTTGGAAGCATAAGATACTTTCACACTTTCTACCACGGATACTTATAGAGAGGTACGGTAGACGGCGGGATTTTCATTTCCCTCATCGCAAACTGTGCAATATCAACGAAAACAGGAGCACTTGCAGTAGAGCCATATACCGTACCATTTTCCTTATAGATGACTACTGCAACTGCAATTTTTGGATTCTCTGCAGGAATCAACGCAGTAAAAGTTGCCGCGGTATCTGTGAGACTCCCTGAAGATCCAACATTTTCCGCAGTTCCTGTTTTCGCTGCCACATTGTAGCCTTTAACTGCTCCTATACCTTCTGCTGTGCCTCCTGGCTGGGTAGCTCCCTGCATGATATTTAGAACTGTCTGAGCAGTATCTTCTGAAACAACTTGACGAGATTCGCCCATCACAGTAGGCGTATAAACACCATTTTCATCGTCATAACCATCGATAATTCTGGGGGGAATAAGCACGCCTTTCTGCCCAAAAACTGCAACCATCTGCGCGAGCTGGATAGTTGTAACGGCAACGCCCTGCCCAAACATCGTGGTGTAATGATCACGATCTCCCCACTCAGTATGCGGACGAAGAATTCCTGACTCTTCCGAGGGAAGGGTAATCCCAGTTTTAGCACCCCACCCAAATTTCTGCATATATTCGTAGCGCACACTATCGGAAACAGTATCCCCTATCTGCACGGTGCCTGTGTTGTACGAATGAGCAATAATTCCGGCAACAGTCATATCCTGCGTTTCGTGCGGAGAATCATCTGAAATACGTTCACCATTAGGCATATCGCGCGTACTCGAAACAGTAAAAGTGCTAGTTGGCGTCACTTTCTTTTGGTCAATTGCAGCAGCGAGAGTGACGAGCTTTCCCACTGAACCTGGTTCGTAAATAGCAGAAACGGAACGAGTACCCCAGTTTGAAACATCCGCAGAATCTAAGTTACTCGGATTAGGACTATCGGAATCTGCAAGAGCTAAAAGCCTACCCGTACCAATTTCTAAAACTGCTGCAGATCCCCATACGCCTCCGACTCTTTTGACAGCAGCATTGAGAGATTCTTCAGCTACGCGCTGCAAATCTGCATTTATTGTCAGCTGGACGTCGTGCCCATTAACACCTGTCGTTTCAATACGCTCAGTATCTGGATATTCAATCCCATTGGGCCCAATCTGCACGGAAATGACACCATTCTTACCTGCAAGTACAGAATCCATCTGAGCTTCAACACCAGCACGACCTCGAACTACTGGATCGTCTTCGCTTTGTGAAACATAGCCAAGCAAACTACCTGCCGTTGCACCATCTGGATACAGACGTTCCACATACCGTTCAGGGTAAATGCCATGAATTTTGAGAGCAGCAATTTTCTGCCATTGTTCACTCGATAATCCTCGTGCAATCAGCGCCCATTGATTATCAGAGGCTTTCCCCATGAGCTGACCGCCTAAAACAGCTTCATCAACGTCGAGAACAGGAGCTAATTTATGGGCAGCTGCCGCAGGGCCAGCCCCAAGAATTTTCTCCCCATCATCGGCGTATTCAACATAATTTTGCAAAGCCACTTGATCGGCACGTACGTTATAGCGAGGAATAGACGTTGCAAGAATAGTCCCTTTAGAATCGGTAATATTTCCCCGATTAGCTTCTTGAGTGTACGAGGTAGATCGAAATGCAACTGCCGTTTGGGCTAAAGCATCAGCACGAAAAACTTGCAGATATGCCAACCTGCTAACCAGAGCACAAGCAACAACAAGCCCAACTGCCACGACCATGCGAAGGCGTCTATTGGTACGCTGACGCGCGTGAATATCGGGACCATGCCCGATACCTTGCGCACGCTTCCACCAATCGCTCATAAGATCTGAAAACGAAGGAGGCTGAGAATGCTGCGTCACGTGCGCTCCTATCTCCTCGGTTAATCCTCAAGCGAACTCAACGTTCCATCCAGCACATTAAGTTCACGCAAATCCTGCGCTGGTACCATACCTAAATCCGCCGCTTTAGCACGTAGTCTATCAGGGCTTGATTCACCGAGGGCAGAAGCCTGCAGAGAATCTTCTCGCATTTGGGCCGCAGAAATATCTGATTTAATGTCTTTGATCTGATAAGCTCCAGCAACCATACGCGTATTGAGATAGAACGCAAAGAGCAAGGCTCCAGCAAAGAGCAGGGCACATACGAGCACAGTAATTCGAAAACCTTTTCTTGGAGCAGGAGACGGCACCACAGACAATGCCGGAACCTCAACCACTGGTCTGGAAAGACTGGATGCAGCGGGGCGGATCCGCATGGCAGGTCGTGCAGCGTTCATTATGCAACTCCCTCATTGTTGTGACGTGCATTTTCTGACGTGTCTATAAGTTGTGCATCACGCAATTTTTCAACAGCGCGAATTCGCACCGACTGGGCGCGTGGATTGCGATCGCATTCATCTGCAGTAGCCTTCGCTGCGCCTTTGACGAGAGCAGCCAGATACGGTTCGTGCCCTTCCAGCTCCACAGGAAGACCTGCGGGTGTTGAAGATTCGCTGCCTGCTTGGAAAATACGCTTCACCATACGATCTTCAAGAGAGTGGTATGCCTCAACACATAGCCGACCACCAATATGCAAACACTGGATTGCTCGCGGCAGAGCATCTTCAAGAATGGAAAGTTCATCATTGACGGCGATTCGCAGGGCCTGAAATGTCCGTTTTGCTGGGTTCCCGCCAGTACGTTTCGCAGGAGCTGGAATTGCGTCTTTCACAAGAGCTGCAAGTTGATCTGTGGTGACGATAGGTGCTTCGGCACGTTGAGCAACAATCGCTTTCGCAATTCGGCTCGCACATTTTTCTTCCCCATACACACGCAAAATGCGCACGAGTTCAGACTCTTCAGCAGTATTGACAAGATCTTTTGCACTGTACGCACGTGACGTATCCATACGCATATCGAGAGGCCCGCCATGAGCGTAAGAAAATCCGCGTTCGCGCACGTCAAGCTGAAAAGACGAGACACCTAAGTCCATCAGCACACCATCTGCTTTTCCTAGCCGTCCGTAGCGTTTCGCCACATCAGCTACATAATCGTACGTAGTATGCACAGCACGAAAACGCCTACCAAAAGGAGCTAATCGCTCAGATGCAAGACGAATCGCATCGGCGTCACGATCGATACCAATAACTGTGAGATCAGGAAATCGTTCAAGAGCAGCTTCGGTGTGCCCTCCCATACCGAGAGTACAGTCGATAAGCACAGCATGTGGAGCGCTGATGGCTGGAGCTAAAAGATCTAGGCACTCATTGAGCATCACAGGCGTATGGAGCGCATTACTCTGCGCTGCGCTTGCCGCCTGAACCATCGCTCTACCTTCCGGTTGAATCCAATTCTCTTTTTGGTGATTACGGCGGCTCTTAAATCGAGAACTCTAACCCTCCACCGAAGCCCAGAAATCGGGGAATCATCTCCGAACCTCGGTGGAGCACTACAAATCTCGCTCCTTGTGGAGTGGATATACCACCCGCTGCAGCACGACGCTCTAGAACTTAGGCAACTTACGCAGCCTGCGCTTTAGAAAACACCTGGAATGAGCTCTTCTTCGCGGTCTGCGAAGCTTGCTTCATTTCCACTCAAATACCGCTCCCACGCATCTCGATCCCATATCTCTGCATGATCACCCGAGCCAATCACGCTCACATCACGCGTGAGAGCTGCATACTCGCGCAATCCCACAGGGATATTGATTCGCCCCTGCTTATCTGGAATCTGATCGGAAGCTCCAGAGAGAAAGACACGCGTATAGCTACGCGCTTCTTTCATCGTGATAGGCGCCTGCTGTAGACGCTCCATCACATCCTGAAACGTGCCCATCGGATAGACATAGAGGCAATGCTCCTGCCCTTTGGTAATCACCAGACCACCAGAGAGCTGGTCGCGATATTTAGCAGGCAAAATCAAACGTCCCTTTTCATCCAAACGAGGCTCGTATGTGCCAAGGAACATATGACTTCACCTCCCGCATTGCCTCCACTTTACTCCACTTTGCTCCCTTAATCAAGTATTTAACCTAATTAAGTGAGCCTATTTTCTTATAATAGAGCTGAAAAGTCTGGTGGAGGAAAAATTAAGGAAAAAATCTAAAAGTTATAAAAAATAGAGTCCTACAGCATATCTGTAGGACTCTATCTATAAAAGAGCTATATAAATGAAACGTTTAGATGGGAATTTCTAGGATAACTGGGATAAAAAATGCACGCTCTACATGCTCTGTATGCTCTGCACTCTATGCGTTTTGCGGCCTATACACTGTGTAGCCTGCACACTCTCACTTCTGTGCACTCAGCAGTCTATACGCCCTGAACTCTGCGTACTTGACAACATAAAATACGCATTCAGCTCTTCACACTTCAGCACATAGCACACACTCTCAAAAACCACGTTCTTGACGACGTTTCTCCCACGCCTGAGCCTGGCGCTCCATAAAACTATCCGTAGAACGAGTATTTTTGCCATTCATCGAAGGGCTCATGGGTGTACTTTCGCCCAAACTCACAGCAGAAGACCTACCTTTGCCCATTCCAGAAGAAAGATACCAAAAACCGAGGAAAACAATCACAGCACCAGCAATACCCAGCGGAATAATTTCAACTGCCACACCTGCAAGCACAACAAAAAGCCCCAGCACAGCAATAACCAAACCTACAACGAGATGTTTCGGAGAAATCCCGAAGCTCACGCTGCTTTCGCTATTATCCACAGCCAATGCCTCAGCGAATGACGGATCATCATTGGCAAGCTGCGCCTCAAGCTGCTCTAGCATTCTGCGCTCATCATCTGTTAATGCCACAGTGAATTCCCCTATCGTCTCGCCTTTTCTCATTCACTTCCTGATTTGGCTATCTGCCACATGCAAGCACGCATACGCACTCACCTATCCAAGAATATAGGAAGCGGAGCATAAATACACGGCAGAGCAGAATATAGAGCGCAACAAAGCAGAACTTCACACTTCATACAAGGTGCCCGGCTTAAGAAGATGAGCACCGTATTTCGCCTGCACAGCATCGATAGCACGATCTACTTTCCCAAAACGTTCATCGGATTGTGCAGTAAACGCCAGCTGAATATCAGCATCACTGCCCACGAGCTGAGATGCTCTAACACCTACAAGACGCACACCCTCGCTCGGAAATTCAAGAGAGACAAAAAGTTTACGCGCAGCAGCATATATATCACTGTTGGAATCAGTTGGCACAGCAAGAGTGACGGAACGCTGCACAGTAGCAAACGAAGCCGAACGAACTTTAATACTGATCACACCCGCCTTTTCACGATCTGCGCGCAAACGCCGCCCTACCTCAAAAGACTGCGCCAAAAGAACTTTCTCCACCTCGTCAAGCCCACGCAAAGGATCGAAAAAAGTCTGCTCACGAGACATAGATTTCTCCGCATGCACAGGCTCAACGCTACGCTCATCGTGATTCATTGCCAGCTGATAGATACGCTCTCCTGCTGCAGCACCAAGAATTTTCACAAGAGTGCGCTGCCCAAGCAGAGCAACATCACCGATCGTCACAACCCCACGCCGCTCCAACACCTCGCGAGTCTTATCCCCCACACCTAAAAGAGCCCCCACAGGAAGTGAATGCAAAAATTCGAGCGATCGATCTGCTGGAACTAAAAGCAAGCCATCAGGCTTTGCATGAGCAGAAGCAATTTTTGCAAGGTGCTTCGTATTCGCAATTCCAACTGATGCAGGCACATGCTCTTGCTCTCGAATGCGGCGCCGAAGCTCATGCCCAATACATACAGGAGAGCCAAACAGCCTGCGCGAGCCAGAAACATCGAGAAAAGCCTCATCCACAGACACCTGCTCAATTTTTGGCGTAAAGGCACTCAAAATATCCATGATTCGGCGCGACACATCGCGATATTTTTCCCCATGTGGAGGAAGGATCACGAGCTGAGGGCACAAGCGCTTAGCCCGACTAACAGGCATAGCAGAATTGACACCACATGCTCGTGCTTCATAAGACGCTGCAGAGATAACCCCACGCTCCTGCCCTCCCACAGCGAGCGGAATACCCCGCAGATGAGGATTTTCACGAAGCTCCACAGAGACGAAAAATGCGTCCATATCCACATGCATAATTGGTGTGGAAGAATCGTCGTCACCCCAAAAGCGCCGAGCCGTTTTCGAACGAGGAGCGCGAGACATATCAATTCCTGTGATGCTTGCCTCGGCGCAGACGATCCACAATAGAAGCCCGCAGCGATGATTGAGTATCGGGCACAAAATCCCGGCCGTCACAATCCTTGTTTTTATCAACATCAACAGCAGATGAAGAACCAACACCTTCTAAGGGATCTCGAATAACCGTGGCAAGAAACTGCTCAGCAGCACGAGAAATTTCTTCAGCGCTAGGCACTTGAGGGACTGAATCAACAGGACGGACAACCCCCGCATTCGAAGGAAGCTTATCGTACTCTTCTTCCAAATGAGTAAGGAGCTGAGCAAAATCAGAATCAGGCTCCACCACAATACGGAAGCTTTGAATCTGCTGATCTTCAAGCTGCTCTAAATCACCAAGGGGAAGGGTCGGCCCGCCCAAAGATGCCATCATCTTCACAATCGCGAGCGCTCCAGAAACAAATTGGAAAGGACCTTTAGCCATATAGAACGGAACACGCACGCGGATATTAGTCACAGACACACCACGCTTACCCGCTTCATATTCAAAGAAATCCTGCAACTGGGCAAAGTGCTCGGCAGTACCGTGCACAGTTTGGATATCAGTGCGTATCGTCGAACGAATCACCATATCAGCTGGGCGAGTATGCGGCACACCCGCAGGCATACCCGCAAAAGAAAAGACCTCAGCAACACCATAATGCTCAATTATTTCGAGCAAATCAGAAGCGATCGCATTCCAGCGAAAATCTGGCTCCTGCCCGCACACATAAAGAAATTTTTCGCCATGCATATCCGTGATGAGATCGATATGCATCATTGGCTGTATCATATCAACGAGCTTGCCATCTGCATAGGCAACAATTGGGCGCTGGGCACGAAAATCGTACATCACATCGTGATCGAACGTCGCAATAGGGACGGACTCCAAAGAATCAACAGTTGCATGAACGACTTCAGCGACATCTCCCGCATCGACCACAGGGTCCACTAAATTAATCACCATGCGCCTCACCGAGAGGTCATGATGATCACCTACGAAAGAAAGTAAACGTGCCACAGTTCAAGGGTGCCATATTTTTTCTCGGTTGGCACTTCCCAGAAAAGCGGAGAATAATTGAATGCTATGAATTTTGAAGAGGGATCTGCACTCCAGCGTGCACTGCTCGAAGAGCAAGCATTCGTCGAATCAGCATATAGTGCTCTCGATTCTGAAACAGAACATTACGCACAACAGCTTGCAGATGTGCGTGCTCAAGGAGCAAGCGGCACCCCCGCAGCACGCTCAGAACGCGATTCCTTTGCCACACACTACGAAGATAATCTTTTGCGCCTGAGAAACGTAGAAAATACTCTCGTTTTGGGGCGCCTCGACTATACTGACGCTGCTCAATCCTTCATTCATATCGGACGCATTACCTTACGAGATAGCGAAAAAAACATTCTGCTCACCGATTGGCGAGCCCCCCAATCGCAGCCCTTCTATCAGGCAACTGCCGCTCAGCCGGGAAACGTGCGACGCCGTCGCCATATCCAAACACGATTTCGCACAGTCACTGGCGTAGAAGATGAACTCCTAACAGCAGACGGAGCTGCAAACGATATGCTCAATCTCACTGGCGAAGGCGCCCTGATGGCCGCAATGAGCAAGGCACGAGACGGCAAAATGGGCGATATCGTCGCCACTATTCAAGTAGAACAAGATCGCATAATCCGAGCGCCAGGAAAAGGAATATTAGTAGTTCAAGGCGGACCCGGCACAGGAAAAACCGCAGTCGCTTTACACCGCGCCGCCTATCTTCTCTATTCGGAACGTAAGCGCCTAGCCAGCTCGGGCGTACTGCTCATCGGACCTTCTTCTCGTTTCTTAGCGTATATCGACCAAGTACTCCCCTCTCTGGGAGAATCCAACGTCGTCGCTACTACAATCGCTGAGCTTTTTCCTGGCGTAACGCCAACGCTGAAAGAATCGCGCGAGGTCTGCGACATTAAATCTCGCCTTATCTGGCGCACAATATGCAAACGCTCGATAAAAGCAGTGCTGCAAAAACCGCTTACCGCGCCCGTACATTTTACGATCTCTGGCAAACGCATCTTCCTCACTCCCGACGATGTTGCAGCAGCTCAAACGCGTGCACGACAATCTGGCAAACGGCACAACCATGCCCGCACAGTATATGCAACATACCTTGTAGATCTTCTCGCTTCTCGTTTAGCTGCCGCCTTAGAGACGTCACTTCACGAATCGCCATGGATAGTTGCCGATATTGCTGAGGATCCAGATGTGCGCCGTGAGGTAAACCGCCACTGGCTCCCTTCGTCACCACAATGGCTGCTAGAACATCTATTCAAATGGCCTGAACTGCTCGAGCGTATTGCTCCAGAGCTTTCAGAGCACGAGCGCTTACTTCTTCGCCGTGAGCGTGCAAGCGGATATTCGATCGATGATATTGCCATACTCGATGAACTCGCCGAGTACCTCGGAGATTTTCCTACCGATATGCAACGCCGCTTTAATCACACACACAGCAAAGCAGACACACGAGAAAATGAGCAACACAGCCAACAGCTCTCATCTTATGTGGAAGAAACGATGGCAGCAATGGGGCTTGGCGGGGGAATTGTCTCCTCTTCTATGCTCACCCAGCGCGTCAATAACTACGGAGCAGATATTTCGCTTGCACAGACCGCCGCAGCTGACCGAACCTGGACCTATGGGCATGTAGTAGTAGACGAGGCTCAGGAGCTCACCCCCATGCAGTGGGCGATGGTGGCACGGCGCAATCCTGCGCGTTCAATGACGATTGTGGGCGATCTTGACCAGCGAGTACATGGAGAACCCACCAGCACATGGGCAGATACCCTTGGAGAGCTTAGCCAGTGGGCGCATGTTGAAGAATTGACGATTTCTTACCGCACACCATCGTCTATTCTAGATCGCGCAGCGCAAGCGATGGCAGCGCTCGGGGTGAATGTGAGACCCGTGCACGGCGTACGTGACCTGCCAGAGTGCTACTCAGGCACAATCGTCACTTCCGATAACGCACGCAGCACCATAGCCAGCACTGTAGAGCGCGAGTGCGCTATGCTCACCGCAGAATATGGTGAAGGATTTGGAACACTCGCTATTATTGTGCCCGAAAGCGTTCTCCCTGCTATTGCTGAGTGGAATATAACGCGCGACGATCATCACGTATCATTCGCGACAGCACAGATGGCAAAGGGCTTAGAATATGATTCCGTGATCGTCTACGAGCCCCAGCGCATTGCAGACGAAAGCCTCGGCAATCTATATGTGGCACTCACTCGTGCCACCAAACATTTGAATGTGCTGAGCACAGAAACGCTACCAGAAGGGCTATAAGTTATTTCTTACTTCACATATTCACGTACCTGATTTTCCAACTTCTTATTGGTTTTCTCACACCAGCTTTCCCCGTATTTCAGCCAATTTTCCTACATATATTCTCATGTGAAGCAAAAATTGATGCGAGACGTTGCCACCAATCTTCACAGAATCTCGTACTATAGAGGTGACAATTTCACTACTAGATCGCCTCATGCACCGCAGCCCATAGCGGGTGTGTATGCGTGAACCCATCGATCACACGAAGGAGATCTTGGATTATGCCAAAGATTTTGTTACTCGAAAATCCGCACACTATCGCAGATGAAACGTTTCTGCGATATGGATACGAGGTTCAACGTATTTCTGGCGCGCTCGACGAAGATGACCTCATTGCAGCTCTTGCAGACGTCGATATGCTCGGCATTCGATCCAAGACGATGGTCACTGAGCGAGTCCTTGAAGCATCACAGCATCTCACAGCAGTCGGTACATTTTCTATCGGCACGAACCAGATTGATCTTCACGCGGCAGCCGAACGAGGTATTGCCGTGTTTAACGCACCCTACTCAAATACGCGATCTGTGGTCGAAATGGTGATCGCTGAGATGATTATGCTCACCCGCAATATCCCTAGGCACGATAAAGAACTACAGAAGCATTCATGGAAAAAGACTTCTGAAGGGTCGCATGAGGTGCGCGGAAAGACAATCGGAATTATTGGCTACGGATCTATCGGTACGCAAGTCAGCGTAGTTGCTGAAGCGCTCGGTATGAACGTCATCTTCTACGATATTGCCGAAAAACTTGCTATCGGAAATGCTCGCAGAGTGCACAATTTAGACGAGCTGCTCGAAGAAGCTGATGTCGTCACCCTCCATATCGATGGGCGCGCCTCCAATACAGGATTCTTCTCGCGAGAGATGTTTGAGAAGATGAAGCACGGCGCGATTTTCCTCAATTTAGCGCGAGGAAGCCTCGTAGACGTTGAGGCGCTGCGCGAAAAGCTGCTCGATGGCTCATTGGAAGGTGCAGGCGTAGACGTCTTCCCTGAAGAGCCGAATAATAATGATGAACCGTTCGATTCACCTCTCCTCGGGATTCCCAACACTGTGCTTACTCCCCACATCGGCGGTTCAACCCTTGAAGCCCAAGAGAGCATCGGGCAGTATGTTTCTGCTAAGCTCATGCATTATGCGGCAACTGGCGCCACCGAAATGTCTGTCAATATCCCCAATATTACTGTGCCGATGGACGAGCCGCTGCACCGCGTGGCATGGATTCACCACAACACTCCAGGTGCTCTTGCTCGCGTTAATAATCTTTTCAGTGATGCAGGTATTAACGTCACCTATCAAAGCTTGGCAACAGACGGCGATATGGGCTATATGATTACCGATACGTCATCGCCAATCACTGCACAAGCGATGGCAGAACTGGAGAAATCAGCTGCTCATATTCGTTTGCGGCTTGTCCGATAAAGGATTATTCGAAAAGCAGAGGAATCACAGCATGGTCACGATGATGAAACGCGCTCACGAGCACTATTTGCCCGGTGTCCCAACGAATATTCAGGAAGTGACGACACCTATCTCTCACGCGCTCATACAGGCACATAGAGATTTCCCTGAGCGGATTGCCATTGATTTCCTTGGCCGTAATTTCACCTACGACGATATTTACAAGCAGGTGCAGCAGGCTGTGACGGCTCTGGCAATGTGCGGAGTACGTCCAGGCGATTGCGTCTCACTTATTTTGCCGAACTGCCCTCAGCATTATGTGGCGTTTTATGCGATTCAAGCACTCGGAGCTATCGCATCTGAACACAACCCTCTCGCACCGCGCGAACAATTGATTGAGCAGTTGGAGCGAGTAGGATCGCGCGTTGTGATTGCATGGGAGAAAACGATTGAGACTCTCGCTGCAGGCTCCATTATGGGCTACACATTTTTAGCGGTAGATCTCACAAAAGCGCTCCCCTCGACATCGCAATTTCTTTTGAAGCTTCCGCTTAAAGCAACTCAAGCACAGCGTGCCAAACTTCGCGGAAAAATTCCTCCGGGTGTCCATTCGTGGGATAACCAGGTTTCACACGCCAAACCAATGCATCTCGAATCTATCCCTGATCCAGATCTTGACGATGTGGCTGTGCTGATTCAGACAGGCGGCACTACAGGCACTCCTAAATCAGTACAGCTCACTCATAGAAATATTGTTGCAAATGCAACTCAAGTGCTCGCATGGCTGAAGCAGATGAAACGCGGAGAAGAAACCGTCGGTGCAGTGCTCCCATTTTTCCATGCTTTCGGTCTGCAACTTTCACTATCTGCGTGCGTAAACCTCGCCGCAACGCAGGTAATGCTCCCGTCATTTGACGTCGATATGCTACTCGCTGCCCATAAGCGCCACCCCATCACTTTTTTTGGCGGTGTGCCGCCGATGTTTAAACGAATCTTGGATGCAGTAGATAAACTGCCCGAGCATAAGAAGCCTCATTTAAAGTCAATCCGTTACAGTATTTCAGGAGCGATGGCTCTCGATCCAACTCTTGCCGAACGCTGGGAAAAAGCTACTGGCGGTTTCCTTATCGAGGGATATGGTATGACGGAGGCAAGCCCCGTTATTTCTGGTTCTCCACTTTCTGCACAAAGGCGCCCATCTACTCTTGGTCTGCCTTTCCCTTCGACTGAAGTAAAAATCGTTAATCCCGAAGATATTTCCGAAGTCTACGGTGAAGGAACTGTGGGAGAACTTCTTGTGCGAGGTCCTCAAGTTTTCACTGGCTATCTCAACGATCCAGAAGAAACAGCTCTTGCACTCACCGAAGACGGATTTTTACGTACGGGAGATTTGGCTCGCTGGGACGACGGCTTTCTCGTGATGGCTGACCGCCGAAAAGAAATGATTATCAACGGTGGTTTTAACATCTATCCTTCAGAAGTAGAAGCAGCGTTGCGTGATATGCCTGGCGTGCGCGATGTGGCTGTTGTCGGCATGCCGGTCGATTCTAAAACAGAAGCAGTTGTGGCGGCTCTCGTACTTGAGCCAGGAGCTGCAGTTGATCTTGCAGGTGTGCGGGCATGGGCGGAAAAGAAAATATCGCACTATGCTCTGCCAAAATCAATTGCTGTGCTTGATGATCTTCCCCGCTCACAGCTCGGTAAAACCTTAAGGAAGAACGTGAAAGAAAGCTTGAGCACATGGGAGCTTAACCATGGAGAATGGAAAGAAAAACTTTCAGCTGTTCAAGCAGTCGCGGCAGAGCGAGCAGAAATTGTCAGTGATGCCTTGAAGGGGACGATGGAAGCTCTGAATGAGGCAATTAGCGATACCACCGCAAATCTGAGAGATAAAGTTGAAAACCTCAACGAAGTTCTTACTGAAACAACGGAAGCACTAAAAGGAAAATCAAGTTCATCGATTGAGGGTACCGGCGATAGCGCTAAAGATATTTCCAGTGAAACTGAAGAGAATCTAAACACTAGCAAAATCAAAGAGCCGCTAGACTCCGATGAGCCGCTAGACTCCGATGAGCCGCTGGACTCCGATGAAAAGGCTGCCGAGAATTCTAACGACGCCCTCTAATATCTGCTCGCTCTAGTATTTACCTGTATAGCTTATCCAGCAAAGGTCGTGTTGACGGAAAGTTTTGTACAGCTCGCATGGGATAGCACATACTGCTAGCTTCCTCCCAGATATGCCATAGGTTTTGCACATCTATGCATGCGATAACAGCTTCAGAAGTAGAGCACGGAATCTGCCGAGCTATATTCCGCCCTTAGCACAGATAATACATCGCAGTGAATTTTTTATTTCTGATCTGATGCACGAAGCTGACCAATAATATGCTCAAAATCATCAATCGAATCAAAATTAGAATAGACTGAGGCAAATCGCAGATAGGCAACTTCATCAAGTTGACGCAACGGTTCAAGAATTGCTTTACCAACTTCGTCTGTTGTGACAACAGACGACCCCTGCGAACGAATAGATTCTTCAACCGTCTGCGCAAGTAGTGCAAGCTGATCAGGGGAAATTGGACGACCAGAAGATGCCTTGCGTATACCTTCAATTACTTTATCTCTACTAAACGGCTCCATTGCACCCGAGCGTTTGGCAACGACGAGCGTCGTTGTTTCGAGCGTAGTAAAACGCCCTTTACACTCTGGGCATTCACGCCTACGGCGAACAACTTTTCCATCGTCACTAGTACGTGAATCGATAACGCGCGAATCGGGATAACGGCAAAATGGGCAATGCATACCGATAAATTACCGCGATTGTGAGGTTCCTTCAAAATTTTCACGAAAAATTACTCCAGGATCGCATCATGCTATTCATACGAGCAGCATTGATCGGTATAGATCCGTATATGCCTACGCCAAACACCACCTTGATTCAACGATAAAACATCACATTAAACGATAAAACATCACATTAACCCCGTGTGGAATGCTGTACTAAGACCAAAAGAAAACATTAGACACATAAGCCCAACAACAACCCCTCCTATCACAACCATTTTCATCGCATGAGAGAACAACGGCTCTGCAGTGGAATTTCCCGCACCCGTTAATGGCATTGACATAGACGACTGAGCAGATATCCGACGATGAGCAGAAGGCAGAGTACGGCTTGGCATAGATGAAGGCAACTCCCCAGTACGTACAGACTTAGATATATCCGCACTACGCTTCGCACTTCGCTTTCTAAAGGAAACATTTCTTTCAACGCCGCACTGCGCACTGTATTCTTCTCGACTAGGCATAGGAGATAAGCTTGATCGCATACCCTTTATGCGATCTGTATGATGCATGCGATCTGTATGACCAACAGAAGAAAAACCATGGGAAAGATCAGGCACAACACGCAGCGACCTCTCGACATACGTGCACGGTACATCGGGGCGCACAGCAGATCGAACTTTCACACGATCACGACGCGCGAAAGAAACAGAACTTTCTCGACGGCACTCCTGCTGTTTCACAGGAAAAAATTCCACAATCTCTTCAATCGGCATAACACTCATAATTTCTCCTTATATTCGAACACTTGTTCGGTATCTTCTAACAGTAACTATACACACCACATGAAGAATTGTCTAGAACATTCGTTCGAAAACGCCGAACAAGTGTTTGAACTTTTCTTTTCTAGTGCGTAAACTGCTATTACAAGCTAATCAGCCGCTTTGGGTAAATTTTCAGAAAAAATTTCTTTCAGCGCACCAACAGTAGACGCCTGTTTGAGATATGGCTTGCACAAAACGGAGAGAATCCGCCGAATACACCACATAGCATTTCGCTACAGCTCGGCGCCCAACGAAGGAACTATTATGGCACGATCACTTCCGCTCAATCTTACGGATCGCCAGTTGCGAATTTTAGGGACGATTCGAGAAGGAATTAACGATCGTGGTTTTCCGCCAACCGTGCGAGAAATCGCAATGACTGTGGGGCTCTCTTCTCCTTCATCTGTGCAATATCAACTCGACATTCTCGAACAAGCTGGGCTTATTCAGCGCGATGCTCGGCGTTCTCGAACTATTGAAGTGACGGAACGAGGTAATCAGCTCAACTTAGAAACAGGACGCTTAGAAGAATCTTCCGCCCCTACACACACCTCTAAGCACATACTTTCACGCACCTCTGCACATACTTCTACACACACCTCTGCCAACACGTACACACACGCCTCAGACCATCACTGCCTACCCCACTCCCACCTCTCTGCAGCAACGTCACCACATATACGATCAGTACCAACTGAATCGCCCTCAGATTCAATCAATGAAGCACAGCACAAAAATATTTACGAACAGTTTTCTTCCGATACCGTATTCGCTCCGCTTGTGGGGACGATTGCTGCCGGCACTCCAATTCTTGCAGAACAATGCATTGACGATACGTTCCCACTGCCTCGGCAGCTCACGGGCAGGGGGAAAATGTTTATCCTGCGCGTCAAAGGCGAATCGATGATCGACGCCGCAATTTGCGATGGAGATT
This sequence comes from uncultured Arcanobacterium sp., assembly GCA_958428545.1. Taxonomy (GTDB): domain Bacteria; phylum Actinomycetota; class Actinomycetes; order Actinomycetales; family Actinomycetaceae; genus Arcanobacterium_A. The sequence continues at coordinate 22,897 of CAUAGM010000007.1, read as the reverse complement.
ACGTTGTGATCCGAGAGCAACCAGTTGCAGAGCAAGGAGAAATCGTTGCCGCAATGATTGACGGCGAAGCCACGGTCAAGGTATTTCGCAAACAAGATGGGCACGTATGGTTCTTACCATGCAACGATGCATACGAACCAATTTTTGGCGATGATGCCACTATTCTCGGGCGCGTCGTCTCCGTCTTGCGCTCACTCTAAGCAGACGAGGCACAGCAAGCAACAAAACATAGCACAAGCAGGAAATCTTCTTTCTAGGTAGAGCGCCCTCTCCGCTTAAGCATATAGCTACCTCGCTGAATCCTATCCTCTTGATTAGACCTTACTATCCTTGATTAGACCTTACTATCTCCAGCCCAGCCTATCTGCTTTCAGCAGCCTACCCTCTTTTTAGCTCTTTACTTTCGCAAGCTACGCCTCCTGCAGCCATATACTTTTTGGTAAACCATATCTTTCCAGACATCATATTCGCAGACTCACCAGTACCGAATTCTGCTCTTCTTAAATCCCCCTACCCAACTCCAGTTTTTCAAACCATATCTTGCCACCTCACTCTTCCTAGGAAGCTATGCTCACTCTACCTGAGTGAATGCGCCATTGTTGCTGAGCATTGCGAGCAGTTAAAAACGCTCACTCTACCTGCACGGATGCACCACTAAGATACAATCTCACTTTTCCTGGGAAGGCATTGCATTCCTAATACGAAGAAATCAAGCGTTGAAGAGCTCCACAGACCGTCTCTAAACTGGTTGTTCGCCACATCGGAGGCATTGACGCCAACAAAAAGCTTGCATAACGTTTCGTGCACAGCCGTGAATCCAATACTGCCACAACTCCGCGATCGTCGATGCGCCTAAGCAAACGCCCAGCTCCTTGAGCTAAAAGGAGAGCAGCTTGAGTAGCGCTCACCTCCATAAACGCATTTCGTTTCGCTGCCTGCACCGCTTCTGTGCGCGCTTGAGTGAGCGGCTCATTAGGACGAGGAAACGGTATACGATCAATAATCACTAAGCGCAGCGTACGCCCAGGCACATCAACTCCTTGCCAAAGTGCCATAGTGCCGAAAAGAGAAGAAGCATCATCATCTTTGAAACGCTCAATCAACGTGGGAAGCTGATCTTCTCCCTGGCACAGTACAGAAAAGCTCGAATGCTCCCGCATATAATCGGCAGCCCGCTCAGCAGCAGCACGAGAAGTAAAAAGCCCAAGCGCTCCTCCGCCACTCGCACGCATAAGAGCCAAAATTTCCTCAAGATACTCCTCGCCATATCCTTGCTTACCAGGCTCTGGCAGATGCTGTGCGACGTAGAGAATTCCCTGCTTTGCATAGTCAAATGGCGTGCCAACATCTAGCCCTTCCCATGGGCGATCTTTGAGAATATCAAAACCAACGCGGTGAGCTACAGGATTAAACGTACCGCCGATTTTTAATGTTGCCGAGGTAAGTATCGCTGCCTGCTCAGAAAATAAACGCGTAGCAAGAGCGGCAGACACATCCAGAGGCGCAGCATAGAGACGATACGTATCATCACCAACTACAGCGTTCCACACCACAAGGCTTCCGTTAGCTACAGCCCCCGTAAGCAACTCAGAGCACATCGATTCAATATCGCTCAGGCGCGAGCGTAGAATCTGGCGTAAAATTGCCTGCTCGTCACCGTTAGGCTTCATTGATTCAAGCTCCGCACACGCCTCCTGCACGCGCCCAAGCACGCGAGCAATCGCATCGATCAGCTCGGATGGCAACTCTTCAATGCGCGCCTCAGGAAGTGAACGCAACACGTCGTCGAGTTCTTCTGCAGCAGAATCAAGCATACAATCGTCGAGAGCTGAGCGGCGCATAAGACGTGCAACTCCCGTGACATCATATTTGCTCAACGTTTGGGTGAGCTGCGACGTCACCCTTTCAACAAGCACGTGAGCCTCATCGATAATATAGGCGTCAGTATTCGGAAGTATCGGCGTCCCTGCAGCCGCAACTCCCAGCATCGAATGATTGGTAACGACGAGATCAGCTTCGTCTGCTTCTAGACGGGCAAGATGAGGAAAGCACGAATCGCGCAGCGGGCAGCTTTCACCGATACATTCTTGTTTCGGCACCGAAACTTGCGCCCATATTCTATCGCTCACGCCAGGCATTAAATCGTCACGATCACCTGTTGCTGACGCCATTGCCCAATCACGTACGCGCATTACTTCTTCACCAGCTGCAGTGCTAGAAAGCGAACCATATTCTGCCTCTATGCGCGAAAGGAGAGCACCATCTTCAGGATACCCACCTGCAGCTTTACGCAGGCACGCGTAGTTATTCCACCCTTTAAGCAGAGCAACTTTGGGCATTCGAGCTGCCACAGATCCTACTGCGCGAGCAACTAATGGAGCATCATGAAGCATAATTTGACGCTGCAAAGCCAAGGTTGCTGTGGAGACAATTATTTTCCGATCTCGCTCAACACACCAGAGTAATGCTGGGACGAGATATGCAAACGATTTTCCTGTTCCCGTACCTGCCTGCACAATAAGATGCCCTGTTTTTTCGAGCGTGCGCGCAATACCCCTTACCATCTCTTCCTGCCCGCTTCGGCACTGCCCACCAAGCTCATTGACCACAGTTTCAAGCACAGCCAATGCGTTATACTCAAATTCGTTTTCGCTCGAATACTGGCGCGATGCTCGTTTGCTCGCAGGCTGCTCATCCAGCGGTTGCTCATTCAATAGCTGCTCATTCAATGCCTGCTTACACGCTTCTTTTTCTTTTGCCGCTTCTTCACGTAGCACCCAAGCGCTCACAGGTTGCGTAGCATTCTTAGACTTTCTTTCACGATTATCTTGCATTGCGAATATCCTCTACGCGTGTTGCATATTCACGCCTGCACACCATTGCTCGAAACAGCAGCAATTGCCGCATAAAGATCAGGCAAAACGCGTGCACGAATATGAGTACCAGCAGCTGTATAGGATTCGCTGAGCACCTCACCCTCTGCGTGCGCATGGGCCACAAGTTCGCCATGCGAATAAGGAATCACAGCATCAATATCCATGCTCGGGCGAGGAAGACGCGATTCAATAGCAGCACGAAGCTGATCAATTCCCTCACTCGTCACGGCACTCACAATAACGGAATCAGGATAGCGCGTACGCAACGCAGTGAGTGCAATTGGGTCTGCCAAATCAGCTTTTGCAAGCACAATCAGTTCAGGAATATCCAAGGCGCCTGGGATAGTGCGCATCACCTCGTGCACAGCATCGACCTGCCCAACTGGATCTGTATGCGAAGAATCGACCACATGCATAATGAGATCTGCTTCTTCAACTTCTTCAAGAGTTGAGCGAAACGCTTCCACCAGCTGCGTAGGCAAAGCTCGTACGAAACCTACCGTATCTACCAACGTATACGCTCGCCCGTCAGCAGCTATGATTTTGCGAACTGTGGGATCGAGAGTAGCAAACAAAGCATTTTCTACCAATACTCCAGCACCACTGAGCACATTCATGAGTGATGATTTTCCAGCATTGGTATATCCCACCACAGCAACTGAAGGTACGTGGCGTCGTCTGCGATTCTGACGACGATTAGCTCGCCCTGCTTTCATAGCATCGATATCGCGGCGCAGCTTTGCCATTCGCGTTCGGATTCTGCGACGATCCAGCTCAATTTTCGTCTCCCCTGGCCCGCGCGAACCGATACCGGCGCCGCCAGCCACGCGCCCGCCAGCCTGCCGACTCATCGATTCACCCCAACCACGCAAACGGGGAAGAAGATAATCTAACTGCGCCAGCTCCACCTGAGCCTTACCTTCACGGCTTTTGGCGTGCTGAGCAAAAATATCGAGAATAAGTGCAGTACGGTCAATCACTTTCACATTGACAATATCTTCTAATGCTCGCCGCTGCGAGGGCGCCAGCTCTGAATTAGCAATCACTGTGTCGGCACCTTCTGCACGCACAATATCTGCTAACTCTCGCGCTTTTCCAGATCCTAAATAGGTGGCAGGATCAGGCTTCTGCCTCTTTTGAATCATGCCGTCGAGCACAGTAGAGCCTGCCGTCTGTGCGAGCGCGGCAAGTTCTCTCAAGGAATCTTCAGCTTCTTTGAGAGTGCCTTCGCACCAAAGCCCTACCAGCACGACTTTTTCTAAACGAAGCTGACGATACTCTACATCCGAGTCTTCTTCATGGGATCCTTCACTTAGATCACCTACACGGCGAAACGAGGAACGAATTTCACGCTCAAAATCACTACCTGCCCATTCGCGCTGATATGCAGGATCCGCTTGGAGAGCCGTACCCTCAGTGGTGAATAAATCAAGAGTCTTATTATCTTTGCTTTGTATGCCGCTCTTATCATTTACATCGCCTATACCAGCCATATCGCGCACAACGTCCTCCTCCCGCATCACATTCCTTGACCTTGACGCATCAATTTAATTTTCGCACACACGTGATCGAGGAAGGCTTCCCCTACCTCTGTGTGTGAATCGTTCAATGAATTACTCAATGAATTACTCGTATGCGGCACGTGTACCTGAGGCTCCTGTACATGAATATCCTCTACTCGAGCTACTGCCTGCTTGTGGCGGAGAAGTATCTCATCATCAGCACTATCCACACCACATCTAGTATCCGTAGGAGTGCTACCATTCACATACTGCCCACTATCCAAATCTGGGCGGAGCCATTCTATTCTCTTATCAGCCTTAAACCATGTGCGTTGTTTCTTTGCTAGGTGACGTGTAGCCACAGCTGTGCTTTCTATTGCTTGCTCGATATCGATATTCCCTTCAAGAACGTCTATTGCCTGAGAATATCCTGTGGCTTTACGAGCAGTCGATCCTTCTTTCAAACCATGATTTAGCAAGTCGTGAGTTTCTTCGAGCAGTCCATTTTCAAACATATCTCGCGCACGGCGCTCAATTCTCGGGTCTAAAAACGGACGCTCTGCCTTAATTCCGATGTGAAGAATTTTTGAATAGTGGCTCGTATGCCGAGGGAAGACTGGCGTAAAAGATTTGCCTGTGAGCCGCACAACCTCCAAAGCTCGAATCACTCTGCGAGGGTTTGCAAGATCTATAACGGCAGCAGAGCGAGGATCTCGTTTACGCAGCTCAGCAATAAGCGGCTCAAGCCCTTCCGTAGCGGCGATCTCTTCTAGCTCAGCTCGGATGTGCACACAGGTGCCTGGAAAATCTAATTCGTCGAGCGCAGCAGAGACGTACAGCCCTGAGCCGCCAACAAGCATAGGAACTTTTCCACGTGCCATAATATCTTCAATATCTTTGCGAGCTTCGCGCTGATATACCGCAACAGATGCTTCATCTCGTACATCAAGGACGTCGATCTGGTGGTGCCTAATCCCCTGCCGCTCGTGGATAGTCGCTTTTGCTGTGCCAATATCCATACCTCGATAAAGCTGCATAGCGTCAGCCGATACGATTTCCACGCAGTCGGCACCGCCGAGCATCTGAGCAAGAGCAATAGACAGTGCAGTTTTTCCGCTGGCAGTTGGCCCGACAAGCGCCACGATTGGAATTGAATTGTGCACACAGTGCGGGTTATCTTGGCGCCTCTGCGAAATGTCATTCATGCGAACGAACCCGAATTGACGGCAAGCCAAGTGCTACAGGAGCCGCACCTTCAGCCTCTGCTTGAAGCTGTGCTTGACGGCGAACCATTTCCTCCCAAGCGTCTCCCGCACGTGTGCGACGCACCTCAAACAAACCGCCTTCAAGCCCTGAATCTGCCACAAGATAGCTAGGAGCGCCATGTGTGACGATTGCGCGAACCATATCGCCTGGGCGCGGGCGTTCAGCGCAGCCAGTAGGCAAAGCTACGTGAACGAGACGATTATCTGCTGCTCTACCTGATAGTCGCTCAGTTTCTGAGTCTTTTCGCCCTTCACCTTCAGCAACGAGAACCTCAACTACGCTCCCTTCACGCGCAATATTTTCTTCGGTCGATATACGCTGCTGAAGCTCTACCAAACGGTTAAAACGCTCATGTTTGACGTCTTCTGGAACTTGATTACCCATCGTCGCCGCTGGAGTGCCAGGGCGCGGAGAATAAAGGAAGGTGAATGCCGAGCTGAAACGCGCTTGCTCTACCACGCGCAATGTATCTTCGAAGTCCTTATCTGTTTCCCCAGGGAAACCAACGATAATATCCGTGGTGATAGCAGCATGAGGAATACGCTCACGAACTCGATCTAAAATTCCAAGAAATTTCGTGCAACGATAGGAACGCCTCATAGCTTTCAAAATTGAATCTGATCCAGATTGCAAAGGCATATGCAGTGAAGGCATGACTTTAGGCGTCGCAGCCATAGCATCAATCACATCATCGGTAAACATTGCTGGGTGTGGGGATGTGAATCTCACGCGCTCAAGCCCCTCGATCTCACCTGCACGGCGAAGGAGTTTCGCGAATGCTCCTCGATCCCCGAAATCAACACCATATGAATTGACGTTTTGCCCGAGGAGGGTGACTTCAATAGCTCCCTCAGCCACAACAGCTTCAATTTCAGCAAGCACATCTCCTGGACGGCGATCATGCTCTTTACCACGCAAGTGCGGAACAATACAGAATGTGCATGTGTTATTACACCCCACAGAAATACTCACCCATGCCGCATACACAGACTCTCGATGCGAAGGAAGAGTAGAAGGGAAAACTTTCAAAGATTCTTCGATTTCGACCGCTGCACGATGATTGTGCCGTGCTCGCTCAAGAAGAGCAGGAAGCACATCAAGATTGTGTGTGCCTAATACGACGTCTACCCATGGCGCTTTTTCCACAATACCATCACGCAGTTGCTGAGCCAGACAGCCAGCAACAGCAATCTGCATACCAGGTCGATTACGCTTAACGTCGGCAAGCTGCCCTAAATTACCAAATAATTTCGTTGCAGCATTTTCCCGAACTGAGCACGTATTGATAACGAGCACATCGGCTCCCTGATCTCCCGCAAGAGTGGCTCGGGCAGCTTTTTCTGGCACCATCTCTACAGGAACATATCCTGCTTGATCGAGCAGACCTGCAAGACGCTCTGAATCGTGCACGTTCATTTGGCAGCCAAGTGTGCGCAATGCATACGTTTGAGCTGAATTATCTATTTTCATCGCGTTATCTATTCTAAGTAAACCGTTTGTATTGTCGTTAGCTATCTTGGCTAGTCTAGCCATTGTCTTCTTCTTGCCTCAATTCCGTGAGAGCATTAGCGATTGCCGCTCTGCTCACACTCGGGCTAAAGCCTCTGCGAGCCAGCGCCCCATAAAGACGACGATAAGCCACGACTTGCTCAAGCCCCACCATTGTGCGAGATTTTTTGCGCGCGAAATCACGTGCAGATTCCTCTTCTGCGTCTGCATCGATCTGCTCGAGCGCCGCCTGAGCATCATCAGGATCGATTCCCCGTTTTGCCAGCTCAATAGCTAACGATCGACGGGAAATCGACTTTTCGGCAAAACGCATACGCACAAAACTTTGTGCGAAGCGAGTATCATTGACGATATCCGATTCAATAAATGCCCGCACAGTTTCCTGTGCAATAATATCAGGCACCTCTCTCGCATGGAGAGCTGTGAGGAGCTCATGCGAGGAACGATCGCGCATACCGAGCTGACGATAGACAACCTCACGGGCATACGAGCGCCAATCACTTTCAGAACGAGCAGCATTGCGCGCATCACGGCGAGCTTTCGCCTCAGCAGCACTCACAAATTTCTTAGGCTTTTTCCTCCCAATGAAATCTGCTTCTTCAGCATAATTAACCATAAGCTAGATATTCTCTAAGCACGCGAAATCTGATTAAGCGTTTGGATCAAAACCCGAAGTATCTAGCTCAATTGAATCGTCAAACTCAGGAAGATTCTTTTCTTCGCCAGTTGCTTCACCTTCTGCAGGCTGCTCTATTCCGAGCTGGACTTTCACCTTGTGTTCAATTTCTGCCGCTATTTCTGGATTATCGATAAGCAATCGGCGTACTTTTTCTTTTCCTTGCCCGAGCTGATCGCCCTCGTAGGTGTACCATGCACCAGATTTTTTCACAACGTCGCATGCGACTGCCATATCGAGAATTCCACCCTCAACGGAAATTCCCTCACCATAAAGAATATCGAACTCTGCCTGTTTAAACGGCGGAGCCATCTTATTTTTCACAACTTTTACCCGCGTACGGTTGCCAACTGGCTGCGCTCCCTCTTTAATAGTTTCGGTTCGACGCACATCCAAGCGTACAGACGCATAGAATTTCAGCGCCTTGCCACCTGTTGTCGTCTCAGGGCTACCGTAAAAGACGCCAATTTTTTCCCGCAGCTGGTTAATAAAAATAGCTGTTGTACCTGAAGCAGAAAGTGCTCCTGTGATCTTACGCAGGGCTTGGCTCATCAAGCGAGCCTGCAGACCAACATGGGAATCGCCCATATCTCCTTCAATTTCGGCTTTAGGCACAAGAGCCGCAACCGAATCGATCACGATAATATCGAGTGCACCCGAACGAATGAGCATATCCGCAATCTCAAGAGCCTGCTCGCCCGTATCTGGCTGAGACACAATAAGCGCATCGGTATCGACTCCCAGCTTGCGCGCGTACTGAGGATCGAGCGCATGCTCGGCGTCAATAAATGCGGCAATACCACCAGCTGACTGAGCATTTGCTACAGCATGCAAAGCGACCGTCGTTTTACCTGACGATTCCGGCCCATAAATTTCTACCACGCGCCCGCGCGGCAACCCACCGATTCCCAAAGCAATATCGAGAGCCAAAGAACCTGTTGGGATAACTTGTACATTCTGAGTTGGCTTATCACCCAGACGCATGGCCGAACCTTTGCCAAACTGACGATCAATCTGCCCAAGCGCAGCGCTCAATGCTTTTTCTCGATCCGTCGCGGGAGAAACTGAAATATTCGTGCTTTTCTTAGGTGCAGCCATAAGTATTCCTTTATTTCGGGGCCGAAGCCAGTGAGTAGAACAGGCGTTCATGGAGCTCGCCCTCTCCGAGCGACTATCCATACACAACGTTAAGCTCCGCCTTAGGCAAAAAATGGCGAAAAAAATAACCGTGGATATTCATGCCATCTCCGTTGCATGCGACCAATTCTATCCGAACATTCGTTCGAATTCCTGCACCACGCCACTATGAGGTATTCCACATTTGCATGCAATCCGCACACATCACATATAGAACACACAACTGTAGGCGCTTATGAGGGAAAATCACGCAAACTAACACGATGCAAATACTGATAGCTAGAAGGCAAACTCATTTCTTTAACGATTTCTTGCCAGATAATAATCGGCTCTATTGCGCAAGCCAGAGCCTCATTGGGAGTCAGTAATCCAAGCTCTGGCAATACGAGATCTTGCGCAAGAGAGCGCGCTCTACCCTCTGGGAAAACGCGCTCCATAACGCTCCAAAATTCACTGTGCGTCATCGCCACAACTCAGCCCACCCACGCTATGCACAATCACCTACCTACGTAGCATAGCGGCAAGTTCACGCTGAATCATTGCTTCTGGAATCGAATCAGGAATCTGAATGAACTCTTCGCGAATCTGCTTCTCTTCCATGTCTTTACCAAGATTCTCTTTATTTCGCCGCTCCTGCTCACGCAGTGCCTGCTCGCGCATAGCAGCATGACGCATAGCTGGAGTAGGTCTGCCCTGTGCAATATCCATACGATCCGCCACAAGCCTCAATACGTGGCTAAGCGGCACATTGAGAGCTGCAGCAATCGAATCAAGAAGCTCGGATGAGGCTTCTTTCTGCCCACGCTCCACCTCAGAAAGATAACCAAGAGAGACACGTGCCTGAGATGAAACTTCACGAAGCGTGCGCCCTTGCCTCTGACGATACTCACGTAGCACATCGCCAAGCTCTTCACGCATCAGTACCTGCTCATTATGAACAGTTGAATCAATCTGCATCACCATGCATCGTCCTATCTGTGTTTGCCTGTGCCGAGCTCTGCCATCTGGCAATAGCAGAGTCTGAGCGGAAGCTCATCTCGGCGTCTACACGTATTAACGCACTGTCTGGCTATTATCTTCCCGTTTCAACCTGAGTGTTCTCTGTGAACTCTATCAAAAAGCGCAAAGCAGCTTCCACTGTGCCCGCTCGAACGTCCCCACGATTTCCACGCAAAGTGAGCTGGCGTGTATAAGAGCCGTGCGGCGTAAATACGCTTACAAAAACAGTTCCTGCCTCAATCCCATCGGCAGAGCCGGGGCCCGCAACACCCGTTGTTGCAAGCGCATAATCAGCGCGAAATAGTTGAGCCGCACCGCGAGCCATCTGCTCAGCAACACAAGAATCAACAGGCCCTGCCTGAGCCAAACGTTCAGCACTTACACCCAGCACTTCAGCTTTTGTATCAGTAGCATAGGTGACGGCGCCACCGCGAAATACCTGCGAAGCACCTGGAACGCTCACAATTTCAGCAGCAAGTGCACCTCCTGTGAGCGATTCAGCCACAGCAAGCGTTGCCTTACACGCACGGAGCGCAGCCAGCGCTTGAGCAGCAAGATGACTGCCTGCTTCACGCGTATTCGTTTCAGACACTTCACAAACATTCATACCAGCAGCTTCGCTCACCGCTGCACTTTTACTAGAATTGTGCATACCACTTTTCCTTTTCATCACCGCTGCGTTCACGCTCACCATTACTTCTCGCAATCACGCCAATGCCATGTATACAGCTCTACTAGCCGTGATGCTAGACCTGTACGGTACACAAGAGCCAAGCCTCACACATACCGATACCGCCTAGAGATATACTTTATTGCCAGCAACGACTTAAACTGGTACAACTTCTTAAAGCCCAATCTAGCGCACATACGACGCCAACAACATAAGCCCCGCTTTGGTTGAAAGAGTAGATTGACCCTCCTCAGCTCTGCTCAGGAACTCCTCTGCTCGGGAACTCCCCGAACAAGCCGAATACCTTCTTTTACGTATCCCCACGCCGAAAATACAGCGAAAAAGAGCGCTATACCAATTGCTATATAGCCTACGATATAGCAGGCAAATGCCGCAGGTGACCACGCATCGGAAACGCCAGCATAATAGTCACCAAAAATCGATTCCCACGGAACGAGCAGAAGCGTAATCCCTAAGCTTTGTGCCATCATCTTCACTTTACCCCACCAGCCAGCAGCCATCACTTTGCGTTCTTTGAGCGCCAAGCGCATAAAGGTGATCCCAAGCTCGCGAATGATGAAAAGAATCGTCACCCACCACCACAGGGTGCCGTGCCAAGAAAGCATCAGAAGCGCCGAAATAATGAGTGCTTTATCAGCAATCGAATCAGCAAGTTTTCCGAAATCAGTGATAAGCCCCCAAGAGCGCGCAATACTGCCATCAAATTTATCGGTGACGGCAGCAAGCACAAATACTGCCAACGCCCACCACCTACGCTCTGGAGTATCCACCCAATAGAGCAACACAAACAGCGGCACTAAAACCAAGCGAATAATTGTGAGCACATTAGGAAGATTTAGCAACGGAACCTCGTTGCCTCCCTCATTTTTTGTGGTGAGTACCATGCTTATCGCCTACCTCTGCCAGTGAGCTGCCATGCGTCTTCATCGTCTGGGCGATCCGGATCATCAATATCATAATAATATGCACCGTCTGTATCGTCACCATCTGTTTCAGGCTTAGGCGCAAGCGGATCTTCAAAATATCTCGAATCTACCTGCATAACGACAGTGCGATTCTCACGTTGTGCCTCGCCCTCATGCCAATCGTCATTAGTGCCGCCGTTATTGGCGCCCTGCGCGGCTTCACTTTCAAAGATACTCCATGCATTCTCACTCGTATCTTCAGATACATATTCCGCTGTAGCCGAATCTGCTGTACTAGGAGTATCGGTCTCGGTCTGTATTAAAGAACTTTCATGCGCATAAGGCTTCATATCTTCGCTTGCTTCGCGCGCTTCGGTGACGTCACCTAAATCCTCCACATCTGCATATCGATTATCAGAATCGCCAATGCTCTCAAGAGAGACCTCTTCCCCTCGAATCAAGGCGAGCACGTCTGGGAGCTGCTCAGGAGTGACGAGTACATCGCGAGCTTTCGACCCTTGTGCTGGGCCAACAATCCCACGCGATTCCAGCAAATCCATCATACGCCCAGCTTTAGCAAAACCGATACGGAGCTTGCGCTGCAGCATGGAAGTTGCCGCATATTCCGTGCTTACCACTATTTCCGCTGCTTGCAGAAGCGTTTCAAGATCATCGCCAATATCGTCATCAATTTTCTTCTTCTCCCCTTTAGGAATCACGTCGTCGCGATAGACAGGCTGCATCTGCTCTTTGACGTGTTTGACGACAATCGCAATTTCTTCCTCATCAACCCACGCTCCCTGTAAACGGCGAGGCTTCGAGGCGCCAGAAGGCAGGAAGAGAGCATCTCCCATACCGATGAGTTTTTCTGCTCCAGGCTGATCAAGAATTACGCGAGAATCCGTGACTGATGACGTCATAAATGCTAGGCGTGAAGGGATATTTGCTTTAATTAAGCCAGTGACCACATCAACTGACGGGCGCTGAGTGGCGAGCACGAGATGAATACCAGCTGCACGGGCAAGCTGAGTAATACGCTGAATCGAGGCTTCCACGTCGCGCGGCGCCACCATCATCAAATCTGCCAGCTCATCAACCACCACAAGCAGATATGGATACGGTTTCAGCTCGCGCTGAGAACCTTCAAGGCTGCGCACCTTACCCTCACGAATCGCTTTATTGAAATCGTCAATATGTTTGAAGTGATAGGTGGCAAGATCATCGTAACGCTGATCCATTTCTTTCACCACCCATTCAAGCGCATCGGCAGCTTTCTTGGGGTTTGTGATAATCGGAGTGATCAGATGCGGAATACCTGCATAAATCGTGAGCTCCACGCGCTTAGGATCCACCAAAATCATGCGCACCTGATCGGGAGTCGCACGCATCATAATCGAGACGATCAGCGAATTGATAAACGAGCTTTTACCAGCTCCCGTCGCACCAGCCACAAGCAAGTGAGGCATCTTGTTGAGGTTTGCCACCTCATATTTACCCTCCACGTTTTTACCCACACCCACAGCAAGCGGATGCTGATTCTTGTGAGCCACAGAGGATCGCAGTACATCACCGATATAAACAATCTCACGGTCTTTATTCGGGATTTCAATACCTATAGCACTTTTACCTGGAATTGGCGAAATAATACGCACATCAGGAGACGCCACCGCATAAGCAATATCTTTCGAAAGCTGAGTGACGCGATCGACTTTCACACCAGGTCCAAGCTCGACCTCATATTGAGTGACGGTTGGCCCTCGCTGAAAACCAACAACCTGCGCATCAACCTTAAACTCTTCGAACACGCGAGTGAGTGCTTCCACCACGTCTTCATTTACCTGTGAGCGTTCCTTATGCGGAGGCCCTGCTTTCAGCAGATCAAATGCTGGCAGCGTATACGTGATATTTGACGAAAGTTCCATTTGCTCCACACGCTTAGGTGCTGGCGTGGGCTTAGGAGCTTTAATGCGTGCCCGTGACGCCGCCTTTTCAGCTGCTGCCGCCGTAGCTCCAGCGCGCCCTGGTTTAGCTTCAGCTATCACCGTATCGGCGGAAGACTGCGCAGCTGCACCTTGCTGAGCAGAAACCGAAGCCACAATAGTAGCGGCAGAATCGTCAGACGCTGAAGATTCAGAGCCAGTATCCGACTCTAAATGAGCATCGGCATCACAATGAGAGGCTCTTCCAAAAAGATCGCTGAGCGATGAACGAGAATCGGCTGAATCGTCACCATCAGTGCTATCGCTTTGCACACTATCGCTACGAGAATCTTTAGCGGATCGATGCTCCTCATTTTTTATATGGAACCAATCCACGATATCGCGCACCGATATATGTGCACCAAAGATAACTGCATAGAATGCAAGCAAAACAAGTACAGGCACTGCACCCCACACAGATACGAGCGCAGTGAGAGCACCGCCAATCATCCAGCCGATAATTCCACCTGCACTTTCGAGCGCAGCAAACCCACCAGCTGGATCTGGAGCACCGCACGCGATATGCAAAGTTCCTGCAGCAGCAAGAATAAGAAGCGCAGTCGCCACAATAAAACGCCAGCGCGTATCGGAAGAACGCCGAATAAAGAGGCGAACTGAGATGGAAAGCACAAGCACAGGAATCGCGTAAGCACATAGACCAACAGCACCTGCCACGAGGTGATGAAGAAAAGTGAGGAGAATCCCTTCAAGCTTGAACCATTCGGTGAGCGCCACAAAAATTGCGCATGCAATCAGTACGAGCGCAATGCCGTCATGTCTGCTCTCCCCTGCAGCCTCCGAGCTGGGATCAGGCGAAGGAGCGGACGAGAAACGGCGAAAGGCCGAAGAATCGGCATCTGACGTTTGCGCTCGCGTGATTTTTTTCGTCGCCGAATCTCTCACAGAACTGCGCAAACCCCCTGCACGAGATGATGATGCAGAGGTTTGAGACGATGCACGTCGAGCAGGTTTGCGAGCCACTAGTTCCTTCTTCCTCTTCTTTGCGTTTGCCGATACACTCACTTCGATAGCAGCGCACAGGCAGATAAATAGGCATAGCTACTTTTAGCCTAGACGGAGAAAAGTGCTCTGCGGAACTGGCGCGCCGAGCTGTGAGGGGTTTCTCGCCTTTGCGCGCACTCATTCTTCAAAAAGCAGAATCGAACATACATAGCAAAGTATAGCTAAGCCTTCGCATATGCTCTCAGCGGGAGCGTGTGTACGTTTATCATGCCTCGATAACAGTCGGAATAATCATCGGTGCACGGCGCAATGTACGCGCAGCCCAACGCCCAATTACTCGGCGCATAGCCTGCTGCATCTGGTATGTATCACTGCCTGGGCTGGCAAGGCTCTTTTCGAGCGCTGCCGTCACATCTGGAAGAATATCGTCAAATACGGAATCATCTTCTGCCATACCGCGCGCCTGAATATGCGGCCCTGTGATGATAGTGCGATCATGCCCATTCACCACGGCAAAAATTGCAATAAAGCCCTCTTGCCCGAGCGTGCGGCGATCCGTCAGCTCAGCCTCACCAATTTCTCCCACAGACGAGCCGTCCACAAAAATATAGCCAACTGGAACCTCTCCAACGATTTTCGCCACGCCATCGTGCAGATCAACCACGGTACCGTCTTCGCAGATCAGCACGTTTTCAGGCGGGACGCCTGTTTTGACGGCGAGCGCTCCGTTTGCCACGAGATGCCGAGTTTCACCATGAATCGGCATCGCGTTTAGCGGCTCAACGATATTGTAGGCAAAAAGCAACTCACCTTGAGCGCTATGCCCGGAGACGTGCACTTTTGCGTTGCCTTGATGAACCACCCGAGCACCAAGCTTGGTAAGCCCATTAATCAAACGAAACACAGAATTTTCATTGCCAGGAATGAGAGAGCTTGCAAAGATAACGGTATCGCCCGCCCCCACACCAATCGTCTTATGCGAACCAGAAGCGATGCGGGAAAGCACAGCCATTGGCTCTCCTTGCGATCCAGTGCTCATAAAGACACGTTGGTGATCGGGCACATCTGCCATCTCGTTCATATCGATAAGCGTTTGCGCAGGCACGCTCAAAAGCCCTAGTTCTGCCGCGATAGTCATATTTTTCACCATCGAGCGCCCCACAAAACAAACTTTACGCCCTGCCTTCGCCGCTGTATCGAGCACCTGCTGCACGCGATGCACATGAGATGAGAACGATGCCACGACGATTTGCCCTCTGCTCTGCGCAAATACGCTCTCTAAAACTGGCGCAATCTCTGCCTCTGAACGCACAAAACCTGGCACTTCTGCATTGGTGGAATCCACCATAAAGAGATCAACGCCTTCTTCACCTGCGCGAGCAAAAGCCCGCAAATCAGTGATGCGCCCGTCGAGCGGGAGCTGATCCATTTTGAAATCTCCAGTGATAAGAATATTTCCGCCTGCGCTGCGCATAAAAACTGCAAGAGCATCAGGAATTGAATGATTGACGGCAATAAATTCGCATTCAAAAGCGCCGAGCTGCTCCACAGCCCCCTCTTTCACCACAAGTGAATAAGGTTTAATTTTCCATTCCGCAAGTTTTGCTTCTGCGAGAGCAATCGTAAATTCTGAGCCGACAATAGGAATATCTGGGCGCAGACGAAGAAGATACGGTACAGCGCCGATATGATCTTCATGCCCGTGGGTAAGCACAAGCGCATCGATACGATCAAGACGCTCACGAATATAATCAAAATCAGGAAGAATGAGATCAACTCCAGGCTGCGTTTCCTCAGGAAAAAGCACACCGCAATCAACGAGCAGTATTCGCCCATTACATTCGAAAGACGTCATATTACGCCCGATATTGCCGATTCCGCCAAGCGGCACAATTCGCACAGTATCAGGGGCGAGAGCTGGAGGTTCTTGGATAGTCGTCATAGCTATATTCTGGCATGGATACGCACAGATTCACAGCGAGCACAATACGGCATAGCCGCAAATACAGACGCGAATATTCGAGAGGCAAAGCTTTATAGCAGACCATAGGCAGCGAGAGCTTCTTGCAAAGCAGCGCGCTCATTCTCACTCGCATTCACAAGCGGCAATCGTAAAGCGGGCGTAGGAATGACGCCGAGCATTGCCAAAGCTTCTTTTGCCATCACAGCTCCTTGCCCACCTCCCATAATCGCTCGAATAATCGGCTGCTGAGCAGAAAATTCATTGCGAGCCGCAGAAAAATCTCCTGCTGCCACCGCATCAACCATTGCTCGTAAACTCGGTGCGCACACATGCCCAACTACACTCACTATTCCTGCAGCGCCGTGCGCAAGCCACGAAAAGTTCAGCGAATCGTCACCAGAATAATAAGCCAGACCAGTAGAATGCATAGCCTCAAAACCGCCTGCCACATTTCCAGTTGCGTCTTTAACGGCGAGTATGTGAGGAAGATCAGCGAGGCGCAAGAGAGTATCAGGCAAGATTTTCACTCCCGTGCGCCCAGGAATATCGTAGAGCATCACGCGAAGATCGGTGCTCTGAGCTACCGCACGAATATGCTGATATACGCCTTCTTGAGATGGGCGGTTATAGTAGGGTGCAACCACAAGCAAGCCGTCTGCGCCTGCCTCAGCAGCCGCTTTCGCCATACGGATTGCATGGGCTGTATCGTTTGAGCCAGCGCCAGCGATCACAATCGCCCGGCTTCCCACAGCAGCTTTTACTTCTCGAATCAGGGCGCTTTTCTCTGGCTGATGAGTGGTCGGAGCCTCACCCGTCGTACCTGAAACGACAATCGCATCGCAGCCATCGTTCACTAACTTTTCGGCAACTGCTTGGGCAGCATCAATATCTAACGAGCCATCGGCATGAAATGGCGTAACCATCGCAACAGCAACTGAACCGAACGGACGCGATATCGACGCCTCTGTATGCACACGAGACTCCCTCGTATGCGCAAGAAGTGAAGCAACCATAGTTCAAGACTAGCCGCATACAGGAAAAAGTGCAGAAAAATGCGATATATGGGACTGATATAGAAGGTATATAAAAGGCGATATAGAAGGTACGTATGAAATGCACAGCTAAAGAAAACTGCGCTGTATGAGCTGAGGCGTGCACGATAGTTGAGAGGGGGCGCAGTGGTTTTGAAGGTTGCACGATAGTTGAGAGGGGGCGCAGCAGTTTGAAGCATCACGATACTTTGAATGCCACACAGTAATTTGAGGTGCCGCACGATGCGTATACACACCTTGCTGCACCCCTGAAATATCGCAGGCACAGCAGCACGTACAGCACATTTACGAGCCTCAGCTGCTGGCAACCGATTCTTAGGTATCAGCCGCTTTCAGTGCAGCATTGATATAAGCAGCAACTGCTCAGAAATCACGAGCTTACGCATTTACACACATCAAGCACCACCCCACACCGCCAATAGCACACCATATTCAGTGAGGCATTTGCGGTATTTGTGCGGTATTTCGCCTATACTTTTTGGCAGAGAAAAACCATTTCCTACATCTGCAATAATAGGAGTATGGCACATAGCAGCAACTTCCAGCCGATCAGCCCTTACGCATCTAGCCTAGCCGAATCCAGCCATACTCAGCAGGCAGAGCCGTTCTACGTGCGCCCGGCGCGCCCGAGTGATGCCCATGATATTGCGCAGCTTCAAGCTAAAAATATGAGGCACCTGCTCACCAAGCTGATCGGTGCCGAGCTGAGCAGCGCAGCAAACGCCAGCATCGACGCTGCAGCTTTTGAACGGCAATGGGAAGAAACAATACGGGCACGCCACCCAAAAAGCCATATTCTACTTGCCCGAGCGGAAAATAGGTGCGTAGGATTTGCTGCTGGAATAGCACAATCTACGCCCAAGATGGAAGATATCGCTTCTAGGAGAGCAAAATCCGCTTCTGAAATGGAGGAACGCGAAGCCACAGCAGAAAAATCAGCAAGCTACGTTATTACTGCTTTTGAGATAGACCATTCTTCTCGTATACAGCGCGAATACGCTGCACCTCTTCTATCAGCTATCGCCGACCATGCGCGAAGAGAGCAAGCTGCTAGCCTTTATGTATGGCTTTTTTCTGGTGACGATGCCGCTGTATCTCTCTTTGCTGAGGCTGGTTTTGCGCCCGAGGGAACTGCCCAGCAATTTGAGATTGAGGGCGTGTTGCTCGTGCAACACGCTTGGTGGGCACATTTATAGAATGTGTAAAAGCACCTGCTGCAAATTAAATACCAGCAGAGCTGCCCTTGCTAGAGAGAAAAGTATGTGTATGCATGAGCAAGCATAGAATGGTACGTACTTGCCAATCGTGCGTAGGAAAGTATCTTCCCACTCTTGTGCCGTTTTTTAAACAAACAGGTATGCCAACTGTACGCAGGAAAGGTACCTGCCCTCGATCTATTCCCTGCACCTGATTACTTTTCAAGCACTGCTCACACCCCACGCCTTACACCTCACACCCCACACCTCGCGCCTCAAAGAATACTTTTCCTCCTGCAGGTTTTTGATACCCCACCCGATCTTCAGCCTTTGTATAATTTACGCTCTGCACACAAGGCACCTAATCCGCACAATCCTGCGCATAAACAGCGCAATTTACGCTGCTTGCCTGAGCTGTGCTATCCGCACGATTTTCCCTCTTTCCCCTATCCGAATTATCAGCAGCACCTTCTGGATTATCTTCAGTATCCGAGCACTCTTCGCTCTTATTTTTCTTTGCCGCGAGAGCCGCCTTATTGCGCCGATAAATACGATAGTTCCACCAGAGCCAGAGTGCTATGAGAAAGAGAGCGCCTGCCAGCGCAAACGGCCACCAGGGCAAACGCGGCAGATCGGAGGGCGCGCCAACCTTGTTGAGGTCTGCTTGCGGGGTAGGCGTAATTCTCTCACCTGTGACGAGAATGCGCTGAGTGTTGATGCCGAGTGGAGTGCACGTGATGAGAGTAAGGAGATCGCGTTTAGAGTCAGGGCGAATCGCACCTGTATCATCTGGGTCGATCACGCGAATTTCAAATACCCGATAAGCATACACTTCACCGAAAATTTCAAGAACGATCTCATCGCCTTCTTTTACCCTATCGAGATCAGTAAACATTTTTGCGGAAGCTAAGCCTCGGTGAGCGGTGACGACTGAGCGCGTACCGATACCGCCGACGGGAAGTGACGTGCCCTGCAAATGCCCTGCACCTTTAAGCAGAGCTTCATCGGAAGAGGTGTGATAAATCGGAAGATCAATATCTGCCGAATCTATTTTGATTCTTCCCATCATGCCGTCGCTCGTCATTTTTAAGATATCAGCATAATCCCAGATTTCTTGAGAATCATTGCTGAGGTGCCCTGTGCCGAGAGCTTTACGCTCGTGCGCTTTTACGAGCGCTCCTGATGATAGAGCATCGTTATAGCGGTGCGCTGCTGCGAGCTGCTCTTCTTTAGCTGGGTTGGCGCTATCAATGCTGCTGTAGCTTTGCTCAATAAGTTGACTTTGGGAAAGTTGGGAACGCCACGCAGCGATTGTGGGATAGAGGAACGTGAGCACACCAGCAAGAGCAAGAACTGCCACAATAACGGCGTTTATCAGTTGTTTTTTCATATTTCTTCCCTACGCAGATTTCCCAGATATCTATCTTCCTTGTATGGATTCCTCAGCTATCTATCTTCCCAGCGATAAGAAAAATGTGACGATAAATTTATGAGCATACAGCGAATACTGCACGAGCAAAATATACACAAGACGATCCGCCTACTGAGCGTATTCGCACATGAACCAATTTTCGCCTATTTACGCGTATCGTACGAGATTTTATTCAATAGCAAGCATTGCACAGGCTAAAGCCAACTTCTCACAAATGTAAGATATGCCAACATGGCACAGCGCAAAATTAGAGAAGCAGTGCGGAAGGCGTCATATCAACGCTTATTGCGCACTGCTTCTCTATCATTTTATTCATCTGTTCAGATATGCACACCTGCACAAGAAAAGAAATCTTTTACAAGGCATGCATCTTAAGCTATGAATGATTAGCTGTTTTGCGAGCGGTACGAATACCGAAACCAACAGCCACAGCCAAGAGTGCAACACCAGCGAGCGTGAGGATCACACTGCCAGCAGCACCCGTCAATGGCAGGTTCGGGATAAGAGAAGTATCCTTTTCGTTCTTGAACTTCGCCTCACCAAGTGAGCCGCCAGTTGCAACAGCACCGGCTGTAAATTCAACAGAAGTATTAGCCGCTTTCTTGTATCCAGCGGGAGCTTGAGCTTCCACTAAACAATAAGTAGCTTTCAATGCTTTAACAGCATCTTCTTCCAAATTAGAAGCACCTGTACTTACATATACCGAATCAAACGTTACTTTACCGTCCATAGCAGATTCTGCTTCGGCAATTATGTCTCCTGGATTGGCACAAGCCGCACCGTCCTTACCCTGCTTGTGCAATTCAAATTTTGCTCCTTTAAGGTTCACAGTTGTGTCAGTATTATCTACTTTTGTGAACTCAAGTTTGCCAAAATATTCAGTGGTATCGGGACTAGTAGGCGAATCGGCAGGAGTATTTCCATTTGCAAAAGGATCGTTACCTGGAGCAAACGGATAGAAAGACTGATCTACCTTAGCTGATCCAGCTGGAATAGAGGTAAGCGTGGTTGCAAGATCAAAAGTAACCTTGCCGCCTGCACGTAATTTAGAAAGGTCACTATCTTTTACAGAACATTTATAAACTTTATTGTCGTACCCTGCCTTATCTTTAGGAAGGGCATTCTGCATCTCTGTGCACTGCACAGTAATATCTTGCGAAACACTTTGAGCATTAACAAACTTTGCGTTCTGTACATCGCCAATCGTGAGGTAGTTAGCCAATATCTCGTATGCGCCAAAACTAGTGTACGAAGTCTGCCCTGCAGTAAGCGGGTTGACTGGAAGATCAAAATTCCAAGTAATCGTATCTCCAGCTTTGTATGCAGGCGTCTTTAATGCCTTAGAAGGCTCTTTTGTATTGATATCGTTCTTTGGGTAGACATTCACATCATAAATCCAAGCACCGCCTTTGTGGCTATGAGGAATCGTAACGATGAAGTCCATAGCCTTGTTCTTTACCGCTGGAGAGGCATCTGGTGAATCCAGCTCTTTCACCAAATATGCACCAACTGCGAGCTGATCTGCTTTAGCCATACCGTTAGCATCTGTATCAGCGAAGTTTTTAAGAGTACCTTTGAGATGCTGAGCTGCAGTTTCTGTGGTGTATGTCTTAAGAGTTTTCCATCCAGCATCAGTAGTAAGATCTACATCAATTTGCTGATATGAAAATTTCACACCTTTGATAGGTGTAAGAGCAGCAAACTTATCCGCATCAGTTCCATCTGGGTTAGCCTGATTTGTCAAACCTGGATTTGCATACTTATGCAGAGTAATAGAACCTGTCTTAGCAGTATCTACGTTTCCAGGCGCGGGTTCTGCCGCAAAAGCCGGGATCACAGCAAGCCCTAGAATGCTCACTGCAGCAGCAGAAAATGCTGCTGTAAGTTTCTTTAATTTCATTATTTTTCCTTTGGATGAATGAATAAATAATTGATTTCTTATCGTTATGCGCTATTCTCAGCCGATCGGCTAGCCTCCCCCTATATCCAGCCAGTTAGCGGCCGAGACGGGCAGGAATAGCAAGAGATTTTTATAGCTCCACTGCCCCTTTCCTCGTACTCGCTCTGTTTCCTGAAGTTTGCAAAGCTCCAACTCGCACCCATCTCAAATTGTTTATGCCAGCTAGTAAGGCAAACAGCAGAATTGATCCGCCAATTATCCAGAAGATATACTCCCCCACACCGCCAGTGAGCGGCAGGAGCACTGGAGAAATAACTCGCACTATAAACACTTTCGAATCCCACGAGGTGCCTTTTAAGCCCTGAAGAATTGTTCCTGTTGCTTGGTTATCAAAGCCGCCAGCACTATTCATGTGGGCAGATTTTAAAAATTGCATATTAGAGGAAGCGAAAACAGCACACTGATAAGTTCCGCCTTTTTTGCCAACCCCATAGACGCGAGCATCTGTGCGAGCAGCAGCTTCATCATTCTTGTATAGCGTGGCAGGAACTTTAGCTCCACCTTTTGCGAGTGCATCTTCTTGCTCTGACGTAGCTGCCCGATAAACGGTCGTATCTTGTAATGCCCAGCCTATTTCTTCGCTCATTAAATTCTGCTTAGGCTCTCCTTGAGCAGAACACACCATCTCCAGATCAATGTTCGAATTGCTATATTTCCAAATAGCCTGAACGTCGATAGCTGAGGGAAATTGATGCCCTTCGTGCACAAGAATCTCATCAGGAGCAACAGTAAGCGCAAAGTCTCCTTTTTGTAGGGGTGCTTTGGTGATTGTGACTTTTGCGGATGTTGTG
>CAUAGM010000006.1 GCA_958428545.1 uncultured Arcanobacterium sp. | reverse complement strand
ATAAGGCGAAGGAGACTCAGGCGGTTGTTGATGCGGCGAAGGAGTCTGCTCTTGCTGAGATTGGCAAGATTAATCCTGTTGGTAAGGATGGTGCTGTTGCTGCGATTCGTCAGGCTCTTTCTGATAAGGAGAAGGAGATTGATGGTGCTGCTGGGTTGTCTGAGGCTGAGAAGGATAAGTTTAAGAAGGAAGCTCGGGCTGTGGCGGATAAGCAGATTGCTGTGATTGAGCAGCAGGCGTCTCGTGAGGATAGTGCGGATAAGGCGAAGGAGACTCAGGCGGTTGTTGATGCGGCGAAGGAGTCTGCTCTTGCGGAAATCAGCAAGATTAAGCCTGTCGGAAGCAAAGCCGATCCTAAGCCTCAAACCCCGAAAGTAGCTAATCAGACTTCTCGTCCGAAGCTCTCTGATACTGGTAGCTCAGGTATGCTAGGAATGGTCTTAGTGGCATTGAGTCTCTCAGTTGCGGGAGGTTTGGCTCTTCGTAAGAAAAAGATGTGAGAAGCTTACTAGCTGATACTTCTGAATGTGAATAAACTCAATATGGCAGTAAACTCTAGCTATTCGCTGGGCTTTATTGCCATATTGAGTTTTCTTTTGCGGTGAATTTTCTGTACGTTAAGTGCACGTTAAAATGATTTCACAGCAAAAATAAAGGAGAGATGTGAGGTGTAGTTTTATTCCTTTAATGGATAGCGTGCTGGTATCCACAAAAGATGCCGAAGCGGCTTTATGCGGCAGTTTCTCAAAGATTTTCAAAGATTTCTCATATCAATAAAGCCTTTTAGCGCTCATTTATCTTCCCTCTATAGTTATGGTGTTTGTACGGTATGCATAAGCAAACTTTTCGGCGTTCGTTCTATATACGCCAACGTGATAATAAGAGATATGAGAAACATCGTCTATACGTTTTATTTATGCTGGTTACCCTAGTATCAGCTGCTATCGTTTTTTGTTTGATCAGATTTGATGTAGGTAGATTCCTTTACCTAAAAGAGGTATCAGCACCTGCATCAAAAGACGATCTTTATCGACAGCAGACTGCTTCTGGGCTGCTGAATGCGCTCAATGCTTTACCTCAGCTAGATTCTGTTTCTGAGAGGGCATATAGCCGAGACTATTTTGGGCAAAAATGGTTTGATGAAGATCGCAACGGATGTGATACGAGAAACGATATTTTACGCAGAGACCTCATAAACGTGCGTATCAAACCTCATTCACACGATTGCAAAGTACTCAGTGGTGAATTAGCAGATTGGTATTCGGGTGAAACCGTGAATTTCCAGTCAGGCAAGCACACTTCTCAATTAGTGCAGATCGACCATGTGGTTCCTCTGGCATGGGCATGGAAACACGGCGCTGATATGTGGTCAGATAAACGCAGACGTGAATTTGCCAACGATCCACAGAATCTCGTTGCTACCACTGAGCAGGAAAATCAGAGTAAGAAAGCGAGCGGCCCATCTGAGTGGATGCCAAGCTCACCAATCGCGGCATGCAGGTATTCGCAGACGTTTATCCGAGTTCTTGCGAAGTATGAGCTAGCAATAGGTACAGCTGATAGAGATGCGCTCGAAGAAATCCTTGAAAAATGTGCAGGCGGTACGGCTGGAGGAAACTTTCTCACTGAGCTTAAAGGGCGCAGCTAGCCTGCCCTCATATCGCGAATATGCGATGCGTAGAGCAGCAAGGCAAACTCGTCACGATCCAGCACTATAGTGATATACGGTACGTGCAGGAGCGATATGCTGCGGTAGTACGAGAATTGATTCGATTATCCAGCAACGATTATTCAGCAACATGAGTGACGTATCAAGATGTGGCGATACGTCTAAAATAGTGCAGACGTCACCTCGCTGGTAGTCTATGGGTAGAAAATATGGTGTGCTCGCGCTTTCAGGATATATCGTGTAGAAGATAGAGTCGTGGAAAACGTAGAGCATGTTCCTATACGAACTGACGAAGGAGCGATGGTCTGTGCCTCAATCTACTGCCGCTGAAATTAAGCGGATTCAGCCTGCTGCAACGGATCCTTCACGTATCCGGAATTTTTGCATTATTGCGCACATTGACCACGGGAAATCAACCCTTGCCGACCGTATGCTGGGAATCACGGGTGTGCTTGCCGAGCGCGATATGCGCGCGCAGTATCTGGATCGTATGGATATTGAGCGTGAGCGCGGTATCACAATTAAATCTCAGGCTGTGCGAATGCCGTGGACGTGCGATGGGGAAGTCTATGCTCTCAATATGATCGATACGCCTGGGCACGTGGATTTTACGTATGAAGTTTCCCGATCTCTGGCAGCCTGCGAAGGGGCTGTGCTCCTCGTTGATGCGGCTCAAGGGATTGAAGCGCAAACTCTAGCAAATCTATATCTCGCCTTGGAAAATGATCTCACGATTATACCTGTGCTCAACAAAATCGATCTTCCTTCGGCGAATCCAGATAAATATGCCGAGGAGATTTCTCACCTACTGGGAGTACCGGAATCTGATGTGTTGCGCGTGAGTGGGAAAACTGGCGAGGGTGTGGCTCAGCTTCTTGATCGAATCGTGGCAGAAATCGCTGCTCCTGGTGCGGCTTTTGATACTCCAGATAAAGATCGCGAATCTTTTCTCAGCATGGCGGATTGCGGCGCTCTTGATAGTTTGGCAGGTGGTTCAGATCCTGCTCGCACCAGAGCAATGATCTTCGATTCTGTTTATGATGTTTATCGCGGTGTCGTCACCTATGTGCGTGTGGTGGATGGTACGCTTCGCCCTCGTCAGCGCGTGAAAATGATGGGCACAAAAGGTGAGCATGAGCTTTTGGAAATTGGCGTGATTTCTCCAGAGCCGATTCCTTCAGCAGGGCTTGGACCTGGGGAAGTGGGCTATCTGATTACGGGCGTGAAAGATGTGCGGCAATCACGCGTGGGCGATACCATCACGGATCTTGCCAAACCAGCCTCTGAAGCTTTGCCTGGCTATAAAGATCCGAAACCGATGGTTTATTCAGGGCTATATCCGATTGATGGTAGTGACTATCCAGCATTGAGAGATGCCTTAGACAAGCTGAAGCTTAACGATGCTGCGCTCACTTATGAGCCAGAGACGTCTGTGGCACTTGGTTTTGGTTTCCGTTGCGGTTTCTTAGGTTTGCTTCATCTGGAGATTATTACGGAGCGTTTGGCGCGCGAGTTTGGTCTCGATCTTATTGCCACAGCTCCGAGCGTAAACTATCGTGTGATCGCAGAAAACGGGGAAGAAGTGCCAGTGAGTAACCCTTCAGAATTTCCTGAAGGTAAGGTGAAATCAATCTATGAGCCGATGGTTGATGCCACAATTCTCACTCCTAAAGATTATGTAGGCACGATTATGGAGCTGTGCCAAGAGCGCCGAGGGCAGATGGGCGGAATGGATTATATTTCTTCCGACCGAGTGGAGCTGAGATACCGCTTGCCGCTTGCGGAAATCGTCACAGATTTTTTCGATCAGCTCAAGAGCCGCACGAAAGGCTATGCATCTTTAGACTACAAGCAAAACGGTGAAGAAGAATCTGATCTTGTGAAAGTAAATATCTTGCTCAACCACGAGATCGTCGATGCTTTTTCGGCGATTGTACATCGCGATAAAGCATATGCCTATGGCGTGGAGATGACGACAAAGCTTAAAGAGCTTATCCCGCGTCAGCAGTTTGAGATTCCAGTACAGGCGGCAATTGGATTGCGTGTGATTGCGCGTTCGACGATTAAAGCAGTGCGCAAAGACGTACTTGCCAAGTGCTATGGCGGTGACGTCAGCCGAAAACGTAAATTGCTGGAAAAGCAGAAAGAAGGCAAGAAGCGTATGAAGAGTATTGGGCGTGTAGATGTGCCGCAGGAGGCGTTTATCGCGGCGCTCAGTTCTGATATGCCTACTAAAGGTAAATAAGCTGCGATGGGCGAATCTATGCGGAGGATACGTTCTTTTTCTTTGCGCGGAGCGCGGCTTGGCGATAAATATGAGGAGCTGATGCGTGAGCATGCCAAGCGTTTTGTGATTGATATTCCTCCTGGAGAGGGTATGTGCACAATTGCACCAAACGCACATATTGATCTTGCTGCCGAATTTGGCAGGCAGGCTCCGCTGGTTATTGAAGTGGGGCCTGGATCTGGGGAGCAGTTGATATCGAGCGCACTTGCGCATCCAGAATACAATTACTTAGGTTTGGAAGCTTGGGCGCCAGGTGTTGCTCGTTGCGTGAAATCTGCTGTGACTGCGCAGGCTGATAACGTGCGCATCATGCAACTCGATGCAGCTCAAGGGCTTCCTGTGCTTTTTTCTGCTGCACACAGCGATTCGCCTATCAACCCTCCTGCTGCGCAAGTCTGGACTTTTTTCCCAGACCCTTGGCGCAAGCGTAAACATCGCAAACGCAGAATAGTTTCGCCTGAATTCGCACATATTGTGGCAGGGGTGCTTGCTGAGGGAGGTACATGGCGGCTTGCGACGGATTGGGAGAATTATGCGTGGCAGATGCGCGATGTGCTTGTGGAAAGTCCGTGGTTTACTTTGCGCGAGAGTGAGCCAAGCAGTGCAGATAGTGCCATTCAAGATAGCGCAGACGATCGTGGAATCTATTCGGGAGGATGGGCTGCGCGCTGGCCTGAACGAGTCACAACACGTTTTGAGGAGCGTGGAATTGAAGCTGGACGGCACATCTACGATCTGACGGCAGTGCGTAATTCGCTGGAAATAGATGCTATGCCGATTCCAGAAGATCCTTGGATTGCTGCTCGTGCACGTGGGCAGCGCGTGCTGGCAGACCAGCCCGGCGTGACGCCGCAAGCCTCAAGCCGCAGCGGTTGGCTCAAAGAGCAGGAAGCTCGGGCGGTATCTGCTCATAGTGTTATGTCTGATTGTGCATATACGCAGGAAGTTTCTATTGGTGACTGAGCGTCAGCGTAGTTTTTCTCTTTCCGCAGCTGCTGCCCAGCGCAGTTTAGCCGCATATATTCACATTCCTTTTTGTGCGGCACGTTGCGGATACTGCGATTTCAATACTTACACACACGCAAATTTTGGCGGTGGGGCTTCGCTGGCAACTTTCGCCCAGACGATCTGCCGAGAGATTGAGGCTTCGGCGGCTCTCTTAGGAGAGGCAGAACCGCTGACGAGCGTATTTTTTGGAGGGGGTACTCCTACGATGCTTCCGCCAGCTGATGTGATTGATATTTTGAATCATCTGCGCAGAATTTTCACAATTGCTGATGGTGCAGAAGTGACGATAGAAGCAAACCCGGAATCGGTGACGCCAACGTCACTTGCCGAGCTGCGTTCAGGAGGTTTTAACCGAATCTCTTTTGGTATGCAGTCGGCAGTGCCGCATATTCTTTCTACTTTGCAGCGTGCTCATACTCCAGGGAATGTGCGTGCGGCTGCCCTGGCTGCGCGAGAGCTGGGCTTTGATTATTCGCTGGATCTCATCTATGGGGCACCTGGTGAAAGTATGGATGATTGGGAAGAATCTGTGAGCGCCGCGATTGAGCTGCTGCCTCAGCATATTTCTGCCTATGCGCTTACTGTGGAGCCACATACGCCGATGGGACGGGCGATAGCTCGAGGAGAGCTATCTCAACCAGATCCAGACGATCAGGCCGATAAATATGAACGTGCTGATGATATGCTCAACGCGGCAGGATATGAATGGTACGAGATTTCAAACTGGGCGCAGCCAGGGTATGAATCACGGCATAATGTGAACTATTGGAAGAACGGCAATTGGTGGGGGTATGGACCTGGAGCGCATAGCCACATCGACGGTATGCGTTGGTGGAATCTGAAACATCCAGTGGCGTATGCGAAAGCTCTTGAGGAGCAGCAATTGCCAGTAGCTGATTATGAGTATCTGACTCCTCAAGAAATTCGCGAAGAATACTTGCTGATGGGAATTCGTTTGCGTGTAGGCATTGATATTCCTAGCGGTACAGATCCTCAGAAGCTTGATGAGCTTATTACCGACGGCTTGATAGATTCTGATGCTGCGCATCGAGGGCGTGTGTGCCTTACCCGCACTGGGCGATTGCTTGCAGACGTGGTGACGCGCGCACTGTGGTAAATGTGCAAAAATAGCAGTATGAATCCACGAGATCTGATAGTTTATGGCTTGTTGATTGCGCTTATCGGCGGCCCGCTGCTATGGGCAGTAATTTCTATGATTCCTAAAAATAAAGGTGAATGGAATGACGATGCTCGCCGTCGAGGGCGCTACCGAGCACGTCATTGGGCGTTTAAGGAGAGCGTGGCGTGTGTCAAAGCGTTTTTACTTCCAGATGCACCAACCACTGCATACTGGCCTATTGCGGCGAATACCGCTGGGCGCGATGCTCTCTCAGGCTCCGCAGATACTGAGCTGGGAGCGATAGCGTGGAAGAGCTGTACGATGGAGACTCTCGGAGAGCCGCCATCTTTTATTTTTACAGCTCACCTGCCACAGTTGAGTGACGGGCGAGAAGTAGAATTTCCAGAGGTACTGCTCACGCGCCACAGCAGTGCGGTCGATAGAGGCTTTGCCGACGAATGGGATGTAACGACGCAGGAGCCAGATGCTGCGCAGTATCTTCTTAGCAGTGAGATACAAGATATCCTTATTCGATATGAATCTTTGCATAGTGCATATTTTATTGGTTCTGCTCTGACGGTTGTGTGTGCCGCATCTGATTCTCCCGACGATACAGAAAATTTTATTGACGAGCTTATTCGCATAGTTCATACACTGATGATGAAGATACCTCCATCGTTGTGGGTATAGAGGTATTCGAGGGTGTGTAGGTGGATTATTGTGTCAATATGCGGAAATACATGCACGTTTTTGGTATAAATTTTCAGGTCGAGCGAATACTACTCCATCAGTGCACCTCATTTAATGCAAAATGCGCATAAGGTTGTTGCCAGCAGGCGCAGGCACAGGCGTACTTTGGCGGCTTGTGCTCACGGAAATACGCATAAAGCTGCTGCTGTGGCACAATAGTGAGGAGTAAGTGCTAAAAGATTGAAGGATATTTGTGGCTAATTTTTATGAGACTCTCGGGGTTGCTCAAGATGCGAGCCAAGATGACATTAAAAAAGCATATCGAAAGTTGGCGCGCAAGCTGCACCCTGATGTGGCAGGTCCAGATGGGGCAGAAGAATTCAAGGCAGTGACGGAGGCGTACGAAGTACTTTCCAACGAAGAGAAGCGCCGAATGTACGATCTTGGCGGCACAGATGCGCTTCGCGGTGGCGCGGCCGGAGCTGCTGGAGGCTTCGGCGGGGCATTTGATGATATTTTTTCAACCTTCTTTGGTGGCGCTGGCAGTGCATTTGGAGGTGGGCGCGGGCAGCAGCGCTCGCGGGCACGTAATGGGGGAGATACTCTCGTCGCTATGGATCTCGAACTTGAAGAAGTGGTTTTTGGCGGTGAGCACACTCTTACGTTCGATGCGATGGTGGAATGCTCTGCTTGCCATGGCTCAATGACTGCTCCAGGTACCGAACCTGTCACGTGCTCGCACTGCCAGGGAACTGGGCAGGTACAGCAGGTCGTCAATTCTTTCTTCGGGCAAGTAATGAGTACTTCGCCGTGCCCTTCCTGTGGAGGTTACGGCACGCAGATTGTCACTCCTTGCGGAGAATGCTCAGGCGAAGGGCGCATGAGGGCGCAGCGCAGCGTCAATGTTAAAATCCCGGCTGGCGTTGATGAAGGCATGAGGATTAGAGTTCCTGGCCAAGGAGATGCTGGTGTAGGCGGCGGTCACCAAGGCGATGTATTTGCTGAAGTGCGTGTGGAGCCAGATCCTGTGTTTCATCGTGACGGCGATCATTTGCGGGCAACTGTGCAGGTGCCGATGACTGCAGCAGCTTTGGGTATTGATATTGCAATTGATACATTCGATGGCGAGCAGCTGCTGCGTATTTCCTCTGGTACTCAATCTGGCTCGGAGATTCGGCTTGAAGGCCTTGGAGTTGGGCGTTTACATCGGCGTGGGCGCGGAGATCTTATCGTCACCATTCAGGTGCAGACTCCAACAAAACTGGACGATGAGCAGCGTGATCTTATTGAGAAGCTGGCGCATATTCGAGGCGAAGAGGAAACAATAGGCAAACTTGTGGGACGAAGCGGCTCTCTTTTTTCCCGCATTAAAAAAGCGTTTACTGGGGAAGATTAAATAAGGGGTGCAATGACGCTGCCAGTGTATTATTTCCCCAGTATGCGTAGTGATGACGTAGCGTGTGGGAGCTTTTTTGAGTTTGCTGGCTCAGAGGCTCGCCATGCTGCCACTGTGCGTCGTACTCGTGTGGGAGAACTGATTGATCTCGTCGATGGGCGTGGATTGCGGGTAACGATTGAGGTGTGTGCTCTCGAAAAGGCGAAAGTTCAGGGTGTGGTTCGTGAGATTGTGTACGATAAGCCGCACACTGTGCAGGTGCTTCTTGTCCAGGCGCTCAGCAAAGCTGGGCGAGATGAACAAGCAATTGAGATAGCTACGGAATATGGTGTTGATTCTGTGATGCCGTGGCAGGCAGACCGCTCGGTATCGCGCTGGGAAGGGTCTGCAAAAATTGTGCGCGGCTTTGAAAAGTGGGAAGCAACTGTGCTAACTGCAGCAAAGCAGAGTCGGCGATCATGGGTTCCTGGTGTGCAGCCCTTTGTAGATTCTGCAGGGCTTACCCAATGGATTAAACAAGAATGTGCTCGAGGAACGCACGTGTATGTGTGCCACGAAGAAGCTGAAATACTGCTGACAAGTGAGATACAGCTGCTGCTCAACGAGCTGAAGCCTAGTGGCACAAGCCTTTCGGAGGGTGCACTGAAAAAAGAGAAACTGAATAAAGATGATTGGGGTGAAATCGATCGCCATCGAATCGTCTTTATTGTGGGGCCTGAAGGCGGTATCTCCGATCGGGAGATGCGTGAATTTGAAGCTGCTGGAGCGCACACAGTACTGCTTGGAGAGCACGTGATGCGCGCAAGTTCGGCAGGCTCCTGGGCAATTGCCGTCACTCGAGCTTTTTTATGTGAAAATTTCGGGCAGGCGTCCGATAGACTTGGATATAAGAAAGATTTATGAGTTTTGTGCAGAGAAATGGAGGTGTGCCGTGGCAGATGAGCAAACCGTAGGCGTTGAGGTGCGCACCCTTGAAGTTCCTGCGCGAATACCGATGATAAATCTTCTTGGATATGAAGATTCTGTGCTTCGAGTTTTGGAACGAGAGCTTGCGCCTGTTGCTGTCCATGTACGTCACCATACGATTACTCTCAGCGGAACCAGCAAGCACGTAGAGTTTGCTGAATCGATGGTAAGGGAGCTGCTTAATGCTGTACTTGCAGGCGAGCATCTCACGGCAGATGCTGTGGAGCGTGCGTTAGCTATTGCTCGCTCAGGAATTTTTACGCCCACCGATATTTTTTCCACGAATATTCTCTCAGCGCGAGGTAAAACTATCCGCCCGAAGAGTCTTGGGCAAAAAGCATATGTTGATGCTATTGATGAGCATTCGATTGTTTTTGGTATTGGACCCGCGGGTACGGGTAAAACCTATCTTGCTATGGCTAAGGCAGTTGTGGCACTGCACGAGCAGAAAGTGCGGCGAATTATACTCACCCGCCCTGCTGTGGAAGCTGGAGAATCATTGGGATTCCTGCCTGGCACTCTCACAGATAAAATCGATCCGTATGTGCGGCCTCTCTATGATGCGTTGCACGATATGTTAGATCCCGATGCTATCCCACAGCTGATGGCAGCAGGCACAATTGAGGTTGCTCCTCTCGCTTATATGCGTGGGCGCACTCTTAACGATGCCTTTATTATCTTGGATGAAGCGCAAAATACGACGCCCGAGCAGATGAAAATGTTTCTCACCCGTCTCGGTTTTGGCTCGCGTATGGTGATTACTGGAGATATTACTCAAATTGATTTGCCTAGTAAGACGCCTAGCGGCTTGATGCTCGTGCGCGAGATACTGCGTGATGTTGATGGGATTCATTTTACAGAGCTAGGATCAGCCGATGTTGTGCGTCATCGGCTGGTGGCAGATATTATTGACGCTTATCAACGCTGGAATGAGGAGATCTAATGATTGAGGTAAACGATGAATCTGGGTTCAATCCGGCGCCAGATCTCGAAGAAATTTCCGAACTTGCCGCATGGGTGCTTGCCGAAATGAGAGTTCATCCGCAGGCAGAGCTCAACGTTGTGATGATTGATGAGTCTGCTATGAGCACGCTGCATAAGCAGTGGATGGATCTTGATGGGCCAACAGACGTGATGAGTTTCCCGATGGATGAGCTGCGCCCAGCTCCCCCTGGAGTAGAACCGCAGGAGGGGATTTTGGGAGATATTGTCGTATGTCCATCTGTAGCTGCGGCTCAGGCGCGTGAAGCTGGGCATGCGGCAATGGAAGAAATTCTTTTGCTCGTCACGCACGGTATTTTGCATTTGCTTGGGTATGATCACGCTGAAGAAGAAGAGCGCAGAGAAATGTTTGATCTGCAGCGTCGTTTATTACTTGAATTTTTGGCGCGTAAACCAAGAAATCCTAATCGTTGTGACTCTTCAGAAAAATATGTGCCTATCGATAAAATAGCGCCAATCGTCACCGATATTCCTGATGAGAAGAGATAGACGTTTATGCCGCCAGTTCATTTAGGTCCTTTTGTTTTTTTTATCGTCGTTCTCGCGCTTGTGATAGCGTACTGGGGATTTGTGCAGGGTGCGCTTAACCGAATGACGCTTTCTGATGCTCACGAAGCAGCTGCCAAACGGCTTGGGGGAGTGAACCTGACGAAAATCATGGAGCACCGTCCAGCTGCGCTTTCTGCCGTTATTCTCTATCGTCTACTCACAGCGACTGCTATGGCAGCTCTTATCGCTATTGTTTTTATGCGCTTTAGCATTGCCGCGTGGCTGATTGCAGTGTTATCTGTGCTGTGTTCGTGGCTGATTGTGCTCGTCGTGTTGGTGGTATTGCCAAGCTCTATCGGATATAAACATCCAATCAATGTGCTTGCAAGCTGTTCGCACGTGCTATGGCTTGGCACTCGTTTTGTAAGTCTCCTCGTCACCCGCCGAGAGCCTAATGATGGCGAAGAGCGCGAAGAGGCTCAGGAAGATCAGCTTGCTGTGATGGTTGAACGCGTGAGCGAATCAGAAGCAGTGGAAGATGATGAGCGGGTGTTGCTTCATTCGCTTTTTGAACTGGGTAATACGTATATTCGCGAAGTAATGGTGCCGCGCACAGATATTATTTCTATTGATGCTGATGTTTCGCTGGATAAAGCACTGTCTCTTTTCAGTCGTTCTGGATATTCTCGTGTGCCGGTCACAGGAGAATCGGTGGACGATATGCTTGGAGTGCTGTATTTGAAAGATGTGATCACCAGAGTTCATCATCGGCATGATGCGCAGGGTGTGCGCGTGCGAGACGTCATGCGTGAAGCGCTTTTCGTTCCAGAAACTAAACTGGTTGACGATATGCTTCATGAGATGCAAGCCTCGGCCGTCCATATTGCTTTAGCTGTCGATGAATATGGTGGTATTGCTGGGCTTGTCACTATCGAAGATTTGCTCGAAGAGCTGGTTGGAGAAATGATAGACGAGCACGATCGTGCAGAGCTGGAAATTGATGATATGGGTGAAGGGCGTTATCGGGTGCCAGCTCGATTATCGATTGATGAATTGGGTGAATTATACGGTATCGATATCGAGGATGATGATGTTGATTCTGTGGGCGGACTGCTCACTAAGGCTATCGGGCGGGTGCCGATTGCTGGAGCTGAGGGAGAATTGTACGGAATCCATTTAGCTGCAGACCGTTTTGAAGGGCGTCGCAAACGATTATCGACGGTGATTGTTGAACGAGTACCAGAAGTTGCGGATATGAGTGAGAATGCCGAGAGCGTAGATGAATAATAACGATTTAGATGCAATGCTGAGAGCAGCAGGAATTGAGCCTGGAGAAGATGAAGTATCGGCGGAAGGTACTCACGATGTGAGTAATAGGAAGCACAGTGATACAAAGGCTGATACAGATAATTTTCGTGCAGGCTTCGTAGCTGTTGTAGGGCGCCCAAATGCGGGGAAGTCTACTCTGACGAATGCACTTGTTGGGCAGAAAATTGCGATCACTGCTAATCAGCCAGAGACGACTCGTAAGATTATTCGAGGAATCGTCAATATTCGTGACGGTCAGCTTATTTTGGTTGATACACCTGGATTGCACCGTCCGCGCACTCTTCTCGGTGAACGCTTAAACGATATGGTTCACGAAACTTTGGCAGATGTTGATGCAGTCGCAATCTGTTTACCAGCCGATGAAAAGATCGGCCCCGGAGATGAATTTTTGCTGCGTTTAGTACAAAAAAGCAATGTGCCGATTGTTGCCGTTGTGACGAAAGCAGACAAAGTCTCACGTGAAGCATTAGCGAGCAAATTGATTGCGGTCGATCAATTTGCAGAGTTTAGCGATATCGTGCCAGTGAGTGCGCTGAAAGGTGAGCAGCTGGAGGCGTTAATTAGCGTATTGCGTGATCGTATGCCAGTTTCGCCTGCGCTCTATCCGCGCACAGCCGTCACTGATGAAACAGAGGAAGACCTTATTGCCGAGTATATTCGCGAAGCTGCTTTAGATGGGGTGCGAGATGAACTTCCTCATTCAATTGCCGTGACGATTGATGAGATCATTACTCCACCCAGCGAAGATAGGGCTGTTTCATCTGACGATAGAGAAAATACTAATCGTGCACGCAAAGTTCCTGTCACGAAAATTCATGCAAGTCTTTATGTGGAGCGGGATTCTCAAAAAGGAATTATTATCGGAAAAAAAGGCGCACGTTTGCGAGATGTAGGGCGAGTGGCGCGGCGCAATATCGAAAAGCTACTTGGTGTTCGAGTATATCTCGATCTGCACGTGAAAGTTGCTAAAGATTGGCAGAGAAATCCGAAGTTGCTTGGAAAACTTGGCTTTTAGCGCAAATTCGGGCTTTTCCTGTGCAGTCAATTTCTCAGATACGGCAGAAAATACCCCATAATATCAGCCTGTATGATGAGCAATACCAGTGCGTGGACGCCGTTTGCTGAAAACATCTGCCCATCTTACAGTGGGTATATGCGTACCTATGCGGCACTCCTGCTTATTCGCCGCGGTGAGGCTCGATAGATCGGCTCCTCTCCGCGGGTATTTGAGTTGCCGGTCGATAGTTGCGCAAGCAGTCATATCGTGCGTGCCGCATGTGTGCCGTATTTCTTTATTTTTCTTTGAAACTGCGCGTAGCCGTCACTAAAAATCCTTGAAAACCTGAACTGTTTGCTCAGATAAGTCTAGAGAACGCAAAGGAATATGCATGAAAACACAAGGTGTTTATACGAATCAGCAGCCTTCGGCAATGCCCTATCGTAAATATGCGCATTTTATGGATCGCAATCCCGTGAGTTTGCCAGATCGCACTTGGCCAAACGCTCGCATTGAACGCGCACCCCGATGGCTTTCTACAGATTTACGTGATGGCAACCAGGCACTTGTAGAGCCAATGACGGCTCAACAGAAACGGCACATATTCGATTTGCTTGTGCGAATCGGTGTAAAAGAAATTGAAATCGGCTTCCCAGCTGCCTCGGATACTGATTGGGAATTTGTGCGTTCTCTTGCGCAATCAGATGCTGTTCCTGAAGACGTGACGGTTTCTGTGCTCACCCAAAGCAGACCCGATATTATTCGCCGCACAATTGACTCACTCCATGGGTTTGCGCGAGCAACGGTACACCTATATAACGCAACATCACCGCAATTTCGCACAGTCGTATTCGGCATGGATCGAAACGAGGTAAAACAGCTGGCTATCAGTGGCACGCAGGAAGTTTTGTCGTATATGGAAAAAACTTTGAGTGATGATACGATCGCTGGATTTGAATACTCGCCTGAAATTTTTGTGGATACGGAGTTGGATTATGCGCTTGAGGTTTGCGAAGCTGTCAGCGACGTCTGGCAGCCAGGCCCTGAGCGTGAGATTATTGTGAATCTTCCGACCACGGTTGAGCGCACAACACCAAATATATACGCTGACCAAGTTGAATGGATGGCACGCCATCTCACACGCCGTGAATATACTGTGCTCTCAGCTCATAACCACAACGATCGAGGCACAGGCGTTGCAACAACGGAGCTTGCAATGCTCGCTGGTATTGACCGCGTAGAAGGATGCCTTTTCGGACAAGGAGAACGCACGGGAAACGTCGATCTCGTGACGATTGCACTGAATCTTTTTTCCTCTGGTATTGATCCTATGCTTGATCTTTCGGATATTGACGGCATTCGGCGTGTAGTGGAGCAATGCACGCAGATGAAAATTCCAGCACGTGCACCTTATGCAGGCGATTTGGTTTATACAAGTTTTTCTGGTTCTCATCAAGATGCTATTAAGAAGGGTTTTGCTGCGCGCGAGAAAGCTGTTGCCGCTGCAGGCGGAGATGAAAATTCGGTGATATGGGATATGCCATATTTACCAATTGATCCAAAAGATGTTGGGCGCAGCTATGAGGCGATCGTACGTGTGAATTCGCAAAGCGGCAAGGGCGGAGTAGCGTATCTCATGAAGTCTGTGCACGGTATGGATATGCCGCGGCGCTTGCAAATTGAGCTTTCACGTATTGTTCAAAATGTCAGCGATGCTCATGGGGGTGAGGTGACGGCTGGGCAACTGTGGAAAATCTTTGCAGATGAATATTTGCCTTCCACTGCTGCTGATGGGTTGAAACCTTGGGGTCAGTATATGTTGCGTGGTACGGCGGTGACGACGGCAGATCGAGATCGCGATTCGGTTCTCACAGTGACGGTGACGGAGCGCGAATTTTCTGAAGCTGGCGCAGGTGCTGAGACTGGTGGCGTCATTTCTTCTCAAGATCTGACGATTCAGGCAACGGGCAAAGGTCCAGTTGATGCATTTGTGCAGGCAATACAGGAGATGGGCATAAGCGTTCGCGTGCTCGATTACGTGGAGCATGCTATGAGTGCTGGCAAAGATGCTGTTGCTGCGGCATATATCGAGTGCGAAGTAAATGGAAAGATACTATGGGGTGTCGGTATGGATCCTTCAACGATGACGGCGAGTTTCAAAGCAATTATTTCTGCAGTGAATCGAGCGATTCGTCTGGCATCTGATACATAATCAATGCGTCATCGCGCAGGTGAGGGTATGTTTTTTCGGGGAGGGGCACTTCGTTTTCGCAGCCAACGCGTATTGCGTGGGTGAGAGGTTAGAATGGGCGAGTGAAGAAAACGTATCGTGACCAAGGGATTGTGCTAAGAACCAGCGATCTGGGCGAAGCTGATCGTATCGTCACGCTATTGACGCGCAGCCACGGAAAAATTCGTGCAGTTGCGAAAGGAGTGCGCAAGACAAAATCTCGTTTCGGTGCTCGCCTTGAGCCTTTTGCCTTGATAGATATGCAGCTCTACGTGGGGCGCGGTTTAGACGTCGTCACGCAAGTTGAATCAATCAATCAGTATCATCGCACAATTGTTCACAATTATGATGCCTATACTGCAGCGAGTGCACTTGTTGAAACTGCTGGTGCGCTTGTGAGAGAAAGTGAACCAGATGTTGCCCAATTTTCTTTGCTGCATGGTGCACTCCATGCGCTTGCCACAGGCGCACATCTGCCGGATTTGATCGTCAATTCATATATTTTGCGTGCGATGCGCTTATCTGGCTGGGATTTCGCGATTTTTGAATGTGCAGTGTGTGGAGCATCTGGGCCGCATGAAGCTCTCAATATCCATGCTGGTGGAGCTGTGTGCATAAATTGCCGACCGGCTGCTTGTTCATTTCCGACAATTGAGACGTGGCAGCTTCTTGGTGCTCTTTCTTATGGCGATTGGAATGTAGCTGACGCGGCGTCTGCGGTGACGCGCCGAAGTGCAGGATCTATAATCTCTGCCTATTTGCAGTGGCAACTTGAACATTGTGTGAATTCGCTGCGGTTTATGGGCGAACGCCTTATTTCAGGTAATTCTTAATAGCACTCGCTAAACTTGGATTATGGCTGATTTTTTCTTAGACGATCACGTACCTTTGCATCGAGAAGGCTGTAGTGCACCTGCACTCAACCCTGAAATGCTTCCAACTCACGTGGCTATCGTGATGGACGGTAACGGGCGTTGGGCGAATGCTCGCGGCTTACCGCGTACGGATGGGCATAAGGCTGGCGAGCTCGCTTTGATGGATACGATTGCTGGAGCTGTTGAAGCTGGGGTGAAGGTACTGAGCGTCTATTCATTTTCCACAGAAAACTGGAAACGCTCACCGCGTGAAGTATCGTTTTTGCTGGGCTATTCGCGCGAAGTTATCCATCGTCGCTGCTCGAAGCTTGATGAGTGGAATGTGAAAGTGCTGTGGAGCGGTCGTGCGCCAAAATTGTGGCGTTCTGTGATTCGTGAACTGCGTGAGGCTGAAGCAATCACCAGTGCAAATACTGGGTTAATTCTCAATTTTTGTATGAATTACGGCGGGCAGGCCGAAATAGTTGATGCTACGCGTTCGATTGCGGAACTAGTTGCTGCTGGCAAACTGAAGCCTAGTAGCATTAGCGCTGCTACT
Organism: uncultured Arcanobacterium sp.; assembly: GCA_958428545.1. Taxonomy (GTDB): domain Bacteria; phylum Actinomycetota; class Actinomycetes; order Actinomycetales; family Actinomycetaceae; genus Arcanobacterium_A. Next base: position 71,938 of record CAUAGM010000006.1, on the reverse strand, counting down.
GTGGCTCGGCATCTCTATCAGCCGCAGCTGCCTCCCGTCGATCTGTTTATCCGCAGTGGAGGAGAGCAGCGCACCAGCAATTTTTTACTTTGGCAATCAGCGTATGCTGAGCTTATGTTTGTGCCAGAGGCGTGGCCCGAATTTGATCGCCGCAGTTTGTTTAGGTGCCTTGAGCGCTATGCTGAGCGCGATCGAAGGTTCGGAGGAGCCGTTGATAAGGTCTCATAATGAGACCTTATCCCATAATGTAATGCGATCTCATAATATCCGCGAACGCAGAAGAATTAAACTCTGCATGATCGTGACATCAGGTGATATTTCCGACGAATAATCCCACTCCATAGGTGACTATCATTGCGATATTTCCCCATAGGATATTTCGGATAGTTGCGCGAGCGATCGATGCCTGCCCGAGGTATGCGGAAACTGATCCAGTGATAGCAAGGGCAAGCGTCACCGCAAAAACGGTGAACGGCAAAGCAATAGAATGTGGTGTGAATACGATGGCGCACAGAGGAATAATTGCGCCAAGTACGAAACTAATCATTGATGCAAGTGCGGCATGCCACGGGTTTGTGAGTTCATCAGGATTGATGCCGAGTTCAAATTTGGCGTGGGCTGCTAGCGGGTCATTCTCAGTTAGTTCTCGGGCAACGCGCTGTGCGAGAACTTTCGAAACTCCGTCATTCATGATGAGTCTTGCAAGATGACGTTCTGATTCATATGGCTGCTTGGCAAGTGTATGGCGTTGACGGGTGAGAGCAGCACGTTCGGCGTCGCGTTGAGTACTCACAGATACATATTCGCCTGCTGCCATAGAGAGCCCGCCAGCCACAACACCTGCGATACCAGAGATAAGCAGTGTGGTTGAGTTTGCGGTTGCTCCAGCAACGCCTGCTACGAGACCAGCAGTGCTGACGATACCGTCATTTGCACCGAGTACTCCAGCGCGCAACCAGTTAAGCTTTGAATCCATGTGTGAATTTTGCGAATCGATTGGGGTGAGTGGCTGTGTATCTGACGCTAAAGCTTCACATTCACTGCATGCTTGTGGATCAAGGGAGCCAGCGCATTGGGCAATGAGTTCGTTGAATTCCTGTATATCTGTCTCGCTAAGTGTGCTTCGTGCTTTCACAATTCGCGCAGCGGCGGCGTGTGTCGGCGCTGTAATTGTGCTTGTTGATGGTGCATTCATGCCTGCCACCTTACTAAGCGATCAGATGTGCGTGTAGCTAGGTAAGGCAACCCGTATTGAGTAGGAGAGAGAAGGGAAAAGTGGGAATGTGAGGTGGTGTATGTATGAGCATTGTTGAGCATCACTGATGATGTGTGTGCCTGAAGATGTGCAGATGCGTATTACAGTTCACGATCCTTTCCTCTTCTATATCCTGTGGTCTGAATATGCGCAGATGCATCATTAGTGCGTTCGTTGTGTCTGTATGAAACTGTGTACCACAACGTTAGAGCGCTTAATCGCGTCAGCCGTCGTCTTTTTCGCATAGTCTGCGCGTGCTCTGTATGTGTGAGACCGCGTACTGGGCGTAATCTGAATTCTCCATACTCCTATCGCGTGCTCCGTATATGTGAGGTTGCCTATACGCTCTTAGTGCCGATCTGCGCCACATGGTGTGCACATATACGCGAGGATGCGCAGCTGTAGCTGGCTGGTTTTCTGTGTGTTAAGAGATGATTTTTCACGTGAGAGGATTAAGCGCCAAGGATACGCGGTTGCAGCGTGGTACGATAATTGCGATTGCTGAGAGCGCGCATATAGCGGAACGCGCTGTTGTAAACGTACACAAACGATGATGAGTGAGGAAATATCTGTGAATGATTTCTTAGATTCGAGCTTTCCTGGGCGGTCTATGCCTCCTGAGCTTCAGCCGCTAACTCAGCAACCAGCTCAGCTTTCTATCCAGCAGCTAACGCAGCCAGCTAGGCAGAGCTGTGTGCACGATGTTTCTTTCTCAGTGCTGCCTGATTCACAGCGGCAGCCTTTACCTGAGCCGCAGCCGATACTAGCATCATCACAGCCAGAGTCGAAGAAAAATAATCTACTTATTGCTCTGATACTTGTTTCGGTGCTGTCGTTAATTCTTATGTGGCTCTCGGTGGTGTATTTACTCAAAGTAGACCGTACGCCCGCTCCAGCAGATTTCTCGGAAAAAATAACTGCGCAGCTGTGGCAATCTGATGCGAGTTTGCCACTGGAAAAGCCGTATGTATATCCTTCATATTCGCAAGTGCTATGGGCAGGTGTACGATGAATTCTCATAAGCGTTACGTTGTGCTCACGCCCTTCGAAAAAGCAGAAGTTGTGGCAGGTATTGCTCATATTCGAGGTATTGAAGCAGACGTTGTTTCCACCGATTCGGGAGTTGCTCTCGTACGGGATATTCCAGTTCCTGAGTTTGCTGATTGGGATATTGCAGAGCTTCTCGGTCCCGTAGGAGATGCTGGCAGCGGTGAAGCCTCTGTGCCTGAACCGTCACCCAATAGTGATATCGATGCTGATAATCCCCAGGCAGTTGCTGCAGTATTTTCTGAGCTTTCTCCGTATGGCGTGGTACTTCTTGAGGTTGAACTGGGCGATGACGTCGGCGGTGAAGACGGCGTCTCTGGTGTAGTTCATGCTCAGCGAGTGATCGCAGGAAAACCTGGGGAAGCTCTTCCTGCTGGTTTGATTCTCAATTCACTCGATCCGAAAATTGAAGCGCTTATTTTGGGGCTGCAGCCGATCGATGAGATTGATCCGCACGTGATAAAGCCGAGTGATGCCAAGCAGTTCCTTAAGGATTCTTTTCGCGACGATAACGGAGATGCTCACGCTTAAAGATGTGAAGAGTACTGAGCCGAGAGTGCAGGCATGTGCTCAGCTGCAGCCGTGCCGAGCATGCGTGCATAAGCACGTATATAAGAAAGATGGTTGTATATGCCTCATGGTGAATCTTTGCTTACGCCGCATCCTTTTGCGGGTGACGATGGATCGATTGCGCCAGATCTAGAGCGTGCTTTTCGCGAAAATCGCCTTCTAAAAACTGAAGCAGTTGTTGCGGCTTTGGGGGAGGTTCGCGTGCTTATAGGGGCTGCTCCTCATCGCGCTCTGAGTTTCGATGCTGAAGAAAGCTATGATGAAAGAAGCGCGGCGCCTCAGAAAACGTCAGCTCATCCTTTAGATAATCCAGATGGTCTTATACGAGTGAATTTTGGGCAAGGCCGCCATGCATACGCAATTTTTTCGAGTGCACAGGCATATGGGAGTTTTGCTCAGAAATATGATATCGCTTCGGCTATGCGCCCAGTGCCAATAAAAGCTCGAGATACTGCAGCTTTAGCATTAGCTCGTGGTGATGGATTGCTCGTGCTTGATCCTGATACGCCTCACCAGCAGTGGATTGGGCGTTCGGCTTGTATGGCAATAGCAACGGGAGATGAATGGTGTGCTCCGTGGAGCGATCCAGCAATTGTGCAGCATATTATGGGTGCTTTGCCGGGAAAAGTACCAGGGCTTGAGCGGCTCTCTATTGATCCGGGTGAAGACGGCAGTGCTTTTCTCACTATCTATCTTATTGCGGGAAGCAGTAGGGAGCAGGTTGATTACGCAGTTCACGTGATAAGCGAGATTATATGCACAGAATCGTACGTCAAAGCTCGTTTAGACTTAGTAGAACTGCGCCCATTTTGGGCAGGCGTGTAGTGCTGTTCAGCTTGCGCAGCGAGTATCTGGCGGTACCGGCTGGCGCATACTGTGATCTATCGTGTGTTACATCACGTTATCTCTAATTGGTGTGCTGCCCAGCTCACTGCTAGCATTGAGGGTGACCGACTGGCTAGATTAGCTAGAACGCAAGCGGAGAAATCCCACCTGGGTGCTACTCGATTCGGTGCCGGGTTTGAGAATGCGATAGCGAGAAATCGCTGAAATCGTAGTGCACGGAGAGTTGATCTTCAATTTCTGTGCACAGTGGTGCAGATGCAAAATAATGCGCAAGCATGATGTGTCTGCGAAGCAGAAAGTATTCTGCTCCACTTCTTCATGGTTTCCTTCGTGTGCGTGGCACGTAAATGAAGGGGATTATTATCAACGAGCCAAGAGTGAACGATCGTATTCGCGTTCCAGAAGTGCGCCTTGTAGGACCTGGCGGTGAGCAGGTAGGGATCGTGCGTGTTGATGATGCGCTACGTCTTGCTGAAGAAGCTAACCTTGACCTTGTGGAAGTAGCGCCAGCTGCGAAGCCTCCTGTGGCAAAGCTGATGGACTATGGTAAATACAAGTACGAGCAAGCTCAGAAAGAGCGTGAGAATCGCCGTAATCAAGCGAACTCACAAATTAAAGAGATTCGCATCGGCTTAAAGATCGATCAGCACGATTACGAGACCAAGCTCAAAGCAATGATGAAATTCCTTGACGCTGGCGACAAAGTAAAAGTTCAGCTGCGGTTCAGAGGTCGTGAGCAGAGCCGCCCAGAACTGGGCTTACAGCTTATGCAGCGAGTTGCTGAAGATGCATCTGAAAATGGTGTAATCGAGGCTGCACCTCGCGTTGATGGACGCGCTATGGTGATGGTTATTGCCCCAATTCGCCGTAAGAGCCAGACGAAATCTGATCAGCGCCGCCGCCGTGAGGCGAGGCGTGAGGCTGAGCGTGCAGCAGCACACGAAGCTAAACGTGCCAAGAAAGCAGCCAGTACTGCTTCAGTAGAAGAGAATGTAGAACATGCTGCAACGCAGCAAGAGGGAGCATGATAATGCCTAAGATGAAGACCCATTCCGGCGCCAAGAAGCGTTTCCGTAAAACAGGCTCTGGCAAGCTAATGCGTGAGCAGGCAGGTGCACGCCACCTACTTGAGCATAAGAGCAGTCGCCGCACTCGCCGTCTCGCCTCGGATCAGCCCGTGGCTCGTGCAGATGTGAAGAAGATTAATTCGTTGCTCGCTGGGCGCTGATCGTCCGCGCAGAGTTTTGGCTGAATTTTTAAGGAGTTTAAAAGATGGCACGCGTAAAGAACGCAATCAATTCCAAGAAGAAGCGCCGCACTACCCTTGAGCGCGCTAAAGGATATCGTGGGCAGCGCTCCCGCCTTTATCGTAAGGCAAAAGAGCAGGTTACGCACTCAATGGTATACAACTACCGTGACCGTAAGGTGCGCAAAAATGAGTTTCGTAAGCTGTGGATTACCCGCATTAATGCAGCAGCTCGTGCACATGGTCTCACTTACAACCGCTTTATGCAGGGCTTAAGCCTTGCCGGGGTTGAAATCGATCGTCGTATGCTCGCTGAGCTTGCTGTGAATGACGCTGAAGTATTTGCAGCTCTCGTAGATAAGGCTCGCGCAGCTCTTCCAGAAGATGTGAACGCTCCTGCAATGAACTAGTACATAAAAATAGGTGCACATAGTACTGAGCATGTAGCGAACTGAATATATACGCACAAAATGCTGGTGCATACAGTGAAAACTGTATACACCAGCATTTTGCATCATTATATATGTTTTTATCCTTATCGCTGCTCGATACGTTGCTGCTCCCATCTCTAGATCTGAAATGTCTTGGCGGTTTTTTATAAGAACAAAGATAATAATGTGTGGATGCGAGGAAGCTATTAAGCACGCGCAGAAAAATTATTAATAGTTCAAAAGCTAGCAAGAAAAGCTGCTTTACGTTCATCGATGTTGCAAAAAGAAGGTTTTATCATGCCTACAAGTAATTTAGATCGTTCTGCTTGCTCTGATGCAGCCAGCTCTGTTTTTTCTACTCAGTGTCTTACTCGCGCTGAACGCCTTGAACGTTTGCCGTTTACGAAAAAACTTGGCAAACTCCTTGGAGCTTCAGGAATCGGTTGGGCACTCGATGCGATGGATGTAGGGCTTATCTCTTTTGTCGTCGCGGCTCTCGGGCAGGCTTGGGCAATGAGTGCCACAGAAAAATCGTGGATTCTTTCTGTTGGGTTTATCGGAATGGCTGTGGGTGCCACGATTGGAGGGTTACTTGCCGATAAAATTGGCAGACGCTCAGTTTTTGCTTTAACTTTGCTGATCTATGGGCTTGCAACTGGGGCTTGCGCACTTGCTGGTAGCGTGGCCGTATTATTATTATTCCGTTTTTTCGTGGGGTTAGGGCTAGGAGCTGAGCTTCCTGTGGCTTCAACTCTTGTATGCGAGTTCGCACCGAAAAAAATGCGTGGTCGTATTATCGTATGGCTTGAAGCGTTCTGGGCGCTTGGCTGGATTCTTTCTGCAGTGATTGGAACATTTGTTATTGCCGGCGTTGAAAACGGCTGGCGCTGGGGGCTGCTTATTGGTGCTCTTCCAGCTATTTATTCACTTGTGATTCGTCTTCACACTCCAGAATCTGTGCGTTATCTTGAAATGTGCGGGCGAGATGACGAGGCAGAAAAAATCGTTCAAGAATATGAACAATCCGCAGGAAGTGAATACCTCTATACTTCTTTCGGTAGCACTGATCGAGAAAATTGTGCAGAAGACATAGAAGATTCTCCTGCACAAGATTCCCCTGCACACGAGGCGCTTTCTATCTGGAGTTCTTCAATGCGTCAGCGCACAATAGCTTTATGGCTTATTTGGTTTCTTATTAATTTCAGCTATTACGGTGCGTTTACGTGGATTCCTTCTCTTCTTTCTGATCAGTTTGGTGATCTCACAAAGAGTTTTACGTTCACACTTATTATCACTCTTGCGCAAATTCCAGGATATGCAGCGGCTGCATATTTAATTGAAGTTATTGGCAGGAGGCGCACGCTTGCGATCTTCCTTATTGGATCAGCAATTGCGGCAATATGCTATGGAAATTCCGGAAGCGAAGCCATGATTATTGCATCGGGAATTATGCTTAGTTTCTTTAACCTTGGAGCATGGGGTGCACTCTATGCAATTGGCCCTGAGCTTTATCCGACGAATGTGCGAGGAACAGGAACAGGATCAGCTGCTGGATTTGGGCGTATTGCTTCTATCGTCACGCCTCTTCTCACTCCCGTGTTCGTGCAGATTGGGGGGACGCTTCTTGCATTTACGATATTTTCTTTTGCTTTTGCTGTTGCAGCTATTGCGGCATTTTTCTTGCCAGAAAAAATGGGTGAGGAAATTGAATAGATAAACAAAATGGCAGTGGAAACATGAGGAATCAGCATAATCTGGCACAATAGATATATGCCGTATAAAGAGCTTTCTGCAGGATCTGCGCAGCTGAAAAAGCTGCGCGGCTTATCCCAGCCGCGTATGCGAATGCGTTTTTCGCAGCAGCGCGTTGAAGGCGTGCAGGCTGTTCGAGAGCTTGTGCTCTGTGAGCCGAGGCTTGTGCGTGATATTTACACTACTCGTACGCTTCTCAAACAGCACCCAGAAATTGTGCAGGCAATTGATGAATACAATATGTATGTGCATATTGGCAGTGACGATCTTCTTGCGAAAGCTGCCCCTCACGCACAAGGGATTGCGGCAGTTGCAGATATTCCTCAGCCAGTAAATCTTGAATATATATATCGACAGTCTCCACTTGTGGTGTGCTGTGTTCAAGCCAATGATCCAGGGAACGTCGGCACGATTATTCGAACGGCTGATGCGTGCGGAGCGGGGGGAGTTGTGCTTGGCGATGGCTCTGTAGATCCTTATAGTTCTAAAGTAATTCGAAGTGCAGCAGGATCTACTTTTCACCTTCCTGTGCACGAATCAAGCGTATATGAGACTGTAGCGGAAGCGAAAAAGCATGGTTTTCAGGTCATGCTTGCAGACGCTGGAGGAGAGGTGAGCCTACACGATATGTCTAGCGCTGCATTGCATCGCAATGGCTCAGCCTCACCGCATGTATCTCTTGCTGCTCCAACCTTATGGCTTGTTGGAAATGAAGCGCACGGTTTTTCTGAGGGTCATAAAAATCTTGCGGATGCTATCATTTCTATCCCGATGTGGGGGAAGACGGAATCTCTCAATCTTGCAGTGGCAGCAGGAGTATGCCTCTATGCATCGGCAAGCGAACTGTTTTCTTCATAATTTCTATTAAGTAATCGTGACGTAATGAAACAATCTTTACGCAACGAAAGTCTAGCCTTATAGGGGCATTATGGAGCCGTGGCGTCACCGTCAAAAGGGCTAACCTTAAAACATGGTAGAAATCAGAATCCATGGACGAGGTGGTCAGGGTGTCGTCACCGCTGCAGACCTCGTGGCATATGCTGCCTTTGCTGAAGGTCGCCATGCCCAAGCATTCCCATCCTTCGGCTCTGAACGCACCGGAGCACCAGTTGTCTCGTATTGCCGCGTTACGGATAAAGAAATTCGCACGCGTGAACCTGTGCTCGAACCCGATCTAGTCGTGGTTCAAGATCCGACGCTTCTGCCCATTCTCGATGTTTTTGCTGGTTTGAAATCAGATGGCTTTGCACTTATAAATTCTGGGAAGACTACGCAGGAGCTTGGTTTTTCGGAGCTTGTGGCAGCTCGTCCGAAAGGGCATATTATCGCAATTCCTGCTGCCGATATTGCTCGCAAGCATACTGGGCGCACGGTTCCAAATGCTGTGCTGCTGGGAGCGGCTGCCGCTTTAACTGGTTTATACAAGATGGAATCAGTGAGTAACGCGATTATGCAGCGTTTCCCTGGAAAAGTGGGCGAGATGAACGTTGCCGCTGCTCAAGAGGCATTTGAGCTTGTTGAACGTATGAAGGAGGCATGAGCAAATGCTTAAACAAATCGAAGGGTCTCAGTCAATTGCACAGACAGTTGCTGCCTGCCGCCCAAACGTAGTGGCTGCCTATCCTATTTCCCCACAGACGCATATCGTGGAAGCTCTTTCTGCGCTCGTGAAAAAAGGTGAACTTCCAGGGTGCGAGTATGTGAACGTGGAATCAGAGTATTCTGCGATGTCTGCATCGATTGGCGCTTCGGCAGTCGGTGGGCGTGCCTATACTGCCACAGCCTCGCAAGGTCTGCTCTATATGGTAGAGGCAGTGTACAACGCTTCAGGTTTGGGCTTGCCAATTGTGATGACTGTGGCCAACCGTGCAATTGGCGCTCCAATTAATATTTGGAACGATCACACTGATGCTATGAGCCAGCGAGATTCTGGCTGGCTGCAACTCTATTCGATCGATAATCAGGAAGCTGCTGATCTGCATGTGCAGGCATTCCGTATTGCCGAAACATTATCGCTTCCTGTGATGGTGTGTATGGATGGTTTTATTCTTACCCATGCGGTTGAGCTGGTTGATGTGCCAGAAAAAGAGCAGGTGGATAAATTCTTGCCGCCATATGAGCCGCGCCAAGTGCTTGATCCTTCTGATCCTATTTCTATTGGTGCAATGGTTGGCCCAGAGGCTTTCACAGAAGTTCGTTATCTTGCCCATCATAAGCAGCTCGAGGCTCTCGATCTTATTCCTCAGGTGCAGCAGGAATTTTTGGAAATCTTCGGGCGAGACAGCGGTGGTCTGCTGCATGAGTATTTGCTCGATGATGCCGAAACAGTGGTTGTGTGCCTCGGCTCTGTTACAGGCACTCTGCGCGATGTTGCTGACGAGCGGCGAGAGAATGGCGATAAGATCGGTATTCTTTCGATTGTTGCTTTTCGGCCTTTCCCTACAGAAGCTGTGGGCAAGGCACTCAAAAACGCACAGCGTATTATCGTCCTCGAAAAGGCATTTTCTGTGGGGATTGGCGGTATTGTTTCTGCTGCAATACGCCCAGCTGTTGGATATGAAGGGCACACCTTCTACGAGGTAATTGCTGGTTTGGGCGGTCGTGATATCACCAAGCATTCGCTTCATGAATACCTCGATCGCGCTGAAGCAGATAGCGTTGAATACACGACGTTCCTCGATCTTGATCACGATCTCATCGATCGTGAGCTTGCTCGCGAAGCAAAAAATCGACGTTCGGGTGCAATTGCAGAAAATATGGTTCGTGATTATCACGAGCGCGTTGCTGGAAGCCAGAACTAGGAGGTATATACCATGACGAACGTAGATCTCGGCCTTCCTCGTTACCGTGCAACTCAGATTCCTTCGCGTGAAGAAGTGAAGTTTTATCAGGTGGGTTCCTATGCTGTCGGTAACCGATTGGTTGATCCTGAATTAAAATCGAATCAATCGGAGGCACATCGCTACAACTCTCTCACCTCAGGGCATCGAGCATGCCAAGGCTGCGGCGAAGCACTTGGTGCGCGCTACGCGCTCGATACTGCAATGGCAGCCTGTGACGGCAAGCTGATTGCCGTCAATGCAACTGGATGTTTGGAAGTTTTTTCTACTCCGTATCCGCAAACCGCATGGAATATCCCGTGGATTCACTCTTTATTTGCCAATGCACCTGCGGTTGCGACAGGTGCTCAGGCCGCTTTGAAAGCTTTAGGCAAATCTGATATTCGCGTTGTTGCTCAGGGTGGCGACGGCGGTACAGTCGATATTGGTTTCGGGCAGCTTTCGGGTATGTTTGAGCGCAACGATGATGTGCTGTATATCTGCTACGACAACGAAGCATATATGAACACGGGTGTACAGCGCTCAGGTGCAACACCGCCAGCCGCACGCACGGCAACAACTCAGCCTGTTGGGCCAGAACCTGGCAACGTGTGGGGGACGGGTAAAGATGTGCCACGCATTGCTATGGCTCACGAAATTCCTTATGTGGCAACAGCAACTGTTGCCGATTTGCGCGATCTTGAATACAAAGTGAATAAGGCTATGTCGATTCACGGCGCCCGCTATATTCACATCTTTGTGCCGTGCCCGCTTGGTTGGGGGTCTATTTCACACGATACGATCAAAATTGCTCGTTTGGCTACCCAAACTGGTCTTTTTCCTGTGTATGAAGCCGAGCACGGCGAGATTACGTCTGTGATGAAGATCCGCCGCCCTGCGAAGGTTGAGGAATATCTCAAGCTGCAACGTCGTTTCGCCCATTTATTTAAGAAGGGCGCCGATCCGGCAGTGATTGAACGTATCCAAGCAACTGCAGATCGCAATATCCGCCGCTATAACTTGATTGGCGCCGAAAGCTTAGATGAATGTGTGCTGTACGAAGGCGAGGAGAAGTAAAGATGACTGCCCTTGATCGTAATAAAACTGGTGCAGAGGCACTGCCTTTTGCTATCACTTTGGAGCTAGGATCATCGCTCGAAAATGAGACTGGTTCGTGGAGAAGCGAACGCCCTGTCTATATGAATCTTTTGCCTCCGTGTAATAAGCAGTGCCCAGCTGGTGAAAATATTCAGCAGTGGCTCTTCCATTCGGAAGAGGGCAACTATGAGGCAGCATGGCGCGAGATTATGAAAGATAATCCACTGCCTGCAGTGATGGGGCGTGTGTGCTATCACACCTGCCAGATTGCTTGTAATCGCGCTCAGGTAGATGAAGCTGTGGGTATTAACGCTGTGGAGCGTTTCCTCGGAGATAAAGCTCTTCTTGAAGGATGGAAAGTGGAGGTGACGGCTGCACCTACTGGCAAGAAAGTACTTGTTGTAGGAGCAGGGCCGTCTGGTATTTCTGCCGCTTATCATCTGGCTCGCCTTGGGCATAGCGTCACAGTGCGTGACGAGCGCTCAAAGGCTGGCGGTATGATGCGTTTCGGTATTCCGAGCTACCGTTTGCCGCGCAACATTTTAGATGGCGAGATCGCGCGCATCGAAGAAATGGGCGTCAAGTTTGAACTCAATACTCGTGTGGACGATCTGCGCGGTGAGCTGGAGAATTTTGATGCGATCTTTTTAGCTGTGGGTGCGCAGATTGGGCGTGAAGTGACGATTCCTGCTTCCGATCCGAAGAATGTGCTCGATGCTGTCAACATGCTTCGCAATGTTGAGATTGATGGAGACGCAGTTGATGGAGATAAGCCTCTTGCTGGGCGTCGAGTGGCGGTTTATGGTGGCGGCAATACGGCAATCGATGCTTCTCGTTCGGCATTGCGGCTGGGAGCTGAAGAATCAGTTATTGTCTATCGCCGTACTCGCGCGCAGATGCCTGCTCACGATTTTGAAGTTGAAGAGGCTCTGGAAGAGGGCGTAAAGCTCGTTGAGCTGCGTACGATTACTCAGGCGATGGACGGCAAGCTCACGTTGGAGAAGATGGCTCTCGACGAAACTGGCTTCCCTCAGCCGACTGGGCAATCAGAAGAGCTTGCTGCTGATGTACTCATTTTTGCTGTCGGGCAAGATGCTGATCTGAGCTTGCTTGAAGGTGTTGACGGAGTGCAGATTGAACGTGGATCTGTGCAGGTATCGCCGAATATGATGACGGGCAGACCGGGCATCTTTGCTGGCGGTGATATGGTTCCGCTCGATAAAAATGTGACGGCTGCTATCGGGCATGGAAAGAAAGCGGCACGCAACATTGATACGTGGTTGCGTGGTCAGGAGTATGAAGCTCCAGAGCGTCATCTGGATGCAGAGCTTTCTCGTATGACTACCTGGTACTATTCGGATGCTCCTCAGCAGGTGCGTGAGAAGTTGGAAGGACCGCGGCGCTGCACAACTTTTGATGAGGTTATGCTCGGTTTGGATGAGCAGAGCGCAATTTTTGAGGCGCGGCGCTGTATGAGCTGTGGTAACTGTTTTGGCTGCGACAACTGCTTTGGCGTCTGCCCTGATAATGCAGTGCTTAAAATTCGCCCAACTGAGTACGAGTTTAAATATGATTACTGCAAGGGCTGCGGCATTTGTGCTGAGGAATGCCCATGCGGCTGTATTGAGATGGTTCCTGAAGATATCTGATACAAAATCATCGAGGAGGGGGAAGGCTTTCGTGAAAGCATACCACGCAAGCACATTACGCAAGCCTGCCACGTAGGTCTGAGTGTAATGTATGATCCGTGCAGCTGCTGATGCCGCTGGTCTGTGTAGGTGATAGAGCAAAGTGCAGAGTGGGCGGAGCAGAGTGTGAGAGCTAAATCCTCAATTGATTATGTACCTGTGGAGCTATCATGGATCTATGGATGTGCTCAATCTTTTGCCTTGCGGTCCACTCGATTATCTCGATGTGGATGCAATTCAGCGAGAACTGCACACTAATGTTGCTTGCAAGTATGCTCCCGATACAATCATTGTGTGGCAATCGCGGCACATCTATACAGCAGGGCGGCGTACGTCTGATAAGGATATTCCAGATACATCAGTGCCGGTGATCAGTATGGATCGCGGCGGATCCGTCACTTATCATGGGCCAGGGCAGCTTATTGTCTATCCCATCGTCAAGATGCGCCCTGCGCAAGACGTTGTAGCATTTGTTCGTGGCACAGAGCGTGCTATCGCAGCTGCGATGCTCAGCGCTTTTGGTATCCATACAAGCCAAGTTGAGGGGCGTTCAGGTGCATGGATTCTTGATCCTGGGAAGATGGATCGAAAACTCTGTGCGATTGGAATTAAGTTTTCCTCTGGGGTGACGATGCACGGTTTAGCTCTTAACGTTACTACTGATCTTTCCATGTTTGAACGAGTGATTCCTTGCGGGCTTGCAGATGCAGGGGTGACGTCACTACAAGAATTAGGGGTGACGGCAGGGCTTGAGGAAGTTGCTGAAGCGCTCATTCCTGAGCTTGCGCGAGTATATAGTCCGTTTCTTGAGCGTTCAGAAAGTACTGCCGTAAATTTTTTAGAGGATTTCGGGCAGCTGGATGCTTATGAATGGGTGAACCGTGCGCCTCAACTTCGAAAAGATCAAGAATTAAGTTTGTGTACAGGAACAGCGTGGAAACCTCGCAGACATCGCAATGATGAGCAGCAGCGTCAACGGCAATAGAAAAACGATTGGGGCAGGGGGTAATGTTGAATTCTTCGCGGATCGATCCGAACGGGCGTAAACTTTTGCGTATCGAAGCGCGTAATGCCCAGATTCCAATCGATAGGCAGCGCCCTGAATGGCTCAAAACTCGTGCTGTTGTGCGTGCAGGATATGAGCAGATGCGCGAGCGCGTCCACGGCAGTTTATTGCACACAATCTGCGAAGAAGCTAACTGCCCGAATATCTATGAGTGCTGGGATTCGAAAGAAGCCAGCTTTTTACTGGGCGGTGATATATGTACGCGCCGCTGCGATTTTTGTTTCGTTAAGACTGGCCGCCCAGATGCCTATGATTGTGATGAGCCGCGTCGCCTAGCTCAGAGAGTAAAAGAGCTGGGGCTTAATTATGTGACGATTACAGGCGTCGCTCGTGATGACCTTCCTGATGGTGCTGCGTGGCTCTACGCGCAAACGTGCCGTCTTATTCGAGAGATAAGCCCTCATACAGGAGTGGAGCTTTTGATTGACGATTTTTCTGGCAGCCATGAGGCGCTTCAGATCGTTATCGATTCTCGCCCTGAGGTGATTGCTCATAATCTAGAGACAGTGCCTCGTATTTTCAAGAAAATCCGCCCAGCATTTCGCTACGAGAGGTCGCTTGATCTGATACGTGAAGCATCGCAGGCAGGTATCGTCACGAAAAGTAATATGATTTTAGGTATGGGGGAGACGCATAGCGAAGTGCTTGATACTATGCAGGATTTGCGTAAGGCGGGATGTGATCTTCTCACGCTTACCCAATATCTACGCCCATCAGTACTCCATCATCCCGTTGATCGGTGGGTGCATCCGAGCGAGTTTATACAGCTGCGTGATCTTGGGCTTCGCATGGGTTTTACTGGAATTATGGCAGGTCCTCTTGTGCGCAGTTCATATTATGCAGGTGCATTGTGGGCGCGAGCGATGCGGGTAAAAGGTCTGGCAATTCCGGAGCGTCTGGCTGAAGTTTCTTCTGGAGAGTTTGTGGCGAGGCAGGAAGCTGCTGCTGTGTTGAAACGATGCGGGCACACACCATTGGTGTAGCCGTATTCGCTAAACGCGTGCTATCTGGACTAGAGGGCGTAGAGCTGTATCTCAGTGTAAAATTGCTTATCTGTAAAAAGGTGCGTAAAGAGGCACAATCCAGGCTGGTAGGGTGCGCAATATACTGCGCGATATAGTAGTTTCAGGGTTTCGCGCATAGAAAGGGCAGCAATGAGCCAAACTACAGGGCAAGCAATTGCTATGATCGTCTATTTTGTGGCGATGATTATTATCGGTATGTTTGCTTATGCTCGTACTAAAAATTTTGATGACTATATGCTTGGTGGCAGAGATCTCAACCCCTTCGTGGCTGCGCTTTCTGCAGGAGCGGCCGATATGAGTGGCTGGCTACTTATGGGGCTGCCTGGAGCACTCTATCTCAGCGGAGTTGTTGAAGGCTGGATTGCTGTTGGTCTTACGCTCGGAGCATGGTTGAATTGGAAGGTGACGGCGCCGCGTCTGCGTGCCTATACGCAGGTTGCGGGAGATGCGATCACGGTGCCAAGTTTCTTGGGTAATAGATTGCGCGATACAACTCACTGTGTGCGCGTGGTAGCTGGGCTGATTATTTTTGTATTCTTTACTTTCTACGTTTCCTCAGGAATGGTTGCAGGAGGTACTTTCTTCGAGACTGCATTCGGCATGGATTATCACCTTGGCATGGTGATTGTGGCAGGCATTGTAGTACTCTACACCCTTATAGGTGGTTTTTTGGCTGTGAGCTGGACGGATGCTGTGCAAGGCATGATGATGCTGATATCCCTTCTAGCTGTTCCTATTGCAGGTGTGATTGCTGTTGGCGGCTTTGGCAAGGTTGCTGAGGGAGTGAAAGCTGTAGATCTGAACTTAATTTCTCCTGTTGGAGGCACAGCAATTGGTGTCATTTCTGCTTTGGCATGGGGGCTGGGATATTTTGGGCAGCCGCACATTATTGTGCGTTTTATGGCATTAAGATCTCCAGCAGAAGCCACGTCTGCCCGCCGCATTGGAATTGCATGGATGTTTCTCTCAGTGCTGGGAGCGGGCGGAACCGCGATTGTCGGTATTGCTGCTAACTACTTCGGTGTGTGGTCTATTCCTGAAGGGCAGCATGAATCTGTTTTTATTCTTTCTGGTCAGTATCTTTTCCCTGCAGTTATTTCTGGATTCATGCTTGCAGCCATTTTAGCTGCTGTAATGAGCACGATTTCCTCCCAGCTTCTCGTGACCTCATCCGCTGTTGTGGAAGACGTACTCAACGCTAAAGGTACAGCTCAGAGAAAAGGCAGTGGCGGCGTGATGCTCAGCCGTATTGTGGTACTGGCAATATCTGTGCTTGCGGCTATTTTTGCTTGGTATCGCACTGATTCTATTCTCAATCTTGTGGCGTTTGCATGGGCTGGTTTCGGAGCTGCTTTTGGGCCAGTTGTGATTTTGGCTCTCTATTGGCGTGCCCTTACATGGCAGGGCACGCTTGCTGGCATGTTCACTGGCGCAGTTACTGTGGGAGTATGGGGCACTATGAAGTGGTTTGGCTTATACGAAATTGTGCCAGGCTTTATTTTTGCTCTATGTGCTGCGTGGGTAGTATCGAAGCTCACCTATCGCCCTCATCCGCAGATCGATGCGCAATTTGACGCTGCTGTTCGGCTCGCCCATGCTAGTGCTGAGCAGATCGAAGCAGAGTTTGGAAAATCGCCAGTTGTTTCTCCTTATCGGGATCCTGCTGGAAACGTTTACTGAAATAATCAGGGATGTATGCTGCGAGACGATATGTGTGCTGCGAGACGATAGCAAGGCTTCACGAGGTGTATGGTAGATTTCTCGCATAGAAGCCCCGTCTGAAAGGTATGGCATATTGAAAGCTATCGCAGATTTTTTCGCAACGATCAATAACGACTATCTCTCGTGGATACTTATTCCGCTGCTCATCGGCTCTGGGCTGTATTTCACGATTCGATCTGGATTTTTGCAGTTTCGGCATTTCGGTTCGATGGTGAAAGGAATGTTTAGCTCTCGCGAATCCACGAAGGGCGGTATCTCTTCATTTCAGGCTTTCGCGATGGGTCTGGCTTCCCGCGTTGGTACAGGAAATATTGCTGGTGTGGCAATAGCTGTAGTGGCAGGAGGGCCTGGCGCCGTCTTTTGGATGTGGGTTGTTGCTCTTGTTGGTATGGCGACGGCTTTTATTGAGGCAACTCTTGCCCAAATGTTTAAGGTGCGTTGGCCAGATGGTACTTTCCGAGGAGGCCCTGCGTTTTATATTCAGCGTGGTTTAGGCTCGCGTGGCTGGGGTCTGGCATTTGCTGTCTTTTTGATTTTCTCTTTTGGTATTTCCTATGAGATGACGCAGGCAAATACTATTGCTGTAACGCTCAATTCTCAGTATGGCGTAGATCCTTTAGTGACGGCATTTATTTTGGTTGCGCTCACAGCTCTTGTTGTTTTCGGTGGAATTAAGCGTATTGCTCGTGTCACTGAGTGGATGAGCCCGATTATGGCTGTGGTGTATATTCTCATCGCTGTGCTTATCGTCCTTATCAATACCGACAAAATTATTCCCACGTTCGAGATGATTTTTGCTTCTGCATTTGGTTTGAAAGCTGGTGTTGCAGGTACTGCTGGCGGTATTGTTGCTGCCATGCTCAACGGCACTCGTCGAGGGCTTTTCTCGAATGAAGCTGGTGAGGGTTCTGCCCCGAACGCTGCGTCCACTGCTCAGGTGAGTCACCCAGTGAAGCAAGGGTTTATTCAGGCAGCGGGTGTATTTGTAGATACGATTTTGGTGTGTTCCGCAACTGCATTCATATTGCTTAATGCTGATGCGTCAGTATTTACTCCGGGCACCCAGCCATTAAATCCTGACGGTTCAGAGCTGTCTGGAGCACCGCTGACGATTGCTGCCGTTACTAATCAGCTGGGGGAATGGACCGTGCCGATTATGGTGTTGCTGATTTTAGTGTTCTGTTACTCTTCTATTATTGGCAATTTTGCTTATGCTGAAGTAAATATGGATTTCATTTCCAAAGGAAAGATTAAAGCGACGCCTGTTTTGGGCGGTATTGCTAGTGTGTCGGTTTTTGTTGGTTCCGTGGTATCACTCGATGTGGTGTGGAATTTTGCTGATATTACGATGACGGGCATGGCGCTAATCAACTTGGTAGCGATTTTATTGCTTGGTTCGTGGGCCTTTGGCGCTCTCAAAGACTGGCGCCAAGATCCTGAGCGTGCATTCGTTGCTACAGATAATCCTCATATGCCTGGTGATCTTCCCACAGATATTTGGGTTGAGCGCGATAATCCGCTGGCGTAGCTTTTTACGTGGTTTTATGAGTGGTTGGTTCAGTTGTATTGCAACTAAGCCAACCACTATGTCTGCACTACTGCTCACAAACAGCCCACTGCTGCGAATCCAGCGGTTGCTGCCATCACACAGCCAAGGATAGTAGCTGATAGATAGAGAACCATCGTGAGGCGGCGATGAGCCGCTAAAAGTTCAAGTGCATCAACTGAACACGCGGAGAAAGTCGTCAATCCTCCGCAAAATCCTGTGCCACATATTGCGAGGCATTCTATTTCCTGTGCGCTTGCTCCTGCCCATACAGAGGTAAACATTCCAAGAAGAAAGCTTCCAAGCAGATTGACGCATACTGTGCTCCATACTCGATGGCGTTCTGGGAAGACAACACTGGCAAGGTAGCGTACTGCGGCTCCTACGCCTCCACTCGTCCCGATCAGCAGTAGTGTGCCGATAGCCATTATCGTAGCCTTTCTTCCAATGAGGCGTCACCGATGTCGGTGGCGTCTGTGCTGGAGACATCGTATATGCCGTTACTGACTGTTCGGCGCCCATCACTGAGCTTAATCATGTGTGACGAATATATGTGAGGAAATGATTCTCCGAGCAATAAGCCGCTGAAAGCTGCCCATATACCCAAGAGAAATGAGAGGGTGATATACAGAAATCCAATCAATACTTTATCTTCATAGAGAAGCTGAATATATCCTACTGCACAGCCGCTCATCGTAGTGAAGCCGCCAAGTACGCCTTTTCCAAGGAAAGCACTCCAGCGTTGTAGAGATATTTCAGTAGAGATAAGGCGTGTATTTCCTAAGGAGCGCACGAGAAGAGTCGTGATATATCCGAGTAAAAAGCAGCCTGTGAGATTGATTGCCAGTATTGTGAAAGGAAAATTTCCAGCAGGGGTGGGAAAAAATATGCACAGCGCTGCGCGAGTAAGTACGCCTAAAAAAGCTCCCCAAAAAACGAGAAGTACGTTGATTGCCATAATCGGATTATATAGTGCGCGATTTTGCTAGTGGTGAGGTGTGTGTATTTGTCTAAAGGCAGGTGTATAGATTCATTTAAAAGGGAGATATGCCTATTCGCTCAATAGTGAGGTGTATCTATTCACCTATGGTGAAGGGCAAGTATTTACCTCATGTTGATCCGTACTGTATCTGCGAGAGAATAAATAACTTTAGCTCTATATATTTTATTACGTTGCATTTGCATTTTACTTTCAGTCCCGCGTGATGCTCAATCGATTGGTAAGCTGGAGATATGAGCATACGCGTGGCGGATGTTGTATCCGCAATGAATCAGTATTATCCGCCAGCACTGGCGCAAGAATGGGATCGAGTAGGTCTTATCGTGGGAGATCCAAGCGATAGAGTCTCGAATATCGGTTTTGCAGTCGATCCGTGTGAAGCAACTGTGCGTGAAGCGATTGAGCGCGGTGCGCAGATGCTTATCACGCATCACCCTCTCTATTTGCGTGGAACCAGTTCGGTAGCTGCCACAACAGGCAAAGGAAGATGGGTGCACGAGCTTATTAAAAATGGAGTAGCACTGTTTGCCGCCCATACCAATGCTGATTGTGCTTCAGACGGTTCAGGTGCTGCTTTAGCGAATCTCCTTCAACTCGAAAATACCCGCCCGCTGGAGCCTTGCCGCAGTGATCCTTCTCTTGGAATCGGTACTGTGGGGGAGCTACCGCTCACGATGAGCGTGCGTGAAGTGGCGCAGCGTCTGCGCGCACTGATCCCACAAACGCCTGCAGGAATCACGATTGGGGGCGATCCTGAGCGAATTGTGAGCACAGTTGCTCTCTGCCCTGGATCAGGAGATTCGATGTTTGCGGCTGTGCGTGCAGCCAATGCAGACGTTTATGTGACGGCAGACCTTCGTCACCATCCAGCCACCGATCATCTCTGGAATGGAGGCTGCCCGCTTATAGGGCTTACCCATTTTGCTTCGGAATGGCCGCTGCTCGTGAACCTTCGCCGCCGCCTCAGTGTGGCACTGGATATCGACGGATATATTTCAACGATATGTACCGATCCGTGGAGTGATCGGCTATAGCTGAGCCTTCCAGATATGTGTGAGCATGAAAGCACAGATACTCACACGTGTGAGAAAAGGAGATCTGATGAGTAAAGCACCGCGCGAAGATCAGCTTAAGCTGCTTGACATTGCTGAACTTGATGCGCAGATTGCGAAATTGAAAAAAGAAGATACAAGCCATCCTCTGCGCTCTCAGGTCGGCGAGCTGATGAATTTTATTGCTGAAAATTCTCGTCAAATTTCTGCGAATGCAACTGCCTTAGATATCGCGCAGCGTGAGCTTGATGCTTTTTCACAGCAGGTAGATGAAATAGGCAGTATTATTCGTGCAAAAGAAGCTCTCTACGAAGCCGGCACAGGCATGGATTCTCGTGGACTGCTCACCCTTCAACATGAGATAGATCAGGCACGTGCGAAGCTCGATCAGGCGTCTGATGCCGAATTTGAAAAACTTGAAGAAGTAGAACACCTTGATACCGAGCGTGCAGGTTTGGAATCTGAGCGTGCAGAGCTAAATCGCAAAATGCTGGAGGGGAGAGTGGAGCTGGAAAACGCCGTCACCGATATTCAAGCCAGCATGATGCGTATACAGGCTCAACGCGATGCCCTATATAATTCTCTCGATGCCGTTCTTCGCCGCGAATATGAGCGTGCCGCTAGCTCTGGCGGTTATGCCGTGATTGGACTTCACCCAAATGGCATGAGTACTGGCGGAGTGCAGCTTTCGCCAATTGAGGTGAATCACATTAAAAACAGTGATCCTGAAACGATTTGGTTTTCTGAAGACTACGATTGTATCGTCGTTTTGCTCGATAAATAAAGCTGTAGGCGCTGTGTGTTTGTCTGCAGTTGATATGGGAAGTAAGCTGTGCAGTGCACATGAGTCAGCTAGGCGGTCGCGTGTATCGGCGTTATTTTTCCAACCCTTGGTGACGCCGTTACCCGAGGAACGTCCGGACTCCACAGAGCGCAGTGGTGGGTAACGCCCACCCGGGGTGACCCGCGGGAAAGTGCCACAGAAAATATACCGCCTTTTCGGCGTCACGCTGAAAGGGTAAGGGTGAAATGGCGAGGTAAGAGCTCACCGCATTGCTGGCAACAGCAATGGCATGGTAAACCCCACTGGGAGCAAGACCAAGCAGCGCGCATTGAAGCTGCTCGCTGAGCGCGCGGGTAGGTTGCTTGAGCTGTATGGAGACGTACAGCCTAGATGGATGGCTGCCGCTGAGATGTGACGCCGAGTATTATGCTCGTAGCCACATCTCAGACAGAATCCGGCGTATCGGCTGGCTCATGTGCCTTTATTATTGGTGCTTTTATTTCTTCGCTTGTTGATATGCAGCCAAGGCGGCGCCCACAATTCCTGCTTTATTGAACAATACTGCTGGAAGAATTCTAGCTCGTGTTTTAATCAGAGGGAGAAATTCCTCGTGATGTTTTGAGACGCCGCCGCCGACAATAAACACATCAGGTGCAAGATACAGCTCTAGTTGGGAGAAGACCACTTGCAAGCGTTCTGCCCATTCGGGGAAATCGAGGTTTTCTTTATCTCTGGTTGATGCAGCGGCCCATTTTTCGGCATCTGCATAGCCTTCAGGAAGTTCAGGGAAGTAGATATGCCCAAACTCTGTATTGGGCACAAGCACGCCCTCACGCACGAGAGCAGAGCCAATACCAGTGCCGAGAGTGAGAGTCAAGGCAGTGCCGTTTTCTCCTTTTGCTGAGCCAAAATGAACTTCGGCAAAACCTGCGGCATCGGCGTCATTCAAGACCGATACAGGGCGTCCAAGAGTTTGGGTGAAGAGTTCTTCGATATGAACGCCAACCCAATCTTGGGAAAGGTTGGCGATCACGGGTACAATGCCGTTGACGATCGGTGCTGGGAACGTGACGCCTACAGGAGCATCGGGGAGATCGAAGCTCTCCACAATAGTTTTTACAATCTGTGCAATCTCTTCTGGAGATGCATTTTCTGGCGTCGGTATGCGCAGGCGCTCAGCTTTAAATTTGCCAGATTTCATGCTCACTGGAGCGCCTTTGATTCCAGAACCTCCGATATCGATTCCGATGGCGATTTTCTTAGCTTTCGTCATAATGCATCCTAACGTTTGTGTTGGTGTCTGTAATGTTAGATTACTCAATTATTTGCGGGCATAGCAGAGGACTTTTGGGCATGAGATGGGAGCGTGAGGATATCGATGCTGCCATCATCAGTGATGGATATCGTATGCTCCCATTGAGCTGTGCGCGATCGGTCGGCGGTGACGATTGTCCAATCGTCATCCCATTGCTCCCAAGCAATATCGCCTAAAGTGAGCATCGGTTCAATCGTAAAGACCATTCCTGGCTCAATTATATCGTTGTATGCAGGGGCGGAATCGTAGTGGGGGATAATAAGACCAGAATGGAAGGCTTCTCCTACGCCGTGCCCCGTGAAATCTTCCACAACGCCGTATTTGAAACGTTTTGCATAGCTTTCAATGACGCGCCCAATCACGTTTACTTCACGTCCAGGTTTTGCTGCTTTGATACCTCTCATCATTGCAGTGTAGGTGCGTTCACAAAGCAGTCGAGATTCTTCATCAACGTCGCCTACATAAAACATCGCGCAGGTATCGCCGTGGACGCCGCCGATATAAGCCGTCACATCAAGGTTAATAATATCGCCGTCTTCGAGCGGGCGATCATCGGGGATTCCGTGGCAAATTGTTTCATTGATAGAGGTGCATATAGATTTTGGATAGCCCATATAGCCTAGGCATGATGGGTATGCTCCGTGATCGCACATATACTCGTGTGCTATGCGGTCAATCTCATCGGTAGTGACGCCAGGAGCGATGGCTTGGGCGGCTGTATACATAGCATCTGCGGCAATAGTCCCAGCGCGGCGAATACGTTCGATTATTTCGGGTGTCTTGACGTCGCTTGCGGTCACTACTTCTGGACCGTTATGAAAGATATATTCTGGGCGTTCGATATGCGAGGGGACTGCCCGCTGCTGGGAAATTTTTCCTGGTTTTAGTGTGCCACGAGGGGCACGAGCTGCAAGATCGTTCATATCTTCCACCTTAATAGCATCAAGGCGAGCCTCCAAGCTGAAATTTCGGCGTTTTTTACCCATGGCTAATGAGAGAGTAGATACATGATAGATATTGTTGAAATTAGCAAGGAATGCAGCACTGAATTGTGCAATCCGCGCATATATGATCAGCTCAGATCGGGATACTCGGATCGTGAAATTTTCAGCTATGCGTCTGGGCTTTCGAGAAGCTTTGGAAGCCTTGATTTTTTGCTGTGCGAAGATTATTGCGTGCTGTTGCATTCGCCGCCGCGGTGAGTAAGGTGCATGTGTGATGAGTTCGTTGGCTGAGCGTTACTCGTCGGCGCTAGAGGTGTGCGCTCGATTCTTTTTCAACTCTTCTAAGCGCTCGTTGCGTAAATGGCGGCGAGCTTCTTTCGGAGGAAGATGCTGGGCGATATTTTGGTCAAAATGCTGCCAATATGCTTCGGAATATTCAGAAAATGGTCTTACGGGCCCGCCTGGGCGCTCGTCCATCGAGACTAAATACGGGTATATATCGTGCCCGCGCATATAGAGAATCATGGCATTAACCGCAGCAGCGAGGGGGACGCTGAAAAGTGCGCCTGGTATGCCGCCTAGAGCCGTGCCGCCAGCAACGAGAAGCACTATAGCAAGAGCATGCATATTCAATGCGTTTCCTTGAAGAAGCGGCTGGAGAATATGCCCTTCTACTTGCTGCACAAGTAAGACGCCAGCAAGCATAATCAGAGCCATCACGAAACTGCCTGTATTGACTAGTACAACGAGCACAGCGATTGAGCCAGATAGCAGAGCTCCCACAATCGGGATAAAGGCACCAAGGAATACGAGCGCAGCAATCGGGAATACAAGGGATAAAGGAGTCTTGAGGCATGCTGCAAAAATAGCGATACCCACAGCATCAACGAGAGCTACGATTGCCTGCGTTCGAGCATAGTTTCCGATCGTCACCCACGCTCGGATTCCTGCTTCATTTGCGTCATCGCGATAGCGTGGCGGCAGGAGGCGAATGCACCAATGCCAGATTCCACGTCCATCTTTAAGGAAGAAAAAGAGTGCAAAAAATGTGAGGATGAACCCAGCAAAGAATGACGTGATAGAAGAGCTGGCATTCAACACGCCGCCAATGATTTGCTCGGAGTTGTTTTTCAAAATTTTTTGTACGTCATTCCATGCTGTATCGATGTAACTTTGCATATCTGGAAATGTTTGTATAGCCCATGCGATAACTGTATTGATACCATGTTCAACATTTGTACCGAGAGCTGTAAACCCTTGATATATCCCTGTGCCAGAGCCGCCGAGAATCGCGCCCAGAATCAGCAAAATTGCTAAGAGAGTAACGCCAGCTGCTGCAGCGGGCGGCCAATGGGCTTTGTTGCGCAATGCGTTGTTGATTGGCGCTGAAACGACTGCTAAGAGCAAAGCAACGAGCAATGCTATCAACAGTAAAGAAAATTTGAGCATAATCCAGCCAATGAGAGCTGCTGCGGCAGCTACGGCAAGGAGACGCCATGCCCAGGCAGCCATAATAGTGAGTGCTGGCGGGATTAACGTATGTGAGAGATATTCGCCAGATTGAGCGTCACGATGAAAATTTTTTTCGCTTGGCATAGATTCTCCTATCTGCAACTTCCGCTTAAGTTTACTCATTTATTTACTCATTTTCTTGAAAAAACTGCATGAAGGAGGTGTATGCCTCAGATGAGGTATAGGAGTAGAAGTGTGTGGCGATGATACGAGTTTTCATTGGCAGGGGTATTTTCTTTAGAATAGTGCCGATAAATATAAAAATTATGTATGGGGGGGGGAAAAAAATAATGGTTGGATTTACTAAGTTGAAGGGTGTGTGTGCATCGCTTGCTGCGCTTTTACTTCTTCTTTCCGTTGTTTATGCTCCTGCGGCGCTTGCTTCAGGAACCGAATATTATGTGGCTAAATCGGATAGCTCTGGTGCAGTGGGCGACGGTACAATGGCTAAGCCATTTCGAGGCCTAGCCCAGGCGATGGAGAAGGTGAGCAATGGAGATACGCTTGTGCTCACAGAAGATATTCTTCATGCGGAAGAAACTCCTGGCGGCGGTTTCACTTTCAAAAAGAGTATGACGATTAAGGGTAATTCCCATACGCTCACTTTCCGCGGCACAGAGTTATTTTTTGATGCGGACGTAAATTTTGATTCTCTTTCGTTAAGCGTTGTGCCTAATGGCACAGAACAAACGAATTTGTGGGCGCAGGGGCATGATCTGAGCTTCGCTAATGTGACGACGAAACTTACTGGCGTGAATCAAAATGATTGGCGTCCTATTATTTATACGGGCAGCAAAACGGGAAATACCACAGGAAAAGCTACGATCACTATTTCTGGTGGAAATAGTGAGAGCCGTTTTAAGCAGATCGTGATTGGTGATGCTCAGCCTGGTTCAGGCATGAGTGCCACAGTCGTTATCGATTCACAGTTTGCGCAGGTAGATCAGGGAATTCAATCGACTACTTCTGGTGAAGTATCAGTGACGTCTAAATCGAGTAACGTGAAGAAGTTTTCGGGAAATGTGATGAACCCGAATGAGAGCGTAATTTTTGATGGCGTTAAAGTATATTCGGCTGATCTGAGCGGTATCGACAATGTGACGTTAAAAGGCACAGCAGAAGTTACGCCCACATCTATCTCATCGTCATACGGAAAATTCGACATTGAAGAAGGCGCTCAGCTGCTTCTCAATAATGCGAATATGAAAGAAGTAAACGTTAGCTCAATTGCTGGATCTGGGCGAATAGTTTTGGGCGCAGACAGCACACTCAAAGCAGATAGCGTTGATGGCGCTGTGACGGTTGAAGCTCGCGTATGGAACGATTCTGATCGCGAGAAGCTGCTCGCTCGAGAATTTTTCACAGCAACAACGGTTAATGCAGAGCCGAAAGTGCTGGTGAAAAAATCTGGCGAAGAAACGCCTGTTGCTAAAAATGCTGAAGGTAAGTGGCTTGGAGCTGCTGAATCTGAGCAAAAACCTCCTACGCCTCCTGCTGCGCCAGCAAAAATTGAATTTTCTGCTCCTAAAGATCCAGTTGTTCTTCCCGATGGGCAAAAGGTAGATGCTGCGTATGTGTATAAGCTGCTGACGCCTCCAGCTGGAGTGACGGTTGGTCCTGAGCAGTCGAAGCCTAATACTGTGGTTGCAGACGGCAAATATCGCGGATATTTGTATACAGATTCGACGAAACTTCCTGCAGTGAATCAATTCGGAAAGTTTACTATCAATGTGTTCTTTGTTGATGACGTGATGAAGACGAAACAGCAACTAGTCGTCACTCTCGTTCGCAATAAGCCAGTGAAACCAGAAGATACATCTGTAACCTCAGAGTGGATTGATAGCACCGAAGCTGATGCGAAGAGCTGCGAAACTAAAAAAGTGAAGCAGACGCAAACAAAGACGAATACCACATACGTATGGAGTGACGAAAGCGGCACTTGGCTTGCTCGGACCACCCAGACTAGTGAGACGCGCCTTCGGGATATGAATGATGCTGAGCTGCAGGCATGTGCAGTGAAACCAGCTGATATCGTTGAAACGAGCGAATGGGCTGACGGCACTGCTACGAGCGACTGGGATTATACAGAGCATAAAGTCACGCAGTATCGAACTGTTGTGATGACCCCATATAAATGGGATAGTACTACGCATATGTATGTGCCAGATCCAGATAAAGCAGTGAGTGAGAAACAGTCGCAAAAGCGTGATATGACGTCAAGTGAAGTAAAAGCTGGTACTCCACGCCCACAGGATGTGGTGGCATATGGGGCATGGTCTGATATTGCTGGTTCGAACGATTGCGCTTCCTTGACTGTGAAACAAACACGCACAGTCACCACAACTTCTCACGTATGGAACGGTGCGGCAAAGAAATGGGAGCTGGATAGTGAGCATGCTATTGTGACACAAGAAGAACGCACCCGCATGATGAACGATCAAGAAAAGCAGCTGTGTGCTCCGCCTGCACCAACTCCAAAAGAGATTGGTGATATTACTGCGCCGTATTCGAACGTTGGTGCTGGTGCTCACGATCCTGCAAGCTGCAGCATCAGCCCTTATGTGAAAATTACTCAGCATGATCACGTGACGTTTACTCTCACAATCGATGGGAAGAGCGTGCCGGTTGAGTTTGATAACGGCGTGATGACATATGAATATCCCTACGGTTCAACAGCTGTTGTGAAAGCTGCCGCTGAGGCAGGCTATCAATTTGCTGACGGTTTAATTGAAGAAACGTGGCAGTGGACTGCGCCAACTCGTGATTCACTCAACTGCACACCAGATAAGCCGTCGGAAGAAAAACCAGATACTGGAAAACCTCATCCAGGAACTAGCGATACGATGACTGGAGAAACTACTGCACGCGCTCGTGAACCAAAGATTGAGCAGCAAGCAGCAGCTATGCGCACGAGTGCATCCTCCTTATCTGAAACGGGTACATCATTAGGCGGTGTTGCGCTCTTAAGTATGATGCTTATGCTGGTTGCCGCTATGATATTGCGCGTAAAGAGGAATATGCGCTAGCTGTAGCTCTCAATTTCTCAAACATCAAAATCAAGGGATGCGTTCTGGTTTCAACTGGGCGCATCCCTTGATGCGACCATTGGCATATCGGGAGGATCCGTATGGTACGGGAAAAGAATGCGGCTCACGAACTGGATATCAGTGAGAGCGAACTTGATGCGCGTTTAGCGCGCTTCGATGCTTTTCCTACGAAAGAGCAGAGAGCAGGAGGTCTTTCGAGAGCTTCTGCAGCGTGGATGCTTGCTTTGAGCCTCGTCGGTATGTTTGCTTCGCTTGAACTGATTATGGCAGAAAAGGCGAAGCTGACTGCTCCAGATACGGATCTTGCGTGTGATCTCAACTCTCTTATCGGGTGTGGAAAATGGATAGGTTCATGGCAGAATGCACTCTTTTTTGGAATTTCTAATTCTGTGCTTGGATTAGCCTTTTTCGCTGGCGTCGCTGCTCTCGCACTCGTTTTGCTCACAGGAGGACGCTTCGGAAAGCTTCTGTGGCAGGCTTTATGCGTTGCTATGATGCTTGCAATTGTGTGGGTGCTCTGGTTTCAATATCAATCGTTTATCGTCGCGCGATCGATTTGCCCATACTGTTTCGTGACATGGATAGCCACTATTCCCTTAGCTGTGCTTGTGTGGGCGCGCGCGCTTCAAGCAGGGCACTGGGGTAAGCGCGTAGAGCCTTTCGGGCGAGTACTTGTGCGAAATCGTTTTATCGTTATTGCCGCATGGTATGCCGCGCTAGCAATTTTTACTCTCGTGTGGTTTTGGGATACGTGGGTAAGGATATTCTAGTCTGGTAGGGTTTCTGCTAGGTGGATGCAGGGTAAGATCGGAAAACTCGATCTTATTCGGAAAACTCTCAACGATCTTATTTCGCATTCTTAGCCCGTGCTGCCTTTTTTGCTTCACGTTTAGCTTTGCGAGCTTCTCTTGGTGGTAAGTGCTGAGCTACATTTTCTTCAAAATCATTCCAATGGGCTTGAGCGTAATACTCAAATTCTTTATAAGGCCCACCTGGACGATTAGCCTGTATGCGCAAGTATGGATAGGTATCATGCCCGTGCAGATACAAAATCATCGTGTTGATAGCTGCAGCTAGCGGAACCGTAAAGAGAGCGCCAAAAATTCCTGCAATCGTCGATCCTGCCATCACTAAAATCAAAATCGCCCACGCATGGATATTCAAGGCGTTTCCTTGCAAAAACGGGGAAATAAGATTGCCTTCGATCTGCTGGATCACAAGTACGCCGATAAGCATTATAAGTGCGGGAATCCATTGCCCAGTATTCACAAGCACGACCAATACGGCCACAGCTCCAGAAAGCAAAGCGCCGACGATAGGGATAAAAGCGCAGAGGAAAACTATTGCTGCGATCGGAAAAACTAAGGTAAAAGGCGTGCCCAAGCAGGCGGCGACCACAGAAATAGCGACGGCATCAAAGAGAGCCACAATCGTCTGAGTGCGTGCATAGTTGCCGAGCGTCACCCATGCGCGAATACCTGCTTCGTTTGTTTGAGTGCGATATTGTGCGGGCCAAAGCCGCACAAACCATTGCCATAATCCACGTCCGTCTTTAAGGAAGAAGAAAAGGGAGAAAAATACAAGGACGAGAGAAGTGATGAATGTGCTCACTGAAGAGCTGATGCTTATGACTCCACCTGCAATTTGTCCGCTGTGATTCGTGAGGAAGCGCTGTGCTTGTGCCCATCCTTCATTTACTTTTGTTTGCAGCTGAGGGAAGGTGTCATTTACCCACGAGATAACTGTCTGGGCGCCGTTTTGGATATTTTCTCCCAGATCAGTAAATCCTTGATAAAGACCTGTGCCAGAACCATAGAGAAGCACGATGAGGAAGCCAAATACCAATAAAACGCCGCATCCAGCAGCTAGTGCACTTGGCCAATGCCATGTATCGCGCAGAAACCCGACGAAAGGCTGTACTACAACTGCGATGAGCAGAGCAATGAGAATAGAAATAATAATCACTGAAAATTTAAGTGCCAGCCATAGGAATACGGCTGCGGAAGCGAGGACGATGAGGAAACGCCAGCCCCATGCTGATGACGTGACGAGGGCTGGGGCAACTGCACGATGCTGCTGCGTACTGCACTTTTCTTCGTGTTCGAGGTTATTATCAGCATAGCTGCATAGCTGGTGCTGGGTGCATGAACAGCTCTGAGAGCGGTTATTAAACAGTGATTGGAGAAAAAACATTCGTATCCTTGTGAATATGTAGTAGATGAGGCAGGGAAGATGCGCACGAAATAGGGGCATTGCTCAGAGGCTGCACGAATACATATGTGGCGGCACGTTAGCTTTGTAGCCAAGCTCGCATAAGGCTGAGCGTACGCGGTTCATTGCATCATCGAGTTCTGAATCCGCAACGGTATGAGCTTTTTCTTGCCGAATGTCGCCGTGAGTTTTTGCAGGCATCACGTGAATATGGCAATGCGGCACATCAAATCCGAGTATGCTCATCACGGGGCGAGTGATATCGAATGCCAGCATCTGCGCTTTTCCAATGATTTGGGCAACGTGTGCCATGCGTGAGAAAACGTTTGGATCAACGTCAATATATTTATCCGTTTCCTCTCGGGGCACAATCAATATGTGCCCAGGCTGTACAGGTTCGATTGTGGCAAAAGCTACGCATACGTCGTCTGCCCATACGAAACGTCCTGGAAGCTCCCCAGCAATGATTTTAGAAAAAACACTCATACCGTCAGTTTAGCGCGATTTCATATTCTTTTCTCTGCCGAGTTAAGTGCGAGCTTTTTAGAGGAGAGTAGGCGTAGCGGCTGCGTGCGCTGAGGTGTGGGGTTCGTTTTCTCTTGTGAAAGTAAATGCGCGCCTTGGCGTGAATCTAAGTGTGAATGTAAGTGTGAACGTCAAAGCAAAGCTTGCTGTGTGTGCTTTGGCAGGCATTGCGTGGACTGATTGTGAGTCTTCCCCTCTGCCTGCGCTAGGATTAGTGCGGATATATTGCGAAGAATACCTCATGGCATGAAGGAGAAGATATGAGTGATCAGGATAAATCGGCACAAGGGCCAGCTTTTCGCTATACCGCAGAGCTAGCTAATCAGATTGAATCGAAATGGCAGGATCTATGGGACGAGCGCGGCACTTTTAATGCTCCCAATCCTTCTGGTGCTTTGGCTCCCAGTACGGAAGCTGAATCGGAAACTCTTGCACACGATCCGTTCTTTTTGCTCGATATGTTTCCATATCCATCTGGTAAAGGTTTGCACGTTGGGCATCCGCTCGGATATATCGCAACTGATACTGTGGCGAGATATCAGCGTATGCGTGGCAAGAATGTACTCTATACGATGGGCTACGATGCTTTTGGTCTGCCAGCTGAGCAGTATGCTGTACAGACTGGGCAGCATCCGCGTGTGACGACTGAAGAGAATATCGCCAATATGCGCCGTCAGCTTCGCCGCTTAGGTCTTTCGCATGAGAAGCGTCGTAGTTTTGCCACTACTGATGTGCAATACATGAAGTGGACGCAATGGATTTTCTTGCAGATTTTCAACTCGTGGTATGACGCTGATGCTCCTGGTCGCGAGCCAGGGACTCTGGGACGTGCTCGTCCAATCAGCGAATTGATTGAGGGCTATAAAAGCGCCACGATTGCAACTCCTGATGGACGTGCGTGGAATGATCTCACTGCGTCAGAGCAGGCCGATGCGATCAATGCTCGCCGCTTGGCATATGTGGATTTCGCGCCAGTGAATTGGTGCCCGGGGCTTGGCACTGTGCTTGCCAACGAAGAGGTGACGGCGGAAGGTCGTTCTGAGCGCGGCAATTTCCCAGTATATAAGCGTGAGCTTCGCCAGTGGATGATGCGTATTACAGCGTATGGTGACCGCTTGGCTCGTGATCTCGACACAGTGGAATGGCCAGAGAAAGTGCGCACAATGCAGCGCAACTGGATTGGTAAGAGCCAAGGTGCCGATGTAGATTTTGTGGCTCATCATGAAGGGGGAGATGAAAAACTCACAGTCTTTACCACTCGCCCGGATACTCTTTTTGGTGCAACATTCATGGTGGTTTCGCCTGAACATCCAATGCTTGCAGAGGAAAATATTCCACTTCGCTGGCCTGATGGGACGCGCGAAACCTGGAAAGGTGCTGCTTGCGGATCAATTTCCACTGAGGCAGAGGTGTCTCCTCGCAGCGCGGTAAAAGCATATCAACGTGCGGCAAGTATGAAGAGCGATCTGGATCGTACAGATCTTGACCATGATAAGACGGGCGTCTTTACTGGTATTTTCGCAACTAATCCCGTGAACGGAAAGCTCATTCCGATCTTTACCGCCGATTACGTGATGATGGGTTACGGCACAGGGGCAATTATGGCGGTTCCTGCTCACGACACTCGAGACTGGGATTTTGCGAAGAAATTTGATCTCGACATCGTTGCGACGATGAAAGCAGCCGATGGCTATGATTGGGCGGCTGCATGGACGGACGACGGTGAAATTATCGATTCGGCAAACGATGAGATTAGCCTCAATGGAATGTTTAAAGCAGAAGGAAAAGCTGCAATCATCGCATGGCTCGAAAGTAAAGGGGCGGGTAAGGCCGCAACGAGCTATCGTCTGCGTGATTGGCTCTTTAGCCGTCAGCGCTATTGGGGAGAGCCGTTCCCTGTAGTTTACGACGCAGAGGGTATCGTTCATGCACTGCCTGAAGATATGCTCCCACTGGAGCTTCCAGATACGCCTGATTATTCTCCGCGTTCCTATGATCCCGACGATGCTGATTCTCAGCCAGAACCGCCGCTTGGGCGGCTTACTGATTGGGTCAATATTGAACTGGATTTAGGTGAAGGTGCTGGGCTGCAGACGTATACGCGTGATACCAACACCATGCCAAACTGGGCTGGTTCGTGCTGGTATGAAATGCGCTATCTCGATCCGCACGATGATGTGCAGATGGCTAGCGTTGAAAATGAATCTTACTGGATGGGGCCGCGTGAAGGGAAAGTAAGCGGCGGCGCCGATCTATACGTAGGCGGCGTTGAGCATGCCGTCTTGCATTTGCTCTATTCGCGCTTCTGGCATAAAGTCCTCTTCGATTTGGGGTATGTGAGTTCACATGAACCCTTCCACAAGCTCTTTAATCAAGGCTATGTGCAGGCCTACGCCTATACCGATTCTCGTGGGCAGTATGTGCCAGCTGAAGAAGTAGAAGAAATTCCAGCGGTTGACGGATCTGGCGAACCAACGTTTATGTGGCATGGCGAACTTGTGAATCGTGAATATGGAAAGATGGGCAAGAGCTTAAAGAATATTGTCACCCCCGACGATATGGCGGCCACTTATGGAGCTGATACATTCCGCGTATATGAGATGAGCATGGGGCCGCTCGATGCGGATAGACCGTGGGAAACCCGTGCTGTTGTTGGTTCGCAGCGATTCTTGCAGCGTTTGTGGCGAAATGTGCTCTCGGAGGAGACAGGCGAGTGTATTGTCGTTGATGAAGCGCTCGATCGGGATACGGCTAAACAGCTGGCGCGAACAATTGCTGATGTGACCTGCGAATATGAGAATATGCGAGTGAATACAGCGATTGCTAAGCTGATTAGCTTCAATAACTATCTCACAGGCAAGCCTGTGCCGCGTGAAGCAGCTGAGGCGCTCGTAAAGATGACGGCTCCAGTGGCTCCTCATATTGCAGAAGAGCTGTGGGAGCGTTTAGGGCATAATGAGTCGATTGCTCGCGCGCCTTTCCCTGTGGTTGAAGATACGAGTTTGCTCGAAGACGATGTGGTGACGTGCGTGCTGCAGGTTGCTGGAAAAGTGCGTGCTCGCGTGGAGGTTTCACCGAAAGTAACGGATGAAGAATTGACGGCAGTTGCTCTCGCATCGCCCAAGATTCAGCAATACCTTAATGGGGAGCCGCGTAAAATTATTGTGCGTGCTCCAAAACTTGTAAATATCGTTCCGTAAGGTTTTGTTGATGAGAGATAGATACATAGCAGCTCGTTATTTTCTTCTTTCATCTCTTGATTGCGATATCTATTGCAATATCTTTCAATCCGTAGGGAAGGTGTTTATACTGTGAATTTATGGGGTTCATGTGTTGGACGCCTGCTGGCTCTATCAGTTTTCTCAAGTAGGTTGTATATATGACTATTTCGTATAATTCCTCGATCACAAAAGTGGATTTTGACGGTATGCCAGCGTGGCGTATTGAAAGTGAATCTGGAGCTGTAGCTGTTGTTGCTGAGCGCGGCGCGAGCGTCATCTCTTGGGAGCCAAGCCCTGGAGTTGCTGTTGCTGATGGCTACAAGACGGCAGAGGAATTAGTGACGGCGGCGTGGTCGCGTTTCTTAATTGCAGCGCCATTTCCTGGGCGTGTGCGTAACGATACTTACCACTTTGATGGAGTGGAATATCATTTGCCCGTGACGGATCGCGGCACAGCTCTGCATGGCTTTGTGTGTTTCGAAGATTTCGTTGTTGAAGATGCATCTGCTTCGCTAACGCTTGGGTGCGATTATCCAGGTAATGAGGGTTATCCGTGGCCTTTCCATATCAGCGTTACGTATTCTCTTGAGTGTGGGGCTGAAGGGCAAGAGCATCTTTCTGCGACGATTGCAGCAACGAATACAGGCACATCTGATATGCCTATTGCAATTGGCTGGCACCCGTATGTGAAGCTCCCAGGAAACCAAACAATTTCTCATTATTCTTTGACGATTCCT
Source organism: uncultured Arcanobacterium sp. (assembly GCA_958428545.1). Lineage (GTDB taxonomy): Bacteria > Actinomycetota > Actinomycetes > Actinomycetales > Actinomycetaceae > Arcanobacterium_A. Next base: position 37,479 of record CAUAGM010000006.1, on the reverse strand, counting down.
GCGCGCACAAAAATTTTGTACGGTCCGCAGATGGTGCCTCTTGCGGGTGAAGCTGCCTATTCGGGAGTGCATGCTCCTGTGGAAATTTCATATTTTGGCTCAACGGCTTTAGATGAATCGTATCGAGGTCTTATTCCTGATGAAAATGGAGTAGTTGTCAGCACTGTGCGCGATGCAAAATCGAGTGCGCGCATTGAAATAGCGCAAGAGCCAAGCGATGCTCCTGTGCTTCACGTTTTTACAGGTGACGGAGCGCCGCGCAATCCTCGTGGTTCGCTTGCTTTGGAGCCTCTGTCGCATCTTCCAGATGCTTTTAACCGTGCGGATTCGGCGGCGAGTATTCGGTTAGCTCCAGGTGCGACTCGTCAGCTGACTGCCACAATCACTTATGTAAAGTAAGAGCGAGAGAGCAAGGCGCGAAGTGTTGTCCACAGCGCTGGCTTTTAGCCTAGAATATCCACAGATATTTATGCATTGAGCGCTACTCTTTTTTCTTCTTGTAGATATGAGGTATGCCCAAAGCACCTCCTCGTATCGCAAATACCGTTTCTATCTCTGAAACGGCGCCTGCGCATCTTACTCGCCGACTGCCGAGCGGTCGGCATACTCATACATCGCATTTCAAAGAAAACTCTCCAGCTGGGAGCGCTGCAGAATTTGCAAAGCTCGCTTTTTCGGCAGGATTAGGAGACGATGCTGGCGCACTTGTGCAGAGTGTGAACGCAAGCTCCTATGTGAAAGGGCAGACCCCTCTTCCTCAAGCAAAACGGCGTTGGGCGATTCGTGCACAAGCATGGAAAGCTTTTGCCGTTATGCTTAGCGCGGCTCTCGTAGTAGCAGGTTGCGTTCTCCTGTATGCGGCGAGAGGATCAGCGCATCGCACTTCTTTTGAAAGCAGCGAGACGAATGAGGAATCTTTTGAATCGTCATCTTCCTCATCTCATCAGCGCAGTTTATCTGATTTGGCGCAATCAGATGCTAAGTGCGTGGTTTACGTTTCTGGTGCTGTGCATAATCCTGGAGTGGTAGAGCTTCCTGCTAATGCTCGCATTTCAGATGCAGTAGAAGCTGTGGGTGGGCTTACTCAAAATGCGCAGGAAGCGGCAATTAATCTTGCTGCGCCTATTTCTGATGGGCAGCATATTCATATTTTCGCTAAAGATGAGGAGCGTACCAGGGTTGCAGGGGAAGGGGCTGAAGGAGGAAATAGCAGTAGCGATAATTCTTTTTCTGCTGGAGGCGCTGAAGGCGGCGGAGGATCTAGCTCAGGTATATCAGGCACGCAAACAATTGATTTGAATACTGCAACGCGGGCAATGCTTGAGACTATTCCAGGTGTTGGCCCTGTGATGGCTCAGAGAATTATTGATTGGCGATCGAATAACGGCGGATTTAATAATGTTGAACAACTGCGTGAGGTAGATGGTATCGGAGAAAAAGTTTTCACAAAATTGAAAGATTATGTGCGCGTATAAGGGGATTGCGCGTGCGTATAAGAATGATCTGTTTGTATAAAAATGAAAGCTGCTGATTACCGTCTTGCGCTTCCTGCGCTTGAGATATGGATTGTTACTAGCCTGTGCCAGAGATATGCCTTGGGGCTGGAGCTGATACATATAGTTTTATTAGTATGCATTTTTCTTACCACTATTTTGCTGTGCTGGAAAAAAGTAGAAGAAAGCTGCGTATGTCTATCTGCTGGCAGTGCGAATGCGTTAGCCATTTTGAGTGCTCTCATCTCTCACGGTATACATAAGCGATGGGCAGGGGCCTCTGAAGCAATGTATCGGATATGCACGAGAGAAATGCCGCAGAGCATTCCTATCTTTTCAGATCTTTGCAGATTGATGCGCAATGCCTTTGTGCAAGAGCTGGAAAATTATCCGCAGTATGCGCGAGCGCTCGTTCCAGGAATTGTGATTGGAGATGATTCTGCTCTATCTGCACACGAAGCTGCTCTTTACAAAATGATGGGGCTGAGCCATATCACAGCCGTATCTGGTGCGCATGTGAGTTTGGTAATTGGAGGTGTGATAGGGGTTATTGGATTGCGTAAAGCCCGAACTAGTGCGTTGTGTGCATTGTGTGTGCTTATGGGGTTAGTGAGTTTAGTTGGGGCAGAGCCATCCGTGCTGCGTGCTGGTTGTATGGGGATTTTGCTGCTTATCGGGGTTGCGGTGCGTCGGCACATTCAGTCGCTTCCTATCTTGGCGGCTGTTGTGATTGTGGTGTGCTTGTGCGTTCCGCGTTTGGCAGTCTCATTGGGATTTGTGTTGTCTGTAGTATCCACTGCGGCAATTATTACAATCGCTTATCCGCTCAGCTCTTGGCTGATTGAGCGCCTGCCGAAGCAGCTTGCGTGGAGTGTGCCTGCTCTTATCGTCCCGCTTATTGCAGGGATTGTGACGCTTCCTTGTGTGGCAGGAATACAGCCGCAAGGATCTGCGTGGTCAGTTGTTGCCAATACTCTCGCAGCACCTGCAATTGCGCCTTTGACTATATGTGGTCTGATAGCTGTAATACTCGTGCCGTGGCTCCCTGCTCTTGCTCAGCCTTTTCTCCATGTTGCGCATTTATGTGCTGCATGGATATCTGCGGTGACGGCAATATTAGCCAAAATGCCAGGATCGGGAATATCTCCATGGCTGGCGTGCGCTGCGCATATAATTTCACTCGGAATAATTATTGTTTTCGTTCGATTTTTCTGCGCCTATGAAGTCTCCGAATGCCAAACTGGGCGTATACGGCATATACGGCGTATTTGGCGTTCAGATATCGTCAATATTCAGAGTGTGCGCGCTGTGCGAAATAATCTATGCGTAAAGCTAGGAAATAAGCTGCGAGGAGGTGTGCCGCGCAGCGCACAATATGCAGTTGTGAGCATCGCTGTGGCTATTTTAATGCTGGGGTGTTGTCTTTTTCCTCCTCCGATACTTTCTGCTAGATCTGCTGTAAGTAACGAGTGGGAAATTGTGCAATGTGATATAGGGCAAGGATCTGCATTACTGGCGCGGCGCGGCTCAGAAACTGTTCTTGTCGATGTCGGCCCTGAAGATGGCGGCATAGAGCGCTGTCTGCGAGATGCACGTGTGGATACTTTGGATTTGCTTATACTTTCTCATTTTGATCTCGATCATGTTGGAGGGCTTGAAGATGCTCTTAGCGAGGTTGAGATTACTCAAGTATGGGTGAGCGGCAACCCTTCACCCGTGCGAAATTCTCAGAAAGTATATGATCTTCTTCGCTATCGTGGTATCTCTACCACGATCGTGAAGGCTGGAGCGGAATTTGGAGGATGGGTTCGTATCCTTGCACCTCAAGTGAGCAGCAAAAATGACGATCTCGCAAATGAGCAGTCGCTTGTTGTTTTTATTCAAACATTAAATCACGCAGTTCTCGATCTGGCAGACGTTCCACAAAGTGTTCAAGATGACCTTGTCTCACTCGTACCAATTGCGGATACTGTGATTGTGGGTCATCACGGTGCTCGCAGTCAGTCGAAGAAACTTGCTGCTCATCTAAAGCCATCACTATCTCTTATTTCTGTGGGGAAAAATAACTATGGGCATCCAACGCCCGAAGCTTTAGAGATATGGCAAGCTCCTCTTCAGGCGAGTACTGTGGAATGTGGGTGGATTGAGGTGAGTTCTTCAACAGTTCAGACTCAACGGCGGTGCTCCATAAAACGGCATAACATGAAATAATGGCAGCTATGAGCGAATGGGATTCGATTGCACTTGCGCCAGTGATGCTGATTAAAAGCGCCGAGCCAGTTTTCGGCGATCGTGCACTTGATACGTTGAAGGCGCGCCTACGAGCTGAAAATCCCGAGATCAGTATCGTGACGATTGGCGCTGCTTCCTATCGTGCGCGCGAGCTTGATTTATACACAAGCCCTTCGCTTTTTGGGGAACCGAGAGCCGTCGTTATCGGTAATCTCGAGATGCTTAATGAGCAGCTGCAAAAAGAATTGCTCGAATATCTCTCATGCCCTGAACCAGATGTCACACTTATTTTGCGTCATAACGGGGGAGAGCGCGGGAAGAAAGTTCTCACAGAATGCGCGCGTGCAAAAATTCCTACGATCGCAATTGCACAGGTAAAACGCGTAGCCGATAAAGCTGCTGCTGTGAATGCTGATGTGCGGGCTGCGGGCAGAAAAATGACGCGCGAAGCAGTTGATGCACTTGTTGATGCTCTAGGTTCAGATCTGCGAGAACTTTTAGTTGGCACACGCCAGCTTTTAGCAGACGTTGAAGGCACTATTGACGATAGTGATGTGCATAGATATTTTTCAGGAAGGATCGAAGCTACAGGTTTCAACGTTGCCGATGCGGCAATTATGGGAAATACCAGCAAAGCTATTGAGTTGGCGCGGCACGCATATGCAACAGGAGTTTCTCCAACGGCAATTATCGCTGCAATGGCTTTGAGCGTTCGTCAGCTTACTCATGTGCTGGGGCAGCGCTCAGCAGGAGGAAGCGTTATCGGTGATCGTGTAAAAATTTCAATGCCTGGCTGGAAGGCTGATCGAGCTAAGAGGGCTTTGCGCTATTGGAGTGCGCAGGGCTTAGCATGCGCTATTCAAGCATTAGCAACGGCGGATGAAGAAGTTAAAGGTGCGTCTCGCGATCCGATGTATGCCGTTGAGAAAGCAATTATTGCAGTAGCTCGAGCTCGTAAAATGTGATGTGCAGCTCATAATCCGATAGGCTGACGCGTAAATAGCATAGTGGCTGTCTACATATCTTCAAAAGAAAATTCACAGATGTTTCTTGGCGATGCCAAGGCTTCTATTGATGCGATTATTTCGAAATTGTGATGTTGTTTGATAAAAGAAGGCGATAAAAAATAGAGTGAGGGGCTGTGTCTGAGAACTTTCTCAAACACAGCCCCTCACTCTATTGACGAAATAGAAGAACTACTTCTCAGCGAGCTTATTGATTTGCTTAGCGAGCTTACTCTTGCGATTTGCTGCTTGATTCTTATGAATCACGCCTTTGCTAACTGCTACATCGAGTTTGCGAGCAGCAGCTTTGAGAGCTTCTTGAGCAGCTTCGAGATCTTTAGCATCGATAGCAGTGCGAACTTTTTTGACGTAGGTCTTGAGTTCACTTTTATAGCTCTTGTTGCGCATGCGACGCTTTTCGTTCGTCTTGATGCGCTTTTTTTGCGACTTAATGTTTGCCACGTTTAGTCTCTTTCATCTTCCTTCCCGCATAGCTTCCTATGTGGGAAAATTTTCGGCTGGTTGAGGGATCGCTTTTTCCGGACTGCCGAGCGTGGGGCACCCGTGGTTGTGGATCAAGCTTGGCCTCGCACCCAGCCAGGTGCAAAGTCCACGTACGATATTACCTATATTGACGTACCTTTCCAAGCGTATATGAAACGATGTCGCCGTGATATCGGGCACGCTTGTTTATTCCTTCGCCAGCATGCTAAAGGAAATCAGAAGGAAAATTTGCAGCTCTATATTTCCTCTGTGCACGTATGTGCACAGAGGGTTATATTAGCTGAATATTGTATTTTTCGTTGCTAAATCTGTTAAATTTTACTCGTCAAATTCGATATGAAGTATCAAGGAAGATCTTCATTGAAGAAGAAAGTATGTATAGACATGAGTATCGAGAATCGAATTTTTGCGCATCGTGGTTTGAATACTTTAGCGCCGGAAAATACGATGGCTGCTTTCCGTAAGGCAGTCGAACACGGATTGACCTGGATTGAGACTGATGTTGATATCTTGGCCGATGGCACGGTGATTATTTGCCATGATACGACCCTTGATCGCACAACAAACAGGTCAGGTGGTTATTACGAGCTCACAGCCGATGATCTGCCAAGCATTGATGCGGGAAGTTGGTTTTCTGATGAATTCTCAGGAGAACCTTTGCCTACACTGAGCGAATTAGTTGATTTTATGAATGAAACTGGCTTAAACGCAAACATTGAGATTAAATCAAATGAAGCTGGTGCGCAGATGACTCGCAAACTGATTACCGGGGTTATTGAGCAGATTCGCCGTTTGGATAGTTCGGAAGTGATCGTCTCGTGTTTCAACCATGTTCTTTTGGCTGAATTTCATGCTTTAGCTCCAGAGATTCCGATCGGATGCCTCTATGAGACCTGTGCTCTCTATGACGATTGGCGTTCGGTATTGGAATTGGTTGGTGCCACCTATATTCACCCTGAAGATACTGGGCTTACACGTGAAAAAGTGCGCGCTTTTCGCGAGGCTGGTTTTGGGGTAAATGTGTGGACGGTCAATTCTCCGGCTCGCGCCAATGAGCTGTTTAATTGGGGTGTGACGGGGATATTTACCGATGTTGCACACCAGATTCCTGCCAGATAGGGCATACATGAGCGCATATGCTCGCATAACTATGTTTTGATGTGTCAGTAGCGTGAGAACACACACGCATAAATAGGCCAATAACTAGAACTTTACACAAGGGGGAAATATGTCTGCTAACGAAACAAGGCGACTATCGTTGCCGAAATTTTTGAAACGAGGAAAGATTGGATCTTATCTGACGGTAGTGATGTCGGGGCAGATTCCATACTCGTCTTTTGAAGCTTTTAAGGGAGCTTTACTTTTGCCACTGTGTGCCATGCTGGGTATTACTGAAGGTCAGTTTGGTACGCTCATGGGTTGGATCGGGATCGCAATGTTCCTATATGTTCCCGGCGGTTGGATCAACAATCGTTTCCAGATCAAACATATTCTTGTTGCGTGGTGCAGTTGGCGATTCGTTACCTATATGATTTTGTTCTTGGTGCCGAATCTGTCGTTTACCATTATGGTTGGAATTGCTATTTCGTGGGCTGTATGGGACGCAATCGGATGGCCTGCTGTTGTTAATGGCGTATCGTTTATCGCGTCTGATGAGAATTCTAAAGGGCGCGGTTTGGCGATGGGTTTGCTTGAAACAATCCGTCGTGCATCAGAAATGCTCATGAACCTGCTTATCGTGGGATTGATTGCCTGGCGGCCAGAGAGTAAAGAAACCATTATGTGGATTTTTGCTTTGGCTTATGCATTCTTGCTGATTCCAATGGTTATCGCGTTGCTCAAGCTGGTTCCCTCGAATGCAATTGCTCACGAAGAATCTCATTCGGACAATCTCGCGGCACTTATTGGATTGTTCAAAGTTCTCACCCGTCCGCGCGTATGGCTTGCGGCGCTCTCTGCAATGTGCGTTTATTGGGCGTACGTGCACCTTATTTATGCCTCGGCTCCGTATATGACGATTGTTTTCAAAGCATCTGACGGTATTGCTGGCGCATTCGGTATTTTCAATACGGGGTTGGTTGGTGTATTTGCTGGTTTAGTTTCTGGTGTGGTCGCCGATTATATCTTCAAATCATCTACCATGATGATGGGCGTTTCCTTGTCGATTATCACCATCGGTGCAGGATTGGTTTATGTTCTGCCGGTTAACGAATCCAGCATGTGGATTTCCATGGTTCTCTTGATGCTTATGGCAGTGGGTGTGTTTATGGGCAAAGCTGTTATATTAGCTCCTATTGCAGAGCTGCATTTGCCTCCGGCTATCAATGGATCTGCTATGGCAGTTGGCTCTTTCTTGGCATATGCTCCAGTATTCTGGGCAAATCCGTGGGCAGGGAAAATTTTGGAAGAAGCTAATAAGGCGACGTCAATCGAAACATCTGCTCCGCTCTTTGGTCAGCTTTTCCTGATTACGATATTAGTTGCGGCATTTGGTGCTGTTTGTGCGTTCACATTGGCATTCTTTAATAAGAAAGCGGAGCAAGTTGGCGGCGTGCACGAAGACTGAATCTGCATTCATTCGCTGAAGGGTGAGGTATCACGCTATGCGGCGAATCCTCACCGCGGTAAGCGTCGCATGGTTGGGGCACACAGTTATGCTGGTGTGCCCCAACCTTTGTTTTGTCTCCATTTTCTTCTCTCATGCGTGCGGTGGCGAGTGAGAGAAGAACCGCTATATCTCTAGATGTCTGCAGTTGAAAAGGGCAAAAGGCACAAAAGCAAGAGATTAAGGGATTCGGGGCGAGGTGTTACCCATACGCTTAAAATCAGGAAGTGTGTATCTTTTGGATAGCTGTACGCGTTTGAGTAAATTGTGGTATCCAGTGCAGATCCCAAAGTAGGCTGGCGTTTTAGCTTGAGGTGTATACGTTTTCCTGAGAGAAATACCACGTGCAGCCAGTACTATGTGCATCTCGATAAATCGATACACTTAAACAGAAGAAGGGGAGTATTTCCGCTCAACATCGATTCGTCACCACAGCAGCGCGCTCACTCGGCAGTTGCTCGGATCGGTACCTGTATATATTCAGGTGGAGAGAGACCTTCGGTTTCGCCAATATATCCGTTATATTCGTGCCGAGAAAGGCTCTGATGTTACCCTCTCTATGTTCGCATTCTCTTAACAACGTTTTTACTCTCATTTCTGAAAATCCAGTTCCAGTTGCTGGCGCGATACACGTCTACCTGTGGGAATGGGTTGTTCTTGCTGTTGTCGTCGTTGGGCTTATCCTTTTTGATCTTTTAGGGCATGTGCGCAAAGCTCATGAGCCAACTATCAAAGAGGCGACGATGTGGACGGCGATCTATATAAGCCTTGCGCTTATCTTCGCAGTTCTTACCTATATGCGTCACGGAAGTACATTCGCCACAGAGTTTTTAGCAGGTTATATCACGGAATATTCTCTCTCGCTTGATAATATTTTCGTCTTTATTATGGTTATCGCGGCTTTTAAGGTGCCTCGCATTTATCAGCAAAAAGTGCTGATGTACGGCATTATTATTGCTCTCGTATTGCGTTTTGTGTTTATTATGATCGGCGCAGCGCTTGTTCAGCGTTTCGTATGGGTATTTTTCATCTTTGGTTTGTGGATGCTTTACACGGCTGTGAAACAAGTTGTTGATGCTGTTAAAGAATCGGCTGAAACTGCAGAAGAAATCAGCGAGGATTATAAACCGAACTTCGTCACTCGCATGATCGGAAAGTTCTTTCCCGTGACGAAAGATTATGAGGGTGATCGCTTGGTTGTGCGCCGTGACCATAAGCTATGGCTGACGCCGCTGGCTATCTGTATTGTATCGATTGGCACAATCGATCTAATGTTTGCGCTCGATTCTATCCCCGCTATTTTTGGTTTGACGAAAGAACCTTTCTTGGTCTTTTCTTCCAATGCTTTTGCTTTGCTCGGGCTGCGTCAGCTCTTCTTCCTCGTAGACGGCTTGCTTGAACGCTTAATTTATCTTCACTATGGTTTAGCCGCTATTCTCGGTTTCATCGCTCTCAAGCTGCTGCTTCATGCGTTCCATGGCTACGGTATGCTGCACGTGATCCCAGAGCCAACAATTATTTTCTCTGTAAGTTTTATTATTGCTGCTATTTTGCTCACCGTCATTGCCTCTCTCATCCGATCTCACGCTATTAAGCGGCAAAGTTCCTGAATTGCATGCATCGAATTGTGTGCGTTGAAATTGCGTGCATAGGCTGTGCAAGTGGGAGTAGATAGTACTGGTCTTGATTTACTCATAGGGGCTTGATCTATAGGGATCTGAGCTCGAAGTGCTACTGTACGAATGGTAAAGTGGGCAAGAACGATCTCGTATCTGCCCGCTTTCCTATAGCTTCTGATTAACGAGAAATTGTGAGTTCATTGGCAAGTGGTGTGCCCATAAGTATACGAATTTTTTCTGTAGTGTGCTTTTGAGAAAGCAGGAAGATCAGTTTTGTGCAGAGCGCTTCAATGGTGGCATCTTCCCCTGATATGACGCCAGCTCGCATGAGAGCGTTTCCTGTCGCATACGTGCTAAGATCCACACGCGCTTGCAGTGTCTGTGTGCTGGCAATAATTATGCACCCTTGAGCTGCGGCATCTGCCAAAACGTCTACAAATCCTGGTTCATCTGCAGGGATATTCCCTGTGCCATAGCCGCGTAAGATTACCCCGCGAGGCAGTGGCGTGAGCAAAGCTTGAAGTCTTTTAGCTGTAAGTCCTGGAGTGATGTGAAGCACGATCACATCATAATTTTTATAGGGGAGTGGGAGTGGGAACTGTTCGGGAGGCTGTAAGGATTTTTCGCCACCATTTAGTGAGAGGGAATTACAATTTTCTCGGTTGCTGCGAGGGTAATTCGTTTCATTGTATGAAGTCCACGTCCATGAATCAGCTATTTTTGCCACAGGTGTGGTTGCTGGTGAGTCGAAAGCGTCAAAGCTCCAGCTGGAAACTTTCGTTGTGCGATTGCCTTGATAGAGATGATGTCCAAAAAATACAAAGACACCGCGCAGATGAGGCTGCGCCGCGGCGTGTAGAGCGCCGATCACGTTCGGCAGTGCGTCTGATCCATCGTGCGTGAAAGGCAATTGTGAACCCGTCATAATCACAGGTATTGGCAGATCTTGCAGAGCAAAGGAGAGTGCAGATGCGGTATATGCGAGGGTGTCCGTGCCGTGTAGGATGACAAACGCTGTGGCTTGTGCTGCGTGCTCTCGGATTGTATCGATGATAAGTTGCCATGTTGCTGGCGTTGCGTTCGAGGAATCGATAAGAGGGCTGAGCTGATGCGTATGTACGTGACCTTCAAATTCTGTCTCAGCCAGCTGCTGATCGAGCCAAGTTTCTACATGAGATTCTGGCACAAGCCCCTCAGTCGTATGCTTCATGCCAATTGTGCCGCCAGTGTAGATCACATGAATATCCATAGATGAGGTATCTTTCCTATGCGTTCTTATGTGACGTATAGTCTTTTAGTCGTCGGTGCTGACGCATAAAAATTTTAGCAATTCTGGGCATAGCGAGAAAATGAGATATGTGTGATCAGGTGCGTCAAGAATGTATTGATATTTACGCATTATAAAACGTTGATATCTGCGCATACTGAAATAGAGCACGATTTGAAGCTGGAGCCGTTGCGCTATAAACTAACGGAGTTGGCATAACGCTCCTGTGGTGGAATTGGTAGACACACAGCACTCAAAATGCTGCGCCCACAAAGCGTGAGGGTTCGAGTCCCTCCGGGAGCACTCTTTCTATTAGATATTATTGTGATGTTATTACGATATTAAAAAATTTTCGGTCGCTAAGTCCTAGCCTGCATCTATACCTGTTTGTTAATATCAGGGAAGCTAATGTTTTTCAGCATGAGTATTGTGCGTAAAGGTGCGCACATATCGCTGTTTGAAGTGCGATATACATCTCATGTTTGAGGGGCAGTGAGCATAGGGGAAAATGGCATGAGCTGAGCGCAGTGCAGCATTCTGCTTAAGCCATGTATAGAGGACGGTCAAATATGGCGAACGTGAAAAAATCACGCTTTATCTCATTTATCGTAGCGTGCGCGTTGATGTGCAGCGCATTGATATCTACTGCTGAAATTGCTAACGCTGAGGATGCGCAATACTTAAACGTTGATTTTGGCGGAACGTTTACTCCGCAAAATGGCTACACTACTGGCGGTGATGAAAAAGTAGGCGGCGGGTCTATCACATGGAAAGGCGATAAAGCGCCAGAGAAAGCTGATGACGGCGGAATTACTCTTGCAGGAAATACAGCAGGAATCACGTATACTGCTCAGCAAAATTTTGGAGAAAGCACGGTCGATAAAGGTTTTATCGCAGAATTTGAATATCTCAATACTGAAACTCCAAGCAATCTTGCCACTCTTTTTTCCGCAATGGGAAATATCTCTGTACGTGTGCAAAATAATACACTTGAATATCTATTCTCTGTTCAAACAGCAGACGGCAAATGGAAAGACTACAAAAATAGCGTTGCTCTTCCCCAAGCTAATAAGAAAAACATCATACAGCTTAAATATGATGCAGGGCAGAGCGCTTCCCTCACTATGTGGGTCAATGGTGTAAAAGCTCCAGCAGTTTCTTCGGCTGCTGGAGAAAAAGCTGCCGTTTCAAACGGAAAAGCTAAAACTTTCGGTATCGGATATGAAGTAAATCCAGCATCATCGACTTCTACTCGCGGTTTTGCTGGAAAATTTTATCGTGCCCGCATTGCCGATACTTCCGCGCCATGGAAATTTATGAGTCTTAATCAGCTCCTTCGCGTAGATTTTTCTGGACGTTTGGACGGAAGTAATTATGTTGCTGCAGGAGATGAAGACCAGCAAGGCACTCTCACAGCTCGCCAGCCTTTGCCGTCACTAAAAGATTCTCGTGCCGATTTTTCGGGTAAGACGAGCGGTCTTGATTTCTCTCCAACTGGATTTTCCTTAGGGGCGGATAAAGTCACAGCTGGTTTTGCAGCTGAAATGAAATTTACGCCGAGTGAAGCTACTGCTTCACAAACTTTGTTTGCGGCTGGCGGAAATGTGTTTTTACGCTATTTTGCTTCAGGGCAGCTCGAATTCGGTGTTGCGTATCAAGAAAATAATGCGTGGAAAGAAACAAAAATTTCTGCTGCCGCTCCAGTGGGAGACGCTCACGTTGTCTCTGTTGCATATGTGCCTGATGGAGATAAAGCAAAGTTATATATGCGAGTTGATGGTGTTGATCAATCAATGGTGCAATCTGGAGGTCTTGCAGCGTTAAACAATACTATTGCTACAAAAGTATCTTTTGCTAACGAAGTACACCCAAGTGCTCTTAATCGCGGTTTCAAAGGTGCGCTCGACGAGATACGTTTCGCTACCGCTGATGCTTCCTTTACTCCCAGCGATTTCAAACTCACGTATGTGGCAGAAAGCTGCGATACGTCAGACGTTACTCCTGCGAATACTATCGATGTTTCTGCTACCGACTGTGCGGATCTTATCAAAGCTAAACTTTCTGCTTTGCGCCCTACAGAAAAGCAGGCAGACTATCTCGACTGGGGGCAGATTGGCTTCGTTCATTTCGGTATCAATACTTTTACTGGAAAGAGCTGGGGGCATGGAGATGAGGATCCTGCTTTGATCAATGCAGAAAAAATCGATACCGATCAATGGGCGCAAACATTTGCCGACGCTGGCTTCAAGATGATGATGGTAACGGTGAAACACCACGACGGCTTTGAACTTTTTGATTCTCGCTACAATGATCATCACGATTGGCCGAATACAACAACAGCTAAAAATGGCGGACCGAAAGATCTGTTTGCGCAGATTGTGAAATCGGCACGCAAATATGGACTAAAAGTGGGCGTCTACTATTCTCCTGCCGATTCTTATATGGAAAAGCAAAAAGTTTGGGGAAATAAATCGGCTAAAGTGGAGCGCACGATTCCGACGCTTGTATCTCATGACGATCGCGCAGAGCGCTTAGCATCTGGAGAGCTTCCCACATTTACCTATAAAGCTACTGATTACGGGCAGTATATGCTCAATCAGCTCTATGAGCTGCTCACTGATTACGGCACAATCGATGAAGTTTGGTTCGACGGAGCACAAGGAAATACCTCATCTACTGAGTTCTATGATTACGCCGCTTTTTATGATCTTATAGGCAAACTTCAGCCTACAGCCGTACAGGCAAATGCGGCTCCAGATGCTCGTTGGATTGGCAATGAAGATGGGTGGGCGCGCACAACTGAATGGAATCCTCAAGGCGTGAGCTTTGATCAACACGGAAAGATGACGCTTCATCCTCGCCAAACTGCTCCTAACGGTGTGCTTGGCTCAACGAATTCAATTATTGAAGGTGTTCGTAGCGCAGCAGTGACTAAACTGCATTGGTATCCTGGCGAAGTCGATGCTAAAAATGGCCCTGAATGGTTTAATAACTCCAATAAACGCGGGCCAAATACTCCAAAAGCAGTATCAGAAATTGTGAAGTTTTACGAACAATCCACTGGGCGCAATGCACAGTTCCTGCTGAATATGCCGCCCTATATTGACGGAAATATGCCAGAAGCAGACGTTAATACTATGCGAGGCTATCGTGAAGAATTATCGCGCCGCTATGGCAAAGATTTAGCTCTTGGAAAAGAGGCTTTAATCGCTGCCAGTGAGGATGCGCAAGCGCAGCCAGCTCCGCGTTTGACCGATGGGTCAAAAATTTCTTCAGATGCTGCGGCTGGTCTTGCTCCAGTGTATACGGTGAAACTCGGCAGTGAATCTAAAGTAGATGCCGTTATTTTGGGAGAGGACGCACGCAATGCAGGGCAGCAAGTAGAAGAATTTACGGTGCAGGGGCGCAGTGTTGATGGCGTGTGGAAAGATCTTGCCAGCGGTACAACGATCGGGCAGCAGCGTAACGTACGTTTTGCTGAAACTACTGTGAGTGAAATTCGTGTGAAAATTAAGAAAGCTCGTGCAGATGTGCGTCTTGCGCGCCTCGAAGTATTCCATAGCGAATCTGAAATTCAGCTCGATGCACGTGCTTATTTCATTGATCCTAGTGCTGATAAAGCTGGTGACGGTTTGAGCGCAGATTCGCCGATGACGTCAATCGAACAGTTGCACGATGTTTCGCTTGCACCTGGATCTGTGATTCTCGTGAAGAATGGCACGACGCTGACCGGTGATTTTGCTGTATTCGGATATGGGACAGCAGATGCGCCGATTACCGTCACCACTTATGGGGAAGGCAGCGATCCTCGTGTTGCCTTTACTGATGTGAAAGCAGCGACTTTACCTGATGCTCTTGTGGAATTAGGGAAAGATACGGCAGGCTGGAAGTTTGTGAAGGCGGTAAAGCAGCTTCCGAAATTACGCAGATACGTTGCGCAAGAAGATATCAAAGTAGTTTCCCAATCGTCACAGAATAAGGGGGATGGAGAAGTATCGCATCTTCTGGATGGGCGCCTCGATACGATATGGCACTCGCAATGGCAGCCTTCAAAAGCTCAAGGTCCGCACTGGGTTGTGCTTGATCTGGGCAAAAGCTACGAAAACATTGCATATTTGAATTATCTTGCTCGACCGCAGGGTGCAAACGGAGTGGCAAAAGAATACAAAGTGTGGGTATCTAACTCAGCTGATAATTTTAGTGCCGATCCAATGACGGGAACGCTGAAAAATCTTCCATATACTCAGCGTATCGATCTAAAAGGTGCTTCAGGGCGTTACGTTAAATTCCAGATTGATTCTGATTATTCAGGGCAGGGGTTTGGCTCTGCAGCTGAGCTAAATGTGGAACTTGACGGCGCCGCTCCGCAGATTCCTGCCACGCCAATCGTTCCTACTGGTGCTGTATATGCTGAATCGGCAAATAATGCCCAAGGAAGTGTGAGCGTTTCTCCCGAGGGGAAGCAAGAGGTAGGGACGAAAGTAACGATTACGGCTTCGCCTAACGCTGGCTTCACATTCTTGAACTGGACAGATAGTGATGGCAAAGAAATATCGAGAGAATCGCGCTTTGTTGTGACTGTGGAAAACAGAGATATGCGGTATATAGCAAACTTTACAGCTGTATCTGCTGCTCCTGATGATTCTGGAAGTTCAATTAAGCCAGGTAGTTCGTCAGATTCGAGTGTGCATCAAGATACGCATCACAATTCGGGTGTGAAACCAAACGTGAGTAAAACGAATGCGCACCTTTCGCGTTCTGGTTTAGGGGTTGCGCGAATCGTCATGCTCTCATGCGTGTTGATCGCTGTGGGCGCTGCATTGGTAGTGCCAAGAAAACGTAAGCATAGCTGAATGTTAAAGCAGAAAAAGGGGATAGTGATGACTTTGGGTGGGCGCAAGCCATATGCGTATATCGTATTTTTCGCACTTATATCTCTCCTATGCGCGTCATTGGCGCCAGTGAGTGCATATGCGGCAGGAGAAAATATTGCACTTCATAAAACTGCAGCTGCGTCTGATCAGGAAGTAGAAAAATTTTCTGCAGCGAAAGCATTTGATGGTGATACGAAGAGTTCGTCATCCCGATGGGCGAGTTCTGCAGATGCAGATCCTCAGCGAGATGGCGGGCCGCACTGGATCTATGTGGATCTTGGATCTGTGCAAAGCGTGAGCAATGTGCGAATTTTTTGGGAGCAGCGTAAAGCAAAAGGATATGAAATCCAGATATCGACGGCAGATGCTGCGCCTGCAGAGAATAGCTCAGAGTGGAAAACTATCAAAAAGTTTGATTCACATCCGCAACAGCTAACTGATGTTATTGCTTTTGATGCCCCCGAAGAAGCTCGTTTTGTGCGGCTGTATATCACAAACAATACTTATGCAGATCCTGATGGCGGCGTGGCATGGGGAACAGTTTCTATTTTTGAGATGGAAGTATTTTCGGGAGATATTCCTGAAAGTATCGACACGGTTGCTCAAAGAATTGCTGTTGCTCCTCCCACGGCAAGCACAACGAAGCTAGACGTTACAGGTTTAACGAATAACGGTACATACACAACCGAATTCCTTGGCGCTGATTATGAGCAGGTGATCGATGCAGATTTTTCGGTATTTAAGCCTGTGATTGATACGGAGGTGAAACTCGCATTCAAAGTGACAAATAAGGCTGATAAGTCGTATGTGTTTAGAGAAATTCCAGTGACGATTCCTGGGCAACATGTTCAAACGGAAAATGACAATTCGGCACCGCAAGTACTTCCAGAATTGCGAGAATGGAAAGGCGCCAGCGGAAACTTTGCCCTGAAATCAGGTGCTCGCGTGATTTATAGCGAGGATATATTTCGTTCGGCCGCTCAGGCTCTAGCTGATGACTATGCAGATATATTTGGCGGTGCGCTGACGCCTGAAAAGGGTGATGTTTCATCTGCAAAAGTGGGCGATATCGTCTTGGCATTAACTAAAGATAAGCAGTTAGGGCTTCAAGATGAAGGATACCTTCTCAACGTATCTGATAAGGTGGTCGCTACCGCTGAAACTTCTACGGGTGCATATTGGGCCACGCGAACTATTCTTCAAGCGGCAAAAGCAGCTGAAGGCAGCATTCCGCAAGGCATAGCTCGCGATTATCCGCTTTATAAAGTTCGTGGATTTATGCTTGACGTTGGGCGTAAAACCTTCAGCCTGGAATATCTTAAGCAAATGGCGAAACAGATGGCATGGTATAAACTCAATGATTTTCATCTGCATTTGAACGATAATTATATTTGGGTCGAAGAGTATAAGGGAGATTCCGTCAATAATGCATATTCTGGCTTCCGCCTTGAATCCGATATTAAAGCTGGCGGAAACTCTGGAAAAAACAAGGCTGATTTAACGAGCAAAGATATGGCATATTCGAAAGCTGATTTTGCTTCATTTATTAGTGCTTCAGCTGAGATGGGCGTAAATATCGTTCCAGAATTCGATATGCCTGCTCATTCTTTAGCGTTTACAAAGGTTCGCCCTGATCTTCGCACTCCTCTTTCTGCAACGCATCGTGGAGCAGATCATCTTGATTTGATGAATCAATATGACGAATCTTATGCGTTTATGAAGAGCGTGTGGGATGAGTATCTGAAAGGTGATAATCCTACTTTTGCTGGAGCTAAAGTAGTGCATGTGGGAGCTGATGAGTATGAAGCATCCCATCAGTCCTATCGTAAGTTTGTGAATGATATTTTTGCCCATGTGGAAGATGCTGGGCATACTGCCCGTATCTGGGGCTCGCTTACACAGCTAAAGAATGGCGAAGCAGTTTCAGGCGCAGGGAGGCAGGCAAATATCTGGAGCACAGGTTGGGCAAATCCAAAAGAAATGTATGATCTTGGGTTCCAGCTTATCAACACCTTGGATGGAGCAAACTATATCGTTCCAAACGCCAATTATTATTATGACTATTTAAATGAGAACACTATGTACTCAAATGCCGTCAATACGATGGCGAGTACTACTATTCCTGCTGGCGATCCGCAGATGCTGGGAGCAGCATTTGCTGTCTGGAACGACATGATCGATAAGAAGAATACGGGTATTTCTGAGTACGACGTCTTTGACCGTATCAATAGGGCATTGCCATTGCATGGCGCACGCCTATGGGGTAAACCAGCACATGCACTGAGTCTCAACGAAGCAAAAGAGCTAGCCCAGAAAACGGGAGATTCTCCGCGCACCAATTTCCACTACGAAGATGGAGTGCCTCAAGGCGAGCAGATTGCGCATCTTAGCCTAGGAAGTGATAAAGATTCTGCCCACAATGGTTTTGATCTTCAGGAGAAGAAAAACGCTGAAATAGTCAATATCGATGGTGATGCGGCTCTTCGTTTGAAAGGCGGGCAATCGTATGCGCACATAGGTAAGGATACTCCCGAGACAATAGGGCTTGGGCACTCACTGCGAGTGAAGGTAAAACTAGCGGCTATGCCAAAAGATGCTGACGGGAAGCCAATTGAGCAGATTCTTTTCGAAAGCCCTTACGGCACGATCAAAGCCGTTCAAAACGGTAGTGGAAAAGTTGGTTTTAGCCGTGAAGGCCGTGATTATTCTTTTGATTATGTGCTGCCTATAGGAGAATGGGTTGAGCTGGAATTGCGCAATACATTCACGATGACTACCTTATTCGTTGACGGTAAAGAAGTAGAAACCCTTGGCTCTCCTGATCGTACGAAGCTGAAGGCTACGATGATGATTCCGTTTGCTCGTATAGGTGCAGATAATCATGCATTTAATGGCTATGTGCGTGATGTTCGAATTGATGAAATACCAGCAACTCCTTTCCTTTCGCTTATGCCTCTTGAGCGTGAGATTGCAACTGCACTATCAACACTTGCGGATATACTTCCTGAAACAACAGCCGCGGATAAAGCTGCTCTTGAGGAAGCCATTAAAGCTGCCAAGGCCGTTGCTGATCGCGAAGATTCGAAACTTTCAGCTCAAGATATTCACGATGCTATTAAGAACCTTAAAGCAGCGATGAATAAAGTGAAGGCAAAAGGAGCTGATTATAGCCGTGTTGATGCCTTACTGGCGGCTGTTCCTGAGGATCTTTCTGGCTATACGGCAGATTCTGTGAAGAACTTTATGAAAGTAAAAGAAGGGATAGTTCGCGATTTGCCGAAAGGTAAGCAGTCGGTTGTCAACGGCTATGAGGCAATGCTCTCGGACGCGATTGCTGCTTTAACTTTCAAAAATGCTGACATCTCTTATGTGGATACGTCTCTTCTTTCTGCTGCAGCCAGTTCGCATCAAGATAGTGCATCTGATCCTGCTAAAGCTCTTGATGGGAATAATGCAACGATGTGGCATTCGAAGTGGTCTGTGACGACTTTGCCTCATTGGTTTACTCTCACAGCTGAAGACCTGGTGGAGATTGACGGTGTGAGCATTCGCGGGCGTCAGACTGGAAGTAATGGTCGTTTGAATGAGTACGTGATAGAGACGTCAGATGACGGTCGTGCATGGACTACCGTGGCGGAAGGAACTGAAGCAAATGGAAAGAATTTGAAAGATAATTCTGATATGCAGGTGATTTCTTTTGAAAAACCCGTGAAAACCAAGAACGTCCGTATTGTGTGGAAATCCTCGTATGGCAATCCAGCGAATACAAACGGTTCGGCAGCGGAGATTCGTCTCAATGCTGTTGCAACAGATCCAGATACTGCAATTTTAGAAGCGCTTGTGAAGCAGGCGGAAGAACTGCTGAAATCGTCGAGCTACACGCTGGAAAGTGTGCAGAAATTATCGCTAGCGCTTAAGAATGCTCGGGATATAGATCATCACAGTGTGCAAGACGTTAATGCTGCTATTGCGGATTTACGTGCGGCAATGACTGGTTTACGTTTGAAAGATGCGGCAAAGCCAGTGGAGCCGACGGATCCGACTGACCCAGGTAATCCGAGTGATCCAGCACATCCGAGCGATCCAGCACATCCGAGTGATCCAGCACATCCGAGTGATCCAGCACATCCGAGTGGGCCGGCAGAGCCAGCCGATCCGGCACGTCCGGCAGAGCCAGCTGATCCGCATAATCCTGCGGAATCTGCGGAGCCTATTCAGCCTCGTGTAGATACGCCTAGCAAGCGTTTGACGCATTCGGGGCTGACGATTGTCATGATGCTTGTAGCCTCACTTGGCTTGATTGGCGCAGGGGGAGTTTTATCGGTTTCACATGTTCGTTTCCGTGCCTAGTAAATTCTCTTCTATGTATGGACGCTTCTGGCGGGTTAGCTGGGCATTTGTTCTAATGGAGATGTGAAATCTTCAGGAAACACGTGCTTAGCTGGCGTTAGTAGCGATTCCGCAGCTATGCCTGCCAGCGTGGCGATAGCAGATGCTAGCTCAGCTGATGTTGGGCATACGATTACGCTAGCTCACGGTTGTGAAATTTTGCTTGCCTGCCTGATGGCAGCTCGGGGTTCCTCTTTTATTTTCAGTAAAATACTGCTTGATACGATGGGACCTTTTAATGTGCTAGCTGTGCGTTTTCTCTGTGCATTTGTTTTGCTCGCCGTTATTTTTCTTCGCTCTCTGCGAGCTGCTAGCCGTCGCGTATGGCTGGCTGGATTTATCGTAGGATGCGCGTATTTCATGGTAATGGCTCTAGAAATGATAGCGCTTACTTTGGCAGATACTGGCTCGGTGGCTCTTGTCGAGCATACGGCAATTGTGATGGTTCCTTTTGCGATGGCGATACTCGCTCGCCGAGCGCCAAGTATCGTCTGGATTGCTTCTGGCATCGTGGCAACTATCGGGGTGGGGCTGCTCACTGCAACTGGTGGTCATCTTTCTGTGGGTTTACTAATAGCTCTTGGTGGTGCCGTCGCTTACACCATGACGATTATTGCCACAGATCGTCTTACTCCTTGTGCACAAGAGGGGCTTGCTATTGGCGTTATTCAGCTTGGCGTGCTCGGTGTATTAGCGCTTGCAGCTTCTGCTTTCACAGAGGAGTTTACTCTTCCTCGTGGGGTTGTTCAGTGGGAGATGATGGTGATGCTGGTGCTCGTGTGCACTATTTTTGGTTTTACACTCCAGCCAGTTGCGCAGGCGCACCTATCAGCTGAGCAGACGGGTTTGCTGGCGGCTGTCAATCCTGCTGTGGCGAGCGTATTAGGCGCTGTTGTGCTTGCGGAGAGTTTCAGCTGGGTCAGCGGTGTAGGGGTAGTTTTTATTCTCGCGGGAATAACGATTCCTTATCTGGCTAAGAAATAGCTGATCAGCAGTGCTTTCGTATATCTGATCTGTAGCTGCTGTGGAGCTGTAAATTTTGACATTACCTTCACTAACGTAAAATGTCTTGATGTGAAGATAAATTACGCAAAAATGATATAACTTAAAAAAGCAGATACCTGCGGCATATCTGCAATATTTTTCAATACAAGTACGGAATAATGGAGATGAACGCACAAATCCGATGCTGTGCAAAGGAGACTAATGAGCATCAACACTTTCAACGCGCAGACCACGCTCACAGTAGGCGATAAGAACTACGAGATTTTTAAGCTGAGCGCCGTACCTGGCTTGGAAAAACTTCCATACAGTTTGAAAGTGCTAGCAGAAAATCTTTTGCGCACAGAAGATGGCGCAAACGTCACATCGGAGCATATCAACGCCTTAGCAAACTGGGACCCTGCAGCTCAGCCAGATAAAGAAATTCAATTCACTCCAGCGCGCGTCGTCATGCAAGATTTTACTGGCGTGCCATGCGTAGTAGATCTTGCTACTATGCGTGAAGCTGTGGCTGATCTGGGCGGCGATCCTGAGAAAATCAATCCTCTCAATCCTGCCGAAATGGTGATTGACCACTCCGTACAGATCGACGTCTACGGGCGCGCCGATGCGCTCGAACGCAATATGGATATTGAATACGAACGCAATGGTGAGCGTTATCAATTCTTGCGATGGGGGCAAAGCGCATTCAAAAATTTCAAGGTAGTTCCTCCAGGCACGGGCATCGTCCACCAAGTTAATATCGAATATCTTGCGCGCGTGACGATGACGAAAGATGAGGGCGGCGTCACCTATGCATATCCAGATACCTGCGTCGGCACAGATTCTCATACCACAATGGTGAACGGCTTAGGTGTGCTCGGCTGGGGTGTAGGAGGTATCGAGGCGGAGGCGGCAATGCTCGGGCAGCCAGTATCTATGCTGATTCCGCGCGTTGTGGGTTTTAAACTTACAGGGCAGATTCCTGCTGCTGCAACTGCAACTGATGTGGTTTTGACTATCACCAATATACTTCGCCAGCACGGTGTTGTAGGAAAATTTGTGGAATTTTATGGTGAAGGCGTGAGCCAGGTGCCGCTGGCAAACCGAGCAACAATTGGCAATATGAGCCCAGAATTCGGTTCAACGGCAGCAATTTTCCCGATTGACGACGAAACACTCAACTATCTGCGTCTCACAGGGCGTGACGAAGAGCGTGTGGCTCTCGTCGAAGCCTATGCAAAAGAACAGGGCTTGTGGCTTGATCCGAGCTGTGAAGCTGTCTATAGCGAATATATCGAGCTTGATCTCGGCACTGTTGTTCCTTCAATTGCAGGGCCGAAGCGACCGCAAGACAGTATTGCGCTTTCCGATGCTAAAACGAGCTTTAAGCGCACGCTTCCTGATTATCTATCGTCTGGCGCTTCGTCAGAGCTGATCACTCTCACTATGCCCAGCGGTGAAGAAACTTCTATCACACATGGCTCAGTAGTTATTGCGTCAATTACGAGCTGCACAAATACGTCAAACCCATCTGTGATGCTTGCCGCAGGTTTGCTGGCAAAGAACGCAGCAGAAAAAGGTTTGAAGGTGAAGCCTTGGGTTAAAACCTCAATGGCTCCTGGATCAAAAGTCGTCACAGACTATTACGAAAAAGCAGGTTTGTGGCCAGCGCTGGAAGCTCTCGGCTATAACCTCGTTGGGTATGGCTGCGCCACCTGTATCGGAAACTCCGGACCGCTTCCCGAACCCGTACACGATGCTGTTGTTGAAGGCGATCTCACAGTTGTATCTGTGCTTTCTGGCAACCGTAACTTCGAAGGGCGCATTAACCCAGATGTCAAGATGAACTATCTTGCTTCGCCGCCGCTCGTGATTGCCTATGCGCTTGCTGGGACGATGGATATCGATTTTGAGAAGGAGCCTTTGGGCTACAGTCAGGAGGGGGAGCCAGTCTATCTACGTGATATTTGGCCTTCACTGCAGCAGGTGCAAGATGTAATCGAGAACGCTATCGATGCCGATATGTATGCTCGCAACTACGCATCCGTTTTTGAAGGTGATGCTCGCTGGCAGGGGATTGCCACTCCCGAAGGAGAAAAATTTGAGTGGGACGAAGCGTCCACCTATGTGCGTAAAGCGCCTTATTTTGAGGGCATGGGCATGGCTGCTCAGCCGGTAGAAGATATTCACGGTGCGCGCGTGCTTGCAAAGCTTGGTGATTCGGTGACGACTGATCACATTTCTCCTGCTGGTGCGATTAAAGAAGATTCTCCTGCTGGGCGTTATCTCGCTGAGCATGGTATTGAGCGTAAAGATTTCAACTCCTATGGTTCTCGGCGAGGAAACCACGAGGTGATGATTCGCGGCACTTTTGCCAATATCCGTTTGAAGAATCAGCTTCTTGACGGCGTCGAGGGCGGTTATACGAAGAATCTTCTTACTGGTGAGCAGGAAGCAATTTTTGATGCTGCGAAGGCGTATCGAGAAGCTGGAGTGCCGCTTGTCGTACTCGGCGGAAAAGAATACGGTTCTGGCTCCTCGCGCGACTGGGCGGCAAAGGGTACCGCACTTCTCGGAGTCAAGGCTGTGATAACGGAGAGTTTTGAGCGTATTCACCGCAGCAACCTGATTGGTATGGGAGTGCTTCCTTTGCAGTTCCCGTCTGGGCAGAGCGCAGATTCGCTTGGGCTTGACGGCACAGAAGTTTTTGACGTCACTGGCATTGAAGAGCTGAATTCTAGCGTCATACCACAAACGGTTCACGTGACGGCAACGAAAGCAGACGGCAGCGCGGTGGAATTTGATGCTGTTGTGCGTATCGATACGCCGGGAGAAGCTGATTATTATCGCAATGGCGGTATTCTTCAATACGTGCTGCGTCAATTAGCTGCTTAATAAGAGCCTTGCTCTCGAAGTTGCTACTGATAGGCTGCTGCTTTGATCTAGAGCTTTGGTGGCGTGAATACTGATCTGTTCTGATCTGTTCTGATCTGATGGAGCCTTGGCGGCATGAGCAGCTGTTAGTGGGGTTGCAACTTTAGGATTCCCGTGGTTGCTGCTGTGAACGAGGATGCTTCCGTTTTCCGTTTGATACACCTGCCTCGGCTCTTAGCTCATTCTTCGCACCTAGGTGGCTTTTGCTGCATGGCTGTTGCTGTGGAATGTGATGAGAAAATATTGCAGAAGGTGATGGGATGGCATGAGGCAGTATTTTCGCCGCTTCACGCTAGATCCCCAGCGTGCTTCACCTCTTGGTGATATGGCGTATTATTAACCTATGCATATATTGGACGCGATTAATTCTCCTCAAGCCCTGCGTCGGCTTTCCAGCGATCAGCTTATTCAATTAGCGGCAGAGATACGAGAATTTCTTGTGGAAAACGTGGCGCGCACAGGCGGCCATCTAGGGCCGAACCTTGGCGTTGTCGAACTCACGATTGCGATTCACCGTATTTTCTCGAAGCCAGACGACGTTTTTCTTTTTGATACTGGGCATCAAATCTATACTCATAAACTCCTCACTGGGCGCAAAAATTTTGAGCACCTGCGCGAAGCTGGAGGTGTTTCTGGATATGCGGCGCGCGATGAATCCAGCTATGACGTGATTGAAAACTCTCACGCGACAACAGCTCTTTCATGGGCAGATGGAATTGCTCGCGGAAAGCAGCTCTCTAAGGAGCGAGGTAAAGTCGTTACCGTGATTGGCGATGGAGCTCTCACAGGAGGTATGGCATGGGAAGCCCTCAACAATATCGCGGAAGATTCTAAGCGCCCTATCGTCATTATTGTCAATGATAATGGTCGCTCTTATGCGCCGACTGTCGGCGGTTTTATGAGGCGACTTCCTGCTGTGCGACGCCTCGATAATATTCGCGTTGATAAACGATATGAAGAGTTTCTCGATTGGGGAAAGCGCACATTGAAGCGCGCAGGAATGCCTGGTGAACTAGCATTTGATGCACTGCATGGATTGAAAAAAGGTGTAAAAGACGTCTTTTTTGATGCTGGCATTTTTGAAACGATGGATATTAAATATATCGGACCAGTTGATGGGCACAATATTGCTGATCTTGAAGAAGCCCTCACGATGGCCAAACATTACGGCGGGCCAGTAGTCGTCCATGCTATCACCGAAAAAGGGCGCGGATACAAGCCTGCAGAAAATAATTCAGACGATCATTTCCACGCAGTCGGGCGTATTCACCCAGAGACGGGTTTGCCCGTTGTCCCAGAGCGTTTTGGTTGGACGGCTGTGGTGGCAGATGAGCTTCTCACCTTGGCGCGCGAAAATCCGAAACTTGTGGGTGTGACGGCGGCAATGATGCTGCCTGTGGGGCTTGGACCCATGCATGCAGAGTTTCCTGATCGCGTGATCGATGTAGGAATTGCCGAACAGCATGCGATGACGATGAGTGCAGGGCTTGCCTATGCGGGCTATCATCCAGTCCTTGCGCTCTATGCGACGTTTATGAATCGTGCATTCGATCAGCTTCTTATGGACGTTGCTTTGCATGGAGAAGGAGTGACGATTGCTCTCGATCGAGCTGGGATTACTGGCTCTGATGGGCCTTCGCACAACGGTATGTGGGATTTAGCAATTGCTGCAGGTATTCCAGGGATAAAAGTGGCTGTTCCTCGTGATGGCAGCACTCTGCGCCGTGAACTGCGTGAGGCTATCAGCATGCCTGGGCCTACCCTTATTCGCTATCCTAAAGGATCACTGCCAGATGATTTACCTGCACTGCACAGCGAAAATAGTTGCAGTGTACTTTATGAATCACCAGCTGTACATGAGTGTGCTCAGAAAGGAATAGATCCGCTTCTGCTCGTGGCAATCGGCCCA
Source organism: uncultured Arcanobacterium sp. (assembly GCA_958428545.1). Lineage (GTDB taxonomy): Bacteria > Actinomycetota > Actinomycetes > Actinomycetales > Actinomycetaceae > Arcanobacterium_A. Next base: position 11,665 of record CAUAGM010000006.1, on the reverse strand, counting down.
ATGGCATATCAGATGATCGAAGCAGCCCGTTCGCGTGAGCATATCCCAACAGTCGTTGTGGATCCAGAGTGGGTGCTGCCGATTGCGCCGGGGCTTGTGGAGCGTGCCAGCAATTCCGCTGGGGTTATTACTCTTGAAGACGGAGTAATTGACGGCGGGATCGGAGAAGAGCTATCGCTTGCGGTGAGTTCTGCGAGGGCAGGAGTCCCTATGAAACATTTAGGGATATCTAAGAGCTTTCTGCACACAGCTTCTCGGGAAGAGATTCTTGCAGAGCAGGGAATGGACGTTCAAGGTGTGTGCGCCGCAATTGACGATATGTGGAAGCACGTAGGAAAAGGCGGCGCTTCTCGCAACTAATATCTGTAGCAGCTATGCACACCAAGAGCATAGTAAGCAGGGTGAGCAAGCGCAGCAAACCTCGAGTGACAGCTGTGCACACCGAGAGCATAGACCTAGGAAGCTTCATGCACACAAGCGCGGATAACAGCAATGCAAAATAGCTAGCAATGCAAAATAGCTAACTGTGCTTGTTCGACCTGCCATGGGCGAGCACCCCATTCGAGCAGTTGAGCTGCAAAAGAATGAGGGTCGTTCCACCCCTCCCAAGCAATACGTTTTTGTAGCATTGGTTTAAGTAAAACTTCTTGGCGTATCCCTAGTTCATCTGCCCATGTGAGTATAGAACTGCGCACGTAATTCCAGCGTTCGGCCGCTTCTGGATGAGAGTGCCCCCAACGCTTGACGGGTGGAAATATCTCGGTATTCTCTTTGAATTTACGTGCCGGTAATTCGTCTGTATGCGTATGCCACGCAATGTTGATAGCCTCCCACCAATAGGCGGCATCTGCTCTGCGTACCTGAGAGCGCATTAGGGGAGAGCGTATCACATCTGCTCGCGAACGCGGCTTGTATTTTGCCAGTGCGCCGAGCACCTGAGTTGGCAAAATATGCGAAGGAGCAACATCTCGTTTGCGCGCAAGAGCGTCTCTTGCATTCCATAGCTGCTCAACCATTGCTAAAGCACGTCTATCATGAATATCTGCTTGGTTCGCAGCTTTACGCCACGGTTGGCGTTTTGCAGGGCGCGGAGGCTTTGTGCGTACAGCTTCGCACTCTTGGATACACCAGTCTTCACGCCCAGCGTTTCGGAGCATATCCGTCAAAGCGTCTTTAAGCTCGTGCAGGAGTTCAACATCGAGAGCAGCATAGGTGAGCAGATCTGATGTGAGAGGGCGCTGAGACCAATCGGAATTAGAGAGTTCTTTAGCTAGCGCGCGCCCAAGGACTTCTGCTGCGAGAGCTTGTAGCGAAACTCGCTCAAAGCCAAGCAGCAAAGCAGCAATTTCAGTATCAAACACTGCTGTTGGGTAAAGCCCGAGCTGATGCATACATGGCAAATCTTGATCGGCGGCGTGTAAAATCCATTCGCAGGCCATCACTTCAGCAAGCAGAGCCAAGCGGTCTTCGATGCCTACAGGGTCAATTAAAAAAGTGCCTGCCCCTGGGCGGCGCAGCTGAATAAGATATGCTCGATCAGAGTATCGAATTCCCATTGCACGTTCAGTATCAACTGCTATAGGACCGTAGCCTGAGGCAATAGCGTTTATCGCAGTGTCAATATCGTCATGGGTGACGCTAGGAAGCCCGTCGCGCGGTGCGAGCAAAGGAATAGCATCAATTGGTTCACTTCGGCTCACACTTTTGCCACCTTACGCGGTAGCGTTGAAACGTTTGGGGCGTGCGGCCCAAGCCCAGCAAGGTGAGAAGCGAAATCAGCCCATGCCATCAAATGCTCACCAAGATATTCCGTTTCCGGAGTCCACGATGCGCGAATTTCAATATCTACTCGTGCAGAATCTAAATAGAGATCTCCAAACGTTTCGTTAAAAACGCGGGTGACGGTTCCGTTGAGGTTGTGAAATGAAGCTCCTCGCTGCTCAAGAGCATCAGTGAGCCACGTCCAGGCAACTTCGCCAAGAAGGGGATCGTCGCCCATCTGCGCGTCCATGGGGGCGCGCCCGTGCATAACGATCCTAAACGTCCCGTCCCACGCAAGCTGACCTTCTGGATCGTGCAGCACCACAAATTTTGTATCTGCACGATATGAATCAGGGTCGAGGTTTTCACAATCGTTTATTTCCGCTTGAAGAGCCACACTCCACGGCGCTATACGGGTAGGAGGAGGAATTTGGTTCACATGCATTTCGGCGCGAAAATGGTGCCCTTTGAGAGATTCAAGGGCACGAACAAATTCCTGCGGCGGCAGTGCCTCATTTTCAGCCACGTAAAGACTTTAACTGAGGTATGTCACTTTGCTGTGTGGGCGCGCCGAAAGGAAAGAGATAATCAGACCTGCGCAGGTATAGGCGTTTGTGAGGAGGCGGCAGAAAGCAGTGCTCTCTTCGCTGTGCGTGCTCGCCGAAGTATCACAAGTGAACGGGCTTTCACACTAAAATCTTCTCCTGCTTGGAGAGGCTCGAAAGTATCGGTGCTGGTTGCCAGTTCAAGCTCCCATAGGCGCTGCGTGCTTGAGGCAGGAATCGTAAATGGAAGATCGCTATCTGAAGCATTAATCGCCACGAGGAAATCATCGTCACGAACTCGCGCTCCTCGTGAATCTGGCTCCCTAATTTCGTCACCGTTGAAAAATACCATGATTGAGCGCGCATACCATGTGCCCCAATCTTCGTCTTCCATCACGGAGGCATCGTTGCGCAGCCACTCAATCTCGCCTGCTGTCGAGGTGCCTGCGCGAGCACCGTCACTTCCGAAAAAGCGCCGTCTGCGAAAGACGGGGTGATTTTTTCTCAGCTCGATAGCGCATGTTGTGAATTCAAAAAGATTGCGTTGGATATCAGAAAGCTGCCAGTTGATCCATGAAAGCTCGTTGTCTTGGCAGTAGACGTTGTTGTTTCCTTGCTGCGTGCGCCCAATCTCGTCGCCGTGTACAATCATCGGCACACCCTGGGATATCATCATTGTCGCAATGAAATTCTTGACTTGCTGCAGGCGCAGAGCTTGAATAGCCGGATCGTCACTTGGTCCTTCAACGCCGCAGTTCCATGAACGGTTGTGAGATTCGCCGTCGGCATTGCCCTCTGCATTAGCTTCGTTGTGTTTCTCGTTGTAGCTGACGAGATCGCGCAGCGTGAAGCCGTCGTGTGCCGTCACGAAATTAACCGATGCCATCGGGCGGCGCCCAGAGTGGGCGTATAGATCAGAAGAGCCAGAGAGACGAGAAGCAAACTCTTCGAGAGTCGAAGGCTCTCCACGCCAAAAATCGCGTATCGTATCGCGATATTTGCCGTTCCATTCACTCCACAAGGCAGGAAATTCGCCAACGTTATATCCGCCTTCGCCCACATCCCACGGCTCTGCAATGAGCTTAACCTGAGAAATAATCGGATCTTGCTGAATAATATCGAAGAAGCTGGAGAGCTTATCTACTGCATAAAGTTCGCGCGCAAGAGTCGATGCTAAATCGAAGCGGAATCCATCCACATGCATATCCGTCACCCAGTAACGCAGTGAATCCATAATAAGCTGAAGGGTGTGTGGAGAGCGCATATTAAGCGAGTTTCCAGTGCCTGTTGTGTCGAAATAATGCTGAGGATTATCGGGAACAAGCCTGTAGTAGGAAGCATTATCAAGACCTCGGAAACTAAGGGTCGGCCCCATGTGATTTCCCTCGGCAGTATGGTTGTAAACAACGTCTAAAATCACTTCAATATCTGCTTCATGAAGAGTTTTAACCATCGTCTTGAACTCATCAACCTGCTGACCTCTGCTCCCACTGCAGGCATAGGAATTGTGTGGGGCAAAGAAACCGATAGTGTTGTATCCCCAATAGTTAGAAAGCCCTTTTTCCTGCAAAGACGTATCATTGACGAATTGGTGAACAGGCATAAGCTCTATGGCCGTCACTCCAAGTTCTTTGAAGTATGCCACCATTGCTGGGTGGCTGATACCGAGATAGGTGCCGCGAAGATTCTCTGGGATTTCTGGGTGGAGCTTGGTCTGCCCTTTGATATGTGATTCATAGATGATCGTCTCATGATATTCATGCTTTGGTGGGCGATCGTGCCCCCAATCGAAATATGGATTGACGACGACGCTCATCATTGTATGCCCGAGAGAATTTTCTTGAAGAAAAGTTTGCGGATCGCTGAAATTGTAGGAAAAGTTGCTTTGGTGGTTTTCTACAGTGCCATCTATTGCTTTTGCATATGGATCGAGAAGGATTTTCGATGAATCAAAGCGCAACCCTTCTTTCGGAGAATAAGATCCGTGTGCACGAAAACCGTAGCGCTGCCCAGGGCGAACCCCTGGTATATAGCAGTGCCAGACGTCTGCATCTACTTCCGTGAGTTCAATACGCGTTTCGCATTCCTCATCGTCAATAAGGCACAGTTCAATGCGTTCAGCCGATGAGGAAAAGACGGCAAAGTTCGTGCCAGCGCCGTCAAAAGTGGCACCGAGCGGATAGGGTTTTCCTGGCCATGTGTCCATACAACAAGACTACCTGAAAAAGGGGGAGCTTCGTATGTGCTTTTAGCGCAGTTAGGGCGAAATTGAGCACATTTCACGAGTGCTGTGTGTTGCATGTTGTGTGCTGTGTGGTGTGCGAGGGAGGGGATATATCCTGGTTTCCCATTGGTGTGCGTGAGGAGAAGGGAGCATGTGGCAGGGTGTGGTGTGCTGTTAATTCTGCTCGTGCGGAACCGGGCACTTCTTCACGTATACCGTGTGCTGTGCGGCGTGTGTCGGAAGAAGAAGTGAAGATGTGATGTGCTTAATTTCGCTTGTGCGGAATAAGCATATTTTCGGCGCCCTCGCTGACGTTTTGCACCAGCCCCAAGCTTCTTCGTGTTTTTAGTTGCTTACACAAGCGTGGCTCCTATGCACGAAGAAGCCCAAGCGGCTATTGCCGCTCGGGCTTCTTAATGTGGGCGATACTGGGATCGAACCAGTGACCCCTTCCGTGTGAAGGAAGTGCGCTACCGCTGCGCTAATCGCCCGTCTATGACGTTAAAAGATGGTAGCCCGAAAGGCTTCGTAAATGCAAGTAGAGTATCCGTGGCGCAGGTCATTCTTTTTCGATTGGACACGAAGCAGAAAAGTTGGCTATATTGGTACGCGTCGCAAACAGCACGAGAGTGCTTCAGCGTAATGCGGATGTAGCTCAGTTGGTAGAGCATCACCTTGCCAAGGTGAGGGTCGCGGGTCCGAGTCCCGTCATCCGCTCGATGGCCAAGCAGGTATCTGCTCAACCACATGGTGGGTTGGCCGAGAGGCGAGGCAGCGGCCTGCAAAGCCGTATACACGGGTTCGAATCCCGTACCCACCTCGAAATAAGCCAGAATGCCTCGTTGGTTTTCTGGTTTTCTTTTTGAACTGAATATGGGCGGTTGGCGCAGCTGGTTAGCGCGTTTCCTTGACACGGAAGAGGTCGCAGGTTCGAGTCCTGTACCGCCCACCATTTTCTTGATCTGCTAAAGAAAACGTAGTGGATAATCTTTCTTTGAAGTTCCTCTCGCTAAATCGGGTTACGTAGCAAAATCCGTGTCTTTACTCGGCGTGTTGTGGGTGGTTTTTAAGATTTGTATCTGCATGCCTAGCTTTTGCGTGGGAGGCTATCTTCCTCTTGCGTAGGTGAACCTGCCTTCCCATGTGCTTGTTGGTTAATTGGTTGATGGCGCTCTCATTTTCTTGAGGGGCTTCTTATTTGCTTTGTGCTGCGGTTGAGAGATTTTAGATTTTTCACTCGTTTCCTATTGGTATTCTTCAATGTGCATTCTTCAATGTAGTGTTTGCTATGATATTTTCCCGTGATTATGCCAGACTTTCTGGCGCTTTAAATAGAATGAATTATTCGCCAATCGGCTCTTGTGCTTTAGCGGGAACAACCTTTAATACCGATAGATTTTTGAGGCTGAAAAATTAGGTTTTGACGGCATTACATTAAATTCGATTGACGGCGTTTCTGGCAGAGATTTCTGTGTAGAAAGTATGAGTGCTTTGTCTTTGGTTATGATGCATTTATCTCGTTTTTCAGAAGAGATTATTTTATGGTCAAGCAGCGAGTTTTCTTTTGTTGAATTAGATGCAGTTTTACAACAGGCTCAAGTATTATGCCGCAAAAGAAAAATAGCGATATTGCTGAACTTGTAAGGGGCAAAACAGGCAGAGTTTACGGCGACCTTTTTGCACTTCTTACAACGCTTAAAGGTCTTCCGCTTGCTTACAACAAAAAGATATGCAAGAAGATAAAGAAGCAATTTTTGATGCGATTGATACTGTTAAACAATGCTTAACTAACTTTTCACCAATGCTTGAAACTATGAAAGTTAAAGCCGACAATATGTACAAAGCGGCTCAAGGCGGATTTATTAACACAGCCGACCTTGCCGATTATCTTGCTAAAAAAGGCTTGCCTTTTAGAAGTGCTTATAAAATTGTAGGTCAAATTGTGGCTTATTGTATTAATGATAATAAAGTTTTGGATACTGTTTCAATTGATGAATACAAAGAATTTTCATTGAAGATGATTTGTATAATGAAATCAGCCTTGAAATCTGTGTAAATAAACGAATTTCAGCAGGCGGAACAGGTCCTGAATCGGTTGAAAAACAGATTGAATATATTAAGGAATTTATTAAGTAAAAATGAAAAAGGTTTTTATTGACGGCGGTGCGGGCACAACAGGACTTCGCATTGTAGAGAGATTACAAAACAGAAAAGATATTGAACTGATTACTTTGCCTGATGACAAAAGAAAAGTTTTAGAGTACAGAAAACAGGCACTTAATAATTGCGATATTGCGTTTTTGTGTTTGCCTGATAATGCTTCAAGAGAAGCGGTTTCATTGATTGAAAATGATAAAGTTGTGGTAATTGACGCATCAACCGCTCACAGAACAAATGATGATTGGGCGTATGGTTTTCCTGAGCTATCAGAAGAGTTTGAGAAAAAGATCATAAATTCAAACAGAATTGCTGTTCCGGGTTGTTATGCAAGCGGATTTATTTCATTAGTTGAGCCGCTTGTGAAAAACGGCATTATAAATAAAGATTTAGGTGTTATGTGCCACGCAGTTTCCGGTTATAGCGGTGCAGGTAAAAAAGGCATTGCACAGTATGAAAACCAAAATCGTGATGATGAATTTTCTGCTCCAAGAGAGTATGCATTAACTCAACAGCATAAGCATTTGAAGGAAATGAAAATTATCAGCGGTCTTGAAAAAGAACCGATTTTTTGCCCTTATGTATGTGATTATTACAGTGGTATGGTTGTTACTGTTCCGCTGTTTAAAAGCGATATAAACGGTAATGCGCAAGACATTAAAAATGTTTATAAAAACCTTTATAAAGACGGCTTTGTAAAATACTGCGATTATATTGATAATAATGGCTTTATCGCAGGAAACTTAGTTTCGGATAAAGATAATATGAAGGTAACAGTAGCAGGAAATGATGAGCGAATTTTGCTTATTTCCGCTTTTAATAATCTTGGTAAAGGTGCTTCAGGTGCGGCAGTCGAGTGTATGAATATCAAACTCGGCATTGAAAAAACTACTGGTTTGGATATTTAAAAGGAGAGTTTTATGAAATATATTGATGGTGGTGTAACTGCTGCTAAAGGTTTTTTAGCAAACGGAATTCATTGCGGAATAAGAAAGAATAAATCAAAAAGAGATTTGGCGTTAATTTTATCTGAAACTAAAGCGTCAGCGGCTTGCGTCTATACAACTAATCTTGTAAAAGGTGCACCTATTGCAGTTACAAAGAAAAATGTTTCAAATGGTTTTGCTAAAGCGGTTATTTGCAATAGCGGCAACGCTAACACTTGTAATGCAAATGGTGTTGAAATTGCCGAAGAAATGTGTGATTTAGTAGCCGAGAAATTAAAAATAGCAAGTAATGATGTTATTGTTGCGTCAACAGGCGTTATTGGCCAACCGCTTGATATTACACCGATTAAAAACGGAATTGATGAGCTGGCTGATGGACTTGGTAAAAACGGCTCGCTTGCGGCTGAAGCAATTATGACTACCGATACAATTGCAAAGGAAGTTGCTGTTGAATTTGAAATCGGCGGTGTTGCTTGCAAAATCGGCGGTATTGCAAAAGGCAGTGGTATGATTCATCCAAATATGGCTACGATGCTTGTATTCATAACAACCGACTGTGCAATATCTCCTGAAATGCTTCAACAAGCATTGTCAACTGATGTTAAAACTACTTTTAATATGGTTTCGGTTGATGGCGATACTTCAACAAATGATATGGTTTCGGTTCTTGCAAACGGTATGGCTGAAAATAAAGAGATTACTGCTGACGGCGAAGATTTTTCTGAGTTTATGAAAGCACTTAATTCGGTTACTGTTACACTTTGCAAAATGATTGCAGGTGACGGCGAAGGCGCAACAAAAATGCTCGAATGTAAAGTAGACGGAGCAAAAGACGAACAAACCGCAAAAACAGTTGCAAAATCAGTTATCTGTTCATCGCTTTTTAAAGCCGCAATGTTTGGTGCAGATGCTAACTGGGGCAGAGTTTTATGTGCAATCGGTTATTCAGGCGCTGATGTTGATGTTAAAAAAATAGATGTTTCATTTAAATCTAATAAAGGCGAAATTATTGTTTGCAAAAACGGTGCGGGCGTTGATTTTTCAGAAGAAAAAGCAAAAGAAATTTTGCTTGAAAAAGAAATTGAAGTTTTAATTAATCTTAATAATGGTAACAACTCCACTACCGCTTGGGGCTGCGATTTAACTTATGGTTATGTAAAAATTAACGGCGATTACAGAACGTAATAAAAAATGTAAGGTGTGACGGTTTTGGCGCGCCATTACTTAATTTAACAGAGTTTTATTTTAAGGATAAAAATATGAATTTGTATAATGCCGAAAGAGCAACTGTGCTTGTTGAAGCGTTGCCTTATATAAAAAAATATAACGGAAAAGTTGTTGTAATTAAATATGGCGGAAACGCTATGATTAATGATGACCTAAAACAACGAGTTATGGAAGATATTGTGCTTTTAACGCTTATAGGCGTTAAAGTCGTTTTGGTTCACGGTGGCGGTCCGGAAATAACTGATATGTTAGAAAGAGTAGGCAAAGAGTCAAAATTCGTTGATGGACTTCGTGTTACTGATAAAGAATCAACTGAAATTGTTCAAATGGTTTTGGCAGGAAAAATTAATAAAAGCCTTGTTAATTTGCTTGAAACCAAAGGCGGTAAAGCAATGGGTATTTGCGGTATCGACGGACAAATGATTAAGGCCGAAGTTAAAGACGAGCGTCTTGGATTTGTTGGTAAAATTACCGATGTAAATGTTGAGCCTGTTACCGATTTGCTTGATAGAGGTTATATTCCTGTTGTTTCAACTATCGGCTGCGATAAGCAAGGAAATGTTTACAATATTAACGCAGATACTGCGGCAGCTTATATTGCAGGTGCAATGAAAGCCGACAGATTTATTTTAATGACAGATATTGCGGGTATTTTACACGATAAAGATAACCCTGATTCACTAGTTCCGCTTGTTGATATTAAAGAAGCGGCTGAATTGTTTAATAATGAAGTAATCTCCGGCGGAATGATTCCAAAAGTTGAATGTTGTATCGACGCTATAAACAGGGGTGTTGATAAAGTTACTATAATGGATGGCAGAGTTCCACACGCTATCTTGCTTGATATGCTTACTGATGAAGGTGTCGGCACAATGGTCGTAAAAGAGAAATATTAATGAGCGTTAAGTCTGATGATAAAAAGTTTATTGCTAATACATACAACAGATTTGATTTGCAAATTATACAAGGAAACGGCAGTATCTTTTACGATGAAAACGGTAAAGAATATATTGACCTTGGTACAGGAATTGCTGTAAATACATTTGGTTTTTGTGATAAAGAATGGATAGACGCAGTTGAAAAACAACTTGAAGTTTTTCAGCATACTTCAAACCTTTATTACTCAGAGCCTTGCGTAAAATTAGCCGAATTATTATCTAAAAAAACAGGTTGTAAAAAAGTATTTTTCGGCAATTCAGGTGCAGAGGCTAATGAGTGTGCTATAAAGGCCGCAAGAAAATATGCCGAGAATAAAGGTGTTAAAAACGGCGTTATTTTAACTCTTGTTAATTCTTTTCACGGCAGAACCGTAACAATGCTTGCCGCAACAGGTCAAGATGTTTTTCATAATGACTTTTTACCGCTTACAAACGGCTTTGTTTATGCAAAGGCTAATGATATTGCTGATTTAGAGAAAAAAGTTAACGATAATCCTGTAATCGCTATTATGTTTGAAACTATTCAAGGCGAAGGCGGCGTTTTACCGCTTGAAAAAGATTTTGTTGAAAAAATTAATGAAATAGCAAAAGAAAAAGATATTTTAATGATTGCCGATGAAATTCAAACAGGTAACGGAAGAACAGGCAAGCTTTACGGATATATGAATTATGGTATCACACCTGATATTGTAACAACCGCAAAAGGTCTTGGCGGCGGTTTGCCAATCGGTGCTGCAATGCTTTTTGAAAAATGTGAAAATGTATTTGATTTTGGCTCACATGGTTCAACTTTCGGCGGAAATCCTACAGTTTGTGCCGGTGCAGTTAATGTTTTATCAAGAATTGATGATGAATTATTAAAAAGCGTAAAAGAAAAATCCGATTATATTTTTAATGAGTTAAACGGTGCTAAAGGTGTAAAATCTATCAGCGGAATGGGTCTTATGATTGGTGTTGAAACCGAAAAAGATTCTAGTGATGTGTTGAAAAAATGCCTTGAAAACGGCGTTAGCGTTTTAAAGGCTAAAAATAAAATAAGATTACTTCCTGCTTTGAATATTCCTTTTGATTTACTTAAAAAAGCAGTTAGTGTTTTAAAATCAGCTTGTGAATAAAGGAGATGTAATAATGGACTTAACAAACAGAATTTTTTAAAATTACTTGATTTTATAGTAAAGAAATAAGACTTACACAGATATGCGAAACGTAGAGCAAATTTTATAATTTCACCAAATATCTCGGCAATATTGTACCCCGTACCGGATTTGAACCGGTGTTACCGCCGTGAGAGGGCGATGTCCTAGGCCGCTAGACGAACGGGGCTCAGGCGATGATCGTATCATCTGTGTTGGCAAAATACCAACTCGCTGGGGTACCAGGACTCGAACCTAGACTAAATGAACCAGAATCACTCGTGCTGCCAATTACACCATACCCCAATGATTCAGTGCACTTCGTTAGAAGCAACGGAGAAAATACTAGTTCAATAACAGCGTGTAGCGCAAACTTAATTCATGTGCGTCAATGGTGAGAGTGCTCACCCTATAGTAATTTTTTCGTCCTCAACCGTTATGCTTGTGTAGATAGCGCGCATGAGTGCGTTTGTTTCTTTACAACTGAACCGCGAGGAATTTATGCCTAATTTCAATGATCACGAATCGAATCAATCACAGAGCCGCGAAAGGCGTACAACAGGTTCCTCGGGGTGGCAGTCATCAAATGACCGTCGAGGTGGTCATAACTCTTCGTATCAAGAGCGTTCACGTAGTGGCTACGGGCGTCGTGACGATGATCGCCGTGGAGGTTATGGGCGTCGTGATGATGATCGCCGTGGTTCTTATGGTCGTCGTGATGATGATCGCCGTG
>CAUAGM010000005.1 GCA_958428545.1 uncultured Arcanobacterium sp. | reverse complement strand
AACAAAATCAGTAAAAAGCTGACACACTATTGAGACACCAAACAACACACCCACAGCTGATTCTCAGAACTACTTTTTTCACATCTATAATGCTCTTTTTCGTTCTGCGCCCCAGCGAGGCAACTGTTATAGATTAGACCCGACACGCTGAAAGTGTCAAACCGGATTTGCTGTGCGCTGCATCACAATGGCGGAAAGTCCTTATTTGGCGCCGTTTAATGGACTTTACAGCGGCATTTTATCTCTAAAATTTCACTCTTTGCTACCGCATTTGCGGGGTAATACTTCGTGCCCCTCTATGAGAGCACCGTACTATTCGCGCAAAACACACAACAGCAACTGCACAGCAAGCATTACACACATACACAAACATTTCCGCCGCCGATCTCTCCCTGCCTCTCCTTCGCCAAAAATCCACCAAAGACGAGTTACACACGAACGCCTCTCCTGCCCACTATCCCCCAGCCCTGCTCTTGCAACAAAAAAGTGTGGAGACCGCACCCATGCAGCCTCCACACTCCTAAGATACGCGTACCTACTCTTGCACGCGCTCCATAATTAGTTCCCGCACACGAGCAGCATCCGCTTTCCCTCGAGTTGCTTTCATAACGGCACCAACAATTGCACCTGCAGCCTGAACTTTCCCACCCCTAATTTTAGCGAGGATATCAGGATTAGCAGCCAAGGCTTCATCAACAGCCGCAATCAATGCGCCGTCGTCACTCACTACTTCCAGCCCGCGAGCAGCAACGACTTCACTCGGACCGCCTTCACCCGCCAGCACACCCTCCAAAGCTTGACGAGCGAGCTTATCGGTAAGTTTCCCACTCTCGGTGAGCTGATCCAGCTCAGCCACGTGCTCAACCGTCACAGGCACATCTGCAAGCTCCATCTCATGCTCTTTCGCATAACGAGCAAGCTCACCCATCCACCACTTACGAGCACCTGAAGGAGTTGCTCCAGCGAGCACAGAATCTTCGATCAGAATCAATGCTCCCGCATTCACGACATCGCGCATTTCCTTATCAGCCAAACCCCACTCAGCTTTCAAGCGCTTGCGTTTCACTGCAGGAAGCTCTGGAAGCGATGCTCGAATCTCCTCCACCCACTCGCGGCTAGGCTGAATCGGCACCAGATCAGGCTCAGGGAAATAACGATAATCGTCAGCATCACTCTTCACGCGTCCAGGCCCTGTCGTGCCGTCGGCAGCAATGAAGTGACGCGTCTCTTGCAACACCTCACCGCCTGCATCAAGAATCGCAGCTTGGCGAGAAATCTCGAAACGAATCGCACTCTCCACAGCCGTGAAGCTATTGACGTTTTTCGTCTCCGAACGCACCCCCAAAGGATCTGAGGGCGAAGGACGCAACGAAACGTTTACATCTGCACGCACATTTCCGCGTTCCATACGAGCTTCTGAGACCCCGAGCGCACGAGCAATATCACGTACTGTCTGCACATATTTTGCAGCCACTTCCGGCGCACGCGCCCCCGCTCCTTCAATCGGCCGCGTAACGATTTCAACAAGCGGCACACCTGCGCGATTGTAATCAACGAGAGAATACTGCGCACCTTCAATACGCCCAGTCGCACCACCAACATGCGTATTCTTTCCCGCATCTTCCTCCACATGTGCCCGTTCAATCGGCACACGGAACACCTCGCCATCATCGAGCTCCACATCGAGATAACCGTCGTAACACAGCGGCTCATCGCTCTGTGACGTCTGGAAATTCTTGCACAAATCTGGATAGAAATAATTCTTTCGAGCAAAACGGCAGCTCTCAGCGATCGTACAGTTCAAAGCTAAACCTAGTTTGATTGCGTACTCAATCGCCTGACGATTGACAACAGGAAGAGAACCAGGCATACCTAAACTGACAGGCGTCACGAACGTATTCGGTTCACCCCCAAAAGCGTTCGGCGCGGCATCAAACATCTTCGTGGCAGTGCCGAGCTCTACGTGAACTTCCAAACCGAGCACAGGATCATATTTCGCTACAGCATCTTCATACTCGACAAGTTCTTCCATCACTCTTCACCCTTTCCAGTGAGCGCTTCAAGTCTTTCGGCAGGCACCCTCACAGCAGCACTATCTGCCACACCCTCAATGACAGCAGCATATTTATATAGACGCGCATCTTCATGAGCAGGCGCCATAAGCTGCAGCCCCACAGGCAAACCTGCAGAAACCCCAGCAGGCACACTTATTGCGGGAATACCCGCCAAATTCGCAGGAATCGTCGCAATATCATTCAAATACATAGCAAGTGGATTATCCTGATGCTGCCCGCTCTTGAAAGCAACAGTCGGAGCCGTTGGAGAAAGCAATACATCAACTTTCTCAAAAGCAGCATCAAAATCGCGCTGCACAAGCGTACGAACTTTCTGAGCAGAACCATAATACGCATCAAAATAGCCAGCAGAAAGAGCATGGGTACCGAGGATAATACGGCGTTTTACTTCCGTACCAAAACCTGCAGCACGAGTTGCAGCCATCATCGTCTCTGCCGTCACAGCGCCTTCCTCTGGAAGCACACGATTCCCGTAGCGAACACCGTCGAAACGAGCAAGGTTTGAAGAAACTTCAGCTGGCATAATCAAATAATAAGCACCCAGCGAATACTCCAAACTCGGGCAGCTCACTTCAACAATTTCAGCGCCGCGGGACTTCAACTCACTGATTATCTTAGTGAATACGGCAAGCACATCAGAATCGAAACCCTCACCCATCATCTCTTTAACGATACCGATTCGCAGCCCGGCAGCGCTCCCCGCATCGCCAGATGCCACACCACTTCCAGCTTCAGCGCAGCGTACAACGCTCTCTTCTCTATCGGGAAGTGACGTCGAATCGTGCGGATCATATCCAGCAACAATCTCGTGCAAAGCTGCAGCATCTGCAACAGTGAGAGCAAAAGGTCCGATTTGATCGAGTGAACTCGCCATAGCCACCAAACCGTATCGCGATACAGCACCGTAGGTTGGCTTTGCACCTACCAGACCGTTAAAAGCTGCAGGCTGGCGAATCGATCCGCCCGTATCTGAGCCGAGCGCCCACGGCACAAGATGCGCCGCTACAGCGACAGCACTACCGCCTGACGATCCTCCTGGCACACGTTCAATATCCCAAGGATTGCGCGTGGAGCCAAACGCAGAATTTTCCGTAGTCGAGCCCATAGCGAATTCATCCATATTGGTATGCCCAACAATCGGCAAACGAGCCTCATGCAATTTCTTGACGACAGTGGCATTGTATGGAGGACGCCAACCTTCAAGCATCTTTGACGCGCACGTCGTAGGGATGCCGTGCTGACACATATTATCCTTGATAGCAACTGGCACACCAGCAAATGGCGGCAGCTCTTTACCTGCTAGGCGATCAGCATCTACGGCAGCTGCCTGTGCGAGGGCACCTTCAGCATCGACATAAAGGAAAGCACGCAGCACAGGATCCAGCTCAGCGATACGATCCAGAAAAAGCTGCGTAAGTTGCACACTCGTCACCTCACCAGCATGAAGCAGCTGCGCAAGCTCGTGCGCTGATTTTTCAAACAACTGAGTTTCCATGCGCATACTCACTCCTCCCCTAAAATCTGCGGAACCTTAAACTTGCCTTCTTCCGAAGCAGGTGCCATCGCAAGAACTTCCTCACGATCCACGCTGGGATCAGCGATAACGTCATCACGCCACACATTCGCGAGCGCAATCGGGTGCGACGTTGCCGGCACATCGGGCGTTGCTACTTCCGACACTTTCGCCACAGCGTCTGAAATCGCCGAAAGCTGGGTTGAGTACTGATCAATTTCCTCATCCGTGAGGGCAATACGTGCGAGAGCGGCCACTCGAGCCACCTCATTTCTATCTATTGAAGCCATAGGATCAGTCTAATGCGAAGGAGGCTGCGCAGCGAATGAAGATTACGCACACGAGATAGTGCATTAGGATAAATGCATGGTGAAATTACGCAAACCGACGAAGGCAAAGCTGATTACTGCAGCGAAATGGTCCGCTGCTTTACTCGTGAGCGCACAAGCCACGGCAATCGGCACGATTATCGCCATCGACGAGCACCGCAAACGCCGCAATCCTCAACGCGGCACATTTCCTCACCATGCTCCTGTTGATGTGCAGGTTTCTCAATCATCTATGCGCTTGTATACATATGGGGAAGACACATACAACGATCAGCTTGAAGCAATCCGCTCCGCAAAAGATCACATCTTTTTTGAAATGTTTATTATGAAAGCAGACCGTACAGGTTTCGCATACAAAAATGAACTCATTAAAGCAGCTGAACGCGGCGTAAACGTCTATATCATTCTCGATACATTTGGAAATATCAACCAAGATCCACGCTTTCGACGCTATCCCAACCTCCCTAATCTGCACGTGATCCGATTTCCCCTGATCCGCCCAGGAATTTTGACAGGCAATGCACGTAAAAAAGGCCGTGACCACAGAAAAATTCTCTGTGTTGATTCCCGCATCGCATTTGTGGGCGGATACAACATCGGCGATCTATATGCACATCACTGGCGAGATACTCACGCACGCGTGCAAGGTCCGCAAGTATGGGAAATTGAAAACGCGTTTATCGATATGTGGAACCTCTACTACAACCACAAACGCCAGCCAGAAATACCCGATACTGGCTCCGGCTCATGGGAAAGCTCCCTGCGTGCTCACGTGAATACTCCCGCCTTTAATTCCTATCCTGTGCGCGCTCTCTATATGGAAGCAATTGACCGCGCTTCAAAACGGGTATGGATCACGATGGGCTACTTTATTCCAGATGAAGGAATCCGCCACGCCCTCATTCACGCAGCTCAACGCGGCGTAGATGTGCGCATACTTATCCCTGAATACTCCAATCACATTATTGCTGACTGGGTAGGACGCCCCTATTACACTGAACTGCTCGCTGGCGGTGTGCGTATCTTCCTCTACAGCGAAGCGATGGTTCATGCTAAGACAATGACGATAGACGGCGTCTGGAGCACTGTAGGAACTACGAATATCGACCGTCTTTCCATGGCTGGAAATTTTGAAATTAACCTTGAAATTTTTAACGCAAATACCGCTGCCGCAATGGAAAAAATCTTCAAGCTTGATCTTGAAAATTCTCACGAACTCACACACGAAGCGTGGGAAAAACGAGGATTTAGTGCACGCCTTGGCGAACGGCTGCTCAAACCGTTCGGAGTGCTCCTATAAAATTTCTCTCCCCCTCTGCTAAAACTACAGCTATTTATACAACTTCGATACAACTTCGGTTCGTTTGCGTTTACTTCACGTTTACGCCCGCCTCGCTTCTATCCACTTCGGTTCGCTTCGGTCTACTTCAGCGCCTGTATCCGCACACCTAGAGAACTCCCGTGCGCAGCACCTCGGCAAACTGAGCTTCGTCAAGCATTGGAATCCCTAACGCCGCAGCTTTCTCTGCTTTCGACCCAGCATTGACCCCGACGACCACAGCTGTCGTCTTCTTGCTGACTGAACTAGCAACTTTCCCACCATGCGCTTCAATTGCCTCTTTTATACCCTCGCGCGTATAGCCCTCAAGGGAGCCTGTTGCCACAATCGTCATGCCTGCCAAAGTTTGAGGAGAAGCCGATATTTCATCTGATTCTCCTGCACGTTCATCACAAAAAGTGACGCCAGCCGCACGCCATGCTCGCACAATTTCCTGATGCCACGGCACGGAAAACCAGCTCACGATACTCTGAGCAATCACCCCACCGACGCCGTTCACTGCTGCCAAACCTTCTACTCCAGCAGCAACAATTGCATCAAGCGAACCGAACTCTTTAGCAAGCGCTTTAGCAGCTTCTGGGCCAACATGGCGAATATTTAACGCAACGATCTGCCTCCATAACGGCTTTGTTTTTGCATGTTCAAGCTGATCTAGCATCGTTTCGAGCACCTTAGAGGGCACCCACCCCTCGGCAGAATAAGAAGATACATCTGCAGATGATGCGGTTTTTCTCCAAAATACAGGGCGGTAACGATAATCTCCCGCTCTTGCCGTCACCTCTCGTTCTTCTCCTTTAGAAGACTGCGCCCGCGAAGAATCACTTGCCACACGCTGCCAAGTGCATACCTCTCGCAGCGCTTGAGGGCTGAGAGAAAAAAGCCCCGCTTCTGTGGGAAGAACAGGTGTTTGAGCAGGAGGAATACCTAAAGTTTTCTGTATCTGCGCAGGGATAAGATCTTCATGATAGAGGAATACCCCATCGGCATCAATAAGCCCGAGTTCACGTGCTCTATCTGGTGGCAGCGTTATAACAACTGGATCGCGCGAGGCAACAGTCTCAATACGCAGCGAATGCCCCTGTAAAAGTGCAGCAAGAGCATCTGCTCGCTCATCTTCTGGGTTCGTCAGAGCCAGCGCCATTTTTTCACCCAATGACTCAATATCTAATCCACCGCGAGCGCCGATATGCTCAACTCGCCCAGTAATTTGCGCAGGGCAGGTTGCTGGATTCGTGCAGCGCATATCAACATCGCCCTCTTTAATTGCTTCAACGGCAGCACCGCATACTGGGCAATGTGCAGGCATAATGAACGCCCGTTCAGAACCATCACGCTGCGCTCGCACAGGTCCGACAATCTCTGGAATCACATCTCCTGCTTTACGCACAATCACCGTATCTCCGATGAGCACACCTTTACGCTCAACCTCACTCGGGTTGTGCAAAGTTGCTTTCTCGACAGTCGATCCATCGATAAGCACTGGCATCATCACAGCAAAAGGAGTGACGCGACCTGTGCGACCAACTTGCACCTGAATATCCAACAGTTGTGTTTGTACTTCTTGCGGCGGAAATTTGTATGCAATTGCCCACTTCGGCACTCGGCTCGTATATCCAATCATCTCTTGCGCATCTCGATTATCAACCTTGATGACGGCGCCATCGAACTGAAATTCCAGCGAATCACGCGCATGCTCATAGCGATCGAGAAACTGATTAATCTGCTCAAGAGATGCGAGTGTGACGGTTTCACGAGATACTGGAATACCCCACTGGGAGAACTGAGCATATACGCCGCTTTGACTTGCGCAATGATTTCTAACGCTTCGGCTCGCCCCTTCCAAGCTGCCAATACCGTGCGCAATAAAACTCAGCGAATGCAAAGAAAATGCTGAAGAATCCTCTTGGCGTAGAGCGCCCGCAGCAGCATTGCGCGGATTAGCAAATTCTTTCAGGCGAGGTTCGATGCGTTTACGTGCAATCTCAGGCTCTCTATCTGCAGGAGCGCACAGTTCGTTGCGAGCACGTATTTCTTTATTTTTCTTTGAAATTTCTCGGTTATATTCTTTTATTTGCATATTTCTAGCATCGATGTTGATATTTCGCTGTGCCACCGATGCGTTAAATTTTTCAAATTCTTCCACAGGAAAATATACTTCCCCACGCACTTCCACCAGCTCAGGGATATCCTCACCTGAGCCAGCTAAAGTGAGTGGAACGGAAGAAATTGCCCTCACATTCGCCGTCACATCTTCGCCAGTGACGCCATCTCCTCGTGTTGCCGCCTTCGCCAGCACACCATGCTCATAAGTAAGGTTCAAAGCAAGACCATCAATTTTTACTTCAGCAGTAAACAGCGAATCTGCAGGAAGCAGATCTTGCAGTCCAGTAAACCAAGAGCACAGCTCTTCTCGCGAAAAAACATCGTGCAGCGAATATAGACGCTCTCGATGAACGATCTCAGACAAACTGCCGCGAGCAACTTTCGCACCAACTTTCGTAGTAGGAGAATCTGGACTCCATAACTCAGGAAAGCGATCTTCCAACATTCGCATCTCGTGAATCAATGCATCATAGGACGCATCAACCATCGTTGGTTCTGAACCAGAATGATAGGCCTCTTGTGCAGCAGTAAGTACAGGAGCGAGCGTCTGCCAGCGGGCACGTGCTTCATTAGCATTCATCGTGGAGATAGGCACAGGGTTTGTATGTATCACACCTCTATTGTGACGAATAGCAGAGCTTAGTGCGAATAAAAGAGAATGTGACTACTGCCAACGTTCCACAGAGAAGTGAATATACCGCGTATTACCTGCCTAGAGATGAGTATCACAGCAAATATCGAAAAAATCGGTAAGGATCACATTTTTACCTCTTGATGAAGCGGAAAAAACCTGCAAAAGTAATACGTGGCTTAAAAATAATTAACACGCGCCCAGCACATTTTCTCCATTGCTAGTGGGCGCAGATCGGCTCAAGGAGACAGAATGGATTGGCGGCACCGCGCGGCATGCTTGAATGAAGACCCAGAACTTTTCTTCCCAATCGGCAGCTCTGGGCCGGCAATGGCACAGGCAGAGCGCGCAAAAGCAGTCTGCCATACCTGCGATGTGATGGATACATGCTTAGATTGGGCACTGAAAACGAATCAAGATGCAGGTGTCTGGGGCGGCATGGCCGAAGACGAACGCCGCATCATTCGCCGCAGAGGCGTACGTACAGGGCACTTAGCTCGCTAAAATTATCTTCGCTAATATCCGCTGCGCAGCTTACTCACCCGATTAGCTGCGCAGCTGTGCATTCAGATGCACAATCGTACCGTTCGGCACCCTATTTTCCCACGTAATATTTCCTCGCAATTCACTTGCAACAAGTGTGCGCACAATCTGAGTGCCAAGCCCTGATCTCTTGTGCGTCGGTGTGGATAGACTTGAAACTCCAGGAGTTGGAACCTTTTCCCCCATGCCCTCACCGTTATCGCAGACGTCCACAAGAAGATGCTTATCACTACGATCAACGATAATATCTACACGCCCACCTTCAGCCAGCCCATGCTCGACAGAATTGGTAATAATCTCGTTGAGCACAACAGCGAGTGCAGTTGCCTGCTCAGCACACACCCGACCGAATGAGCCATGCACCTCAATTTCAACCATAGAATCTGTGACTGCCACGTCGCGCACAGTTCTCAAAAGCGAGCCGAAAACATCATCAAAATTTACAACTTCATCAATTGTCTGCGAAAGTCGCTCATGCACAATTGCGATCATTTCAACTCTTCGTTGAGCAGCTAAAAGAGCTGTTCGCGTCTCTTCACTCGCAGCACGACGAGCCTGCATACGCAAAAGCGCCGAAACTGTCTGCAAGTTGTTTTTCACCCGATGGTTGATCTCTTTAATTGTGGCATCTTTACTCAGCAATTCACGCTCTGAACGCCTCATGCGCGTGACGTCACGGCACATCAGCAGTGCCCCTACACGTTCGCCGTTATTGCTCAAAGGAACTACACGTAAAGTGAGCACAATATCTTGAGATTCAAGCTCTACTAACCATGCTGCTTTTCCGAGCAGCACCACAGGAAGAGTTTCATCGGGCACAAACGCTTCATCAAAACTCTCAGCAACCACTTCCGCAAGTACATTACCCATAAGAGGCTTATTCACACCGTACTTATGAAAATTAGAGACGGCATTCGGACTGGCATAGAGAACTACTCCTTCTGAATCCATAAAAACTACACCGTCTGAAATACGCGGCGTGCCATGCCTATAGCTGGATGGCGCCCCATCGACAGGAAAACTCCCATCGGCAACCATACCAATGAGCAATTCAGCTGCTTTTTCGTAATCTTCATGAACTGCCGACGGCACACGATCTGGCATCGTAGCGCAAACAACACGCAAAACAGCAATGATGTTTCCTTCGCAGCTCACAGGAACCCACGTGTCGATTGCGTCGTCACTCTCCGTTGCAATAATTTCACGAGTGACGCTGAGTGCTTGAATTATTTCCTCAAACTCCAAGTCGAGGCAAGCACCCACAAGATCGGTCTCGAAAAGAGTCGCAGCAGTATTTGGGCGAGTCTGCGCAGCCACCACATATCCTGTATCAGTGAGAACATAGAGCAGGAGATCTGAAAACGCTACATCAGCGATGAGCTGCCAATCTCCCAAAAGAAGATTAAGCCATTCATGAGCAGCTAGCGGAAGCTCAGAAGATTGATCGAGAATCTTATTTAACGTAGGCATAAAACAAGCCTATTGCGAAAAATGCAGAAGCGAAAGCACACACCACAATTACGGCATAATAGCAGTATGGATATTCAGCTATACACACAATACTATGCACAGCTAAATCGCGTGGCCGCCGTTCTGACTAGCCGTGAACTTACAGAAAAACGCGCATCAGCACTTGGCTTGGAGGATTACTCGTGGAGCATTGCTTGCCCGCACGAAGATACTATTCGCACTATAACTCGACTAAATATCCCCTCCAAGGCGCTTCCCTCGCAGATACAAAAATTTACGAGCACACACCTTGAGGCGATAGTCACGAGCACTACCAGCAAACCAAACGAATACGGAAGTATCACCATCATGCACGATGTAAAAATCGCGAACATCCCCGTCAATACAAAAGTGACGATTGTTCTCACACATGCGGCGAACACCTCCGATGCGGCGAATATCGATAAAGTAACTCAAGCTGAGATCACGGTATGCTTCTCTATTAGTATCCCTTTTATCGGCAATCGTCTTGAAAAAGAAGCCGCCACCTATATTGAGCAAGCTCTGCGAGAAGATACCCGCCTCGTGAATTCCCTGCTGGAGCGCGAGCAGTAGATGTATGAAGCACGAACAATACGTTTATGCTGCTAAGCAAAATACATATCAGCATTGAGCGCAGATCACGATTAAAACCACATACATAGCAAGTCTCCACTACACTGAGTGTATGGCAACTATCAATAGGCAGTATGAAGATCTTTTGGCAGATGTTCTCGCCAATGGAACTATGAAAGATGACCGCACTGGCACTGGCACACTTTCCGTATTTGGGCGACAACTTCGATACGATTTAGCAAACGAAGGATTTCCTCGAATCACCACAAAATTTGTGGCAATGAAAGCCGTCAAAGGTGAACTTCTATGGTTTTTGCGAGGAGACACAAACATCAGATGGCTCCACGAAAACGGTATCACCATCTGGGATGAGTGGGCTGACGACAACGGCGAACTAGGACCTGTCTATGGGCACCAATGGCGCTCGTGGCCAGCTCCCGATGGCAGACATATTGATCAAATTCAGCAGGTGATCGATACGATTCGAACTAATCCTAATTCACGCCGAATTATCGTCTCAGCTTGGAACGTGGCAGATCTTGACGATATGGCACTTATGCCATGCCACGCGTTCTTCCAGTTCTATGTGGCAGACGGTAAGCTTTCATGCCAGCTTTATCAGCGAAGCGCAGATCTCTTCCTTGGCGTCCCCTTCAATATCGCCAGCTATTCGCTGCTTACGCATATGATTGCTCAGCAGTGCGACCTTGAGGTAGGAGATTTCGTCTGGACTGGCGGAGACTGCCACATTTACCTCAACCATCTCGAACAGGTTAAAGAGCAGGTTTCACGCGAACCATTCCCATTTCCAAAGCTCGAACTAAAGAAAGCACAGAGTATTTTCGACTACAGCATGGACGATATTTCAGCTTCAGAAGGCTATCAGCATCATCGCGCTATAAAAGCGCCCGTTGCTGTGTAAAAATAAGCTTTCCAGCGAGGATATGCAGATAGGAGATATACCCCCTATCTGCTCCTCCCCCTCTCACTTACGCACCAAGCTACACACAATACCCACACAGCACTTATACGCTATGCTTACTCATTAGGAGGAACACCATATGCTAGCAATGATTTGGGCACAAGCCAAAGGCGGAGCTATCGGAAAAGATGGAAAGCTCCCATGGCACGTGCCAGAAGATATGGCTCTCTTTAAGCGCATGACGATGGGGCATGCCGTGATTATGGGCAGAAAAACTTGGGAATCGCTCGACCCGCGCTTCCGCCCGCTACCAGGCAGAAGAAATTTTGTGGTGACGCGCGACCCTGACTATTGTGCTCCTGGTGCACACATCGCCCGATCGTTAGAAGAGGCATACTCCGCAGCGGTAGAAGCGACCCACGATTTAGTGTGGCTTATCGGAGGAGGGCAGCTTTTCGCGCGTGCAATTGCAAATGAACTTGCCGATGGAGCCGTCGTCACCGACTTCAATATGAAAGTACCTGGAGCTACAGCCTTTGCCCCAGGAGTTCCGTTCTCATGGGAAGCTCTACAATCTAATCCTGAACACGGGTGGAATATATCACCAACATCAAACGTCAATTACCGATGCACAATTTATCGCCGCCCAGGATCAAACTTTGCTGCAAGCGAAGCACTTCCCTTTGCCGAATAGAGCATAAACCAGCTAAATGCGCTTTTAACTTCTTGAATTACTCACTACGCAAGCAATGCCCAATAATTGATTCTTAGCGAGCGCTCCGCACACCTAAACGTTTGGAGCACTCTGATGCTTGAAACTCCTCAGATAGTAGCAACTACTATTTTTGCCTGCGCCTGAACGAATACACTGCCCCACCAGAAGCTAGCAGTGCTCCTGCCAACGAACCAATCGCAGGAAAAAGTATGCCAGTACGGGCAAGCTCTTTGCTTGGCTGCGGCGGCTCGGAATCAAACAGAAGCGTCTGGTTCGCATTATGAAGATCAGCGTGCACAATTGGATCTCCATCTTCAGGTTTCATTGTCTCAAACGCAACCGTAGTCACCTTGGCAAACTGAGCAGCATCAACATAGAACTTTACTTCAAATGTGCCGTTGGATTTCTGCGGAGTGTGCGTTGCCGATGCCGTCACTGCACGCCCATCCCTATCAACTAATGGTTTACCCGTTGCCTTATCCATTAGCTTTCCTTCCACTTGGTATTCTTTTCCTGGTATAAGATTGGTGTATGTGACGATATCAACTAACGTCTGCATTCCTTGAGCAGGAATTTTTTCACGTGAATTATCGTGTGTGAGAGTCGTATGTATCTGTGGCTCAGCCGTCACAACGAATTGTTCGGCTACGTCTTCAACAGACGTAACAAGAGGCGCTACACGATCGTCACCAATAAATTCACTTACGAATACGTATGTGCCAGCTGTGGCTCTCCCCTCTTTATCAGTTCGAATACGCCACGACGTATCACCCATCGTTGGATAAAAACCGTTTGCGGCAGGAATGCTGATAGGCTTTCCAACAAGCTCCGCTTTTTCACGATTTTCTTCTTTCGCATCCAGCCCCTGAGGGAAAAAGAGAAGTTTATGTGTAATAGTTTTCTCATCCGCTCCAAAGCCTAATCCCCCTGTAAAATTCGGGTGATTATCAGGCATTCCTGATACCCAAACGTCATCGACAAGATATTGCCCAGCTTTAGTAGAGCGAACAGATATGGCTGTATCAATCTGAGCAGGATAGGTACGCGAGGAAGTCTCATCAGCAACTGCCCAACCATCATTCCAGCCAGCGTGGATATAAGGCGCCCACTTTTCACTTTGAGATTGCGAATCCACACTCCACACGACGACGTACCAACCAGGGTTTGGAGCAGAGAATCTAGCTTCGAGAGTACTCTGACCGTGTGCCGTCATCTTCTTTTCACCTACTAAAACGGCATCTTGCGGAATATCGGAACTGGGAATTGGCAGCTCAAGTGCTGGCACGTGATATGCCCGAGCTGTATAGACAACGGGCACACCTCCTTCCCCTTCTAGCCCTACATCACCTAGAGTGAGCCATTCACCATTGCCATAATTAGGGTCAGCTGCAGCAGAAAGTTCATCAGTGAACTCTTGTGAACCAAAAACTTTTTGAACGTGTGAAACGCCTTGAGGACGGAAATCAAAAATCACATCCCACTCATATTTTTCACTTTGCACCTGCACTTTCTCGCCTGGGATAGTCACTGTATCTTGATATACATCACGAACTATATGCTCGAGAGTTGACGGAGAATGTTCGTATGCCAGGGTCAGAGAGACATGGCCATGCGCAGTCGCATGCCAGCCTTTAACAATTGGCTCCTTGCCGGTTGTCACCGTCAGAGTCTGAGTGCCTGTATCGTCCCATACTGCTGGTCCTTCAAGAGTCGCCGCCACAGGGATTCCAGCAACTGGCTGATTAGTTTCAGCATTCATGACGCTAAAGCCTTCATACGTGCCCATACGTTTGCCAGCGCCGACAACACTTCCTGTGCCGTGCCCAGATATAGTTGCCTCACGCGCTTCTTGGATCATAGCTTTCGATCGCGCAACAACATGCGGAACTTCTTTTTCTGCTTCACGAGCAATCCATTGTGCATATTCTTGGATAGATTGAAATCCAGCAGATGTAATAAGACTATCATCCTGTGACTGCTCAAAATTCACATGCGCCAGGAAAGAAATAGCTGCCTGCACTGTCGCGTTTTTCTCTTGAGCATAATTAACCATAAGCCACGCCATCTGCGCAGTAGAAAGTTGATATCCATCTACAGCAACAGTTGGCTGGGTAATGTTTCCTGCGGAGATACCTCCGTGCGCAGGAGGAACAGGTCTATAGCGTTCTTGAACACAGTATTCAGGATATTTTCCATCTCTCCAACGCTGCGCCGCTAGTACCATGCCTACCTCAAGCCCGCTTGGCGTCGTCGTATACCAAAAATAGCCGATCCTATCATAGGTAGGATCTTCAGTCGTCGCTGCAGATGCGTATTGCATTGGGAAACCTAAAAAGGTAATAATCCCAAAAAATGCCGCAAGTGTACAAACCCACATTCGCCTCTGTACTTGTACTAAACGTGAATGATTCATAAGTGCTCTTTCATGTCAAATGCTCGATTAGACATCTTATTAATGCCTGGCACAAGCCAAACAGAAAGCGCACTGCAAAAACTGCACACATAAATATCTGTGGATATGCAAAGCTGAGAAGTTTTATGCGAACAACTCTCCGCACGATCTTTTCTGGCATTGTGATGGCAATGCTTAGTGCGCTTCTGGCTATATGCGCACCACGTATCCTCCGCACAAAAGCAGTATCTACAAAACTCCCCTGCACACATCTTTATATGTATTCCAGTTTGCCAAAGCGGGTGATGCTACGCACGAGTATCTTCGAGGCATCCGCTTTTCGTTTATTTTGCTCGTGAGATTAATCGACTATTCAATACTTCAATAACCAACGCACACAATGACGATTTTTCTCAATAACCAACACTGGCAGCCTTTTGCACCACGTTTCCAGGCAAAATCAATTCCCCTCCCCGCTCACTGACCACCACTCGTCACCCACTACGGAAAGAAAACTAACAAGCAATCATCCCCATGCTCACCGACACCATGTTTACTCACTACCACGCTCACATGCCCACTTACCCCCCCCATTCACGCACTCACTCGCTTGAGCACCCAATCACTCGCTCACGCAAGTAAAGAACTTTCGCACGTGACAATCGCCTAAGCGATCGTCACGTGCGATTACTGCAATTAGGCTAACTCCAGAGCGGCATCATTCTTATTGAAGATACGTTTTAACTCATCTCTATAAGAACTTTTACCGCACATTTTCTGAGAAATAAATACAAGGCACATCATATTTTCGGCAATAAATTAGGTTATGCTAACCTAATTTATTGCCGTCTATTACAGATAGAAAGAAAATATATGAATCAACCATTTACCTTGATAAATACGCACAAAGCACTGCGCACACTACTCACGCTTATCGCCACAATAGGAGTGACTTTATCCCTATCCTTTACTCACGCTAGTACTTTCGCTTCTGCAGCTGAGGAAAACGCCACCACTACTCCTACTTTTGAAAACGTTAAAAAGGCGTCACAGCCAATAGATATGAGTTTCGATGGAATACCAGCAAAACTTTGGGTGCAGCTTATAAAAGATTCCGGGAGAATCAAAGACGTCGTTTTTTATGGAGAACTGCAGATGCCCTATACTGCTATGGATATTGGGGTTGAGGAATTTGAATCCCAAAGATATATGCCTGAAGACGACAATCACGTATACGTCAATACCTACCTAAAAAGTAAGGTATTATGGGCGCCTTCCAACGATAAATACATGAATACAGTGTTCATGAGCGATGGCATACTCCATTCCCAACAAGAAACATTCACCCTCACAATTAACGGACACAAAGAAGTAATTACCATTCCAAAACAAGCAACCACGCTCAATACTGACAATCTCACAAGCGCAATTAACGAGCATTGGAATGCTTATACCGCAGCAAAAACTGCAGGTATGCTCTTCACAAATAAAAGCGAAGAATCATATCTGAAAGCAGATACACACGCTCGAAAATTGCTGGAACAAACACAAAAAGTTGACCCAACGCACACAGATTCCCCTTCTCAAGAAGAACTGAATCAGGAAACAAATTCTTTAAATAAAATTGCAGCAGAGTTAAAACCTCTCCCATTCAATCGCGATGGATTAAAAAATACGGTAGCCAAAGCCGATGCACTCCTTGCCAGCAACGGAAAAAATGGAAAACGCATCATTCTAAGCGATTATAAGGCGATTCAAGATACACGAATTGAAGCCCTGCAGCTGCTGAAAACTCCCGATTTAGAGACGATTTTAGTACCTACACATCAGGAAGCTCCCGTCACTCACAAAACCTTCGAACACGTTCAAAATAAGCTGGAAAAAATTCTCCAGCAAGCACGGATGGAAAACTACACCCCAGAGAGTATAGAAGAACTGACTGAAAAATACGATCAAGCAGTTGCTTTCACACCAGATTCAGGAAAACGCTTTTCAAATGAAGGACGAAAGAAACTGATTGCCACGCTTCAAGATGTTCGCCGCCTTCTAGATTCGCCGATGTATGCCGAAGCAGAAAGAATACAGTCTGCATCACACGCATTAACTTTGGCAATGCAGACCGCACAAGAACCTTTGAAAGGAGAAAAATTCTCTGTTCGTGTGCGCTACCAGTACCCAATGAAAGATTCTGTCTCTGCACTGTTGCAATCGTATTTCACTCAGAGCAACGGACATCCCATTGAAGAAGTTTTCACGGCTCGCGAAGGAGAAGAAATACGTCTTTCCATTAAAGACCCGTTGATTAAAAAATTCCCTGGCTATACACCATCCTCATTCCACCTTAATTCGGACGACGGCACCTTAGGATTCGTACAGGTATTAACGAATTCTCGAGGAGAATCGACCATAGCGTTTTCCGCCCATACTGCCAACGCTTCAGCTGGAGCATCGCTAGACATCAGATATGTTGAAGGAGAAGATACCCGCTTTAACGCAAGTATTGAACATAATATTGAACCTAGCAAGGATCATGACGAAAAACCAGCAAGCTCCCACACGCAATCAACTCATACGCATTCACAGCCCAAAAAGCCTAGCCCCAAAGAAATCAATAATCTTAGCAATACTGGCTCAACTGTGGCGCACGTGATAGCTCTAAGCACAATGCTTTCGGCAGCAGGATTCTTTATCACTCGAAGAGCGCGAACAAGAATCTGAACCGAACCACATCGAAAAGAAATCCCCAAGCTTTCAGCTTGGGGATTATCTTTAGTTGCGCGGGCTGGATTCGAACCAACGACCTCCGGGTTATGAGCCCGACGAGCTACCGAGCTGCTCTACCGCGCGTCTGCACACTCAACCTTAAAGGTACGAGAGAGAATCGTCAAGGCAGAAGCATGGTGCCATTCGTCACCCTCAGCTCATCTCAGCATATAAGCCCTTATTTATTGATCTCCTTTTGAGCTTCAACAGCTTCTTTCACTGCCGTAGCTAAGCGCTCCTGAGCCTTGCCATAAGCAGCCCAATCCCCGCTTTCACGAGCCTTATTGGCTGCATCTAAAGCAGATTGCGCATTCGCTAATGCAGAATCTAAACGCTCCTGAGCTGTGCCGGCTGCTGGCGGGGCTGAAGGTGTAGCGGACTGCGCACCCCCTTCAGAAGTAGCAGAATCGCCAGATCCTGCCGTTCCGGCTGCTGCTTTACCGCTAGATGAAGATGCGGGCTTATCACCAGATCCTCCTCCAACTGGATCTTCTTTCTTCCCAGCAATAGCAGCATCGCCCGCTTCAACACCAGAATCACCGCCAAAGACTTGGTTCAGTGCTTCATCGAGAGTCGGAGCGAAACCTACCTGATCACCAAAGAGAGCGAGCACATACTGCAGTGTCGGATACTGCGTCCCCTGCGATGCCTGAACGTAAATCGGCTGCACGTAGAGCAAGCCTCCCCCAATTGGAAGCGAGAGCAAGTTGCCTTCCTCCACCTGTGTGCCGCCCTGACGCAGGAGATTCAATGCCGTAGAAACAGCTGGATCGGCGAGCATTGTATTTTCTGCCTGCCCTGGGCCGCTCACAGTCAGATCACGCGGCGCCTCAAGCAGACGGAGTTTTCCATAATTTTCACCAATCTTGCCCGTAGTATTTCCTGCGTTTGAATCAGCTGCTAAGAAGCCCGTCATCACGTTTCTGTTTGTATTACCGCCTGGAATATAGCTTGTGGTAAGCGAGAAACTAGCGGAATCCTGCCCAGGCATTTGCAAAGTGAGATAGTACGGAGGCTGAGCTGGCGCAGCTGCAGTTTTTGCACTATCCGTATCTTTAGCGCGTGTTGTTGGTTCACGCGGCACCTGCCAGAAATCGCCGCCTGAGTAGAAACTCTTTGCATCGGTGACGTGATAGCGCGCAAGCAGCGTACGCTGCACCTTAAACAAATCTTCTGGATATCGCACATGGGCAATCAAATCTCCTGGCATCTGTGCCAAAGGAGTGATCTGCCCAGGGAAAATTTTGCTCCACGCATTGATAATCGGGTCTTTCTGATCCCACTGGTAAACAGTGACGGAGCCGTCATACGCATTAACAACTGCTTTCACAGAGTTACGAATATAGTTCACTTCTTCATAAGTGGAAACAAGACCTGCGGCATTGCGTGAATCAGCTGTTGCATCTCGCAGCGTCTCACGAGCTGAATACGGATAGTTATTTGATGTAGTATAGCCGTCAATAATCCAGACCAGCTGCTTAGGCGTATCTGGATTGTCATCCATATCCACAACCGCTGGGACAGCTTTTGAATCAAGCGTGAGATATGGTGCAACTTTCGCTACTCGATCGTGAGGATCGCGGTCAAACAATATTTGACTCTCATTAGTCACGCGATCAGAAAAGAATAACTCTGTAGAGCGGAAGCGAATCGCATACATGAGCTTGTCGAAGAAGTTTGAAATCTTGGGGCCACCATCCCCAGCATACGTAGTATTGACTTGCCCATTTGTGGCTTTATCATCAGGATAATCAAGCTCCCAAGGATCTGTACCGTCGGGCGCTCCGACGATTGAATAGCTCGGACTCTGCTGCCCGAAATAGACGCGCGGCTCATACTCTCCCAATTCGCCAGACGAAGGAATACCAGCTTCCCAGAAGTTTGGATCACCCTTCGCCGTCATCGTATTTCCATACGCGGTAGCAACACCAAAACCGTGCGTGTAAACAGTATGATCGTTCACCCAAGAACGGCGCTCATTAGAAAGCCCATCGAGATTAAGCTCGCGTACACCGATCACTGTATCGCGCAGCTTACCTTCGATGGTGTAGCGATCAACCACCAGCGGATCCACAAACTCGTAATACTGACGGTTTTGCTGCAGCTGGTTGAAGCTTGGGGTGACGATATTTGGATCGAGTAGACGAATCTGCGCCGCCGTCTGTGAATCTTGACGAAGCTGCCCGGGCTCTGCAGTCGTACGAGCCGCATACTGTTGGGTTTCTACCTCGTCAATCCCATACGCAGCACGAGTAGCGTCGATATTGCGCTGTATATAGGTTGATTCCAACTCAGCGGCATTCGGATCAACCTTGAATTTCTGCATCAGATAGGGATAAAGCCCTGTGAGGACCAACCCAACAGCCACAGTTGCCACAATCCCGATTGCTGCTAACTTCCACTTCCTAGAAATACCAGCCCATATAAAGAGTACGGCAACAAATACAACAGCAATCGCGAGAATAGTAAGACCCGGCTTCGACGCTTTAATATCGGTAAACGTCGCGCCAGAGAATTTCTCGTTATTCCCAATCAAGAGATCATAACGCCCCAGCCATAGGCTTGCGGCCAACGCTAAAGTGAAAATCGAGGTAAGCACCCCAAGATGGATATGCACTTTTTTCTTCGCGTGCAGCTTTCCTTTCACAGCATAGAGATCACCACTCAACCAGTAACCTCCAGCAGCTGCAACAGCTGAAAGCAACATGAGAAGCATCGTAAATCCAACAATTTGATGAAGCACAGGCAAAGTGAACACATAGAAACTCACGTCGAATGAGTATTCAGGGTCTGTTTTTCCGAAAGAAGATCGATTAAACCACAGCAAGAACGTGCGCCATTGAGAAGCAAGCCCTGTGCCGAAAAAGAGACCAGCAAGAGCTGGAACAAGCCCCAGCACAAGCCATTTCCTTCCACGTGAAAGAGCTGATGCGCGCACAGCAATTACCAAATTTACGATAAGCGCCACTGCTACCAGCGCAAAACCTACAGCACCGAGAGCAATCAGCGCACCCCATTGAGTCCAAAATACTCGCACTGCTTTTATTTGCTCAAACCATTTCACATCTGTGTAAAAAGCAGAAAACCCTACAAGACTAAACAGCAACACAGCGAGCACAACAAGGGTAGGAATAAATGCACCCTTTTTCAGCTCCATCTGCGGCTTATCTGGGCGCTCGGGGCGCCACTGTGCAAAAGAAGTAGTTGACATACTTCACACGCTACCAAATTTTGCTGCACCGTCTCACCTTTACGTGCACGCTTTATGAAAATTTAGCAGCAAGTGAACGCCTCTTTCACCTCAAGTATTTCTTTTCTGAATAAAAATTTCAGCTCCCATATACTTTTGCATACTAGCGGATCGCACTGCACGCTGTAAGCTCTGATGTATCACCTTTTCCTATTGCCTCAGCCGCAGCAATCGCCTCAGAAATATTTCGAACAGCCCATACGCGCATCCCTTCAGGGATATACCCAGCAGTTTCGGCGCAGTTAACTGCAGGAGCCAAAAAATCAGTAACTCCTACTTTGTGCGCACCGAGCATTTTATGGGTAATGCCTCCAATCGCCCCTACGTCCCCGTTCCAGTTCATTGTGCCAGTGCCACCGATCACCGACTTCCCAGCAAGGGAACCCTCTGTGAGAGCATCATAAATGCCGAGAGCAAACATCATGCCGGCACTAGGCCCGCCGATATTATCCACGGCATACTCAGCATTTGCTGGAAACTCGATGTCACTGACCTGAAGCCCTACGCCGATCATTGCCCCTGGGCGCATCCAACCGGTCGTATCTAGCTCCGGCGATACTGCCTCGAAAGAAAATTCTTCAACTTCACCATTTCGAAGCACGCGAAGATCAATAATTTGCCCTGGCTGGATAGACCTCATAAACGTTGAAACATCAAGGAAATTCTTCACTTCTCGGTATTCATCAGCGCCATGCTCACGCATTAACTGCAGCTCGTCTCCCACCTTCAGATATTTTCCTGCAGGAAACCGCTCATCGACTGATGCTACCGTTAATTTTTCTATGACTGGCAAACCAGCAAGAGTCATAGCAACAGCAGCTGCGGAATCCTGCGAAGATTCCATAGCCTGAGTATCTTTGCGAGCAACTTCTTCAGCAGTCAGCGAAGCCGGATAAAGCGCTCGCACTGGATAAAGCTGCTCATGCGGATCAATCAACGCCCAAAGTGCCTGGAACCCAGAAACTCCTTGATCTGCGGTTCCCCACGCCGTCACAGTCGTCAAAAAAAGCTGTGACTGGGTAGAGTAGGTTTGCTCTCCAGAAATAGTGACGATCTTTTTTCCTGAAATCTCGCCATTAACATTAAGAGCTGGACCAGCTCCTTCCACCACATAACTCGTGGGTAAAGATAAGCAAAGCATCAGCATACATACAAACAGAATGCACAGCGCCTGCATTCGAGTGGGAACGTGGCGCATATATCTTTCTGCCTGGGGCTGACGAAGAGAGAAGATTCGGTACACGCGGATATACTACTGTATAAACCTTAATAAGGAGATACGCATGAGCCACGACCCGAACGATCCCAACATCTTTGGCTTTCCAATGCCAGATGGCGAGCAGCCGCAGAACTGGCAGGATATGATGCGCGCAATTTTTGGTGACGCCGCAGCAGAAGACATCGAAAAGGCTCTCAACCAGCAAGGGCTGGATCCCTTGAGCGGTATGGGCAATATCCTCAGCGGCAAGAACTTCACTCTCATTACGCAGCAAATCCAATCAATGCTTGGCTCCCATAATGAAGGCTCAGTGAATTGGAAAATTTGCGAGCAGGTCGCACGAGAAACAATTACGAGCAAACGGTTAGATCAACTCACAGCTTCAGAAGGTGACGCTGCCAGAGAAGCTCTACGCACGGCATCATTCTGGTTAGACACTGCAACTGATTTTTATCCAGCACAAGGGCCTGGTATGGCATGGACTCGCCTTGATTTTGTGGCACATGCACTGCCGACTCTCAGAAAACTTCTAGAACCCGTGGGTGAAAATATTTCACGTGCTTTCAGCGACACTTTTAATGAACAGCTGGAATCTATGCCTGAAGAAATGCGCATGATGTTTGGTAATCCTGCAAAATTCATGGGGAATATAACAGCAACGATGATTGGCGTGCAGTATGGATCCGCTTTGGCAGAGCTTGCGGATCGTTCATTCGGCAGCACCGACGCCGCTCTCCCTCTTACCGAAGGCACAAGCGCAGCTCTTATCCCCTCAAATGTAGCTGAATTTTCTGCAGATTTAGAAGCTGCACAGCACGATGTTTTACTTTATATTGCCGCTCGAGAAAGCGCCGCCTCGCGCCTTTATTCACGAGTTCCTTGGCTACGCTCGACAGTACTCGATACAGTGGCAGCTTTTGCACGCGATATACAAATCGACACACAGGCTATCGAGGAGCAATTGCGCGAATCTCTGGGAAGCCAAGAGCCTATCACAACTCTCGATCTTTCGAGCGTATTCACGCTTGAGCTTACAGATCATCAAGAAAAGCTGCTTGCACGATTGGAATATCTCTTGTCTCTTGTTGAAGGATGGGTGGCGCACATTTCCCTTCAAGCAGTAACCCCTCATCTTCCCGATGCCGTTGCACTTCGAGAAATGCTCACTCGCCGCTACGCTACCGACAATCCGGGCAGGGCAATGTGGGAATCACAGCTCGGTATGCAGCTCACCCCTAAATCGGTTCGCGAAGCGGAAGCGTTCTGGCAGATGGCTGATATCAAAATTGGCACAAGTAAGCGCGATGCACTTTGGGCGCATCCAGATCTCCTTCCAACACCAGATCTTCTCGCAACGCCTGAGAAATTTTTTGAAAAATCTTCACCTAGCGATATTGAAGCTGAGCTTGATTCGTTCCTTGAAGATCTTTTCAATGAAGCCGATGGCTCCTCACACGAAGAATAATATCTGCTGGAACGCTCAGACACCCTAGACTTATCCACAAGGTGTGGATAAGTCTAGGGTGTCTTTTCATTTCACGCTATGATGTGCGCACTGCCAGATTTTCTGGCACGTTTTGCAGAGGAATGTATATGCATATCACGCCTGGACTCAATATCTACTGGACGAGCACATCATCAGCGCAGCTCGGAATCGATCCACGTGCTGGAGCGAGCCTCGATTCTTTACATCCCCAAGAAATCACGCTTGTCGAAGCTCTTACTACGCCGCACACCGAAATAGAAATTATGAAACGTGCTCACAAACTTGCCATCAGCCCATCGCGAGCGAAATACGTCTTATCACTTTTACACAGCGCAGGTTTTCTCAATACTGACACACCACACACACCAGATAGTGAAGCTTACCGACGTGCGAGACGGCAACCACCCAATAGCCGCAGCTCAGCGCACGTCCATATTCATACACTCGACGACATCGGCACAGCCGTAGCACTTTTGCTCGCAGAATCAGGTATCGGAAGAATAACAACCTCAGACAACTCATACGTGACAGCACGCGATCACCCAGCTCTAAGCCAAACAATGCTTGGACTTCCTCGGATTCACGCTCTTGCAACTGCACTGCGCAGCATCAACCCTCATATTCATACGTCAGCATCCTCATCCCCTTCACTCGTATTTCTGAGCGGATCTCACGGAATCAACCCGCACATTTCCGCAAAATACAGCTCCGAATCAATACCCGTCTTACATACGTGGGTTGAAGAAATCGACACTTATATTGGACCTTTAACCCTAGAGCATACTTCGCCATGCTCCTATTGCATTCATCTGCACAGAATAGATGCTGATCCAGCGTGGGCAATGATAGCGCCGCAAGCCTTTGCCTCTCCGCCAGCTCACCCCAGCATCACCAACCGCGAACTAGCAGCCTCGCTCGCATGCGCATCTATCCTTTCGGAGATTGACGGCACTGCATGCAAACTGCGCGAGAACGTCTACCGCCTTGGATTGCCTGACGATGAACCACGCCTTCTCGCCGTCACCTTTCATCCAGAGTGTTTATGCAGACTCTCTTGCGCACTATCGCCAAAAGATGCGACGCACAGCTCCTCGACATAACTTTTCGCACGATGCTACTAACGCACAATAATTATTCATGCAGCAAAAGAGCACATAATTCACATATTAATCTAATTCCCTATGCTCCCTCGAAACTTATCGAGAATATGCAAGATATCAAGCCCGTAGCTTGTGAGCTTTAATGTGCCAATCCCGCGAATTTTTCCAAGCTCTGCCAAATTTTTTGGCATCTCGCGCGCAATAGAACGCAGCGCAGAATCAGTAAAAATAAAATGTGCAGGCTTATTAAGCTCCCCTGCTTTGCCCATACGCCACGAAACTAAACATTCAAATACTTCCTGTACATGAGCCTCTTCATGCTCAAATTGCTTTGCTTCACGTGCCAAACGATGACGAGCACGAGTAGATCTTGACTGATCTTTGGGCCAGACCTCCTCCAGAAATTGCGATATTTTATTCCCCTGACGATTTCCATACGCCTGAGCATAGCTCATATAAAGCTCACTTCGAGCGCGAGTAATTCCTACATAGAGCAAACGCTTTTCTTCTTCAATGTCGGTTTTTTCCGTAGCATAGTTAATTGGCAACACTCCTTGCGCTAATCCAACCAGGAAAACAATATCCCATTCCAATCCCTTTGCCGCATGAAGAGATGAGAGCACCACAGCATTCGTTGATGGCGTATTCTGATCAGCATTTCTTTCTTCCAGCTCTGCCACAAATTCTCGAATTCCTGCTCGCCGAGCCTCCCACAACTCAGCAGCAAGAATTCTCAACGTATCAAGAGACTCCCAACGCTCCCTACTCGCCCCCTGTATACTCGGACCCTCCGGACGCCAACCCATCGAACGCAGTACTTTATCAACCACATCGGGAAGATCATCGGGCAGCCCCTTTCCATGCTCGGTATCGCGCGCCTGCACCCTCAGCGCAACCATCGCTTCGCGTATTTCCTTGCGCCTAAAAAAGCTCTCTTGCCCTTGCAACACATACGGAATACCAGATTCTTGAAGTGCACGTTCAAACTCCTGCGATTGAGAGTTCGTTCGATAGAGCACAGCAATACGATCGAGACGCACACCCTGCGCCCGTACATGCGCAATACGCCGTGCTACTCCTTCAGCTTCTTGAGTTCCATGAGAAAACACCGAAAAGTGAACAGGACTTCCTTCGGCATTCATTGCACGCAAACGTATCGATTCAACTCCCGTACCTGAGCGCACAATAGTATTTGCCAGAGCAATGATTTCTGGAGTTGAACGATAGTTACGATCAAGCGTCACTTCGGCACACCCACGAAATTCTCGAGAAAAATTTTCCAGATAGGCACTCGTCGCTCCTGTGAAAGTAAAAATCGTCTGGGCAGGATCCCCCACAACGCAAATATCCTTGCGCCCTCCAAGCCATAGCTGCAGCAAACGATGCTGCATTGGCGAAACGTCTTGGTATTCATCAACCACAAAGTATGTGTACTGATCACGGATAGCACGAGCAATATCTGGGCGATCAAGTAATATCCCGATCAAGATGAGAATTACATCTTCGAAATCAATCACCGCACGTTCAGTTTTTAATTGTTCATAAAGTTTTATCACCTGCGCGATCTCTTCGGGAGTTTGATTCGCAACTCCTATTCTGCCTGCTTCACGGGCACGTGCAGGATAATCCTCAGGCGCTATCAAAGATACCTTTGCCCATTCAATCTCAGCTGATAGATCACGCACCGTCACCGAATCGTTTGACATACCGAGCTGCGCTGCAGCAGAGGAAACAAATACAGCCTTCGATTCTTTAATCTCAGGCACTCTCCCACCGATTGCCTGAGGCCAAAAATAGCGCAACTGTGAAAGCGCGGCAGAATGAAACGTGCGCGCCTGCACACCGTACACGCCCAAATTGCGCAACCGCGAACGCATCTCTCCTGCAGCTCGCTTCGTGAACGTGACTGCAAGGATCTGCTGCGGGCGGACAACTCCCGTGCGAACTGCTTGCGCAATACGATACGTTATAGCACGGGTCTTGCCTGTACCAGCACCAGCCCGCACGCAAAGCGCACCTCGCGTATTTTGAGCTACCTCACACTGCTCCATATCAAGCGCACTGAGAAAATCGTCTACCACCATGCCCTCAAGTCTAAATCTTCATTACCCGAAAAAACGCGAAAATTCCAGTGCTCACTTTTTTCGATTAGCGCGCAGTTGAAGCGACTACACTTTGACCGATCACGCGCGTTCCTGAATATACGACAACAGACTGACCTTTGGGAAGCCCCCGCACTTCTTCGTGAAGCTGAACGATCATACGACGCGGCTCACTCACGCCATCGCCCGAAATACGAACATGAGCAGGAAGCTCTCGACCATGCGCACGTACCTGCACCATAGCTTCCACCCCAGACTCAACATCGAGCTCTTCAGCAAGCCATACTGGATTCTCACCCTCAATATAAGTGATTGCGAGCAATTCTTTCGGACCAACCGTCACAACGTTTTCTTTCACGTCTACATCAAGCACATAGCGCGGCCGCCCGTCAGCAGCCGGAACTGTAATCCCCAGACCCTTGCGCTGCCCAACTGTATAGCCAATTGCGCCAGCGTGCTCCCCAAGCACACTCCCACTTTCGTCTCGAATCTCACCTGGCTTCGCACCGAGACGAGCTCGAATAAAACCAATAGTATCGCCGTCAGGAATAAAGCAAATATCGAAAGATTCCGGCTTTGAGCTGACGAATAAGCCTCGACGCTCTGCTTCCTCACGTACAGCTTCTTTCGATGGCATATCTCCTAAGGGAAAAAGAGCATGACTAAGCATCTCATTGCCAATCGCGCTGAGCACGTAGCTCTGATCTTTATCTCGATAAACCGCTCGATGCAGCTCCACCTGCTCGCTGCCACCCCCAGGATATCGCGCGCCTTCGTGTGGCAAAATTCTGGCATAGTGCCCAGTGGCAACCGCATCGTATCCATTGTCGAGAGCGTAGCGTTGAAGCACAGCAAACTTTATGTGTTCATTGCAATAAACACAGGGATTTGGAGTTTGCCCAGATGCATAGCGACCCAAAAACTCTTTGATGACGATTGCAGAAAATTCCTCTGCGTAATCCCACACATAAAAATCTATTCCGAGCTGCTCAGCGATCCTCTCAGCGTCAATTCTATCTTGAGGATTACCACAGCCCCGAATAGGGCCAGTCGGCACGTCTGAGCTAGCTAAATTGGCATGAAGAGCGAGATAGACGCCCGTCACCTCATGCCCAGCTTCGACAGCCCGTGCCGTTGCTACCGAGGAATCAACACCACCACTCATTGCCGCAAGAATCTTCATATCGGTAAGTGTACGGAGATAGCTCAGCAGGTGCCAACGCAAAATTAATCTAAGCAAATTCCGAATTTATTCAACGCATATACCACTGTGCTTCTCGCGCATATTTATAAATACTCAGACACAGCAAGAGCACAAGCAATTTTCTATGTATTTTCTCAGCAAGTTGAAAATATAAGAAAAACTGCAAGAATAAATAAGTGACTTTTCAAGTATTTCCTCCTGCACACACCTTCGAGCCTTTCGAAGCCGAACCAGCGCTCCCTCTCTCTATGCCACACATTTCTCTCGGCGTCCATCTTTGTGCAGACGGCGTTGATGTGGCAGTAATGTCTGCTCATGCGAGCGCAGTTGACATCTGTTTTTTTGAAGGAAACCGCACTCTCGCTGAATATGGAGAGCATGTGACGGCAGAGCCACAGCCTCTGCGCGAGCGCCGCTTTCGTCTAAAGCCAGGACTCTTTGGCGTATGGTCTGGGCATATTCCAGGGATCCAACCAGGAGCCGCCTACGGTTTTCGTGCATACGGAACATGGGATCCAAGCCGCGGTTACTTCTACAACCCAGCAAAGGTGATGCTTGATCCGTATGCTACTGCTCTAGCTCAACCTCCTCTTCTGCATTCTTCACTCTACGCTCACAAAGTTGATGATCATTTCCACGCATATCCTGAAATGGAGATCGACAATCAAGATTCAGCCCCCTACGCCGCTTTGGGAATGGTGATTTCACCTCCACAAGAAGCAGAGCATATACATATTCCGTGGAATGAAACAGTCATTTATGAAGCGCACGTTGTGGGACTAACGAAGCTGTTACCGACGATTCCTGAGCACCTACGCGGCACATATGCAGGAGTGGCTCACCCTGCCACAATCGCCCATTTGAAAGGTCTTGGAATTACTTCGCTTGAACTATTGCCAATCCACGCGAAGATGGCTGAGCCGTTCCTCCCTATGAAAGGGCTCGAAAATTACTGGGGATACAACACCTTGAATTTCTTTATTCCTGAACCTTCCTATGCAACTCGCGCAGCTCAAAAATCTGGAGCTGAAGCTGTTCTTGAAGAAGTACGCACAATGGTTTCAGCCTTGCATGATGCCGGCATTGAAGTGATTCTTGACGTCGTATACAACCACACAAACGAAGCTGGAACAACTGGCCCTTCCACAAGCTTTAGAGGCTTGGATCATCTTGGCTACTACCGCTATAACTCTTCTAACCCAGGAGAGCTGAAAGATACAACCGGCTGCGGTAATTCATTTGATTTTCGGCGCACTGCTCCTATCAACCTCACGATTTCTTCACTACGATATTGGGTGAAGCGAATTGGAATTGATGGGTTCCGTTTTGACCTTTCAGCGACCCTTGGTCGTGAAGGTGATTCTTTTAATCAGCATCATCCTCTTTTCACGGCAATTCTCACAGATCCTTTGCTAAAAAACATGAAAATGATTAATGAACCATGGGATCTTGGCATGAACGGTTGGCAAACGGGAAATTTCCCGAATGGCACGGCTGATTGGAATGATTATTTCCGCGATACTGTACGCTCTTTCTGGGTGGCAGATCTTGGCGAATTAAACGCTGGCAAGCATGGTTCAGATCTTCGCGAACTCGCTACCCGAATTTCTGGTTCACAAGACATCTTTACTCATGGACGCACGATTGATGGGCGAGGAGTTTTCGCTTCCATCAATTTCGTAACAGCGCATGACGGTTTTTCTGCATGGGATCTTGTGAGCTATAACAGCAAACATAATGAAGCAAATCTGGAAAACAACCAAGATGGATCCAATTCCAACCATTCCTGGAATCATGGAGTGGAGGGATTTGACGATTTAAAGCACGAGAGCGACGCAGGGAGCAAGATCCTCGCTTCGAGACGGCAGACCGTCCGCAATCTTTTCGGCATGCTCCTTCTCTCTGCTGGCACTCCTATGCTTCGCTCTGGCGATGAAATGCTCAAAAGCCAAGGAGGCAACAATAACGCCTACTGCCAAAACAACGAGATAAACTGGCTCAATTGGGATCTTTCTGAGGAAGAAAACAATCTTCTGGAAATCGTCAGTGATCTCATCCGTTTACGCCGTGAACACCCAGTGCTTCGCCCGCAACGTTTCTATCGTGGAGTGCGTGTGGGATCCGATACTCTCAACGATGTGCAATGGTTCAACGCAAAAGGCACATTGATGCCTGAGCATGAATGGTTTGATCCTTCTGTGCGTGCAATTCAGCTTCTGCGCTCTGGGCAAGCATATGCGTGGAACGATGCAAACGATAAGGATGCACTCATCGTGATTAACGGGCAGTTAAGCAATGAAAGAATGCTTCTTCCTGAAGGACGAGGAAATGATTATGAGCTAGCGTGGAGCTCCGCATGGGAATCTTTGGCAGAGCGCGTAGACGTCACACTACCACCAGCCACGGAATTTGAAGCTCCTGCACTTTCAATCTCCCTCTTTTTTTCCCATGCGTAATTATTCCTTCACCGTGCGTAATTATTCCTTTGCTCAGGCTCAATTAGGCGCGTTACGATAGAGCCCAGATCCGACAACTACGAATAGGTAAATAATGAGCGAAAAATCTGCTGAACGTGCACTGGAAACAGCAACGAGCGAATCCTCCTTAGCTCATGCTCGTGAGGTGAGCGCAAAAATTAAAGAAGCAATTAAAACAGAGCCTGAAAGTTTTCGAGTACTCACAGGCGATCGCCCAACAGGCAACCTGCATATCGGGCACTATTTTGGATCATTGCGCAACCGCGTAGAGCTTCAGCAAGCAGGAGTGGATACATGGCTTCTTATCGCCGACTATCAGGTGATTACTGACCGAGATGGCACTGGCGCAATCAAAGATCGCACATTTTCATTGCTCACCGATTATCTAGCAGTGGGAATGGATCCCGAGAAAACAACGTTTTTTGCTCACTCACAAATTCCAGAGCTCAACGAGCTGCTGCTCCCTTTCCTTTCACTGGTCACAGATGCGGAGCTTCGCCGTAACCCCACAGTGAAAGCAGAACTGGAGGCAACTGACGGGCGCCCAATGAGCGGTTTACTTCTCACGTACCCAGTACACCAAGCTGCCGATATTTTATATTGCAAGGCGAATATCGTGCCAGTTGGAAAAGATCAGCTTCCGCATCTTGAACAGGCACGCGTGATAGCCGACCGTTTTGAAAAACGTTATGGGCACCCGAAAGGCTCAAAACTTCCTATTTTCCGCCGCCCGC
The DNA here is from genome assembly GCA_958428545.1 of uncultured Arcanobacterium sp. Classification (GTDB taxonomy): domain Bacteria; phylum Actinomycetota; class Actinomycetes; order Actinomycetales; family Actinomycetaceae; genus Arcanobacterium_A. Next base: position 135,738 of record CAUAGM010000005.1, on the reverse strand, counting down.
AAGCGCTTCTCTCCGAAGCTGAAACCGTGCTTGGTCTCGACGGCGCAAAGATGAGCAAGAGCCGTGGAAATACTATCGAAATCGGCATGAGCGCAGATGAAACAGCTAAGCGCATCAAAAAAGCAGTCACAGATTCTGATCGCCATATCTCTTACGATCCTATTGCCCGCCCTGAAGTAGCGAATCTTTTGCTGCTGACGAGCCTATGCACTGGCAATACACCAGAAGCGATTGCACACGAGATTGGTGACGGCGGCGGCGGTATGCTCAAAACTCACCTGACCGAAGCGATTAATGAATATTTCGCACCTATTCGTGCCCGCCGAGCTGAGTTGGAAAAAGATTATGCATATCTTGAAGATGTGCTGCAACGCGGCATTGCCAAAGCTCGCGAGCAGGCACAAATAACTCTTACGCAAGTGCACGAGGCTCTCGGTATGAGCTACTGCTGAGCTTTCAATAATGCTGAACTTACTTAAACGACGCCTGCCTACACTGCTCGCGATAAGCGTATTGCTCATCGCTTGGGAGTTATGGGTTCGCTCTGGAGCTGTCTCTGAGGCTCTTATTGCCGCACCCAGCAGTATCGGTATGGCAATAATCCATACATGGCCAACTCTCTGGCAGGCCGCAGCAATTACAGCTATTGAAGGATTCAGCGGATTTGCTATTGCCGTGGTGTGCGGAGTACTCATAGGAATTATCTTCCATTGCTCTAAGACTCTGCATTCAGCATTTTTCCCTCTGCTGTCTGCCGCTCAGACAATGCCGCTCATTTCGATCGCCCCTATTTTCCTTATATGGTTTGGCTTTGAGATTTCTGGCAAAATCGCAATTGTGGCAATTTTCGGGCTTTTTCCTATTGCAGTGCAGACAATTCGCGGATTAGATGCTGTGCCACGTTTTTATTCAGACGTCGCACTCACCTCGGGAGCAACACCTTGGTGGACACTGTGGCACGTGAAACTCCGAGTAGCAGCTCGACATATTTTTGGCGGCGTCCGCGTCTGCGCAGCATATATTTTCGCTACAGCTGCTACTGCAGAATATCTGGGCGCTCGAGCAGGGCTAGGAATCTGGCTGCAACAGGCATACAACTCTTTTCGTACGCCGCTCATCTTTGCGGCAACGTTCGTGATTATTATCCTCACTGCGATTCTTATGCTGCTGATCCATATATGCGAGCGCGCATTACTTGGCGATCCTGCCAATGATGAGCTGTGAGCCTGCCTCTCGACGCGGGTGCTTTTATCGCGAATTTTCTTTGCAATGCCTCTCGATAGCTCTGGCACTGCCTGCTTTTCGCACCCACACTACTTTGCTAAAAATTCATCACTTGCAAGCTCCGCCGCCTGAGGGGCTTTTGCCGTCGGCACATCATTTTTATCGGTATAGGCGTGCGCTTCAGCAATAAAATCGAAATACTGCTGCGCACCCGCAATATCCGCCTGCCCCAAGGCGAAAGAACCATCAGCGATTTTTTCAGGATCTCCCCAATACTGATTCTCGATAATATAGCTCATACTTGCTTGAACGAGCGCGGGGTCTAGATTTGCTTCAGAAGCTTCTTTTACAAGAATATCTGCTGCTTCCTCTGGGTGAGAGTAGGCATATTCGTAGCCACGCTGAGTCGCCTGCACAAATGCACGCACAAGATCTGGATTTTGCTCTACGGTCGAAGCTTTTGTGATAATACCAAGTTCATTCGGATTTCCCGGCACACCATAATCCTCACCTTTGAAGCAGTTCATCTGCGGGCCTGCCAGCGAAGCCTGTACTCCCTCCCATGTCGAGTAAAATCCCCCAAAATCAGCCTTCCCAGCTTGCAGCACCTGAAAAGTAGATGTGCCAACCGTCACGGAATCAAATTCTCCCGTTCCGCCATCATGCTGAATCATGCGCTTGACGATTGCGGAATCCTCACTCGCCCCAAAGGTTGCAAACGTCGTGCCATCAAAATCTTTCGGAGAGGAAATAGCGTGGTTTGATGCAAGAGCACACCAAATTGCACTCGGCCTCTGCTGCACCTGCAAGACTTGCCGAAGATGCACATCTTTGAGAGAAAAAGCTCCCACGTTCGCCATATTCGATAAAGCGAAATCTGCTACTCCACTATTGACGGCCTGATCTGGACCAGCCTGAGCTACCCCGACAATCGTCACATTTAGACCAGCTTGAGCATACCAACCTTTGTTTTGAGCAACATATACGCCAATATGGTTTGTATCCGGAATCCAATTGAGCATAAAAGTGACGTCTGTACGATTCTTTTCTCCTGACGTTCCCGCCTCCGCCGAATCTGAAGCGCCTGGCAATACACGCCCGCACCCCGTCACGCCCACAAGATACATACACAAAGCTATACATAAATACATCACAGATCGGCAACGGCGTCTATTAGACATCAGCAACTCCCTAGGTTTAATCTACGACGATTCTCTGGGAAAACTGCCAGCGTACTGCTGTTGATATATAAACGCTCAAGCAGATCACACTGGGCAGAGAATCGTTGAGGACCCAGCGTGCACTCGCAATTCTAACACTTTTTACATATTTCACATTTTCGAAATCAAGAAATTTTCCATGCGTGTAGTAGTCTGTTTTTGTAAAGCGCCAAAACACCGCAGTTGAAGTGGAATCTGGCGCTTTTTAACATTAGGTTGCTATTGCCTGAAAGGATCATCAATGGTCATCGACAGTTCAAATACCACTGCCTTAGGAATGTCTGTGCGCTCAGTTTCCGGGCGCGCCCCTGAATCTAGCACAGATATGGAGTTTTGGACAGCACTAAGCTATGACGTTGTTGCTCACCTCGCAGATAACTGGGAGAAAACAGAAAAACGTTACAACGCAGGTCGCATGGAGCACTATTTCTCCGCAGAATTTTTGATGGGACGTGCGCTTCTCAATAATCTCAATAATCTCGGACTCGTTGAAAAAGCCCGTACCTGCCTTGCCCACTATGGAAAAGAGCTTTCAGACGTGCTTGAAGCAGAGCACGATGCAGCTCTTGGCAATGGCGGCTTAGGGCGTTTAGCTGCGTGTTTCCTCGATTCCTGCGCAACTCTTGATCTTCCTGTGCGCGGCTACGGAATTCTCTACCGCTACGGTCTTTTTAAGCAGCTATTTGAAAACGGGCAGCAAAAAGAAATTCCTGATTCTTGGAAAGAAGGCGGCTACCCCTTTATCGTGCGCCGTGAAGAAGAACAAAAAATTATTTCATATGCCGATCTTAAAGTGCGTGCTATCCCCTACGATATGCCGATCACGGGTTTTGGTACGCAGAATGTCAATACTCTGCGCTTGTGGCAAGCAGAACCAATGGAAGAGTTTGATTACAACGCTTTCAATTCCCAGCGCTTCACTGATGCAATCGTCGAACGCGAGCGTGTGCATGATATTTGCCGCGTACTTTATCCAAACGATTCCACGTTTGAAGGTAAGATTTTGCGCGTTCGCCAACAGTATTTCTTCTGTTCAGCCAGCTTGCAGACGATTGTCGAAAATGAGCTCAAGCAGCGTGGCGATCTGAAGCAATTCCATAAGTTTAATGCGATGCAGCTCAACGATACGCACCCCGTGCTTGCAATTCCAGAGCTTATGCGCCTGCTTCTCGACGAGCATGGCTTCGAGTGGGATGAAGCATGGCATATCGTCAGCAATTCGTTCGCATACACAAACCACACTGTGCTGGCTGAAGCACTGGAGACGTGGGAAATCAATATCTTTGAGCGCCTCTTCCCCCGCGTTTTGGAGATTATCCGTGAAATTGACCGTCGCTTCCGCGAAGAACTGCGCACCAAGGGCTATGACGAAGGAAAAATCAACTATATGGCTCCTATTGACGGCAACCGCGTGCGCATGGCATGGATTGCATGCTACGCATCGACATCGATCAACGGAGTAGCAGCTTTGCACACCGAGATCATCAAAAAAGAAACTCTGCATGACTGGTACGACGTCTGGCCAGAAAGGTTTAACAACAAGACGAATGGCGTCACTCCTCGCCGCTGGCTCCACCAGTGCAACCCCCGCCTTGCCTCACTCCTAACTGAGCAGCTTGGCTCTGAAGATTGGGTTCGAAATATGGAGCTTCTCAAGCCGCTGCGAGATCGCGCATACGACGGCACTCTGCTACAAAAACTTGGCACAATCAAATATGAGAATAAAAAAGACTTTGCCGCATGGATTAAAGATCGCCAAGGAATAGAGATCAGCCCCGACGCAATTTTTGACGTGCAGGTGAAGCGCTTGCATGAATATAAGCGTCAGCTGCTTAATGCGTTCTATATTCTCGATCTCTACTTCACGATCAAAGATAAGGTGGCAGCTGGGCAGAGCGTAAACGTGCCGCCGCGAGTATTTATTTTCGGCGCAAAAGCGGCTCCAGGATACGTGCGCGCAAAAGCAATTATTAAGCTCATCAACGAAATTGCACATCTCGTCAACAACGATCCTGATATTGCTGGCGTTATTAAAGTTGTGTTCGTTGAAAACTACAACGTCTCTCCAGCGGAGCATATTATCCCTGCGGCTGACGTCTCCGAGCAGATTTCCACTGCCGGTAAGGAGGCCTCAGGTACGTCGAACATGAAATTTATGATGAACGGAGCTTTGACTCTCGGCACGATGGACGGTGCAAACGTTGAGATCCTCGACGCAGTTGGTGACGACAATGCTTACATCTTCGGCGCACTTGAAGACGAGCTTCCAGAACTTCGCAAAGACTATAATCCGTGGGCTGTGGCTGAGCAGACTCCAGGTTTGGTACGAGTCTTGGACGCCCTGATCGATGGCACATTTAGCTCAGATACTATGGGCGATTTCCACGATTTGCGCTCTTCACTGCTCGACCCAAATAACTGGGGAGGGGCAGATACTTACTACGTCTTAGGTGATTTTGCTTCCTACCGCGAAACTCGCGACCGTATGGCAGCAGATTATTATGCTGATCCAGCACAATGGTTTGCAAAGACGTGGATCAATATCGTGGAATCTGGACGTTTCTCCTCAGACCGCACAATCCATGATTATGCTCAAGACGTCTGGCATATCGATCCGCAATCAATCTAAGCATTGCTAGGAAGATATAGCTTCACATAGCGAGTGCCCTCCATTTTCTACTGAAAGAATGGAGGGCACTCATTTTAATACTTTAAAAATTTCTTTTACAGAAAATCACATCTGCACAAATGAAATTTTATCTCTTATTTTTTACCTCTTATTTTTACTTTGAAAGCTGTGCGCAGATTCAACTCTGGAAAAACTCCAGCGCTTCGAGGCGAAACCTCCTGCCGCAAGACAAGCGCAGCACACGCATATCATCATCAATCCAGCATGAATACCTGTCAAAGGCAGATGAGAAACTCCCGCCTTTACACCGCCTTTTGCCTCGAGAGAAATATCTGCCTGCTTAATCGTATTGTTGGTAACGTTCGGCTTCAGACGACTTCCACCCATCTGCTGAGAACCATTCGTTGAACTTTGCTCAGGAGTCACTTTTGCTGCAGTGATAGCTAAAATATGCGCCGAATGAGCATAGCCTTCTTCGCCGATAGAAGGATTATCGATGACGCCGTCACCGCCTATCGTCAACGTAGATGCACCCAAATAATCACCTATAAACGCAACCGAACGACCAAACCTTGAACGCTCTGCGCTGCTCTCAATTGTTGTCACTTTTTCGCCTAGCTCATCAATAGAGGTTATTCCTTGCGGAAAATCCTTCAGCTGAAGAATATAAGCAGCGCCATTGTCTCCTTGCCCACCTGCTCCTACAGCAAGCAAACCTTGAGGATTTTCATGTGAAACTGGCAAAGTATCTACTGCCCAGCCAAAAGAACTCCCAACGCTTGCTCCAGTGATAATACGAATATCTTCATCTGTTTTAGCGCGATCGCGTGGAGAAATATTACGTGTAACAATTGTCTTTTTTGTGCCTGGAACGAACACGACTCCGCCTTTAGTCTGATGCTGAATAGAGCCGCCATCGAATCCGATCACAAAATCACCAATGCCGTCGTTGTTGACGTCACCAGCTGGTGCTATAGAATTGCCAGCACCCAAACGATAAGATGCATCATCAGACATCACAAGCTCATACCCAGGAATATTATTATCGAGATCAACATTTTCGAATCGTGCGTTGCCGTAAACAACCCACGCACTTCCCGGCACTGTTCCCTTATCTGTGAAACTATTGAAGTCTGCTAAAACATAATCCGTAAGACCATCAGCATTCACATCCCCAACAGAAGCAAACGCGTTGAGAGTGTGCCCTTTAGGAGTATTAACACGCCAGATGACGTCTGAGCTATTTTTTTCAAGATCCTTAAGGTCTATATTCCTCCCTTCTGCATTGCCTTTCACGATAAATGCTGTGCCGTACGACTGACTTCGATCCCCCATAGCCAAAGGAGTATTTGCTACCACAAAACCAAGATCAGCAAAGGTATCATGATCAACATCTCCAACCCGAGTGACCTGATATCCGGCAGCGCCCATCTGATAAGGCATATCAACAATATAGCCTCGAGAAGAATCGAGATTATTGAGATCGGTGCGATGCAGATCTTTACCGCCATAAATCACCCAGATACGCCCCATCGTCACAGAAGAAGCAGCTATATCGTCACTGCCGTCACCGTTAACATCTCCTAGACAGGCAACGCTGAAGCCTGCTGCAGCATCTGCTGCAGGATCCTGCGTTTTCTTAGGCCCAAGGATAGTTATTGTGTGCCCATTATTTTCGATATTTCCTCCGGGAGTTCCACCCGGCACAATATCGATAGCGCCCGTAACGTTAAAAACCCAACCATGTGTCGAAGTTGAGTCTTCGTAGTAAGGATCGAATTTATATTCAGACCGAATTGCACTTCCACTAATGAGATCTGGTTTTCCATCACCCGTCACGTCGCATCTTCCTCTGGTAATCGCACCGCCAAAACCAGTGGTAAATCCGCCCAACCAAGACTTACGATCATTCTCATCCAGAGTTTTATAAGCAGGCTCTGCGCTGGGAGCAGGAGGTGCAGGATAGCGAGGCTCTACTGGAGCGGTCGTCTCATTTTGGCGGCGCATATCAACAGTCCAAACGTCTACCTTACCTTTGCTGTCACCAGTATAAATACCGTAAAGGTCAATATCAGAGTCTGCAGGAGGGATAGATCCTACATAAAATCCACCATCTCCGTCACCTCCTTCTTCACTGGCCAGAATAACTGACTGATTCGCAGGAATAGATGCCAGCCCCGTCCCCGTATTCCAATTCTTATTCAGCGCTTTCTCACTGACGACAACAGCACCTGGGTGCTCTTCATCTTCGGGACGAGAAATAACGAGTGCACCTGGATTATGTGCATCATATTGCGCCACATAGGCAAGGCTTGTACCGATCCGACCGCGATGAGCTTGGCGAATCAAAGTTCCTGCCTGATCTTCACCCTGCCGAACAGACAGATCCGACGTAGAGGAGACATCAACTGTTATCATGCCAGTAGTCATTGTGCTTCCGTAAATTACAGCCACAGCACCAGCGTTGTTGTTGGCTCCTGGAGCACCAACAGCATAATCGTTGATATCATCACCATTCACATCACCGATTGCCACCAGTGAAGCACCAAATGAGCCACCACTAGCTTGGACGACGACGCCCTCGTCTGCAGCTTCTCCACTGGCATTTTCCATCGAGATTGCATAAACTTTGTTTTCTTCAGCAACACCAACTCCGATCGTCAGCTCTTCACCCAACGCATAATTCAAAGGAGCCACAGTAACCGAGGTACTGCTGCCAATATTCCAAAAATTCGATGCAGATTTTTCTGCTTGTTCGCCCGATTTAATACGTTCAAAAGCAAATACTTTATTGTGGGCAGCAACGATCATTCCTGGCGTATCAACGCCAGAAGTCAATGGAGCAATCGACAAAACATCAGATCCAAACGTATATGTAGCGTCAGTTGGAAATGCTTGACCATCTACTAACGAATCAACCGCGCTTACATATACTTTATTTTTATTGGCAACAGCCAGCACTGGGTTCTCGCCGCGCACTTTCTTTACACAAGCAATATGCCAAGACCCCTCACCTGAAGGAAGATCAATATGGACTGCACCTGGTTGATCTTTAATCGAACGCTCAATATCGTATTCATCAGAGCCATAAGGAATATGATCAACAATATGAATCTGGCGGTTCTTCTGATCTAAAAACACCATGTCGGTACGCATATCGCCAACAAGATTGCACGTCAGCTGCGGCACATTTCCAGCATCGGGATACGTGATACGAGACGTTTTACGAATGCTGTCTCCATATCGCGTACCATCGATACCAGCCCATTTACGGGCATCAGAATCAAGCGTCGTAGCAGATTTTTCTGCTTTTGCATCAGCGCTATAGGCACTCGACACACAAGCAAGCGATCCTGCCAAACAACAAACGATGACTGAAGATATGGAAACTTTAATCATATGTTGGAGATTGCCAAAGAAAAGATTTCTCATTTAAGCCTCTCAAATAAATAAATTAGGGTACCCTTATTTTAATCATAGGGGAGGGGCTTGAAACGAATTTATGACCAGTATCTCTTCACTTAATTCACTTGCAATACACCACTATTTACACTAGACACATATCCCGAAATTTCTCTACAGCTAAGCTTTCAGCCCCATCCACGCATCGCGGCGAATACGAAGACTAAGCGTAAGCCAGCGTGCGGCAAAAAACACTCCACAATAGCACGCCCATAACCACGCAAGCCCCAAAGCACCTTGCGGAGCATATACCCACACCGCCCAGAGCGCTGGAGTGTAGAGCGCAAGATTCACCACTCCAGCCTTTGCGAGATACCAAGAATCATTTGCTCCAATAAGCACGCCGTCATACATAAATACAATCCCAGCAAGAGGCTGGAAAACTGCACTCACGACAAGCGCACACATCGCCGCCTGAATCACCTGCACATCCGAACTGAAAACGCACGGCCAGACAGGAGCCGCTACCACCGTCACTAACCCAATGACTACGCCTGCTCCACCACCCCATACAGCCAGCTGCCGCACGAGCAAACGCACTCTGCTTTTCTCTCCACGCCCAAGCTCATAACCGATAAGAGCCTGGGCAGCAATTGCTAGAGCATCGAGAATATTGGCCGTAAGACCCCACGTGACGTTGGCAATCTGCCTTCCTGCCACAGCTACTTCTCCCTGACTTGCCGCCACCCACGTAGTTCCCATAATCACAATATGCATGGTGAGAGTGCGAATCATCAGCGGCACTCCAGCACATAAAGCATTAAAAATACCTGAGAAGTGCGGGCGAAGCTCCGTCTTACATTGCCGCGCGCCCGCCGTCACACGAAAAATAAACGCAATACCCATTGCACATGAAGCAATCGACGTGCCATATCCAGCACCAGCTACTGAAAGATGCGCTCCAAAAATTAGGATCGCATTCACGCCTACGTTAAACACAGCACCACTCATCGATATAAGGAATGGAGTGCGAGTATCAAGCTGCCCGCGAAGCGCACCCGTGCCTGCAAGCACCCACGCCATCGGAAATAAGCTCCAACAAGAGGAACGCAGATATGTAACCCCTTGGGCGTATACGCCATCGCTTGCGTTAAAAAAACCCATAAGGAGCGGCGCTGAAATATATACGAACAGCGCAAGGAGACTGCCGACAATCGTTGCAAGCCACATTCCATCTATTCCAGCTTTGACTGCTCCTCGCTGATCGCCTTGGCCAAGTTTACGTGCTGCCACAGCAGTGGTTGTATAGACCAAAAAGATACACATCCCTACAAGAAAAACGTTGATAGAGCTAGCGAGAGTGAGACCTGCAAGCTCTTCAGTGCCAACATGCCCAATCATCGCCGAATCTCCGAGCACCATCAACGGCTCCGCAAGAAGAGAACCAAGAGAAGGAACTGCGAGGGCTAGTATCTTCCTACCCAGCAAATTTTTTCTCATCAACCCTCCAGCACAAACAGACATTTCGATAATTGCCAGCCTTAGCACTTCATCAGCATAGTTCCTCTTCTATTTCAACCTACACGAGAAAAGAAACATTGGCACGCCACGAGCAAATATGCTCGGCGAAAAGAAAATAACGCACGCGCAAACGCATACATCAAACACGCACAGAAGTAACGCACAGCCTACATAAAATAAAATAAATAGGCAGAAAATCACATTTTCTGTGCGCAGATATTCTAAAATCAAAGGTATGACTACATCTTCATCTCACACGCGCGCGTCTGCAGAAACTGCCGCTCACAGCCCAAAGAATTCCGCTACTTCAACGCGGCGCTCGGCTGCTAAGACCACAGCCCGAACCTCTGAAAAGAAATCGCGCAGCACTGGCACTAAAACTGCACAATCTTCTAAGTCACTGGCGCCAAACTACTCCCCTATCTCACGTATCCCGATCACAGACGTCACGCCAGTTGTTGAAAACGGCACATGGCCCGCAAAAGGTGTAGAAAATGAAGCCTTTCCCGTACAAGCCACAATCTTTCGCGAAGGGCATGACTGCTTCGGAGCAGCATGTGTTTTGTTTGATGCTGACGGCAAACAGGTACAAGAAAAACTCATGGTTGATGTACGCCCAGGCGAATTTCGTTATGAAGGATGGCTAACACCAAAGAAACCTGGCGACTACACCTTTGCAGTGCGCGCATGGAGTGACCCTATCAGCACTTGGCGCCACACTGCTGATATCAAGATCAGCAACAACCAAGATATTCAGCTCGTCTTTCTTGAAGGCATTGCCGTCATGAAACGGGCAATGAACGCTATGCCCCGAGGATCGGCCGAACGAGCCACAATCCGCGATCTCATTAGCGTGATGAGCAAGAAACGCATGAGCGCCAAACTTAAATTTGAAGCTGCCACATCGGCGGAAGTAAACGCTGCGCTCGCCACCTATCCACTGCGTGAACTACTCAGCGAATCTGCACACTATAAACTTCGCGTTGAGCGCGAAGCTGCTCTCGTTGGCTCGTGGTATGAAATATTCCCGCGCACATGCGGCTGCTATTTCGATAGCGAAAAAGATATGTGGATATCAGGAACGTTTAAGACGGCAGAAAAAGAACTTGAACGCATCGCCGCTATGGGGTTCAACGTTATCTATCTCACACCGATCAACCCTATCGGCACCACTGCACGTAAAGGGCGCAACAATACACTCACAGCACTCCCTGGCGATCCCGGCTCTCCGTACGCAATCGGTTCTTCAGAGGGTGGGCACGATGCGATTCACCCAGATTTAGGAACGTTTGAAGATTTTGACCATTTCGTCGCACGCGCGCACGAACTCGGTATGGAAGTTGCTCTCGACATAGCCCTGCAGTGCTCCCCCGATCATCCGTGGGTCACCGAGCACCCTGAATGGTTTACCGCCAGAGCAGACGGCACAATTGCTTATGCGGAAAACCCGCCGAAAAAATATCAAGATATTTATCCGCTTAATTTTGATAACGATCCAGAAGGGATCTATCAGGAGATTAAGCGCGTGCTCGAAGTATGGATCAGCCATGGGGTGACGATGTTTCGCATCGACAACCCTCACACAAAGCCGTTGAACTACTGGCAGCGACTCTTTGAAGAATTCCACCAGATACACCCGGATATTACGTTTATGGGCGAAGCTCATACAAATCCTCCGATGATGCAGACCTTAGGCAAGGTAGGCTTCCAGCAAAGCTATACATATTTCCCATGGCGCAACGAAAAGAAAGAGCTTGAAGATTATTTATGGGAAGTTTCACGTATCTCAGACAGCCACTTCCGCCCATGCTTCTGGCCCACTACGCATGACGTGCTCACACCCTATATGCAGCGAGGAGGAGTGCCAGCATTTGCTATTCGAGCCGTCTTGGCAGCAACCGGCTCTCCCTGCTGGGGTATTTATTCCGGCTATGAGCTTGCCGAAAATATCGCTCGCCCAGGGTCTGAAGAGCAGATCGACAACGAAAAATACGAATATAAGATGCGCGATTATGAAAGCGCCCAAGCTAATGGAATTTCTCAGCTGCTCGGTACACTCAATGAGATCCGAAATAAACATCTCGCTTTGCGCCGGCTTCGAGATTTGAGAATTCATCCAACCACCTCAGATAAAGTGATCTGCTTCTCGAAGGTGACTCAGCCAGAGGAATCACCCGATGGAAATGTCGATATGGTGCTCGTTGTGGTCAATATAGACCCTTATGCTTCACGCGATGCCGTCATCAATCTCGATCTGAGCCACTTCGGCACTTCTGCGCGCTGGGATAGCGCGCCTGTGCTCGAGGTATACGATGAGATGAATGGCGAAACTTATGAATGGAATCAAAATCCATACGTGCGCCTCGATCCTCACGGACAAGTGGCTCATATTCTTAGCGTCAAAGTAAAAAGTTGAAATGCGAACACATGAACATTAATCAATCATCTATCGAAGCATTTTTAAGCTCGTGGCTGCCCAGCCAACGTTGGTTTCTCGCCCCCACTAATATCTCCGATGAAAGTGGCGACGACATCACGGCTAGTAGCAGCACCTGCGGTGACGATTTACACGGCACTTCGACTCAAAAAAGTAGCGTTTCGCCAAGCCTGCAAGCGCACATCACTCATCTGACAGTGCTCGCACACGACTCTGATTCCGCAATACTTTTCCTACTAGTGGAAGCTGGAGCCAACCTCTATGCAGTGCCGATTATCCACAAACTCCAATCGGCACATAGTTCTGCTGCTGCGCCTATATATATCGACGCTACCGACACTCCTGAAGGGCGAGCGGCCTTGCTTGCCGCTGCCCTTACCCCTAGCGAGTCTGCTAACGGAATACCGCATCCAGCTATTTTCGGGGAATCTCACGAAGATACTCAACGAAGTATATCCTGCCTGAGAATACACGGCACTCCACTGCGTGAAACTTTCCATAGCCTTGCAAAAATCGTCACCTCACATAAACTCACATCTGAGCAATCAAACACTTCTATTATTTATAGACTTGCTGATGGGCGCAGTATAATCGTGAAATTACTGCGGCTCGTCCACCCTGGAATCAACCCAGATATCGAACTTCAATGTGCTCTCGATAATGCTGGCAGCGCAGTGGTTCCAGCGCAGTACGGGTATGCGCGGGCGTGTTTTTCTTCTGCCAGCTTCGATATGCCAGAGCCAGTATCTGCCAACCACCAATGCGAGTATCAAGCCGATATACTCACAGCTTCGGAATTTCTTGATGGATCTGTGGATGCATGGCAGCTCATTACAAGCGAACTTAGCACTAGTGGAAACTTTCCAATCTCTGCTATCGCTCAGCTCGGGCACACCACACGCGCTATGCACACCGCTCTCGCGAGCGCCCTGCCAACTGCTGAGCCGAATGACGATGCACGTGCAGTTCAGCTTGCATCATGGCGTGCTCGTGCAGCTCAGGCTCTCGATCGTGTGCCAGAGCTGCAACCATACGCCGCACGTATCGAAGATATTTATACTCGTGCCGCTTGCAGCACGTGGCCGCAGCTGCAGCGCATTCATGGGGATTTTCATCTTGGGCAAGTGTTGCGCGTACAAGGCAACTCCCAGCATGGCACGCAGAAAGAAAGTGCTGACGGGTGGCGCGTTATCGATTTTGAGGGGGAGCCTTTGCGCCCGCTGAGTGAACGAAACAAACCTGATCTTGCCCTGCGAGATATTGCAGGTATGCTTCGATCTCTCAGCTATGCAGCAGGTTTCGCCCGAAAACAAGGCGCAAACTCCTCGCTCATAACTGAATGGGAAAATGCTGCTCGCGCAGAATTTTTACATGCCTATGGTGCAGAAAAATCAGAGCTTGCCAATGCTCTTATCCTCGATAAAGCCCTTTATGAAGTGATATATGAAGCAGCCTATCGTCCATCATGGATTGATATTCCTCTCTGTGGAATTACTGAGATTATGTGCGAATACACTTAAGAAATAAGCAGATCTGCGAAGGCTTGGCGATACCGATATCCATAGCAATACAGCTATCCACAAGGCATCTCACAATACAGCCTGCATCACGTACGAACCATCAACGCATCTTTTTATATATTATTAAAACAACTTTGAGGAAACGCCCTCACACAGCAGAAAAACATGGGAGTATAAGACTATGAATAGCTCTCCGATTCCGATTTCATACGACACACTCGATCTCGTCTCAAACGGGCATTACTACGCACCGCACGATATTCTCGGACCGCATATGCACGACGACTGTGCTCACGTGACTATTCGCGTCGGGCGGCAGATGGCAGATGCCGTCTATATCGTCACGAATGAAGGCGAATATCAAGCACAGCACGAATTCAACGGCATTTGGTATGTGGTACTTGAATGCACCGAAGTCCCAGATTATCGCGTGCGTACCGTCTATGGCGAGACGGAAATACTCTCAGACGACGGCTATCGATTCCTTCCCACTGTGGGAGAAACAGACACATATCTCTTTGCTGAAGGACGCCATGAGCGGCTCTGGGAAATGCTCGGAGCGCACGTACATACCTACGAAACAAGTATGGGTCTAGTAAGTGGTGTGAGCTTCTCGGTGTGGGCTCCAAACGCTAAAGCTGTGCGCGTTGTTGGTGATTTCAATGGTTGGAATGGCGCTACTGCCCCCATGCGTTCGCTTGGAGAAAGTGGCGTGTGGGAACTCTTCGTTCCTGGGGCTGGCGAAGGAGCTCGATATAAATATGAAATCGAGTACCAAGATGGCTCTCTCCATCAAAAAGCAGATCCGATGGCTCGCGCAACAGAGGTTCCACCAAGCACGGCGAGCATCGTCACCTCTTCTCATTTTTCATGGAATGACGACGAATGGCTTGCTCAGCGGGCCGCCTGCGATCCCCACTCAGGTCCAGTTTCCGTCTACGAAGTTCACCTTGGCTCATGGCGCCCAGGAAACGACTATCGTTCGCTCGCTGAGCAACTGATTGGGCATGTAAAATATCTGGGATTCACACACGTGGAATTTATGCCTCTTGCCGAGCACCCGTTCGGACCTAGCTGGGGTTACCAAGTGACCAGCTATTACGCTCCTACCTCTCGCTATGGCTCTCCTGACGATCTGCGTTATCTTATCAACGAACTGCACAACGCTGGAATTGGCGTCATTATGGACTGGGTACCTGCCCACTTCCCACGCGACGAATGGGCTCTGGCTCGTTTTGACGGAACTCCGCTCTACGAAGACCCCAATCCACTGCGCGGCGAACACCCAGACTGGGGCACATACGTCTTCAACTTTGGGCGTAATGAAGTGCGCAATTTCCTTGTGGCAAATGCGCTCTACTGGATGGAAGAATTCCACATTGATGCAATTCGCGTAGATGCAGTAGCATCTATGCTCTACCTCGATTATTCGCGAGAAGCTGGGCAGTGGCAGCCAAATGCGTATGGCGGGCGTGAAAATTTGGAGGCTATTTCCTTCATACAAGAGACAAATGCTACCGCCTATAAAAATAATCCAGGGATTATGATGATCGCTGAGGAAAGTACGAGCTGGAGCGGCGTCACTGGTCTTACAGAAAACGGCGGGCTAGGGTTCGGCTTGAAATGGAATATGGGCTGGATGAACGACACTTTGCGCTATATGCAAGAAAAACCGATCAATCGCCGCTGGCACCACGGCGAGCTCACGTTTTCCCTTGTATATGCCTTTAGTGAACAATTCATGCTTCCTCTTTCGCATGATGAAGTCGTGCATGGCAAAGGCTCTCTCTATTCAAAGATGCCTGGCGATCATTGGCAAAAACTTGCTGGAGTGCGCTTACTCTACGCTTACCAGTGGAGCCACCCAGGAAAACAGCTCATCTTCATGGGGCAGGAATTTGCGCAGATTGATGAATGGAATGAAGGGCGCGGTCTTGACTGGTGGCTCACCCAGAACGAACAGCACGATGGCGTGATGCGCTGCGTGCGCGATCTCAACAAGGTCTACCGTGAACACTGCGCACTGTGGAGTGAAGATTTCACAAATGCTGGCTTTGAATGGATTGAAGTTTCTGACGGCGATCACAACGTGCTCTCTTATTTGCGTAAAAGCCATGATGGTGACGACGTTGTTGCCGTTATCTGCAACTTCGCTGGCGTTCCCCATACTGACTACCGAGTCGGCTTGCCGTACGGCGGGCAGTGGGAAGAAATTTTCAATTCTGATGCTGATATATATGGCGGTTCGGGAGTTGGAAATTTCGGGTGTACGCAAGCTGATCCTATCGGCTGGAACGGCCGCCCGTATTCCGTGAATCTTCAGCTCCCTCCATTTGGGGTCGTATACCTAACTCCTAAGAAAGCTTAGTTTTTCAGGGATTTACTACATTTTTATACTGCATTCCTCATTGCTGCATATTACGTAAGAGATTTCGCGCGTAATATGCAGCAATTATTTTCCCATTTTTCACACACTTACTAATAAAATTGGCGCATAAGCGGTTGGCGCTTTTCACTGTCGATACAGCGCCTGCCTCGCCATATCTCATACTCGGCTTATGCCGACCTACGTAGAAAGAGATTCTTAATGGGCATACTCACTCAGATTCTCCCCGTTGCGAGCTTCACGCCTTCAACCGAAGCGATCGGTGGCTCCACAGTATTCTCCGCACTCGTTGGCATTCTGCCGCTGGTTCTTTTTTTCGTCTTGCTCGGTGTTTTTAAGCTGGCAACTCACTGGTGCGCATTAGGAGCTCTTGTACTCGCTGCACTCATCGCTGCATTCGGGTTCCATATGCCTGCTGGTCTCGTTGCCAATTCTGCACTCTATGGTCTTGCATTCGGCGTCACACCTATTCTCTACATCGTGATTGCCGCTGTTTGGCTCTATAATCTCACCGTTTCTTCTGGTCGAGCTGACGATGTACGCTCCGTATTTTCCGCTGTAGGCAAAGGCGATATGCGTATTCAAGCCCTCCTCATCGGTTTTTCTTTTTGCGGTCTGCTCGAAGGCTTAGCTGGCTTCGGTGCACCCGTCGCTATTGTCGCTGCGATGCTATTTTCACTCGGGCTTCCCCCGATTAAAGCTGCTTTGGTGACGATGGTAGGAAATGCGATTAACGTCTGTTTTGGTGCAATGGCAATCCCGCTCACCACCGCTGGCTCTATCGGCGGTATCACTGGAGCTGACGTTGCTGCAACCACCTCGTGCATTACTCCCGTTATTGCCATATTTATTCCGATTGCTATGCTCGGCATTCTCGATGGCATCCGCGGCATTAAGCAGCTGTGGCATATCGGGCTGATACAAGGGATCGTGACGGCAGTATGCCACTTCGTTGCCGCTCACTATATCTCGTATGAGCTCACAGCTGTGTTTGCTTCACTCATGGGTTTCGCCGTCACTGCACTCCTACTCGTCAAGCTCAACCCTTCGACTCCGGAGGAATGGAAGTCGCAGACGACATCAGCGACTGCGCCTACTACAAGCCGTATAGTACTTGGTCTTATGCCCTACTGGCTCGTCGTCATTATCTTCGCTATTTCGAAGCTCTGGAAAATTGGTGTGGATCTGCCAGCTCTGCTCTCTTCCACAGATACTCTTATTAAATGGCCAGGGCTATACGGGCATTTGGTGACGGCAGCGGGCGAACCAAACAGCGGCGCACTCTTTAAGCTCCAGACTCTCTCAAACCCTGGCACAATGATTGCGCTCACCGCAATTATTGTGAGCGTTGTTTACGGAGCTAAAAGCTCAGGCGGACTATACACATATAGTTTCGGACGCGGTATGAAAGAACTCCTCAATACGATTTATGCGCTGCGCTGGAGTTTGCTCACTATTGCACTCGTTATGAGCTTGGCATACGTGATGAACTTTTCTGGGCAAACGGTGGCAATTGGCGCAGCTCTCGCAGCCACAGGAGCTGCTTTTGGTTTCCTCTCGCCTATCTTGGGGTGGATTGGAACTGCTGTGACAGGCTCGGCAACCTCATCAAATGCGCTGTTTGCTTCTATGCAGACAACTGCCGCAGCTGGGGTTGGTGCAGATCCGAGCGTACTTCTTGCAGCAAATTCGATCGGCGGCGGTTTAGGAAAAATCGTTTCCCCGCAGAATCTCGCTATTGCAGCCACAGCAATTCAGCAGCAAGGTTGCGAACCCGAGCTGCTGCGCAAGGCTGCTCCGTGGAGTGCTGGGCTTCTGCTCGTGCTGTGCATACTAATTTTCCTTGCTACCCAAGGAATCTTCCCGATTATTCCAGCCTAAACTTCATACACATGGTAATTATTTCTACAGAAAGGAACCGCTCATGAGAGTAGCACTTTTCGCTACGTGCATTGCAGACGCAATGTTTCCGCAAGCGCCAGCAGCTACCCTGCATTTGCTTGAACGCTTAGGAATCGACGTCGATTTTCCCGAAACGCAAGCCTGCTGCGGGCAGATGCACGTCAATACTGGCTATTATCCCGAGGCACTGCCGCTCATTGAAAATCACGTGCGCACATTTGAAGGCGTACTCAATGGAAAATGGGATGCTATTGTCGTTCCTTCTGGCTCCTGCACAGGGTCAATGCGCGAACAGCAAGCTATGGTTGCCAAAACTCAAGGTGACGACGAACTATCACGTAAAGCGGCAGCTATTGCAGAGAAAACGTATGAGCTTTCAGAGTTTCTCGTCGATGTGCTCGGCATAGAAGATGTGGGGGCATATTTCCCTCACCGCGTCACTTTCCACCCTACCTGCCATTCATTGCGTGTAGCGAAAGTGGGAGATAGACCAGAGCGACTCCTCAAAAATGTGCAAGGCATTGATTTCGTAGAGCTTCCTTCGGCGACGTCTTGCTGTGGCTTTGGCGGCACATTCTCGCTCAAAAATCCCGAAACATCAGCTTCTATGCTGGCAGATAAGATGGCAAACGTGATGAGTACGAAAGCTGATGTGCTCGTAGCTGGTGATTATTCTTGTTTGATGAATATCGGCGGCGGACTTGCCCGAAATCGTGCTGGTGTGCGAGTGATGCACCTCGCAGAAGTGCTTGCCGGCACTCAAGACGAGCCATGGCAGGCTCCTGATTTTACGAAGAAAGCAGGTGTGTGATGCCAACATTCCTTGGGATTCCACAAGTTGTTTCGAGCAAACTGCTCAAGAAAAATTCTGCCCATACAGGGCATCAGTGGGTGCAAGGCGATCCTCTTCCCGATCATACTCTCCAATGGGGTGCCACATTCCCAGAAGGATCGCAGGTGACTTTGCGTAATAATCAAATGCGCAAAAACCTTCGGCACGCCACCACAACTATTCGCAATAAACGCAATATGCGCGTGGAAGAAATGCCTGATTGGCAAGAACTGCGCAATGCTGCCAGCGCAATCAAGCATGAAGCAATGAGTAATCTCCCCGATCTTCTGCAGCAGCTTGAAAAGAATGTGACAAAACGCGGCGGTATCGTCCACTGGGCGCGTGATGCCAAAGAAGCGAACGAAATCATCCTCGGCATTCTGCAAGAAAAAAATGCCACGGAAGTCGTCAAAGTCAAATCGATGGCTACGCAGGAAATCAACCTCAACGAGGAACTTGCTAAACACGGTATTCACGCGTGGGAAACTGACCTTGCCGAAATGATCGTCCAGCTTGGCAAGGATATGCCTTCGCATATCGTGGTTCCAGCTATTCACCGAAACCGAGCTGAAATCCGTGAAATATTCTTACGCGAAATGAGCGATGCTCCCGAAAAGCTATCCACAGACCCTCGGGAGCTTGCTATGGCTGCACGTGCTCATCTGCGCGAGCTGTTTCTCAAAACGGAAGTTGCTATCTCTGGCTCAAACATGATGATCGCCGAAACAGGCACGCTGTCTGTGTTTGAATCTGAAGGCAATGGGCGTATGTGCCTCACTCTTCCAAAAACGCTGATCTCTCTTGTCGGAATCGAGAAGATTGTGCCACGTTTCCAGGATGCAGAAGTGTTTGCGCAGCTTCTTCCTCGCTCAGCAACTGGAGAGCGCATGAACCCCTATACGAGCTTCTGGAACGGCGTCACGCCTGGAGATGGGCCACAGGAATTCCATCTCGTGCTGCTCGATAATGGGCGTTCGAAAGTATTGGCTGATGAGATTGGACGCCAGGCCCTGCACTGCATACGTTGCGGCGCATGCATGAATGCCTGCCCAGTGTATGAACACGTAGGCGGGCATGCATACAACTCAATCTATCCAGGTCCGATTGGTTCGATTCTTACTCCACAGCTTCTGGCAGCTATGGATCACCACAACCCTGCCTCTTCGCTCCCCTATGCTTCATCGCTGTGCGGGGCATGCTTCGAAGTATGCCCAGTGAAAATCAACATTCCAGAAGTGCTCGTTGATTTACGCCATCGCATCACCGAAGAAAATCGTGGGGGCGTGCCAGGATTCTGGGATATTGCTATGAAGGCAAGTAGCAAAGTGATGGGCAATTCTAAAGCATGGAAGCTAGCTGCCCGCGCCGTCACTAAAGGCGATATTGTGGCTGGCAAAGACGAAAAAATCGGGCACCTGCCAGTGCCTATTGCTTCGAGGTGGACGTCAGTACGCGACGTTCCCGCCCCGCCAAAGAAGACTTTCCGCGATTGGTATAAGGAGACACACTGATGGCTACTGTAGATGCCCGCACCGAAATTTTGGCGAATTTGCGCCGAGCATTGAATGCTTCTCAAAAGGCGCCAGCGCCTGAAGTTCCTCGCAACTATCGCATGGAAGGAAGCGATGCTCCTGGTTCTGATGCAGTCATTGCAGAACTGAAAGAGAAGCTCGAAGATTACACAGCACAAGTAGAAATCGTGAGTGACGACGAAATCACCGATACGATTGCCCGCTTCTTGGAGCCTCTTACCTCTGTGGTAGTTCCTGCAGGTTTGCCCGATGCGTGGAAAGAAGCCGCAGCGAAAGATGGGCGAAAAGTTGTGGAAGATTCCCGAGAATCTGGGCTTTCAAACTATGAACTCAATGAGATTGATGCTGTGGTAACGGCTAGCCGCGTAGCTATCTCCCTTTCAGGAACGATCGTGCTTGACGGTGAGGCAGACCAAGGGCGTCGTGCAATTACTCTCGTACCAGATACGCATGTGATCGTACTGAAAGCGGAAGATATCTATCCCACAGTGCCACAGGCTGTGGCTGTGCTCAATGAGAATCCATGCCGCCCAATCACATGGATTGCCGGACCTTCAGCTACATCTGATATTGAGCTTGTGCGTGTAGACGGCGTGCATGGTCCGAGAAATCTCCGCGTGATTATCGTGAAATAAATATTTTCTGCACAAAGCGAATCTGAACTCTGTGCAGAATATAAGGGTGGGTGTCTGGCATTTATGCCAGACACCCACCCTTATATTCCCAGAATTATAGAAATAAATATCTAAAAAGATATGCACAGCAGGCTCAAAGATTAATTTTGCCACATGCCTGCACTCTGTGATCTGCACTCTGGCACTGAGCAAAAAAGGGCAAGTTTCAGTATCTTTTGATGAGGGATTTCCCCTTTCTTTTCCCCTACTATTGCTATCTCAGCAAATAGCATGAGCGCACAGATATTGTGCGGTTATAGAATAGAGCTGTTTGCGCTTGAAACGAGATTTTTCAGCGCAAACCACTAGCACATCGCATACGTCTTATGCATAAGCACATCACTCACAACACAACGTCTACGTCTATTCGACTGCTGCGCTATATAAAACGTTCGAACTTGCACCAATCAGCTGCACATTTTTCCCAGTCGTTGGCGGCACATAGAAAGCAACTACTACGCTGTAACTTGCCGTAAACGGAGAATTTTCACCGATTTCGATATTTGGCTTTTCTTTATCACCAGAATATATCAAAGCTTCAGCAGTTCCTTTAAGCACAATAGGGCGATCTGCGTTCTTTGTCTTATACGTTATGTGATACTTAATCTCGCCGAAAACGACCACTCCTGCATCACTCGTGCTCACAACAATCGGCGCAGCGCCACTATCGGCAACGCTAAGAGAAACTTCACCAAAATCACCGATAGTTTCTTTCAAGGAATCCATCTGTGATTTTAATCCACGAAACAGCTCATCGCCCTCTTTGAATTTCACACCACCAAGTTCTTGCGTTTGCAGATACTGAGCATATGCTGCCGTCACGCCAGTAGGGTCTGCTAGGTACAATCCAGAATCTTTCTTCGAATATCCTTGTGCAGTGCTGATCGCCGAGGTCAGCTCAGGCAAATCGGCCGAAGGAAAGAGAGAAACCTGCCCCCACAGCTTATAGTTGCTTCGGGCAGAATCCTGCTGCCAAGCAGTTAATGTGCGCTGATTTTGCCCTTCAACTGGTGGACTATAGGAAAGAAGCCCTCGAGGGAATCCTGTGCCTGTTGATAGTGGCGTTGCTTTCAGATCGATCGTAATAGGGGGGATCTGCGTATCATCTTTAAGACCCTTAAGCTTATATTGAGCTGTGCGCTGCGTAAGAATAGGATCCATCAGCCGTTGCGACAGCCGAGAAGTATCTAGCGATTCATCTGCCGCTCGTATACCAGCAATCGTTGCTTGTGCAATGCGTTCATACTGCTCTGGAGTAACGATTGCTTCCTCAGCATTTGTTACCACAGGTTGAGGAACCTCAGTTTTTTTGCAGCCAGATAGACCGCAAGCCATACTGAGCATCACAATAGCAACACTCAACACGCGAAAATTTTTCTTCACAGACTTACGCATCGCGATCCTCTTTCCATAAATCCACAGCACCTTCATCAATATCACCATCGTTTTCAAAAGGCTGCGTGTATTCCCACAAGGTGACGTGCGGCGTCAAAGCACTATCAGCGCAGTCGTGTGCGTCTTGCTCAAAAATACCTTCTTCAGAAACAGAAATCGGCATTGTCCAATCGGAGTGCATCAGTTCTCGATTCCGAAGCGCTTCAGTACGCGGCGTTCCTGGCAAAATCGCAGCCCCGAAAGATGCTGCTGTGTATTCACGCTGCACAGAACGGCCAGTCTGAGGATCCGATAAATCCCCTTTAAAGATCGGCAAAACACTCGTTTCAGCCGATAGAGCGAATTCTTTTTCCGCTTTTGCACGAGCCGCTTTTTGCGCAGCCTCATACCGGTCGATTCGATCACGCCTATCGATGAGCAGCACAACCACTCCAATAAGAGCCAGCAAAATCCCAACCACAATAAGAGGAGCAGGTGAGGCTATTTTTCCATCATATATCCACGTAAGAGTAATCTCTGGAGCAGTTCCAGCCGACGTTGTTGCAATAAGTGAACGATCAACTCCCTGATCCTTAGGAAGAGTGAAGGTCACCTCTCCTTTCCCTTGACCAGATGCCAACCACAAATCGGAAGAATCGAGAGAAAATCCGCCAGTATCACGTGTTTTCTTATCTTGGTCTGCGCTTTGCTTATCGGCTGTGTGCACAAAAATATCTGCGCTAGTACCGTTGTTTGCCAATCCTTTAATTTCAAGAGCTGCAGATGTGCCGAGGTACTGCTCAACTTCTCGTGATGCTCCGTAGCCCCATTGAATTACACTATCTGGCTGAGAAGCTGTGAGAGTCACTCGAGGCGAATCATTCACAAGGTTAATCACACCAGGAGCAGTATAAAGAAACACAGCTTCCTTGGATTCATCGGCGTGAAGTGTGAGCGTTTTTTCTGGATTGAATGTCGCTATATGCACTATTGTTGCAGCTGCGAACATCACACCAACCGATGTCAGCAGCACGCCAATCATGGCACGCACACTCCACGACAGGTTTTTAATTCTCACTTAATCTCCTTTATTACCGCCGAACTACCGCCTCAAAAGCCCAGCACAGCACGCGCAATCAGACCTCGATATATCACAGAGAATATATAGTACTATCTCTATAGATTATAACGATTTTGCAACATTTTTATGCCACTACTTTAATGATGGTGGGGTCTATCACGTTAATAGAAAATGAAAACTTGCACTAGAATTTTGTATGAAACATAATT
Source organism: uncultured Arcanobacterium sp. (assembly GCA_958428545.1). Lineage (GTDB taxonomy): Bacteria > Actinomycetota > Actinomycetes > Actinomycetales > Actinomycetaceae > Arcanobacterium_A. The sequence continues at coordinate 111,795 of CAUAGM010000005.1, read as the reverse complement.
CACCGATGAGATTCAGTGTACGGCAACGATGGGGGCGATAGGGCATGGCAGAAGAAAAAACACAGTTTTCACTCGTAATGCGCGGGTATGACCGCGCTCAGGTTGATGAGGCAATCTCTTCTCTTGAGCATCAACTCAGCCAAGCTCGAGAACAAGTTGCACACCTCGATTTAACAGTCTTGCAAATCTCCGGAGAACTTGCACAAGCCCAAGAAGAGCTAGGCGAAGTTGGGCAACCCTCCTATTCTGGCTTAGGGTCTCGCATTGAGAGGCTTTTGCGCTCTGCAGAAGAACAAGCCTTAGACGTCATGACCCGTGCCCGATCTGATGCCGAATCGATTATCGCATCTGCCCAAAAAAATGCCGATACCCTGACCGCACAAACTGACGAAACCTGCTCAGCACGCGTGGCTGAAGCTAAAGAAAAAGCAGAGCGAATCGTCACGAATGCCCAGGCACAGGCTCAAGCGCAAGAAACAACCTCCACGCGAAGTGCACAAGAGCTTACCGATCGTACAGCGCGCGAAAGTGAAAACACTCTTGCCCAAGCTCAAGCTCAAGCACAATCTCTGCTCACTCAAGCAAAATTCGAGGCAGAAAAACTTCGTGCAGACGCAGCCGAAGAAGTGACGATGATGCGCACGCAAGCCAATAAAGAAATCGCCGCACTGACAAGCGACGCAGAGCAATACGTCACAAAAATAAAGAGCGAAGCGGAAAAAGAAGTATCCGACATGCATGCACAAGCGCAAGCGCAAGCTGCTCACATGAAACGTGAACTTATGGAGGAACTTTCCGCCCAAGAATCACAAGCGCGCGATGAAGCGCAAGCACGCATCAGCGCAACTCAGAAAGCACTCACTACGGCAGAAGCTCAACACCAAGCTGCAGTAGATGCCGCTAATGCCGTCACCTGCCAAGCAGCAGATGAAGCAGAAGCCATCATCGAAAGGGCACGCACAGAAGCTGCCGAGATTATGAACCAAGCACAAACTAAAGCAGCACATATTCAGGGTGCAGCCGAAGAAGAAAGTAAAGCTCAGCGAGAAAGCGCCCGCGCATACGTCGATTCTCTCGAAACTCAACGCGCAACTCTCATTTCCTACATAGAAGATATGCGCGCACTCCTGAGCACCAGCACAGGATCAATCGTCACTCACAAAGAAAATTAAGTGCAGCGAAAGCTTGGCAGATATGCCCGTACACCTCGTTTTAGGGGAAGGAAAAGAACGAGGCATTCATCTTCCCGTAAGAAGTTCGCTATTTTGTGCTCGCTTCATAGAGGGAACGCAAAAAATTCGCTACCTGTGAAGGCTGTTCATTCGCTGAAAAATGGCTTGCCGGGCTAAATTCCACAATCCTTGGGGAGCGCGCTGAAAGAGCAAGATTCATCAAGTATTCGGCAGAACACGTCGGATCTTGATCTCCGCGCCCTAAAAATACCGGACCTTCCACACGAGCCACGCAATCGGCACGATCTACACGCGCAGCCATTGCGCGCTGCTGATAAGCTAAACCAGCATTAGGCAATGCTTTCAACTCAGCATCGATCTGAGCGCGAAGTTGTGCGCTAGCTTCACTAGAGATCATCGTCTCAGACCATTGCTCTACTGCGCTATAGCCATACCCCGATTCTGCTATCTCAGCTATTCGAAGCCTGTTTTCACGCTGCTGCGGCGTATCGGCATTGATATTCGTATCCATTAATGCCAGCCCTGCAACCATCTGAGGATACTGCGCCACAAATTCTGCGCACACAGCCCCTCCCATCGAAAGACCACCGAGCACGAGACGCTCCACGCCTAAACGTTGAGTAAGCTCATACAACGCCTGAGCATATGAAGCAATTGACGGCTCACCAAACTCTACTCCAGCAGGGCTATCCCCAAAACCAGGCGCGTCAGGCGTCACAACATCAATATCGGCTAACTCGTCAATCACCGCATCCCACATATGGGAATTAAGCGGCAAAGCATGAATCAACACAAGCGGGCACTGAGATTCTGGCCCTGAACGACGATAAGAAAGCATAGACATATATTCACGGTATCATGCGAGCTGCATCTAAGAAGAGAAGCACAAGACAGCAAAAGAGAACAAATACATCGGCAATGGAAAGAATGACGACAAGCGATGAGATGCCGCCACCTCATCATCAGAAGAGGCGGTCTTCTGGGCAGTCAATCCCTCTCATCTCGGCATAATCAAGAATCACACATTCAATCCCACGATCTTCAGCAAGAGTACGAGCCTGCGGTTTAATCTCTTGAGCCGCATAAATGCCGCGAATAGGCGTCAATGTGGAATCACGACTGAGCAGATCCAGATAGCGCGTGAGCTGCTCTACTCCATCAATTTCACCTCGGCGCTTTACTTCAACAGCAATATGTTCGCCGTTGGAATCGAGCACCATCAAATCCACTGGTCCGATTGCCGTAGGATACTCGCGGCGCACTAACGTCATACCAGCGCCAAGCCGTTCAACTTGAGCTGCTAAAAGCTCTTGGAGATGCGCCTCCACACCATCTTTAATCAGCCCTGGCTCAATACCAAGATCTTGCTCAATGCTGGCGAAGACCTCATAGATACTGATCTCAAGACGGTCATCACTCTTTTGATGCTGGACCTCCCAAATTTCGATAGCATCGCTACAGGCACTCGAAAGCAAACTAGATTCCTGCTGTGCATTCTGCTTCAAGCTCTGCTCTGGTGTACGCACGCGCATCACGCATGGCGGGCTCATCCAATTCAGCGGTTTATAAGAACCGCCATCTGAATGAATAAGCACGGAGCCATCTGCCTTCAGCATAAGCACTCGTGTTGCACGCTCAAGGTGAGCATCAAGCCGCCCAGAATAATCCACTGAACAATCGGCGATAACGATGCGCACTAGACAGCCTTCACGCTTGCTGCTTCTTTTCCAGCATCTACCACGACAACGATTTCGTCGTCTTCGAGCGTCACCAAACCATTGGTAGTCTCAAATGTATGCCGTATTCCATCTGACGTGACGAAACGAACCGTACCTGGCACCAAAATGGCAAGAAGCGGAGTATGCCCTGGAAGAATTCCCAGCTCCCCCTCAACTGCTGGAACTACAACTTCGCTCACATCACCTTCAAAAATAGCTCCTGTACGAGAGACAATCTGAAGCTTCATTAGGCCATATCCTTCTGGATTTTATGCCATGCACGCTCAATATCCTCAATACCGCCGATATTAAAGAACGCCTGCTCGGGCACCTGATCGTATTCGCCGTCGGTAATGCGGCGGAACGCCTCGACCGTTTCAGCAATCGGCACAGTGGAACCTTCCACACCCGTAAACTTCATAGCCGTATATGTATTCTGTGAAAGATACTGTTCGATACGGCGAGCACGAGCCACTGTCACTTTGTCTTCTTCAGAAAGCTCATCCACACCAAGAATAGAAATAATATCCTGCAACTCTTTATTCTTTTGAAGAATCGCCTTAACGCGCGTCGCCACTTCATAATGTTCTTTGCCCACATACTGAGGATCGAGAATACGTGAAGTAGATGCAAGAGGATCCACAGCTGGATAAAGACCACGCGAGGCAATATCACGCGATAGCTCCGTGGTAGCATCCAAATGAGCAAATGTGGTTGCAGGAGCAGGATCTGTATAGTCGTCAGCCGGCACATAGATTGCCTGGAGCGACGTAATCGAGTGCCCTCGCGTGGATGTAATACGCTCCTGCAAAGCCCCCATTTCATCAGCCAACGTTGGCTGATATCCCACTGCCGAAGGCATACGACCAAGCAGCGTCGATACCTCAGAACCAGCTTGGGTGAAACGGAAGATATTGTCGATGAAGAGCAACACATCTTGGTTTTGCACATCGCGGAAATACTCTGCCATCGTCAGCCCAGAAAGAGCAATACGCAGACGAACCCCCGGAGGCTCATCCATCTGCCCAAACACAAGCGCAGTCTTATCGAGCACGCCTGCGTCTTCCATCTCGTGAATGAGATCGTTACCCTCACGAGTGCGCTCCCCCACACCAGCAAATACAGAAACACCACCATGATCGAGAGCCACACGCTGAATAAGCTCTTGAATCAAAACCGTCTTGCCCACGCCAGCGCCGCCGAAAAGACCGATCTTGCCGCCTTGCACATACGGAGTGAGCAAGTCAATTACCTTAATGCCGGTTTCAAACATCTTGGTTTCTGGCTCAAGCTGATCGAAAGTAGGAGCACTGCGATGAATCGGCCAACGCTCTTTCACTTCAAACTTTTCACCGTCTTTCAAGTTGAGCGGTTCACCCACAACATTGAAGACGTGACCTTTAGTAATATCCCCCACAGGAACTGTGATCGGACTTCCCGTATCCTCTACCACAGCCCCACGCACAAGCCCATCAGTTGGCTTCATAGCGATTGTACGCACAATGTTGTTGCCAAGATGCTGAGCCACCTCAAGCGTCATCTTCAGGCGTGACGACCCTTCTCCCTGCCCATCCAAAGCCGCTTCAACAGTGAGTGCATTATTGATCTCAGGCATGGCATCCGGAGGAAACTCGACGTCTACCACCGCACCGACCACCTGCACAATACGGCCAGTGGAGATTTTCTTTTCTGTATCTTCAGCGGTCATTAGTTATCCTTCATTCTTGCCCAGCGCATCTGCGCCAGAAATAATTTCTGTGATTTCTGTGGTAATTTCTGCCTGGCGCGCGTTATTCGCCAAGCGTGTATATTTGCGAATAAGTTCCTGTGCGTTATCTGTGGCAGAATGCATTGCCTGCTGCCGAGCAGCAAGCTCTGAAGCAGCAGCCATCAACAGAATGCCGCGGATACGCACCCCAATAAACATCGGAAGCAAAGCATCAAATACACGCTGAGCAGAAGGTTCGTATTCATAGAGAGGAGCAGAATTTTCTGCTGCGCCTTCCACGCTGCTTGCCCCTATCTGCGCAGGAGCATCCACAACCTGCAGAGGAAGCATACGGCGAATATGCACATGTTGCGTGACCATCGAAATAAAACGAGTGTAGACTACGTGGAGTTCTGCCACACCGCCTTCATCTGCTGGAGCTAAAAAGCGTTCAAGAAGAGTATTAGCAATCTCGTGCGATAGCTCATCACTCGGCTTATCTGATTGCCCCACCCAGCTTTTCACTACCGGCATTCCTCGGAAACGATAGTAGCTATCGCCACGCCGCCCGCATACATACAAAACAGGCTCTTTACCTTGTTCGCGCAGTTCGTTGATAAATTTATCAGCAGCACGAAGCACAGATGAAGAATAAGCGCCGGCCATACCGCGGTCACTCGTGACCACGAGCACCACAACTTTGTTGGTATCGGCTCGTTCAGTGACGAGCGGATGTGTATTTTGCGCATCACTCGCAACCATGCGGATCGATTTAATCAAGGCTTGGGTATATGGATCCTGGCCGAGCGCAGCGTCACGAGCCTTTGCAATACGAGAAGCAGCAATAAGCTCCATCGCGCGAAAGACCTTTTCGAGCGTTGATGTTGCTCGAATCTTTTGTTTGAAAATACGCTGTGCACCCGCCACGTCAGCCTCGCTTCGTGCGTACGATCTGTTCTTGACTCTTCACAGCCTCTGGCTGCTCATCATCCTCAGGAACAAGACCATAAGCAACTGCAAATTCTTTGTGGAAGTCTTCCACCGCCGCTTTGAGAAGATTCTCCATCTGCTCATCCATAACGCCAGTTTCAGCAAGTGTTGCCAATACCGTCGTATTCAAGCGCAGATGATTGAGTAAGCCTTCTTCGAAAGCATGAACCTGCTCTACTGGGATATCGTCGAGATATCCATGCGTACCAGCCCAAACCGACGCAATCTGATCTTCCACTGGATATGGGGTGTACTGCGGCTGCTTGAGGAGCTCCATCAGGCGCGCACCCCGAATGAGCTGCTGCTGAGTAGCAGCATCCAGATCAGATGCAAACATTGCAAACGCCGCCTGAGCGCGGTACTGAGCTAGCGTAATTTTTAGTGTACCAGCCACCTTCTTCATCGCTTTTACCTGAGCATCGCCGCCCACGCGCGATACCGAAATACCCACATCGACAGCTGGTCGCTGGTTTGCATTAAACAAATCTGACTGCAAAAATATCTGCCCATCGGTAATTGAGATGACGTTTGTCGGAATATAGGCAGATACGTCATTTGCTTTCGTTTCAATAATCGGCAGACCCGTCATCGAACCGCCGCCAAGCCCGTCACTCAATTTCGCGCACCGCTCCAAAAGGCGAGAATGCAGATAGAACACATCGCCTGGATAAGCCTCACGCCCTGGTGGACGGCGCAAAAGCAGCGACACAGCACGATACGCCTCAGCCTGCTTAGAAAGATCGTCAAAAACAATCAACACGTGTTTCCCTTGATACATCCAGTGCTGCCCAATAGCAGATCCTGTGTAAGGAGCGAGATATTTAAAACCAGCAGGATCAGAAGCTGGGGACGCCACAATCGTGGTATATTTGAGTGCATCATTTTTCTCAAGTGTAGAGCGAACTTCTGCAATCGTTGAGCCTTTTTGCCCCACAGCAACGTAAATACAGCGAACCTGTTTCTTCGGATCGCCCGATTCCCAGTTTGCTTTCTGGTTGAGAATAGTGTCGATAGCGAGAGCCGTCTTGCCAGTTTTTCTATCTCCAATAATAAGCTGACGCTGCCCGCGCCCAATCGGGATCATGGCATCAATTGCTTTAATACCCGTTTGCAGCGGTTCGCTTACACTTTGACGCATCATTACGCCTGGGGCCTGCAGTTCAAGAGCCCGCAAGCCTTCCATATCAGTAATATCACCCAAACCATCGAGTGGTTTGCCTAAAGGATCAACGACGCGCCCAAGGTAACCTTCGCCGACTGGTACAGACAATACTTCACCTGTGCGACGCACTGCCATACCTTCTTCGATATTGGAGAAATCGCCAAGCACCACAACGCCAATACTGCGCTCCTCAAGGTTCATCGCCAAACCTAAGGTGCCGTCGTCAAACTTCAATAATTCGTTTGCCATCGCACTCGGCAGTCCGTCTACGCGCGCAATACCATCGGCCGTGAGAATCACGTGCCCTACTTCCTCGCTTGCAACTTTCGCAGGCTCATAAGAGCTGACAAAAGAATCGAGGGCAGCCCGAATCTCATCTGGCTGGATCGTTATTTCCGCCATTATCTATCCTTCGCTCGAAGCGGATAACGCCAACCTCATCTATGGTTTAAGCGTTGCCCCGCACCTTTGACGTGTTAACGTCCGTTACTAAATACTTCTTTAACCGCAGCCAAACGGCTCGCGATCGTCCCATCAATCACATCAGTGCCAACGAGAATCCGCACGCCACCAACCACAGACGTATCAATTGTGGTATGTATACGCACCTCTTTGCCATACTTCTTCATAAGCACAGCTGCTAAGCGCCGCTCTTGCTCTGCCGTCAGTGGGATTGCTGCTGTGACGCTTGCAACGAGATGTTCTCCTCGCTCACCAGCACACTCGAGATATTTGACAATCATTTGCCGCACACCGCAGCGATGGCTGAGATCGACTGCACGCTCGAGAAGCAAGCGGGAGTATGAGGTGAGGTTCGGCATTATCTGATATGCCAAACGCTGACGATCCGCCACGCCATACTGTTCATCAGTGAGGAGATTACGCAGCTCACGCTCATGCATAAGCACATTCTTAATCTCATACAGCTCAGACTCTACCCGATCCAGCACGCCTTCTCTCTGAGCACCTATCAGGAGGGTCTGCGTTGCGAGGATCTCGATCGCACGAATCAGATCTTTATTCTCACTCCATGCAGACCGCGCCAGCCCCACCACAAGATCTTTGACCTCGCCGGAAACTTTCCCTTCAAATACATCTGCAGCGAGTTGTGCGCGCGCATCCGAATCGCGTGCTCCATCTTCGAGAGCAGCCGTCAACGATGGAGCATTCGTCAGCGTATCAGCGATGGCAAAAAGCTCCTGTGCAAGCTCTAATTCGCCAGCACTCTTCGCCTGCAACAGTGCTTCCCAGCTTTCCAATGCTGTGCGGTATGCGGTTTCACTCCCGAGACGCATACTTATTTCTCCTGCCCGATAGCAGATGCTTCTTTCGATTGCTCAGCTTCAAGATCGCTAATAAAACGGTCGATTACTCGGCGAGCAAGAGCTTCATCGTTAATAGCTTCACCCACAATACGCCCAGCAAGCTCCGTTGCCATCGTACCAACATCAGCTCGAAGTGTACGCTTTGCCGCCTCAGCATCCGCAGCGATACGAAGGTGTGCACCTCCGATAATGCTATCTGCTTCTGCGTGAGCCTTCGTTTGAGCATCTGCCACAATATTTTTTGCATTAGCCTGAGCTTTTTCGCGAATATCGTTTGCTTCAAGATGAGCTTGAGCAACCTCACTGGCAAGCCCTTCACGCTCAGCAGCAATCTCAGCTTTTGCGATTTGTGCAGCTTTAAGTCCGTATTCGATCTTCTCGCGGCGTTCGTCAAGAGTCGCAGCAAAACTAGGCCACGCAAACTTGTAGACCACAACGGCTACGACCGCAAATGCAATCGTCCCCCAGATTAGATCAGGAAGAGCAGGAAACAGCACGCTGAAAACGTGACTGCCTTCTGCTGATTGGAACACTACCGATGCCATAGTTATCACGCAAAGACAAAGCCGGCCACAAGCCCAAGAAGACCAAGTGCTTCCGCAAAAGCGATAGAAAGGAACATATTCACGCGCAAGAAGCCTTTAATTTCTGGCTGACGAGCCGAAGCTTCCTGATTTTTGGCGCCAATAATACCAATACCGATACCAGGGCCGAGAACTGCAAGACCATATCCAATGGTGGCGATGTTACCAGTGATCATTTCTTTCTTCCTTTTGTTTTTGTTTCTTAAAATCTCACCTGCACGTCAGTGAGCTGAGACTGATAGTGATATATAGGCCGCAGAAAGCATAGCAAAGATGTATGCCTGCAACGCACCAATAAAAAGCTCAAAGGCAACAAAAATGATACCTCCGAGAAGTGTGAAAGATCCCAGAATTCCCCCTGCAAGACCACTCATCTGGAAATAGAGATAATGTGTGCCGAGAAAACATAAAACGAGCACAAAATGCCCTGCCATCATATTTGCGAGAAGACGAATAGTGAGGGTGACTGGGCGAAGAATAAACGTCGATAAAAACTCCAGAGGCACCATAATGAAATACAATGGCCACGGCACACCAGGAGGCATGAGCTGTTCTTTGAAAAATTTAGCTCCGCGAGCTTTTATACCTGCGCCCACAAAACCGACCCATGCTACCAGAGCATAGATAATCGGCATACCAATCAATGACGTACCCGCAATCTGAAGCCCTGGTATTACGCCAGTGAGATTCATAAAAAGCACGCCAAGGAAAATCGTCATCAAAAGCGGCTGATAGCGGCGAGCTTCTTCCTCTCCGCCCATAATTTCCTCAGCGATAGACACTTTAGAAAACTCAAGGAGCATTTCCATAGCAGCTTGCGCACGCCCAGGAATCAGTTTGGATCGCCGAGCATACAGCACTAAGAAAAACGCTAAAATAACGGCAGCAATAAGACGAACAAACAAAATTCGGTTCATCTCAAAAGGAGTGCCCACAAAAAGGAATGGTGCAGGATCAAATTCATGGGTAAGTGTCGGCGTCTCAAATCCACTGCCTTCTGAGCTTGAATGGATAATTGGCAAAAGCGCAAGTGCGTGCAAAACGTTCACTGGTGCAATAGCCCCTCTACATATACCGACACCGATGTCTGCGAAAAACAGTTAGAATAGACGTTCTTCAACAGAAAAACCTGACCACTTAACTTTACATGAGCGCACTGGATGGGGCAAAGGGATAGAAAGAATTCTTTTGAAAAACAACGATTTTTTAATCGCCTATACGATCCCTTTTCAATCGCAGATTTGATTGTGCAGCACCACTATTGAACTTACGAGAAGAGTGAGAACAATACCCCCTATGAAAGCGAGCACAAACATACTCATATCTATCCATCTCGCTTCAGAAAGAGAATAGAAAACAGCGAGTACAAGAAAACATTTCAACAAAAACCCCAAGAAAAATCCCACACTTTGCAAACGTGGCATAAATCTTGGCACTATCTCCATTTCGCCCCACGAAAGCAGATGTATAACCGCCGCAAGTGCGCCTGCACACAAACAAGACAGTGACGCATTCACATAGCCGGCATATAGAGCAGCGCCAGCAACAACACATTCCAGCATAATCACTGCAGCAGCGCTCCATAATGTTGCACGTGCAATAATCACACGTGCATGAGGCCGATACCCAGGGGCATAAGTTTTTCGATGAAAATGTGTGAAGAATTTACTCAATGGATTCATCACATTCTCCACGTGGCGTCATATGTGCACGTGGCACTCGTGGTCTACGTATTTCATAAATCGTCACCGCTATCGCAACAATAAGACCGCTCACAAAGAAAGGAAGTACATCTCTCACTGGAAAGAGCACTCCAGCAGCACCAGAAAAGCTCACAACTGCTGCCCACATGTACAGCACAAGTACAGCTTTCGTGTGTGAATGACCGCGGCGCAACAATCGATGGTGTAGATGCCCTGCGTCTGCGTGAAAAGGAGATTGCCCACGCAGCACACGCCTCGTAACCGCCCAGATAATGTCGATAAGAGGAATAATTAAAATCAGCGCTGGAATGAGAATTGGCATAAAAGCTGGAATTGCCGAGGATGTCTTTACCTGAACGATATCGATTTGCCCCGTAACCACTACTGCAGTTCCAGCAATAATAGCTCCCAGAGTAAGCGCTCCAGAATCCCCCATAAAGATTCGTGCCTGGTGGAAATTATGAGGAAGAAAACCGCAGCATATACCAACAAGCGCTGCCATTAAGACAGCTGCTACCGATGTGTAATCACCTGGGTTGATCATACGAGTGAGATAATACGCGTACGCAAAAAAACTTAATCCACCAATACCTATCAAGCCTGCCGCTAAACCGTCGAGACCATCAACAAAGTTCACTGCATTAGCAACGAGTAACACAACAATCACTGTGCCAATTAGATTCATGCGCGGAGAACCAAGGGTCACTCCGAAAATCGGAAGTGATATAAACTGCACGCCGAACCACGCCATCACTCCAGCAGAAAGAATCTCACCTGCCAGCTTTGCATACCATCTCAACTCATAGAGATCATCGATCACCCCGATAGCACACATCACTCCTGCCCCGAAAATCACTCCCCACACTGTGGAATCCGCTGTGAAGATATTAGAAAGATAAGGGATATGAGCTGCAAAAATCAGGGATACTATGAATCCTGCATACATCGCAACTCCACCGAGCCGAGCTATGGGAAATGTGTGCACATCTCTAGCTCGCACCTGATTCACAGCGCCGAGGCGCAGTGCGATTTTAAGAGCCACGGGAACGAGCAAGTACGTAATAGCAGCTGCAACGATCATCACCAAGAGATAGGTTCTCACGCCAGTTCTCTCATTCGATAGAAATACCAGCCGCCTGCTGTAAAGCTTCAGCTGAAATCGCGCCCAAACGGAGCAGTTGCACTGTATAAGAGTGCTCAGGATCGAGCTTAATGATCGTCGAAGGTACGCCTTTTGGCGAAATCCCTGCGTCTAAATATACCGAGACGTCTGATCCTAGCTGCTCAACTGCCATATCAATCGATGTTGCCGGAGGCTGCCCTGTCTTATTCGCACTTGTGACAGCGAGAGGTCCAATTTCATTGAAAAGCTCCAAGGCTAAATCATGATCAGGCATACGCAGAGCAACAGTTCCATTCGTTTCGCCAAGATCCCAGCCAAGCCTCGAATGAGCGGGCGCAACAATTGTGAGCGCACCAGGCCAGAAAGAATCTATCAGCGTATTCATTACTGCCGCAGTATCACCATCGAGAATTGCTGGATCGAGCAACGTTTCTGCTTGATCTTTACTCGCCACAAGTACTGGCGGAGGCATAGCGCGTGTGCGACTCTTAGCAGCAAGCAGAGCCGTCACCGCATCAGAATTGCATGGATCAGCGCCGATACCATACACAGTATCTGTGGGCAAGCAAATCACTTTACCTGCAGCGACAGCTGCTCTCGCAGCCGCCAAAGCTTCGAGCCGAGCAATGCTATCTGCTTCAAGTCTAGAAAAAACACGCATACACCTATGTTAGCGTTAAAGGGCATGAGGATGGGATCAGCAATAGATGCAGGCGATATCCCGATCAGCAATAGAGCCAATAGCGCGTAATAGAGCGCATCAATACCGCACTCTCACAGAGCGTCACCTGAGGAAAAGATAGTGGATAGTCATTCTTATTCCAACCATCTTCCTGCAAAGCACAGCAGCTCATATGCGCGCACATATAGACACCTAATCCCCGCACCTCACTCCCATAAAGCGCAGCGGGCACTGCCGAGGCATTTGCTGAGAAATTCTTTGCTTTCAGATTCGCGCTCACATTGCATACGGCCAGCGAGCAAAAAGCCAGCGCTCAGCGCCGGTAAGATCCTTGCCAGTGCGAACGTCGATAAATCCCGCACGAGTCGCGGCATCTCGCAGAGCTAGTGCCTGCTCACTTGCGTGCTCCATCACTAGTGCCCCTCCTGGTGCAAGCAGATCGGTTGAATGCTTTATAGCGGCTAGAGGAATATCCAGCCCATCTTCTCCTCCGCCGAAGAGAGCCAATGGCGGATCTGCACATACTTCTGGGCTGATCTTATGGTATAGCGGCACGTAGGGCGGATTTGCGATTACAAGCGCAGCTTTCCCCCCAATATCTTCTGCCACATCCTCTGGCAATGGAGCCAGAGCATCTGAATGTATAAAATTCACTATATTTCCGTAAGCCGCGTTGTTACGCTGAGAAGATTCGTATGCTTCAGAGCTTATCTCAATGCCGTATACTGCGAGATTTACAATACGTTCGCGCAATTCCGTTGCAATTGAGAGCGCTATCGCTCCCGAACCAGAAAAGAGCTCCACAGCAATTATTGGTTCATTGTGCACCGCATTATTCACAGCACTAGCTGAGGGATAATGCTCACTACCACCAAAATATCGATTCACTGCACTATCAGCAATGACGCTGGCTCCAGTGGCTCCACCGCTGCTCTCGGCATTATAGTACTCTGTAAGAAAATCGATTCCTGCTTGTGCCACCATCTCAGTTTCTGGGCGCACAATAAAAACGCCAGGCAAAGCTTCCAATTCGAGATAGCGAAAATACATACGCCCAAGGATATGCTGCAATGGTTCTCGAGATGCACGGCGCTGAACCAACTGGCGAAAAAGTTCAATCTGCGGCAAAGTCGGCTGAGTATCTGCAAGATTGCCAGCCCAATCTGCTTCTGCCGCAAAGAAAGCGAGTTCTCGAGCATCATGATCGGGAGAACCAATACCAGCGCAACGCAAAATTTTTGCTGCGCAATTAATCTCAACTTGCCATGCAGATCGGCTCTTCATATCGTCACAACTATTTCTTTGCTTGCTCCGCAGCAGCTTCGAGACGCTCGTTTTCATCCATGCGCTGCAGACTTTCGATCACAGGCTCCAGCTCACCGCCGAGCACAGCATCGAGGTTGTACGCTTTATATCCACTTCGGTGGTCAGAAATTCGATTTTCTGGGAAGTTATATGTGCGCACACGTTCTGAACGATCTACCGTGCGGACCTGTGAACGGCGTAATGCCGCCTCTTGCGCAGCCTGCTCTTCCAGCTGCTTTTGACGCAAACGCGCACGTAAAACCCTCATAGCAGATTCTCGGTTTTTGATCTGTGATTTTTCGTCTTGCATCGAAACTGTGATGCCCGTCGGCAAGTGAGTAATACGCACAGCAGAATCAGTGGTATTCACGCTCTGCCCACCTGGCCCTGATGACCGAAAAACATCGATACGTAAATCATTATCCGCGATTTCGATCTCTCCTGGGTCATCAACCTCAGCAAAGACAAGCACACCTGCAGCACTCGTATGGATACGCCCCTGCGATTCCGTGACTGGCACGCGCTGCACACGATGCACTCCCGCTTCAAATTTCAGGTGAGCCCACACCCCATCTGCTGGATCTTCGGGCACATTTTTCGCCTTGATCGCCACTTCCACATCTTTATAGCCACCAAGTTCAGTGCTGATCGACGAAAGAATCTGCCAACCCCAACCTTGTTTTTCTACATAATGCTCATACATACGCAGCAAATCAGCGGCAAACAGGGCGCTCTCTTCTCCGCCCTCCCCAGCTTTAACTTCAAGAATGACGTCTCGCGAATCGTCAGGATCACGAGGGATCAAAGCATCACGCAGATCTGCTGCTGCTTCTTCAAGGCGAGTGTGAAGCGCTGGAAGCTCAGACGCAAACATTTCAGCATCGTCACCGCCTATATCGACGATTTCACGCGTATCTGAAAGATCTTGAAGCGCTGCAGCATACTTGTGATAACGCACCACCACACGCCCAAGCTCCGAATAACGCCGCCCTAATGATCTAAGTTTGCTCGGCTCGGCAAGCACATCTGGCGAAGCCATTCGCTGCTCGATTTCTTTATATTCTGCGAGCATTGCCTCAGCTGCCGAAAAATCTTCGCCTGCCACGCTCATATCTGCCATTATTTCTCTCTCGGTTTTATATCCACAGTCTCACATACGAGGCGCAGAAAAGATGCACTGCGCGCATATATTTAGGTAAGTATAAGCAAACGCCGGCACTGGCTGCTGCCTAGAGACGACAGGTCTGATCACCATCGTATAAACAGCTGTGCCGTGCCGGCGTGCGTTGAAAAAGCTATTTCTTTTCTGCCTTGACGCGCTTGCCATAGCGAGCTTCAAAGCGTGCCACGCGACCACCCGTATCGAGGATCTTCTGCTTGCCGGTATAGAAAGGATGGCACGCAGAGCACACATCTACACGCAGATGATCGCCTGCAATAGTCGAACGAGTCTGGAACTCAGCGCCGCAAGTACAGCTCACAGTAATGTCGTGATAATCAGGATGAATTCCCTGTTTCATAATAGTCTCCTTGGATCGTTTGATGCTCTGGGTCCACTGCGCAGCTGCCACTCTCGATGGTGACGTAACCTTTTCTGCGTGACGCTTATGCCTAGATACGAGATACGCAGCCTCGCCCCTATGCACACACCACGTTTCGACGAGTGGTGAACCAAAAGCCGACGCTTCATTAAAACACTTTTGCTTAGATATATTCCACTTCACTATATGTGATAGCGCCTACTTCACAGTGGTGATCGTAAACTCAGGTGCAGACCCATATAAGCAGAAGCTCTCCTCGATACTTCCGCTATTCAATAATTCCGATACGATACGAGTCTGCCCATCAGAGTATTCACACCGATTCTAAAACCGAGAAAAATACTGCCTCTCCCCTTGATGCAGCATCACTGCAGATATTGCATCAATCCAGAGAGAGGCAGTAGAAAAATCGTCGTAAAGTTTATCTAACGATTACTCTGCGGCTTGCATACCGCGTACGACACTCATCAAGAAATCTTTGTTGGTTTCCGTCTTACGCAGACGTCCAAGCAGATAATCACTTGCCTCCTGAACGTCGAGCGTTCCAAGAGCACGGCGCAGATGCCACACAATCTTGAGCTCTTCTGGCGAGAAGAGCAGCTCTTCGCGCCGCGTACCCGAGGCATTCACATCTACTGCAGGGAAGATACGGCGATCAGCAAGCTGACGAGAAAGGCGCAGCTCCATATTGCCCGTACCTTTGAACTCTTCGAAAATCACTTCATCCATCTTCGAGCCAGTCTCTACAAGAGCTGAAGCGATAATCGTGAGCGATCCACCATTTTCAATATTACGAGCAGCGCCAAAGAATTTCTTTGGCGGATAAAGTGCAGCAGCATCAACGCCACCAGAAAGAATACGCCCAGAAGCAGGAGCTGCAAGGTTGTATGCACGCCCCAAACGAGTAATAGAATCGAGCAAAATCACCACATCTTGCCCAAGCTCGACGAGGCGCTTAGCACGCTCAACAGCAAGCTCCGAAACAATTGTATGATCTGATGCTGGGCGATCGAAGGTGGAGGCGATGACTTCTCCCTTCACCAGACGCTGCATATCTGTGACTTCTTCAGGGCGCTCATCGACCAGCACAACCATAAGATGAACTTCTGGATTATTCTGTGCAATCGCCATAGCAAGCTGTTGCATAATCACAGTCTTACCTGCTTTTGGCGGCGAAACAATCAATCCACGCTGCCCTTTGCCGATTGGAGCCACAAGATCTACCACTCGAGTCGTAAGAGCTTTTTGGCTTGTCTCCACACGCAGCATCTCCTGCGGGTAAAGCGGCGTGAGCTTGTTGAATTCAGGGCGCTGCTGTGATTCTTCTGGTGTCAAACCGTTAATCGCTTTGATCTCAATCAAAGGGTTGTATTTATGCTGTCGCTGCCCTCGGCGATTCGGGCTGTCGGCAAGCGAACGCACCGCACCCACAATCGCGTCACCTCGGCGCAAACCGTACTTTTTAATTATCTGGGTGCTCACATACGCGTCATTTTTTCCTGGAAGGTACCCTCCCGTACGCAAATATGCGTTTGTGCCTGCAATGTCTAAAATGCCAGCAACTGGAAGCATCACATCATCATGTGCATACATCTCTTCGGCATTGGATGCCTCAGTTTGCATCTCTTCATCGTTTTCTTCAGCACGATGATGAGCATGGCGATCGATACGCTCAGCGCGATCAGTGCGCTGATTCCTCTGCCCGCGCTGATTTCGATCATTTCGATTCCGCATACGCTCACGACGATCGCGGCTGCGGCGCTGCGCATTCTCGTCGTACTCTGAATCCGCACTGCTATCGCTCACATTTTCTACATTTTCCTGCGGATCTATATGCTCATCTGCAGCTTCAACTTCAGCATTGCGCTGGCGGTGACGGCGATTCTCTGCTTTGCGCGCAGCAGCCTCACCAATCGCTTCAAGAGCAGCAGCTTTATCTGAATCCACTTCAGAAGTGCGTGCAGCTGCACGCCCACGGCGCTTAGTACGCTCTGCTCGCTCTTGAAGCTCAGGAAGCTCAATCATCGGCGTCTGCTCTGCAGCAACTTCTTTTGTCTGCGCTTCAACGTGCGATGCACCTGCGCGGGCGGCTTTAATCGCAGCAATATAATCTGCTTTGCGTGCTTTTGGATCAAGTGTTAAACCCATCTGGGCTGCAAGTGCTTTAATATCTGCTACGCGCATCGCATTAAGCGCTGTAGCTGAAAGTGGCTTATCGCTCACGAGGTTCCTTCCTCGGGTGCCCTAGCGGCACGTATTTCAATTTGCTGCACAAGATAATCTCAATACAGCATACTTAGTAGGGAAAATATTTCACATACGTGTACAAATACACATAAGTATATGAAGCAGATACTCACCGAGTATCAGGGGAGATTGCGCTAATTGCAACCGTTCCTTGCCTACATCATACACATTGATTGCTCGCACTGGTAATTATTTGCGCGAGAACACGCAGATTATGACCTCTCTCACGCCATCCAGACAGCAAGATAGCGGTCAACGAGCTCGTCATAAACTTGCCCTGCATCGAGGCGTATACCATGGCTCGCGCCAGGAATCATTTCGATAGTCAGGGCGTCGTTGTGCAAATCTTCAATAGCTGCCACGTCATCTTTCTGTACGAGCACTTCATCGGTATCAGAGATAATAATTACTGTTGGCACAGTTATAGCTTGTGCAATATCCAGCCAAGAATCTGGAAAACTTACCACGCCCGTGCCTAATAAACGCGGATCAACCAGCGCCTTAGCAAAAGCAGCTCCAGCATGTGATGCTGCATCCCAATGTGGGCGCAGCTGCACGTTGGAGGCAATGGTCTCCAGAGAATTCTCGTGCCACTGATTGCACATAGCTACCTGCTCAGATGCTCGATCACGATAGCCCTTAGCTTGAGAATCGCTCAGCCATGCAGGATCTTCGATAATCAGCGCCTTAAATAAATCGGGGCGCAAAGTTGAGAGTTTTGAACTCATCGCCGCACCCATTGAATGTGCGATCACGACTGCCTTTTGCCCGTACAGCTTCTCGACATATTCCAGTGACGATTCCAGCTCCCGCATTCCCGAATCGCCAGGCACCTCAAGTTCGTCGTCACGATAACGCCGCGATAGCCCGTGCCCAAGAGAATCAAATGCCACCACAAAATAGCGATCTGAAAGATGGTTGATAAGACGAACCCACGCAGCCGCACCATCGCATACCCCATGAACGAGCACAACGAGCGGTGCCTGCGGATCTCCTGATACGTAATGTGCAAGCATTATCTCTGCCTCTCTATTCTCCCTGTAGTAATTCTGCGCCGCCAACAATCGGCGAATCAATCACCTGAAATCCCTGATGTGCCGCCACTTGGGCAAGTTCTGAATCAACTGGCGCAAAAAGTAAAATTGACGGACCTGCACCAGAAATAACGGCTGGCCAGCCAGCGTCACGCAATGCTTTAAGCATTGCCGCTGAATGTGGCATTGACGCCGCTCGGTAGCCTTGATGCAAGCGATCCTCAGTTGCATCAAACAAGAGTGGCGGGCAATGCTCTAAAGCATACACAAGCAACGCCGATCTCGATGCTTCAAATACTGCATCAGCATGAGGAACTGATACGGGAAGCACTGCCCGCGCTTCACTCGTAGGCAAAATTTCTGACGGCACCAGCAAAGCTGTATGAACATCTGGATGCACAGGAAGCTGCACTGTCTGCACGCCGCCCTGCGCCTGCGTCCACGAAAGCGTCACGCCTCCATAGATACATGGGGCAGCATTATCAGGATGCCCCTCATACTTCATTGCCAAGCGAAGCAACGTCTCATTATCAAGCTCCTGTGGCTGATCAATAAGCCCACGCACGAGCATTAGGCCAGCCACGACAGCAGCTGCCGAAGAGCCAAGACCTCTTCCTTGTTTAATGGAATTTCTGCACACCAGATCAATCCCGCCGCACGGAAGCCCCAACCATTCAAGCGTTTCGCGCATGACTCTAACAATCAAATGCGATTCATCGTGCGGAAGTTCTTTTGAGCCCTCACCTAAAATCATCACACGTGTGGCACCTGTCGTAAGAGTGGCAGAAACTTCATCCCACACATCATGCGCCATACCCAGGCAGTCAAAACCTGGACCGAGATTTCCTGATGTCGCAGGCACACGCACTCGTGCATGGTCGTGGGCAAGCCGCATATATGCTCCTCTTATTCGTGCACGTTGTGTGCGTGCTACTCTCTTCGATTCTTTTTATTTGGCAAAGCACACCTCTTAACACACCATCTTCAAAGGCGTACTAGTCCGTGCGCTTCGCTCTCAGCTTACTCGTCTTCAACCCGCATGACGCGCACGACTTTCTGCACACCTTCAACATCAGAAAGATCATCGACCACCGCGGCAATATCTTTATTTCGTGCTTCATGAGTTACGACCGTCACGTACACCAAATTTTTACTCATTTTTTCATCCAGCTTTCGCCCTTCGCTCACATAAAGCGGACGCTGACGAAGAGAAGAAATAGAAACGTTATGCTGAGCAAAGACGCGAGTAATACGAGCAAGAGCACCAGCCTCGTCGTTCACCATGGTCTTCAGATAGTAGCATGCCGATACTTCCTGTGAATCCAAAATAGGAAGATTTCCATAGACTAATTCTGCAGGAGCACGGCCTCCAACTACTTTTTTATTTGCTGCAGCGACAACATCGGAGAGTACTGCCGACGCAGTAGGAGCGCCACCAGCACCCCGCCCATAAAACATCACGCGCCCAGCAGATTCTGCTTCAATCAATATCGCGTTGAAAGAGCCGTGAATATTTGCAAGCGGATGATCCTCAGGAAGAAGAGTGGGAGCCACACAAAGCTCAATACCTTCCGCTTTCCTGCGTGCGGTTGCAATCAGTTTCACGATATAGCCTGCCCGCCGAGCCGACGCAATATCTTCATCTGTAATTGAACGAATACCTTCCACATGCACATCATCGAGCGCCACGCGCGTATGAAAAGCAAGAGAAGCTAGTATCGCGATTTTGGCGGCGACGTCCAACCCGTCTATATCAGCACTCGGATCAGCTTCTGCATAGCCAAGCTCTTGAGCAAGGCTAAGAGCTTCATCAAAATCCATGCCGTTTCGAGTCATTTCATCAAGAATAAAGTTCGTCGTCCCATTAAGGATCCCGAATATGGCATTTACTTGATCTCCCGCAAGAGATTCCCGCAAACCATACACTACGGGCACAGCACCAGCAACCGCAGCCTCATAATAGAGATCAGCATCGTGTGCAGCGGCTAATTCATACAGCTCCGGTCCGTGAGTAGCAAGCAGAGCTTTATTTCCGGTGACGACGGACGCCCCCGATTCGAGCGCCTGGCGCACAAGTTTGAGAGGCAGATCGACGCCTCCAATAAGCTCGATCACAAGATCGGCTTGTGCAATTAACTCATCAGGACGGTCAGTCAAAAGCTCACGATCAATAGCTGGATCACGAGGAGCATTCACGTTGCGCACGGCAATACCGATGAGTTTAAGATCCACGCCAGCTCGCGCGCAGAGCACGTCATGCTGCTGCACAAGCAAGCGAGCTACTTGCGTGCCTACCGTTCCCGCACCTAAAAGCGCAATTTTAACCTCACGTCGCTTTCTAAGCTGCGACGATTGATCTACGAATTTTTCATCTGCCATAATGCGCCTCTTCTTCACTGTATATGCCAAGCAGCAATATACTTACTCGACCCACTTGCCCTGAGCTACATACATATAATACTCAAAAGCGCGCCTTAGCTTTGCTCGATCTTCCTCGGCAAGATTTATATGATCTGTTTTCTGCTAAGAGAAATACGAGTGAGAGTATACGGGCGCCACATCACAACGTCTGCGCCAGAAGTAGAATTATCTGCGCCGCGAAGGCGATCATAGTTGCTAGCGTGAGGGCTGGGAGAATCAGCTTCACTAGGATCCAAAGAAGCAGCCGCCTGATGCCTCAGCACACGGCGAAGCAATTCAATTCCTTCTGCCATCGTCACATCACCATTCGAGGTGGCAGCAAATACTCGGCTATCTCGAACAGCATGATGGGCAAGCTCATCTTTCATTTGACTGCCAAGCTCACGCAGACGATCCATACGTTTTTCTAGGCGCTCGTTTTTTTCTTCAAGCTCTTCGACTGTGCGCTGCAAAGCTATAATCCTAGCAATGCCCGCAAGGTTAATTCCTTCTTCTTGGCTCAAACGCTGGATCTCGATGAGTTTATCGACGTCTGCGAGCGAATAACGCCGCCCGCCTCCTTGAGTGCGATGAGCCACCACTAAACCGAGGCGATCATATTGGCGCACAGTCTGGGGATGCATACCTGCAAGCTCAGCCGCCACACTCACTGTCAAAATAGGTGCGGTGCGTTGAACTTTTACCATCACTCCCCCTAAACTTTTGCCATGTCGCGGAATTCAGCGCGCGGATCAGCTGCTCCCATCGTATCGCGGAAAGCCTCAATTACCTGTCTGCTCTCTTGAGATAAAGACTTCGGCACAATCACTTTCACACGCACATACATATCTCCCACACTGCCGCGCGCAGACTTCATTCCCTGCCCTTTCACACGCAGGAGCTTATCTGTGCTTGACCCAGCGGGAATTTTCACTTTTACCATATCTCCACTAAGAGTGGGCACCTCAACCGCAGCTCCTAATGCAGCTTCATCAAAACTCACGGGCACATTCACGTATACATCTTTACCTTTAAGCTCATACACAGGGTGCGGTTCCACGTGTACGGTGACGATAATATCGCCTGGAGCGCCACCATTTTGACCAGCCTCACCTTTGCCTGCAATACGAATTTTCTGCCCGTCGGCTACGCCCGCTGGAATTTTCGCAGTAACGTTTCGTGCATGCATTCCACTGCCGATTGATACTTTCACAGTGACGCCAGAAACCGCGTCACGCAGTGGAATAGAGATACGCGAATTCACATCTGCGCCACGCTGAGGTCTGCGCAAGAAACTACCGAAACCTCCAGCAGACGACTGCCCAGATGCAGAACCAAAACCAGCCGGCCCGTACCCAGCATTTCCATTACGCGAGGGCGCACCAGCGCCGAAAATATTAGAGAGAATATCATCAAAGCCAGGAGCTTGCCCTCCGTTTGTAGAGAAACGAACGTTGCCGCCCCCACCAAACATTGAGCCAAACACGTCTTCAAAACCACCTGCGCTGCCAGCTCCCGAGCCAGCAGAGAATCGCGCGCCGCCAGCGCTCATTGCTCGAATTGCATCGTACTGTTTGCGATCATCCTCGTTGCTCAGCACTTGATATGCCTCAGAAATTTCCTTAAATTTTTCTTCGGCAGATTTATCGCCCTGATTTTGATCTGGGTGATACTTGCGCGCCAACTTTCGATACGCTTTTTTAATATCATCTTGGGTGGCAGACTTGCGCACTCCAAGCGCTGCGTAAAAATCTTTTGTGACCCAATCTTGACTTGCCATGTGCGCCACCTCCTCTGTTATCTATAAGCACAGCTTTCTTTAGTTTCTTCTCTTCTTTTTCTTCCTCCTGCAAAAGAAGGAAAAGAAAAGCACATTCTAACGCGAACTCAGTTCACGCTATTTTAAGCTCACCACTATTGCGGGCTTACTACGCTTACGCGCGCTGGTCGTAGTACCTTATCACCGATACGATACCCTGGCTGCATAAGCATATGAACCTGCTCAAACTCTACATCTGAGCTGGTTGAATGCATGAGAGCCTCGTGTATCGCCGGATCAAATGCATCTGCGACCGCACCGAAACGCTCCATAGAAAAATTTGTGCTAAGAGTAGATTCCAGCTCTTGCAAAACTTTTCCTGCCGGCCCTTCGAGATCTCCGTGCTCACGGGCCAAATAGGCGTTATCCAGCACTCCAATAAGGGATTCAAGAACTTTCGCTTTGCCAAGCTCATATTGATTCAAAGCGTCTGCCTTTGCTCGCTTCACATACCCATTGTATTCCTGCTGCAGGTTGTACACATCGGCGTTACGGCGAGCAAGCTGCTCTTGAAGCTGCGCAACTTTAAGTAATGCTTGATCGAGTTCGCTCAGCTCTGAAGCTTCTTCTTGAGATTTTTCTCCTGACGCCGCCTCAGCATTGTCTGCAGATGCTCCTGCCTCGTGTAATGCTTCAGTCTCATGTGCGTTTTCGTGTACATTTTCATGCGTGTTTCGGATATTATCCTGAGCTTGCTCATCACTGCTGTGCATATCTGCTGGCTGATCTGCCATCATATCCCCTTTCTCAGAGGTTAAGTAGAGCGGCGCCCAATCCAGCATGAGTACTCACCATGCACATCGTGCCAAAATAGGGCGCCGTTATCTACTACTTGTTGTCGGTCTCGTCATCAACGATTTCAGCATCTACTACATCGTCGTCAGCTGGAGCAGCATTTTGCGTACTCTCAGCACCCGCAGTTTCTCCAGCAGCAGCAGCCTCCGCTTGCGCTTGAGCATAGAGAGCTTCACCGATCTTTTGCGCCTTCTGATTCAATGCCTCTTGAGCCGCCTTGATCGCCTCAATATCTTCTCCTTCGAGAGCTGTGCGCACTTTGTCGTTCGCCTCGCGAACATCGCTCACAACCGAATCGTCGAGCTTATCGGCATTCTCGTTGAGAAGTTTATCGATAGAATAGACCTGCTGTTCGGCAATATTGCGAACTTCAGCTTCTTCTTTACGCTTTTCGTCTTCAGCAGCATGAGCTTCAGCTTCTGCCACCATACGTTCAATATCTTCCTTCGAAAGTGCCGAACCGCCAGTAATTGTGATGCTCTGTTCCTTGCCAGTACCGCGATCTTTAGCGCTCACATGCACAATACCGTTGGCATCAATATCAAACGTCACTTCGATCTGCGGCAAACCGCGTGGAGCGGGTGCAATGCCACTAAGCTCAAAAGTGCCGAGCAGCTTATTATCGCGAGCAAAAGTACGCTCACCCTGATAAACCTGAATCAATACGCTCGGCTGATTATCTTCAGCAGTTGAGAATACTTCAGAACGCTTAGTCGGGATCGCAGTGTTGCGCTCGATGAGCTTCGTCATCACGCCGCCTTTTGTCTCGATACCGAGAGAAAGAGGCGTCACGTCGATCAGCAACACGTCTTTGCGGTCGCCCGTAATCACGCCAGCCTGCAAAGCAGCACCTACAGCCACAACCTCATCAGGATTGACGCCCTTATTTGGCTCACGCCCGCCGGTGAGTTCCTTCACCACATCAGTGACGGCCGGCATACGCGTTGAACCTCCAACGAGCACAACATGATCGATTTCGCTGAGCTTAATACCAGCATCACTAATAACTTGCTGGAATGGAGTCTTAGTACGCTCAAGAAGATCTTTCGTCATATCCTCAAACTTGGCTCGCGTCAGCGTCTCATCGAGATGAATCGGCCCATTTTCAGTCATTGAAAGGTACTGAAGCGTGATACTCGTCGATGTTGCCGAGCTAAGCTCTTTCTTTGCCTGCTCAGCAGCTTCTTTGAGGCGCTGAAGAGCAACTTTATCTTTCGAAAGGTCAACGCCGTAACCATTCTTCACTTGTTCAACGAGCCAATTGACGATGCGCTGATCCCAATCGTCACCGCCGAGCTTATTATCGCCAGATGTTGCTCGTACCTGAATTGTGGAGAAGCCGTCGTCATCCTTACCAACCTCAAGCAAAGACACATCGAACGTGCCACCGCCAAGATCGAAGACGAGAATCAGCTCATCTTCTTTTCCTTTTTCCAACCCGTAGGCCAAAGCTGCAGCAGTTGGCTCATTCACAATACGCTGAACGTTTAGCCCTGCGATCTGCCCTGCGTCTTTCGTTGCCTGACGCTGAGCATCGTTAAAGTACGCAGGAACCGTGATCACAGCATCAGTGACGGGCTCGCCAAGATATGCTTCTGCATCTTTCTTAAGCTTTTGAAGGATGAACGCTGAAATTTGCTGCGGATTGTAAGTTTTATCGTCAATTTTTACATTCCATGCCGAATCACCCATATAACGCTTGACGGACGAAATCGTGCGTTCCACATTCGTCACTGCCTGACGCTTAGCAATTTCACCTACTAGCACTTCACCAGTCTTTGAAAAACCAACGACAGATGGAGTGGTGCGAGCACCTTCTGCGTTTGCAATAACTGTTGGCTCGCCGCCTTCCAGAACGGTGACGACCGAGTTTGTTGTACCGAGGTCAATACCTACTGCACGTGCCATTTCTATTCTCCTTTTCGGGCTTTACGCTGAAATCTGAATAGGTCACAACTTCTGCCCTGATTTTATTAAGTTCCTTCTCCTCAAGTATGCATCACCGATTGGAGTTTCGTCCATTCGACTCTTCATTTCTTGAGTCTATATGGCTCAACTTTCAGTTTTAAGATTTTATTCCCGATCTCTAAAAAATCAGAGTAATTTAAGCGCAGAAATCTTCACACACGCGATACAAAGCGCACAACCAGCTGTAAAAGGCAAAAATACATAAAGCACGCTACACATAAAAGTGGGTGGCACAAGCACCGTCAGAGACAATTCAAGGTATCGGCATATTCGACGCGCACATACAAACCTCTGCCGCCCACACAAGAGACGCTGCTCCTAAACTCACAAGAATCAAAGATCGGCTCACAATCGCAAGCACAATTGCGCCAACAAGCCCTATCCCTGCAGAAATTGGCGAAGTTGTAGCAGAAAAAACAGAGGGAATAACCATCGCCGTCAAAACAACCCAGGGCACGTAATATAAGAAAGAATTAAGCCATGCAGATTCAATATCTTTACGCAGCAGCAAAAGCGGAAGTGCCCGTAGCATATACGTCACTGCCGCCGTCACCATTATTGCCCACAACATATATTCAATCGAGCTCATTTACCCCATACCTCACTGCATACCTTCACAACACCGAGAATCAGTGCAGATCGGAAAGAATGTAGCTCCAATACCCGCGGCCAGCAACGTTGCGATAATCACTCGCCACCCAAATGCCAGCAAACTCACGACAGGCGCATAAGCTAAAATCACCGACACCCCAGCCGCAATCGCAGCCACAATCGCCACACGCGAAGACCCCATAATCGGCGGCACAACAATTGCAACAAACATGGCATAGAGTAAAATTCCTGCAGCAGCCTTAAGCGATGCTGGCAGCGCGTCACCAACCAGAGCACCGATGAAGGTTCCTGCCGACCAGCCACTAATTGGCAGCACAATCGAACCAAGATAGTGAGCAGCAGTAAGGTTTTTCCTGCCGATATTTATTGCGTAAATTTCGTCGGTGACGCCCAGTGCAATAGCGAGCCGAGCACCAATACCCACGCTCTTAGGCAAACGCTGAGAAAGCGAAGCACTCATGAGCAAATATCGAAGATTAACCAGCGCAGCTGTAAGTGCCAACTCAAACAAGCCGCCGCTCGCCGCCATAATGCTGATAGAAGCAAATTCTCCCGTACTGGAAAAACTCGTTGCAGAAAAAATAACCGATGTGAGCGGGGTGAAACCAGCCTGAGCCCAATACAACCCCACAGCCAGCGATACAGCAAAATACCCCAACCCTATAGGGATTCCTGCTCTTATTCCGTCAATCAACTCTTTCTTCACAAGCTAAGAGTACATAGAATCAGCACAGCATCGAGAACCGATCAATCCGATGCACACTCAGCACACATAACAATAGGTTTCAGTAATGCATATCACACGATAGAATATAGATATGTCTCAAGGATTTATGCCGCCAATCACAATTATGGCTGATGGCACAGTAAAACAGGCCAACCCGTTTTCTGGCACCGAAGTTTGGACAGTCCCAGGGCGCGCAAACCGCCCAATTGAAATGAATATCCCCGAACCCAAACCCGTACTCCCCGATGAGCACGGGTATCATTGCCCGTTTTGCACCCAAAGGATTCTTGAAACACCACCAGAAAAAGCCCGCCTCGTGCGCCACGGTGACGACGCCATCATCATTCAAGCAACGAGTGCCGACAACCTTTCACGCGAATGGGAATTTCGCCGCGTACCCAACCTCTTCGAAATCGTCCCCTTTGAATACTGGGAAAAAAACTACAGCTACCAACTCACTCGCGATGCTCGCCAATGTATGGATGCATATATGGCAGACCCCGCAGGGCGCGCTCACGTGATGTCGGTGCTTCGCAACAAGCTCAAAGCTTCACTTTCCCCTGAAGAATTTGATAATCTGCCAGAAATTGAGAAAACAGAAGCTGCACGAAGTTTCTTCGGCGGCGGGCACGATCTCATTATTGGTCGCAGGCATTTCATTGATGGCGCATTAGACACCAGCTATCTCGCTTCGGCTGGCACTCTCACACCGCAAGAGCACGAGTGGTACATTCGCCTCACAGTAGATGCGATGCGCAGCCTCTATGAACAAAATCGCTATGCGAGGTATGTGCAAGTATTTCAAAACTGGCTCAAACCCGCAGGTGCAAGCTTTGATCATTTACACAAACAGCTCGTCTCTATCGACCAACGCTCTGCCAACGGAGAAATGGAGATCCAAAAGGTAAGAGCTAATCCCAACCTCTACAATGAAGCAGCAGTCGATTACGCGGGCTACCATAATCTCATTATCGCCGAAAATGAGCACGCCGTTGCTCTAGCAGGTTTTGGCCACCGCTACCCAACACTGGAAATTTACAGCCGCTCCCGCTTCTGCCAACCGTGGGAAATGCCTCGCGAAGAACTGCGAGCAATGAGCGACCTCATTCATGCGATGCACGCAGCCTCTGGTCCACTCGTCCCCAGCAATGAAGAATGGCACACAAAACCGATCGACGCAGACGTCAATATGCCGTGGCGGGTACTTATTAAATGGCGCGTTTCAACTCTCGCTGGTTTTGAGGGAGGCACAAAAATTTATGTCAACACCATCGACCCGTGGCATCTGCGAGATCGCGTCGTACCCCACTTGCTCGAACTTCGCGCAGAAGGAAAAATCGCAAGCAATATCTCAATTGCGACTGAGTGCTCATGCGACGTCAATTCACTCAAGTACAATAAAGCATTACAGTAAGCAACGAAGAGTGCGAGTGTATAAGTGAATGCCTCACAGGCAGCAGCCCACAGCGCTCCAACACCTTACGGTGCCAGCAAATGCAGCGACTATTACGATGTGCACACACGTGCGAAAAGGAGGCGGCATGCACAGCCTTGACCCAGCTCACTATCACACATTGCCATCATCAAAGCCAAGCAATCCTTTTCATTCATCACCAGTGCTTGGGCGTGCTTACCGACTAAGCTGCCCTTTGCCGCCTTTCAATCGGGCAGATCCTTCAATGCAAGTCATCGCGCATCGAGGATCAGCGTTCACTCACCCTGAAAACACTATGGCCGCATTTTCTGCCGCATTCGCCTCAGGATGCCGCGTCTTTGAAACAGATGTACAGCTCACAGCAGATGGAAAACTCGTTTGCTCCCGCAGTGCCGATTTAGCCGACACAACCGACTCAACAGGAAGTATAGCTAGCCTCACTTTTCGCGAACTTAGCGACAGCGTTCACGTCTACGGCCCACACGGCTCAGTAGATTCTGTTGCGTTGCTTGAAACTGCGTTGCGCACATTTCCCAATGCATCGTTTATTGTGAATATACATTCGCACAACACCATCGAGCCGATGATTTCTTTGATTAACGAAATGAAGGCAGGTACGCGAATCTGCGTCGCACACTCGTGGGATGCATGGCTCGAAGACATTCGCGATCACACTACTCCACTCCTGCAACGCAGTCTCGGCTGGGAGACGATGCGTGAATTTATTGAGGCAGTAAGAGAAGGCAAACGCCCCGATCCTCGCATTCACGTAGCAAACTGGATACACTTACCATACTCCTTAGAAGAGGCAGAGCTATTAAGCGATCCTGCTTTATCTCAAAGACTTATCACCGCAGCCCATGCGCTCGGTATTGGAGTTCGAGCAATCAGAGTGAATGATTTCAGTGAAGCATATCGTCTTTGGAATGAAGGCGTTGATGCAATCAGCACGGATCACCCCAAGCAGCTTGTCCGAGCAGCCCATAATCGTCACCAAAGAGAACAAGCAGCTAAAATTCTTGGAATCTAGCTAAAGAATTGTGTCTCTCAGCTGAAACCTGATTAGCACAACCATATCTATGCGAGCACATCTAAGAAGCTGCATATGTTCATTTACAAAAAAGGAACTATTAAATAGCAATTTACGCATTTTCCAGCGATAAGTGGGTAGAGAAGATACACTAGCACTATCAGCTCACCGCCTTTATAGGAATGTCTAGGACATAATCATGAAAACTTTCATAGCGAAGCAGCTGAATCTGATGTGGGGAGTAACTATTACTCTACTGCTTGGGTACTCTATGCTCGGAATCGCAATCCCTGCTTCGGCGTATACTTCTTCTGATGATGCGCCCACTGTGGACACATATGGGAGTGTACACAACCAGCCAATGACCGAATATTCCACTTCCCTGCTGGGTACTAGCACTAGCACATCCTCAGGCGGAGTAAGTATATACGGTTGGCCTCAGATTGATTCGATACATGCCCCTAATAGTAAATACGTTTCTGTTCACGGATGGTGGACAACGGATAGAAATGAATTGAAAAACAGTAAGGCGAAAGTTACGTCAATTTTGATGGTCAAGAATTGGTACGGATACTCCCATATTGGGACATCTAATACAAGCGCAGCCACAAAAGAGATTTACCCTAATCAAACATCAAAACGTTCAAATGCTCGTGCGGATTGTAAAAATTCTGATAGCAATACTTTTTGGGCAATGACAGTATTAAGCGGAGCAAACGTTAAAGTAGCAGGAACTAAAAGCAACGAACCCGTCACGTTGAATTGCACGCCGAAGTAGTACTATGGCTTATAGTTTTTTTTATTTCATTTTCAGCTATTTGCAGGAATAAGAATACTGTATCTATTAAAAATTTTGATAAAGCTGCCGATTTAGTAGGAGCTGTATATGCTTGGCAGCAGACGTATATTGAGAATTTTCAGCGCCTTCATGATAGAGCGAATATTTGGCAAATTGTCGAGCAAAAAATAAAAAGACATGGCGCTTTATTAGAGATCGACGTTTATGCTATTTCATCTACTCTCGACGATTCTCCAGCAGTGCTATCCCAAATAATTACTGCGCTATGGGAAGCTATACATCACATTTACAACGTAAACATTGTAAAAGTCGTTTTTAACCTCGATTCTTCCGAATGCCAGTCTATCTCGTCTTTGAGTCCAAGCTTCAGCAAATATCATGCTTCCTATCAGTGGATGCGCATTTATGAAACTTGTATCGGCACTCCGCTGAGGATACAGGTTGTTTCTGATATTTCATCTTCAACAACTATTGCTAATGAGACTGCGAAGTTTATTAAATCGTGTGGCATTCCGATTATGCGAACTACTCCTATTTTCCCCGACGTAGCACAAAAAAGATGCGGGAAAATCAGCACCGATCATTATGAATTGTCGAATATGCCATGGAAAGCTTTTCTCGTTGGATGGCTTTTATCTTGCGTAACTGGAATGTATCTTCCTCACGTACATAAAAATTTTATAGTGTCTATCGATGTAATGAATTTTTCTAACTCCACTTCTCCTAACTGTTCCAATAGCGGATGATTCCCCATGCACAAAGTTCATAAAAATGTAATCGTATTTTGCTCAGCATTAAGCTTGGCGATTCTCAGCACTACTTTAATGATCGCAACTAGAAACGATTCCTCAACCGATGTACAACTGCCAGTGCTCTTCAGCTTAGATCCTTTAAACAATAGGACATTGATTGGCGAACCGAGCTACACAGAATGGGGAAAACAGATTTCTAGCAATTATTTATTCTCTAACGATATACATACAGTCGACCAATGGAATAAGTCTGAGTCAGATACTTTTACTAATGGTCTAGTCATAGAGACAAAAATTTTGCCAGAGATTGTTTCACTGATGCTTTACAAACCATCTTCGTGTAAAGAAGGAGTATTTACTGCCAACGAAACGGAATATTTTGAAATTTGCGGCAATTCTGCACGCTCATTACCATGTAGTAACACACACTTTAACAATGAGGTAATCGCAGAGATTCCTACGAATATTCATGCAAAAATTTCCAGTACATGCTATGCCCTGTCGATCTTTACAGTATGCGAAGATAATAGTGCAACGCTTAAATCTTATATGGCAACATGGTTCTTTTATCCAAGTCACTATTTTCAATAGGAGACACAACATCTTTTAGGTGTGGGAACTGCGGATTTGATTGAAAAGTTTCCTTAGCATCGCTAGAATGCTCCATTTTCCACTATATCTTCGATGCGAACAATGCGATCAGACACCCTCTGCGCTTCATCGAGATCATGAGTGACGTATACAGCAGTTGTATGCGTACGCTTGAGAATTTCGCGCAGCTGCTCGGAAAGGGTCGTACGCAAATCAGCATCGAGCGCGGAAAGCGGCTCATCGAGAAGCAAAATTTTTGGTGACGGAGCAAGCGAGCGAGCGAGCGCTACCCGCTGAGCCTGCCCACCCGAGAGAGTTGATATTTTACGCTCGCCAAAGCCATGCAAACCCACAAGATCTAAAAGCCTATCAGCTACGTTTTCGTATGATCGAGCGGAGCGATAACGCATACGCAAGCCATACTCCACGTTTTCGCGCACATTCATATGAGGGAAAAGCTGCCCATCTTGAAACACCATTCCTACCCCTCGTTTATGCGCTGGCATACGGAAATGCGAAGAGCCGCGCACTCGTTCAACAAGAGTGCCTCCAATCCATATTTCACCTGCACTGAGTGGCTCCAATCCCGCAATTGCGCGCAAGAGAGTAGACTTTCCGGAGCCGGAGGCACCAACGAGCGCCACGATACTTCCCTCAACTACACCAAGATTTCCCTCGTGTACCGCTTCATAGCCATCAGGATACGTGACGGAGACAGACCGCAACTCAAGAGCCTGAATCATGTATTGCTCCTCTCATATCGGCGCGGCGCTCCCCACTATTTTTCTCAGTCTGCGCTCCTCGCGAAGCAACTGCTCCAGAAAAAAGAGCCGCATAAAATTCTGCACAAAACATTGCTGCTCCGGTAACGAACGCTAGTACAACAGCCCCCGCAAGAGCCATGCCAAAATTATCAGCTCCCGGACGTCCTAAAAGTTTCACAATCGTCACGGGAAGCGTCTGATATTCAGGGTTGGCCAAAAAACTCGTAGCTCCGAATTCTCCCATCGAAATGGCAAAAGCAAAACATACCGCCACGATAATTCCGCGAAGAGCCAATGGGACATCAATCGTCCACAACACCCGTATAGGAGATGCCCCCAAAGAGGCAGCAGCCTCTCGCATTCGTGGCGAAATAGCCCGAATACTCGGCACAATCGCTCTCACTACGAGCGGAAGAGCAACAATCGACTGCGCAATAGGCACAAGCCAAGGCGAATGAGTCATCGGACCAAGACCCAGCGTGATGAGCATGCCGAAGCCTACCGTCACCGTCGAAATTCCAAGCGGAAGCAAAACGAATCCATCAATAATTCTCTGAATCTTCTCCCACAATCCGCTCATCGAACGGGAAAGCACAAAAGCGAGCGGAAGCCCTATAAGAAGCGCAATAAAAGTTGAATCTAGGGCTATGCTCACAGAGTGAGTAAGGGCATCTAACGCACTCACGCCTCCTGAAAATCCAAAACCAGGGGTAGCAAGCAACTGATAATTACGCATACTCCACTGCCCGTGAGAGCGCAACGACCCCACGATGAGCGCAGCGATTGGCGCAACGAGAGCACACAAAACAATGGCGGTGACGACGATAGCAGGAGCATCATCACGAGATGGAATTTTTCCTGAAGTTCGGCTCACTTTCAGAGCTGTTTCAGAGCGAGCAGTCAGGCGCGTACTCACAATCAGCGCCGCGAACACTAAAAGAAACTGGATAAGGCTGAGCAAAGCTGCTTTGTCGATATTAAAAAAAGTGACAGTCTGTACGTAAATTTCTGTTTCAAGAGTTCCATACCCAGGGCGCCCGAGAGTCGTCACCAAACCATATGCAGTTGAACAGTAGAGAAAAACGAGCGCAGCCGCAGCGGAGATGGCAGGCATAAGCTGTACAAGCGTCACCGTCACAAAAGCGCGTGACGGCGATGCACCTAAGGTGCGAGCAGCTTCAGGCTGACGTGAATCTAGGCTCGTCCACAACGTCCCGACCGTTCGCACCACGAGGGAATAATTAAAAAACACCATGGCAAGCACAACAGCAAAAGTAGTTTGCCCGATACCAAGTGGGGCAAGAGGACCATCAAGCAATGCTCGAAATGCGATGCCGACAACGACGGTTGGCAGCACGAAGGGCACCATCACGAAACCCCGAAGCACAGCTTGCCCAGGAAAACGCAGACGATATAAAACGTATGCGCCGGGGATGCCTAAGATCACAGAAACAGCTGTGCCTGCGAGCGCCATCCATACCGTCTGCCAAACAATTTTCCACGTGCGTAAATCAGAAAATATCGAGAGAAACGATTCACTGGAGGCATTTACCCCATTCCCAACTCCTGATCCGCTTATGCCGACTATAAAACCTCGCGCGAGCATGGAGCCTACGGGCCACAAGAAAAAAACGGCAAGAAAAGCTAGGGGAAGTGCAGCTGCTATCCCCCAACTAATCTTGCCGCTTTTATTCATAAGCCATCTGGCTAGCTGGCGTGAGCCTCAAAAAGCGCGGTCCATTCTTTGATCCACGTCTCCCGATTTTCATCGGCGGTTTGCGCATCAACTTCAATGGGTTTCTCTGTGAGTTTTGCATACTGCGCCCATTTCTCAGGAAGCTCTACGCCTTCACGTTCTGGATACATATACATCTGCTCAGGAATTTCTGCCTGCACAGCCTTACTTAGCATAAACGAGATAAACGCCTTGGCTCCTTCAGGATTTTTTGCTCCGGCCAACACACCTGCATATTCAATCTGCCTCACGCATGTTGCATCCAGAGAACTCGTTGCCCCTTCAGCTTCTGCTGGCGAACTTGCATAGCTCAACACGATAGGACGATCTCCTGTGCCGTCTTCGTTTCCTGCAGTGAAATCTGAGTAATAGACGTCACTCCACGAATTTTCGATTTTGACGCCGTTTGCAAAAAGTTTGGTCCAGTAGTCTTTCCATTTATCGCCATACACACTCGCCGTGCCAACGAGCATTGCATACCCAGGGCTGGAAGCTGCAGGATTCGTGACTGCAGTGAGATCTTTATACTCCGGTTTCAGTAGGTCTTCGAAATTTTGCGGAGCAGAGATATTTTTCTCTTTGAACCAATTATTGTCGATATTCATGCAGACATCGCCTCGATCAACCGGAACCAGCGCACGCTTATTCTCGCCAAAGACGACGCTATCGGCAAGCTTTGCTGCTTCACCATCCTCTCCCCAGGCACGTGATTCAGCCCCGTCAGCGGATGCAAGAGCCTGAGATTCAAGAAGCTTCGAAGCAGAGAAGTTGTCGATGCCGAAGAAACCATCTGCCGCAGACTTCCCTTCAGCGAGCAGAAGTTGATTGAGCACGGTTCCTGCATCACCAGGAGCGGTGGTAACGAGTTTATAGCCAGATATCTTTTCAAACTCGGCTTTTGCTTCGTCACTCAGAGCGAAAGAATCGTGGGTCATAATCGTGACGGTTTTTGCTTCGTCACGCGAACTTCCTGCTTGCTGAGCTAGCGAACACCCCCCGAGAGAAGCAAGCCCTATAAGCACGGCAACACCCGCCGCAGCATATTTACGATAGATCATAATTTCCTCCATATCTCAATAATGGAGGCACAGCTGCCCTGCGCAGCTATGGAGAGAAGATTCTCGACTTCCTTCGCCGGCATGATCCGGATCAGGTTCGAGGGTCTGCTTTCGCACTCTCAGCGCCATCTGCCGCAATGCAGCGAGAAAGGCACTCCCCTGTCGTGTTTTCCACTATAGCGGCTTTGGCTCGAAACGTTATATCGTATCCTCAGCGGCAGATGAAATACCTTTTATACCATAGGCTTTTGCTGCACCGCGCCGCACCGCTTCAGTTGCGATACTCGTTGCCAACGCCGTCACCACCGTAAATGCCACAATTTGCGCAAAAGGCTGATCGAGATCGTTATCATCTCCTGCAGGTTTTTGTTTACCAAGCCCTTTTTCCCACACAATATCCACTGCCATTTTTGCAGCTAAGCCTGCCGCAGCACCTAACCCCAACGAGATCATTTTCCATCCGATATTCATATCTATTCCCCTCTCACAGCTCGCCTCTATAAGCGCCTAGATTGCCAGAATACCACCAGTTTAGCGGGTAAACTTCTGCAACTGCGCACTCAGCGCACCTTAATAAACATTTGAAGCAGATCGAGAACTGGAAAAATTAAAACTGAAGCTCAAAACAGGCAAGATTCATGAGAAAAGAAGCTGCTTGCTATGAGCACGTTATTGGCACGAGCATTGCTCACCACATTTTCAATGTATCCATGTATGCCGCATTCGCACGCGCTGCATCGCACACGCGCCGCATCACACATAGATAAGAAGCAAGAAAATGTAAGAAACTAACCGCGAGTAGATCGAGATAATGAGACGAACATATTCTATTCTTAAGAAGAAACGGTTGTATAAGATTTGGAGTTTCGGGCACTTTGCACGCGACCAGTCTGAGAGGGAAAATATGAAGAATCTGCTTCGAGCTATTGCTCGCCCACTTCTAGCAGCGCCTTTTATTTTAGCTGGTCTTGATGCAGCAACAGCGCCCGAACATCACCGCGAGCGGGCAGCACATCTATATTCACTCGCAGAAAAAGCAGGGCTGAAAATTGAACTTTCTGCTGCAGCTGTGGATACAACAACTCAGGCAACAGGACTTGCAATGACTGCCGCAGGAACAGCTCTAGCTTTGGGCAAACTCCCTCGATTTTCAGCCGCAACCCTTGCCGTACTGCACGTTCCTCTAGCTCTAGCTAATAATCCCTTCTGGACGCATGAAGGCGCTGAGCGGCGCAATTCTCTCGTCAATCTAGCAGGAGCTGCAGGGCTGATTGGCGGGGCACTTATTGCTTCGGCAGACCGAGTGGGTAAGCCATCGCTGGGCTGGCTGGCTTCGAAAAAAGCGGACGAGATTGCCGCCAATATCGATATTCGCAAGCACGCTGCTTAGCTTCTATCTACATACGCTATGTGCACACAATAATGTGCGCAGTACTATTCGTACACACAATCCCACATATTTTGAAAGACCTATATGAGTAGACGCGATATCGGCACAGATGATCTTCGGGTGCACGTCCGCCCAGGGAAAGGTTCGCGCCCGCGCTCAAAAATTCGACCCGATTATTCTTCTGCTCGCCGAGGACGCGTCACAGCAGTCGATCGTGGACGATATGCTGTGACGATGCTAGATGACGGTGTATGCGTGACGGCTGTAAAAGCACGCGAGCTTCCGCGCGGTTCTGTAGTTGTGGGCGATATATGCGCTGTTGTGGGAGACCTTTCTGGGCGTAAAGATACTTTAGCGCGTATTACTTTAATCGATGAGCGCCGCACAGCTCTCAGACGCACAGCAGAAGATGGCGATAGCGCCGGGCATGAGCGGGTAATCGTCGCAAATGCTGATCAGTTGATGATCGTCACTGCGCTTGCGCAACCAGAGCCAAGGCTAGGTTTTATTGATCGGTGCCTTGTGGCAGCTTATGATGCAGGTTTGGAGCCGATTCTTGTGCTCACTAAAGCTGATCTCGCAGATCCAACAGAACTTCTTGCCCACTACGAACCTCTCGATATTCGTATTCTTGTTTGCGCTCGCACAGACGATAAAGATATTCACTTAGGTAGCGAAACCGATAAAGATATACTGCACGAGCACTATGCAGGCGTAGACAATATCTTTGCTGCTATCACAGGGCACGTGAGTGTCTTTATTGGGCATTCAGGAGTAGGAAAATCTACTCTCATCAACGCGCTCGCGCCTCACGCAGATCGCGCTACTGGCGGCGTCAATGACGTAACGGGCAAAGGCAGGCATACTTCGACTTCAGCAATGGCGTTTGAAATTTTGCCAGAGCAGCCAGCTTCCCCAGCAATGCATACATCAGCGACAATCGTCATCGATACTCCAGGTGTGCGCAGTTTTGGCCTCGCGCACGTCTCTTCAGATTCACTCCTGAAAGGATTTCCAGATTTACACCGCATTGCTGACGACTGCCCTCGCGGATGCCTGCATCACAAGGGAGAACTCGGCTGTTTATTGGGGCATCTCGATGAACCGAGGCTAGTTGCCCGCACAGAGAGTTTTTGGCGTTTGCTGGAGGCAGTCGATAAACAAGATTGGGAATAATCTGCGCTAACAGCTTAAATCCAATGGCACTATACACATGTATAAACTGCGATATACCAGCGTAATATCCACTAAAGATATAGCTATACAAGATGTGAACTACAACAGGCTGCGAAATACTTTTTCCGAGAATTTCCCTATGGGCACCTTTAGACTGAGAGCATGAAAATACTTCACACATCGGATTGGCACTTTGGCAGGACCTTCAGGGGTGCCGACTTGACGCCCGCCTTCGAACAATGGGCTGATTTTCTTGTCGAAACAGTGCGTGCAGAGCGTATAGATGCTGTTCTCATCTCTGGCGATGTGTACGACCGTGGAATTCCTCCGGTGACGATGGTCAATCTTTTATCTGATACGCTCGCGCGTCTCAGTTCCCTCACACGCGTGGTTATGACGTCAGGAAATCATGATTCTCCTCAGCGCTTAGGATTTGCAGATACCCTGATGAAGCCTGAAGTGATCATACGCACCATATCAAGCAGTATAGGGATACCCGTATGTCTGCCAAATAAGAATGGCGATGCGGGAGCAATTGTGTATCCTCTTCCCTATCTAGATCCTGACGTAGAACGACGACTTCTTGCTCCAGATAAGGCAGAGCCGCTGGCACGATCGCACGAAGCTGTGATCGGAGCTGCTATGGATAGAGTTGCATACGATATCTGCCATGGCGAATGGAGCGCTGCCACTGCCGGCATTGAGTGCGAGAGAATACCCAGAATCGTCATGGCTCACGCATTCGTGATTGGAGGCGAAGCGAGTGATTCAGAGCAAGATATTCGAGTAGGCAACGTAGATTGCGTCCCTTCCAGTATTTTCGATAGACGTAGCCCAGATTCTCAGCAACTCATTCATTACGTGGCATTGGGGCACTTGCATGGCCCTCAAGAGGTGCAGCGCATAGGAGAGCCGATTATGAGATATTCTGGATCGCCCATAGCTTTTTCTTTTTCAGAAGAACACCACAGAAAATCATGCGCCCTTCTGGAATTTTCCGAAAATTCCAGCTCACCTCATATCACGCTCGTTGAAGCGCCCGTCTATCGCCATGCAAGCTCGATACGAGGGAGTTTGGTCGAATTGACCAGTGGAAAATTCGATAAGCACAGCGAAGATTTTGTGCGCGCATACGTCACAGATAAATCACGCCCACAGCATCTTTTTGCTCAGCTTCGCCAGCATTTCCCTCATATTTTAGAAGTCATTCACGAAACTTCCAGTGCAGATATTGCCGCAGATAACATTGATACACTGCGCACTGACCCGCATGAGCTGCTCACAGATTTTTTCGCTGCCAACAGCGGATGTGAGATCTCTGAAGAAGAACGCTCTCTTCTTCTTGAGATATGGGAAGAGGTACAACGCTCGGAGGTGAATAGCTAATGCTCATTCGACACTTAGAATTTTCGGGAATTGGGCCTTTTAAAGGTCACCACGTTATCGACATGGACAATCTGGCAGCACAAGGAGTATTCCTTATCGAAGGCCCAACCGGCTCTGGAAAAAGCACGATTATTGATGCAATTGTATTTGCGCTTTTTGGAAGCGTAGCTGGGAAAGACAGCACAGATAAACGTATGCGATCCTCCCATGCGCCCCTCTCAGACATATCGTGGGTTGATCTGGTGTTTACAGTTGCCAGCGGAACATATCGAATAAAGCGAACGCCAGCTCAAGAAATAGCGCGAAAGAAAGGCAGTGGCACAACTAAAGCAGCTCACAATGCTTCGCTATGGAAATTATCGGAAGCTGCTGTCAGTGCTCACGAGTGGGATTCAGGAGAAGCACTCTGCACGCAGGCTCGCGAGAGCAGCCAGATGATTTGCGAAATTGTGGGAATGAATAAGAATCAATTCGTCCAAACAGTCGTTCTTCCTCAAGGGCAATTCGCAGAATTCCTTCGCCTTAATTCTAAAGATCGAGCAGTTTTACTCGAACGTATTTTTCGCACAGGAATCTATAAAAATATGACCGATGAGCTGAAAGCTCGCGCGGGAAAAGCTTCCGACAAAATTTCTGAGCTATGTGCCAGGTATGCAACCTCGATTGATGTGTGGCTGAGCAACGAAGGTTTATCTGGCGAAAGAAAAGAAACAATCGGCAAAGCGCGAGAAGAATTACTGACGCAGCGTCTACCCTCAGATTCTCTATCTGATTCCTCCTTCCTTGATTTACTACGTGCCGCCACTAGCGAGCTAGAAGAAAAAGCTAAAGAATGGGAAATGAAAGCAGCTGCCACGAAACTGGCAGAAGAAACTGCGCGCGATGCTTATGCTAAAGGCATTGCCCTGCAAAAAGCACTGGAAAAGCGCAAAGAACTACGTGCGCACCTTCATGCGCTTAGCTCACAGCACGAAGATATTGAGGAGATGAAAACTCAATGCCATCTTCACGACGAAGCCACGATCGTCATGCTGCGAGCAGGTGATAGCAAAAAAGAGAAAGCACGGCTCACGCGCAGTATTGACGCACTTATCGCATCAGCTCAATCGGCATCGACGCTTATCTCACACTATATGAGCGAGCATGAAGAATTAAAAGAGCAGCTCAGTCTTTCTACTATTTCTTCTCATCTTTACGATATAAAAAATTGCGATATAAAAAAGCTGAGCATATCAGCAAGCACCGATAGTGAGGCTTCAGAAATGAAGCAGAAACTATCTTTTTTCGCCCAAGAAACGGATAAGCTGGCAGAATATTTAGGAAAATTATCTGCCCTCATGCCTCTAGCTGAAAAAAATGCGGGCATCACACAAGAAATAGCTGATACTAAGCTCATAATTAAACAGCACGAAAAGAGCATTATCTCTACCCGCCAAAAGCTGCAAGAGATCCCAAAGAAGCGCAACGATCTTGACGTATTACTCGCCGATGCCCACACGCACGCTGGAGAAAAGAGCGCCCTAGAGAAAGACGCCGAAACTCTTACGACCCTTGTGAATACTGCCGAGCAGATAGAAAAACTTTATAGCAAAGAAAAAGAAGCCCAAGACACTCTTACGGTCGCGCTTTCCGAGCACACAAAAGATAAAGAGATATTTGATAGGCTCACTCGCCAGTGGATTTCATCTGCTGCCTCTGATTTAGCTCAAGATTTGAAAGATGGACGTGAATGCCCTGTATGCGGCTCTACTCATCACCCTAAGCCAGCACAGGCGAAGGAAAATGATGTGACGCGCGAAATGGTAGATACAGCGCACAAACGCCTCGAAGAAAGGCGCGATCTCGTCACTTCAGCACAAAGCAAGCTCGAATCCCTGCAAACAAAAATAAAGACGCTTAAAGATCAACTCGGATCCGATAGCGTATCCTCACTTCGTAAAAAACTTAACGATATTTCTTCCAGATTAGAGTCTGCTCACAATGCAGAAAAAGATATACCAGCAATAGAAGAAAAGATTAAGCAGCTTGATTCCTCGCACGAGATTCTTATGAAAGATATTGCTGCCGCAGAGCAAGAGTGCGCGCGATTAGATGCTGAAAATAAGAAAAATTCTGCTTATCTCAACGAGCAAGAAAAGGAACTTAAAAACGCGATAGGCTCGTTTGAATCAATTCAAGATAAATATCGCATTATAGAGGAGATTCGCGCCTCGATTATCCAAGTACACGATAGCGCAATGAATGAGCAAGAGATACGCAAGGCATATCAGCGTATGCTCGATGAGCTCAGCACCGCCCTCAAAGAGTCTCCATTCGATACGTCTGAAGCTGCACAGCAAGCCAGACTAAGCCCAGAGAAAGAAAAAGCACTGCACGAAAAAATTGATACATACAACGATTCTTGGAATGCCGTGCAAACACAGCTTAAAGCGCCAGATATTGCAGAACTAACAGGTGAAGAAAAAGTAGATATCTCAGCTCTTAATACCACCTGCGATAAAACGAGGTGTGCATATGAAGCTGCCGCAGCACGTGCTGCACGAAGTACACAATTTGCTGCCGAAGCTCAACAGCAGCTTCATGCAATCTTAAAAGCCAGTAAAGCCTGGCACGAAGCAGGAACTGCCGCAGGGCCAATTTGCCGCCTGGCAAATATAGCGAATGCTGGCGATACTTCTCTCACAGGAATTCCCCTCAATATTTGGGTGCTCCTGAAACGTTTTGAACGTGTCGTAAATCGAGCAAATGAACACTTAAAAGAAATTTCGAGTGGGCGATACGAGCTAATTCGTGTCGATGAATCAGCTCGCAATAGAAAAGCAGGGCTTGATTTACAGATAATCGATCGTGATGGCTCGCCGCTTGGTGATCAGCAGCGCGATACAGCTTCACTTTCTGGAGGCGAAACGTTCTACACATCGTTAGCGCTCGCTCTTGCTCTCGCAGAGATCGTACAAGAAGAGCAAGGAGGAATCCGTATCGATACTCTTCTCATAGATGAAGGTTTCGGCACACTCTCTGATGACGTTCGCGAGGCAGTAATGCATACTCTGACGTCCCTTTCTGCTCACGGACGAATAGTTGGAATCGTATCGCACGTTGCAGAGCTTAAGCAGTTGGTGCGCAATCGTATCTCTTTACGTCGCCTCCCAGATGGCAGCTCTACGCTCACAACTATATGCTGAAGGGCATACATCTCTCTTCTTGCCTGAGCTTCTGCCCCCCCCTATTACCTATTCCTTATTGCCGTGGTTTTGCAGTTCACACGCTAAAATATCTTTCTCTACCACGTCGTACCACAGCAATTCAATATCGCCAGTTTCCTCAAATGCATTATCGTCACCTGCTATTGCTCGTGCCACGAGTTCTTCGCTTCCAGGCTCATCTATATGAATAGATTCGATCAGTTCCCAGGGTACTGAGGTAGTAAGATTTTGCGAGGTAGGAGGCGCTTCTTCTATCTCCTCTGCGTTAGACGAACCATCGGCGGCATCTAATTGCAGCTTTTGTTTTGACGATTCGTACGAGCATACCCATTCGGAGGGGATTTCTCCAACCACAACGCAGCGGCGAAATCCCTCAGGATTACTATTTTCCTGATGTGCTCTGCTTCGCAAAAGGAGCAGCGAATCATCAGCTGCGTAAAGAGTCGCCAACATTTCTAGACTCTCTTGGTCTGCGCGAGGAAAGTGAGTGTGTGCCTGAGGAGTCACAGCATGAACTCGGCGGGGAGAAATGTGAGCTGCCTGAAAATCTGATACAACCG
Source organism: uncultured Arcanobacterium sp. (assembly GCA_958428545.1). Lineage (GTDB taxonomy): Bacteria > Actinomycetota > Actinomycetes > Actinomycetales > Actinomycetaceae > Arcanobacterium_A. The sequence goes on along the minus strand of CAUAGM010000005.1, from coordinate 69,277 downwards.
CTGGTATATAAACTCGCATACCCTCAGTCTAAACAACATTTATGTAGTTCTCCCATATTTATGCACCCCACGCCAGTGCCGTAAAGATGCAGTGTACACACTGCTGAAATATTAAGAAAAGCCCGAAATAATAACCCCACACGCGCCACAGATAATCCATAGATGTATATCGACGCATATCCGCACTATATTTCACACAGATAAGGGGAGAGATCATGATATCAACCCGCACACGCAACGCACCTGCAAACCATCCGCCAAAAATGCGTATTACACCTCTGGCACCGCCAAGCCCTACGCTCAATATCACATCGCCATTCCCACGTACGCAAGCTCTTCCCTCAATTAAATTTCGAGGAAGTGAACCTTCTCTATCTCCTGCTTCCCAGCTGACCTATCTATCAGATGAGCCGAGCACTCTCAACGAACCACTTCCCGATAACTTTCCACAACCAGAACCCTTCGCATGCTTTGTAGCTCAAGCTGGACTCGAAGTTTTAATTGGGCAACGCCCAGCACATCAACTACAGCCTTGGTTCGCCCGATCCCTCTATTTCGCATTTATGCGCCGCGCATCTCATATGCTCACCTCAACTCACCCTCCCAGCACTCCTCAACATTTCAAAATCCAAAGAGTGCGCTGCGTCAAACTGCTCGAACGAGTAGTAGAAGCAACAGTACTTGTGCGCTGTGCACAGAAACTGCACGCAGTGGCTCTTAGAATCGAAGTTCAGCATGGAAAATGGCGAGTGACGGCATTTGAATCGGCGTAGCCGAAATAAGCTGATATCCAATCTGCATAGTCAGGGCTGAAACAGAGTATCTGTGCTGAAACATGCTGTAGTGAGCACATAGGAACGCAACACTTTTGAGGCACAAGATTGAAAGAAGGCAAAAGAAAATGAATCACATAAAGTGAGGGTATCGAAGAGAAAGTCTCTTCGATACCCTCACAACACTCACCATATTTCTGCGCCGATTGCCCATAAAGCCCATAGCACAGGTAAACTAATATCAGAGTAAGCATATAGGCAATGTGGCTTCATTCGAGCTGCATCACAATTTCGGCGGGAGTGGCAGTGGTAAAACTGATCGATAAAATTCTGCGCGCAGGCGAAGGAAAAATTCTCAAAAAATTGCAGCGGATCACCGAGCAGGTAAATGCTTTAGAGCCTGATATGCAGGCGATGAGCGATGAGGAACTGCAAGCACAGACTGAAGAGTTTCGCGAGCGTTACCGCGAAGGAGAATCACTAGACGATCTACTTCCCGAAGCTTTTGCTGCTGTGCGCGAAGCCTCCGTGCGTACACTTGGGCAGCGTCACTTCGATGTGCAGATTATGGGCGGCGCCGCCCTTCATCTTGGAAATATCTCTGAGATGAAAACTGGCGAAGGTAAAACTCTCGTTGCAACTCTCGCCGCGTATCTCAACGCAATTCCTGGAAAAGGCGTACACGTCGTCACCGTCAATGATTATCTCGCAAGCTATCAGAGCGAGCTTATGGGGCGAGTCTTCCGTTTCCTCGGCATGAGCACGGGCTGTATTTTGACTGGGCAAACGCCAGCGGAACGCCGTAAAGAATATGCGTGCGATATCACGTATGGCACAAATAATGAATTCGGTTTCGATTATTTGCGCGACAACATGGCGCGCGAAGTGGAAGCTCTCGTACAACGCGAACACTACTTCGCCATTGTCGATGAGGTCGATTCCATTCTCATTGATGAAGCTCGAACTCCACTTATTATTTCCGGCCCAGCCGAGGGCAATGCAAATAAGTGGTACACCCTATTTGCGCAGGCTGTGCTATCGATGCATCCAAATATTGATTACGAAGTTGACGAGAAAAAACGTACCGTAGGAATTCTCGAACCTGGAATCGACAAGGTTGAAGATATTCTTGGTATCGATAATCTCTACGAATCTGTGAATACGCCCCTTATTGGCTATCTCAACAATGCGATCAAAGCTAAAGAGCTATTCACTCGCGATAAGGATTATATTGTTGACAGCGGCGAAGTCTTGATCGTCGATGAGCACACTGGGCGCGTACTGCCTGGGCGACGCTTCAATGAAGGCTTGCATCAAGCTCTTGAAGCTAAAGAGCACGTGGAAATTAAAGAAGAAAATCAAACTCTCGCCACTATCACTTTGCAAAATTATTTCCGCCTCTACAACAAACTTTCAGGCATGACTGGTACCGCTGAAACTGAAGCCGAAGAATTTGCGAGTACCTACGATATTGGTGTGGTACCAATCCCTACCAATAAGCCGATGATTCGAATCGACCAGACGGATCTCGTATTCCCAACCGTTTCAGGCAAGCTCAATGCAATCGTAGAAGATATTCGCGAGCGTTTCACTGATGGGCAGCCTGTGCTCGTAGGCACTGCAAGCGTAGAGCACTCTGAAGTGCTCAGCTCCTTACTTAAAAAAGCTCGCATTCCTCATAACGTCTTGAATGCTAAACAGCATGAGCGCGAAGCTGCAGTAGTGGCTATGGCTGGGCGCAAACATGCCGTGACAGTTGCCACCAATATGGCTGGGCGTGGTACCGACATTATGCTCGGTGGCAACGCCGAGTTTATCGCCGTTGAGATGATGGAAAAACTCGGGCTTGATCCGCAAGAAAATGCGCAGGAATACGAAGCGCAGTGGCCCGATATTCTGGCGCAAGCGAAGGAGCAAGTAGCTGCGGAGCATGATGAAGTCGTCGAGCTTGGCGGTCTGTACGTTTTAGGCTCGGAACGTCACGAATCCCGCCGTATCGATAATCAGCTGCGCGGACGTTCAGGGCGTCAGGGAGATCCTGGCGAATCGCGTTTCTATCTTTCACTCGACGACGATCTTATGCGCCTTTTTGCCAACAACCGCATGATTGAGCCATTCCGCAATGGGCCTGAAGATGAGCCGCTCGAGTTTAAGATGCTTGCCAAGACTATCCGCCGAGCGCAGACGGCTATCGAATCACGCAATGCAGAAATTCGCAAAAACGTCTTAAAGTACGATGATGTGATGAGCGATCAGCGTTCTACTGTATATAGCGAACGCCGTCGAATTCTTTTTGGCGAGGATCTGGAAGATCAGATTAAGGCGTTCCGTGAATTTGTGGTTGACGACGTCGTCACAGCTCAAACTTTAGGCAACAGCGAAGATTGGGATCTTGAGAGCCTGTGGAAAGATATGCGCTCAATCTATAATCCTTCGTTTACACCAAAAGAAGTGACGGATGCGCATGGCGGTTTGCGTATGCTTTCGCGTGAAGATCTCATCGAAGAATTCCGAGAAGATATGGACGCCATCTATTGCGAACGAGAAGAAGAACTGGGCGATGAGACAATGCGCCAAGTTGAGCGCCAAGTGCTACTAAACGTGCTCGACCGCAAATGGCGTGAACACCTCTATGAGATGGATTATCTCAAAGAAGGCATCGGGCTACGTTCAATGGCCAACCGCGAACCGCTTGTGGAATACAAAGCCGAAGGCTACGAGATGTTCCACGCAATGGAAGACGGCATTAAATCTGAGACTACGCAGTTCTTGTTCCATTTCGAGCTTCCGAGCGAACGTGAGGCAAGGATCGCAGCCGAAGCAGAGCAAGAGCAGCAGCGCAATGCTATTGCAGCAGCCTCTCAAACAGTCGGCATACAAGCTGCCAAGGTGCCCGTTAATTCTCGGACTGCTCAAAGCATCGCAAAGAGCGTGATCGGAGAAAAGAACGATAGCGGCACTTCGCAGAAGATGGTCTTTTCTTCGGCTGCTAAAGACGGCTCAGGAGATGTGCAAGCACAAGGCTCTAACGGAAAACGTGCTGCCCGAACGCCTGCGCAGCCTGGCATGAACCGTGCTCAGCGTCGTGCAGCCAAGAAGAAGAATCGCTAAAAGATCGGAATTTCTCTTCTTTCGGCTTGCCTAGGTGAGCTATGCCTGCAGACTCTTATGAGCTACTCGCATCACTGACTCACGCACGTCAGTGCACGATCTGCGCTAGAACGTCAGGTACTTTCACGCCGCCCTCGGGCACTGAGAACTTCCATTTCTAGAGCAGAACTTTCACTTCCAGCGCATCTGTGCGCCGATACCCACTGCGTAAAATCACGAACAGCTACCTTCTGACACATGGATATGCAAAGCTAGCTCAAAGCTAGCTCGTTGCGCTCCCCCATTAAGCTAGCTCAACGATTGTTTGCGAGAAACCAACATACGACTACCGAGCACGCAAACGTTGCAGAATCGATTCAGGCGGTGATTCGCCATCATTGGTCAATAGGAAGCTGGCATAATCGATCAATAGAAGCACCTAAGCAAGGAGATACTTCAGCCTCATGCTATCTGGCACTCAAGCCCAGCGCATATCTGCTATATATATCCACTATACGTATATCTGCCATACACATATCCGCTATACATTAAATCGGAATTCGACCGGGTTCGTGTCTGCCGTGACCTGAGGGAAGCCGGGGCCACGGCGCGAAGCCGCCAACCGACAACATGGCTGACGGTTGGCGGGAGGAACATTGACACTGAAGGTCCCCTAAACGGCGGGCGAAATCTCGTCCCTGGTGAGACGCCAGATTGTTGATTCGTACGGCATCATCATGTGGGTGCGGTCAACCGGCTTTCCAATCATCTGGTGTAGTTTGCAGCCCGCATATTTGCCGGCCTCGCGTCCCAAACGCATCGCATCCCATCCTGCGGGGCGCGGCTGACGCGTATCCGCCAGATTCAGCTCGACAAGATACGCGCTGCGCTTGGATGAACGAATGTACGCGCAGTAATTGTGCAGGTCAGGTTCGATGAACGTCACATCACCGTAGACAAGAGCCACATCCTGCCTCCGCAGGGCGATGACGTCCCTGTACCGATTCCACACAGAATCAGGGTCAGCCTTCTGTTCGTCCCATGTCCACCCAACACTGTCCTCAAAGAACCCCATCCATGGTGTACCAGTCGAAAAACCACAGTTGTCAGTCGCTGACCACCGCATCGGCGTACGCGCATGGTCTCTGGTCCCATTGAGCACAACAGCCCACGCCTCCTGTGCCGTATACCCTTTTTCCTGCAGCTCATGGAACATGTTGATGGACTCAACATCACGTAAATCAGAGGAGGATGTGAAGTTCTGGTTGATTGCACCTATTTCCTGCCCCTGATAGATGAAGGGCGTGCCCCGCGTTGTCAACTGCCATGTTGCCAGCAACTGACCAATGGTCGTACGTTGCCGGTCCGTGGCGTGTCGCTGAATTTTGCTGATCATCCGTGGATTGTCATGGTTCTCAAGAACCACCGCCGGCCAGTCCAAGGCGCCACCACCGTTGCTCAAATCCATCCAGCACTGTTTGAGGTAATTCAGGTCGTACCGGTATGAATCCCACTTGGTTTTCCCCGCTGGCATGATGTGGTCAAAAACAAAGACCATATCCAGCTCGTCGTTTCCCTCCTGAGACAGCAACTTACCCACCTCAGAACCAAGGCTGTTGGTTTCGCCAATCATCACCGCAGTGTCGCCGTCTTCTTTGCGGAAGCCATTTTGGCGTAATTCGCGCAGATAGTCATGAAGCCTGGGACCATTGCTGTAGTTCTCAATACCCATGGGGCCATACATACGCTGGTATGTCTTGCTGCCGTCCGGCATTCCCGGTTCTTTTGAAATCAGGTTGATGACATCCATACGGAAACCATCGATACCCTTGTCAACCCACCATTTCACCATCTGCGCGACGTCCCACCGCACAGTCGGGTTGTCCCAGTTCAGATCCAATTGTGTCGGGTCGAACAGATGCAGTGCCCACACGCCGGCATCCGCATACCAACGCCATGCGCTGCCTCCAAAGAAAGACGTCCAATTGTTTGGCGGATTGTCGGGGGTACCGGGAACAAGGATATACCGTTTACCCGCTTCGCCCGTCGGATCGGCAAGCGCCGATTGCGCCCACTTGTGTTGGTCAGATGTATGGTTGACAACCAGGTCCAAGATGATGCGAATACTACGTTGATGTGCCTCATCAACAAGCCGGTCAACGTCCTGCATCGTCCCCATCTCATCCATGATTTTCTGGTAGTCACGAATGTCATATCCAAAGTCGTTATTGGGTGAGTCAAAGATGGGTGACAGCCATAAAGCTCCCACACCCAAATCAGCCAGGTCATCCAGATGGTTGATGATTCCACGAATGTCGCCTATCCCATCACCATTGGAGTCGGCAAAAGACCGTGGATAAATCTGGTAGATGACTGTTTCTTTCCACCACGCAGGTGTGACCTCTTTCGGCTGCTCTTTCGGTGACAGTGCTGAGGCGGGGTTTTGATTGAGCAGTCGAACAAGCGATTCAACGGCCCTGTCGTCCAGGGGACCACCAAGACTCTCGTTTGCTGCTAGCAGGGGAACATTGTTTTTGACAAGGCCGTCCAATTCCGTGTCGGTGCACAACCCATTGGCCACCATGTGTGTGAGGAAGTCGCATCCGACAGCTGTATTCTGAATGTCCCTGAGGCCTGTCTCTCCACTGTACATTTCTGACCTTTCACAGGTTTGCCGTGCCGGTCACGTAGGCATCCTGATTGATATAGACTGGGGGGTTCATCCAGCTGGTGGAGGATGCGACCAGCTGTCCACCCTCATACAGTTCACCTGTCCAGAAGTCACGCCATTGGTGCCCCAAGGGAAGGTATGTCTTCCATTCAGTGACATCGGGGCGGGTGATCGGATTGATCAGCAGCGCGTCCCCCAGTTGATACTGCTGTGGATAAGCCCAGATCGCCCGGTCGTGGCCATAATCGAAGAACAGGGCACGCATCAGGGGCTTACCACTTCGAATACTCTCACGAGCCTGTTGAACCAGGTAGGGACGAAGCCTGTCACGCACTGCAACGAAATGACGGACAAGGTCGATGATTTCCGGTGCGTTTCGTTGCTCGGCAACGTTCCACGGTGTGCGGTCCTTCAATGGCAGCTGGTGATTGTTGAACTCGGAGTGGTACTGCATGATAGGCATGAACGTTGAGGCCCCCATAGCCCGTGCATACAACTCGGCTTCAGGCAGTTCGCCTGAGAATCCCGCTATGTCCCACCCCCAGTAGAGGATGCCGCTGACACCAGCTGTGATTCCAGCGGTGATCGAACTACGGAATGCCTCCCACGTTGAGTCTTCATCTCCCGCCCAGTAGATCCCATGGGCCTGCGACCCTGTGAAGCCGGCGCGGCTGAAGGTGACGGGGGCTTTGCCCTCTGATTTCAACAGGTCCCCGTAGGCGCGAGCGTAATTGACGGGAACCAGATTGTTTCCCTCATCGCCACGTTTACCGTCTGCGTACCGCAGGTCGTGACCCCACGCGTGCTCACCTCCGTCAGTCTTGAATCCGTCAATATCTAGGTCACGAACCAGGTAGCGGCGATGATCCGTCCACCATTTTCTTCCGTCTTCCGTGGAAAAGTCAGGCATGAACGCACCCGGGAACCACCAACCCCGATTCCTGTATGGGCTGCCATCAGCTTCCCTGACGTAGTGGCCTGATTCAATGAGGGCATCCTTTTGCAGGGTCGCCTGTTCCCCCAGGTCTTCCATGTTCTGTTGCAGCGGAATCTGCCATAGGATGACCTTCGTACCACGTTTATGCAGTTCACGAATCATCGCTTGAGGATTCGGCCACGCACCGTCATGAGGATATGTGAAGTCACCACCGTTGAAGACGCGTCCCCCGTTGGGCTGATACTGTGCATCACGGAAGATGGTGAACCCCTCTTCGTCACTCCAAGCCTCGATAACGACAACCGACACGGGGATGTTTTCCTCTTGGTGTCTGTCCATCTGCTGCATGACCAGCTGCTGGGTGTTCCATTCATTACCGGACGCCCACAGTCCAAAAACCCACTCAGGCATTTCTTCTGGACTCCCTGCGACCTCAAGGAAACCTGACAGTACGTCAGCCGGGGTACCACACCACAGGTGGAGGTCAAGATTGGCCTGCCCCACAAGTTGCTCACCCATCTCTGCCTCAATGGTGATGCGATCCTTCGTTGTCTCGCCGACATCGAACCATACGCGCCTACTGGTATCAACGTGGAACCCCCAAGCCTGCCCCTTTTCGTCAATCACCTGGGCATAAGGCATCGGCAGGTAGGTCCGGTGATGCTTTCCCTGGCCCTTATATTGTTCAAAGACCACCGAATCCAGATGATGTCCCCGCTGGTCAACATAGTCGTAGCGTTCGCCAAAACCGATGACATGTTCGTCATCGCGCAGGGCCAAGGCAAAACGCACACGGTGCACGCCCCTTTCGGATACAAGCCACTCGGTTGCCCTGCCGATGAGCTTTTCCTTGGCGCCCGTTATTGTCCCACAGTCACCCTGTTTCCACGCTGCGGGTGAAAGGTGGAAGACCCTGCTTTTTTCTGTCGTCCCGTCAGCCTTTATCACCTCGAAGCGGTAATCGCACGGTGTCGGTGAGACAGAGTCAATCGTGCATTGCCAACCATTGTCTGCTTTCATAGCCGCCTGCTGGGCTTCGGCCAGGTGTCCGGTACCTCCGGCCAGCAGGGCGGCATCACTGTCCTCACCGTCAACCGGGTGCATGACAAGAACCGTCTGGTCGTCTTCTGTCACGATGACGCAGTGCACGCTATCCACTTTTTCTTCAACTATCACCCCAATCACCAATGGTTGAGAAACAACTGGAATACTGGGACTTAGCTGATCCAGCGAGCGCGCATAGGGGTGTTCAACGCCGTAGGGGTTGTGGACAATGAGAGACATAGAGGTTCCTAAAGAAATCATGGGGGGGGGTACTGGGGTGCTTGCATACGCACTTGCGAATGTTGCGAATGCGTATGCAAGCACCCTGAAGGTGGAAAAGAAACGATGGAGAGGTGGCTACTGCTGCAGCAACGCGTTGATCTTGCTCGCCGCATCGCTCAATGCGGCATCAACACCCTTACGTCCAGCGCTTGCGGCGCTGAGCTCATCGTTAAGGATGTCCTGCATTTCCTGCTGTGATTCAATGACGGGTGGCAGCACACCGTGGTCCAGAGAATCCAGGACAGCCTGGCGATTGCTGGGCTTTCCTTGGCTGAGGTAGCTTTCAAACACGGCATTGTCAGCTACGGGCGGCAGTTCCCACGACTTTTCCAGGCGAATATTCGACATGGTCTTAGAGGATGTCAGGTAGGAGACCCACTTTGTCGCCGCCTCGGTGTTAGATGACTTTGCGCTCACAACCGCCCCGTTTGCGAACATAGCGGACGCAGGCTGTGTATTGCCCGGCTCAACGACAATATCCCAGTTGAATGGCGCATCTTGCAGGCCGCTGAACATCCAAACTCCTGAGTGCCACATCGCCAACTTACCTTCTTTGAACAGGTTGGTGTCGAAGTCTGCTGTTCCTGCACCATCTGCTTCAGTTGGCATGGTCTTACCGGACTTGTTGATCAGCCATGACGCAGCTTCAACACCTTCAGGCGAGTTAAAGGCCACGCTCTTGCCGTCGTCGCTGAAGAACTTGCCACCTGATTGTTCCAGGGTCTTATAGAATTCGTTGTAGGTGATGGGCTGGTAGTCGCCCCAGACTCCCGCAGCGGTGTCCGTCAAGGCTTCGGCTGCTGCCTGTTCATCGGCCCATGTCCAGCTGCTGGTTGGCAGAGCCACTCCCTTTTGTTCGAACAGGTCTTTGTTGTAGAACAGGACAACGTTGCTGAATGATTCGGGCAGCCCGTACTGTGTTCCGTCAACTTTGAACCCGTCGATCAGGCTCTTGCGGTATTGGCTGTCATCGATACCTTTCAGCGGTGCCAGAGACCCGTTCTTGGCGTAGGTGACGAAGTTCTCGTAGTTCAATTCGAAGGCATCGCCTGCGGTTCCGCCGGCAACTGCTGTCTGCAGTTTGACAAAATAGTCGTCGTAGGGGATTGTTTCGATTTGGACGGTGACGTCTGGGTTTTCTTCATGGAATGCGTCAGCAATGGCTTGCAGGTCTTCTTCATGTCCCCCATTTGCTGAGAAGTTCATGTAGCGGACTGTGGTTCCGCCTGCGGAACCGGATGTTGCGTTGTCGCTTCGCGTGGCAGACCCTTGGGCACAACCTGCGAATACAAGAGTTGATGCAAGCAGCAGCGCAACGTTTCGAATACCCTTGTTTAGCATCGGGTTTTCCTTTCTTTGTGTTGTGAAGATGCCCTATTTCAGACCGCTGTGAGCTACACCTTCGATGATGTAACGTTGCGCAAATAGATAGAACACCGCGATTGGAATGATTGAGATGACGGAACCCGCCATGACGATATTCCACTCTGTTGTGAACTGGCCGTGAAGTGCGGACAGGCCAAGAGGTAATGTCTGGTATTCGGGTGACCGAATGGCAACCAGTGGCCATAGGAAGCTGTTCCATGTGTTCATGAAGGCCATGACACCCACTGTCGCCAGGCTCGGTTTGATAAGCGGAAGGATGATTCTGCCGAAGATTTGCAGGTGACCGGCACCATCGATGGTTGCGGCCTCATCCAGTTCTTTGGGTACAGCCCGTATTGCCTGGCGAAGCATGAAGACACCAAAGACTGAGGTCACTGTGGGGGCAATCAACGCGAAATATGTGTCGTGCAGATTCAGGTCTTTGAACAGCGTGAACAGTGGCGTGATGAGAACCTGCAGAGGAATCATCATCGTTGCCAGGTATAGGCTGAAGAGCACTTTCTTCCCAGGAAACTCCAGGCGTGCAAATGCATATCCTGCCATTGAACCGGTTATCAGCTGAAGGACGGTGGAAATGACCGTGACAAAGACGGAGTTGAGGATGATCCGCCCCATAGGCAGGGTCGCGAAAAGCTGACGATACGCATCCCACGTTGGGTTCTTGACGATTAACGATGGCCCAGCGGACAAGGATCCATTGGGTGTGATTGATGTGATGAATGTCCACAGAAACGGGAACATCATGATGAAGACACCCAGTGCCAGCAGAAGCAGTAAAGTCCCGCGTTGAGTGGTGTTTTGCTTACGCATAGTTCACCCACTTCTTCTGACCGTACAGTTGAACAAGGGTGATGAGAAGGATGACGACGAAGAGCATCCATGACAGTGCTGAAGCCTCGCCTGCTCGCCCGTATCTGAAGGTCAGGTCGTAAACCTGTCCGACAATCACCTGGGAGGAACCCTGCGGCCCACCCGATGTCATCACATACACCTGGTCAAAGACCTGGAAACCGTTGATCAGACTGATCACCAATACGACAAATGATGATGGTGTCAACAGTGGCAGTGTGATGTGCCTGAATTGTTCCCACTTTGATGCGCCGTCAACGCGTCCCGCTTCATACAGTTCTGGGGAGATGCCTTGTAGTCCTGCCAGCAGGATGATCATGACGAAACCCAGGTCTTTCCACGCGGATGCCAATATGACAGACACCAGCGACCATTGGGGATCTGTCCACCATCCCGGTTCGGGTAAACCCAGGGTACCCAGAATCGCGTTGACGACACCGTTTGCCGGGTTGAGAATCCATTTCCAGACCAGGGCGACAACAACCCATGATGTGATCACCGGCAGAAAGTACATAGCCCTGAAGAATCCTCGTGCCGGCATCTTGTGGTTCAGGGCGACAGCCAAGCCAAGGCCGCCGACGTAGACAAGCGGCAGGTAACCCGCCACGTAGCCAAGCGTGTGTCCGAAGTACCTGAGGGTGTTTGGATCCGTCAGTAGCTTCTGGTAGTTGCGCAGGCCAACCCACGTCGGGTCGGAAATCATATTCCACTGGTGCAGACTGATCCATATTGATTGCAGCATGGGCCAGAAAGTGAACAGCAGCAGTGGAAGCAGACTGGGAAGCAGGAAAAACGCTGCCCATCCTGTATGCCTCAGTTTTCGGGTGAATAATCGGTTGGTTTTCATTTTCTTCTACCAATTAGGTGTGATGATTTCAATTTGGCGCCTTTATGTTTGGACGTTCAGACTTCAGGGTCATGGGGTTGGCGTTCACAGGGGTCTTGCGAGTACAGGTCATCGGTGCCGTACTGATTGTGATAGATGCCTGACAGGGTGCCGGCATGTGCAGGCAGCGGCAAGTACGCACGCCATCACTACTGTCAACAGCATGGTCATCAGTCCTGTTCGGTGACGGGATGTTTGCATCTCAACCCCTTATTTCATATCTAAAAAAAGAGATAACTAAGGAATACCCCATCACCACAGAAAAGTAAAGCCGATTTATATAACAGTTCCATAACAATGCCAAAGGGTAGCTCCACCTAGACGAGGAATGACCCGGCACTGATAGCTCAAGTGGGCAGTACCGGCTTAACACCCACCCAAAGGCTGAGCGAAAACGAGTGAAGCCGCACCATACGCCCACATGTCCTCTGACCACGGTTGAACCGTGATCGGTAGATCGTGATAGACAGAAGCGGTTCGTCTGCGTAGTGCAGCGCTGAAGCCAGGCTCCCAATGGTGCCACATGTCAACGCCCTCACCTGAAATCGTCATCGCCGCAGGATCGCACAGTTGGACCAGATTTGCCACGGCGACACCCAGTTTTTCCCCTGCATCACAAAACAGGGCCAGCGCCTGCGCATCTCCTGACTCGGCCATTGTATTCAGGTGGCGCTTCCCCTGGCTGGGCGTCAATATCCTCATTTCACGCGCCCTACGCACCAAAGAGTCATCGCTGATATACGTCTCCAAACACCCCTTGAGCCCGCACACACAGGGCTCGTCCGAATCATCAATGGCCGTATGCCCCAATTCTGCGGCAGCGCCGTGAGCTCCATGCAACACTTTTCCCTCGACGGTGATGGCAGCACCAATGCCATACCCGATGGTCACCAACAGAGTGCTTTCACTTCCGGTGCCCTGATAGAGCTTTTCCGCCACAGCCAACGCATTGACATCATTGTCAATGACCACCGGCAAGTCGGTTTGCCGCCGCAGATGCCGACCAAAATTTTTGTTTTCCCATCCCAGCGTCGGCGCATTGAGGACATCTGGATTGCCGGGGTCAACGCGCCCAGGTACAGCCACACCAATCCCCAGTAGTTGACGGCGGAATGGGCGGATATACTCTTTAATGACATCAGCAATCTCGTCAAAGGCAGACGACTTGCGCATATTCACATCAAGGGAGACACCGGTACTGATGTGACCATTCATATCGGCCTTTGCCATAACGATGTGATTGGGCGTCAGCTTGACACCCAGCGCAAAACGCTGTTCCTGATTGATCTCCAACAGCACCAGAGGCCGCCCACCATCAGACGGCTTCTTCCCCACCTCACGCAACACGTCCTGATGCAGCAAGCGTTTCGTCGCATTCGTCACCGAGGCAGCCGAAATTCCCAACAGCTTGGCAATATCAGAACGCGACAGCTGCCCCCTGGCACCGACAAGGCTGATAACAGCCGCTTCCAATTCCGAACTTGCCTGTTGATTGCCCACTTCGACCGCCTTTGACTGACGCACAACTCCTATGCTGGTAGACCATCGTACATGCTTCGTCCTACCCGACCAAACATTCCTTTTGTCGAGGTTTAGCCACCGTCCTTGGACACCTGCGCAGCAGAAAGCTACGGGGTATACGTGCCATGCGCCCGCCAATATCAGGTGAAACGAGCCACCGGATACATCCAGCGTATCCACCGATTCGTCTCGACTGTCACATCCCGCCAGGGTGCGTCATTGGTCAGGCTCCCCGCATTGGACGCAGCCATGCCAAATAGTCTCCACCCCAAACGGCAGTGCCCCTGAACGGCAGGCGAAACCTCGACGGAACCGCGCAAGGGACTCACAGTCTTCGCACTGACGGTCGATGGCAAGCCCGTCCATCTCACGGTCTAGTGAGATTCGGAGATAGACGGCTGCGCGGACGGGTGTAGATAGGGCACTATTCATACCCCTCTTCTACTTCTTAGACGTAAGCCCCGTGCGGAACTCGACCACGTCACCGTCAACCATCACGTAGTCTTTGCCTTCCATACGAACTTTTCCAGCAGCTTTTGCCTCGTGCATACCACCGCACGCCATCAGATCATCGTACGAAACAATCTCTGCTTTAATGAATCCGCGCTCAAAATCAGTATGAATAACTCCTGCTGCCTGCGGAGCCGTCCAGCCTTTGCGGATTGTCCATGCGCGCGATTCTTTCTCTCCAGCTGTGAGATACGTCTGCAGCCCAAGAGTATCAAAACCAACTCGAGCGAGCTGATCCAAGCCACTTTCTTCCTGCCCGTTTTCTGCGAGCATTTCGCGTGCCTCATCTTCTTCAAGCTCTACGAGATCGGCCTCAAACTTCGCATCCAGGAAAATCGCTTCTGCTGGAGCAACAAGCTCTCGCAGTTCTTTTTGCATTGCTGTATCAGCTAGCCCTTCATCATCGGTATTGAATACGTAGATAAAAGGTTTTGCCGTCATTAGTTGGAACGTCTTCATCACTTCTGGATCGAGACCATTCTTAGAATCTTTCATCGCAGCAAAAAGAGTGACGCCAGTTTCCAAAATTGCAAGGGCAGCTTCTGCTTGCTCCAGCACATCTTTGGTAATTTTCTTTCCAGTGAGCTCTTTATGCAAGCGCGGAATTGTTTTTTCGAGTGTCTGAATATCGGCCAGTACGAGTTCCGTAGTAATCGTTTCGATATCGCTAGCTGGATCTACTTTTCCGTCTACGTGCGTGACGTCTGGATCGGCAAATGCACGCGTCACCTGGCAGATAGCATCTGCTTCGCGGATATTTGCAAGGAATTGATTCCCGAGCCCTTCACCCTGAGAAGCCCCACGCACAATACCTGCAATATCAACAAAAGAGACGGTAGCAGGCACTACTTTCACAGAATGGAACATCTTCGCGAGGTTGCCGAGCCGCTCATCTGGGAGAGCAACGATTCCAACGTTTGGTTCGATTGTCGCAAACGGATAGTTTGCAGCGAGCACGCTCTGGCGAGTGAGTGCGTTAAAAAGAGTACTCTTGCCCACATTCGGCAAGCCTGCAATTCCAATAGTTAAAGCCACAGTTGTATGTTACCCTCACGCAGCGCAACTAAAAAACACGAAATTCTTCTTCTAGATGCCATAATGAGAGCATGAAAAAAGCTATTATTACCGTTACTGGTCTTGATCACCCCGGTATTATCGCCGCAGTTGCACATGCTTTGGCTGAGCGGAAAGTGAATATTTTGAACGTCTCCCAGACTCTTATGGACGAATACTTCACAATGATTATGCAGCTTGAGCTAGACGATGAGCACCTGAGTATTTCAGATTTGCAAACATCAATGAGCGCAGTTGCAGAATCTGAAAATTTAGTGATTCGGATTCAAGACGAGCAGCTTTTCTCTGCAATGAATAAGCTGTAAGGAGCAATAATATGGCTATGGATGCTTCTTCGCATATTCTCGATACGATCCAGATGATCGCTGAGGATAATCTGGATGTACGCACTGTCACAATGGGTATCGATCTCCTATCCTGCGCAGATTCTGATCCTGCCCGAGCGTGTGTACGTATCGAGCAGAAAATCATTGAGAAAGCAGCGCGTTTGGTAGAAGTTGCGAACGCCGTTGCCGACGAGTTTGGCGTACCAATTATCAATAAGCGTATTTCTGTGACGCCTATTGCCCTCGTTGCCGCAGCCTCTGGCGTTGTAAAAGCCGCTGACGTCATTCCTTTTGCTCAAGCTCTTGATCGTGCAGGAAAAGCAGTCGGCGTCGATTTTGTGGGCGGATACAGCGCTCTCGTGGATAAAGGGCGAACTGAAGCCGACACAGCATTGATTGATTCTATTCCAGAAGCTCTTGCCTGCACAGATATTGTGTGTTCCTCAGTGAATATCGGCTCTACGCGGATGGGAATCAATATGGGCGCTGCAGCCCAGATGGGCGCTGTCATCAAAGAGGCTGCCCAAGCAACCGCTCAGGCAGATGGCATCGGCGCTGCGAAACTCGTAGTATTTGCCAATGCCGTGGGAGACAACCCTTTTATGGCAGGAGCTTTTCATGGCGTGAGCGAGCCAGATACCGTCATCAATGTGGGAGTTTCAGGCCCTGGCGTAGTAGAGCGTGCTTTGCGTACCGTGCGTGGCAAACCTTTTGAAACTGCTGCTGAAGCAATTAAAACTTCCGCATTCAAAATTACGCGTATGGGGCAGCTTGTGGGCACAACCGTTGCTGAACGGCTTGGGGTGAGGTTTGGTATTATTGATCTCTCTCTGGCACCCACATCGGCACTGGGCGATTCCGTTGCAGCAATTCTTGAGGAAATGGGTATCGAGCAAGTGGGAGCTCCAGGCACCACAGCAGCTCTTGCACTGTTGAATGACGCCGTCAAAAAGGGTGGACTCATGGCGTGCGGCTCAGTTGGAGGGCTTTCAGGTTCGTTTATTCCTGTTTCTGAAGACATCAATATGATCAATTCTGCCGCTGCTGGGACGATTTCTCTGGCAAAACTTGAAGCAATGACGGCGATCTGCTCCGTTGGACTGGATATGGTTGCGATTCCTGGCGATACACCAGCAGCCACAATCACTGGGATTATTGCCGATGAATGCGCGATCGGAATTATGAACCAGAAAACGACAGCTGTGCGTCTTATTCCAGTTCCAGGTAAGGGAGTGGGCGATACGGCAGAATTTGGGGGATTGCTTGGTTTTGCTCCAATTATGGCGGTGCCTGGCGGCGGGAAAATCAGCTCGGAACTGTTTGCTGCGCGAGGTGGGCGAATCCCAGCTCCGATCCACGCCTTCAAAAACTAACTGCATCGGAGCTTTAGCTACCTTCATGTTTATAGCGCTGCATAGCTTTTGGATATACACGTACTGAGGAATTTCCAAAAGTCTGTGCGTCTAGTGGTATTCTCAAACATATGACGAATACAGCGGAGCAAAAAACGATCACGTTTGTTATTCCTTGCTACAATTCAGCAGAATATATGGATCAGTGCATTCAATCGCTGATCGGCGCTGGCAACGATATAGAAATTATTATTGTCAATGACGGCTCAACTGATGCAACGGCAGAAAAAGCAGATCGCTGGGTTGAACAGTATCCACATCTTATTCGAGCAATTCACCAAGAAAACGCTGGGCATGGCGGAGCGGTAATGGCAGGTCTGCGAGCAGCTCGAGGTGTCTATTTTAAGGTTGTTGATTCTGACGACTGGCTCGACCGCACCGCACGCGGCATACTTTTAGCTCGCCTGCGCAACTTTATTGCGACTGAAGCAGAGGTTGATCTTGTGGTGTGCAATTACGTATATGAGCACGTTCTCACAGGCACCAATAAGGTGATTAAATATCGAGGCGCTCTGCCTATGAACAAAATCATCACGTGGGACGAGATCGGCACCTTCGGTATCGGGCAGTATATTATGATGCACGCCGCGATTTATCGCACAGCTGTGTTGATTGAATCAGGTATGGAAATGCCCAGGCACACGTTCTATGTAGACAACGTCTTGGTGTATCAGCCTTTACCTTACGTGAAGAAACTTTACTATCTGCCAGTTGATCTCTACCGCTATTTTATCGGGCGCGAAGATCAGAGCGTGAATGAACGAGTGATGCTTGGGCGCTTAGATCAGCAAATGCGCGTCATGAAAATTCTCATACAATCGTATGCCCTTCCTGAAGATGTGCCCAGCTCTCAACTGGCACGATATATGTTTAACTATTTGATGATTCTTGTTGCAGCAAGTTCGATTTTTGCCACGTTACGCGGCGATTCGCAAGCGCTTGCTATGCGTGAGCAAATGTGGAAAGACATCGAAGAAAAAAGCCCTGACATGGCAAAGCGATTGCGTCGTCATCCTCTCGTATGGGGAGCGAACCGCACAAGCACCGCAGGTGTAGCTGTCGCGAAGCAGCTCTATCGCTTGGCACAGCGTCTTTACCGATTCAACTGATTTTTCTTATTCGAGCAGATACCCAAGAAAACGTCAAGTATTCCCGCTCTTTTAACGGTGACGCCGAGCGGCACGAACAGCACGGGCACGAGCTGCTTTCGCTGCATGAGCCTCCGCCTCAACGATATGCGTATGCAGCCAGCTCAATATCACGACACCAGCAATGGCAATAAGAGCAAGAAGCAGGATTGCTGCAGTGACGAGCGGAGTATGATTTGCACCTTCCCCGAGCACAATAATACCGAAGAGCACTGCAACCACTGGCGAAGTGATCGTCATTGACGCCACAACCAGCTCTGCAGCTCCTGTGGCGTAACCTTGCTGAATCATCCATCCAGCAGCAATACTCCCCACGATCAGCGCAAGAAGAATACACCAGAAAAGCGGATCAGAATGCCATACGTGCTGGCGAGCATACTGGATAAGCGATTTAACGAGTGACGCTTCCAACCCGTAAAACATTGCACCGCCGCTTGCCCACGCCAGAGAGCGCCACTTCTTCACGCCATGAGTACCTATCCAGCCCATCATGCCAGCACACAGATAAATCACAAGTGCACCGATCAACACTGGCAGAGGGTGCAGTTTTGCTTCAGGTGCCGCGTGAAGAGAAATAAGGATCGTAAATCCAATTGTTGCCGCAATCGTCACACCCATCGCAGACGTCATACGCTTGGGAATTCGATGCTTATCAGAGCGTGCCTGAATAATCATCGACCACGGAAAGGCCATCAAACCTACTGGCTGCACCACAGAAACAGGAGCGAAAAAAAGTGCGGTGATCTGGCAGATCAACGAAACTCCCATAAGTGCAAGCCCTCCCACCCAGCGAGGTTTTTTCATACTCGCAAGCAGCTCGCTCCCTTTGAGACTCTTTTTTTCCTGATTTTCGCGCACTTCGGAGACAACTGCTTTATCTTGCAGGTGTGCAGCCATTGCAAAACAAAAGGAGCCGAAGAGCTGCACAGTAACGGCGAGTGGAATATTCTGCGTCACGTCCACTGCTTACCTACTTCCGCACGAGGTGAGGTTTATCAACCTGTACACCTGCCGCCTTCAAATCTGCGCGCAAATTCTTCGGTAAAGAAAATTGCACATCTTCCTTAGCAGTCTCAATATTTTCAATCTCGCTGTATCCTTCGGCTTTGAGCACTGCCACAACTTCTCGCACAAGAATTTCTGGAACGGAAGCGCCCGCAGTTACTCCTACAGCTGCAGCTCCCTCCAGCCATGTACGATCAAGCTCACTCGCCTTATCTACACGATAGGCGGCCCCTGCTCCTGCTTCGAGTGCGACTTCTACGAGCCGCACTGAATTGGAGGAATTTGCAGACCCAACGACGATGACGACGTCTGCCTTGGGAGCCATAGCTTTCACAGCGCCTTGCCTATTTTGAGTGGCATAGCAAATATCATCTGAAGGAGGATCAATAAGAGCTGGGAAACGCTGCCTGAGCGCTGCCACTATTTCTTTCGTCTCATCAACAGAAAGAGTAGTTTGTGAAATCCAGACCACGTGCTCAGGATCGCGCACTTGAATAGAATCGACGTCATTCACATCATTAACTACCTGAATACGATCTGGCGCTTCGCCGTGCGTCCCCTCAACTTCCTCATGCCCTGCATGCCCGATCAGCAAAATATCGTAATCTTCTGCAGCAAAACGCACAGCTTGTTTGTGCACTTTCGTAACGAGCGGGCAGGTGGCATCAATAGTAAGCAAGCCACGCCTTTGAGCTGCTTCATAAACAGCTGGAGCCACTCCATGCGCTGAAAAAACCACTCGCCCGCCTTCAGGAACTTCATCTGTATCGTGCACAAAAATAGCTCCGCGAGCGCAGAGAGCTTCGACCACAAACTTATTGTGCACAATTTCTTTGCGCACATAGATCGGAGCGCCATAGTGCTCCAAAGCTTTCTCGACTGCATCGACTGCTCGATCCACTCCAGCGCAATAGCCACGCGGAGATGCGAGTAAAATCTTCTTTCCCTCTGGTGAGGGCGACGAGGGCACTGGCGCAGGAAAAGCTGAAGCCCCAGCAAGGGAAATTTCCGTCATGCTTGTATCTTAGCGATATATAAGCCTAGCCGCGAAGTGCGCGAGTTTTTCGCAATTTTTACCTATACGCTATGAGATTCTTAATATATGAATCAACCATATAAACCTGTAATAGTGCCTAGCCATCTTCCGCAAATGGCTGCCGACACAACCGCAGAAAGCCCTTGGCCACTGCGCCTTCTATCAGCGAAAATCGGTGAATACATCAGTAAGATGAGCCGAATGTGGGTGGAAGGTGAAGTGACCTCTATTAAGCGCAGACCGAATGCAAAAGTGCAGTATTTCCAACTTGCGGATCTCGAAGCACGCCCGCAGATCACAATTACCGTAAAAATGTGGAGCCATGCCCTACCGCCCTCAATCGTTGAGGGCACGAAAGTCGTTGCACTCACAAAACCTGATTTTTGGCAGGGAAACGGCTCTTTTACCTTATTTGCAGATGAAATACGCGAAAAGGGCGTGGGTGATCTTCTAGCGAGAATCGAAGCACTTAAAGCTAAGCTCGCTGCTGAGGGTCTTTTTGCTGCGTCTCATAAAAAAGATCTCCCTTTTCTGCCGCAAAAGATTGGTTTGATCGTTGGGCGCAATACTGAGGCAGAAAAAGACGTCGTGGTCAATGCGCGCTTGCGCTGGCCAAACGTACAGTTTGTGATTAAACAGGTTCAGGTCCAAGGATCAGGCTCTGTGCCGGCAATGATCGCCGCATTAGCAGAGCTAGACAGCTCCGAGGATGTTGCCGTCATCGTATTTGCACGCGGCGGTGGTTCGCCCGAAGATCTTTTGCCTTTTTCTGACGAATCTCTCATACGAGCAGCATTTGCAGCGCACACACCGATAGTTTCAGCAATCGGGCATGAAGCAGATAGCCCACTTTTAGATCTAGTGGCTGATATACGCGCTTCTACCCCCACAGACGCAGCTCGCAGAATCGTTCCCGATATGAGTGAGCAGAGAGAAAAACTCCACTCTGATCTGCATCGTGGGCGTACAGCAATGGCTCGAATCGTCAATACAAAAATCACCGATATATCTGCTTTGCGTGCTCGCCCTGCGTTGGCGTATCCAGAGCGTATGCTCGATGCTCGGGCTCAAGAGCTCACCAATATACGAGCATGGGGGCAAAGCCATATACACACAGCATTTCATACAGAGCTAATGAATGTGCGCAGCTCACTAGCACAGTTACGGACTTTATCCCCACTTTCTACGCTAAATCGGGGATACAGTATTTTACGAGATGAAAAAGGTACTCTAGTGAGCAGCATTGACGAAACGCGCAGCGGAGCACACCTCGACGTGCTTATGCGAGATGGTCAGCTAACGGTAGAAGTACATGAAGCGCATAAGCGAGATACAGATAGGATCAAGGCGCTATGAACACCACCCCCGTATCTGTTGCAGCGCCGTCTGCTGCCGAGCTTGATGCTGCTGTTGCTCACCTTAGCTACGAAGACGCACGCTCAGAACTAATCGAGATTGTAGCGCAGCTCGAACAAGGCAATATCCCGCTCGAACAAAGTCTGGCTATGTGGGAGCGCGGAGAAGCTCTTGCACGGCGTTGTGAAGCATGGCTTGCAGGTGCTCGCGAACGACTCACCGCTTCACGCGAAGCCACAGAAGCAGCCGAAGCTATATCGACCGCAAACGAAACTACCCCCATAAGTACCAGCGAATTTGAGGAAACTCGATGAATACGCTCGTAATTGGCGAATCTCTGATCGACGTCATCTATGATCCTGAAACGGGTGAGCCTGGGCACTTCCCTGGCGGTTCGCCACTCAACGTTGCCGTGGGGCTAAGCAGGCTCGGACGCGAAACGGCTCTTCTCACAAGAATTGGTGACGATGATGCTGGGAATACAATCGTCAATCACCTCACTGCGTCAAGCGTAAGTTTAATGCTTGGGTCTATTGATGATGAGCCAACGTCAATGGCGTATGCACACGTTGATGGCGAGGGGCACGCCTCCTATAGATT
The DNA here is from genome assembly GCA_958428545.1 of uncultured Arcanobacterium sp. GTDB lineage: Bacteria > Actinomycetota > Actinomycetes > Actinomycetales > Actinomycetaceae > Arcanobacterium_A. Next base: position 47,371 of record CAUAGM010000005.1, on the reverse strand, counting down.
TGATATACGTTCATCATTTCCCGCTCCCCCACATAACGATAAAGATTGTGCCGATCTGCTGCGCGACGCTCCCCGCCACGTGCATATAGGTTCAATCGGTGCTCATCTCATGCCTGGCGCTGAAACCGTGCGCCAGTGGATAAGTTTTTTCAAAGAAAATGCGACTATCTCCTACGATCCGAATGTACGTATCGGCTTAGCAGGAACAGCGCAGGAATACCGCACCCAAATCACTGAATATCTAGGAATCGTCGATATTTTCAAATCAAGTATCGAAGATATTGAGCTGTGCTTTGGAGCTATGGATTCTGAGCAGCTAGGAAAATTTGTGGATATGTGCTTCACTAAAGGAGTGTCTCTCGTGGTCCTCACCGAAGGATCTCGTGGCATGAATCTCTTTACTCGCGATCATTCCATTCACGTGAATGCTCTTAAAGTATCAGTAGCAGATACTGTAGGCGCTGGAGATGCAACGATGGCAGCTCTGATTGACGGGCTTGCTCGCCTTTCGCTAATCGGGCGCGAAGATGTGCCTCGCCTACGCCAGATTTCTGACTCAATGCTCACTTCACTAGGCACATACGCAGCAACTGCAGCAGCTATTACCGTCACTCGCTCTGGCGCAAACCCTCCTACTCGACGAGAAATCTCTGCCCACTCAGAAAGCTATGCAGTAGAAGGTTCCATCTTTTAGCACTGTTTCTTATCTGTAACTTCCTGCACTATTTTCTCGCTATATACTATTTTCCTCGGCGTCGCTCCCGCTGAGAATAGCTTCGCAAAGCCCGCAAGAAATCCGTGCGGCGAAAATCTGGCCAATACGTCTCTGCAAAATAAAACTCTGTGTGCACAGCTTGCCAAATCATAAAACCACTCATTCGCTGCTCCCCGCTTGTGCGAATAATGAGATCTGGATCTGGCTGACCTTTGGTATAGATATGAGCAGTGATATCGTCAATCGTCACCTCATCGGCAACCTGCGCTAGAGAACAGCCCTGTTCAGCTTTTTCTTTAAGATAATCCTGCACTGCTTGAGTGATCTCCTGCCGCCCACCGTAACCTACTGCAATATTTACCGTAAGTCCTTTCACATTTTCCGTTGCCAGAACTGCATCCGCAATAGCTTCTGCCGCAGTAGCAGGTAAAAGATTTAAATCTCCCATCACGTGCAGATTCCATTTTTTGCTCTGTGCTAAGCCCTGAACGAGACGCACAATAATATCAATCAATTCCTCAAGCTCCTGGTGAGCACGCTTGAGGTTATCCGTTGATAGCATCCATAAAGTGACGATTTCAATTCCAGCATCTGCACACCAATCAAGCACTTCAACAACATGATTGGCGCCTTTTCGATGCCCGCTAGCAGCAGAAATACCAAGCTCTCGTGCCCATCTGCGATTTCCATCGAGAATAATACCGATATGCCTAGGCACACCTGAACGTACTATTTGACGGGCGAGATTTGCCTCATACAGCTTGTACAGAAATTCTGGCTTCCACATAGCTCAATGGTAACGCATAACAGCGCTTTCAAAAGATGAGTTAAGCTGTACTCAGATATTTTTCAACATCACACAATAAGATCAGATAAGCTCTGAACGCAGCAAGCATCGTGCACAATACGCGATACCAGAAAGAGGCAAAGAATGAAGGCTTCACCTACGCCACACATTCCAACACATTCACATGAATCTTCGCCCACACACCACAGCATGCACATAAAAGCGAAAAATCCCAAGACCACTCAGCTTATGAAAACAAAAATGCGCGGATGGATTCACGCAGGCACAGCTCCTCTTGCGCTTGCAAACGCAATCGTTCTCGTGTGCCTTGCCCCCAGCGCTGGGCTAAAGTGGGCGTGTGCCGTGTATCTCGCGTGCGGCTTAATCTTATTTGGAGTATCGGCTACCTACCATCTGGGAAAATGGAAGCCTGCAGTTTTGCGTGCCCTTAAGCGTATGGATCATTCCAACATTTTTCTGCTTATCGCTGGCACTTACACACCTTTAAGTGTGGCACTTCTGGATAGAAGCACCTGCACTCTCGTCTTGTGCATTGTGTGGATTGGAGCACTGGCGGGAATTATTATGCAAGTTGCATGGATAACGGCTCCACGCGTCCTCTCAGTTGCATGCTACGTACTCCTTGGGTGGGTTGCCATATGGTTCTTGCCTGAATATTGGGTTTCGGGAGGCCCTGCCATCGTATGGCTGCTTATTGCGGGAGGAATCTGCTACACGGTCGGAGCAGTTTTTTATGCCACTAAGAAACCTAATCCTTGGCCACGCTATTTTGGGTTTCACGAATTCTTCCACACTGGAACGGTTGCGGGCTACGCCTGCCACGCGGTAGCTATCTGGCTTGCAGTGATGAGCTAAGCACCTCCTCATTGCCTAGCGTTTAATCCATAGGCGTAAATGCTTGGAAAGACTACCTATCCGTGGTAGTCTCTAGCGCTAGAAAGCACGTGCCACATGGTATGTGCCTTTTACTTAAAACAGCGATGCCGTGCGTTGCGTAGCACGGCATTACCTAAGGAGAAGTACTATGGCAGACTCAGGGAAAACATGGCTCTCAAAAGAAAGCTTCGAGCGCCTCAGCTCCGAACTTGAGACGATGAAAACCAAAACACGCGCAGAAATCGTCGAACGCATTGAAGCGGCACGCTCCGAGGGAGATCTTTCAGAAAATGGCGGATACCATGCGGCACGCGAAGAGCAGGCAAAACTTGAAGGGCGTATTCAAGAACTCACATATCTTCTTGAACACGCCGAAGTTGGGGAAGCTCCAACAAGTGTGGAAAAAGTTGCGCCAGGTCTCGTGATTACCGCAGATGTGAACGGAAACGAAAAGCACTTCCTTTTAGGATCGCGCGAAGCTGCAGAAGATGTCGATATTGATGTTTATCCAGAGACAGCTCCACTTGGCGCCGCTATTCTCGGCTTGAAAGAAGGCGACACCACGAGCTATACCGCTCCAAACGGAAAAGAATTTAGCGTCACTGTCGTAAAAATCGAAACGCTCTGAAAGGCTGCAGCTACTATGGCACATACTATTCTTCCTGAAGTTTCTGGAAATTTTGGCGATACTCCAACTCTCACCTTCCCTGAAGGAGCCGATGCCCCTAAAGGGCTTCGCGTCCAGGTTTTGCATGAGGGCGATGGGGCAATTGTGCGCGCTGGGCAAGAGATCGAAGTGAACTACCACGGTCAGATCTGGGCAGGCGATATTTTTGATTCTTCTTATTATCGAGGCAAACCAGCCCGTTTCCCTATCGGCGTCGGTATGGTGATTCAGGGATGGGATCAGGCACTCGTCGGCAAAACCGTTGGCAGCCGTATCGTCATCAGCGTGCCTCCCACTAAAGGATATGGCGAAGCTGGTAATCCTCGCGCAGGTATTGCAGGCACGGATGTACTCGTTTTCGTGGTAGATATTATTTCTGCAAAATAGGAGTCTCCCACGTTTTCTCACGTTCAGATTATAAAAGTGGCTCTCACGATAAGTTTGAGAGCCACTTTTAGTTTAGGTTTAGTTTGCTGAATTAGTTTGTATCAACGGTTATCGGCGATAATCGCAGCGATACGCAATACCTCTACGTAAATCCAGAGAATCGTCATAACGATACCGATAGCACACGTCCATGAAAAATTCTTCGGAGCCGCATTATTGACCGCATATTGCACCTGCTCAAAATCGTTGATGAGCATATACGCTGCTACGAGGATCATAATCACGCCGAGGCCTATGCCTAGCGTTGGATTAGAGAAGTAAAAACTCTTTCCCGTAAACATCGTAATAAACATGTTCACGAGGCCTAAGAGGATCCCTGCTAGAGCAATAATCATCACGTATTTCATGCCTTTAGCAGTAGTGCGCACTTTGCCGGAATAATGCAGCATGAGAGTGACGCCGACGACGATTACCGTCCCTAAAATCGCCTGCATAGCCACACCTGGATAGAAAGCTTCAAGCGCAGCGGTAATTCCTGCGAGCGCAACGCCTTCAAGTGCCGCATAGGCAAATGCAAGACCTGCAGGAACGATACGCTTGAAAGCAACAATCATCCCTACAATAAATGCCGCAATAGTGCTCACCATTGCCACGTTGATCATTACCGCTGGAGAAGATCCAAACATCGTGACTGTTGCAATCCCAGCAAGCACAGTTACTCCGAGGAGAAGTGCCGTCTTATTCATTGCGTCACGATACGTCATAGTATCCGTAGAAACGTTCGTAGAAGCAAAAGCGCTACCTTGCCCATTGGCAGCGTAAGCAGCAGCTTGGGCTTGGAACATCGAATCTTGAGCATCGAACTGCTGCTGATACCCCTGATTTACCTGCTGGTACGCGGGCGAACTATATTGCTGCGCATAATCAGTTGCATACTGCGATTCTTGCGTTTGCTGCGCCCCTTGATATTGGTTTGGGCGAACTCCCGTATTTCGGAAATAAGGGTTTCTATTCATCACTGGGTTGCTCACGGTGATACTCCTTTCCATCGCGAACTGCCGATCACCTACCCTCCGGCGATCTGCATAAGATCAATGCGATCTCCTTCTGCTCTTATTCTACCTAAGGCAGGCGCACTTCTTTCTACTCCCTAACCCATAAGCGAACAATTTTCAGCTAATTCCCAGCATTGCAAATGCTGAAGAGCTAAATTTTAGCAAGCCAATCCTCAATATCGGCAGCCATTAAGCAATGCAGAAATATATTACTAGGCTTCTCTGGCTACGACTACGCCCAGTAATTTTCATTCATGTTTTACGTAGATACCATTCGGCACTTTACGCACTTTTCACTCAGTTTCCATCCCCCTCCCAGCTTCATAGAAGAATATATTTCCTGCCAAAACCTAAGCGCATCACCTACCGAGCCGCAAAATCTCGCACAGCGCAAGTGACAACAGAAAGCTCCGAACTGCCATATATGTAGATATAGGATATTTTCACAGAGCAAGAGAAGAAAAGTGCAGATTCCTTCAAACGTTAGCGACTTAGACCGTTGCACCGCCAACAACTTCTCCAGCAAAAAATTCATGGATTGGCTCACTCACAATGGCACGCTCTACAACGAAACTTCGCATATGCTCGGCCGCCACCGCGCACACACGCTCCACAGGAACTTTCACAGTGAGCAACCCCGCTATTTCACTCGCTAATCCGACACCGTCACATCCCGTCACGCCGATATCCTCCGGAATACGCAGCCCGATTTTTTTTGCTTTCACCATAAATTTCAGCGCTCGCACGTCATTGGCAAACATCACAGCAGTGATCTTGTGCGCAACCATAAGCTCACTAACAGTTGGAACCAAAAGATCAAGATCATCCAGAACGTTTTGATTTTCAAGCAGATAGACATCTACCCCATATTTTCGAAGACGCTCAATCATCGTCATCGTTCGCAAATGCTCCGTTTGAGATCTGAAACGATCAGTTACGCACACTGCTATTCGCGTATGCCCAGCTTTGATGACAGCGTCAGCAATCATGTGCGCATTTGCCAACTCATCGTAGCCCACAGCATGAAGCCCCTCCACATCTACACATCGTGCAAGCACGATAGAAGGAACTTGCGCAGCGAACGGGCGAAGATCTTCAGACGAGATCAAACCAGAAGCAACATACATTCCTGCTGGACGAAACTGCATAAGACGCGACATACGCAAAATTTCGCCGCTGTCTTTATGATAATCACCAGCAGACATCGTGGTCACAAAGAGATTTCGATGAAAAGATTCAGCCAGTATTGCATCGTGCAGATATCCATACGCAGGATTTTGAGCATCACGCAACAATAAACCAATCATATCTGACGATTTGCGCGCAAGCTGAGTAGCTGCCTCGTTACGTACGTATCCGAGTTTGCGGGCACTTTCTAAAACTTTGCTTTGAGTGCGCTCATCTACGAGCTCAGGATGAGAAAACACCCGAGATGCCGTAGCGCGCGAAACTCCAGCGTCTTGAGCTACAGCTTGCATCGTTACAGTGAGGGAAGGAGATTTTTTCATTCTTTCGCTCTATTTTGTATGGATATACTACTTGGAAAAGAGTAACACGCCTTTGTATAAACTTTCCTAAAATAGCGAATCGCTATCGTTTTGCGCCATATAGTAAATCGGGTGGCACAAAAACGCATTTAACGCTCAACGCCACCCGATACTCTACAATGCTAGCGAATATCAATTTCTACATCTGGAATTCAGATATTTTCGCAGCAAGCTTGGCCAATCGGTTTGAATCACCGTCGCACCAAGATCTGCGAGCTTTCCCCACCCTTGATCCGGATCATCAAAAATAGATACCGAATCGTCAAATCCTGCGCATAAAACAGAACCATTTTCAAGGTTAATCGCGTTGAACCACAGCGCGTATCCACTCTCTTTAAGCGACTTTAAATATCGCGGATCAAGCAGCGGATCGTTTGATTCGCTTGCGATTATTTCGAAAGCGATAAGATCAATGTTGCCGTCTGCTGCCGCTTTGCACGCTTTTTTAATTTCTTCACGGTTTTTCACAACCGCCATATACGGAAATTTCGTGGCACATGAAGCGACTGCTCCGAGATATTCTTGAGACGGATCAGATTTAATCAATACGCAATCAGGATCAGCCCATGTGGCAAGATCATCAAGAAAACCATCTTCCCAGTAACGATAGGATCGGTCTACGTTGATCAGCACTCCTGGAAGAGATGCAAGCGTATCCGAATATCGTTCTGGGTATCCGCATGCAGATCCTTGGATCCCGTAATATGGAAGTTTTTCAATCTCCTCAGCCGTCATCTGCCCGATTGTACGTGATTCACCAAGCAGGATCGGCTCATAGGTATCATGAAAACTGAAATACACTCCATCACTGCTGCGTGCCACATCAAGCTCCACCATATCGCCTCCTGCTGCGAGACTCGCACGAGCACCCAACTCAGTGTTTGAGATTACTACACCAGCAGCGCTACCTCGATGCACCGCAATAAGTGGATACGATGTTTCCTGAGCCCTCTCAAAAGCTCCTTTTACTGTAACTTTCATGCTGCTACCTTCGTGTTCTTTCCAGTAAATCGCGCATTACGCCGCTTAGCTAAATACTTTTTAATTCCCTTATGCTCTCCGTAGACTGCCCACAAGATAATCGACCCAATAATCATCAATAACACGGTGTAAACAAAGATGAGCGCCGTCGAATCTTTCACTGTGTCGCCTTTCGTTGCCTGCCTGATCACAACACCGAGAGGTTGCAGCACGGGGTGCGATAGAAATGTTGAAACATTGAAGTCTTCGAGCAAAGAGTTGAAGTTCAATGCTGCTACAGCAAGCGCAGTAGGAAGAACCATGGGAATCATAATCTTACGTGTGATATAAAATGTCGAAGCCCCTAGCATCGAAGCCGCTTCTTCTAAGCTTTCTGAAATTCCGGCAAACGAAGCATTCAAAAGTCGAAAGCTAAAAGGAATCTTCTCAGCGATATATCCTACAAGCAGGAGTACTGTCGTACCCGTAAGTACTAAACCACCCACAATTGCATGTTTTTGCGAGTAAGTAATGATTAAACCGAGCGAGATAAGCACCGAGGGTAAAACCCACGGAATATGCAAGAGATACTCTAGGATCGTCGTCACTGGATTGCGGAATTTATTAACGATACGAGCAGCAAAAAGGATCATCATCACCACGATCAGTGCCGCTAAGCCGCTATAAACAACTGAAACGATGAGCGGCTGTAATCCACTGGCTTGCGTCAATGCATAGCGATAGTTTTCTAGCGTAAACGATTCCGCGGTGATATTAGCCGTCTGGATTGCTTTTGCATCAGTGAACGAAAAGATCGTAATCATCACTGGCGGAATCATGTACACCAAGAAGAGCAGATATGCCGCAATATGCACAAGAACGTTTGCGATTGGATTTTCGATTTTCTGCTTCACAATCGCAGAAGGCACCTTAGAGACCGAAAAATACTGACCGCCTCGCTGAATACGGTTTAGCACTGCCACAAGAATAAGTGTGGCTGCACCTAAAAACATCGCTAAACCTGCAGCTAAATCACGCGAACCAGAACTATTCGCAAAAGTCAGCATCATCGGAGCAATCGTTTGAAATTCTTCTCCACCCAGAATAAGCGGAGCACTCATAGCACCTAAACCACCGAGAAAAGTGAGAGTAGTGATAGCAAAGATCATCGGTTTAAGCGTTGGGATCACCACCCGGACGAGCGTTGTCCACGCTGAGGCGCCCATCATTGCCGATGCTTCCACCGTCTGATAATCCACTTTCGCCATAGAATTTCCGAGGAAGAGCATATGATTGCCAGTTGTAGCGAACGTCATCACAAATACAACCGCAAACATCCCGGAAAACCACGTCGGATCCACTCCTGGCCACAGCTTAAGTATCAGCTGCGTGAGATACCCATTTTGCCCGTAAATAAACTTATACCCAGATACGAGCGTAATACCGCCATACACTAGCGAAGTTGCATACCCGAGCCATAGGATTTTTGCTCCTTTTATATCAAAGTAGCGGGTGACGAGCACAATAAAAATACCCGTAATATTGACCGTCACTGAAAGAATACACGCCAAAATAAAACTATTTTTCAGCGAGGAAATCGCTTTGTCGGATTCGAAGAGACGGCTAAATACTCGAAATGTGAAATGCCCTTCGGGAGTGAATGCCGAAACCAACACATTCACCGATGGCATGATCAAGAAAGCGATAATAAACCACGCCAACAGCAACAGCACTACCACGTTGAATGGACTGCGTAGCATTCTCTCTATGGAACGCATAGATTTAGTTCGCATGAACTTACCCATATCATTGCCCTTCGTAAAAGAGAATATCTGAGCGATTTACGCTTACCACGCATTCTTCACCGATATGGAACGGAGAAGAACCATCTTCTTTGACGATTGCCTGCATCAAATCCTGGGCACCATAATCCACAAGGTACGCAGTATTCGTACCCTCATACCTCGAATCTACGATTTTCCCAGTAAATACAACGCGATCTTCAGGAATCTGAGTTTGCGAGGTATTGAGGTATACACGTTCCACGCGGACATAGGCGGAATTTCCGGGAGTCTCTATTCCCTGCTTACGTAGTGCATCCACGGAGAGTTTATTTGCTTCACCGATAAAAGTGCACACGAATTCTGTTTGCGAGTGTGAGTATACTTCACGTGGAGTGCCGATCTGTTCAATACGCCCAGCATTGATGACGGCAATACCGTCACTCATCGTCAATGCTTCAGTCTGATCGTGAGTCACATAAACAGAGGTAATTCCAAAATGCCTTTGCATATCTTTGATCTGCACACGTAATTGCTGGCGAAGTTTCGCATCAAGATTGGAAAGCGGCTCGTCAAGCAAAAGAATTTTCGGACGCATAATAAGTGAACGAGCGATAGCAACACGCTGCTGCTGCCCGCCGGAAAGCTCTCCAATATTGCGCTGAAGCTGCTGATCGCTTAGCTCAACTTCTTTCGCAATAGCTTTCACTCGATCATCAATTTCATCACGACTCAACTTATTTACTTTTAAGCCAAACGCAATATTCTCATACACGCTCATCGTAGGAAAGAGTGCATAATTTTGAAAGACCATACCAACGTGACGTTTATCAGATGGCAATTTGGTGACGTCTTTGCCGTCAATATATATCTTGCCGCTGGTAGGCTGGATAAGCCCAGCTAAAGCACGAAGCGCTGTAGTTTTTCCGCATCCTGAAGGTCCTAAGAAAGTAAAAAATTCACCTTCTCGAATCTCAAGATTAAAATCTGGAATAGCCACAAAATCGTCGTACGTAACTTCTACATTCTCAAACTTAATCATTTTCGAGCTTCTATCCCATGCATAGATACGTTTCACTTAACGTATTTGAGTTCGATTTCTTCAATCCATGAACTGAGGTTTTCGGCTATGAAACTCCAGTCCATCTCTTGCGCTTTAAAAGAATCCGTATATTCGATCACTGAAGCATCACCTTCAGCTTTCATATTCATCGGAGCAGTTGCAAATTCTTTGCTCCATTTTCCTTGCATTTCGGAGCTACCAAACCAATCAATAAATTCTTGCGCTTTCTGCGTTTTCTTACTTCCCTTAATTATTCCTAAGAATTGATGAACCATTGGAACGCCGATCGCTGGACGAGCAGCTTCAGTTTTCACACCAAATTGCTCCTCGCGTTTGACTTTTCCAGCAAGCCACATTTGCCCGCAATCTACTTCTCCTTGAGAAATTCTCGCATAAAGATCCGTACCATCTACTTGACGTGAACCGTGTTCGTAGTAAGCCTTGATCGCATCCCAGCCTTTATCAGAAATACCTAATTTTCCGTTTGGATCAGGGAAACGTGAAATAATGCCAGCAATAACTAATTGCGTGGTACCACCACCGAGAGAACCATTGAATTCATACCGCCCATCGAATTTCGGATTAGTCCACAAATCCTGCCAGTCTTGCGGCATATCTTCTGCAGTAGGATATACCGCGGTATTACATACAAGCATTATCGGCTCACGAACAATCGGCCAATAGCTTTTAGCATCTCCCGCGCCTGCTGTATCAACCTCATCTGCCCACGCAGGAGTGTAATCTTCAAGAATTCCTTGAGCGGATAAGTTGTGACCGTAAATATCGTTAAGACCGAAGAAAACGTCAGCCACCGGATTTTCTTTTTCAGCAACTAACTTGTTGTACACATCACCAGCACCAATATCTACGAGGTTTAGATTAAAACCAGCTTCCTTAGCTTGTTCGACAAGCCAGTCACCTCGGCCGTCTGAAATTGAATTTGAGTATATTGTGAGAGATCCTTCTGCTGTTGGATCAAGAATATTTGCACATCCCGAAAGTGCCGCTGCAGTTAATCCAAGCACAGCCACCGAAGCTGTAAGTTTACGTGGTTTCATTATTTTTCTCCTCAATTGACTGTTCTTACAGCCACTGCTCTTCTTCATTGAAAAGGTAACGCGGTTCCCCTTGTCAAATGAACGCGCGTTCATTAGTATGAAAACATATTGCTTGAAAATTGGCAAGTACTCTTTCATCACCTATTTACATTCGAAAAGGTCACCCATGAAACTGAAACTAAAAATCATCATTTCACTTCTCACTGCCATATTGCTTCACAGTTTCGCTATACTCCATCCCATCGCGTCCAACGCTAATGAAAACGAAGTAAACTACGACCATTGCCCAAGCTGGGAAACCCAATATAACGAACTGATTAGCACTACCAACGCGGATAAAATCATCACGGCGCGCCATCGAGGAAGTTTTGATTCGGCTATTCCAGAAAATAGCATGGGTGCCTTTGCAAAAGCATTTAACGCCTGTCAGCCAGCTATAGAGACGGATGTGCGTACTACAGCAGACGGAGAATTAGTGCTTTTTCATGATACCCATATCGGAAAAATGCTTGAGCCTGATTACAACCCTGAAGAAAACACTGGACCAAATCAGCCTCTCAAAAATATCGCCTACACAGATCTCATTAAAAAGCATTTGGTACGCCCAGACCGCTCCGAAAGCCATTACACCGTCCCGACAGTAAATGATCTCATCAACTACATGATCGACAATGACGCAAACTCAATAGTGCACTTTGAAGTAAAAGAATACGATGCCATATTAGAGGTAGCTCGCCTATTAAATAGTCACAATCGAGTGAACCCTAACGCCGAAATATTAAAACGCGCAATTATTAAATTTAACATTGCCGCATTCCCTACTCCACAATCTTGGACATCAGCGTTGAAACGCGAAGGAATTTTTGACGACTATCTCGTGATGCCCGTTATTACCCCAAGTTCTGCACTACAACTCAATCAAGGAACAACGATCGAAAACCCCTCAGAGTTCGAACTAAGCACTAATGCTTCTCGAGCTGTAGCTTTATGGGGAGAGGAGCCACATACCTTCGCTCCAATAATTGAAGTAGTCGTAAAAGACTCATCTGAATTTCTTCGAACTTCGCAACAAGAAAGCCCATTCGGTGATTATTTAGCACCAACAAGCGTAGATTTCGACAACGTTAAAACGGGAACAGTAGCCGAATATATTGCTCTCACTCATTTTTATCAAAAGAAACTTGGAGTTTTCGTCCCAGTTCCAGACTACGTTCTTTTCCCTACAGGTCCAACAGCCGGATACACTGTACCAAACACTTTCGGAGACCATACTGCTATACCCGTCAATCAAGCCTTTTTTAATAACAATTCTTCTTGTTGCTATCAACTTTCTGATCGCCGCTCTTCTACCCCGATCGCAGCTGAGCAAGATGATTGGCGCATGAATCTTGATTGGGCGCGAAATATCGGAGCAAGTATTATTACCGCGGACGACACAGACACAATTGAGCTTTACGCACTTAAATATAATTACCTCAATACCGAAGCTCGCCCCTCTCCAGTCTCTCCGCCAGAAGATATGTACTCCACACTTGCTATCTTAGCTTCTGGAAACCAAATCCCTAACCACTCACTTGTACGTATGAAAGGTTGGAACGGAGGCAGCGCCGAAGCATGGGGAGGAGAAGTATGCCTACGGTCAGATCCAGGAAGATACTTATGGACAGCAGCTTGCTCTTTACAAAGAGAGAAAAAATACAGCGCAATCCTTCAAATTGAAACTGTAGGAGAAGGAAAAATGCACATCAAAGACCCCCGAAGTGGTATGTGCGCTTTTGCTGATCCTTCACGCGATGACACAATTTTCTGGAGCGAAAACTGTGAGAGAGAAGAAACAAAATGGAATAGAACACCACAAAATCGTTATCTGGATAAAGACAATAGAGAAATTAATTTTCAATGGGACGATAGATATACGTATGGAATTCCATTCGCATACAACTACCTTTCTACAAAAGACACAAGCTCATGGTCTCAATGGAAACTTGAGCCAGTCAGCATCGAAGACTTTACTAACGAAAACGATTAACCTTTATCGTCACTTCCACTTATGTTTCTTTTTATCTACCACAAGTATTACTCACATAGTTTTTTAGAAGAGATCATATGGAATTTCTTATATCAAGCACCTCTGCGCTTTCTCAACAATTTATCGCACTAACAATCTGTTTCATCCTCTGCAGCCTGCTTGGGATCGAAAGACAAATACATCATAAAAATGCTGGCGTCAAAACCCATGTTCTTGTAGGGATGGGCGCATGCGTTTTTACTCTTATCTCCGCATACGGCTTTAGCGCAATAGAAACATCGGCAGTAATGGTAGACCCCTCCCGAATTGCCGCCCAGATTGTATCTGGAATCGGCTTCATTGGAGCAGGAGTAATCTTCGTCAATAACGATGCAGTACGCGGACTTACTACAGCTGCAACCATCTGGCTATCGGCCGCTTTGGGCGTTGCTTGCGGAGCTCTCATGCTCCCCATTGCACTATATGCACTCGCTTTACACTACCTTATGGTATTTATCGTCGGACCTCTTATTAATCGAATTCCCTCATCAGGATGCAATATGCGAACTGTGATCGAATATGAATCGGGCCACGGAGTGATGCATCGCGTTCTCGAAATCGCCTCCAGCCTAGGCTATAAAGCAGCCGTTACCTCTACAGCGCAAATTAAAACGGAAGAAGGAAACGGAACTCGCGTCATTATGAAGTTCGAGGGAAGAATGCCTCAAAAAGATTTACTCAGCTCTATTGCATCTTTGCCCTACGTCCATGCGGTAGATCAAATCGACCGAAATGATCTCGATTGACGTTTAAAACACACGTTACACACAGCTCACCAGCTCGGCCGCCACTACCTCATTAGCTGTTCACACTGGCAGCATGATTAGCTGCTTCAAGTTTTCTTGCCTGTATCACGTAGTATCCTGCGCGTGCCAACACAAAAGCGAGAATGAGTATGCCACATATGTGCGCTGTGAGCGATTCGGCAATAAACAAGCAGCATTGCGCAATCAGAACTGGCAACAGATATTCCAGTGCCCTCACGATATAACCGCCAAAACTCGGCATATGCACACCTTGAGAATCTGCAACGGATTTCACCATAAAATTCGGGCCATTGCCGATATACGTCATAGCTCCGCAGAATACAGCCCCTGTAGAGATCGCAATCAAATACGGCTCTGGCACGCCTGCCACTACGTTTACTCCTTCGAGCGTCAGAGTTTTTGCCATTTCGAAAAACGTAAGGTAAGTAGGGGCGTTATCGAGCATAGACGAAAGCCCTCCAGAAAAGGCGAAGAAGGTGACGCGATTGAGCGGCAAACTTGGAGCAACCTGAGCAAGGTATTTGAGCGCTGGCATCATCGTCATAAAAATACCAATAAAGAGTGCAGCAACTTCTGCGATTGGCCCCCACGTAAACTCGTTATCGCCAAAACGCACCGATTTTTGAGTAGTGGCATATGATGCGCCTGCAGCTGCGAGCATAAGCAGCTCTCTTATTGGAAGAAATGCCGCCATGCTTGCTGTGCCTTCTTCGATGGCATGCAGATCAATTGAGGGAGCAATAGCAACAGCTACGACGATAACGGCAAGCCACAAGAAATTCAGCACGCCACGCACAGCCAGAGGCTCCCGTTCGGTATCGTCTGCCGTAATTGCCGCTTTTGGTTCCTTCGCATAGAATTTGCAATCTAAAGCGAAATAGGTGACGAGCAAAAGAAGATTTACAAAAAGCCACTCTTTCCACAGATTGAAAGTCCACATAAATGGAACGCCTTGCAGAAAACCTAAGAAAAGTGGTGGGTCGCCAAGCGGAGTGAGCAAACCGCCACAGTTTGCCACAGTAAAAATCAGAAAGAGCACAGTATGCGCTTTATGCGTACGCTCTTTATTCGTATTGAGCACAGGGCGGATAAAGAGCATTGCCGCACCTGTCGTGCCAACGAAAGACGCAAGAGCCGCGCCCACGCCAAGAAAAATCGTATTATTTCTTGGCGTTGCGCGAATATCGCCTGCAAGAAAAATACCGCCAGAGACCACAAAAAGCGAAAAGAGCAAAATAATAAATTGTGCGTACTCCCAGAGTTTTTCAACGACGTATCCGCTTTCTCCGCCAAGAACCATCCAGACTGCAACGGGCACACCTAAGATAAGAGCAAGCCCAAGCTGAAACACTCGTTTTTCCCACACTTGCGCCAGCGCTGGCACAAGAGGAAAAACAGCAATTGCAAGCAACATAGCGGCAAACGGGATAATTGACCACGCATGAAATACCATATACATCCTTCTTTCCGATCAGTATGTACACTACTTCGTTATCGCTGCAAACATAGTGAACGTCTACTAGGCAATACAGATATATGCCTACGTACGCATTCGCCAGATCTCATGAGACTTATTGCATATTTTCGCGTCTCGAAGAGGAACTACAAGGGGTATGTACGAGCTGGACATTAGCCAAAATCAGCTAGTACTCCCAGTGGGACTCGAACCCACACTTGGCAGATTTTAAGTCTGCTGCCTCTGCCGATTGGGCTATGGGAGCATGAATGCGTGCGAACACAATTTTCTATTCAGTTGTATTAGCATTCATTCGAACACATTATATTATACCGCAACAGAGGAGCGCGCTCCCAGTGCCAGCAATAATCGCTACGCAATCGTTGCGCGCATCATCGTCACTTTTGATGCCAAGAGCAAGCTCTCGAATCAAAACTTCTCGATGCGTGGCTCGAACCCACACTTGGAAGATTTGCAGATTTTAAGTCTGCTGCATCTGCCAATCAGACGATGGAAGCACCGCCCAATGTGAGAAAAAACTAACGCTTCTGATGCGCTGTTCTCTAAGTTTATCTGCTTGGAAGCGTTTGTGGAAAATTACTGAGCTTCACAAAAACGAATAAGCATTGATACAACACATCTCACGTTAGTAAAACTTAACGCTTTTTATGCCAAAGGTTGAGGCTCTCGCGCAGCCCAAAGAGCCAAGCCATCGAGAATATCGTGTTCACTCGTGACGACTGATTGCAGCTCATGCCCAGCCTCGCGTGTGCGCTGCACAATTCGATGCACAACTTCCTGCCACACAAGAGCACCTGCACCAATCACATCTGCACGACCAGGAGCCATAAATCCCAGATCAGCGTGCTGAGCAACTGAGCTATTCATAAACCACTCGCACACGCGATCTACCTCAGGGATAGTCAATACCATTCCATGTATACGCTCTGGCTGATAATTCGGCAGTTCAAGCGCTTTAGCTACAAGAGTCGTCACAGTGCCTGCAAGACCGATCACGCCGCGGGCCTGCCCAAGATCCACATATTTTTCAGCACGATCCAGATAATCTTGCACGTCTTGACGAGCCTTATTTATTTCTTCGCTCGTGGGCGGATCGGAATGTAATCTTCGCTCACGCATACGCACCGAGCCTACGTTCATCGAATATGAGCTGAGAATCTCCCCCTCAGCTGTGCCGAGCACAAGCTCCGTACTGCCGCCGCCTAAATCAATTGCAAGCAGTGGCGATTCAACAGTGCACAAGCCCCCTGTATTCATTGCAGAAATCGCACCTGTAAAACTCGTATGAGCTTCTTGCTCTCCAGTGAGCACTTGCGGCTCTACGCCAAGCTCGCACACAACAGCATCAATAAATTCTTGACGATTCTGCGCATCTCTCGTGGCACTCGTCGCCGCAAAACGCAGCGATTCCACGCCTTTCTCTTTGCATATCTGCCCGTATTCTCGAACCATAGCAAGCGTGCGTTCCAATGCTTTCTCATCGAAGCGCCCAGTACGATCGACTCCTTGCCCAAGTCTCACCACCTGCATTGTGCGCACGATATCGCACAAAACCGGCGCACCAGACATAACGTTTTCTAGCACGTCAGCAACGAGCAATCGGATCGTATTCGTTCCGCAGTCAATTCCAGCAACTCTCATAGCTCTACTCTGCCACACCCCTTGGGTAAAAAATGAAAAAGAAAATTGCTCACACACATTACTTATGCGCCGATGCGCTGCACCATTAAAGCACTATTTATCACATCGGCACACACCAGGCGCCCAGCCAGCCAAGCGCAGAGCTTCGTCACCGACAGCCGTCACGCCTTCGCCAACCGCAAGCGCAAAACCTGCCAATGCATGAAGGCACTTCACGCGATCAGGCATACCGCCAGCACTGCGGCCCGCTATTTCAGGTACGTCAGCGAGCAGATTTCTGCGCTCCACATAGCTAAGGTGTGCGCACCGATGATTTTCAGCCAGCTCTTCGTTATAAACATCGCTACTTTTTTGCAAAGCTTCGTTGAACGGCTGCATACCTCCCGTGCTCTCTATATGTGAGATTTCTCGAATAAGCCACGGGAGTGAGAGGTAAAAAAGAGTAGGAAACGGCTCTCCGTTGGGGAGGCGAGGATACGTGATCGTCACTGCAGGGCGACCGCATCCGCAGCGCGCTCCAATACCAACCAAACCGCGCGGAAACCGCCCTAACTGCTCAGCAAGCGTCTCAATATCCCCATCACGAATCTCTGAGGCATTTGCCGCTACTTTACGCAGAATTTCAAGCGGCACTTTTTCAACCAATTTCAGATCTTCAGCTCTAAGCCTCTTCACACTTCCACCCTTCATATATCATGCTACTGCATATGTGCACGATCACCATTCGCCCCACTAGCCTCATCAGTTCGCGCGTTTCATCATCTTAATTCTGCTTATCAGCTTCTTCACTTCCTGGATTCTCGCCAGATTCAGTTTGATTATCCACGCCTTGTTTATCAGAATCTCGATTTCCTGCATCCTTATTAAGCACAGGCACATTTTGAGGATTTCCCTCATGAGCAGCTTTTCCTGCAATCGAAATCGAATCCCACATCGTCACATAAAACGGAGTGATTGCGCGGCGCTCGTTGTTTGCTCGATCGATTTTTTCCTGCGCTGCTTTTGCTGGATCGTCTGCGCCTCCAGAAACGATATACAGCGTTTCTCCCGGCATCACGTAACCCAGGCGATCACGCGCCTGAGCTCGCACGTAATCAGGATCGTTCCATAGAGCAATCGATTGTTCGAGCTCAGAAATATGCTTGTGCCGAGTTTCAAGCTCCGCACTGAGGGAACGAATCTGCTCTTGCTGGGCAATAAAACTAGACAAAGGAGTAACGACGATCAGAGCTGCCAATGCCGCAAACCCAATAATCGCAATCATGTGCACAGATATCTGGTGAGTGCGATTTTGCCCTTCCCACACGATTTTCCAATCTGGGGCAGTGCGCGCAGAAAACTTATGAGGAAGCGTAGCCTGCTGCTGAAAAAACGTATCCTCTCGCAGCTGCCGCTGAGGCATCGGCTGGGAGCCGGCGCTCATTCTGCCAAGTTTATTGAGCTCATCAGCAGGCAGATGAGGTGCCGTATCTTGTGTATCTGAACTGCTTTTTTTGCGCAATCGCTGCCGAAGAATACGCAGAAGAAATCGGCTTTTTGCGTGATCTACGCCTTGACGCTTTTCCTCAAAAGCAGGCGCTTCCCTCTGAACATGAGGAGTTTCTCGCTTCAGCCGCGAACTTTCCTTTTGCTCACGCACAGTTTCTCTTTGCGTACGCAAAGATTTACTTATACCTTGACGATCAGAACGAGAAGAAGCGCGTGACGATTTATCTTGCTTTCGCGTTGAAAATTCACGATCGTAAGACTCGCTAGAATGCGTAGATTGAATATCGCGCCCGCGCACAGCAGACTTCTCGCTCGGACGATGCGGGCGAGGCTGGGGCGGTCGGCGTGAACTCATATGCGCTATTTTATTCCTTTCGGCGTTTTCGTGCAGATCTGGCACGCAGGAGCGTAAAGAATCTCAAATACAGCTTCTCTTATTTTCCTCAATTTCCACTGTAGTTTTAGTAATCATGCTGCTTATTATCATCATGTTGAACCCGACTAATTGACAGCCCATCCAACCAATTGACAGCCCATAAGAAAAGCGGCGGTTTACCAACATATATCGTTAATAAACCGCCGCTATACTTTTAAGTGTCAGTCTAGCCAGCTATCAAACTAGCTGAAAAGTCACTTTGTGCATGCGCACTTCTTGAAACGAGGGAAAGCAGAACGCCCTGCATATACTGCAGCATCGCCAAGCTCTTCCTCAATGCGCATAAGCTGGTTGTACTTGTTTACGCGCTCACCGCGAGCTGGAGCACCAGTCTTGATCTGCCCAGAGTTGGTAGCAACTGCGAGATCGGCGATAGTAGTATCTTCAGTCTCGCCAGAACGGTGAGAAGTCATGCTCTTATAACCTGCACGGTGAGCAGCTTCAACAGCTTCGAGCGTCTCTGTGAGTGAACCAATCTGATTTACTTTCACGAGCAGAGCATTAGCAGCACCAAGCTCAATGCCTTTATCCAAACGCTCTGGGTTGGTCACGAAGAGGTCGTCACCCACAAGCTGCACGCGATCACCAATATGCTTCGTGAGAGCAACCCATGCATCCCACTCATCTTCCGATAGCGGATCCTCGATGGAAACGATAGGATACTTAGCCACGAGTTCGTCGTAGTACTTCACCATGTAATCAGTGTCGCGAAGCTCGCCCTCAAACTGATACTTGCCGTCTTTGAAGAACTCTGTAGACGCCACATCGAGCGCAAGAGCCACATCTTCACCTGGCTTCAAGCCAGCCTTTTCGATGGCCTCACAGATGAGATCGAGAGCTTCAGCGTTGGAATCGAGGTTTGGAGCAAAGCCGCCTTCGTCACCAAGACCTGTGGAAAGTCCGCGCTCCTTAAGCACTGCCTTAAGGGAGTGGTACACCTCTGCACCCCAGCGCACTGCCTCACGGAAAGTTGGCGCGCCGATAGGAGCAATCATAAATTCCTGAATATCAACGTTGGAATCCGCATGGGAACCACCGTTAAGAATGTTCATCATTGGAACTGGAAGCACGTGCGCGTTTGGACCACCAAGATACTGATAGAGCGGCAAACCAGCGCTCTCTGCAGCAGCTTTAGCAACTGCGAGCGAGACACCGAGAATAGCGTTTGCGCCGAGCTTACCCTTGTTTTTCGTACCGTCAAGCTCCAGCAAAGTCTGATCGATATAGCGCTGTTCGGCAGCGTCCATGCCGATGATTTCTGGTTCGATCTCTTCCATCACTGCGTTCACTGCATCTTGGGTACCTTTGCCAAGATAGCGGCTCTTATCGCCGTCACGACGCTCATTAGCTTCGAATGCGCCAGTAGAAGCACCAGATGGAACCTCTGCGCGGGCGAAGACGCCATCATCGAGAAGCACCTCCACCTCAACTGTTGGGTTGCCACGGGAATCGAGAATTTCACGCGAAATTACTGCTTCAATTGTTGCCACAAGAACTCCTTGTTTTAGGCGGTTTCTTACTCCCCTATTCTAGCGCGAATCGGGGCAAACGCACCTTGGTCTTTTGGCACGAGTCCTAAAAAAGAAATGTGACGTGGATGACGGCTGCACATAATGCGTCTCCCACCCTTATCTTCTCGTGCTCAACCGCTCGTTTTCAGCCCTAGAGCAAAATTGTTTTAATAAAATCTTCTACAAATTCAAACATTGCATCGTTAGCAGCTAGCTTTTCTGATCCGCCGCCCAATTTTGCACCGCTATCACCCAAAGCAAAACCGCCGCTCGAATTTTCAGAAGGAATCGGCACTAACATCGAACGAACTGCCGCTTTTGTGACGGCACGCGGATAGAGACGACGCACACGCACCTGGCGAGAATCAGGCAGCTCTACTGGAGCAAAACGTACAAACCGCCCCTGAATCGTCACCTCCTCTATCCCAGCAAATGCCGCTAGCTCACGCAGAGCAGCAATCCTAAACAAACGCTGCACCTGCTCAGGAATATCACCATAACGATCTTCCATTTCCACACGCACTTCTCGGCGTTCTTCTTCACTGCGCGTGGCTGCAATCTTGCTATAAATTTCTAGGCGCAAACGCTCACTTTCTACCCAGCTTTGAGGCACAAACGCTTCAATAGGAAGCTCAAGGCGAACCTCGCTCGGATCGATCGGCTCTGCCCGAGACGCCGCAAGATTGAGCGTGCCAACAGGCTCGCCATCAACTCCTACGCCTGCTGGCGCATGGCGCTCCCCCGCCTGCTGCGCACGCTGACGCTTATCCTGCCCGGTCAGCTGAGCCACAGCTTCACCAACCATGCGAATATAAAGATCGAAACCAACCCCAGCAATATGCCCGCTTTGCTCGCCGCCAAGCAGATTCCCTGCGCCGCGAATTTCCAAATCTTTGAGTGCGACCTGAATACCAGCGCCAAGTTCTGTATGCGAAGCGATTGTGCGCAGGCGGGCAATCGCTGTCTCCGTCATGGAATGCCCTGGCGGATAGAGAAAATAGGCATATGCACGCTCGCGCCCACGCCCAACTCGCCCACGTAGCTGATGCAGCTGGGAAAGCCCGAATTTATGGGCGTCCTCCACAATCAGCGTATTAGCATTCGCAATATCCAAACCCGTTTCAACGATTGTGGTGCACACCAATACGTCGATCTCTTTATTCCAAAAATCATGAATAATATTTTCGAGCTGCACCTCACTCATTTGCCCGTGCGCCACGCCAATACGCGCCTCGGGCACTAGCTCAGCAATCTGGGCGGCACGCTTATAGATGCTCTGAGTACGGTTATGTACAAAAAATACCTGCCCGTCTCGCAGCAGCTCACGCTTAATTGCAGCGCTGATCTGTTTCTCTTCAGAAGCACCCACATACGTAAGAATAGGGTGACGCTCCTCTGGAGGTGTAGCCAATGTGCTCATCTGGCGTATCCCCGTCACCGCCATCTCAAGCGTGCGGGGAATCGGAGTGGCGCTCATCGCCAGCACATCAACTGCAGGATAGAGCTGCTTCAACGTCTCTTTATGCTCAACTCCGAAGCGCTGCTCTTCATCAATGACGACTAAGCCGAGATCTTTGAAACGCACGTCTCCTGTGAGCAGCTTATGAGTACCGATAACCACATCGACCGTGCCGTCTTTCAGCCCTGCAATCACTTGAGCAGTTTCTTTCGGAGTCTGAAAACGCGAGAGCATCTCCACACGCACAGGAAAGCCCGCATAGCGATCTCGAAACGTCTCTACATGCTGCTGCACGAGTAGCGTAGTTGGCGCAAGCACAGCAACCTGCTTCGCGTCTTGCACAGCCTTAAATGCAGCACGCACAGCTACCTCTGTTTTACCGTAGCCCACATCACCGCTAATCAGGCGATCCATCGGCTCTGGCGATTCCATATCGCGCTTAACCTCATCGATAGTAGAGAGCTGATCGGGAGTTTCGATATATTCAAAAGCGTCTTCAAGCTCGCGCTGCCAGGGAGTATCAGGCGAGAACGCAAAACCGCGCGTCGCTCTGCGCTGGGCGTAGAGTCGAATAAGCTCTTTGGCGATCTGGCGAATTGCCGCTCGCGCTTTGGCTTTCGTTTTCGCCCAATCGGCTCCGCCCATTTTATTGAGGCTCGGAGAATCTCCGCCCGCATATTTGCTCACTTGATCGAGCTGGTCTGTGGGCACCCATAATTGATCGCGCGGCTGCCCTCGCTTTGAGCTGGCGTAATCGATCACCATATATTCACGCTGCGCACCTCCAGAGCCGCCAAGCGCACGCTTGGCCAGCTTCACAAACTGCCCTACACCGTGACGTTCATGCACAACAAAATCTCCAGGCTTCAGCTGCAGCGGATCGACAGCTTTTTTACGCCGCTTCGGCATTGCCTGCTTCATGCCAGCACGGCTCCCACGCCGCGTGCGAGAAACAATATCTTCAGCAGTAAAAACGGCGAGCTGTGCAGATTCGCAGATAAATCCCGCATTCACAGGAGCTGCCGTCACCACCACAATTCCGCGCGGCAGCGGATGCGCAAGATCTCCCTCATATCGCGCTGGTATATCTGCTTCACCGAGTTGATCTGCAAACCTGCGAGCAAGCCCTGCTCCCTCAGCTGCAACCACGATATGCCACTGCTTGGCGGCATATTGAGCTATATCGCTAAATGCTAAATCAACATTGCCAGCGTAGTTCTTCTGCTCGTGAATATCATTGGCAGTGCTCTGATCTGCTCCAGAAAAACCTCCCAATCTCCAGCAAGAAAACCCTCGATCTTCCGCCTCGCACATCGTCTTTTCAACAGTTGAAAATGACGCATCGTTCACGTTGAGCGGAACGCTTCCTCCAGCCGCTGCCGCGCTCCATGCAGCAGCTAAAAATTCATCTGAGGTAGCCAGCAAGGATTCTGCGCGCGCCTCCACACGCTCTGGCTCCACCAGCACAATACGAGTGTCTTCGGGAAATTCCTGCACAAGCGAATGCATACTTTCGACGAGCACAGGAGCTAACGATTCCATGCCTTCAACGGCAATACCCTCTGCTAGGCGCGCAAGCATATCGGCAGCTCCAGGGAATTGAGTAAGCGCGGCAGCGGCACGCGCACGCACAGTATCATTCAGCAAAATTTCTCGGCACGGCGGCGCATACACCTGGTTTCGCGGCTCCATTGAGCGTTGATCAGCCACGGCAAAAGTGCGAATCGTCTCTACTTCGTCACCAAAAAACTCTATACGCAACGGATGCTGCTCAATGGGAGGAAAGACGTCGATAATTCCGCCGCGCACAGCGAACTGGCCGCGAGATTCCACCATATCGACTCGCGAATATGCACAAGCAGTAAGCTTTTCTTGAACCTTAGCAAAATCAGCAAAATCTCCAACTAGTAAACGCACTGGCTCCATCTCTCCCAAGCCTGCAACGATAGGCTGCAGAAGGGCACGCACCGGCACAATGAGCACTCGAAGCTCATCAAAAAATTCTTCAGGGTGCGCGAGTCTGCGAAGAGCATACAATCTGCGAGCCACTGTATCTGAGCGAGGAGAAAGGCGTTCATGCGGAAGCGTCTCCCAAGCAGGAAATACTTCCACTGCATTCGAAGGTAAATAGGCGCCTAGGCTTGAAGCAAGATCGTCTGCGTCACGCCCGCTGGGCACAACTACCACAGTCAGCGCAGCTTTGATCGAGGAATTACTTTCAACTGCCGCCAAAAGAGCAGGCACTGCGCCGAGAGGAGCGGGAATCGTCACCTCAACGTCACTCTTCAGCGCGCAGGAACTCAACGCCTCAATATCACGTGACGTTTCGATAATAGGGATCAAAGATCGCAGATCCACGTGAGCTCACTTCCTACTTTCCCGCAGCTTTTTGTGCTGTATGCACAGCCATTGTGGCGGCTTCAAGCCCTTTTTCAAGGATAGCAACAACCGCATCGGCAGCATCGGCAATCACAAACGGCAGCTCTTTCTTTTCTGATGCCGAAAATTGGCTGAGTACGAAATCCGCCGGGTCTTGCTTTCCCGGAGGGCGACCGATTCCCACGCGCACACGAATATAGTTTTTATTCCCCAGCGAAGCTGAGATAGATTTCAAACCGTTGTGCCCGCCTTCACCGCCGCCTCGCTTGAGCCGAAGAGAGCTGAAAGGAAGATCGAGATCATCGTGAATCACGATAAGACGTTCTGCGTCTGCGTGAAAATACTTGAGGAGGGAGCTTACAGGGCCTCCGCTCGTATTCATATATGACTGAGATACGCCCATAATGACCTGCTCACCGCTCATGCCCGGAGCTGCGCCAATGCGCGCAGAAGCTGCCATCATCTGCGACTGCTTATGCAGTGAGAGTTTCGCGCCAATTCTTCCAGAAAGCTCCTCCACCACCATATGCCCAATATTGTGGCGCGTCTGGGCATATTTATTTCCAGGATTGCCAAGCCCTACAACCACAAACATTGCCGATCCACTCTTTTCTCTCACCACACGTATTATCTACTGTATATCTAAGTTGCCGTATCTTTACATCACTGTATGCATAGGAGCATATACATGAGCATATAAAGGAAGGAAATCTTCCAATGGGTAGCTGCCGCTTCCTTCTCAATGCATCTCACACGGCTGCTACTGAAAGGCTCAAGTGAAGATGAGCAAATAAATAAACGCCCATAGATACCCGAACTAAATATCGCTACACGGCACCACGCCTATGCCATCCCTCGCCTATGCCACCCACAGACACACTGCATATACTCACAAACTAATACTCATTGCGAAAACGATCTCATCGCTCAATAAACAGTGCGGGAGTGAGCACTCGCAGCCCACTCCCGCACAGCATATTTATGAAGCGTTAGATCACTCAGCAGCTTCGGCAGGAGCTTCGCCATCAGCGCCAGCCTCAGCTTCTGGAAGTTCCTCAGCCTTTGGAATAGCCACGATCACAACGTTTTCTTCTGGATCAACAGCAGTGGTGACGCCTTCAGGGAGTTTGAGATCAGCCACACGAAGCACGGTGCCGTCTTCCAAGCCATCTACATCGATCTCGATCATTTCAGGAATATCTGTTGCTGGAGTCTCAACGAGCAGGTGCATGATTTCAAGCGTTGCGATCGCGCCGTCTTTTGGCTCATTCTTTACCTCGAGCGGAACCTCGACTTCAACTTTCTGATCTGCCTTGACGCGGAGAAGATCGATATGCTCAATCGTGCGCGAAAGTGGGTTCACCTGAATATCTTTCACGAGCGCAAGCTGCTTTTTACCATTTACCGCAATAGTAAAAACGGCGTTCGCATTAGAGCGAACTTCCATGTAGATCTGGTGTGCATCGAACGTCACGTGATGCGGTGCTTTATCCAAACCGTAAATAACTGCTGGGGTACGCCCTGCAGCGCGGAGTTTACGAGCTGCACCTTTACCGAAACTTTCGCGATCTTCTGCGTTGATAATATCTGCCATAATAATCTCCTTATATTTCTATAATTCTAGCCCCACATGCGGAGGCGAGAGAAGGAGACTGCGCACTTAGATACTGCCTCGAATAATTTTGCGAGATGTACATATTCAAAGAGCTGCTCATTCACTTGCCGCCCGCGTCGATAACGGAACACGTGTGCTCTGCAGATATTCTCTGCTTTGCACCTCGCTTGCAGCTCGCTTAGCTCATCACTATCTCGCTGCCATTCCCTCGCCGAGGCAACGGCATAACTCTAACCCGAAAAAGGCACATACACAAAGCTGCAGGCACAAAAGTGAAGTATTGTACGTTATATCTAGGTTATATCTAGTTTTCTAGAACGCGCCGTCAAAGAGGGAAGTCACCGAACCGTCGTTAAACACCTCTTCGATGGCGTGTGCCAATACTGGAGCAATCGGAAGAATTGTAAGCTGCGGGAATTGCTTATCGGCAGTAATCGGGAGAGTGTCGGTTACGATAACTTCGCGCACACCTGATTCTGCGAGCAATCTCGGAGCGGGCCCTGTAAAGACGCCGTGTGTTGCGGCAATAATGACGTCTTGTGCACCGGCTTCGAGCACAACACGAACTGCTCCAGCAATAGTTCCGCCAGTATCAATAAGATCATCGACGATGACGGCGGTACGACCAGAAACGTCACCAACTACACGGTTTGCTGTTGCTTGATTCGGGCGCGTGATATCACGAGTTTTATGCACAAAAGCCAGTGGAATACCGCCCAAGCGCTGCGCCCACTGCTCTGCCACTTTGATACGACCAGCATCAGGCGAAACGAGCACAGCGTTATGTGCATCAATGCGCGTGCGCACATACTCTACAAGAGTTGGCATTGCCCACAGATGATCCACAGGACCGTTAAAGAATCCTTGAGTCTGCGATGCGTGCAGATCTACACTCATAATGCGATCGGCACCGGCTGTATAAAACAAATCCGCCATAAGCCTAGCGGAAATAGGCTCGCGCCCCTTGTGCTTCTTATCTTGGCGAGCATATGGATAGGAAGGAAGAACTGCCGTAATGCGCTTAGCAGAAGCACGCTTTGCAGCATCTACCATAATGAGAGCTTCCATAATCCACTTGTTTACTGGTTCCGTGATTGATTGAATCACAAACACATCTGAACCGCGCAAAGATTCCTCAAAACGCACATAGATTTCAGTATTTGCAAAATCGTACGCCGTCACTGGGAGTAATTCCGTATTAAGCTCAGCAGCAACCGCTTTAGCTAAGTCTGGATGTGCGCGCCCCGAAGCAAGAACTAAATGTTTTGCGCCGCTTGTGTGAATCCCGGTCATGTGCGTCCCGTTCCTCTATAGTGTGGTGTATCGGATTCCGTTCCGCCGCCAGGACTCGAACCTAGACTAAAGGCTTCAAAGGCCTCTGTGCTGCCATTACACCACGGCGGATCACCGTGTTCCATTGTGCCAGCTACAACCCCTTCAATGCCAATCAGCACGACGAAAGTTTTCTCACGTTTGAAATATGCGCAGCACATCTTGGTGTATCCGCTAAATTTTTATCCTGAAATCTTGTGCAGATCTTGCACTAAAACAATGCAAACAAAGAATGAAAACTTCACACAACGATTGACACCCACTATAAAAAAGTGATATCAATTTACTATCACTTTTAGGAAAGGACTATTATGACAGTCACCTCATCCACACCAATAGGACTTGAAGGCGCCCACACAAATATCAGTGAAAAAGAAGCCACACACATCAACGGCTTCTTACCCCTCATCGGATCGATGATCTGCTTTATCATTGGCTCCCTTCTCATTATCTTCACCGCTGTTTCCAGTGACGAGAGCCTCAGCTCCTCTCTCACCTTCAATACAGCCATAGAAACAGCAGGAATCTGCTCAGGTACAATCGTTATACTCGCAGGAGTACTTCTCGCAACTACGATCACCACCAACCAGCCAGGCGAAACGCGAGTCGTCACCTTTTTCGGAAAATACGTTGGAACTATTCGCAAAGCAGGCTTTTTCGCAACAGTCCCATTCAGCGCACGCAAAAAAGTGACAGTTCGCATCAATAATTTTGAGACTAACGATCTTAAAGTAAACGATGCCGACGGCAACCCTATCAACATCGCCGCAATTATCGTATGGCAGGTAGCAGACACAGCAAAAGCAGCTTTCGCCGTTGAGCATTACCAAGAATTTGTGCAAGTACAGTCGGAAGCAGCACTACGCCATATTGCTTCTTCTTACCCCTATGATAATGCCGCAGACGGCGAAGCAACCTTGCGTGGCTCCACCGAGCAAGTAGCACGCGAACTGGCAAGTGAAGTAGCTGAACGCATCGCATTGGCAGGCCTGGAAGTCGTAGAAACACGCATTTCCACACTCGCCTACGCCCCTGAAATTGCGCAAGCCATGCTCCAGCGTCAGCAAGCATCTGCCGTGATCGCCGCCCGTGAAATGATCGTGGAAGGAGCCGTCAGCATGGTAGAAAATGCCCTCGACCGTCTCGAACAGCAAGAAGTCGTGGTGCTTGACGATGAACGCAAAGCCGCGATGGTCTCCAACTTGCTCGTTGTGCTCTGCTCCGATTCACGCGCAACACCCGTAGTTAATGCCGGTACGCTCTACAACTAGATCTGCACGTCGCAGCACGTATCACAACTAGGAATTAACTCCCACAATGGCAGACCGTAAAAATATTCTTCTGAGGCTAGACCCAGCGGTGCATGAAGCTCTCTCCCGCTGGGCCTCAGATGAACTGCGCTCTGTGAACGCTCAAATAGAGATACTTTTGAGAGAAGAGCTGAAACGGCACAATCGCCTTCCACAATCAACCGGAGAAATTCGCAAGCCTGGCCGCCCGCGAAAATCAAACGAACGCTAAACTTGCGCAGAATAAATAATTTTGCCGTCACCCCCCCCCTCATATAATTAAGCCGTTCACAACGCACAAAGGATTTGGTATGACTCTTCAAATTCGCAATCTATATAAGCGCTTCGGCGCAACTCAAGCACTT
Organism: uncultured Arcanobacterium sp.; assembly: GCA_958428545.1. Classification (GTDB taxonomy): domain Bacteria; phylum Actinomycetota; class Actinomycetes; order Actinomycetales; family Actinomycetaceae; genus Arcanobacterium_A. The sequence goes on along the minus strand of CAUAGM010000005.1, from coordinate 18,627 downwards.
AACGGAATGGATTTCACAGTTCCAAGCGGCAAACTTTTCGGATTCGTTGGATCCAATGGAGCTGGGAAGACAACAACGATGCGCATTATGCTCGGCGTACTTGAAGCCGATTCCGGCGAGGTACTTCACGATGACGCGCCTCTCACTTTCGCTGATCGCCAACGCTTTGGATATATGCCTGAAGAACGAGGGCTCTATCCGAAAATGCTCGTGAGTGAACAGCTCGAATACTTTGCTAAACTCCACGGTTTGAGCGCAAAAGATGCGCGCGAAAAAATGGAGTATTGGACTGAGCGCCTAGGCGTTGCATCCCGCAGAAAAGATACAGTACAAGCTCTCTCCCTCGGCAATCAGCAGCGTGTACAGCTCGCGGTAGCTCTTATTCACGACCCCTGCATGCTCGTGCTTGATGAACCTTTTTCTGGGCTAGACCCAGTGGCTGTAGAAGAGATGAGCAGCGTACTCAAAGAAAAAGCAACTCAGGGGGCAACAGTTCTTTTCTCTTCCCACCAGCTCGATCTCGTTGAAAAATTATGTGACGAAGTAGGCATCTGCTCGCAGGGTGCAATCGTTGCTAAAGGAACTATTGACGATCTGCGCACCACACAACAACTTTTCTTTGATATCACCACTGGCGAAGATTCACGCCTTTTAGCGCAATATTTAAGTGGTAACGCTTTGTGCGGTGACGATGCTGCACTTGCGGAGCTCGGAAAAGCTCCGCTCCCCCAGCTTTCGGCACGTATTCTAGATCCTCATCGGCTTCGCGTAGAACTGCCCTCCAGCGTCAGCGATCAAGAACTTTTACGAGCAGCGCTAGCAGTAGGGAGCGTGCACGGATTTGAACGCTACCGCCCACACTTGACTGAGCTTTTTTCGAGTGTTGTGAGCAGCACGGCAGCTCCGGCTGAAAATGAAGAAAAACCTAAGAAAAAACGCCTCTTCGCCGCCAACTCTCAGAAAAATAAGGAGAAGTAGAATGATTAAACTCATCGCCAAACGTGAATTTTCGGTGCTTTTTGCATCTAAAGCTCACCGAATCTCGATTATTCTCATAGCGCTCCTTATTATTGCAGGGAGCCTGGTTGGGCGCTATTTTGCGAATAAAGAGAGCACACCAGAAGCTCTTCCCACCCTATATATCGGGCTTGAAACACAGATGGATGATTTTTCCTCTTCTTTTTCCAACGTAACTGTGGAGCGCAATCTTCCATCTGGAAGCAGTGAAAAGTGGATTAAAGAACGCACACTCGAAGCGAAGAAAAATGCTGACGAAGAAAAGAGCAATGATTCAGCTGATGTTATTTATATGGCTTTGGGAGGCACTGCACAACAGCCATTGATCTATACTTCGCAAGGAACAATTGACCTCATCAGTGGTATGGGGGCGAGCAATGCTATTAAAAATGCACTCGTAACTTCAACGGTTGAAAAGATCACAGGCACTGCACTCACTGCACAGCAGCAAACTCAGATTGCCTCGTCGATGAATCCTACGATTATTCCCGTCACGACCGAAAAGAGCATTGGTTTTGACGCCAACCCCATCGGATATATGACTGGTTTATTTTCTTTGATGATTCTATTTACCGCAGTCATAACAGGTTCCACAACTATTTCTCAAGGAATCGTAGAAGAAAAATCTTCACGCGTTGTAGAAATTCTCTTGAGTACTGTCAAACCTCGCCAGCTCTTGCTCGGCAAACTTCTCGGGATCGGAGCGTTCATCCTTATTCAGATTGGGATATGGCTTGTATGCGGCATTATTGGAGTAAAAATTCTCGGAATTGATACACATATCAGCCTGGGATATACAGCACTTGCCACTGTGAGCTGGATGGTAGTTGGATTCTTCGTATTTGCTATGCTCATAGCCGGAATGGCATCAAGAGTTTCACGCCAAGAAGACCTAGCTGCTGTACAAACACCGGTTATGTTTAGCATGATTATCCCTTTCTACCTCGCCGTTTATCTCATCCCATTTCAGCCGGATTCTCTGCTCACAAAAATTCTTTCATTCATTCCGGGCTTTTCGAGCTTTATGATGCCTATGCGCCAGAGTTTGAATGCCGCTTCTACATGGGAACTCGCCATCTCATTTATCATCGCGATCGCATCAATTCCGTTGTTTGCAGCTTTATCTGGCAGAATCTACGAAAATTCAATTCTGCGCATGGGCAAGCAAGTAAGCTTCAAAGAAGCATTGCGCGCAAACACAACGGTTTAGAAAGCAGAAGGAAAAGCACAATCAACAAAGAGCAGCATATACCGTGATAGCACGCCTACCGCGGCTATATGCTGCTCATATGCATTAAATAATAGATACACATATCACAGCCTGCGCACAGGCTCACGCGCAGATGCATCAAGATTGCTCAGCATGCTGCGAAGGAACGAGGTCACGGCAGCAATCTCTTCTTCAGAGTAGGGTTTCAAAAGCTCTCGCTGCTTATCGAGCAGCGAGATCATTGCATTGTCGGCCAAAGCAATTCCCCTATCGGTGGCTTGGACGATCACTACTCGCTTATCATTCGGATCTGCAATGCGACGCACAAGCCCCTGCTCTTCGAGACGATCAATACGATTCGTAATAGTACCTGAAGATACAAGAGTTTTATCCATAAGCTGCCCAGCAGTAAGCTTATGCTCATCTGGGCGGCGGCGCAGCTCTGTGAGCATTTCAAATTGCCAGCGCTCAATCCCATAGTGCGAAAAAACCTCGCGCCGAATATGATCAATATGCCGATCCAATCGAAGCAAACGAGAAAAAATAGCGAGAGAGCGCGCATCAAAATCTGGGCGTTGAACTTCCCATTCGGTGACGATTGTATCGACGTCGTCACCAGCTTCAAGCTCCGCTGCAGCCTTGGATTCTTCTTGTGCTTGTGCACGCTTCATCTGTGCATAATCTTCTGATTGTTGAGTGCCCACAGCCACATCTTACTTAACATCAAGATACTGTGCTTACCTTGCTCAGCACGTAGTCTAAACACCTTCTAACTGGAGAACATTTTCCATAAGCTTTCTGCAGCTCACCACTCACTGCACACACCAGCACCCTGAGCAGGGCCACACGCACACAGCATAGTAAGCTTTGGGAAATGAAGCTGCAATTGAGCTGCCACACTCTGCGTTTCATGCGGCTCACACAATACGGCAATAGTCGGGCCAGAACCAGAGAGAATCACGCCAGCACCCATATTCGTATCGCGGCGCTGAAGCTCCCGAATTTTTTGCGCAATCTCACGCAGATCAGGGCGAAGAGAAAAAGCAGGCTCTTCTAAATCATTGCCCATATACGGGGCAATATCGCGCACTTCCTGAGCTTTAGTTAAAGCTGCACATAGCTCTGCTGTGCTGTGTGGCGCCGATACCTTTGCCATCTCGGCATTCTTTGCCTGATCACGCAGGAGTGACGATCCTCTCCCACGCGTATCATTATCCCCTGCTAGCAACGCACGCTTCGCTGCGAGTCGATCATATTCCTTAAAAACTGCAGGAGTGGAAAGCCCTTCAGGATTTATCAGCATCACAAAACCATGAGGGCACTGCGAAGAAAGCGGAACTAAATCTTCACCTCGCGATCGACCTCTGGCTATTTCACCCATCAATATAAATGGCACATCAGAGCCTAGATCGGCGCCAATTTCTGCCAATTCTGCTCGATCTAACCCCAACTCCCATAAGGAGTTGAGAGCCACGAGCGCGGCGGCAGCATCTGCAGATCCTCCTGCCATTCCACCAGCAATCGGGATTCGCTTGAGTATTTTCATGTGCGCGCCAAAGCACGCTGCAGATAGTGAAACAGGTGAATCACTGCCCATCTCGTCTTTACGAGAAATACATTCGCCGCTAATATCGCCTTCACCGCACGAATAGCCAGCACTGCAGCTTTTATCAGAGCAATCAGCGGCATTGCCTTTATCGGTCGCCGTACGCATACCATTTTCAACGAAACGCTCACGCAGTGCCTGCGCAGCACGAATCGCTAAATTAGATTCATCAACAGGTAAATCTGCCCCGAATCCTGCTAGATCATATTCAAGTGTGATAGCTCCGCTCGGATCTGCCCAAGCCTCAAGTTCTTCGTAAATATCAAGAGCTTCAAATACAGTATCTAGAGGGTGAAAGCCATCTGCACGAGACGCACCTACGCGTAAAGCAAGATTTACTTTTCCTGGAGCAAGAGCTTTCACATATTTCATAGATGCCATCATATCCCCTAGAAGCTATCGCGCATTTCAAGCTATATCACGTTACTTCAACTGCAGCCGCAGCAATGCGCTCAAATTCTTCTAACTTAAGCTTTTCTCCGCGCAGCTGCGGATCTATCTGCGCCGCCTTGAGAATTTCTTCAGCGCGTTGTGAGCAGCCAGCCCAAGCAGCGAGAGCACTTCTGAGAGTTTTTCGCCGCTGAGAAAAGGCCGCATCAATAACGGCAAACACTTGGGTGCGATCAGCTTTTTCGCCTCTTTGCATATTCGCAAAAAGATCATTTTCCCGTGAATATAGATCAACATGAACCAATGCTGAATCCACATTGGGCACTGGCCAAAAGACGTTTCGCGAAACAGCAGAGCCACGTCTTGCCTCGCCATACCATGCAAGTTTGACGCTTGGCACACCATACGTACGAGATCCTGGCTGCGCTGCCAAACGGTCTGCCACTTCAGCCTGCACCATCACAGTCACAGATTCGAGAGAAGGAAGCGCTTCAAGAAGCGTAAGAAGCACAGGTACCGCAACATTGTATGGAAGATTTGCTACGAGGTGGGTTGGCTCATAGATATCTGCGCCGAGTGCCGATGCATTTTCCAGTGACGTATTTTCCGCTGCATCATCTCCTGATAAAACATACGCTTGCGGGATAGCTAACTGCTGCGCACTCGTCACGCTCAGAGCATCAGCGTTGAGCACAGCGCATCGCTGCGCTGCTTGGGGATTGTGAGCACGAATAGTGGCAGGCAATGCTTGCGCAAGCACGGAATCAATTTCAATGGCAGAAACATAAGCCCCTGCTTCAAGTAACGCTAACGTGAGCGACCCAAGCCCCGGCCCTACTTCAAGCACGCGCGTATCAGGCGTCACTCCGCTTTCGATAACGATTTTTCGCACCGAGCTGGCATCGTGCACAAAATTTTGCCCTAGTTTTTTCGTGGGAGTGACGCCAAGAGCCGCAGCAATGTGGCGAATTTCAGATGGAGTGAGCAAAGATAGGAAAGATTCCGTATTTCTCTTTATTCCATACTCACCATTAAAAGCACTAGCAACACTATCTATCATCACAGCCCATATTAACTCATATGTAAAAAATTCTACCTAATGTATCTAACTGCGATTAGCTTCTAGTATCTATATACTTTACACAACGAATAGCTGTATGTGCTATAAAATTTAAGTACCTACAAAATACTCAATAAATAAGGCTTCCGAAAGGCGCTTATATATGGACATTTTACTTCGTGTGGAAATACTTTTAATATCTATATTTTTTCTAATACTTTCCTTAGCAAGGATACTGAAGTCGCGAAGAAATAACGGAGAAAAAATCGTGGCTTCAATTCTCAAAAAACTCGATAAAGAAAAGTACACCACTATTCACAATATTCTTTTACCTTCCAGCACGGGAAATACTACATACACGCAGATCGACCACATTATCATTTCTGTTTACGGCATCTTTTGTATCGAAACAAAAGAATACCGCGGAAAAATATACGGTTCCGAAAAAGCTAGAGAATGGACACAATATAGCCATAATCATCGGTACTCGATGATGAATCCAATTCATCAAAACTTTGGTCATATCGAAGCTCTCAATAAATTTTTAAAAAATACTTCTCCCCCCCCCCGATTTCCCCATTTACTCAATTATTGCCTTTGTAGGTGACGCTAAGTTACAAGTCACGGCGGAAAGCGCCGAGATAGTAAATCAAAGATCGCTTCTTCCTACGATCAAAAAATTATCAATCAAAGCATATCTTTCCCAAAACGACGTTACGAAAATTATTGAGCTTTTAGAGCAAAAGAAAGCCACAAAACAGCGCGAAGATGAACACGCTACTGAAGTCAGTGAGTACAAAAAGAACATCGAAGAAAAGATAAAATCAAGAATATGCCCTAAATGCGGATCAGCACTTGTACTTAAAAAAGGAAGATATAAGGATTTTTACGGTTGCATTTCTTACCCAAAATGCCGTTACTCCTGTAGCTCCAAAGGTAGATTCTAGCGCTATAAATTTTGGAAACGATCTAGTTCTATTTTTCAAGAAAGTAATCTTAAAATCCACGAAAACTTTTATATAGCAACTTCAGAGAAAATATTAAACAACAAGCACCTGCTTGAAGCAAGGAACCTGATTATCCCCTAGTACCAGCCGAAGTTTTGCGAATGCTCCACAGCGCCAGCAAATCCACCATAGCGGCTATTGACGTAGTTATACATCCATTTTAGTGCTACTACAGGATCGTTCCAGTCTTCGCCAATTTTAGAACACGGAAGAGCCTGTGCAAGCCCGCACGCACCCGAAGAGCTGTTTAATGCATTCGGGTTCCAGCCAGATTCTCGACTCACAAGCCAATCAGCATTCGACCAATCAGATTCTGGAACACCAGCAGCAGCAAGCCAATCTGACTTTGATCCCGTTACCACGCGATTACCCACGCTGGGAATATTTGTTTCCCGAGTGCCTACTTTCACAACTTTATTCACAGGCTTTGCTGTGATGGCTTCGAGAGCCACAACACGCGAACTCTCTTTCCCGTCTTTATAAAAGACGGTGTACGTGCGAGTTCCTGATCCAGATTGCCCTTCAGACACAGTTTCTGTTTCGCCTTTTTTAAGGGTATCCGTCTTTTCCTCTGTTGTATCGAAAGGCTCTGTAAACTCTTCCGTCACAGTCTTGGTCGTGACGCGAGTAATCGTCACTGCAGTGGTATCAGAAATTTTACTCGATAGTGATTGTGAAATTTCATCATGCTCACCAAGATGAATACCTGCTTCGCTCAACGCTTTGCCTAAAGTTGTGCCTTTTTGAGCTGCGATTGTGTGTGTCTTTCCATCAACTTTGACGTTAAGCGTCACTTTTTGCGCAGTATCCGAATCATGTGAAACTGCGAAAGCTGGCAGAGAAGAAGCGGCAGCTGTGTGCGAAGAAGTCTGTATAGGCGTTCCAGCAGCCATCGCCATACCAGAAACGCCAAGCATTGCAGCCACGAGAGTAGCCGTCAGTGCACGAGTATGACTAAATAAACCTGTAAATCGACGAGGAACTTCAAGTACAGCATCTGCCATCTGAGAGCGAGCAAAATGTTCGTTCATGTATTCCGCATAGCTCACAGAAGAATGAGGATTAGGAGATGACGGAGTTGCTTGAGCAAGTGCGAGAGGCGCCAAAGATACGGGTAACGATGCTTCAACAACGGCAATAGCCTCTGAAGGAGTTGAAGGAGCCGAAATTTTCTGAATCTGCACAGCAGATTCATGAGAATGAAGAGATTCTCGCCGTGCTTCTTCGCGCAATGCTCGGCGCGTTCCTCGCTTGACGATATTCTCAAAAGACTGCTGCTCTGATGGCTGCTCAATAAGCGCGGACAGGGTCACACCATTTGGTGCACTGACGCTATGCTTGCCCACATAGACTCCCAACATTCAGGTGAGTATCCAGCTGGATTGCCGCCGCGAGCTTTATGCTGCACTTTCGTATACACAGTCTGCTCACGCCTCACGTCGTTTTCTTTCCGATATTGATTGTAATAGAAATGTTATAAATCGCAACATTGTGTAGGAGATATCACCCAAATACACTGCGCTCCATCAGAATTTCCATCAGATTTTCCATCAAAATTTCAAAAACTATTTCTCTCACGTGCACTGCTTACCACAATGAAAATATATTCAAGCAAACACGCTCAAACAGCACCTCGCAGGCTAGATTCCATACACATTTCGCGTATTTGCGTTGAGCTGCTCGCACCACGCATCAACTATTTCGTCTCTGACGCAGCCTGCCGCAGCTTGTATCTGCGCCGCCGTCACCGCTGAATCAGAAAGCAGCGACGACGCTGCTGGATCTAAACGAAGCCAAGCTTGATATCGAGCCGTATATGCGGCGCCCCACACAGCATTCGGATGCCCTCTGAAAGGAAGCGGCGTGAGATAGGGAGCGTCCGTTTCCACAAGAATCAGCTCAGGCGGCAAAGCGAGAAAAGCTTCGCGCAGTTCACGATTTGCAGGATACGTGATCGGGCCAGCAAAGCTCGCATACCAGCCATGCGCAGCGCATACCTCAGCCATTTCCGAATCACCAGAAAAACAATGAAAAACGGTCCGCTCGGGAGCACCGTCACGAAGCAAAATATCTATTACATCTGCATGAGCATCACGATCGTGAATCTGCATAGGTTTTCCCAGCTCTTTCGCGAGCGCAATATGCGCACGAAAAGCTTGAATCTGAGCCTCACGCGCTGCAGACCCGCTACGGAAATAATCCAGCCCAGTTTCTCCAACACAAATTACTGCAGAATCTTTAGCCATATCCGCCACTCGCGCAATAGCAGCATCAAGACTATATTCCTCATGCCACGGCTTAGGATTCGGAGCCAAACCATCAGGAGCAGTTTCACGCACTCCAGCGTGCAGCGCTGCTTCATTTGGGTGGATTGCCAGCGCAGCATAAACGATATGTGCGCGCCGATGAGCTAAAGTAAGCGTGGATTGCAGATCTGGGAGTTCACAACCGCTCGTAATAGCTGCACGAATCCCCGCTTTTTCCATTCCACTACAGAGATTTTCTTCGAGCACAGGGAAACGCCACTTGCCGTTTTCCGTCACAAGCTGATGAGGAGTCGCACCCTCAGGCAATGCAGGATCGGGATAGATATGAGTGTGGTTATCCACAATCGGCACCGCTAACTGCGGTGGAATATCAAGAACAGCTGCCTTTTTCTTGCTCATGCTGTCATTTTATGCGTGTATCTTATGCGCGTGCTATACGGGCATATATTCAAGCAATACGGAGCGTGATTTCTTCTTCAAATTTTTGCGCGTGCTATACAGGCATATACGGGCATATACGCAAACAGCGCAAGGCGAATGAGAGCGCACATAAGCAAGCTAAATAATTCACGCAACACACCAAAGACGAGCCATGCACAAAGACAGGAACCGTAATGCAGGAATATGCACAAGCCACACACGAAAGCTGCTCACTTTCGTAAAATAAGCGAACGCTCTAACGCAAACCTGCCAAGGCAGCTATCTTACGTTTTAAGCTCTTAAGCTCCAAGCCCGAGGCGTTCCAGCTCTTCGGCAATCACAGAATCATCGAGTTTCTGGAAGACAGGGCTAGGTTTCGCAATCGGCGTACCTGGCATTACCTCACGCGGCGCCCACTCACGCACGTGCGAATAGTCACCACTGATAATCGGGAATGGATGCCCGCTATCAATATCTTCCGTCTCAATAAGCTGTGGCATCGGCGCAAGCGTGCCGCTTCCGCCAAGCACGAGGTCGATCGCGTTGGAGGAATGAGGCAGAAATACGCTCATCATCGTATTGATATCCGAGACTGCCTGAATCAAAGTGTGCAATACCGTTGCCAAGCGTTCGCGCAGCTCAGGAGCTTTCATCTTAAACGGCTCAGTGCGGCTCACATACGCATTTGCTTCACCCACAATGCGCATGATTTCGCTGAGAGCAGCGCGCTGCTGATGGTTTGCGATAAAATTGCCGACTACGTCAAATCCTTTGGTGACGGCGGCAAGGAGCTCGTCATCAATACTTTCACGCACGCTCGGCGCAGGTATCTCACCAAAGTTTTTGGCAATCATAGCAGCCGTTCGGTTCACAAGGTTGCCCCAGCCAGCCACGAGCTCACTATTATTGCGGCGCACAAACTCTTCCCACGTGAAATCAGAATCGCTCGTCTCCGGCCCAGCAATCGAAATGAAATAGCGCAACGCGTCTGGCTGATATCGAGAGAGAACGTCACGCACATAAATCACGACGTTCTTTGACGAAGAAAACTTTTTGCCTTCCATCGTCAAAAATTCACTGGCAACCACCTGGGTTGGAAGATTGAGTTTACCGAACTGCCCAGCCTGCCCACCTCGATTGCCTTCACCATTGTATGCAAGAAGCTCAGCCGGCCAAATTTCACTGTGAAACACAATATTATCTTTGCCCATAAAATAGTAGGTGAGAGCTTCGGGGTTATTCCACCATTCACGCCAATCCTCACGCGAGCCTTCACCAGAAAGCTCGCGGCGGCGCGCCCATTCAATTGAAGCGCTCAGATAGCCAATCACTGCATCAAACCACACATACAGACGCTTATTCGGCTGGTCTTCCCAGCCAGGAATCGGAATACCCCAAGAGATATCACGGCTCATCGCACGCGGCCGCACATCTTCGAGAAGATGCTTAGAAAAGGAAATCACATTGGGACGCCATGTGCCAGATTCTTCAACCTCATCGAGCCATTCACCAAGCCTCCCAGCCAACGCAGGAAGATCAAGGAAATAATGCTCGGTGCTCTTAAAAATTGGAGCCTCGCCAGAAATTTTCGAAAGCGGATTAATGAGTTCCTGCGGATCAAGCTGGTTGCCGCACGCATCGCACTGATCGCCGCGAGCGCCGCCTGCACTGCACAACGGGCACGTGCCCTCAATATAACGATCTGGCAGAGTGTTGCCTGTTTTTGGATCGATTGCCACTGGCGTTTCTTGCACAACCATATATCCGTTATCACGGCAGCCTTTGAAAAGCTCTTGCACAACAGCTTCGTGATTTGCCGTGGTTGTGCGCGTGAAAAGATCATAGCTTAAGCCAAGCTTCACGAGATCTTCAACGATAATGCGATTATTTTTGTCTGCTTCTTCCTGCGCAGTAAGCCCGTCTTGATCGGCGGCCACCATAATTGGAGTGCCGTGCTCATCAGTGCCGGAGACCATCAAGACGTCGTGCCCAGCCATGCGCATATAGCGCGAGAATACGTCTGACGGCACGCCAAAGCCTGCCACATGCCCAATATGACGCGGACCGTTTGCATACGGCCATGCAACTGCAGAAAGGATTTTAGCCATGCGCTTATCTTATCGCGCCGCAGGTAGAAAAAAGAATAGGGCAGCCCGTAAAAAGTAAAGCGAAAGCGCATGCATAGTAAGTCCTTTATGAGAGTAGGCAGCAGAGCAGACGAGCGCTAAACTGAATACAAAGAAAATTCGCCAAGCCAAGGAGATAGCAATGGCAGACGACGCACTTCGCGCACTGATTATTGTGGACGTTCAACCAACTTTTTGCGAAGGCGGCTCTCTAGGTGTGGAAGGCGCAAATGCAGTTGCGGAGCGAATCGCTGATTTCGTCACAGATAATGCAGACGAGTACGAGCTGATCGTCACCACTCAAGATTGGCATATCAACCCTGGCTCGCATTTCTCTAGCGAGCCAGATTTCGTGGATACATGGCCAGCGCACGCAGTGGCTGGCACACCCGAAGCCGAACTGCACGAAGCAATTGCTGCGCTCCCGTTTGACGTCTCCGTCAAGAAAGGCGAATATGCGCCAGCTTATTCTGGCTTCGAGGGGGCTAATCCAGACGGTGAAAAGCTCGAAGATATTTTGCGTGATGCGCACATTCAAGCTCTCGATATAGTAGGCATTGCTGAGAGCCACTGCGTGAAAGAAACTGCACTTGACGGAATCAAAAAAGGTTGGCCGGTGCGCGTTTTCTCAGATTTGACCGTACCCGTCTCTGAAGAACTTGGCGTACAAGCACGGCAGGAAATGGACGAGGCAGGCATTGACCAGCTCGCCAGCAAAGACGCTTTCGGCTTCTATGAAGAAGGCGAAGATACGCCAATCCCTGGCGACGAATACGATGAGGATAGCAACGCCTCATACGATGAAGAAGACTATAGCGCCGATAGCGCAGACGAATCTGACGGTTTTGGCGAGTTCAGTGATTTCGACGGTGACGACGTTGGCGGAAATTTTGACGGTTTCAGCAGTTTTGGCAGTTTCGACAAAAATTTTGCAGACGCCAATACTCACGCTGATTTAGACCCTTTTGGCAATCTCGATGATTTCGCAGACTTTGGCGATGTAGATCTTGACGATGCCAGCCTTGATTTTGATATCGATGCCGATCTCGATGTTGACTTTTCAGCTGATGCGAGCGAAGAAGATTTTGATTTTTCCGATATCGATTCTGATACGGATTTTCTTGGGAAATTGTAAACGCAGCTTGAATTCTAGATTCTAGAATTCAGCATTCAGAATTCAGCATCAAAAAGATTCGTCTTTGCAAAACGAAATAACGTCTTGCGAAAGAAAATAACGAAAATATGCAATATGTATCTTGTGGTCGCAATGCACACTTTGCGACCACAAGAAAATACATCAGCTGAAATATCTAAGCGCTAGAAGCAATAGCTCTCCTAGCTGTCGGGAGAGCGAAAACTACCGATCAGGCAGGGCGCTCATGCGGCGTGCGCTCCCAGGTGAGGCGAGGATCACGAATGACCACATCTGCAAGCACCGCATCAATTTCCGCCATCACAGAATCATCAAGTGTAATATCCGCAGCTTCTACGTTTTCTGCTATCTGCTCTGGGCGTGAAGCCCCAATAATAGGAGCTGCAACAGCAGGGTTATGTAGCACCCACGCGAGCGCTAGCTGAGCCTGTGAAATCCCTAATTCTTGAGCAATCGGTTGCAGGCGGGCAACCGCTTCAAGCACTGGATCGGCAAGAAATTCTCGCATTCGAGGATTGACGATTGACCTGGCTCGAGTATGTGCTGGGAAAGGTTCGCCCACACGATATTTTCCTGAAAGTACTCCCTGAGCTAGCGGGCTCCACACAATCTGAGAAATACCGCACTCTATTGACGTGGGAATTACCTCTGGCTCAATGATTCTCCACAGCATCGAATACTGAGGCTGGTTGGAAACTACCTGAAATCCAAGTTGTTTACTGAAATCATGAGCATAGCGGATCTGCTCAGCGCTCCATTCCGACACTCCGATATACAGCGCTTTTCCTGCTCGCACAACATCTGCGAAAGCCTGCATCGTCTCTTCAATAGGAGTTTCCACATCCCAACGATGAGCCTGATATACGTCTACATAGTCTGTGCCGAGGCGCTTGAGAGAAGCGTCAATTCCTTCCATAATGTGTTTGCGCGAAAGCCCAACATCGTTATGCCCTTGCGGCCCAACAGGCCAATAAACTTTTGTAAAGATTTCGAGGCTTTCGCGGCGCAAGCCTTTCAGCGCTTTGCCGAGTATCTTTTCGGCTTTTCCGTTGGCATACACATCAGCCGTATCGAATGTGCTAATTCCTGCATCTAAAGCCGAATGCACACAAGCTATGGCTGTATCCTTCTTGATTTGCTCGCCATGAGTAAGCCAATTGCCGAGAATGATATTTGAAATTTTCAGCCCAGAATTTCCTAAATACACGTGCTTAACCATGCTCTCACTTTAACGTGTACAGCCCACAAGAGAAAAGGCTTCGTCCTTTTCGCACTTTTTCTCGCACTGGCTCTCAGTGCATGCGGCGCAAAAATAAATACTGAACTCAAACTCGATTCCCCAACGTCTGGGCAACGCATTATGCGAATCGTCATCCCGAAACTCAGTGATGAACAAGCAAAGAAAATAAATGGTGGCATAGATGCAGTAGAAGCTTCTATTAAGAAACACCTGCCAAAAGAACTTACGTTCTCTGGATTCAGTGCAGAAGGTGAAAAGACTGTAGGCACTTTGACCTTAGAGTTCGACAGCTTGGATACGTACCAAACAAAAATCTCTGCACTTTCAGAAAGCGCCTACGCCAATCTTAAACCTGGAATTGCCGTGAACAGTGAAGGACTCGTCACAGGAATACAGGTAGAAGAAAATTTTTCATCACTCAATCTGCTTGAATGGGCTAAAGACGGGCTTGTGGAAGATGGCGTCATCGCTTCATCTGATCGCAGCAACATTATGGAAATTGGCGATTCAACCGTCACTTTCGGCGAAGCGACATACAATTCGACTTCTGGTCGGCATATGTACGTGAACGAAATTACCGATAACGGCATCAATCACCTGGCTGTCGATATTGCGGAGAAAGAATCTTCTTTCGATATAAGAGCAGACCTTGGATACAAAAAAGGCACCAAATACCCAGAAGAAGAATTCAAGCAATACCTTGAAAATAATCGCCCTAAAGATGCAAAGGTTGAAGATCTTGGAAGCGACTTTAATGGCGTGAGTATCAGCTACTCTTCTGCATCACTTAAAGAAGCAGAAGAATCTTTGGCAAAGCTCTTGGGCGATCCTTCTTTCGCCTTAAAAGAAGCGGAAAACGATAAAGAAGATTCGCCTTTTGCAGGAAATGGAATACCTGCTTTAACCCGCACACTTGACGTAACTTTTAATTGCAGCGGTTTATGCTCTCCTCAATCAGACGATAGGACATTAAAATTTACACCTGCCGAAGATTGGACAATCAGCAACTACTCCAATGGCGAAATCCATCAGAGCGGTAAAATTACTATGTATATGCGGTTAAAATTCTCCAATATTTCTGTGCAATCCACACTCGGCGAAGATGGCGGAAAAGTAGTGGCAACAGTATCGCTCAACAATAAAACTGTTGCATTAGCTGGTGACGCTATCAACGCTTTTCTTAATCCTCAAGAAGCAGGAGAGCTGATTTCCAAAGAAGAATCAGAAAATACCGTGTATACGCTTACTCTCACGGGAAAATCGCAAGAAGAGCTTAACTCTGCCTTAGCAAAAGTTTCTCCACACACCACATATAGCATTACGCCGTCTGCACGGAGTGGATTTTTCAAAAAGGAAGTAGGATTCACCTACTATAACGATTTTGGTTCTAAATTTGGAGTGACCGATGGCAAGGATATTCAGCATACAGTCATTATTGACGGATACTCTATTTCCGATTCAAACCTTGGAAACTCATCGATAATAAAGGCTGCAGAAAATCCATTATCTGCAACAGGCGTGGCATCAAAGTTTACTCTAGGAGCTTGGATGCTGATCTTAGGGATCATATGTTGCGTACTCCTTAGCGCTGGAATTCTTTTCTGGAAACATAAAGAACTTGCTGGAAAGTTGCAGGCTCGTAAAATAAGGCAAGCCGCTCTTCAGCAAACTCCACCTTTGCACGAAACTCATGTGCAAGAAACGCAAGCCGTTTCACCACGTGAAGCAGCTCAAACAAATCACGACGCTACAGAAGGTGAAACTATTTCAGAAAATCAATCTATTCAAACAGATCCATCGCTCTTTTCTGCGCCAGAAACTCACACCTCTTCGCCGACGCAAAAGAATCCATCGGCTTCTCTTGCACAAGAAGATGAATGGAGCGAGAGCGATATTTCCTAGAAAATAATTCTGATTGCTCTATTCCTATTGCTTTGACGCTTCAAAGATATTGGTCTGCAAAGCCTCAAAGTGCTAGGATGTTTGAGCTGGGGCATTGGCGCAGTTGGTAGCGCGTTTCGTTCGCAATGAAAAGGTCAGGGGTTCGAATCCCCTATGCTCCACCACTAGGACGCTCATTTTGATACAAAGCGGGCGTCCTGTTTTTGTGTTGCACGGAGGGGCGTTTTGGCTTGTCAGAGTTGGTTTCTGGGGGAGTGGCTGGCCGCTGGGTAGGGGCAGTGGGTGGTGCGTTGGCGTGCTCCGGGTGGTCAATCTCGGCTCCGGGAGACGTCTCGGAACGCCCCGACCCTGAGCGCGTCAAAATGTATGGGGCATCGTCAAAAAGTATCAGGCGTCGTCAAATTGTTCAGGGGGTTCCGTCAAAAAGTTTAGTGTGGGACGTTAAATAGCATCTATCGGTGCGCGAGAAGGTTCAGATGAGCCACCAGCAGTTGCCTCAGCGTCCAGCCACTCTTCAACGAGATTTGGAATAGCGGTTAGTACTTCGGAGCCGATAACCAGATCGGTAATTGCTCCTCGCTGTAAGAGGTCAACGATTCGGCACAAGTAACTTTTACCCTGCTCCATCCAGGCCGAATAGGCATCCACGAATAATGTCAAGGCAAGTTTGGAGTTCGTCTCTCTTTCGATCACCGCACGTTCAAAGCCGTCGAGATCCGCAATGTAGATGGCGTCGCTAATTTTTGAACCAAAGGTGGTTGTGTAGTAATAGCACTTAAATTCCCATAGAGAAACGGGGTTCGTGCAGGTGGGGAAAGCGCCATCCATGCGGCGGCTCATCGAACCAACAATGACCCCATCTTCGGTAAAGAGGGGGAGACGGCGTGGGTCTTGATCGAATTCCTTTCCCTTCAAATGATACGAGATAAGGATGTTTGAGGTGGCCGTCAGGAAGTCGATGTCCCGCTTGCTGCCCTTCTGTTTGTTGTAGGGGGCTTCTGCGGACACGCCACCCATCACCTTATAGAGTCTTGCATTCTCTGCGCCCTCCTTGTTTGATTGGAAGGTGTAGCCGCAGGTGTACTTTTGTACGACATCTTCAAAAAGTGCTTTCGCTTCTTCGGCTGTCTGAAGATGCTGGGCGATGAATCCCTCGATTAGCTCTGCCCGGAATCTGAAATAACTTTCGAGGTCTTTTAGTGAAAATTTGGCTTCCGTACTGGTTGTCAACGCTTCTGCTGAAAGCCCTAATCTTGTGAGTCCTCGCTTTATCTCGGCCTCACTATGTTTTAACACGACTTTCCTCTTCGAATATCCGAGGTTCTCAGATAAGGCACGTACATAATGCCAAAATTCCTGGGGCATACTGACCCAATAATTAGATGCCTTCATCTAATTTATCTCCTTGTGGAATTAGTAGTTGGCTGACGGAAATTCCGAGGATTTGGCACACCTCTTCTGCCTCAACGATGTCGAGCCTCCGAGCTCCAGATTCGATGTTGGAAACCCAAGATTGTGGAACTCCGAACTTTTCAGCGAGTTCGGACTGGGTGAATCCTCTGATGGAGCGCCAATATCGAATTGCGCTGGCGACCTCTAATCTGCGATTCTGTAAGGCGTATCTGTCCACTAGACCACCCTATATTTCGATATTCGATTATCTAAAAATCGGATATTTTGGTAATGTTTGGAGGTATGACATCCATGTATGGAGCCCCGCCTCCCCAGTTGCTGAAGTGGGTCGGAAACAAGCAGCGAGTTGCTGCTCAAATCGTTCAGTATTTCCCACAAACCTTCGGAACTTACTTTGAGCCCTTCCTAGGGTCTGGTGCTGTGCTCGGTGCGGTAGCTCCCACATCTGGCGAAGCCTCCGATGTTTTGGAACCATTGATTGAAATCTGGCAGTCTGTGATTGAGGATCCTGAGGGACTCGTTGACTCATACGATCGATACAGGTCCCAACTTGACGAAGGTCGAGATAAGAAAGAAGTTTATGAATCTGCCCTGAGCGAGTTCAAGTGTTCAAGGCGAGGGAGTGAGTTCGTCTACCTGAGCAGAGCCTGCTATGGGGGCGTTATCCGTTTTCGTCAAGCTGATGGCTATATGTCAACTCCAGTCGGTGCTCACACGCCGATATCTACGGACTCTTTTAGAAAACGTGTATACGAATGGCGTGATCGGTTGTTTGGGACGACCTTCAGCTGCCGAAGCTATGAGGTCTCATTCGAAATCGCTAAGCCTGGTGACTTGATCTACTGCGATCCGCCGTATGCAGATAGTCAAAAAATCCTTTACGGTGCCCAGCGATTCGTCCTTGAAGAGCTGTTTGAACATATTCAGAATGCAAAAGAGCGAGGGGTGCGTGTAGCTCTTTCCATTGATGGTTCTAAGAGAAGCGGTTCGAAACGGGTCATGCTCGATATTCCAAGCGGACTTTTTGAGGTTGAAGTCGATGTGTCAGTGGGGGCTTCTATGCTGCGCCGTTTTCAGCTGGATGGGCAAAACATGGCGGGGGAGCATGTGACCGACCGGCTACTCCTGACTTATGAACCCGATAGGTTCCTCTTTTAATGACGAGCTGTACTGTTCTAGGAACGAGATAGACGTCAATAAGCTTTTTACCGCCAAGAGTTCAAAGAAAGCCGCAGTTGAAAAACTTTTTGCAGCTCCCATGACGACAAAATTTTCGCCCCAATCGAGAAATTTCCGCTAGATACAGACATCGAAAGCTATTTATATCTGTGTGCATATCGCATTCTTCATTCATGAATTTTATCTAGAAAACCTGGTCAAGGGTCAAGCGTTTAATCCTCAAATATATGAGGGTACAAGCTTTTATCCCCAATTCAACGAGAACCTTAAACGCACTTATATTTCTTCGGAGCAAAGGGCTATTATTTGCTCACTTCTTAGTG
Organism: uncultured Arcanobacterium sp.; assembly: GCA_958428545.1. GTDB lineage: Bacteria > Actinomycetota > Actinomycetes > Actinomycetales > Actinomycetaceae > Arcanobacterium_A. The sequence goes on along the minus strand of CAUAGM010000005.1, from coordinate 314 downwards.
AATGCATGAAGAAGGAGAGCCTGTGCGATTTCCTCGCACAAGCTCTCCTTTTAGCTTTAAGAGATTGCTTTAGATTACAGCCTCAAAAGAGATTGCTATCTAAAGTCTCACTCTTATTCTTTAGGCATCGTTACGGCGGCGAACAATGGCAAATGCGCCGATACCTATCAAACTAACCGCAATTATGAGAATAGCTCCTACATGCGTGCCCGTATTAGAAAGCATCTTCACTTCAGGTTGAGCTGCTTTGGTCTTCTCAGCTGTCGTCTTCGCACGAACAACCTGATCAGCAGACAACGTATCTTCAGACTTAT
>CAUAGM010000004.1 GCA_958428545.1 uncultured Arcanobacterium sp. | reverse complement strand
CAACGATTCAAATAGCGACGGACTCGGAGATATCCCAGGCATCACAACAAAACTGAAGTATCTATATAATCTGGGAATCGATGCAATATGGCTCTCTCCTCACTATCCTTCTCCTCAAGCAGATACTGGATACGACGTCGCCGATTATTTCGATGTGAATCCAGATTATGGAACGCTTGCTGATTTTGATGAGATGCTCAATACGGCTCATTCTTACGGGATAAAAGTCATTGTTGACGTTGTGCCTAATCATTGTTCCAACCAGATGCAATGGTTTCTTGATGCTCTGAAAGCACAGCCAGGGTCTCCCGAACGCGATCGATTCATCTTCCGCTATAGTGAAAATTGCCCGCCGAATAACTGGGGATCTATGTTTGGAGGTTCTGCTTGGGAGCCTGTGCACCCCCATTCTGGCAAGAAAGAAGATGAGCATTGGTGGTATCTGCATCTTTTTGCGCCTGAGCAGCCAGACTTTAATTGGAACCATCCTGAAGTGCATGAACTTTTTAAAAACTACTTTAGATTTTGGCTGGATCGCGGAGTTGATGGTTTCCGCGTAGACGTGGCGCACGGTCTAGTTAAAGCTGAGGGCCTTCCCGATGATTCTATTGGTGAAGATCGTTGGGGGAGTTCTATTGAATCAGAGCACTTATCTGGACCTTATTGGGATCAAGATCCAGTGCATGATATTTACCGCGAATGGCGTGCTGTACTTGACGATTACGGACGAGATCGAATGCTCGTGGCGGAAGCTTGGCTTGCTCCTGAGCGTCTTGCTCGTTATGTGCGCGCTGACGAAATGAGTCAATCGTTTAATTTCGATTATTTACGAGCGGATTGGAATGCGAATAAACTTCGCAGAGCTATTGATATTTCTTTAGCGTCGATGGGAAGCGTGGGAGCACCAGTCACGTGGGTGATGAGCAACCATGATGTCGTGCGTGCAGCAAGTCGTTTTGGCTATGAACCGAGCAGAAATACTGAGCAAGGGATTGGTATTGACGATCCGCAGCCAGATCGTTCATTAGGATTAGCTCGTGCGCGGGCAATGGCTGTATTTACAATGGCGCTTCCTGGCTCGATGTATATCTATGAAGGTGAGGAGTTGGGTCTTCCTGAGGTCACTGATCTTCCCGATTCTGCTCGTCAAGACCCAACGTGGCTGCGCACGGGCTATAAAGTTCGCGGACGAGACGGCTGCCGCGTACCGATTCCGTGGAGTTCCTTTGAGCCGAATTATGGATTCTCCGAAGGAGCTCCGTGGCTTCCTCAGCCATCGTATTGGAAAGATTATGCGCCCGATATACAGGAAGAAAATCCAGAATCGACGTTGAATTTATATCGGCAAGGGCTTCTTGAGCGCAAAAAGTATGCGCTGGGTTCAGGTGATTTTGTATGGGGTGATAGCTCGAGCGCAGATCTTCTTGTGGTGCATAATTCAGGAGTGACGGCAGTGCTCAATATGGGGCAAGAGCTTGCGCAGCTTTCCGGCACTTTTTCGAGTGTACTTGTTTCCTCGGCTGAGGTGACGCTGCGAGATGGAGTTGCGTTTATTCCAGCACATTGCGGAGCATGGTTGCTCTAGCACACCGCACGTTTGGTTTCGCAGCAACGGCTGGGTCAGCTTTTCTTTCTTAGAAGTGATCTGCTTATGTTTGTGTGCCGCGGGCGATTTTCGCAACTGGTTCGGTATCTGCTGGCGCCCATGTGAGCGTGCCTATGTCTGCGCGCGGCATCCAACGCAACTCAGTATGTTCAGTTTTGCTTGGAGTTCCATTCAGTAGCTGGCACATATAGACGCTGAGTTCGACGATTGCAAAATCGTAGTGATGCTCCACTGTGCAGACTTTTTCATCAATCTCAATAGTGCAGTGAAGTTCCTCGAAGATTTCACGTTTGAGTGCTTCTTGTGGAGTTTCTTCATCTTCTATTTTTCCGCCTGGAAACTCCCAGTATCCTTCAAGAGAGCGCCCTTTTCCGCGGCGTGCACAGAGAATTTCATCACGATCATTGACGATTGCAGCTCCAACGACTCGCAGGATTTTCATAGGACGTATTCCTCTTTCGTTTTCTTGTGAAATACTTTATCCGATATTGCACAGAATCGAATTTTTATAAGCTAGCTATGCGGTTAGCATGTTTTTTCTCTCTAAATATTTTTTGTATACGAATGCATGCTTTTTATGGGCCTGTAGTTGTTTTTCTATTACCGATTCAGCAACGCTTCTATTCTCAGCAGAGTAATTGTAATTCACCCAGTTCAAAGCATTTATTTTGAGCTCTTGAATAAGATCTTCAAAAGTAAGTACGCGTGAGTTATTGGTGTAGTGATCGTTTTTGATTGCTTTTGTAGTGACTAGCTGCACATTTTGTTCGTAGAGTGCATCAAGCACTTCAGTACTTGCAGTTTTATCGAGAGTTACTAGAAACATCTCTCGTGCACCTGTTCTCCCCATCTCTTCGGGTACTTCTTGCCAGCGTTCTCTTAAAGATGTCTTAGCGCTGATAAGCATGGTATTCCTTTTATTAAGAATGAATTGTGCAACTCCTGGAGACACTACATCGACAAGTTTGCCAAGTCCTTTGTTTGCGAAAAAAGACTTTCCAACATTTCCTTGAACATCGAGAGGTATATCGGCGCCCAATAAAAGCAATTCGATGATCGCCTCGAACTCTTTTCCTGCTCGAGATCGGCGGCTTTGTGTATTTGAGAGACTAAGTTGGTAGATGTGTTCTGGGTATGTGGTAAAAAACCATAGTAGGGCTTCTTCTGCGCTAAAAGTGGAAATATCTTTAGTTCCTGTGAGGACTTTTAGCATTTTAGTGGTGAAATCTTTTTCTTGAGGGACGTATGTATCCCAACATCTATCTCTTAAGTTCTCTACAATTTCACTAGCATGTGTGTGAAAATAAGAGGTTGGTTGTTGATCAAAAGCTGCTTTAATGAATTGCTGGTAGACAAGTTCGTAAGGGGGAGCAAAAAACAATTGTCGTTCTGCTTTGATAAGTGCTTTGTACTTTTCAAGATCAACAATACTCATTGTGATTCCTTGGATGGAAAAAAGATGCTAAAATGTGCGGATAGGAGGACAGTTAGTCCTCTATTTTTCACTTAGTTGGTAGAGTTCTATAGAAATGATAGCACGGAATAAGATGCACACAGCCGCAAAGCTTATCAAAGAGAAACGTCTTAAGCTTGGTATGACCCAAAAAGAACTGGCAGATGCCATTGGTTTAGCTAAGAATGGTGATAGGACGATTAGGCGTTGGGAAGCGGGTGAAACCACTCCTTCTATGCCTGAGCTGACGTGTATTTTAGATTTCCCAGAGGATCCTCCTTTTCCTAATAATGATGAGGGTCGATATCGGATGATTGATCTGTTTGCTGGTATCGGAGGCACGCGTTTGGGCTTCCTAAGCACTAAAGCAGTTAATGTTGTCTTTAGTAGCGAAATAGATAAGTATGCCTGTAAAACCTATCAAGCTAATTTTGGAGAGAATCCATTAAATGATATTACAAAGATTCATGCATGTGATGTGCCAGATCACGATATTCTAGTCGGCGGATTTCCTTGCCAAGCTTTTAGTCAGGCTGGGCGTAAACAAGGTTTTGAAGATACTAGAGGTACGCTTTTTTTTGATATCGCAAGAATACTTAAAGAAAAGCAGCCACGGGCATTCTTGCTAGAAAATGTTAAAAATTTAAAAAGCCATAATAGAGGTCGTACATTTACTACAATTATGGCTACTTTAGAATCTTTGAATTATGAAGTGACGACTCTTTTATTTAAAGCTAAAGATTTCGGTGTTCCGCAGAATCGTGAGCGTGTTTATATTGTGGGTTTCCATAAGGAAACCGTGAAAAACTTTTTTGATTTCCAAGCCCCTATTCCACCAAAGACACCAACGTGTATGGGAGATATTTTGGAATCTGATGTGGATGAAAAATATACTATCTCAGATATTCTATGGGCTGGGCATCAGCGTCGGAAAATTGAGCATCGAGAAAAAGGTAATGGTTTTGGCTTTTCTCTTGTCGGTGCGAATACTCCATACTGCAACACAATTTCGGCTCGCTATTATAAAGACGGCAGTGAAATTTTAATTGAGCAGATAGGGAAAAATCCAAGAAAAGTTACTCCTCGTGAGGCTGCTCGACTTCAAGGCTTTCCTGAAGAATATATTATTCCAGTTAGCAATGCTCAGGCATACAAACAATTCGGAAATTCTGTTGCGGTTCCTGTGGTTGCTGCGATTGCTAAAGAAATTATTACAGTGCTGGATAGCTCTTCATCTAGGTGAAGGAATGATAGCTGAAGTTTTATATTTTCTTTGTTTCTTATCTTAAGAATTAAAGCTACGAATTGCGCAAAATCGTATTTCCTCGTAATTTCCGTGTTCCCATGTGATGGCAAGATTGCCGTTCGGCAGGGGAGTTGCGACTGAGTACGCCGATGCGCACGGATCGATCACTTCCTGCACGTCTAGATCGTGTGCATCTGATCCGGTCAGCAGGCAGAGGTGATGCCGCGCTGACCAGTCTTGCAGTGTGCTTGAGCTGCGGCCGCAGGAGGGGTCACCGAGAGAAGGATTTTGATTCAGATCGTATTTTTCAGTGAGCTGATGAGTGGAATCAGCTAGATGGGGTTGGGGAATGGTAAGTACAATCTGTTTATTCCACAACGTGTATCCTGCATTGCAGCCCGGCTCATCTCGCATAGGGATCGCTCGGCTCCAGGATATTCCGTGATCGTACGAGTATGCCACAGTACGCTGCGGATATCCACGTATCGCTGCAGCTAATGTGCCGTCGTTTAGTTCAATAACTTTTGTTTCGTCTGCTTGCCCAGGAATTTGCTCTCCTAAAAACCAATGCTCGCCAATGTCGTCACTTAAAGCCATTGAAACGCGGGGTGCATTTTCTGTGGTGTTGTGCCAGACGACAGGATTGACGAGCCTCCCCGAAGAAAGCTGAATCCCATTGCCGGAGGAGAAAAACGCTGAAGAAATTTCTGAGTGATTGCCAAGCAGCTCGTTCGTGAGGTGACGATGTTGCCAGGTGGCGCCGTCGTCGTCACTCACTGCGCAGCGCAGGGTCCATCGTTGTGACGTCACGCCTGCGTTATCCCAAAATGATAGACCTTTTGAAGCAGTATAGAGGCAGAGTATTCGTCCGTCACTCGTGGAAATGAGCGAAGCATCTCCATAACCCCATCCGTCGTTTGCACCTATGAGGAGCTGGAGATCGCTCCATGTGTGCCCGTCATCATCACTTGTGCGGTAAGCGATGGAAATAGGACTGGGAAAGTCGTGAAATGATGGGCGCAGGTCGAAAGCTGAGATTATTCTCCCAGAGGAGGTGACGGTTAAAGCGGGAATTCGCACGTGCGCAGTGGCTTGAGTTGAAGCTGGGAGTTGTGCGGTTATTGCTGAGGGGATAGGCATTCCCCGCCATCCGAGTCGGGTTGTTGGAACGGATTCAACGAATGAGCTGTTCTGGGAAAAGGTGTGCAGCTGGGAGGCTGTAGAGAGTTTATGCGTCATGTTATCTTTTATTCCGAGTGAATTTTCTGGAGGGGAAAGTGATTAGTTGGGGCTGATCGACTGAACGGATTGAGTATTGAATCCTCTACATGTGATTTTACTTATTTCTTCAAAATCTCTCGAATGTTTCACGAATGTGAGTTTTGCCGAGGGGAGGAGCTGGCAAAAAAGACGCCGTCCTCTCATTGTCAACGTGAGAGAACGGCGTGAGAGGAATATATCCGTATAATTTTAGTCTGCTAACGGGTTTCCTTGAGCGTCGTATGTAAATGATGTTGATTTGGCGAGAATCATAATTCCTTCAATGAAGCCCCATAGAGATCCGATACCTAAAGTGAAGACAGAGACGATAATTTGAGCAACTCCGATTGCCGTAAACCCTAGATAGAAACGATGAATCCCTAAACCGCCGAGGAAAATGCCCAGTAGACCAGCGACGAGACGTGATTTTAAGCCGGTAGGAGCATTGGGATATCCGTTTTGGGGATACGGTTGTGCTTCGTACGGTGCCTGTTGGAATTGTGGCTGTGGCTGTGCGTATGCTGCGGTTGGTTGTGGAACGTAGGGCTGCTGCGGTTGTGGTGCGTACTGTCCTTGCTGCGACTGCGGCTGAACTTGGTTGTCGGTTAGCGGAATCTGGTTAGCGGGGGGGAAAGTTGTTTGGTTGGCTCATTGTGAATCTCCTTTGTGGTCGATCTGTAATAGTGATCGGTTCTATATGGGCTAAATCGAACTTATTGTAGACCTAACCCCTCTATCATAGCTTGATTAACTAGGTTTGCCGGCAGAAAACTTTTTATGCTCTGAATTGATTGTGGTGTTAGTCTCACTCATTGCACTAAAAGTACTATATATAGTGAAATCCTAGGCAACACGCCCCTAGATGTTGGTATTACTTTATTTATTTTCCCTCTATATTGGTGCTCGGCGCATTTTGTGCGAAAGGCAGTGAAGCTGCAGGGCAAGAAACGCTGGATTGAGAATCTGGTGAAGTGAGAAGGGTATCTATTGTGAGCACATATATTGAGCACCTTGAGGCACAGATGGGTAGTGAAATTGAGCGTGCAGCTCACCTTATTGATCCAATTCCTACTCTTGAAGAATATATTGATCGCTCCGATTGGCGTGTGAACGCAAATGCCAACCAAGACTATTCGCTCGGGGGAATGATCCTCAATACTTCTGGCAAGGTTGTGGCAAATTATTGGCTTGATAAAGTATTTTCTCCTGAAGCTGGAGAAGCTCACCGTACGGGTGCTATTCACATTCACGATCTCGATATGCTTTCGGGGTATTGCGCGGGCTGGAGTCTGCGTCAGCTGCTTGAGCAGGGATTTAACGGCGTGCCCGGTATGATTGCATCTGCGCCTCCGAAGCATCTCGGCTCGGCGCTCGGGCAGATGGTGAATTTCTTGGGTACGCTCCAAAATGAGTGGGCGGGTGCGCAGGCATTCAGCTCTTTCGATACCTATATGGCTCCCTTTGTTCGCCTCGATGGCTTGGGGTATGCAGAGGTGAAGCAGGCTATGCAAGAGTTTATTTTTAATCTCAATGTGCCCTCACGCTGGGGAATGCAGACGCCGTTTACGAACCTCACCTTTGATTGGGTATGCCCAGAGGATATCGCTGAGCAATCTCCTTATATTGGCGAGGAAGTCTGTGATTTTACGTACGGCGATCTAGCTGAAGAAATGGGGATTATCAACCGTGCCTTTATGGACGTGATGACGGAGGGTGACGCTGAGGGGCGCCCATTCACGTTCCCGATTCCCACCTACAATATCACTCGTGATTTTCCGTGGGAGAGTGAAAACGCTGCTGCACTTTTTGAGATGACGGCGAAATATGGTTTGCCATATTTCCAGAATTTCATCAATTCCGACCTAGACCCATCGATGATTCGTTCTATGTGCTGCCGTTTACAGCTCGATTTGCGTGAGTTGATGAAACGCGGAAACGGGCTTTTTGGGTCGGCGGAGCTGACTGGATCAATCGGAGTCGTCACGATGAATATGGCTCGCTTGGGCTATAAGCACTGTGATGATGAGGCAGGGCTGCTTGCTGAGCTGGATAGTCTCATTGCGCTCGGGGTGCAGACGCTGGAACGCCGCCGCGCAACCGTCACCGCCCTTATCGATAAAGGTCTGTATCCTTTCACGCGCCGATGGTTGCCATCGCTTGATAACCATTTCTCCACAATCGGCGTGAACGGTATGAATGAGATGATCCGTAACTTCACACGCGATGAATTTGATATTACCGACGAGCGTGGGCATGAAATGGCGGCACGAATTCTCGATCATATCAACGAAAAACTCACTGCGGCACAAGAGGAAACAGGGCATCTGTACAATCTAGAAGCAACGCCGGCAGAGGGGACGACCTATCGTTTTGCGCGCGAAGACCGCAAACGCTACGCCGATATTATTCAAGCAGGATCAGCTGAAGAACCTTACTATACGAACTCATCACAGCTACCTGTTTCGTATACGCCAGATCCGTTTGCTGCTCTCGCGGCGCAGGAAGATCTACAAAGTAAATACACAGGGGGAACCGTCTTGCATCTGTATATGGGGGCTGCGATGAGTTCGGGTGAAGCATGCGCAAAGCTCGTTCGGCGTGCCCTAGAGGGTTTCCATTTGCCGTACGTCACGGTCACACCAACGTTTTCTATCTGCTCAGATCACGGCTATATTAGCGGTGAGTACCAGCAGTGCCCACAATGCGGTGGCGAAACTGAAGTGTGGACGCGCGTGATGGGATATTTCCGCCCAATGCAGAGTTTTAATACTGGCAAGAAAGGCGAATTCCGTGAACGCCAGTATTTCTCTGAAGCGCTTGTATAAGTATGCGGTGCGATAGTTCCGAAACTACGGGCGAGCTGCAGGTAGCTGGCATTATTCCGTTTTCGGCAACTGACTGGCCGGGGAAACTCACAGCGACTGCTTTTACGCAAGGCTGCCCTTGGCGGTGTGTGTATTGCCATAACCCTGCTTTGCAGTCGTTTGGTGCAGGCGTGGAGTCGTTTGCGAATTTTCTTGCCTTGCTGCGCTCGCGGCGAGGGTTACTCGATGGCGCCGTGATTAGCGGAGGCGAACCAACTGCGCAGCCGGCACTTCCTGCGGCTATAGCTGCAATTCATGCCGAGAATTTTCCGGTGGGTCTGCATACGTGTGGGTATCGCCCCGATCGTTTAGCGGCACTGATTGAAAATCCACACACTCGCCCTGAATGGATTGGGATTGACGTTAAAGGCTTAGCTGAAGATATGCCTGCTGTGGTGGGCGGTACTCTCAGGCGTGCAGAGCTTGCATGGGAATCACTTCGATTGGTGACGGCGGCGGCGAGGCGTGGTGAGCTTTCGGTAGAAGTTCGCACAACTGTGTGGAGTGGTAGCGTATTGGAAGCTCATCTTCCCGTACTCACCGAGCGCGTGGCTGAGCTAGAATTTCCGCTGGTTGTGCATCAAGCGCGCGGTGTTGATGCAAACGGGCGCTATGTCGCCTCGTAGAGATGTGCCGTCGAATACGTACCTCTTTCTAACTTTTACTTATGGGATGAAACTCTGCTATAAATTGCGAGTAAATTGGTACTCGCAATCATAAGGCAGTGGCTCTATAGCGTGGCTTGAGCTGCTTACTTCGGTGGCATAGTTCGGCGGGCTCCGCATATCTCGAAGAAAACTTGGATATGAGATGCTATAAAGCCGAGATTCCTTTTTCGATTCTCAGCTTGCTGATTGCACTGTGGGCGAGATTTCGCGCTGTATCCACAGTATCGGCGCTCGCTAGTGCTACAGCCATGCGGCGGCCGATGTGGGCTTCTGGCTTGCCGAAGATGCGCAGCTCAACGGTGGGGTCTGTAGCAAGGACGCTCGCTACGGCGCTGAAGCATGGTTGCGCTTGCGCTGTATCGGTTTGCCCTGCTTCTGCTTCCATTTCGATCTCTATAGGGCTTTTAAATGGTGCTGATGCGGCTGCCGGCACGCACATATCGGTATGTAGCGGTAGGCCTAAAATTGCGCGAGCATGCAGATCGAATTCGCTGAATTGCTGGGAAATCATCGTCACCATGCCTGTATCGTGTGGGCGTGGTGAAAGCTCGGAAAAATAGACTTCGTCACCTTTGATGAATAGTTCCACCCCGAAGAGTCCGAGGGTTAGAGAGGAGGCGTCTGTAGAGTCGTCAGTGCGAGCGTGCTCGACAGTTTCGTCTGCAAGAGCTTGAGTGACGGCGGCAGCTATCTCTTGTGCGCGGGCCAGTGTAGCGGCGGGCATAGGGTGTGGCTGCCATGATTCTACGTAGTCGCCGTGGCTTTGGCGATGGCCGATAGGTTCGCAAAAACTCGTGACTGCGCGAGGTCTTTGTGGATCTGTCGTATCGAGATGACGCACTGTGAGGAGTGTGATCTCATAGTCAAAAGCAATTTCGCCTTCGATAATGACGCGGCCGGTATCGGATCGTGCTCCATGTGATGCTTCTTCCCATGCTGCTTTTAGATCCTCTGGTGATTCCACTCGGCTTTGCCCGTGCCCACTCGAACTCATCGTAGGTTTTACGTAGCAGGGAAACCCTATCTTTTGTGCGCCAGCTAAAAGTTCCTCGTAACTGCTTGCAAAAGCGTATGGGCTAGTTGGTACGCCAGCTCGCTCGGAGGCAAGAGTGCGAATTCCTTGACGGTCAAATGTGAGTGCAACAGTATGTGCAGAGGATGTGACGCTATATCCGCGCACAGCGGCTTCTATCAGTGCATCTGCTGCTAGTTTTTCCACTTCGGGGACGATTAAGTCCGGGGCTAGCTCGTCAATAAGAGCTGTGAGAGCGGCTGCGTCTGCCATGTCGAGAACTCGCCAATTGCTTGCAACCTGCATTGCTGGAGCATTGGCGTAGCTATCAACAGCCGTCACGCGGCAACCAAACCGTTGCAAAGATATTGTGAGTTCTTTACCGAGTTCGCCTGAGCCGAGTAAGAGAATATGAGCTGGAAAACGGATTGGGAAAGACGAGATAGCCATACTCGTATTCTATAAGGATTTGATAACAATCTGGGAACCATTTGACAGAGTGCGGGGGGGGGTAGGTTAAGGAGTGCTCAAAGGTTGATTCGGCTCTTAGGGTCTTAGGTGCTGGAGCTTCAACTTTCCGCATAGATATTTTCATGAATTTGGGGGAATATAATAATGATGAAGAAGAGTGTTGCAGCTGTTGCTGCGCTCGTAGGATTGAGTTTTGTTGGGTCTTCTTCCGCGTTTGCCGCAGATCATACGTATGTTGTTGGTAGTGGACCTGCTGCGATTGCTGCTCGTAATGCAAAGGTAGATTCAACGAATAAGTGGGATCGTCCAAAGGTTCTTGTTGAGGAGAGCCTTAAGCTTAAGGTCGTTCTTGAAGGGTATGAGGCAAAGCTTAATGCGGATATTGCTGATCTGGAGAAAGCTGTTGCTGTTGCTGAAGAGTCGATTAAAAATTCTGCTGCTGATGTCGAAGCTAAAATTACGGAAAATAATAAGAAAATAGCAGAGATTGAACAGAGTTATGAGCTTCAAAAAGAAGCTCATGGCGAAGATATGGCTAAATACTTTTTGAAGGCAAAGCTCGAAGAAAAAGCTAATCTTGAGAAAGCAAATGCGGAGCTTAAGTCTTCCGATCCTGCGCTTGAAGTCACAAAGCAAGGGCTTAAAGACAATAAAGACAAGCTCGAAAAGCTCACGGAGGATCGTCGTCAGGTTCATAAGGAACTGTACGTGATGAGTATTAATCAGTGCACATACTATGGAAAGTGCAAGGTTGCTGAAATTCCAAGCGCCAAGCCGGCTGAGGAGACCAAGCCGGCTGAGGAGACCAAGCCGGCTGAGGAGACCAAGCCGGCTACCAAACCAAATGCTAAATCAGTAGAGAAGAAGTCTATGGATAAGCCTGAGGTGAAGGCGCTTTCTAAGACTGGTACTGATTCTGCTCCGATTGCTGGCTTCTCTGTGCTTTCGGTCTTAGCTGGTGCAGCGGCAATTGCTGCTCGCCGCCGTTTCGTTGCCTGAGTTTCTTTAGCTAGCAGTAATAAGTGCTTCTTCTGTGTAATGCAGAAGAAGCACTTTTATTATGTTTGGTGCAGTAGAATCTGTAAATTTGCAGTTTAGGCAACCACATGTGAAACATGCATTGAAAAGGAAAAACCTCTTGCGAAACTCAACTTCTGTGTTTATCGTGCACAATACCTGCGTTTCCTGCTCTCAGATTGAAACGTGTCTCAGATTGAAACGCGCGTGTATATCTATATAAAAAGTGGTGTTTTGCCAGCAGGAGTAGCTGGCAAAACACCACTTTATGAGAGAAAAATCTGTATATTCAGTTAGCTGAGCCTTAGGCAGCAGGAGTGTAGGTGAGGCATTCGCCTGCGGTACCGCCTACCTGTACAGATTCTGCTGTGCATTCAAGGTGGTCGTTATGTGTGCAATCTGCTTTCTGGCATGCACCCACGCGCCCTGTGTTGCTGCCGCCGCCAACTTCTGGCAGGGCAATAAACGTTGAGCAGCCATCTGAGCTCATATTCATAGCGTTTGCAGCGCAGCCATTCTGATTGTAGGAGCAAGCAGAGACTGAGCAGTCTGAAACAAGAGGGAGAGTAGTAGGCATAATAGAATCCTTTCGTTGTTTTAATTGGTATATCCTGATTTTTCGATGTTGATTTTGGGGTGGTTTCCCTAAAATCCTTATACATCTACTGTGGCAATTTTGCGCAAGGAAAGTAAGAAAGGGAATCCTATTTTTTGTGTAAATAGTGCTATTTGCCCTAATCATAGGCTCATTCGCTTTAAGTGCTGATTTTTTTATTTAATTATATAAGGTCGCCCTTGTGAGTGTTTTCTTGAATGGTGTGATGTGGTTATGGTGATTATTGCTGGTTTGTATGGGTTTAGAGAGTAGGTTTACAGAGCTTTTTGGCTGCGCTTGTTGAGTGCTGTAGGGCTTGGTAATTACACGCACGTCTCAGGGATTGTCCACATAGTAAATTATTTATCTCGCTAATCGAGAAACGGCGTATTCTGCGTGTATGGTACAGACAATTAAATTAGCGATAATTCCCGGAGATGGTATCGGTACAGAAGTAGTGGCAGAAGGTTTGAAAGTCTTGAACGCCGTCACGAAAAATGCCGAAGTTACTTTCGATATGCGTCATTTCAACCTCGGTGCGGCTCGCTATCATGAGACGGGCGAGGTGCTAACCGATGAGGATCTTGCAGCTATCAAAGCCTGCGATGCGATTTTGCTTGGTGCGGTGGGTGATCCGAGTATGCCTAGCGGGGTATTGGAGAGAGGTCTGCTTCTAAAATTGCGCTTCGAACTTGATCACTATGTGAATCTGCGCCCCTCGAAATACTATGAAGGGGTACCCAGTCCCTTGAAAAATCCCTCAGGAGTGGATTTTGTGGTAGTGCGTGAGGGTACGGAAGGGCTGTATTGCGGAAATGGTGGAGCCGTCCGCGTAGGCACCCCTCATGAAATCGCCACTGAAGTTTCGGTAAATACTGCTTTTGGTGTGCGCAGAGTGGTGCGCTACGCCTTTGAATTGGCGCAAAAACGGCGCAAAAAGCTTACTCTCGTGCACAAACATAATGTGCTCGTCAATGCTGGGCATCTTTGGCGGCGCACGGTCGAGCGTATGGCGCAAGAGTATCCGAGCGTCACTATCGACTATTGTCACATTGACGCTGCAACGATTTATCTCGTGAACGATCCGCAGCGCTTTGACGTGATCGTCACGGATAACCTTTTCGGAGATATTCTCACGGACGAAGCTGGAGCAATCACCGGAGGCATCGGCTTGGCTGCGAGTGCAAACCTCAATCCGGAGCGCACAACGCCTTCGATGTTTGAGCCTGTGCATGGGTCAGCTCCCGATATTGCCGGGCAGCAGAAAGCAGATCCGACGGCGACGATCAGCTCGGTAGCTCTTATGCTCGATTTCCTTGGGTATCCGGAGTTGGCGGAGCGCGTAATGGCGGCGGTTGATGACGATATGGCTCGGCGAGCTACGGCTGCAAAATCGGGAAGTCCTCTCGTGCGCAGCACGGCTGAGATCGGCAGTACAATTGCTGCAGGCGTCCTTAGATAGAGTGCAGATCCTTTTCAAAATATAAAATTTGAAAAGGATAAACGCTCTTATCAAGATTTTTACAGAAATCCTTAGGAAATCGACAAATTTAAAGTACTCAAAAGGCTTTGAGTGGAATGTAGGCTAAGGTATACCGATGCTCGCACTTGCTTTTTCTGCTTCGAAGAAGATGGCGTGATCTATGGTATGCAATGCACCTCGTACTGCGATCATTAAATGATGGATAGTACGTGCACATATTGGGCATTCTATTGTTGCTCTAAGCGAAAGACTAGGATAATGGTATGGCACATGAACTAACTGCATTAGAAAGAGAATCTGCACAGTCGATATTGGCGGCTGATGAGCTTGCGGGCGGGTATGTACTACGTGAACATCTTTGTAAGAAGAGCGATGAGGAATACCACGCCCAGATGGAAAAGCTTGGCTTCGGTCTCGATTTCACCGACTACATGGCTCACTCCACCTGGACTGCAGAAACTGGCTGGTCGGCAAAATTTATTGAGCCGTACGGGCCGCTTTCACTTGACCCTGGCACTGCCGTGCTGCATTACGGACAAGAAATTTTTGAGGGGTTGAAAGCCTATCGCCATGATGATGGCTCGATTTGGACGTTTCGCCCTCTCTATAACGCGGCTCGGCTCAATCATTCCGGGCGGCGGTTGGCGATTCCTGAATTGCCGATGCGAGATTTTATGGAATCTATTGTTGGATTGGTTCGTGCCGATCAGCGTTGGGTGCCTGAAACAGAAGGTGCGAGCCTTTATTTGCGTCCATTCGTATTTGCCTCAGAGAGTTTTCTCGGCGTGCGAGCGGCGAGTCGATATGAATATATAGTGATGGCGTCGCCGTCAGGTCCGTACTTTGCTCACGGATTTCAACCGATCGACGTCTGGGTGGAAAAAGACTATCATCGTGCTGGGCCGGGCGGAATGGGAGACGCGAAAACAGGCGGCAACTATGCCAGCTCGCTTCTGCCAAAAGTGACGGCGCATGAGCAGGGCTTTGATGAAGTGATGTTTCTCGATGCGCGCACAAATACATATATCGACGAGCTGGGCGGTATGAACGTTTTTGTGGTGATGAGCGACGGCTCGGTGAAAACTCCAAAACTCACGGGAACTATTCTTCCTGGGTGTACGCGCAGTTCTATTATTCAGCTTCTCGAATCTAAAGGCGTGCGCGTGAGTGAAGAGGAAATTGCGATTGCGGATGTGATCAGGGGTATCAAGAGCGGTGCTGTTGCGGAAATGTTTGCGTGCGGCACGGCTGCTGTGGTGACGGCGATCGGGCGTCTTGCGTCCGCGGATTTTGATGTGCGTATGCCTGCCGGAGACGTCACGAAGCGAATTTATGATGAGCTGACGGGTATTCAGTTGGGGCGTATAGAAGATAAATTCGGCTGGTGCTATCGTTTGGTGTAATTCGGTGTGATTCGGCGTAATTCGTTGAGGGCGTTTACGTCTGCTATATCTATAGAGTTGGTATCTGTGCGTTATGTGTACGCGGTTAGATAGTATCGGATAGGCGGCGCAATGTAGGCTGTATGGGACGAGTTGCATAGCGCGACTTGCATAGCGCAACTTACGCAGCGCGGCTTGCATTATGCGGCCCACGCAACGCAGACTGCGCACAGCGTTGTCGATATTGTGCACAACAGAAAAGTAGGTAGTGTGGTAGCGGCACTCTATTGTCAGCCAGGGTAAGTGCCTTATTCAAGGTAGATTACTGCCTTAAATAAGGCAGTTTTATAAGGGGAGGATCGGCAGTGATGCAAGAAGAAAGCGCAGGGAGCGAAGTGCTGGCTCCAACTGTCTTCGTGTACGACGTCACGCTGCGTGATGGGGCGCAGCAGCAGGGAATTAATCTTTCTGTGGCAGATAAAATCGCGATTCTTCCTTATATCGAGGCGATGGGTGCTTCCTATATTGAGGGTGGCTGGCCAGGAGCGATTCCGCGAGATACAGAATTTTTTGAAAAACTTAAAGATGCTAATCCGCTTACCTCGGCCAAGCTTACAGCTTTCGGTTCTACTCGCAAGGCAGGAGTGACGGCGCAGAGCGATTCTCAGCTGCAGGCGCTCGTAAATTCGCAGGCTCCTGTACTCTGCCTTGTGGCGAAAAGCGATATTCGCCATGTGGAAAAGGCTTTGCGCACAAGCCCTGAAGAAAATCTTGCAATGGTTGGGGATTCTTGCGAATACCTGCGCTCGTGCGGGCGTGAAGTGATGATTGATGCCGAGCATTTCTTTGACGGTTTTCGCTACGATCCAGAGTATAGTACGGCCGTTGTGGCTCAGGCATTTCAATCAGGTGCTTCGTGGGTGATTCTCTGTGATACAAACGGAGGTTCTCTTCCGCAGCATATTTCCCAAATCGTCAAAGAACTTCGTGAAAGGTTGGAGGCGCTTGGTATCACTAATCCTCAGCTTGGGATACACTGCCACGATGACGGCGGCTGTGCGGTAGCGAATACTCTCGCGGCGGTAGATGCTGGGTGTCGCCAAGTGCAAGGGACTATCAACGGCTATGGTGAGCGCACAGGAAATGCAAATCTGCTCACGATTATTGCTGATCTGCAGTTGAAAACTGATTATGAGGTGGTAAGTGCCGAGCAGCTTGCGGGGCTTGCTGCGATTGGTTACGCGGTCGGTGAGATTACGACGATTCTTCCTTCTGCTCGTGCGCCTTATGTGGGGGCGGCTGCGTTTGCTCACAAAGCAGGGCTTCATGCGAGCGCCATTCGCGTGGATCCTGATCTGTATCAGCATATTGACCCTCAGCTTGTGGGTAACGATATGCGTATGCTTGTTTCTGATATGGCAGGGCGAGCGTCGATTGAGCTGAAAGCGCGAGAGTTTGGTTTAGATCTTTCAGAAGATAGAGCTGTGCTCAGCGAAATCACGCAGCGGGTGAAGCAAGCGGAAGCAGAGGGGTACACTTACGATGCTGCCGACGCTTCGTTTGAGATGCTGGCTCGAGAAATTATCTCTGGTAAGCCGTTGGAGTATTTTTCGCTCGAATCATGGAGTACGCACGATACGACGGATCATTCCGACCCTACGCAAACTTTTGCTGAAGCAACAGTCAAAATCCATGCTGGCGGGCGCCGCCTTATCCGAGTGGGCGAAGGTGTGGGTGCGGTAGACGCGCTCGATCAGGCACTGCGCCGAGCACTTCGCAAAGTTTACCCGCTTTTGCATGAGTTTGAGCTGGTAGATTATAAAGTGCGTATTCTCGATACGACTCTTGGCACGAGTGCCGTCACGCGCGTAATGATTACGATTCGTGACGTTTGTGGGCAGTGGACGACAGTTGGCGTGGGTGACGACGTGATCGAGGCGTCATGGGAAGCTCTTACGCAAGGATACGTCTACGGTTTATTCCGTAATGGAGTAGAGCCGCAGGTGTGAAGCAGTCTGCCTGCCTTTTGAATAGTGGTATACGTATACGAGTACTCGCCGCTGTGTGCTGTGCTTCGCGATGTAAGTAAGTTGTATATGTGAATTCTCTTATGGGCAGATTCTAGGGGTGCTTACAACGGTTGATAGTTGTAGGCAAGCATCTTGAGGATCTGCTCGCTGGGTTTATCGTATTCTAACGTCGTGTATGGTCGATCGTTTAACTCGTGTGCGATTGCGTCGAGATATTCTTCTCAAACTCGGTGTTGCATCCACCCCTAGAACCCAAGGTGCCCTGAATGTCTTGAGGGGGGGGTAGGCTTTGCTAGAGTGGGCATATCCACGTATTGAAAGGTTAAAAATATACTCGTATGCGAGGAGTTTTATAGCAGATGTGATTTATGCCGAAAGTGCTGGCGGTATACGGCATCAGAAAATATGTTGGTGAGTATGCGGCTGGAAGACGGCAGACAAGGGGAACATAATGAGCAGGCACTCTGATGATAAATCAGCGCAAAAATCAGGTTTTCGCTTCTCGTCGGCAGCTTTGGCGACTGGTATGGCGGCGAGTTGTGCGCTGGGTGGGGCTAGAATTGCATTAGCGGAGCCAGAGCAAAAGATAGATGCCGCTTCAGATTCGCAGACGCAACCAGCTTTGCAAGGTATAGAAGCTCGCGATTTAGTTGCGGCCGAGAAAAAATTAGCTGAAGTTGAATCCGATAAAAATAAGGCACAAGACTCCCTCGACGCAGCCAGCAAAGCTGAATCTGAGGCTGAGGAAAAGAAGAATGATGCGCAGAGGCAAGCTGCCCGCTCTCTTGATGCAGAAAAGAAACAAGCTGCAGAAGATGTGAGCGCAGCTGAGGATATAGCAGCTGATGCTCAAAAAGCTAAAACCGATGCGGACGATAATGCTGCTCAAACGCAAACTGCACTCGATCAAGCTGCAGCAGATAAGAAAGCTGCTGACGACGCTCTTGCTGCTGCTCTTGCTCTAGATCCTGATGCGCTAACTAAGGCTAAAGCTGAGGAAAAGAAAGCCGAAGATGCTCTTTTTGCTGCGGAAGCTGAGAAAAAGACGGCAGGAGATATCGTCACCGCTGCTGAGAAAGCACTAGAAACAGCTAATAGTAATAAGGTAGCAGCCGATAGTGATCTAGCGAACGCGAAGAGCGCTCAAACAGCTGCTAAGCAAGCCGCTACAGAGGCGCAGCAAGCAGTAGCAGATGCTCAGGCAAAAGTTGATGAGCTTATTGCCGAGACGGCGGCACAGAGCGCGAAAAAGGAACTTGAGCAAGCCAAAGCAGATCTTGAAACTGCTAAGAGCGCCAAGGCTGCTGCAGATAATGCTGTGGCAAGTGCCGAAGGCATTGTGAAAACTGCTGAAGATGCAGTGAAGGCAGCTGAGGGTGAAGTACAGAAAGCCCAAGAAGCGAAAAAGGCTGCTGATAATCGCGTCACCAAGGCAGAAGAGATGTTGAAGAACGCTAATAGCGATTTGGTGTCGGCACAGCAAGCCTTGAAAGATGCTGAAAATGCAAAGAAAGCTGCCGATCAGGCAGTTACGGAATCTGAAACTGCTCTCAAGCAGGCGCAAGACGCAGTGCCCGCGGCCGAAACGGCCAAAAAGAATGCAGATGATGTCGTCACCGCTGCTGAGCAAGATAAAACTGCGAAAGAATCTGCCCTCGCTGCCGAAAAGAAGAATCTAGAAACTGCTAAAGCAGGTGTGCAAGCCTCCAAAGCAGAGGCGCAGAAGCAGTGGAATAAAGGCTCGGTTGGTTTCTTTGAGGAGATGGGATCAACCGAAGCAGTAAATGAATTTAGTAATACAAAGCAAGTCGGCGGCAAGGCTATTAATCAATATACAACTATAGGAGACAAAGATGATGCCACATCTCTTGATAATATGAAAAAGGCACTTGAGTATATTGAGGAAGGAAATAGCTACCGAACATCAGGTGACAACAACTTTGAGCCTATGGATGCTCTTAAAATTACAGACCAATTGATGGCTATAGGGCAAATTAATGCAAACGCGTCTGCAGTGACAATGAACCACACAAATAATTGGGGCATTAACTCCGATGTAAATGGTGAAATTTTAGCTTGGAGCAATGATCCATATGATGGCTGGTATACGGGAGAAAAAGCCTTTTATGACTTCAATGGAGGTCCTGTTAAATATGCTGACAATAAAAACTATCAATATGGATGGTGGCGTCTCAATACGACAGGTCATTACGAATTGATAATGAATAGGAGCTTTTTATATACAGGCTTTGGCTATAGGACAAATGGACTTTGTGATATACAGGTCTTTGCTTCACGCACAAATCAAAGTCAGGCATACACTGTAGCTGATTATAAGACGCGTTTTATGAATTATTACAACGCGCTGTTGGAAGCTAAAACGAACGGCTCTGCTGAGGCTCGCACGGCGCTTGCTGATGCTGAGAAGAGAGTTGCTGATGCACAGAGCGCATTAAATGCGGCTAATGATACGCTGGCAAAGGCAAAGAACGAGGCTGCGGCAGCAAATCTTACGAACGCGAAGAATGCCGTCACCGCTGCTGAGAAAGTTAAAGAAACCGCTCTTGCAGATCAGACTGCTAAAGGGAAAGCAGTTGTTGATGCGCAAGCCGAAGTAAATGCTAAAGCTCAAGCTGTAGCAGCTGCGCAAAGTGAGTTCGCGAAAGCTAAGTCGGTACAGTCAGCTAAAACACAGGCGGTAGCTGAAGAAGAAGGCGTCCTTGCTGCTAAGCGTGCTGAGCTTACTGCGCCTCAGCAGGTCTTGGAAGCTAAGAAGCGAGAAGCAAAGGCTGCTGCTGATGCCGTCATCGCTGCTGAGGGCGTTGTTGCCCAGAAGCAGGCGGCTTATGATGCAGCTATGGCAACCGACGCTCTGGCAAAGGCGAAGGATGAGCTAGATACAGCTGAGAAAACCTTAGAAATGAAGACATCGGAAAAGAACGATGCTGATAAAGCCGTCGCCGCTGCTGAAGCGAAAGTAACTGCCGCAGAAAAAGCTCTTGCAGATGCTAAGGGGGCTAAAGGCACTGCCGAGGCTAACCAGACTGTGAAGGAGCAAGCAGTCATCGAGGCGCAAAAAGCTTTAGCTGATGCTCAACGCACGCTTGAGCCACTGGCTACCCAACAAGCAGCACACGAAAAGGCACAAGAAAATGCCTCTAAGGCTGCTCGTGCACTCCAAGAAGCCGAGGCTGCAGACGTGAAAGCAGATAAAGCTGCAGATGATGCTGCTGCAGCGCTAGATAAGGCAAAGGCGGCGGTATCAGCCAAGCGTGCTTTGGCAGAAAAACTCAATGCGGTAGATCTGCAAGCAGCTCTTCGGGGCGGCTTACCTGCAGAAGATGACGATTTTACGGCTTTAGGGCTTACTGAAAAATTTGCAGCTGCTATCGCCGCCCGCCAAGCTCTAGCTGTTAAGAGCGAAGCGAAGCGAGCTGCTGAGGAAGCAGCTAAGACGGCAAACGATGCTTACAGCGAGGCTCTCACCTCTCACGATGCTAAGCGCGCTGCTTGGCTCAAGGCGGCATATCTTAAGACCGATACGGCGAGCGAATGGCTCGGGCTTGATATGATGCTTTCTGGCTACGGCTTTTTGCCGAATGAAACAGTGAAGCTCGAACTTCATTCCAATGTGTTTGATCTAGGGGCAACGGCAGCAGATGCCGCCGGCACTATCAAACAGCAGATATTTATTCCTGCTCAGGCAACAGTTGGTGCACACACAATCATTGCCACAGGGCAGACTTCTGGTTTTCAGTTGACTGCTGCAGTGGATCTTCTCAAGAAAGAAGTTGTGGCGGCTGCTTCACAAGAGAAGAAACCTAGTGAATCTCGTATACGCACCCTTTCAGACACTGGTTTAGATATTGGAGCTGGAGGATTACTTATAGGTGCGCCGATCGCTTTGATTGGGGCAGGAGTGCTTGCCCGCCGTAAGGCTCGCGCGAAGTAGTATTTTATCTTAGCTAAGAAGGCTCTAGGGGAAGTGGGCACAAGATTTGCCTGCTTCCCCTAGACTTTTCCCTAGAGTTTGCCAGTTTGCAGAGTTGACAGTTTCGATATTGTGACGCACTGAATATGTGAGATTACTTTCGGCGATATAATCCGCTTCCTGTGGAAACTGCTTGTGGGTTCGCCTAAAATCAATAGTGATAAGGACGTCAACCGAAAGAAAGGTGCAGCCGTGAGTGCGCTCGCAGCAGATCCCCAAGAAACAGTACATGAAGGCTGGGAGGGATTTACTCCCGGCTCGTGGCAAAAAGAAATTAACGTGCGCGATTTTATTCAGCGCAACTACACTCCCTACGAAGGGGATTCTTCCTTCCTTCAAGGCCCAACAGAAAAGACACTTCGTCTGTGGGAGACGCTTGATAAAGAATACCTCGCAGTTGAGCGTGAAAAGCGCGTATACGACGTCGATACAGATATTCCTGCAGACGTTGATGCTTTTGGGCCTGGTTATATTTCCGATGACGACAACGTGATCGTTGGTTTGCAGACTGACGTCCCTCTCAAACGTGCGATGATGCCGTTTGGTGGCTGGCGTATGGTGGCAACTGCTATTAAAGAAGCAGGCAAAGAAATCAATCCGGAAGTGGAAAAGATCTTTACCCGCTATCGCAAAACTCACAACGATGCAGTGTTTGATATTTATACTCCTCGTATTCGTGCTGCTCGTTCTTCCCATATTATTACGGGCTTGCCTGATGCTTATGGGCGCGGGCGTATTATCGGTGATTATCGCCGTGTTGCTCTTTACGGCGTAGATTATTTGATTGAAGAAAAGCAGCAGGCTAAAGATGCCGTGGCAGATCAGCCATTCTCTGAGCATTGGGCACGCTATCGTGAAGAGCACAGCGAGCAGATTAAGGCTCTGAAGAAGCTCAAGAATATGGCTAGCGGATATGGTTTTGATATTTCCAAGCCTGCCCGCACAGCCCAAGAAGCAGTGCAGTGGACGTATTTCGCCTATCTTGGCTCGGTGAAATCGCAAGACGGTGCCGCTATGAGCTTCGGGCGTCTCTCCGCATTCTTCGACTGCTACTTTGAACGCGATCTTCGCGCGGGCATCATCACAGAGCAGGATGCGCAAGAAATTATCGACTGTCTCGTGATGAAGCTGCGTATTGTGCGTTTCCTTCGCACAATTGATTACGATGCTATCTTCTCTGGCGATCCCTACTGGGCAACGTGGAGTGACGGAGGATTTGGCGAAGACGGGCGTACTCTCGTCACCAAGACCTCTTTCCGTCTGCTCCAGACGTTGATGAACCTCGGTCCGGCTCCAGAGCCGAATATCACGATTTTCTGGGATCCGAAGCTGCCTGATGGTTATAAGCAGTTCTGCGCGAAAGTTTCTATTGAAACCAGCTCGATTCAGTACGAGACTGACGAGCAGATTCGCCAGCATTGGGGTGACGATGCGGCGATTGCGTGCTGTGTGAGCCCGATGCGCGTGGGCAAGCAGATGCAGTTCTTCGGTGCTCGCGTGAATTCCGCAAAAGCTTTACTCTATGCGATCAATGGTGGTCGTGATGAAATGACGGGCAAACAGGTAGTTCCCGATCATGAGCCAATCAAGGGCGACGGTCCGCTCGATTTCGATGAAGTCTGGGAAAAGTATGAAGATATGCTCGATTGGGTTGTGGCTACGTATGTAGAAGCGCTCAACATTATCCATATGTGCCATGACCGCTATGCTTATGAAGCAATCGAAATGGCGCTTCACGATTCTAATATTGTGCGCACAATGGGCTGCGGTATTGCTGGGCTTTCAATCGTGGCAGATTCGCTTTCGGCAATTAAGTATGCCAAAGTGACTCCAGTTCGTGACGAAACAGGTCTCGTCGTTGATTACGTGACGGAAGGCGATTTCCCGCGCTACGGCAATGATGATGATCGCGCCGATGATATCGCGGCCACAATTGTGCACACCGTGATGAGCAAAATCAAGGCTATCCCGATGTATCGTGACGCTATCCCGACTCAGTCTGTGCTGACGATTACCTCGAACGTGGTGTACGGTAAGGCGACTGGTTCCTTCCCGAGCGGGCACGAAAAAGGTACTCCATTTGCTCCTGGTGCAAACCCTGAAAATGGCGCCGATACTCACGGTATGCTCGCCTCGATGCTTTCGGTCGGCAAGCTCGATTATAACGACGCTCTCGACGGTATTTCGCTCACTAATACGATTGTGCCAAGCTCGCTTGGACGCACAGAGCAGGAGCAGATCGTGAACCTTGTAGGCATTATGGATGCGGGGTTCGTCAAAAAAGGCTGAGCTGAAACTAAGCTGAAAGCTTAAAATCGGCAGATGTATTGTGAAGTGCGATCTGCTGGCAATCACAGTTTTAATAATTGACCAACACAAATAAGGAGAAAATAATGACAACAAAAACTTATGCACAGCGTGAAGCAGAAATGAAGCAGCAGCGTGTATGCAACGGTGGTGTACAGGGTTTGTATCACGCAAATATCAACGTACTCAACCGTGAAACTCTCGAAGATGCTATGGAGCACCCAGAAAAGTATCCACAGCTCACCGTGCGTGTTTCGGGGTATGCTGTGAACTTTGTTCGCTTGACCCGCGAGCAGCAGCTCGATGTAATTTCCCGTACTTTCCATCAAGGGATGTAATGGCGAGAAGCATTGGCGAGGGCTCCACCGGTGAATACCGGCCGGAGCCCTCCGAATTTGAGGTACCACGTTTAAGCGGTGCAGGGCTTGCTGGTGTTACAACTGCTCAAGAGATGACTCGCGAGGAGCATCTGGAAGCAGTGCGTCAAGGTGAAATTGGCTCCATTCACTCGTGGGAGCTGGTGACGGCAGTTGATGGGCCAGGCACTCGGCTCACCATCTTTTTTGCAGGTTGTGGTTTAAGGTGTATATATTGCCACAATCCCGATACATGGAAAATGAAAGATGGCACGGGTGTGCGCGTGGAAGATCTTTTAGAGCGTATTGCACGCTATAAAGCGATTTTTGATGCCACACGCGGCGGCGTCACATTTTCGGGTGGCGATCCTTCCATGCAGCCAGAATTTCTAGGAAAATTGCTGAGAGGCTGCCAGGAATTAGGTATTCATACGTGTGTGGATACGAGCGGTTTTGGCGGTGCGCAGATAACTGATCAGATGATTGATGATATGAATCTCGTGCTGCTTGACGTGAAAAGCGGCATACCAGAAACCTATAGGTATGTGACTGAGCGAGAGCTTGCGCCAACGGTACGCTTTGGTGAGCGCTTGAATAAGGCTGGCACGCCAATGTGGATTCGTTTCGTACTCATTCCAGGCGTCACTGATTCTCTCGAAAACATCGAAGCGGTTGCGAATATCGTGAAGCATTGGGGGAGTGTACATCGAGTGGAAGTGCTTCCATTTCATCAGATGGCTCGCGATAAGTGGGCAAATCTCGGAATTGAATACAAACTGGCAGCTGTGGAGCCTCCTTCCAAGGCAGAAGCAGAAGCAGCTCGCTCTATTTTCCGCTCCCACGGATTAGATACCTACTGATAATAAGCGCTTTTAGCTGAAGCGCTACTTATCGTGGCGCCGAGTCTTCTTTATCTTTCTATGCATATAGATGGCTAGGGTTTGAATGAAAATTGTATTCAGCCCTAGCACATGTGCTAAATATGTGTATCTTCTCCTAGTATTTATTGAGATTAGTTATTTTTGTGTGCGCGCACCGAAGATAGCTGTGCCAATGCGGATTTCCGTGCTGCCGTGCTCAATTGCTAGCTCTAAATCGTGGCTCATACCCATTGAAAGCGTTGTGGCATTTTCCAGCCCGGGAATTTTTTGTAACTGTGCTCCTAGCTCGCGAGTTAATTCAAAGGAGCGGATTACTTCATTCGGATTATCTGGCGTATTCGCACCAATCGTCATTAGCCCATCGATACGCACATGAGGAAGCTCGCAGATGCGTTCAGCCATATCTATCAATGCTTCAGGCTCGCAGCCAAACTGTGTAGGCGCCCCAGAAGAATTAACCTGCAACAAAATCGGATAGGCAGAATCTGCTACGCTACCTGCTGCGATACGTGCTTCTTGGCGGCGCTCAATCTGCTCGGCTGTTGTGAAACTATCAACAGTATCGATACGTTGAGCATAGTGCATAGCTGCAGAAAGTTTGTTTGATTGTACATGCCCAATCACAGTGGTGGTATGCGAAAAGTCAAGAGCGGGAAGGTCAAGACCCAGCGCATCGACATCCGAAATAGCGAACTGCGAAACAGCACGTTCCGAAAAACCGCGAGCAGAGTCGGGAGCTGAGGCAAGAGCAGAGGCGAGGTGGGCGGCAGAAGCGGAGCCGAAAGATGCCAGCTGCACGGCATGAAGCCCCTCTTCAGCCGTTTTGAGCTGTTGCACGATATTATGCCCAAAAAGGCGTTCCCCCGCTGCAAGAGCTTGAAGGAGATTATCCAGAGGCTGATATTTTGCGGCAAGCATGAGCTGTACCGAACCAGCTGGGCGGCCAGCGCGTTCTTCTGAAGCTGTGATACGTGAGCGCACATTCGCGATATTCTCTGCAATTTTTCCCATATCTATCGTTCTCCAAACATTAACACATGAAGTACCAGCATATTTTTTTCGTCGGACGCATCTAAATCGGCGAGTGCCGTCACTTGCCAATCGCCATTGCCATTGCCGTCATCTATAATCTGGCGTGCCAGCCATAGGCGCCCAGCGTGACGCTGCTCCAGCCAATCGGCAGCTTGATCTGGATCTGCCCCTGCCTGAATAAGGTCTGCGAGTGAAGGGTCTTCGATGATGCTGAAATACTGAGCGCCTCTCGCAGCTTGGTCAATTCCTAGATACTCGTATTCGTTCCAGTAACGTTCGGCTGCTTCGTCCCAGCGCTCCAGATTCCAGCCATCTGAGCCGTAGCGCTCTGCCAGAGCCTCCAGATCGTCTCGTTCGAGAGCTTCTACGATAGCAAACATAGCGTTGCGCAGTGTTGTGCGAAGTGCATGTTTATTGTGTGAAAATGCTATGCTGCCATCAAGGGCGGCGCCAAAGGCAAGTTCAATACCGCTTGTGGCGTCGTCGTCAGCGCATGGAGATTGTGCGCTAGGGGTATTTAGTTCGTCTGGTGCTATATGCCCTGCAGCCAGCGCTTCCCACTCATCGAGAAGTGACGAATCAATCGAACGGACGAGAGCGCCGAGCCACACAATAATTGCGTCTACTTCCTCATCGCGAGCTGAAGAAGGAATAATCTGACGCATAGCCCGATACGTATCAGTAAGATATCGCAAGAGCACGCCTTCCGAACGCTGCAGATCGTAGTGAGAAACAAATTCTGTAAATGTGCTTGCCGTTTCGATCATCTCGCGCACGATACTCTTCGGGGAAAGCTCGTGACTACGCACCCACGGATTCGATTGCGCATACGTATCCAATGCAGGTTCAAGCAGTTCAGCCAGCGGCATTGGCCAGCTCACCTCATCTGCCAGAGCCATACGTTCACTATATTCTACGCCCTCGCTCTTGAGCTTGCCGATTAGCTCACTGCGCGCTGCTTTGCGTTGAGCAATAAGAGCTGCAGTTGGATCTTCTTGAACTGCCTCAATTATGGAGACGACGTCGAGCGCATAAGAATCTGAATTAGGATCGAGCAAGTCTAATGCGCAGAGCGCAAAGGGGGAGAGCGGCGCATTCAGGGCGAAATCACTGGGCACATCTTTTGTGAAGTAGATAAGAGGAGGTGACGGTGGTGTCGGGTTGTGCGAGGAAGGTGAGTTTTGTGGGAGCATCATGTTTGATGTGGGAAGTAAGTTTTGTTGGTGCATTGCGCTTTGCGCAGGTGCTGTATTTTGTGTAAGTGGCGTGCTCTGCGTGAGGAATGTGCTGTGTGCAGCTACTGTGCTGTGCGCAACCAGCTCATGCCAGTCTTGTGCACGGCGTTCGAGCACTCCGGCAAGTTCGAGTGAGGACGTGATTTCCAGCATTGCTTTAATAAGCTGCACGCGGCGTGCAGGCGGTTCGTGGTTAGTAAGCAGCAGATGCCACACAGCGGTGACTGGGTCTGTGCGCTGCATAAGATTAAGAACCATCGCATGGCTGATATGTAGACGGGAGGTGAGAGTCTCCGGTGATTTATCGCGTAGCTTCTCAAAAGTGCTTTTGCTCCACTGCAGCTTGCCTTCTTCAGGCTTCACCTTTTGCACCCGCTTAATTTTTAGTGGGTCATCGCCAGCTTTGCGCAAACGGCGTTCATTTTCGATTTCGTATTCGGGGGCTTGCACGACGACGTAGCCAATAGTATCGAAACCAGCTCGCCCAGCACGCCCTGCTATTTGATGGAATTCTCGTGCATTCAAATGCCGCATTTTAGCGCCATCAAATTTAGTGAGTGCGCTCAAAAGCACAGTACGGATAGGGACATTGATGCCCACGCCCAAAGTGTCAGTTCCGCAGATGACGGCGAGCAGCCCTTCCTGCGTGAGCCGTTCCACGAGCCTGCGGTATCGGGGGAGAAGCCCCGCGTGATGCACGCCGATACCTGAGCGCAGGAGCTTTGAGAGCGTTTGCCCGAAACCTTTGCCAAATCGAAAATTTCCAAGTGTAGCGGCGATCTGCTCTTTGCGCTCGCGGCTAATAAGGCTCATGCCAAGCAGAGATTGTGCCCCAGCTACTGCTTCGCGCTGTGAAAAATAGACGACGTATACTGGCGCCATATGAGAAGCAACGAGATCTTGAATTACTTCGCTGATAGGGTCGAGGCTCCATGTGTAGTGCAGAGGAACGGGACGTTCAGCGTTGCTGATTACTGAAACGGAGCACCCAGTTCGTTTTTCGAGATCCTGCTCAAGCCATGACGTATCACCAAGCGTAGCGGAAAGAAGAACGTGCTGAGTCGTCGTCAGCTCCAAAATTGGAACTTGCCATGCCCAGCCTCGCTGCGGATCAGCATAAAAATGGAATTCGTCTGCCACCGCAATTCCCACGTCGGCATCGGAACCTTCGCGCAAAGCGATGTTGGCAAGAATCTCAGCAGTAGCGCAGATAATAGGAGCATGAGGGTTAATGGATACGTCGCCTGTGACCATGCCAACGTTGTGAGCACCAAATAAGCTGATGAGCTCAAAAAATTTTTCGGAGACCAAGGCTTTGAGAGGTGCAGTGTAATAGCCTGTTTGCCCGGTAGCGAGTGCAGTGAAAAGCGCCTGCGCTGCTATGAGAGATTTTCCTGAGCCGGTGGGAGTGGTTGCAATCACGTGATCGCCTGCCACAATTGCCAGCAGTGCGTCTTCCTGGTGCGGATACATATTGCGTCCAGTGCTAGCTACCCATGCGGTAAAAGCATCGGCAATTTGCTCAGGTGGAGGTGTGAGTCCGTAGTGATCTTCGAGGTGGTCAAGAGCGAGGTTGAGAGGAGGAGGTGGTGTGGATTGAGGCTTGGCAGAGTGTGCGTCGGTAGTTGGTGGCTTTGCGCACTGTGAATCCTCAGGCTGTTCCTGAGAATGAAAGGCAGGCTGCTGAGAACCAGAAGAAGTAAGCGGTGACGTCACGTCTTTAGTATAGGCAGTTAGAGAAGAATTTTCGCGAGGAGTTCTCCTTGCTATGAGATGTAGGCAGATTGAATAAGGCTGTTGCGGTGCGTTGCGTGTTTTCTTAGATTGCAAAAAATCATCCCTGAGGTCTGATAAATCTATTCTGATTTTTTCTGGGTTGATCTCTAACTTTCAACAAGATCTTCTTCCTGAGATGCACCGATCTCGTCCATACTCATTTTATTTTCTTCAAGATTTTTGAGTATAGAGCTGCCTTGTGTTTATCTTTGCTTATGATAAGAGGTTTGCCCTTTTTGGCGCTGATATCACTAGGTTTGTTGACGTAAATTACATATCTGAGAAACCAAAAAGCTCCTAGATAATTCGTTGTATTTATGTTTACTGTGAAAATCTCCCCAAACACTATTAGCATATATTTGTAGTATATATATGCGTTCCTTAAGTGTTTTCACAAGGTAGAGGTGCATGTGTTTTCTTGAGGAGGTTTTTGGAAAAGATCCTCTTCTGAGTACGTGAAGTTTAGTAGCATATTGCAGTTTTATGTAATAAAATTAAATAGGTTAAGCCTTGAGTAGTTCCCGAGCAATCGGCGTTCGGCCAGACGCTCAAGTGCTTAACTTTTTGCTATATAGGTAAAAGCATAGGCGTCAGATGTAGGCTGTTGTGAGCATGCATGATACCTAGTAGCCTTCTTTTGCGTTTATATAGTTTTGTTTTCTGTATGCGCCATGTTGTGCTCCCCCCCCCGAAGGGTAGAGTGATTGAGTTACATATCTATTTTCCGCGCACTGTTTTGATAGTTTTGCGTTTTTGGCATATGTGGGTGTGCGGTGAAAAATAAGGAGAATTCATGGGGAGGAATCCAGTATTCAAAAGCAGTACCACCACTCATGGCACTGCTCGTATTGGTAATGTGGGGCGAGTGCTGGTATGCGTGGCACTTGTAGTTATGCTGATAGTATCGGCGATGGTTGGTCTGCAGCGGAGTGCGTTTGCTGTTGGTTTCCCGAATGACGGGCAGGGAGTTTCGGGGGATTCGAAGTATTATTCGACTGGTACATCGAATCGTTTGAGCATGGTGACCTCGGATGAGACGCATGAAATTGCAGAGAATTTCGCGTTCTGTCTTGCGAATGGTAAAAAATTCCCCTCTATTTCCGAAGATGGGCAGCCCAACGGTATCTTTGAGCAGCAACGTGGCCTTACTAAAGAGTCAACGTACGCACTCATGAATGATAATCATGTGTATTCAGTTCTCCCTCACTCTAAAGATGCGTACTGGGATCGTTTCACGAAGTTGACCTATATTTATCTCGAAGATCCCACTAATATTGTTGGGCAAGTGTGGAATGGAGATTATGGTAAAGCACGCGATCCGTTCTATCAGGTTATCCAAAATGAATTCTGGCGTTTGACAGACGGTTTGAACGTTAGTCCTGACGCAAACCCCTACCTTTTCGATAAGTTTTATTCGAAAGAGCAACAAGCTGCTTTTTATTTAGTTCGAGATGCGTTGAATACGGTGAAGGTTCCATTTGATAAGATGGAGTTTCGCGGTTATAAGCCCACATTCGTATCAGGTCTTGGCTATCAGGCGTTGTTTACTGGTCGTTTTAAGGACGATCCTGTAGATATTACTGTGACGAAAAAATGGAAGAATGTTGCGACGGGTGTGAAAACTCCTGACGTATATATTCAGCTTTATCGTGGCGACACTAAATTCGGTACGCCACAAAAAATGGTAGATAACCAGACAAAGTTTACGATCCAATCCAAACAATCACTCGCAGAGTATTCTGTGAAGGAAGTAAAAGAGGATGGTTCTCCTTGGTCTGCCAAAGGGTACGTTGCAGGCGAAGTAAAAAAGACGACGGGTACATCATTTGAAGTAACGAACACGAAGAATGCGCCAACTCCAGGCGTTGTGAAAGTGTCTAAAACTTGGAAAAATATGAGCGCTGATGCGAGCGCTACTCGTCCTGAGGTGTATTTCCAGCTCCTTCAAAATGGTAAACCAGCGCCAGGTGTTGAGAAGCAGAAGTGGACTGGCGAGGATATTACTTTTGATATCCCCGATAAGGATGGGTTAGAGACATATACTGTTGCAGAGGTTGATGCACGTGGTCAAGCATGGAAGAACGATAAGTTTGATCAGCCTTTGATTCAGCAGAAAGCTCCTGGTGTGTTTACTGTGGTGAACCGTCAAGCAGATGGTAAGAAACACGAGATCACCGTTAAGAAAGTAAACGAAGAAAATACTTTGCTTGCTGGTGCGAAGCTTATTGTGAAACGCGTCTTTGAAGACGGCTCTGGAGAATACGTCGACGGCATTACGGGTGCATGGCAATCTAGCGCTAAGGAAGGTAAGAAGGTTTCACTGCTTCCTGGTCGATACCAGTTAGAAGAGCTTATACCCCCTGCTGGTTATAAGCGTGCTACCCCGATTGATTTTATGGTCGATGCTGAAGGTAACCTTTCAATTAAAGACGGCGATACGTATAAGCCGCAAACTGATAAGACGGTAACGTTGGCGAACGTGAAAGAGGAGCCGAAAAAGTATCCAGTTACTTTCCGTAAAACTGAACAAAATAACGCAACCAAGTTACTTGCGGGAGCTACATTTACAGTCACGTCCACAACAGACCACACTAAAACATATACGTGGCACACGACAGATAGCGAGAGTAAACTCGAACTCGAAGCAGACAAATATACTCTTACTGAGGTAAAAGCGCCCGACGGATACAAAAAACTCCGCGACAGCGTAGAGTTTACTGTTACTCAAGATGGCAAGGTTGTTTTGAATACCTTTGATCAAGAGGGGAATGCAACTCTGCCTACGGTTGATAAAGATAAGGCTGCATTGTCGGTAGCTAATGAAAAAGTGCCGTTCATCGGGACAAGCGCCTCGCTCCAACGCGGCACTGAGCACCTGGGTAAAAATACCTCTGTCGTCACTGGCTCCAAGGATTTAGACAACTTGACTGTGCAGGATACTGTCTATTACTCAGGTTTTGAAGCTGGAAACTATGTGGCTGTTGCAACGCTTATCAAAGAAAGCAATGAGGCGAATATTGTCGGTTCTGCTCAGCACTCCTTTACAGTCAAGAATGGCGAAGATGCGGGTCGGGTGACTGTACCGATTCAGATCGAAGCAAAGCATATTACTGACGGTGAAAATGGTTTTACCGTTCTTGAACGCGTCTATAAAGCAGATGACGTTAAAGATGGAAAAGTGAATGATGGAGTACAGCCTGTAGCGTCGCATATCGATGCTAAAGATGATGCGCAGACGGTGGTCGTCAACAGCGTTGCCAAGAGCTACGTCTACGACTTCCAAAAAGTAGACCAAGGCGGTAAACCGTTGACGGGTGCTCGCCTGAAAGTTACTTACGAGAACGGCGGGGACGTTCCACGTATGGGCTGGAATACGCTCACTGTTCCTACTCCCGTGACGCTTGAAGCAGGCACCTATATTCTTACAGAAGTAACAGTGCCTCAAGGTTATGAGAAACTAGCTGACACTAAGTTCACTGTTAAAGAAGATGGAACTATTGATTTCAACGGTTCTGCAGCTATTACTGTTGAAAAGCGCGATAAGCAGAATACGCTTGTGAAAGTCACGAACACGAAAAAACCAGATCCGTTCGTGAATCCAACAGGCACGCTCGCGACAACCGTCACCGCCGGTGGCAAAGCTGCGGCTAAAGACCAGCCAGTTACTCTCACTGCCGATCAGGTCAAAAACAATGTGACTGTGACCGATACGATCACCTACAACGGTTTCGTCAAAGGTGAAAAATACAAGGTAACTGGCACATTAAATAAGATCACCGATAATGGCACTAAGGCAGAAGCCGTAACAACCAAGACCGATACTTTCACCGCTGATCCAGTAACAGGCAACGGTACGTGGACGCTCAATTTTGGTGATGTGAAGCTCGAAGAAGGCACAACCTATGTTGTCTTCGAAACCGCAACATCCGTTAATACTAACCTCTACGACAGCAACAACGATGGACACCCTGATTCGGCACATGTGGTGACGCATGAGGATAAGGGTGATAAGGCTCAGACGGTTGTTGTGTCGAAGCCTGATGTGCCTGCGCCTGGGCCTGAGCCTGAGACTCCTGGTGTTGATAGGCCGGTGGATTCGTCGTTGAAGACGACGGTGTCTGTTGATGGTAAGGCTGCTTCGGAATCTGCTGCGTTGTCGTTGGTGGTTGATGGTAAGACTGCTAAGACTGTTGTTGATACGGTGGATTATGCGGGTCTTGTTGTTGGTCAGTCGTATACGTTGTCTGGTCGTTTGATGAAGCTTGGTGAGGGTGTGGATCCTCAGAAGGTGGCTGAGGCGTCGGTGAAGTTTACTCCGACAAATGCGGCAGGTAGGCAGACGGTGACGTTTGAGAATGTGATGGTGGAGCCTGGGGTGTCGTATGTCGTGTTTGAGACTGCGACGTCGGATAAGGAGATTGCGTTTAAGGGTGAGGATAAGCCGTCCAAGCATGTGGTGACGCATGAGGATAAGGGTGATAAGGCTCAGACGGTTGTTGTGTCGAAGCCTGATGTGCCTGCGCCTGGGCCTGAGCCTGAGACTCCTGGTGTTGATAGGCCGGTGGATTCGTCGTTGAAGACGACGGTGTCTGTTGATGGTAAGGCTGCTTCGGAATCTGCTGCGTTGTCGTTGGTGGTTGATGGTAAGACTGCTAAGACTGTTGTTGATACGGTGGATTATGCGGGTCTTGTTGTTGGTCAGTCGTATACGTTGTCTGGTCGTTTGATGAAGCTTGGTGAGGGTGTGGATCCTCAGAAGGTGGCTGAGGCGTCGGTGAAGTTTACTCCGACAAATGCGGCAGGTAGGCAGACGGTGACGTTTGAGAATGTGATGGTGGAGCCTGGGGTGTCGTATGTCGTGTTTGAGACTGCGACGTCGGATAAGGAGATTGCGTTTAAGGGTGAGGATAAGCCGTCCAAGCATGTGGTGACGCATGAGGATAAGGATGATAAGGCTCAGACGGTTGTTGTGTCGAAGCCTGATGTGCCTGGTCCTGGGCCTGAGCCTGGTCCTGAGACTCCTCGTCCCAGCAATCCTGCGGATGGATCGAATGGTAAGGGCATTCGTGGGCTAGCGAATACTGGTGCTGCGCTCTCTCTGTCTGCTTTGTTCGCCGCTGGGCTGATGTCTGTGGCGGGTGCTGCCATAGTCGTATGTAGGCGTAAGCGGCAATAGTTGTGCCTGCTTATCTCCTACTTATTCGTGAGCGAGAACTAAGAGATAGGTGATGGGCGCATACTAGAGTGATGAGATGCTGGGTGTTTTGTGAAGCCTTTTGGGCTGCGCGGAGCACCCAGCATTTTCGCAATGAGACTGTTCATGCTACGTTGAATTGCTTCGCGTACTCTTTTCTGCTCTTAGCCCCGTATCTTTTACTTCTCAATGGCTCTTCTGTGTTAAATATGAGGGTTATCTTTGGAGTTTTGATTAAAGAACGATACGACTGAAATTGGTGGATTTTCTCTATAAGGTACAGTGGTCATCCCCGTGCAGGGGGTACTAAATTCTCCCTCGCTGCGCTCAGTTCGATTTATTCCACGGTGCTCTTGACTGTCTCTATCACGCCCCTGAGCGACTTGTGCCGCTAACGAGGAAACAGGAGCTAAAGCACCTACCCCCTCGTTAGCGGCGCTCATTGTGCGGGTGCGACCACTGCACTATGAGCGTTGAAAGCGCTCGTTATGTGGGTAGGGGGCTTTGCCCCCTACCCGCCACCCCCGCCACTTCAAGAAAACAGGACTGGCTTTGTCCGGCTAACCATTAACAAACAACACAGATTGAAGTACAATGTACTAAAAGGCGTTGGGAGACGGTAAAAATGGCTTTTTCAATCAGACTTAGCGAGAAAGAACGCAAGCTAGCCACAAGCTATTCGCACTTGCACGGGATTTCTTTAGGTGAAGCATTCAAGCAAGCACTTTTTGAACGTATCGAAGATGAATGCGATTTAGAGATAGCTCAAGAAGCTCTGAACGAGTGGGAACGAGACGGATATAAAACTCGCCCTATTGAAGAATTATGGGACGAGTGCGGGCTATGAACTGGCGTTTAGAAACATCCAAAGCATTCGATAAAGAATTTAAAAAGCTCGACCACTACACTCAACGAATCATCAAAGGCTGGATTACTAAAAACCTCATGGAAGCCGACAACCCGCGTATTCACGGCAAAGCCTTAACAGGCAATCTCGCTGGCTTATGGCGCTATCGCATCGGCGACTATCGACTCATCGCCGAAATTAAAGACGATAAATTCACTATTTTAGCTATCTCTATCGGACGCAGACGCGAGATATACCGATAAACAAAGAGGTTAGGAGACTTCTAGCCTCTTTAATTTTTTCTGCCTCACTCCGCGTCCACTGCTGCGCTACGGGCTAGGATCATCCCCGCGTGCGGGTTTACCCGTGTTCATGTATCCATGACTGCCGAAAAATGGCGGTATTTAGGGGTAAGTAAACCCTTGGCGTGTTCAAGGTGTGTTCAAGATACCCGATGCCTATATCGGATAATTACGGTTTTCTACACCCTTACAGCCACTGAACTTAGGCTGGCTGTAAGTACTCCTCCAGCAGACCGTCGATGAGTGCCTGTGGTTCCACCCCTTTCTGTGCGGCTCGTGCCGCGAGGGGGGGGCGAGGAACCTATCTGCCACACGGAGCTCTCGGTAGTGGGGGTTGGGTCGGCTGACTGTTTGACCTTTTTCATGTGCTGTGAGTAGCTCTTGGGCGATTGCTTGTGCTTGCTCATCGGTTAGGGTGTCTACTTGTTTGAATTTTATTGGGTGTCTCCTATCGGTTGTATTTTCTGGTTTGTTTCATGGCGTGTATGACGAGTTCGGATCCGTTTTCTTGAATGACCGAGATAACTTCTAGTGGTATTCCTGCTTTGTTGAATTCGAGGTAGAGCTATTTTGTGGGGTCTTCTTGTAGCATCCAGATGTCTCTAGGGTATTCCATGCAGTAGGAAATATCTTCGAGAGTGACTCCATGCTTGAATGCGGAACGGGTGATGAGTATTTCTGGTTCACGCATACCAGTTCTCCTGTGCATTAAGGGCGTTGATGATGTCACGGGATAATCCCCGCGTGCGGGCTTGCGAACGCCGAACGAGCACTACTCTTGCTCGAACGTTCACCTCATTCACACCCTGAAAATGACCTATCTATGACCTATGGCAATGACATAGGTTACCCTACATCAAAACCTATGTCACAGCCTATATCAGAACCTCATCAGCTCAGCTCAGAGGATATTCACACACCTATAGCAATGACCTGTAGCAAACCTTGTCATGATATACGTCAAAAGCTCATCAACTGGCTATCCGCATAAACGCCGTACAGACAAAAATCAGCTGCAACAGCTATACATAGATAGTTCAAGCACTAAAAAATCACGTACGAAAAAGCAAACACCCAAAAGGTTTAATAAGTATCATTTTCAATATAGTGGAGAGCGCCCTTTCCACTGTTCATCATCTATCCTTCCGTAAGGGGATTTAATCATGAGCATAGCGCGTAAATTAACTGGTTTAGCACTTATGAGCGGGCTTTTTATTTCTCTTCCAACGACTGCACTAGCTGTAGAAGATTCTTTTCCTCCTGTTTTTGGTGAACAATCGCAAGGCGAAAATTTCCAGCCCACGACGATGGGTAACCGAGGTGTATCTTACGTTGATGGCAAGGGGCTTAAGCTAGAAACAGAAACTGGAGACAACATTGAAGTTGTCGATAATACTGTTTACTGGAAAGACGTTTCGGGAAATTCCGTAGCAACTATCAGTCTTAACTCAATTAGCGAAGAAACAGACTTTTCCTACGATTCAAAACAGCAAATAATCGCTCCTACATTTTCTCTAGAAAATTCAGGAAACAGATGCGCACCTAAGTGGGTTGCATGGGGATGGAACGTAGCTTGGGATGGTCTTGTCTGCCTCCCTATTGGAGTAGCTACTATTGCAGGTGGTTTTGTTTGTGGTGCGGCTGGCTCAGCAATTGCCACAGGAATGTCGTGCTGAATTGTAAAGGGTGAAAGCTATGAGCACAGCAGATAAAAAGACCTCCATTACGATTTTTAGCTTATGGATATGCACTGTTATTACAGGAATACTCCTTGAACTCCCTCTGTATTCACACCTGATTAGTTTTGCCATACTAACTCTATCAGGAGTGATTATTTCGCATATTGTGAAGAAAAATAATGATGAAGCAACCACTCGAAAAAATATTTTTCGCATATCAGGGCTATGCGCCGCTGTTCTAGCCGCTATAGCTCTTCTCTTTTTTCTCCCCCAATAAGAACTCTGTTGGTAATCGCTGGACGGGCAAGCGCCAGTGGCAGCTAGAAGACCTCGATAAGGTCGCCGCCGTGTTTGGCGTGCAGCCGTGGGAGCTGACCCAGCCGCCCGCAGATATGCGAAACGCCCGCCGATTGGCGAGCGTTTCTGATTCGTACACCGCCGGGGACTTGAACCCCGAACCCATTGATTAAGAGTCAATTGCTCTGCCAGTTGAGCTAGCGGTGCGCAACAAGAGATACTTTAATGGCGAGAGAGGATTAAGCGCAAGTTGCGTAGCTAGAGGCGCGCTGTGAGTTCGCGCACCTCTAGCTAGGTGGTGGGTTTGTGTGCGGTTTTTCTATATGGGATTGTTCTGGAGTGTGTGCAAGATAGATTTGCGCGTGGTGTGTCTCGGTGGCGCGTCTCAGAGGAAAACAGCTCTAATTTCCTGCAATGGTTCATTTTGCTTGTGTGCTATTCGCTCTCGTATGTGTGAAGCCCTTCACTGAGCACTGCGTTTTTCTTCACGTATCATTCCTTGCAAAACATCGTGCTGCTTTTCCCGTAAGCTGGCGTGATGCAATAAACTTGGAGCGATAATAGGTATCTCCCCGCTCGTCTAGGATAAAGGAGTGTTACGTGTCTGCACCGATTGTCACCTTAGCTACAAGTTCTCAGTTTCCACACCTTGATTCCGATGAGGCAGGGCTTCTTGATGCTCTCTATGAACGCGGTATGGAACCAAGAATCGCACAGTGGGATGATCCTTCAGTGGATTGGGAGAATGCGGGCGTCGTGGTCGTTCGTTCGGTTCGAGACTATGCGAAAGATACGAAGAGCTTTCTTGAGTGGGCACAGTCTGTGCCTCGTATCCTCAATTCTGCTGCGACAATGGGCTGGAATATGGATAAGCACTATCTGCGGGATTTGGAAAAGCTGGGGCTTCCTGTGATTCCAACGGTGTGGTTGGAGCCAGAGCAGCATCTAACGAAGCATCAGATACATACGCGTTTTCCTTCGCATGGAGATTTCGTCGTCAAGCCAGCAATTTCTTCTGGAGGGCGCGGAACAGGGCGCTATACTGCTACAGATTCTTCAAGCAGAGCGGAAGCAATTGAGCATGCTCGATATGAACTTTCTGAGGGGCGCTCTGTGATGGTTCAACGTTATCTTGATGTGATTGATCGCTCTGGCGAGACGTCGCTCATCTATTTCAACGGTATGCCTGCCTATACTGTTGAAAAAGCCCCTATGCTTCATCCTCGTTTCCGTAGCACTGATCAGTCGGCTGTGGTGGAAGAGATTGCACGTTCGGTGGAAGCGAACGAAGAGACGTGGCGTTGGGGTGAAAAAATCCGCATGGCAATCCACAAATATATTAAGCAGCATTCACAGCGCGAAGAGCTTCTTCTTTTCAATCGTGTAGACATTGTGCGTGGTGACGATTGCTCCGATTCTGATTTTTACGTGATGGAGATTTCTCTTATCGATGGTTCGCTCTATCTTTCTACCTCTGATGAGCATATGGAACGTTTTGCTGACGCGATTCAGGCTCGAGTATTTTTCTGATGCCGTATCAGATGGTGAGTCTGATTTTGATCTGACGGCTAGAGGTAAGGTGTGGAGTTGGTGCGGTTGTGCGGCTTGATCTGCAGCGTGGGCTTCTAAGTATATGTGAGTTTGTTGTGTTGCGGATGTACGGATTTTCTGATTGATCGTTTGTAAAGGCGTAGAGCTGGGCTTTGCTGTAGGTGCTAGGGTCTGCGTCTTTGTGTCCGCAGCTCTTCTTTTTAGGGGGGGGGCGGTATCAGAGTAATAGCCAGTGGTATGTGCGTGATGTCTTGCTACTATACGAGGTGCGTGGATAGAAGTATTGGGGTAGGCAGTTAAGTGCTGATAAACAAAATTGAGGCGGAATAAACTCCGCCTCAATTTTTTGGGGGTGCCCGACGGGACTCGAACCCGCGACGTCCTGGACCACAACCAGGTGCTCTACCAGCTGAACTACGGGCACCATCAGCGCTGCAAGCTATGCGTTGCAACGAAGTAAAACTATACCAATGAAATGCTCTGTCGTCTAAATGAAATTATGGTGAGGGGTGTCACGTTGATATGCCTGTGTTTTGACCCAGATCGTACGCTGTGCTAATCCAGAGCAGACGTTTCGTACCCGAATTCAGTCCGCTAAATCTAGGCTGCGTGCTATTGCATGCTTAATTGCATACCTATACGAGCTTCGCGTGAGCTTCTTCGGCCTTGGTAACAGTAAGATCTGCCAGAATTTTTTGTGCACAGTTGTGAGCTTCTTCGGTGCTTGGCCCTTCGCCATCCACAAAGAGAGCTTCACGATAGTATCGAAGCTCGTCGATTGAATCGTAGATATCGCCGATTGCTCGGTGGTTGCCTGTTTTTTCTGGAGCAGCAAAATAGACGCGCGGATACCAGCGTTTTGCCATTTCTTTCAATGAGCTGACGTCAATAATTCTATAGTGCAGGTGTTCGACGAGCTGGGGCATATCGCGCAGAAGAAACATTTTATCAGTCCCTACCGAATTTCCACCGAGTTGGGCTTTGCCAGCACACGGCACAAATCTTTTGATGTATGCAAGTACAGCTTCTTCGGCTTCTTTTATTGAAAGACCGCTATCCCACTCGTCGATAAGCCCAGTTGTTGTGTGCATTTTTCGTACAAAATCATCCATATTTTCCAAAGCTTCGGGCGTTGGTTTGATGACGACGTCAAGGCCAGTATCGTAGGGGTTAAGCTCTGAATCGGTGACGACTACGGCGACTTCTACGAGAGCGTCTCGCTCAATGTTGAGTCCGGTCATTTCGCAGTCTATCCAGACAATAGGGTTATTTTGCGCATTGAAATTACTCATGCGCCCCCAGCGGGACTCGAACCCACAACCTACGGATTAGAAGGCCGTTGCTCTATCCATTGAGCTATGGAGGCATATCTGGCTCTGCTGCGCAGTGCCACTAAATAATTTACCTGTGTTGATATGATTTCGCCCAATCAAGATAAATAAATGCCGCATTATGTGCCATTTTTTGCCAGAATAGAGGATATGAGAACTCGTAAGCCTGCAGAAGAATTGTGTGTGCGCCGCCCGCGCAGAGTTCTTATTCGCAAAGCAGATCGTGTTCTGGAAGCTCTCAACTCCGTCTCTGTTTCTGCAGATATTGCAAGTGCCGCTCATATTGAACGTGCTCGTGAGCGGGCAGTTGCCTTCGTGCAAAGTTTTAAGGCTGAGCAAAATATCGATGTTGTCTATGCGCAGCATTTTTCCATTGTGGGTGTTGTCGGTTCTTCTGGTGTAGGTAAATCTTATGTGACTCGCCTCCTCACGGGCAGCGATTATATTGAGTCTTCGGTGCTTCGTCCTAGCACTCTTGCTCCTGTTGCTGTGGTTCACCCGAGTAATTCTGCTCTGTTTAAGGCTCGATGCTCGATTGAGGATATACGTATTGACGTTAATGATCGATCTTTTTCGGGGATTGCTCTTGTGGATACGCCAGCTTTTGATTGGGGGCATCCGAAGCTGTATCGTCAAGCGCTGAAAGTGCTCGATACGTGCGACGCCGTTATTTTTGTGACGACAGCATATCGCTATGGAGACGCCGCCGCTTGGGATATTCTAGCTCGTTTGCGAGAGCGCGGAGTGCAGATAGCTGGGGTGCTCAATAGAATTCCCGAAAATTCTGATGGGGATTCTGTGCGAGAATTTCAACGCTTATGGGCATCAGCTGGTTTAGACGATTTCCCACTTTTTTCGCTCTGTGAGCACAGCAATGGAGGGTTTGTGGATTCGAGCACTATCCCTATGCCATCGAAGCTGATTCGAGGCAGACATGCGCGAGTGGTGAGAAGCGATAGGGCATCTTCTTGCATTGCGGATTGTGATAGCGTGCCTGCTGCTCATGCTCAACCTTGCGCTGAATCGAGTGCTTATGATCAGGGCAAAGGAATATCTGCTCTGCGTCGCAGATCGCGCAGGCGGCGGCGTCACGCAAGGGCAATCCAGAGTTCTCCAATGAAACTGCAGGTAAACCCAGATCTCAGCCAAATTGCGCAGTGGTTTGGAAGCTTATGTGATGATCGCTCGCAGCATTCCTATGCGGCTCAGAAATCTCAGGCTCTTGCAGATTTTATTGCGGATACGGATATGGTTTTTGATGCTTTAGATGAACTGCGCAACGAGATTGTTGATTTAACTGACCAAGCAGAGGAAGGAGCAGCTGCTCCTTTTGATAAGCTTGCAACGAATATTCGTATGGGGCGCTTCGGGCAGGGGGCTCCAAGTGTGCTGTGGGATATGCTCAGTGCAAGCGATGGAAAATTAGCTGATCTGAGTGTGCGTAAACAGAATCCGAGTAAAAAAAATCTATATAAGCAACGTCAATATGATGTACAGCTTGAAGCGCTTTTTGAAAGTATTTCTGCTGGTATGAAAATGGCGATTATGCAAGGAATGACGACGGCGTGCATCAATATCGAGACAGCTTGGAATCGCGGTTTTAGAAAGCTTGATCGGTATATAGAAAAATCGCACTCTGATTGTGATGTTGCACTGTTCGCTGAAACTGCGCTGGCGGCATGGCAAGAAAAACTCATGCATGCAGCGCGCGATATATCGGATAATTCGCGGCTGGGAGAAGAAGGCTGGGCGTACCTATTAGGTATTGCGGCTGCTGGAGTGCCAGGCGCAATGGAGATAACGAGAAAATTAGATATCGAAACTCCAGTCCGAGAAGTACGAGAAGCTTTAACTAGCTGTGTACGTGAGGGATTCAAACAGCTGGTAGATACATATACGAACCGCGTTTTCCGTGTGGCGGTTGCAGATTGTGCAGTTTTGCGCCGTGCCGTTGAAGATTTTGTGTGTGCGGTGGAAGGAAGTGATGTGTAGTGGCGGATGTGCAATTAAGGCTCACGCAGCTCCAACAGGCTGTTGCTGCAGGTGGAGAGTATTTTTCGCCTGTGATCGCTGAGCGGGCAAAAGAGGATCTGCGTCTTGCATATGAACGAATGCGTGTGGGAGACGGCTTCGTCGTTACCGCTCTCATTGGCGGTACCGGATCGGGTAAATCAACTCTTTTCAACCGTCTTACCAGTTTACATTTTGCTGAGGTGAGTGAGATACGCCCAACCACCAATGAGATTATGGCATGCACGTGGGGAGGAGACTCCTCGGAGCTGCTCGATGTGCTTGCTGTTTGCGCGCACAACCGGATTCAGCATGAATCGCTGCTCACAATAGGAGCTGAAACTCATGATGCTCTTGTGCTTTTGGATACTCCAGATTACGATTCTGTGGATATCACTCATTCAGGCACAGTATCCACGTTGATACCTATGGTCGATGTGATTTTATGGGTGCTTGATCCTCAAAAATATGCTGATCTTTCGGTATATAGCTCTCTCATTACGTTGGGGCGGCGTCACGAAAATATGCATATGCACGCGCGAGATGCGCATACTCTTGCGGTAGTTATCAATCGTATCGA
Organism: uncultured Arcanobacterium sp.; assembly: GCA_958428545.1. Taxonomy (GTDB): domain Bacteria; phylum Actinomycetota; class Actinomycetes; order Actinomycetales; family Actinomycetaceae; genus Arcanobacterium_A. The sequence continues at coordinate 143,690 of CAUAGM010000004.1, read as the reverse complement.
TACTGTGGCGCATACTGAGCGCGAAGCGCTGGTGGCTCATGTGCGTGCACATCTTGAGGAACTAGGTTTTGGTGATGTGCCTGTCTATGCTACCAGCGCACTTTACGGAGAAGGGATGGAATCTCTTGCTGCAGCGCTCACGCGGATGACGACAGATCGTACTCTTTGGCATGCAACGGCTGGTGCGCAGCTTGATTCCGTGGCAGAGCTATTGAGTTCGCAAGTAGGGGATTGTGAAGTAGATGTGCACGATGGTTATGTGCACAAACTTGCTGCTACTGTTGTGGAAGCTTCAGGGGTTCGCACTGTTGCAAAAGCTGTCGAGGAAGGAGTTTCTCAAGAGACGATAGCTCCGCAAGCTCCGGCTCCGACGTTGATCGTGGCACTGCGTGATATGTGGGTGACGCACGCAATTGCTGGAGTACCGCCTATATGGCAGGCTGGGATTGAGCGAGAAATTGTGAGTGCAGATTCGCTCAGAAAGCGAATTTCTCGTGCGCTCGCGAGTGTGCCAGTTCCTAGGATTTACCAACGTTTACCATGGATGCAGTATATGATCGGTGGCGTGCTGGCTGTGTGCGGAATATGCCTGATTATCGCTGGAATTGCACCGTGGGTTCAGCTGCATGAGCTTGCAGGCGCATATCTGCCCCTGCTTTTGCCTAGTGGCTGTGCACTTGCATTAGTTGGGATATTGGTGATGTGGATTGGGCAGATGCGTGCGCGTGCAGCTATACGCAAGGCGCGTATTGCCGCAGCTCGCAGCTATGAGAATTCCGTGAGTGCCGCAGTTGCTGATACTCTTTCTCGCGCTCTTATCCCTGGCGTAGAAGCAATTGTGAAGCGGCATAAGGCTGCGCGCACGTTGCTTGTGGGTGCTCGGGCAGATGAAGAATAGGAAGCGCCAGTAGTTCGATAGCACAAACATCTCAGCAGCTCAAGTAGCTCGGCACCTCAGTAGCTTAGCAGCTCGGCTGTTTGAGGCTTGAGGGCGTATGAAACGAGTGCAGATACTGATACGCAATATATGTACTTCGCATATATTGCGTATATATGTTTTATGGGTAAAGGGTGATGCGCAAAAATTTTGTCCACACTGCCCTTATCCGCCATGAATATCCACAAATAAATATACTGGCAGCGTATACGAGCCGATTTTGGCACAGTATTCCTACGGGCACCGAAAACGGTGAAAACTAAGGAGGAATACATGGCAAACGATACGATTATTGCAGTTCGCGGTTGGGCTGGAAGCGATCCTATGATGTATCGGCATCGAGATTCGGAAACTGGCAAAGATACACATATATCTTCGGCGATGGTTAGTGTTGGTGTGACAGCTCGAAACTACAATCGTCACACTAATAAGTTTGAAGACGGGCAGACTACCTGGTATTCGGTGCGATGTTTTGGGGCACTTGCTCATAATGTTGGAATTAGCGTGCATAAAGGAGCCCCCTTGCTTATTCGAGGCAGATTTATGGCAAAGCATTACACGGATAAAGACGGAATTGAGCGCACGAGTCAGCAGATTATTGCTGATTCTGTGGCAATTGATCTTAATAATATGGTGGCAACTTACGTGAAGCCATCGTCTTATATGCGAGAAAGTACCTCAGATATTCACAAGGAAAGCGAAGTGAAGTGCAGCGCATCATGGGCAGATCCGCTGTGCACAGATGCAGTGGATAACGATATAGCGGAAGGGCTTGCATCGGAAACTGTAGAAAATGATTCTTCTCAAGAAGATACGAACTTTGAGAAGGATCTGGAAAAAAGAGCAGATGAACTTGCTTCTATTGGTATGTGAAATCCGTGCAGAACCTTGATGAAACTTTTGCAATGCTCCGATTCTCGATAGGCTAGGAGGTGGACATACATTGTGCGCGGTGTGCATGCTCGGCGCACTTTCATACAGGAAAGCAGAAGATAAACGTGGCGGATTACATTTACTCTATGGTGCGTGCGCGCAAGAAGGTTGGCGATAAGATCATTCTTGACGATGTGACGATGGCGTTTTTTCCAGGTGCCAAAATCGGTATGGTTGGGCCAAATGGTGCTGGTAAATCAACAATTTTGAAGATTATGGCTGGCATTGATGAGCCTTCAAATGGGGAAGCACGCCTCACACCAGGCTATTCCGTGGGTATCCTCATGCAGGAGCCTGCTCTGGATGAAGATAAGAGCGTTCTTGAAAACGTGAAGCTCGCTGCCGCAGATATGTTTGCAAAAATAGATCGTTTTAACCAGATTGGCATCGAAATGGCTGATCCAGATGCTGATTTTGATGCACTGATGGATGAGATGGGTAAGTTGCAGACAGATATTGACGCTGCGAATGCATGGGATTTAGATTCTCAGCTCGCACAGGCAATGGATGCTTTGCGCTGCCCGCCAGGAGATATGCCGGTGAGTGTGCTGTCTGGTGGTGAACGCCGCCGTGTCGCTCTATGTCGTTTACTTCTCGAAGCTCCTGATCTATTGCTTCTTGACGAGCCGACGAACCATTTAGATGCAGAATCGGTTGAATGGCTCGAGCAGCATTTGGCGCGTTATGAAGGCGCAGTCATTGCCGTCACCCACGATCGCTATTTCTTGGATCATGTTGCTCAATGGATCGCAGAAGTAGATCGCGGGCATTTGTATCCATATGAAGGTAATTATTCAACGTATCTGCAGAAGAAAGAAGAACGTTTGCAGGTGCAGGGAAAGAAAGATGCCAAGCTGCAAAAGCGTTTGAAAGAAGAGCTGGAATGGGTTCGATCTTCAGCTAAAGGGCGCCAGGCAAAGAGTAAGGCTCGCTTAGCGCGCTACGAAGAAATGGCGGCGGAAGCTGAGCGTACGCGCAAACTTGATTTTGATGAGATTCAAATTCCACCAGGGCCTCGCCTTGGAAACGTGGTGTTGGAAGCGAAGAATATTTGTAAAGGCTTCGATGAGCGTACGCTGATTAAAGATCTTTCTTTCTCTCTTCCGCGCAACGGTATTGTGGGCATTATCGGGCCAAACGGTGTGGGTAAAACGACTCTCTTCAAGACAATTGTTGGTTTGGAGCCACTCGATTCGGGCGAATTGAAAATTGGTGAGACAGTGCAGCTTTCCTATGTGGATCAGAACCGTGCAGGGATTGATCCAGAAAAAAATGTCTGGGAAGTTGTAAGTGATGGGCTTGATTTTATTCAGGTGGGTAAAGTCGAAATGCCATCACGAGCATATGTATCAGCTTTTGGTTTCAAAGGTGCAGACCAGCAAAAGCTGGCAGGCGTGCTCTCTGGCGGTGAGCGTAACCGTCTCAACCTTGCACTCACGCTCAAACAGGGCGGCAACTTGATTTTACTCGACGAACCGACGAACGATCTTGATGTAGAAACTCTCGGATCGCTGGAAAATGCTTTGTTGCAATTCCTTGGCTGTGCTGTGGTGATTACTCACGATCGTTGGTTCCTTGACCGTGTTGCCACTCATATTCTCGCATGGGAGGGTACAGAAGAGGAGCCATACAACTGGTACTGGTTTGAAGGAAACTTTGAAAGCTACGAGAAAAATAAAGTGGATCGTCTTGGGCCTGATGCTTTGCGTCAGAGCGCTGCCACATATCGTAAACTTACACGCGATTGATAGAGCAAGGAACCGATATGAGTAGTGTCTATAATTTTTTTTCGTTGCTCGTTGTGGCAGCAGGAGTACTTCTTACTTGTGCTGTGCTCACAGGAATTATCTGGATGATAGTGAAATGGCGCTCACCTGAAGTGCAAGATCTTGAGGCACCAGTTCGCCAATATATGCTTAGTGATGAGGAGCGCGCCGAATATCGCAAGCAATATGAGCAGTAGTGAATAGTGAAGCAGCTGAGCTGCAAAAGCTCTTAGGCGTATGTAATATCGTCAATGCTGGTGCACTCCTAATGCGATGTGCGTGAATCTATCGTACATTGTGTAAACCTTCACTAACTTTCCTCTGCAGTGTGATGGATCCACTGTATGTGTGCGAGTTATGCCTCTTGCTCCTCGCGGGGTGTGGGGCAGCGCTCGGATCCGCTGTATGTGTGTGAGCTATGCTCGTGCCTAGCATGGAGTGTCTATAGCTTGTCTGTGCTTATGCATACGCCCATAGGGTGATGGTAGGCGTATTTTAAGTGTTTGTGAGTCTTGTGCTGGCTACTTCCCTTTCACAGCGTAAATCAGGCTATCTGCGGCAGTCAGGATTGTTCGCGAAGCCGAACCATACCTTCCTGTGCCATTGTTGCAATGTGGATTCCGTCTTGGAAGAAACGAGCAATCGATAGACCTCGCCCGCCTTGGGCAGAAGGAGACGAGAGATCAGCTAGGATCCAGTGGCTCATATCAACGTCTCGATGCCACCAGATTGCGTGATCGAGCGTGGCAACACGAATATTTTTGCTCAGCCAATACATGCCATGTGCTCTCATAATAGGTTCAAGCATAAATTGATCGGTGGCATAGGCGAGCATCGCTCGGTGAATGAGCTGGCTTGATTCTGCGGGCATAGGAGATCGAAGCCTAAACCATATGAGCGTGTGTTCGGAAGGTGCTGAAGCTGGATGAATCCAGATAGGACCACCTACGTGCCGCATATCAACTGCATTAGTGCTATTCATTCTGCGTGCATCTGGTAAATTTAATGACGCGAAAAAATCCACTGATGAAGGCAATGATTCAGGATGTGGGGCACTCGGCATCTCAGCCATATGCTCCACCCCAGATTGCCGCTCTTGGAACGATGCGCGAGCCGAGAATATCGTCTGCCCATTTTGTGAAGCAAGGATCCTGCGTGTGGAAAACGAGCGGCCGTCGAGCACGTCTTCAACTTCAATACGGGTAGGAATTTCCATAGCGCCAGGGCGTTGAAATCCAGCGTTAATTGAATGAATCAAACGTTCATTCACATCGTCACCAAAAGTAGCGCCTGCTGCCACAACTGCTTGTGCAAATACCTGCCCACCATATACGCGATTTGAAAACTGGCGTAAATTAGACCCTTCAAAGAGATTATCTCCAAGAATTTTCATGCGCAGAGTGTTGAGCACCGTGCCGAGAGGCTCTTTATCCGTCATGGGTATGGGAAGGTAATCAGCCATAGTTATCCTCTCAAACGATTCCTTCGCTAGTATTAACAATGTCAATACTAGCTAGGAGAAGTGTATGCCTACCTTGGATACTAATACCCCATATCTGGAACTTCCCACTCGATCTCAGCTCGTTGCTCTTGCTGACGCCTATGGCGTTGCTCACGAATACTGGGAAGTAAACGGAACCTATCACGAAGCGTCAGATGATACGCTCTCAAAAGTTCTTGGAGCAATGGGAGCAGACGTCTCCTCTGCTCAATCTGTGAACGATGAAATAGACAGGCGAATTAATCGTGAGTGGTATCGTATACTGCCGCAATGCACTGTGGTCACAGATACTCACGGTGGGGAAATTCTTGTGCACGTTCCGCACGGTTCGAGTCTCGAGATATGGATTGAGACGGAGGTTGAATCCGAGCGCCGAGATCTCTCACAGCTTGAAGATTTCACGCAGCCGAGGGATATCAATGGTGTCTTAACGGGGCAGGCTCGTTTTTCCATTCCGGCAGGCTTGCCTACGGGGTACCATACGATTCATGTTCGAGTGATGCCGCCAGAAAGTTCCCAAGTAGTGACGGCGAAATCTAGCCTCATCGTCACCCCTCAGAGTTTGGATAATTCTCGACTGTATGATAGTCGTTCTTGGGGAATGATGGCTCAATTATATTCTGTACGGTCTGCCCAGTCGTGGGGATTAGGTGATACAGAAGATCTTCGCATAATGGCTAAAACTTTTGGTGACGACGGTGCAGATTTTCTTCTCATCAATCCCGTGCATGCAGGGGAGCCTGTGGGGCATATGCAGCCCTCGCCCTATCTTCCTGTGAGCAGAAGATTTTTTAATCCGATCTATATCCGACCAGAAAATATTGACGAATGGCAGAGCTTATCCGAATCGCAACGCGCTGAGCTGGCAGAGCTGAGCATGGGGCTCAAAGCTGCTTCATCTACGAGCGATCTTATCGATAGGGCAGCTGTATGGGATATTAAGCGTCGCGCTCTTGAAATCGTATTTGCTCAGAGACGAAGTGCACAGCGTGAGCAGGATTTCGCCGAGTTTCGCAAACAAGAGGGCGTGGGTCTGGAAAATTTTGCACTCTGGTGTGCGCTGCAGGAAAAGAATGGCGGTTTACTCTCGAGCGGTCTTATGCCTCTCGGCTCACCAGATATCGATGAAGAGCGTGAAGCTCTTGCAGACCGTATCGACTTTTGGGCTTGGCTTCAATGGGTGATTGACGAACAGCTCGAAGCTGCACAGAGCGCTGCCCTTCAATCTGGAATGAAATTCGGTATTTGCCATGATCTGGCAGTTGGCGTGCATCCGCATGGTGCAGATGTATGGACGCAGGCACACGCATTCGCGCATGGTATGCAAGTTGGCGCTCCGCCGGATTTCTATAATCAGCAGGGGCAGAACTGGAGCCAGCCGCCATGGAATCCTGCAGCTCTAGAGGAGTTGGAATACGCGCCATTGAGGAATATGGTTCGTACGATTGCTCGGCATGCTGGCGCGTTGAGAATCGATCATGTGATGGGTCTCTTCCGCCTTTACTGGATTCCGCAAGGTAATCGTCCTATCGATGGTACTTATGTATATTTCAACCATGAGGCGATGCTTGGAGTTCTTTTGCTCGAAGCACAGCGGGCGGGTGTAGTCGTGATCGGAGAAGATCTAGGTACGGTTGATCCGTGGATTCGAGATGTGCTTCATGCGCGCGGAGTATACGGCACAAGCGTTTTTTGGTTTGAAAAGCAATCAGATGGCTGGCCTATAGAGCCAAGCGGTTATCGTGAAGATGTGCTTGCGACAGTCGATACACATGATCTTCCGCCAGCATTAGGTTATTGGCACGAAGATCATGTGACGCTGCGTGCGGAGCTTGGTCTGCTTACTGAACCTGAAGATCAGGTTCGTGCCGCTGCCGCACATGAACGTTATCAAGTGATGGAACGTCTGCGTGAGCATCAATTAGTGGGAGATGAGCCGTGTGAGCAAGAAATTATTGAGGCTCTACATGCGTATATTTGCCGTACACCAAGCCGTTTGGTAGGAGTTTCACTCACCGATGCTGTGGGGGAGCGAAATACTCAAAATCAGCCTGGTACTGATCAAGAGTATCCGAACTGGCGAGTGCCGCTATGCGATCCTGAGGGAGAAGTCGTATTCTCTGATGCCATTCGTACCAATGATCGTTATCGCTCGCTTGTGGAGGTTATCAATAAAACTCTGTGATTTTTAAGCTTTGGGAGTGGGGTTGAAGGCTTCTAAAAGATTCGCTAAAAAGTTATTAGAAGATTTGGCGAGAGAGTTTGCAAACCGAGAGGGGGTGCAAACTAAAGGGTGGCAAGCTTGCGAAAGATATAAAAGGGCTTTTCATACTGTGAAAAGCCCTACCCTCTCCTCTTAAGTATAAATGCTCAAGTACAACGCGGCTCTCTGTGCTTTACGAAATCGGTAAAACACAGAGAGCCGCAGTTAGTTTCTGTATGCGAACTTTATGAGCTATGCGCACGCGTGGGAAGCGCTGCACTCTTGAGCTCGCTTCGCGCGTTGGGCAGCATCTAGCTGCTCGGAGATTAAACGAATGAGCGCTGGCGCACTATCGGTATGAGAATGCATCCATTGTGTGCCAACGTCAAGAAGATCCACCCCCAGATCTGTGCGCCCAGTGAGCTCAATCGGAAAAGCGTACTCGATCATATTGGAAGCAATCTCTTTGGTTCGGTTGTTCCACTGGTTTTCTACCTCATCGAAATACGCTTGCACGTACGGTACGAGCAATTCAGGCTCACCGCACCCGAAGCCTGAAGCGCCAGCGCGCTGCACAGAATTTGGTACAGCGCCGCCGATAATATCTGCCCATGCACCAGCCTTTGCGCTAGCAGTCGATATTCCAGCTTTAGCACGTGCAGCGTTCGCTGCGCCCGATGCGGTGTTGTCTCGTTCGCGCAGTTCTTTTTCAATGGCTGCTTCATCAATAAGATTCTTTTCAGCTAAACGGTTGAGCACTTTCCAGCGCATATTAGCATCCATAACGAGACCTTCAGGAGCGTGGGCGCCCCCATCTTCCAGCCAGCTCGCAATTGTATCGAGTTGCTGCCGTGTGCGAGCCATGGAAATCGCTGCACTTGTGATTTGGAGCTGACGATCTGATCCTGGTTCAGTGTGTGCAGAAAGCTCAAATAGTGCAGTCGTCACGGCAGATTCCAACTCTTCGCGGCTATCGAGATCCGAGTAGAGCGTAGCTGCTGTGAGCAGTTGAGTGAGCAAATATCTCAGCACAGTTCCGTGATCTTCAGTTCGCAAAGCGCGCAATGCGAGGCGTGCAAAATCACGTGCTGGCATTTCGGCGTCACGGCACATATCCCATGCATTATCGAGTACGAGTGTGCGTGCTAAACGGTCGGAAAAATCGTTGATATGCTCAGAGGCGAAGGTAAACGACTCTTCATCCATTCGCACTTTCGTATAGGTGAGATCGCCATCATTGAGAAGAATAACTGCTGGGCGACGCAAGCCAACCAGTTCAGGTGCAGGCGTTATTTCCGAGAGCGCATCTATCTCGATATGTGCCGTACATTCCAGAGATTGACCATTAAGGTCATAGAAGCCAACACCGATGCGATGAGGGCGTAGCGAGGCGCGTCCATCCGAGCTTTGAATAAGTTCAAACTTGGTGATCACGCCTTCAGAATCAAGGCAGAAACGGGGAGTAAACGTGTTGATTCCAGCTTCTTCGAGCCATACCTTACTCCATGCTTCAAGATCGCGCCCTGAAGAGGCAGAAAGTTCCACGAGAAGATCGTCTAGCGTAGCATTACCCCAAGCTTTCTTTGCCAGATACTTCTGCACACCTGTGATAAACGCATCCCAGCCTACATATGCAACGAGCTGCTGGAATACAGAAGCGCCCTTGCCATAGGTGATCCCATCGAAGTTCACCATTGTATCTTCAAGATCGTTAATCACAGCAGCAATTGGGTGCGTAGAGGGAAGCTGATCTTGGCGCTGTGCATGGAGCTTTTCAGAGGAGTTAAACGTGACCCATGCGTCTGTCCAGCGAGTAGTCTCGGCAGTAGCAACATGGCTCATGTACTCTGCAAAACTCTCATTGAGCCACAGATCGTTCCACCACTTCATCGTCACAAGATCGCCAAACCACATATGGGCAAGCTCGTGCAAAATCGTGATTGCACGGCGTTCTACAAGAGCCTGTGTCGGCTTTGAACGAAATACGTAATCATCGAGAATCGTCACGCATCCAGGGTGTTCCATTGCGCCCATGTTGTATTCAGGCACAAAAATCTGGTCGTATTTACGGAAGGGGTATGGCTGCTTGTACTGTGTTTCATAGAACGGCATGCCTTGCTTGGTTATTTCGATCACTTCGTCGCCATCAAAGTAAGGAAGCAGTGAACGGCGGCAGTACGCCCCCATCGGGATGTTTCGCCCATCTACTGAGGTGTATGAGCCAGTAGTTCCTTCATAAGGACCAGCAATACAGCATGTGAGATAGCTGGAAATGCGCTCAGTTGGTGTGAAATCCCAGCGTGCAACGCCTTCTCGTACAGGAGTTGGTTCTGGTGTTGGAGAAACGGAAAAGACGTTCCAATAATCAGGAGCGATGAAGCTGAATGTGAATTCTGCTTTGAGGTCTGGCTGCTCAAAGACCGCATACATACGGCGCGCATCTGGTACCTCGAACTGGCTGTAAAGATAGACCTCGCCATCGACGGGATCTGTGGCTCGATGCAGACCTTCACCCGAGTGTGAGTAGATACAGGTAGCATCAACAGTTAGCGTATTTTCTTCCTGCAAATGTGGCAGAGGAATACGAGAATCCTGATAGCTTGCGGGATCTAGCTCAACTCCGTTTAGCACTATGCGCTGCACTGATTGTGCAATGAGATCAATCCACGTTTCTGCGCCAGAATCCGCAGCCGAAAACGTAACTGTAGAAATAGAGCGGAAAGTATCTGGACTGGTCGTAAGATCAAGTTCAACATTATAGGTATGCGTACTGATAAGAGCAGCACGTTTTTCTGTTTCGATGCGAGTAAGATTTTCGCCTGCCACAATAGTCCTTTCGTATTAAATGGGAGAGCTTGCGGGCATATGCCTCGTTGGCGTGCTGTTTAAGCTCGAGATAACTCTATCGAGTGTATCGATGTGCGTGCGTCGAGCCAAAACAGCGTAGAAAGTATCTGAAGTACTGCTCCTGATGTGATGAGGCATAGTGCCTCAGTGTTTGCCAGATTTGTACCCGTTGTGTTTACCAGATTCGTACCCGTTTTTCTGGAGCGAGGTAGAGTTCATCGCCTTCGCGCACCTCGAATGCCTGCGCAAAAGCATCGACGTTTTTTACTATGCCATTGCATCGGAATTCTGCAGGGGAATGCGGATCTGTGGCAAGTAGCTGAATCATAAATTCAGTGCGGCGTTTTTCCTGCCAGCTCAGCGCATACGAGATAAAGAAACGTTGAATGCCTGTGAGACCGTCAATAACGGGAGCTTCTTCGGCGCTCGCGAAGCCTTCGCGCTGCATGGCAATAGCATATGCTTTGAGGGCGATAGTCACTCCGCCCAAGTCTCCGATATTTTCCCCGAGCGTCAGGTCTCCTTGCACGTGATGCACAGAATCTGTGCCGAGTTGTTTGGGCACATAGGCATTATATTGCTCTACGAGCGCTGACGTTCGTTGCTTAAACTCTTCTAGATCGCCTTGCGTCCACCAGTTGTTGAGTTTACCTGTGCCGTCGTATTTACTGCCTTGATCGTCAAAGCCATGCCCGATTTCATGCCCGATGACGGCTCCAATCGAGCCGTAATTCCATGCGGCATCGGCATGAGCTCGGAAAAATGGCGGTTGTAGAATCGCTGCTGGGAATACTATTTCGTTCATTGTAGGGTTGTAATAGGCGTTGACGGTTTGAGGCGTCATAAACCATTCACTGCGATCCACTGGAGTGCCGAGTTTAGCAATATCTCGCTGATGTTCAAACGAGTTGGCAAGGCGCACATTCTCCACAAGATTTCCTGCAGTGACGCAAAGTGCTGAGTAATCTTTCCAAACGTCTGGGTATGCGATTTTAGGAGTGAATGCTGCGAGTTTTTCCAGCGCTTTTTGCTTTGTTTCGTCCGTCATCCAATCGAGATTAGTGATGGATTGACGATAGGCTTCGAGTAGATCGGCAACGAGCTGCTCCATCTGTGCTTTATATTCTGGTGGAAAATGCTTGTGCACATATATGCGCCCTACTGCTTCGCCCATAATGCTGCTGACGAAGCCAACTGCCCGCTTCCAACGGTCGCGTAGTTGTTCCTGCCCCGAGAGCGTCTTTCCGTAGAAATCAAAATGTGTGGCTACTATTTCAGAGCTCAAAAATGGTGCTCGTGCAGTCACAACTCGCCATGAGAGATAAGTTTTAAGATCGTCAAGGCTCGCAGCCTTCCAAACCTCCGCAAACCCTGTGAGAGCCCGTGGAGTGTAGATGAGCAGTTCTTGGGAGTTGTGTTCAGTTAGGCCGATTTCTGCAAAAGCAGCTTCCCATTCAAACCCTCTAGCCGATGCGAAAAAGTTTTCTCGGCTCATCACGTTATTTGTTTTCTCAACGTCTCGTTCTTCTACAACTGTGAAATGGTGTGCAGCGAATTGCGTTTCCAGTTCAAGAATTGTGCTCGCTGCGCCTTGTGCTGTTTCAGCGTCAACGCCAGTGACGAGGCTGTAGAGTTTCGGAATAAACTCTCGATATGCCGCGAGAGTATCTGCGTGCTCTGGTGCGCGGTAGTAGGCTTCATCTGGAAGCCCCAGCCCACTTTGACCAATCCATGCGATGTAGTCGTCAGGCGAATTGCGGTTGGCGTCAATCTCTACGAAAAACGGTGCGCAAACGCCAGTTCGATAGAGGATCCCTACAGTGCGCGCTAACTGTGCTTTATCTGTGCAGGCGTTAATAAGTTCAAGATCGGCGGCAGCTGGGCGAGCTTGAAGTGCATCAATACGCTCTTCTTCCATAAAAGAGGAATACAGAATTCCTATTTTTTCTGCTTCGCTCAGATCGGCACTGGCTTGAGCGGAAAATGTGTCGAGCTGAGGAGCCTGTGCACGGTTCACCTCTGCGCCAAGATTTTCGATTATTTCACGAACTTGCCGTTCTGCTTCGTTGCGTAAGTCGATAAACGCCCCAGCGGAAGTTTGATCTGCTGGAATTTCTGTGGAGTTCAGCCATGAGTCATTCACGTAGCGGAAAAAATCATCCTGCGGGCGGATCGAGCTGCTCAGATCCGTAATAATATCGTGCGTTGATGCTGTGGAATTATTCATGTGTGTAAGTTTACCTTGTCTTTTATAAAGTGCAGCTGGGGATTGTCTGGCATTCTGCTAGAAATGAAAATCCTGGGCCTTCTATCGATCCTGACCCCGTCTATAAAACCGTTTATCAATCCTGAACCCATTTATGAACATGGAGGGAGTGCATTGCCTATATGGGAGCTATAAGTATTATGCTGTACGTATGCGTATTCACATTGCGGCAGATCATGCTGGTTTCGAACTGCGAGAATATCTGATTCAGCGCCTTGAGGCAGCTGGGCATTGCATCATCGATCATGGATACAAAACTTACGATAGGATGGATGCTTATCCGCCAGTGTGTATTGATTGTGCGCAGGCAGTTGCTGATGATCCTGGTTCGCTTGGTATCGTGATTGGCGGAAGCGGCAACGGTGAGCAAATGGCTGCAAATTTAGTCGATGGTGTTCGTGCGGCTCTTGTATGGAACGCGAGCACTGCGGAGCTTGCGAGAGAGCACAACAATGCAAACATTATGGCGCTCGGTGCTCGGCAGCATACGATTGAAGAAGCCGCAAAATTTGTGGATATTTTCCTAGCAACCGGCTACGATCCGCAATCTCGCCATCAGAGCCGTATCGAGATGATGACGGCATATGAAAACGCACGTCAGTAAAGCGTGTATGCCGCGTACTTTTTGCCAGTAATACCTAGTAATACCTAGATATATATCGCGGGGTCGATATGTGATGTTGTGTTGGCGGCTTGCCGATTACAGGCAGGAATACCGACGGCGATATTGCGGGCTGGGACGTCTTTAACTACTACAGCATTTGCGCCGATTTGAGCGCCGTCACCAATGGTAATATTGCCCAGCACTTTCGCTCCCGATCCGATCACGACGTTTGAACCAACAGTAGGGTGACGCTTGCCTTTGTTGAGGGTGGTGCCGCCGAGCGTCGTTCCGTGATAAATCGTCACGTCTTCGCCCACTTCGGCGGTTTCTCCGATCACCACCCCCATGCCATGATCGATAAATAGGCGCCGCCCAAGAGTTGCTCCTGGATGGATTTCAATGCCGGTGATTGCGCGTGTAACTTGCGAGAGAATACGCGCAGGCAGCTTAAGATGATCGTTCTTTTTCCACATTCGATGGGCGAGACGGTACGCCCATACTGCGTGAACACCTGGATAGATCAATGCAACTTCTAAAGCAGATCGCGCAGCTGGATCGTTGCGTAATGCTGCGTGCAAATCTTCTTTAAGTTCTGAATAGAGGGATGTGACATCGACCATAGTGCCTATCTTACTTCTCGTTGCTTTGCTGCCAAGCGCCATGTGTGTATTACTCCTGCACAAAGCCTTCAAAGAGAGCGGTACTTACGTAGCGTTCGCCGAAATCGGGCACTATCGTCACGATATTTTTTCCTGCGAACTCAGGGCGCTTGCCGAGTTCTAGAGCAGCCCAGATAGCTGCGCCGCCAGAAAGCCCTGCTAGTACGCCTTCCTCGTGCGCTGCTTGACGAGCTGTCTGAAGAGCGTCATCAAATTCTGCTGTGATGATTTCATCGTAGATAGAAGTATCGAGAGTGTGCGGTACGAAATTCGCACCGATACCCTGTATTTTGTGTGAGCCTGCTTTTCCTTGGGAGAGCAGAGGAGAATCGCTCGGTTCGACGGCTGCAATATAGATATCTGGGTTTTTCTTGCGTAAGAAATGCCCGACTCCAGAGATTGTGCCGCCTGTGCCGAAAGCGCTGACGAAGGCGTCTACCTTTCCGTCAAGATCTTTCCAGATTTCTGGTCCAGTGGTGGCTTCGTGAATTGCTGGGTTTGCTTCGTTTTTAAACTGGGAAGCTAAAATAGCATTTGGTTGTGCAGTGACGATTTCTTCTGCTTTAGCTACAGCTCCCTGCATACCTTTAGAGGGTTCGGTGAGGACTAGCTCAGCTCCGAAACCGCGAAGCAATGCACGGCGTTCTTTGCTCATCGATGAGGGCATGGTGAGAATTACTTTATATCCGCGTGCAGCTCCGACCCAGGCTAGAGCAATTCCAGTGTTGCCAGAGGTTGCTTCTACGATTGTTCCTCCTGGCTTCAGGGCTCCTGCTTTTTCCGCAGCGTCTACAATTGCCACGCCGATACGATCTTTTACTGATGATGCTGGGTTATAGAATTCGAGTTTTCCAAAGATGTTTGCCTGTGAATCTTTAGGGAGGCGATTAAAACGCAGAAGGGGGGTATTGCCAGTGATTTCTGTCATTGATGAATAGAGGGTCATTTTTTCTCCTTAAGATTGTTGTTTGCTAGCCAGTATGCGTGGCTTCTTTAGTGTTTTAGTGTTCTTTAGTGCGTGATGCGTCTGTGTATGTGATTAGTGCGAGGAAATGTGGCCCTCAAGAGATATCACGAGCATCTAAAGACGCGTCAAGAGCAGATTTAGGACGCCGTGCATACGCAAAACGCGCACAAAACTAAGGCCGGCGTCCTAGAGACACAAACAGAAAGCGGGAGTGGCCATGTAGGTGTGTGCAAACATTGCTACTCCTCTCAATATACATATGTGAGATACGTGCTCGCATCGTCATACGTGGAAAAGTTTATTATTAAACTTTCTTTCTTGTGAATAATTTACGCGGCTTTCTATGTTTCATGCAAGCGGAGAGATGGGATACTCATATGTGATTTGCCCCTCATCTATCGGTGTGCCTTCTCCAGTAGTGAGCGCTGCAACGTCAGCAAGAAATGCGCTGAGCTGTGCGGGCGTGACGGCACAGCGGACAATTGCGTGCGCGGATTCGTAATCAACGGAGGTGACGTTATAGCTCAATGCTCGTATGTCTGCCTCGAATTTTCCTGCTGTAGCATGTGGCAGAGAGACAGAAAAGACGTGTGCCTGCTGAGTTCGCACGAGAGGAGCAGCCTGCAGTGCGGCGCGTACGGCATCAGAGTATGCACGCACTAAACCGCCTGTTCCGAGGAGAGTGCCGCCGAAATAGCGCGTGACGACTACGCATATATTGGAAATGCAGCTGCCAATGAGAACGTCAAGCATGGGGCGGCCTGCTGTGCCAGAAGGCTCACCATCGTCAGAAGAATGAAGGACTGGATGTGAGGAGTATGGAAGCGTTACGGAAAAAGCAGTGCAATGGTGGCGGGCATCGGGAAATTCGCTTCGTATCTCGTCAATAAAGGTACGCGCCTCTTCTATAGATTCGCTTCTTGCGGCGGTTGCGATAAACTTGGAGCGTTTAATCTCAAGTTCGCGGCGAACCGATGTGTTGGCAGCGAGCATGAGTATCGAATCGTCATTCATAACTCTATTATGCTGCTTTCTGGTGGTATTGGGCACAATGAGCCAGATGGAAATGGATATTTTTCTACGGGCGCGCTAAAGTATTGGTCTGTGCGTTTATGTATGCCGTAGAGGCATATGGCAAACGTGAAATCCCAAACTTAGCGGGCATAGAGCTCGCGATTATACGAAAGGGGCGGAGGAATGCCAGTTCCAAAGCGAAAGATGTCTCGCAGCAACACCCGCTCTCGCCGTGCTCAGTGGAAGGCAAAACTCACTGATCTCCAAACGGTGAAGGCAATCGGCGGTGGCGAGGTTCGTATTCCTCGTCGTCTTGCTAAAGCTGCACAGAAAGGTCTTCTCGATCTCGACTGATTTTCTGGTCTTTATCGATCACGCCGATCTTCGTTGATTGCGGCCTTTCTGAAAACTGAATGACCCTGCTAAGTGGAGTGGGGTCATTTTTGTATATGTGTTTTCGTGTATGTGCTGAGAGTTACTGGTTTTACTGCATCGCTGGGGAGCTATTATCGTTTCGTCTGCAAAACTTCGGGTAGTTTGAAAACTTTTGTGGCTGAGCAGCTTGGCGGCAGCCTCGTATCGATGCTTTGATGGCGACAAGCCGCATATCGGGAACTATTTGTAGTAGATGTGATTTTTACTGAGGTACAAGTGAATGCGGTATACGCTGTTGCGGCGGAGCGAATGTTGTAGGTATCTGCACATTTCCCAATAACAGATTCGTCAGTGGAGCGAATGACGGGAATCGAACCCGCGTAATCTGCTTGGAAGGCAGAGGCTCTACCATTGAGCTACATTCGCATAGCCAGCTATGCCAGCGCTTAAATCTTAGCAAGAAAAATCCTTTTGGGGAAATAAAGCAAGGGAGAAATTACAGTGAGATATGTTATTTGCTCTGTTGCCTCAATAAGTGGTAGTCTTCCTTTCGTTGCACTACGGGGTATGGCGCAGTTGGTAGCGCGCCCGCTTTGGGAGCGGGAGGCCGTGGGTTCAAGTCCCGCTACCCCGACAAAGAGAACCGCTTGATTGCAAGGAAAAGTAGTCAAGCGGTTTTCTTATTGTGGCGGTTGCTCCCCCTTTTGCTCCCCCTTTTTTTGGGGTGTGGGGAGGGTGAGTTATTGTGCTCGCGGTGGTGTGTTTTTGAGGTCTGAGAGTCGGTATTTTTTGTTGTGTCCTCGTCCGCTGATTGGTTTGATGTTGTGGCGGCAGATGCGGGTGGTGATGGTGGCGCGGTTGGTGCCGAGTATGTCTGCTGCTTGTTGTTGGGTGACGAGGCAGTCGGTGGTGCTGTAGGCGGCGAGGGCTTTGGCGAGTGTGAGGTAGTGGTCGGGTGTCCAATAGTTCTCGCAGTGTGGGCATAGGTATATGTCGAGTAGTCCGTCGTCTGTGTAGGGTTGTTCGAGTGGTGTGTGGCAGTTGAGGCAGGGGTGGGTGAGTGTTTTTGGGTGTCTGCCTGTGTGGGTGATGGTGTCACGGGCGAGTTGTTCGAGGGTGAGTGTGTCGTTGTTCCATTGTGTGGGGGTGCTTGCGCGGTAGGCGGAGGGGAGGTAGGTGAGGCAGCGTCCTGCGTACGTGGTGGCGCTACGGGATTGTGTGTGGGGTGTGATTCCTATGCGTGTTTCCCATTGGTGTGTGATGGTGGCGAGTTTGGATAGTGCGCCGCTGTAGGTGGCGGTGTGGGTGTCGGTGTCGAGTGTTTTATCGAGCCCGTACGGGAGGTGGTCTGGTGATGATGCGGCAGTGTGGGTGCCGTCTGATGTTTCGCGTATTTGCTGGTTGGTTTCCCAGTGGGGGAGGAGGTGTTGAATGGTGGTGAGCGCGCTGTGGGCGCGGTCGATGGGGTATGTGTGGGTCATTGGTATGCGGGGTGCCTTTCTGGGTTGTTTTTGCGGAGTTTTAGGTGGCGTGGGGCGCTGCCGCCTTGCTGGCTGGTGCGTTGTTTGTGGCAGGTGTGGCATAGGGCGCGTAGGTTGGTGAATGTGTGGTCGTGTCGGTCGCCGATATGGTCGCAGTCAGTGGCTGGTTGCCCGCATAGAACGCATCGGTAGTTGTCTCGCGTGAATACGGCACGGCGGAGTGTTTCCCAGTTGGCGGGGAGTTCGCTGCGGCGGCGCGAGTGTTTCTTCCATATCATATATGCCACAATACATGCGAACACTATATATTGTGTGCCAATATTTTATTACCACTATATGTAGTGGTAATATTTGGTGTGGGTAATTGTATCCAATTGCCTATCTCTTTGTGTGGTGAATATCTGCGCGTCATGGTGTTAGGCGCGCAGGGGTCTTTCGCACGGTTGCCACGCCCCTTATGCGAGGTGCGTGTAAGGTTCAACTCCTTAGAAAGAGCAAAACCTCTCTATGCGCGCTTAAAAGATCTCGCATACACAATGCTCCATAAAATGTTTGTTTAAGGCGATACAACTCATGCCACTCCATGACAAGCCTCGATCCTACCAAAACAAAACTAAAGCACTACACCGCTACGCACTACTATCATGCTCGCGATCACTGAGAAAAATACAGACACTATTGAAAGTAGACACTATTCCCAGTATGAAAACACCACACCAAAGAAGGTGACACCATGCCCACAAACAGAACAGGCACAGCCAAACACAAACACTTCCGCAAACAAGTCATAACAAGAGACAAAAACGCAGGCATCACACACTGCCCACTATGTGGCATCCTCCTCGACTACGAACACTCACGCGAACCAGCAAGCGCAGAAGCCGACCACATCATCCCAGCACGCTGGGGCGGAGCAGACACACTCGACAACGGGCAAACCATCTGCCGACGCTGCAACCAATCCAAACGCGACCGCATGGCACCACAAGCACGACACCATCGAGCCACACGCATAACAACAGACATCAACTGGTGAATAAAAAGCCGTGGGGACTATACCCCCTCCCCATGGCAACTCTCTCCACCACAGAGGTATAGGGATATCTCCCCTAGGTTTTTCCACGTCTGCATATGTATGTGTATGCGTATACATGTTTTTGTTAGGGAGAAATATCTAGAGCTGGTTTTCGCTATTTATGGGTGAAAGGAACGTGATTTTATGGTTCAGCAGGTTCCAAGAATGCAGTCTGATAAACGAGGGATGAGCTCAGAGAAAAAAGTGAAATATCGGAAGGTTTCGAGTGCTGCGAAAGCCAATGATGAGCTTGGTGTGTTGGAAACGATGCGTGACAGGGTAGCGAAAGCTATTGATGATTCAGGTACCTCGGCTAGGGATTTAGCTTCTTTAACGAAGAGGCTGCGGGAAATTATGGAAGATATTGCGCAGGTGAAAGCGTCGCGTGGGGAGGAGGCGGTTGTTCTTGAAATCGTCGAAGATTCCCCGTTCGATGCTCAAGCTATCTGAGCTTGCTAGTTTTCTTCATATTCCTGATGGTGTTGTCTCTACTGGATGGGGTGTGGTTGAGGAACAGTGTGAACGGCTCGGTATCACGTTTGATACGTGGCAGGCTGGGTTAGGTTCGCTTCTGTTGGGTAAGCGTAGTGATGGGGTGTATGCGGCTGGTATTGGTGGCGCGTGTATGTCTATTCCTCGGCAGGTAGGTAAAACATATCTTGTTGGGTGGATGTTGTTTGCGATGTGTTTACTCCATGAGAATTTGTTTGTGGTGTGGACGGCTCACCGTACACGCACGTCGGACGAGACGTATGCGTCGTTATCGGGCATGGCACGTAATCCAAGTGTTGTCCCGTTTATTCGGCAGGTGCGTGGCGGTAATGGTAAGCAGGCTATTGAGTTTGCTAATGGTTCGCGTATTTTGTTTGGCGCTCGTGAACAGGGATTTGGGCGTGGTTTTGCGTCGATTGATGTAGAAATTTTTGATGAGGCTCAGATTTTAACGGAATCTGCACTGTCGGATATGGTTCCTGCGGCGAATGCTGCCACTAATGGGCTTGTGCTGTATATGGGCACTCCTCCGCGTCCGAAAGACCCTGGTGAAGCGTTCACGCTGTTGCGTAATGCCGCATTGTCAGGAGATCCAGATACGTTGTGGGTGGAGTTTAGCGCCGACCCTGAGTGCGGGGTAGATCATTGGGATGTCGGCTATGTGGATTGGCGGCAGTTGGAGAAAGCTAACCCGTCGTATCCGCATCGCACGAGCCGTGAATCTGTGTTGCGTATGCGTAAACAGTTGGGGTCGAATGAGAGTTTTCGGCGGGAAGCATTAGGTATTTGGGATACGTGTGGCGTGGCAAGCAGGCTTATTTCTGAGCGTTTATGGGAGTCTACTATAGGGGAGCCGCCAGGCGTTGGTGTGAGGTCATTTGCTGTTGCTTTTTCTCGTGATGGGGAGCGTCAAGCGATTGTGGGTGTGGTCAAGCATCCGAATGGTGTGCACGCTAATTTGATTGGGACGTTCACGGGTTCTACCGAGAGTGGTGTGGCAGCAGTGGCTGATTGGCTTGCTGAGCGGTGGCGTGATACTGGAATGATCGCGCTTGCTGGCGCGGCTGGGTCGGCTGTGTTGGCGCAAGCGCTTAGCGATCGTGGAGTTCCTGCCCGCATGGTGCATATTGTGAACACGCGTGAGTATGTTACAGCGTGTCAAATGCTAATGGAAGCAATTAAAGATGGGGCGTTGACTCGCCCTAGGGCTGCTAGTGCTGATGATGCGCTTGACGCATCCGTCGCTGTGTGTGATGCGCGTTCTCGTGGGCGTGATGGTGCATGGGGATGGGAATCGTCAGTTATTGACGGTGACGAGACTCCGATTGAGGCGTTGTCGGTTGGCGTGTGGGCGGCGCGCGCGAATAGGCGCAAGCCTGGGAAAAAGCAGGTGATATTGGTATGAACATGTATAGTGAAACGCCACTGGTATGTGCGGCTTCTAGTGTTGCTGGGTTGCCAGATGATGCACAGGATGTGCTTAATGAGCTGGTTGCTGTGTGGAGTCGTAAGTGGGCTCGTAATGTGTTGCGCCAACAGTATGTGGATATGCATGTTGATGTGAAGAATCTTGGGATTGCTATTCCTGAGGAAATTGCGAGTGGTCTTGAGGTTGTGTCGTGTTGGCCAGAAAAAGCTGTGCATTCTCTTGCGTCGCGGTGTGTGTGGGATGGTGTGGTTTCGAAGTCTGGTACTGAAGATCCTTTCGAGTTGTCGGATATTTTGCGAGATAACCGTTTCGATGTTGATTTGCCGCAAGCGATTGTTTCTGAGTTGATTCATTCAGTTGCATTTATTTCTACAACACCTGGCGATACTGTGTCGGGTGAGCCTGAGGTTGTTGTGATGCCTCATTCTGCGCAGTGGGCGAGCGCGGTGTGGGATCGTTCTCGGCGTGCGATTAGTGCGGGGCTGTTGGTTAATGCGACTGATAAATATCAGCGTCCTGTAAGGCTTACATTGTTGACGCCGTTTGATGCGATTGTGTGTGAGACTCGTGGGAGTGGCTGGTTTGTGAGCGATGTGCGTTCGCATGGTTTGGGGCGTGTACCGATGGAGGCTTTGCCGTTCCGTCCGTCGCTGGATCGACCGTTTGGGCGTTCTCGTGTGAGCCGTGCGGTGATGACTATTACGGATCGTGCTGTGCGGGCAGCGTTGCGGATGGATATTTCCTCGGAGTTGTATACAGCGCCTGGTTTGTTGTTGCGTGGTCTTGATGAAGAGACGTGGAGCGCGATTAAGGCGTCGTGGACGTGGCAGTTGGGTTCAGTCAAGGGTATTACTCGTGATGAGGATGGGAATGTTCCTGAGGTGACGTCGATTCCTCAACAGTCGATGTTGCCGTTTGTTGAACAGTTGCGGGAGTTAGCGATGGAGTTTGCTGCCGCGACGTCGCTTCCTGTGTCGTCGTTGGGTATTGTGCAGGATAATCCGAGTTCTGCTGACGCGATTTATGCGGCGAAGGAGGAGCTTGTTGTTGAGGCGGCGAATGCTAACCGTGTGAATGGGTATGCGTTGTCTCGCGTGTATCAAAATATTGTGATGCTGCGTGATGGGCTTGATTTCGTAGATGATGAGTTAAAGAGCGTATCTACGCGGTGGCGTAATCCTGCAATGCCGTCGATCGTGTCTCAGGCGGATGCGATGGTGAAACAGATTAGTGCGCTGCCTGATTTAGCGTTGACTGATGTGGCGTTGGAAGAATTTGGGTATACGGCTGAGCAGATTGTGCGTATTCGCTCTGAGATTCGGCGAGCTAAAGGGGTAGCGGCTCTTGATAAGGCGCTGTCTGACTTGGCTCAGGGTACTTCAAAGCCTACAGAGTTTATAGATGTTGGTGAGGATGAGGCGGTAAATGATGGATCGTACGCCGCTTGATAGGTTCACTGCTTCACAACAGCTACTTGTGGCAAAGGCTCAGGAGCGTCTTGCGGTAACGGCTAGCTTGTATTCAGGGAAGAGCACGGAGGAATTGCAGGCTATTCTTGCCCACCAGTATGGGAAGCTGGTTACGGAATATGGGGATGCGGTGGCTGCTGCGGCTGCGCGTATGTATGAAGAGCTGCGTCCACGGGAGCTTGGCGTGTTCAATGCCGAGGTTGCTGCCCAGTATTCTGATGTAGAGTTTGCTGCGCGTTTGCGTCAGGCAGCGAAAGGTAAAACTCAGGCATCGCTTGCGATGGGTTTGCAAAAAGACATTATGGATATGGGGCGCGAGACGATCGCGCATAATATGCGGCGTGATAAGAGTCGTGTGAAGTGGGCGCGTGTGCCGAGAGGTAAAACATGTGCGTGGTGTACGATGTTGGCGTCTCGTGGCTGGGTGTATGCGTCTGAGGTATCGGCTGGCGGGCGTGGGCATGAGTATCATGCGAGCTGTGATTGTATGATTGTGCCGAGCTGGGAGCATGGTACGCCAAAGCTTAAGGGGTATGATTCTGCACGGTTGAACGAGCAGTATCAGACGGCACGAAAAGCAGCGAAGAGTGGGGATCCTCGGAAGATTGCTGCGAAAATGCGGGAGTTGTTTCCTGACGAATGCACGGACGGGCACATCCCTGAAGATCAGAAACAAAAACCGGGTCCGAAAGCTGCCCCTAGTTGGTTGAATGCTAGGAATAACAGCAAGATTCTAGACGGTGTTATTTCAGTGAACTCTGATGGTATAGCTGTTCTTCATGGCGGGCATGTTTTTGGGAAAGGATGGCACGAAAAAACGGAATTTCCTGAATCGTGGGATCGGAAAATGATTATAAAGGCTGTGAAAGATACTTGGTTAAACCCAGATCAAGAACGAATCAGCGGCGATCGAAGAAGGGTTCGAAAAATAATTAATGGCGTATTGATTGAGGTTTCTGCCTATGGGGAAGATTATTCAAACTTTCGTGCGGCTTTCCCGGTTGCAGGAAATATGGTTTTTGAGAATACTATTAATGGTAGGATAGCAAGAGAAATTGATGAATCTTGGGAGGTATCATGGGTATGAAAATGAGTTTTCAGTCTCTGGTCACGCAGTACGATGCACTATTTTTTGCTGCTCTCTCTCCTAGTGCTCAAGGTTTTATAAAAAGTGATCGTCTAGAAGTTGATCCTTTTATGGAGATTGATGATTTTCTTCAGTTCACGTTACTAGAGAACGTTAAAGTTCCCTCTGATCTTCTTCAAGAAACACGGCGTCATGTTGAGGCTGGTTGGGATCCTGAGATTAAGGATCGCACTTTGCGATGGATAGAAAAACATATCGCTGCAACTAACGAAAAATAAACCCAGTTTAAGAGGAAGAGACCTCCCGCCGAGCGTTCAAGCGGCTTATTATTTCAAAGCTGGCTCGGGTTGAGGTCTCTTCACGAGAAATTATAGCAGATGTAAAGCGTTGCCGATTGAGATTACTTTGTGGAACAATCACAGGCGTTAGCGTGTGAAATGGAAGCGAAACGATGTAACGCCGCCAGCTTGTTGTTTAATTAACGCATTGAAAATTTTTATAGTCTTCCTGCACCTTTGTGGTGCGGTTTTTGTTGCACCCCACACAAACCTTGTGTGGGGTTTTCTTGTGTGTGCTGCGAGAGCACTACACCATATGTTCCGCGATGGAAAGAAAGAGAAGGAAAACACTCATGCCAATTATTGATACTACTGATACTTCTGCGGTCGAAGATGTACAGGGCGCGACGCCTGAAGCTCATGTCGATGCACAGAACGATACCCTTGGTGATAAGGGCTTGAAAGCGTTACATGAGGAGCGTGCTGCCCGTAAAGCCTCTGACAAGCGTGTTGCCGAGCTGGAGGCACTCTTACAAGAAAAGAATGCGTCAGCGAAAAGCCTTGACGAGCAGAATGCGGAACGTATCGCAAAGCTGGAAGAGCAGATCGCTTCAGAAAAGCACGAGAAAAAGCTTCTTGAAGCCTCTGTGAAAACTGGTGTACCAGTTGAACTGCTTGCTGGAGCGAGTGGCGATGTGGAAGCGTACGCGACAGCATTAGCTGACTGGAAAAGCGCGCAGTCTGTTACTGGGCAGGTAGATACGCCAACTAATGTGAGTGTTCCTACGGTTAAGCAGCGTCCAGAAGGTTCGGGCGCGATCACTATTGACGAGCAGATAGCTGTTGCTCAAGAAGCTGGAGATAGTCAGCTCGTGAGCGTTCTTAAAGCTATGAAGCTTGGATGTAAATAAAACACAGAATTTTTAGAAGAAAGGATTGCCTGATGGCTACTGTGTCTGAACTAGCAACTACCTATAATTTGCCAAACTATGCGGGAGAGCTTTTTGCGGCGTCTCCTGAAGATACCCCGTTTTTGTCTGCTATTGGTGGGCTTACGGGTGGTGTTTCTGTCGGGTCGCCATTGTTTGAGTGGCAGGGCTATGATCTGCGTGACGCGGATGATACGCGCCAGCGCAAGGAGGGCGCTGATGTTGAGGCGTTCTCTGAGCGTGCACGATTTGCTGCATCGAACGTGGTAGAAATCCACCAAGAAGCAATCGCACTATCCTATACGCGTATGGGAGCTACTCGTATGCGTACCGTACCTGATGGCGCAAAAATGGTGCAGATTGGTTCTGCTAGTATCCCCGCGGATGAGCTAGCATTCCAAATTAGTGCTGAGTTGAAACAGATTGCGCGCGATGTGGAGAAAACATTCCTGACGGGGACGTTCCAAAACCCAACCGATAACACAACCCCACGCAAAACTAGGGGGTTGATTGCTGCGGCGACAACGAATGTTGCCACGACGGAACATAAGGCGAGCGATCTGACTGCCGATGATGTTCTCGGGCTTATCGAGAAGGTATGGAAAAACGGAGGATTCCGTGAATCTGAGACCGCCACAATTATCGTAAACTCTTCCCTCAAGCGTGCCCTGTCTCGAGTATTCATCACCGACGCGGGCTACAAGGAAGGCACCCGTAATGTGGGTGGCGTGAATCTTAAAACCATTGAAACAGATTTCGGCACGGTCAATGTGATGCTTAACCGCTACGTTCCAGCAACGAAGCTTGTGGTTGCATCTCTTGAGCAGATTAAGCCCGCATTCTTGGAGATTCCAAGCAAAGGACATTTCTTTGTGGAGCCGCTCGCTAAGACGGGCGCATCTGAGAAAGTGCAGATTTATGGCGAGATTGGTCTTATTTACGGCAATGAGAAAGCACATGGCGTTCTCACAGTCGCTGAATAATATTTAGCACGAGAAGTGGAGGAAATTATTGATAATGGTTGAGGTTTTATCTGAGATTCCTGAACTGCTTGTAACATCTCCATATGTGCAGTTTAAGGACGGTCGGGCGATGGTGGATGCGGGCACGGCTGAGCGTCTTAAGGTACTCGAATGGGCTGGTATTACTGTGCCTGAGGCGACTACACGTGTGACAGTGAAGAAAGCTGCCAGTAAATGAGCGATCCGCAATCATTAAGCTTGTTCGCTACTGTTTCTGATATTGAGGCTCGATGGAGACCGCTCACGGACAGTGAACGCGTCACAGCTGAGGCGCTCCTTATCGATGTGTCTGATCTGATTCGCTCCGAGTGCCCACGGTGGGCAGATGCTACTCAAACGGCTCTGACGAGAGTGGCGTGCCAAGCGGTCATACGTGCGATGCGTCCACCGCTTGGAATTGATGGTGCGCAGGGGGCTGCATCGGTATCGACGAATGCTGGACCGTATTCGCAGTCGGTGTCGTTTTCTGCTAACTCTGCTGACTTGTATGTGACGAAAGCTGAGGCGCGAAGCCTCGGCGGACGTCGAGTAGGGGCGTTCGAGTTTAATCTATTGGCGAGGAAGGGGGCGTGATGATTTATGGGGAAACAGTGACCGTCACAACTTTTACGCACTCTGGTTGGGACGAATTTAATGAGCCTGTAGGTGAAGCCTGTGAAATGCTGGTGAAGAACGTGCTGGTTGCTCCAGCGTCCACTACTGATCTTTCTGGTAATCTTCGCCCGCATGGCGATCGGGTAGCGTTAGAGCTGCATTTTCCGAAGAGTTTTACAGCTAGCTTGCGGGGTGCGCGTGTGACTGTGCGTGGTGCAACTTATGCGGTGGTGGGTGATCCGCAACCGTATACGCAAGCTAATACGCCTGGCGATTGGTGGCTTCCTGTACACGTGGAGCGTGTTGATGGGTAAACATCGGGTGGAACTAAATCATAGCGAGATACGGCAGTTGTTGAACTCTAGCCAGATGCAGAGTGTGCTGGTGGAGCATGCGCAACGTGTCGCGGCTACTGCTGGTGCGGGGTTTGAGGCGAGTGTGCAGCCCGGTAAAAATCGCGCCCACGCGCGCGTCGCCACATCAACACCACAGGCGACCGCACGGAATGCTCACGATAACACCCTATTGAAAGCGTTAGGTGCCTCATTATGATCAATGCAGAACAGGAAGTGATTGCTTTTCTCTCGGCTCTTGTCGATGGTGTGCGTGCTTATGGTGTGGCTCCGCCTGAGCGTCCACAAAAATTTGTGACAGTTGAACGCACGGGTGGCACGGCAGAAAGGTTTATGGATCATGCACAGATAGCGGTTCAAGTATGGGCGGCAACGCGAACTGAGACGTCTCAACTTGCTATAACACTGCGCGCCCACTGTTACGATCTGGCGCTTAAACCGTGGTGTGCGGGGGTCTATCTTGGTGGGCTATATAACTTTCCTGATCCTGCATCTGGTCATGCCCGCTACCAGTTCACGCTCAACATAGACGTAATGACACACTAGACAAACACACATGTGAAACATACTGCCACCCGTCGGGTGGTTTTTTATTACCCCATATATTGGGTAGAAAGGAGCCTATAATGGCGGCTACTGGAAAATTGAATGCAGAAAATGTATCTGTGGGTAAACCTATGGCAATTGGTGGCGTGTATGCTGCCCCGTTGGGGACGACGCCACCAACCGATGGAACGACCGCGCTTGATGCGGCATTTGTCAATCTTGGATATATTTCAGAGGGCGGGCTAACAAATAGCATCGAGTCAGATTCTGAAAGTATTAAGGCGTGGGGTGGCGATACGGTGCTGACCGTTCAAACGTCACGAACAGAAACGTTTAAACTCGCGTTTATCGAGTCGTTGAACACTGACGTGCTGAAACAAATCTATGGTGGCGCGAACGTCGATGCGGGAGTAGTGAAACACAATGCGCTAGCTCGTGGAAGATCTGTATATGTATTCGAGATACTGCTGACGGGCAATAAAATTAAGCGCATCGTCGTCCCCGCTGCCGAGATTACCGAAGTGGGCGATGTTACATATGCAGACGGCGACGCAATCTCGTACGACGTCACAATTTCTGCCTATCCAGATACGCATGGAAATACGGCATACGAATATATTGCAACCCTCGCGAATGCACATAAGGAGTGAACGTGGCACGCAACGCATCAGACATGAGCACAAGAACAGCAAACGATCTAGACATAGGAAAAGTAGCGCGAACAGTACGGGGTGTTAATCTTACGATCGACTTCACGACTTTGAATGATGTTGACGTACTGTATCAGATACGAGATATTCAACATGGCGACACATTCGCTGCGTTAGACGTCCTCGATCTACTGTTAGGTGAAGACCAACGCAAAAAACTTGTCGACACCATTCGCGACCCTCAAACGGGACGAGCAGACATTAACGATTTCAGCGAATTGCTTAAAGAAATCTTCGACCACTTCCCAAAATCTTAACTCTCCTATATCTTGTCGAACGTCACCGCGACGAACTGGAGACAGATTTTTGGCGAATATATGGGCGGTCATGGTCTGACTTCCCCGTATGGCGAGCAGCGATTCTAGCATGGAGTATTGCTTCTCGCCCTGAATGTGACACCTGCAGAGCACTCGACCCGCAGTGGTGGTGGCGCGACCCATTATTTTCACTCGTCGCATCAAGCGTCGGACTACGCCATGAGCCTGCACGTGAGGTTCATGAGAATGCTTCGGGCAGGGCGATGTCTATACGTGCGGTAGATGAGATGTTGTGTGCTCCGCGTGTAGCTCGTGATATAGGAGAAGATACAAATGGCTGAGTTGGCTGTAGCATATGTGCAGATTGTCCCCTCAATTAAGGGTATTAGTGGCGCTATTGAAAACGCTATTGGGGCTAAACCGTATAAGCTCCCTGAACCGCCAGTAGAGTCGTGGGGTACAAAAATTCGTGGCGTTCTTGGCGGAGCATTCAAAGCTGTAGGTGCTATTGGTGCAGCTGCATTTGCGGGCGTGACGGCGGCGATAGCCTCATATCTTCCAGAAGCTATCGCGGCTTCTGATGCGACCGACAAATTCAGGTCAACTCTACAGTTTGCAGGTCTTGGGTCGAAAGACATTGAGAAACTCTCGAAATCGGCACGAATATATGCGGATGAGACTGTGTATTCGCTGTCGGATATTCAAAATATTACGGCTCAGCTTGCCGCTAATAGTGTACCGAATTTCGATCGGCTTGCCGAAGCGGCAGGAAACTTGAATGCTATCGCGGGCGGGAACGCGGATACGTTCAAATCTGTGGGTATGGTGCTCACGCAAACAGCTGGGCAAGGAAAACTCACCACAGAGAATTGGAACCAGCTATCTAATGCGATCCCGGGTGCGTCTGGGAAAATTCAGGAAGCGCTCCTTAAAGCTGGCGCGTATACGGGAAATTTCCGTGACGCAATGAGCCAAGGGCAAATCACTGCCGAAGAGTTTAATAATGCTCTTTTAGAGCTTGGTTTTGATAAAGTCGCTGTGAACGCTGCGAAATCCACGGCAACGTTCGAAGGTGCGTGGGGGAACCTTGAAGCAAGCGTTGTGGGCGGTCTTAGTGACGCATTGAACGCGGTTAAACCCGCGCTAACAGATCTGATTGGCGTAGTTGTGCCTGTGGTCGAGAAGGTTTCAGGCGTAATTGTTGGATTTCTTGAGAGAATTGATTTCTCGAAAATCAATACGGGAGGCTTAACGGGGCTTTTGCCTGTTCTTGGTGGTATGGCGGGCGCGCTTGGTGGGCTTGCGAGCCAGCTCCCGTTCATTGGATCCTTATTTCAGGGCTTGTCAGGACCTGTAGGTATTGTTGTGGGTGTCTTCGCGGGCATGATTGCCAGCTCTGCCAGTTTGCGTGCAGCTCTCGGGCAAGTATTTCAAACGATCGGACAGCTTGTAGCACAGGTTGCGCCTCTTATCTCGCAACTGTTGCCCTCGATTAGTATCCTTCTTGCAGCTTTTGGAGACGCTCTCGCCCCAATCATCGTAGTAATTGGGCAACTCGTGCAAGCCCTTATCCCTATGCTTATGCCAGCTATCCAAACTATTATTGGCGCGCTCATGGACGTGACGCCCGTGATTGCGGCAGTGATTGCTTCTCTTGGAGAGCTTGCTGCATGGATTGCTGGGCAATTGATGCCTATTATTGAAGCTCTCCTGCCTGTTGTGCAAACAATTCTGGCGGGCATTACTGGCATAGTCTCTGGCGCGCTTGAGGTTATCAAGGGTGTTGTGACGACCGTGATGGCTGTGATTAAGGGCGACTGGGCTGGTGCATGGAACGGTATAAAGTCGATTGTGTCGGGTGCTTGGCAGATAATCAGCTCTGCCGTATCGTCGGGTATTAGCGCTGTCGTGCAGCTTGTGACGACACTTCCAGGCAAGATTCTGGGCGTGCTTGGCAATCTCGGCTCGCTACTGTACGACTCTGGGCGCTCACTGCTGCAGGGGCTATGGAATGGTATCTCTAGCGCTGTCGGATGGGTGAAAAACAAGATCAGTGGCGCACTATCATCTATCCGTAACTTGTTCCCGTTCTCGCCAGCGAAAGAAGGCCCGTTCTCCGGCAAAGGCTGGGTATTGTATTCAGGGCTATCAATCGGTGAAGCAATGGCAGACGGCATCTCACGGAGCACTCCGCGCGCTGTGCGGGCAGCACGTGGTTTGAGTGCGCTCACGCGTGAGGCTCTCGACTATATGGCACACCCGCAGGCTGCTATGAGAATGCCAGACGTATATTCCGCGGGTGTGCCTGCGTTTTCTTGCCAGCAGAGAAATGGTGTTACCCAGATTACGGTAAATGTTCATCCTGAGGATCTTGCAGGATTGCGTAGTGTGCAGGAGTTCGTGGAACGTGCGGGCGAGTGGGCGACTGTGAAAGGAGCTGTGTAATGGCTATTGAGTGGGGGTCATATTCTGGTGGCTATCGGTTGGGGCTGGAATTTGAGCGCACAGGTAGGCATGAGGATCGCGAGATATGGGTGTGCCGCGCGTATGTGCAGTGCTATACGCAGACGTATGATTACGAGAACACGTTTTCAGTCTCTGGCTATGACGGATCGGGCAAGCTGAATATTTCGGGTGGCTCTACCCGCTATAAAGTATTTGAAAAGTCTGACTATTGGCTGCGTCACTGGGGCTCGGAGCGTCGCATATCGGTAACGTTTTCTGTGACGGGTGTAGGGGCGGGCTATCCTCCAGCGGTGACAAGCTCATTTACGGTCGCTGCCCGCCCATATACAACGCCTGCTGACCCGACGAATGTGGTAGCGACGCGTATATCTGATAGTCAGATACGGCTCGGGTTCACTGCCGTGTCGTCATCGAAGGCTCCTGTGACGCATACGATTGTTCGCCGCCAAACAGACGACGGCGCATGGGCGGATATGCCTGATATTCGTGGCACAGGCGAGCACACATGGGTGGATACTGGCGTGTCTGCAGGGCATTATTATCGCTACCGTGTGGGCACGGTCGGCCCGAGCGGGCTATCGAGTTCGTGGGTGTATTCGCCTGTTGTATACACAACTCCCTCAGCGCCACGTGACGTGACAGCAGTTAAAGACGGGCATAATGTTGTGCTGTCGTGGCGGCATTCGTCAGCTGGGGCGTTATCGACACAGATTTTTGAAGGTAGCACACTGGTTGCCACAGCAGGTGTGGGGGCGCACTCGTATGTGGTCAAAGCGCCTGACGCGTCGCGTTCACACACGTATACGCTCACAGCGCTCGCGCCTAATGGGCTTGTTTCGGCTGGTGTGGTGTCGAATACGGTGCAGTTGTTGCGTGCTCCTTTTGCTCCTAGTGTTCTTGCTCCGAGTGGCTATGTGCCTGTGTCGTCTCGTGTCGAGGTGCGTTGGCAGCACAATAGTGCAGACGGCAGCGAGCAGACGAAAGCGCAGATTCAGTATGCGGATAATCCCGTGAGTCCGCAATGGAACGACCTTGGTTCTGTGGTTGGCAGTAGCGAGTCGTATGTGTGGGATGTGGGTGCGTCTGTGCAGCAGTATGTGTGGCGTGTGCGCACGTGGGGGCAAGACGCGAGCAAGCCGTCACCGTGGAGTAGCCCGAGTGCGTTCCGTGCGGTTGAGCGTCCGCGCGTGACGGTCAGTGCGCCGTCTCGCGGCTCGACAGTGCAGACGAATGAAACAGACGTGGTTTTTACGGTTACCTCTACGGTTGATCACCCCACGTGGACGGTGCAGATACTCGCAGATGGTGCTCATAGCCAGACATTAACGGGCGTTGTTGACGCGACGCCTACGAGTGTGCACATCTCGGGGCTACGTAATGGCAGCACCTACACGGTGCGTGTGCTAGCTGCGGACTATGTGCAATCAGTCAGTCACGACACCTCGTTTACTGTCATCTATGCGCAACCAGATCCACCCACTCTAACCGCCGAATGGGATGCCGACAATGGGGCAACACATTTGACGATCGCCCACCCTGCTACAGGGATTGAGGTGCAGCATGTCAATATTGAACGTAATACTGCGGGGATCTGGGAAACGATAGCGCAACATCTCCCACCAAACAGCACATATATCGACCCGATACCGCCATTAGATATGCAGAGCCGCTACCGTGCCGTCGCTGTATCAACGATAGCAACTCAATCGGTTTCTCCAACAGTTGAGATACATCCTGTAGCTCAGGGCGTCTATATCAATTGGGGCAAAAACTTTAACACATGCATCCGCCTTTTATGGAATATCGAATCGGAGACAAGCAGCAGGCTTGTTCATCGCGTGGAACATGTCTTTGCTGGGCAATCGGCTCCTACGATCATTCAAGGCACTGCGGTAGCGATAGAAACAAAAATTTCTGCCACGCTAGGTACGCCACAGATCAATCCGCGCGTCATAGAGCAAGTTAAAGCTCTACAAGAAGTCTCTGTGAGCGCATCTAGTGTAGCTCTTCGCCGTCCTGATTGGGGCACATTGGTCGGATGGATAGAAGCTAGCACGCCACGAAACACCAGCAACCAATACAGCGTCTCATTAACACACCATGTGGCACAACAATAACACGAGAGGGCATGATGGCGAGAGTTGAAGAATACAGAATCGAACTTCTTAACCGTTACGGGCAGGTTATCAAAACTCTTACCCACACGGAGACAAATGGGAGACTGACAGGCAACGTCAACAGCGAGATCAGATGGAGTGGAGAGATCACTTATCACGGGGCAGACATAAGCGAAACGCAATGGCTACACATGCGTGCACGCCCTGTCGCCACAATCAACGGAACCGACTATCCTCTCGGGGTGTATGTGATACGTCCCAGCAATCCTATAGATGATACAGCGAGTACACGCATCAAACTAAACTTGTATGATAAAACGTTTATCCCAGCAAATGATGCTGTCACAGACACATACACGGTGCCTGCAGGAAGTCGTGTCACGGAAGTTATCCATCAACTTCTCACATCTACAGGCGAAGCTAATGTAGCTGTCACACATTCCGCGCTCACTCTTGCATCTGCCCTCGTATGGGAAGCAGGTACAACAAAGCTACGGATCATTAATGATCTTCTTGACGCTATCGGCTACTTCTCTTTATGGTGTGACTTTTCAGGCGAATACCGACTTGACCCCTACATACCACCATCCCAGCGTCCCATATGCTACACGTTCACCCCATCTGCTCATGCACGACATACGGCGCGCACTGAACGTTCCCTCGAGTCGAAAGTGCCCAATAGGATTCTATGTATCAGCCAAGAGACGGGCAACACGCCAGCAATGCGCTCCATAGCGGTCAACACAGATCCGACGTCGCCGTATTCGTTTACCAGTCAAGGCGTATGGATAACACAGACATATACGGGAATAGAAGCAGCTACCCAACAAATACTTGATATTAAAGCAGCGAGGTATCTTGCTCGAGCAGTCTCATCAGCAACCGTCACACGATCAATGGCAGTGAGCGCATTTGCTCTTAACTCGCGCGTGAGCAACGTGCAGGGCGGAAACGAAATTATTGAAAATATCGATATTTCTCTCACCCCTGGACAGCTTATGACCGTTACAACTCGAGAGGTGAAATAGATGCCGAACGCAACCCCGATCAGTAATAACCCTTTCGCTGCCCTTGTGTCGGCATCAGTACAAGAAACAGGCGACACGTGGAGATGGGGGCGCGTTGTTGGCACTCATCCACTACAAGTACAACTTGACGGCGATACAACCCCACTTAATGCCCATATCGATTCGCTTGCGAACCTCACCCTTGGCGACCGTGTACATGTACATATCTATAATCGACGTGCCGTTATTGTTGGAGTCTCTGGCGGGGAGAAACCCCACCCCTATACACGTATCGCCCTCACCCCAACCCACGGGGCAGCACCCACCGCCTACCTTCTCACTGACGGGGTGCGCTGCACGCTCACAATGGGGCACTGGAATTCGAGCACGAAACAACCTATTAAAGCGTATCAAACTATTAACGCGTGGCAGCTGCCGAAAAAATACGCGCCCGCGAACGACGTCGCCACACACATCAGCTACGGCCTTGGCATCGTCAACGTGACCACAAGTGGAGTCATCGAACTCTATGCCGCAAAAGACATCGCCAAAAATAACACTCTTGCCATCAACCTCACATGGATAGCAGGACTTTAAGAAAGGAACATCCACATGGCATCCAGCGAATACATTTATAAACTCGCAACAGACCCCGACTATCTTACACGGCTTACTGTCACGGCAGCTCTTGCAGGTGAGGCGTATCCTGAGGTGTGGGCGCGTGAGCACGCGTTAGAGTGTGTGATCGCGAACCAGCGTCCGCTTGCTAAATATCAGGCGGCGTTGCAAGACCCGTATAAGAATAATCCTGCGTTGAATCCTCAGATTGTGTCTGATTCGCATTTGATGGATATGGTTTCGACGGTGCAGGCGAAGTTGCAGAAAAAAGACAATAACATGCTCGGGGCTAACGCATAAATACGGCGCTCTGGACATGCTCCTACATGCACCCTCTAAGGGTGCATTTTTTATGCCGTGATTGGCGCTAATTGGAAAGGGATATAAGAACAGTGAAGAATTGGGATACTCTTGAGGCGGATATTGATCTGATTCTTGATAAGCATTACACGAGTGGGCGCGGTGGGCGCGAGATCAATAAAATCATCGTGCACCACAACGCGGGACGGCTGAGCATTCAAGAGTGCTGGAATGTGTGGCAGACACGCGAAGCGTCCGCACACTATCAAGTAGAAGAAGATGGCACAATCGGGCAACTCGTGAGAGATCGCAATACTGCGTGGCACGCAGGCAACTGGGACGCTAATACCACCTCTATCGGTATCGAACACGCCAATAACCATATAGGCGAGCCGTGGACAATATCCGAAGCGACACTCGACAACGGCGCGCATTTAGTGGCTGCACTGTGCGTGTTCTATAAGCTCGGAGAACCACACTGGGGCGTGAACGTGTTTCCGCACAGGCAGTTCAGCGCGACCGCGTGCCCAGGCGAGATCGCAGGAAGCCAGAACGCTGCATATATGCAGCGCGCCCGTTACTGGTACAACACTATGACAGGAAACACAAGTGCGACTGTGCCTGTTACGCCATCTGAACTCGACGCAACAAACAGCACAAGCATTGAGGAACTCGCGCGCGAGGTGATTCGCGGCACGTGGGGTAACGGCAACGAACGCTATCAGCGTCTCACCGCTGCCGGGTTCGACTATGATGCTGTGCAGGCGCGAGTGAATGAGCTTGTCGGTATCGCGTCTAAGCCTGCCAATAAAAACATAGATCGGCTCGCGCGTGAGGTGATTCGTGGGGATTGGGGTAACGGGCAGGAACGCTACAACCGCCTGACTGCGGCAGGTTACGACTATCACACTGTGCAGGCACGAGTGAACCAGCTCCTCGCCTAACACATAGCAAAGTCTCAGCCCACCACGCGAGAAACATTAGCATGGCGGGCTGATGGTTGCGGAAAGAAAAAATCTTTCATTCGGAGTCTATACTCTGAGCGAGAACGGCAGCAAGAGGGAGAACCCATGTGTGCCCAACTTTCGCGCCGGGAAGAGTTTTATTCTTTAGCCGATGGTTGACTGCTTGCGGGGTAATGTGTAGAAGATCCGCTGCTTGAGCCACGGAAACGAGAGGCTCAAGCTCTCCGTGCATGGTCTGCTCGTCGATGAGGTGTGATGGTGCTACTGAAAGTGCATAGGGTTCTCCAAAACTTGCAGTAGTGTTTTTTGCTGTTGCGATAGCTTGATCGAGGTTGTCTGCAGGGTAGCTGAAGATGGCGCGGTATCCGTCTTTACTTGCTCCTAGTGTTCCGTCGTAGGGTTCGAGTTTTTCTAGTATGTCGTCGATGGTGAGGCTTGTTTTTACATCGATGGTTGCGGTGTAATCCATAGCGTTTCCTTTCGTGCGTATGCTGGTTGCGGAGGTCTAGCCCGCATATAAGGGCTAGACCTGGGCGCTACCTAAAGCCAGCTTGCCGTAAATAGCGCAGAACGTGCTTTAGGCTTCGCCTATCTGATGGGGTTGAGGGGAGCGTGGCGACAAATTGCTCATCTTTGTAAACCTTAATGTGATTTTTCTTAGATGGGACGCAGATGAAGCCTTGTGATTCGAGTTTTCTCATCAGCTCCTTTACCTCTTTATTTGGCATTGCATCTCCTTTCCGCAACCACTATAAGCATAACACGCTATTTTCTAAATAGCAAATTATCTAACTCTTTTACTTTATAGATAGCAAATAATTCTAAAAGATTGATGAATGCTCGCCTTGCGGACATATGGTGACGTGTGCCGTGTCGGGGTATGGCTCGATGTCAGGGAAAAGAGTGAGAGCGTCACGCACATTGCGCTCAATCTGATCCAAGCGTTGCGCTTGAGTATAGAGACCTTCCACCTCGTCCACGGTGACTGTCCACCAGCCGTCCTTGCGTGTAGCGCGCGCTGTATAAGTGCTCATCTGATTCCTCATCACCAACATGAAATGAAAGGATAACAACTCATGAATATCACAGAACTACTTCTCACGGTACCCGCGATTGCAGCCACCGTGCAATGGCTCAAAACGCTCGGCATCACAGGACGAGCAAGCCAGCTCGCCGCCGTCCTCGTCGGCATCGCTTTCTCTATCCTCACACTCCTCGCCCTCTACAGCGGCTCACCCTCACAACTCGCAAGCCTCAACATCTGGGTGAGAACCATATCTGAAGGCTTCCTCTACGGGCTATGTGCCGCAGGCTTTTACGACCTCGCCAACGGCAACCTGAAAGGCATACCCGATGAAACACGCACGCATGACGCTCCTAGCAACACTACTTCTCATAACAATCCTCGCCACGCTCACCACGCCAGCAGCCCTCTAACACACAACGACACGCACACACGCTAAAAGAGAAAAAGGGGCTGCTACATGAAATTTTTCGACATTCTACAATCACTCGGAGGCTTCGCAGGAATAGCCGCCGTCCTCGCCGTCGTCCCACAACTCGCCTCAATTAAAAAAGAAGTGACAAATAACCACGGGTCAAGCATGAAAGATAGCGTTGATAGGCTCGAAGATTTTGCAGACAGGCAGGAAACTACCCAGAAAATAATGCTGGCAGAGCAAAAACATCAGCGGGAAATGTTGAAAAGCCTCGCACATCAGCTAGGCGAACACATCGACACTGCACAATCCCAAGTAGCTATGCTCAATTCCAGCCTTGACGATGTGCGCCGTCGCGCACAATAAACCACATACTGTCTGTCCGTTACGCGTAGAAAAGGCATCTCGCTGCCCGACTGGTGGCTGCACACAACCCCTCTCGTCGCCGTTTCTTGGCGATGGGAGGGGGCTATTTTTAGTTACCTATAAGTCCAAAGCTCTATAATGTCATTTTTGCTATGATGAGTCACAAGGAAAGGAGTCTAGCAATGACAACACGTGATGCGTATACGCGCGGAGCCGCAAAAGCAATGAGAATCATTGCAAGCTCCGAACCAAACTGCTTAAGCAAAGCAAAGAAAACAACGCTCCAGCGCGATTTAATAGGAGAAGCATGGAAGAGCACAGGGAATGCGCTAGCGGCTTCGATTCAAGCAGTGGGAAGCCAGATCAAGAAATAGACATCCCGACGCCGCTGGAAGCCATTCAAAATGACGAGTGTTAATGTAACCGCCACACGATGGGCGCGAGGCTGGGAACTTGAGATCGGAGAGTACGGGCATAGTCAGGTGCGTAAACTCGCGAATGCTCGCCAGCAAGCTATTGACTTTCTGGATACTATCCAACCAGAAATAGACCACTCCATATGGAATGTTACTATTATCCCTGCTCTTGATGGACTGAGCGAGCAGATCGCCGCCGCAAAAGCTGCTACTGCTGCCGCCGCAAAAGCGCAGGAAGATGCCGCAGCGCAATCGCGTAATGTGGTGAAGAAACTCTTGGCTGCTGGCGTGAGTGGTACCGATACGGCAGTGATTATGGGCGTTACGAAGAGTCGCATTTCCCAGCTTGCTAAAGGGTAATATTGCTCCATCTCTCCCCATCATAAAACGGCACATGGTGGCTGATGAATGTGAATGTGATGGTGTAGCACCCTGTGGGGGCTTTTTCCTTGTTGCGGGTAAACAGGCAGCTGTGAATAATGTCGCT
Organism: uncultured Arcanobacterium sp.; assembly: GCA_958428545.1. Classification (GTDB taxonomy): domain Bacteria; phylum Actinomycetota; class Actinomycetes; order Actinomycetales; family Actinomycetaceae; genus Arcanobacterium_A. Next base: position 105,715 of record CAUAGM010000004.1, on the reverse strand, counting down.
GTTGTCATCGTCCCATAAGCCAGCGTCTGTACAGCCGTCAATAAGGGCTTTAACGGTCGGATAAGCGTTAGGTGGATCGGCTCGTCTGCGGCTGCTATAGCCGACCTGTATCACGAGTAGGGGGAGCACGTCATAGTGGGTGAGGTCGCCGTTGTGAAGAGCCTGTAGGGCGCTTATATAGGCTTTGTGTCGAAGCGTGCGCGTACGTCGTGCTTTGTCCATGTGATGGTAGCGCCCGTTGCTGGTGAGCCACTCCTCTTTGGGGATAATGAAACTAAGACTACGACTCATTGAAAACGTCCTCCATGTGGTCTTTCTGGCTGGCTCAGGATAGCCCGCTAACTGCCTGACTGTTGCGCTGCTCTCGGTATTCCTCACAGGCACGCGCGACATCGCGAGAACGACGCGCCTGAAATTTCCACGGGTGAGGCTCTTCCCCAATAATCTGATCGATATGAACAGCCGCACGAGATTCGATCTGCCGGATGCGCTCGCGGGTAACACCAAAAGCATTGCTGAGTTCATCAAGAGTTTTTGGCTTGTGTCCCAACACTCCAGACCGATACATGAGCACAGCCGCTTCAAGGTAGGGGAGTTCTCGTAGGGCGTGGTAAACATGTGGCATGTCGAGTAGGCGAATGTGTTGCGGGGTGTTTTCGGAGCTAAGATGAAGCTCTAGCTCATCAAGCTGGCGACGCATGCTAGCGATCTGAGTATTAGGTTTTTGGTCTTTATTAACAGCAGTTTCTATCCGGGTTAATGTACTGCGTATTTTCTTTATGTGTGTTGTGTTCATTGTTTTATTCCTTATCATTTGTTTAACTTGACTTTACTTTAATGTTTAGCGGTGTTATACTTTTTATGTGAAGCGGCGAGACCTGATTAAGAAGCTCAAGCACATAGCTAAAGAGCAAGGCAAGAGCTACACCATCACAGAGGGCGGCAACCACACCAAGGTGTACATTGGCAAGCTCATGGTGGCAGTCCCTCGCCACAGCGACGTCAATGAACGAACAGCTCAAGGAATCTTGAAGGAGGCACAAGAATGACCACTCCAATCACAGCAACAGTGGAGCTAGAAGGCAAATGGTGGGCAGTCGCGCTGCCAATCGACGGGAAAATGCGTCACACGCAAGGTAAGAGCCTGAAGGACGCTCAAGTGATGGCTGAGGATCTCTTGGCGCTGTGGGCGCAAGAGCTGCATCAGCCAGCCCTTGCTCACGCTCCGATCCAACTCAAGATTGTTGGTGAAGCCGGACAAGCTGCTGCGGCGGTCGAACTGGCGAAAGCCGAGGCAGATAAGGCTGCTGCGAATGTTCGGAAAACGCAGGAAAAGGCAGTGCGTGATCTTCGGGCGCGTGGCGTGAAACTCACGGATATTGCTCAGATCCTTGGCGTAACGAAAGGGCGCATTTCTCAACTCGTTCATACGTAGGGGGATGGCTTATTTCTTTTTCTTGGTTTTTTTCTTGGTTTTTCTAGTTGTCCATAGGCGCGTGACGTCATACTCGAATGTCTGGCAGCATCTCGGGCATGTGCCTGTGCCGTCATCACAGCGAGGCTCACGCAGGGTGTCGTACCAGTCATCAATACTGGTGCCGCAGTAGGGGCACGTGAGGTCTCGCTGCTCATCAGTGTCAAAGTCGTGCTCGTAGCAGACAGGACATTCTTCGCCTGTCGGGGTGTGCGCGAAGCGTATGATGGCTTTGCCGAGGAATTCGGGGAGGAATTCGTGAACGATGCCAGTGTCACGGCAAACAAAACAGTTAGGGTGAGCGAAGCTCATGATTTATTCCTTTCTAGTTGTTGCTGGTGGCGTGTGTAAGGTCGCCGAACGGTGTGGCTGGTTTTCTCATTGCTATGTAACCTTTTATGTATTTTTATTCATTGTTTTATGCATTGGTGGGTGTTAGAAGGGGATAGTGTCGGGCGCGGTTGGGTATGCCTGTGCGGCTGGCTGCGTGCTCGACTGTGTGGTGGTGTTTTTTGTGATGGTTGCGGTGGCGAAGTCAAGGCTGGGTGCGATGGTGTCGAGGGTGATGTTGTTAGAGATTCCTTGGGTTCCGTCGTTGCGCGTGTAGGCAGTGATGGTGAGCCGTCCTGTGGCGTGTACTCGGGTGCCTTTGGTGAGTGTTTCAGTAATGTTTTCGGCGAGTTGGTCCCATGCTGTGGCGCGGAAAAACATGGGTTCGCCGTCGTCCCATTGGGTGCCGTTTTTAGTGCGTGGTGTGACGGCGATGGTGACGTTTGCGACGGGGGTTCCTGTCTGCGTCCAGCGTAGTTCTGGGTTGGCGGTGATGTTGCCTGTGAGCGTGATGTGTGGTTCGTTTGCCATAAGTGAATCCTTTCGGTTTCCTGTACGCCGTTTTAAGGCGTCTTTTTTGTTGTTTCTATGTTTGGGATACTGGTTAGGGGGTTGTGATGGCTCTCAGAGCCGTCTGGAGGGCTTTAAGGGGTGGTTTTTCTTCTATCGTGTCGGCTGTGGGTTCGGGTGTGAGTCCGACGGTGGTTCTGGCGTAGCGGGTCGCGTGCTCATAGTTGCCGCTGATTTTCGCGTCATGCCGCCACAAGCGAAGATAGTCACGCTCTTGGTCGACGGTTGCCCTTGCCAGCTCGTGAGGTATCTCCGGGGCTTGACGTGCTCCGAGGGCTTTGCGGATATTGGCACGGTAGTAGCTGTTCACAGCGTTGAACATGTCGAACGGTTTCAAAAAACGCTCTGAGCGTTCCTCGGTAGCGAGGTGGAGCAGCCCAGCGATCAGGTCTTGAAATGTGAGGCTTGTGCCGTGTTTGTGTGCCCACAGTTGGGCGGCGGCACACCAGTCACGCTCCATGCCGGCTTTGTAAAACGTCAAGCCGAGGCTGTCGGCTTTCTGCAAAGCGAGAGCCATTCCTGCAACGGTGACGGGCTGTGTGGGGTTGATGCCAAGCTTGGCGGCTTGGTCGAGGTAGGGTGCGAGGATGCTCATCAGAACGGCACCTCGCAGCCTGTGGTGAGTGCCCGTGATGGTGGGCTGGTGGGGGCGGCGTGTTGCTCGGCGAGGGCAGCCTGCAGGGATACTGCGGCGGCTTGTTGGCTGCGGGTGAGCAGGCTGCCTAGCTGCTGGCTGTGTTGGGGTGTGAACTGGTCGTCCCAGCCAGCGTTGTTGAGCCATGTTGCGGCGTGTTTTCGGTACTGGGGCGGGGTGTGTGCGGCGTCGGCTCGCTGGTGGTAGCTGGCGGCTTGCTGGGTGAGCCATTGGGCGCTGTAGCCTGCTTTTCTGGCGGTTTTGTAGGCTTTTCGGGCTTGGGTTTTGTTGCCGTGGTGGCGGTAGGCGTCCCAGAATGCCTCGAAGCCAGGGTGGCAGTCTGGGGTGCTGCTGGTCGGGGCGCTGGGTGTTGCTGGGGTCGGCGTGGCTGGGCTGGTCTGGTCGGCGGTGGCATCCAGCGTAGCATGAGCTGGGGTTGGCGTGGTGGAATCGCTTTGAGCCCCCTGTGAGGGGGTAAGGGGGTGTGATACTCCGTCAGGAGTATCTATATCGTGATCGTGTTCAGAGGTAACGGCGTTACAAGTAGCGTTACTGGTGGTCTGTGTAACGTCGTTACATTTCGTGTTTTCTTTGCTGTTTCGGTGGCGTTTTACCCGTTCACGAGTAGCAGCTTTTTGGCTTTCCCACGCGGTTTTCGTAATGTTATACTCGTCCCAGTCGTGAAAGGTGTAACCACCGTCTACTTCGTCCCATAATCCAGCTAAAACGAGTTCATTTGCATATCGTTTTATGTTCGATTTTTGACCAATTTTTGGTAAAATTTTGGTCGGAATTTGTCCAAAAGTCTCGTATGACACTGACCATGAGGCGGCTGTAATCCAGAGTGCTTTTGCGTTCGGAGTGAGGCTGACCCATTTCGGGTGTGCCCATAGAGCGTCGCTAACTTTGAACCATGCCATTAGAATAAACCTCCTTGATCCTTGTGTGTCGTCAATGCATAGACTGCTGCTTTGCGTCCCCGACGTGTTGGGCGGGTTTCGCCTGTCTTATTGATAAGTCCCATGTGTTCGAGGTCGCTGAACGTCGTTCTGGTGCGTTGTGGGGTCATGTTTTCGTAGCGTTCGAGCCATTCTTCAGCGTCTTGCTGGATAGCTGTTCCGCGTGCAAGCAGGAAACCAAGCACGGCAGCTTTGTTCCTGTTGATGTCCACGTCGGTGATGTCGTGTGCGGCGAGCCAGCTGGTAATCGGGTCACTTTTCCTTGCATAAGCGTACATAATTATTCACCTTGTGATGGGTAGATGGCGTGCTCGATACCTGCCGTGAGTTCATCGAGTAGCGTGTCGGTGATTGTGGACGCCGTGTATCGTTCGAGGGTGCGATAGATGATGTCGAGTTCGTCTCTGAGGCGTTCTACTTCTTCTTGCGCATCTTGGAGAAGTTCTGCTTTCTCGTACAGGTCGCACAGCAGGTTTTCTTGCTCGGCGAGCTGTTTTTCAAGGTCGGCTATCTCACTGTTCAGCTCGTCTATCCGCTCGCTCTCGTATGGGTCTTCGTCATATATCGGGTCGAAATAGTCGGCATAGGTTCCGCTTCTCATTTGTTGTTTCCTTGCTGATGTGGGGTGAGTGCTGCGACGCGTTCTTGAAGTGCTGTACGAAGGGCGGGGTCGCTGGTTTTACCCCATAGGTCGCGTAGCTCGTCAATGCTTGCCGCGTTTTTAATATCTGTCATCGTGACGCTCACCGTGCTGCTTGTGGGCGCGTCATCTGGTAGGGGTTGGAGTGTGTATGTGCGGCGTTTACCGCGAGAAACCGTCAGTGGGATACTGATTGGGCGGTCGATATGGCTGGCGTGAGAAATCTGGATACCGCCGACTTTGTCTCGCCCGAACGTGATGTCAGGGTTACGAAACAGAGTAAGCCGCCGCCCTATATAGGGAGCGCTGTTTGTTCCCCACGCGGCAACAAGCACGCGGCGCATAGATTTTGATGGGCGATAGGTGCGGTTAGGGAATTCTTTCACGTGGATAAACACGGGCTGTTCTGCCGTGCCTGCCTCAACTCCCGTGATCGTGACAGTCGCCGCGCCAGAGAGCAGGTCGTCACCGTTGATTTGGTCGCTGTTCGGCTGGATTGTTTGGCTCATATCCATGTCTAGTTCACCTCTATATCTGTATCCGTGGGCTCGTCGTAGTAGTAGGGGCGTTCGGTCGTGATGGGGTAGAGCGTGTCAAGCTCACGTAAGCGCTGCAGCGTGTCCACTGCTTCAAGGTTGACGTCGGTCAGGACGCCTTCTATCGCGTCTTGCCACGCAATGTCGGGATAGACGCGCTTGACGAACAAGGGCATACCGCCCGAGAACTGAACATAATCAATCCAGTCGCGCCCACTAACCCATAGCCCCATCTGCAGCTGCGCCATATGCTGCGTGGGGACTTTACCAGTGAGGAGCGTTGCCATGTGTAGGTGTGGTTTTTTCGATTTAATCTCAATCAGCCCATCGTCACCGACAAGCCCGTCGGGAGAATATCCGCCGAACGCTCTGCCTTCTCGCCGTGTCATAAACCCTATTTCTGTCACTGGCGCGTAATGCTTCGCGTAGAGGTCGCGTGCGAGTGGCTCGTCCATGCTTCCACGCCACATATCGAACGTTTGCGGGGTCTGCTCACTATGCCCCGTGTATTGTTCGGCGATAAGGCGGGCGCGTAGTATGCGAGCCGTCTCGTTGCTGGCTGGCTTGCCTGTCGGGGTGAGGAGCTTACCAACAATCGAGGCGGTGACGATACCGCAGCGAGCCTGCAACCATTCGGGTGTGCCCTGCTCAAGATTCTTGTAAACAGTAATATCCATAGATAGCTTCCTAGCTGTGTGGGTGAGTGTGGTGTGTGCGTCGTTGTGGCACGTAATCGGTATGTGTCCACTCGAGGGGCTGACGGGCGGTATCTCGCCGCGCTTTTTGTGGTCGATATAAAACGGAGCTGTGCCACCAGTGGCTGCATAATACTTTTTTCGCCGCACTCCCCGTTTGTGAGGGCTTTCCCCACCAGCAAAGAAATACACGGGTGATACCTTAAATTTTTCACGGATATCGGTGTAGATGCGGCATTCTTCAAGGACGGGGCATTCGAGGCATATGCCTGTTAATTGTTTGACGAGTTCGTGCGATCCTCCTTTAGGGAGATCGAATAGTTCGGTCGGGTATTGTGTGCATGGTGGTTCGGCTCGCGCAATACGGCGATACATCTCGGAGCATATGCGTTCAGGGTCGGCGGCTATCCGTGGCGGAATGTTGACGGTCATTGGCGTGTGTCCTTGTTTATGCTGGTGTCGAGGTCAGGAGTGGTGGCTAGTTCGTTCATGTATTCGTAGGCTTTGTCGATAGCGTCACGGGCTTGTTTGAGGTAGTCGCGTATCATTGCCTCGTATACGGGTGTGGTATTCATTGCGTGTGCTCTTTTCCTTGTGTAGGGCGGATAGTGAGAATAATGCCGATCATGAGAAGAACCGTGATGGGAAATTCTATGATGAGGAGCATTTGGATATAGGGGAGGTAGTCGTCAGGGACGAATCCTCCAATACCGATAGTGAGGATTGTTGCCACGATATAGGTGCAGCCAACGATAGTGATAGCAGTATCAATAGGGCTGTTCATCGCGCACCTCCCGTTTTATTGAGGGCAGTGCCTTTTTCCTAGTCCTAGCCGTTAAACCCTTTCCAGTAGGATCAGTAGTGGCATCTGCATCACCTACTGGAAAGGAATACTGGTTGGATTCATCAATTTTTGCCGAGTGGATAGCTGCTGCGGCGACAAGCATGACGGCGGTATTGATAGTGATAACAAGACGAGCGGATACTAAACCCGTAGTATTTACACCTGCAGCACGTAAATCCGTGTGGCAGGCAAAACTATGGGCAGGTGACGATGCGCCAAACGCGAGCATTAACTTTTCAAACGCTTCTACTTCACAAGCTTTACAAGTGCAGGCAATCGGGGTTGGCTGCCAAGCTCGGGTCACACAACATGGAGACACGTGTGTGTATCCTGCTTCGCTTGTTCCGTGCGTAGGTAGTGGTGAAACTATCGGGGTGTATGTTCGGTGTGAAGCCGACGCATGGTGTACGGCACAGGTAGTGATCGTGTGGCGTGAATCTTCTACATGGCGTAAAAAGTTACGGGAACAGATAGGCGTGTTTAATCTGGCTAATATGGTGGAGCAGCCCGAATATGCGGAAAGAGATGGTGTTGGTAGGATCATGCCGTCACCACCAGTGAGGATAGAGCCAGATTTGCGGGCTGGCTTGTTAGAGAAGAAATCGCATCGTAACCGAGTGCGGCTAGTATGCCAGCGATTGCGCATGCTCCAGCGATTGCCATAATGAGAATGAACAGGTCGAGTGTCATTTTGTATGGTCGTGTTGATAGTTTAGGAGTGTAGATGTCGGCGAGTTTCTGAATATGCTGGCGCACTGTATCGCTATTGATTGAGGTGGTACCGTCAAGCAGGCGTGTTAGCGCTTGTGCGTCTTCGTATCCGAGATAGTGAATAGTGTTCATCGTGCACCTCTTGTTTTTGGGGTGCGCGGAAGTATGGGTGTTGAAAACATGGCAGTGGTGCCTTTCTGTTTGCGTCGCCTTTTCAGGGCGGTGTATGTGGGTGGGGTATTGTCGATACCCTGACCAGAGGGTGAAGAAAATACCGGGTGGCTGAAAAAACCGCAAACAGTCGGCCAGCAGATATTCCCCATATGGGTGTTGTATTCTCTGCTACCCCCGGCTAAAGCCGTAGATATAACACAGCCGCCTTTGTCGGGGGCGGTCAACCGCTGTTTGTGGGTGTTTTCAGCACCTACCGACAGTTTAGGCGTGGTGGTGGTGTGTGTGCAAGTTGTGTGGGTATATGTCATTTTTTGTTCCTATGCGTCGTCGAGGCTTTCTAGCCATAGTTCGAGGTTTTGGTTGGTGACGAGGTATTGTTTTCCTGCTCCTCGTTTTGCTCGTAGTGGTGGTAGTTCTCGTCCGTCTTTGTCGGGGCGGCGGTCGCTGTATTTTTGGGTGATAGCTCGGCGGATAGCGTTTTCGCTGAATCCTGTCATGGCGGCGATGTCGCTGACTTTATAGGCTGGCTGGTTCACGGGCGTCTCTCTTTCCAGGTGTAGGAATCTATGTAATCGGCACGTATAAAAAATTCTGATGGTGAAACATTGAGGTAATCGCCAATGATTTTGAGTTCAGCAACGTCAAAAACGCTTTTTTCTTTGCTGAGTTTGCGTGAAAGCGCTTGCTTAGTGACGCCAATAGCCTCTGCGAGCATACACGCAGGGATTTGCTGGCGAGCTAGTTCTGCTCTAATTTCTGCTGCTACTGTCATTTCTATCTTTCACGTTTCCATACGGTTACACTTTAGGTAGATAGATGTTCCCGTTTGGGAACGTCTAACGTGTTCTATGTTGTCACCATTTGGGAACAAAGTCAATTCCTGCTCGACGGAGTGTTGCTGTATGGGTACGATATATATATGAATACGACACCAAAATTTTCTGAGACGGTTGCGAAAATTCTCAACGACAGACGTCTCCAGCTTGGCTATTCATACAGAGCACTTGCCGAAAAAACCACTCTCGCGCACACTTCCGTTCAGCGCTACCTTTCAGCAGAAAGAGATATTCCTATTCCTTGTTTTGAAGAAATTGCTCGTGCTTTGGGTCTTACTCCGTCGCGTGTGTTGCGGCAGGCTGAGGAAGCGTTGGGAGTGTGGGGATCATCTGTGGGGGAGTCTGGCGAGCCTGCGCGTGAGGCTATTTCATCGATGCCGAGTGTTGGCGTGGATCCGAATAACCCGTTTTATGTTGCTCAAACTCAGGAGCGTTTGGCTCGCGTGTTGCGTTCTGATTATGTGCCTGCAGCGAAACACCATACGGAAGAGAACTGATAGTGTTTGACGAGCGAGACGAACCATTCCCTGATGGTGCACCCAAAGATAAAGATGCGCGAGAAGTTATCAACATTCTTACGAGAACGGGGAAGTGGTATCGGAAGAAAGCCGCGCCAAAAGCTCACCCTCTTGGTTATCTGTATTGTGTGAGTGGAGGGTGCAGGATTGTTGTGTATAGTACACCGAAGCGCGGGCAAGCGGAGGTGTTGTGGTCCGCGGTGAGGAGGTGTACTCATGGTAGTGCGCCGAGAATACCTTTCAGGCAGCGTAAAGAATATCGGTGATATGGTGCCTCTCAAAAACACGATTGGCAATTGCCAATACTGGTATTGTAGAGTGACACAGTAAAGAAAGAAACTATGATGGCAACAACATACACGTTCACAGTAGCTGTAACAGGGCTCGACCTTGACAACGAGAAACAACTCGAAGCCCTCGAACATACGCCCGATACGTTTCTCGTTCTGCCCGCAATCCAAAACAGGGCACAACTATTATCATGCTCCATACCCGCAACATCGGCACCTGAAGCAATACGAATACTTGCTAAATTTATCAACAGTAATACGCGCGAAATATCGCTTGTTACGCTTGTTCCCGACCTTGTCAACATGACACAGATAGCGGAAGAACTGGGGAAGTCGCGCGAAACTGTACGGCTATGGGATAAACATGGGCACAATAATTTCCCCGTACCATTTTCTACTATCGCGAATCCTGCCCGCATACAGCCCGTGTGGGTATGGGGTGATATTTATGCGTGGGCTACACAATACTTGCCCGAAGCAGAGCTTAACCGAGAAATCACGCCGTTTACCAGCAGCCACATAGTAGAGGCTAATAATGAAATCAATGAGTGTAAACGTAAGCTGCATTTAGAAACCACGTGGCGTAACCATCGCGATCGTGTGCCGCACTATACGCACGTTTCTCTCGCAAATGCTCAGGAGTTAGCGTATGTCTAGTATGGTGGGCGATACGGTGCGAGGCATTGAGCTATATTCTGTTAGTACGGACGAGGTAGTTATTAAAGATACTGGCATAGGGAGCTATGACGGTAAGGTAAATGCCCATTTTAATGTTGCGACTGTAGTTAAACAGTGTAGCGAGGGGCGGCTTATTTGTTTTCTCCGACTAGCGGCAGATATTCCTCTTCTAGAGTTTGATATAACGGTGCGTGCCCAATATGTTAATGCTGGCTCGATGACGGATAATGTTGCCGAACTGACACGGTTTTACTCTCTTGTTGCCCTTCCTGTGCTCTATACGCAGTTAGTAAACATTGCCCGTATAGCGTCAACGTTTTCCTTTAACCTTGCAGAAACTATTCCAGATTTTACTGCTATTCTTCAGCTCGTTAAAGAAAATGGGATTTCTATACAGCCTGTGAGTGAGGCGTAATAATAAACGCAATGCGTATAAATGCTGGATAGTAGGCTTCACACCCGATGTGCACGAAAATATAACTTTATTCTTTCATTTGACAATACTTGATTGAGTGAGTATAGTTATATGTGTCAACAAAAGGAGGTGAACATGCTAGAACAAATAAACGAGACCCTCACCGCGGCAGGGGTATTCATCGGAGCGATTGCAGCGCTCATCGAAGCCACCCGCCGCAGCAGGGAATCTAAGAAACGCAAGCGAACGAAAAAGAAACAGAAACACTAGCGCTTCGGAAGCCCCCGAGAACATCTCGGGGTGCTTCCCCTACAATCTAGCAAAAACATTATGAAAAGTACATATTTTTACGCATTGATCGCCATTGTTTTCGGCGTTGCCACCAAGAGTATCAACGCTCCACTATGGCTCTCAACACTAGGAGCCTTCACAACCCTTGCATTCGGGTTACTAGCTCTTATCAACTCACTACGAAAGGAATACGAATGACCACTCACTATCTTTCCCTCAACGGCTTTGGCGAGCGTATAGGTATCGCTCGCTCTACTCTCGCCACCTATCGCGCCGAAGGACGTCTACCAGAACCAGACGCAATCATCGGCGGCGAAGGGCGCGGCGGCACACAAGGCTGGCTCCCCGAAACAGTCGACTATTGGGCGACACACAGAGTAGGGCAAGGCACTAGAACCGACCTCAAGCCTAAACGGTAAACACCCTCATGCACACCCTCCCCCCCCCTAAATTCGCGGGGGTGTGTGCATGTCTTAGATGCCGTAAGCGTATGCTTATTGGTTTTCGTCGTTGAATAAAATAACGGTTTGCTCTGGCGCGGGAAGATGGCGAAACACGCGAGTAATCGTGCGGTCAATCCTCAATGCACCATCAGCACGCTTTACTTGCTGTTCGCTAAGCTCAACCTCAAGCTGATCTCCTTCAGCAAAACGGATCGTGCGCCCAGTAATCATAGCTTTGAATGCTTCGTCTGCCATGATAGCGCTAAAAGTAGAGCCGCCGTCGGAAAACCGCCACCGATACTCACCTTGCAAAGTAAGTTGCATAATTTGTAGTGTTAAACGCCTAACTGATTCTCCTTGCACTATCTCTGTGTCGACGTCCAGTTCGAAAGCGGGTAAGTCGACTTTTGAGATAACGAGTGGCTCAATTTTCTCGCCGCTGATTTCTACCTTGCCGATACCGTCATGGGTTATTGGCTCAATAAATGCTTGTAAATTTTTCCTGTAGGTGATGCGCGATGCGAGTTCAATAGATTGTTCATGTACTGTATAGGTTGTGGTGTCATTCCATGTTAAACGGATTATTCCGCCGTCTAGTTTTTCTCGTTTGGGGTTAGTGCCGTGGTGGGCTAGTTTTTTGACGAGGTGTGCCGCTCCTATTGCGATTGTTCCAAGCCCTGTAGCGCTCAATAGGGCTTGTGTAGGGTCTGAATTGAGAATGTTAATTAAATCGTCAATAAGTGTTGTTATTGATGAGAGTTCGACAATGAACGATCCTGCGCCTGTTGCTTTGATGTTGATCGCTGGGGTAGTTGCGTGCGGGGCGATTATTTCTTGGGTGTCTTTAAGTATGTCGGCAAAGGCGAGAAGTGAGGGCGCGAGTATACGCACGTCCATTGAGTGATTGTCTAATGCTTGCCCTGTAAAATGGAGCGTGATTTCTTCTTCAAATTTTCGCATTTCTCCCGCCTTCTACTATGCCTATTTTAATAGACAGGTGTGTGGTTTGTGGCTGTGTGGGTAGCGTGCGTATGTTCGCCGTATTAGTTTGCTTTAAAACTTGCTAACTATATTTATTTAGGGTATAGTTATGAGTGTGAAAGAAAGGAGGTGAAAATGCTAGAAGATATAGGAGTCTTTCTTGGAGGGCTTGGAACATTAGGCTTGATGATTGTTGAAGCGATCAAGCTTGTCAAGCCCTCCAAGAAAAAGAAAAAGAGGAAAAAGAAATAACCTCTTGGAAGTCCCCTCGTATGAGGGGCACTTCCCAATCTCTTGCATTCTAGCATTTTCAGGCACGTATGAACACACGATCTATCTGGGTAATATCATTAGCTGTGCTTGTCTGTGGCGTTCTTACTCGTCCACACTCAATGATGGGAAGTATTGGTATATTCTGTGCGGGTACCGCAATTGCAGGTCTCGCAGTAATTGAAATTGTGAAAGCGGTGAAACAATGACTATCCACTATCTATCTGTTAGCGGGTTTGCTGAACGCGCTGGAATCACACCTGCCACGGCGCGCTCTTACATTCGTGATGGGCGAATGCCTGCCCCTGATGCGCTCACTGGTGAAGGTAAAACAGCAAAGCAAGGCTGGCTGCCTGAAACGGTTGATTACTGGATGGCTCACAGGGTCGGGCAAGGAAAACGAACAGATTTACGCCCGCAATCGTGAGTGTGTTCGGTGCGTAGATACGATATAGGAAAGGCGCGTCTCTAGCTTTTAGCACTTGAGACGCGCCCGCGTTGAAGTTTATGGGACACCCCCACTCGGCTACAGGCCATAACGGTCAAGACCGCTTGCGATGACATTCTACACCATCCCCTTTCCTAGACATATAAACTTTACTGTTCCGATTTGCATATTGCATTTCGTTCTAGTATAGTTAGTGATGTAAACGAAAGGAGGTGAACATGCTAGAAGATATAGGAACGTTCCTCGCAGGGCTAGGAATTGCAGCAACAGGAATCGCAAAACTCGTTCAAGCAATCCGCAAACCCTGCAAGAAACAAACAAAAAAGAAGAAACACAAATAGTTCTTCTGGAAGTACCCCGAAACTATCGGGGCTACTTCCCCTATATCCTAGCAAATATCATCATGAAAATCTTTAATCCAGATACTTTTATTATCCTCGCCGCAATCATTATCGCGCCACGCCTCGACGGACTAGGCTCACTGCTATTCGGCATAGGCGTACTCTGCTACGGCATCGGCGCACTTATACAAACCCTCAAAAACAAGGAGTAACAAATGACCGTCAACTATCTATCTCTCACAGGCTTCGCTAACCGTGCAGGCATCGCACCAAATACCGCTCGAGCATATCGCGAACAAGGACGACTTCCAGAGCCAGACGTCACCATCGGAGAAGGCGAGCGCCCAACCCTCGGATGGTCACCAGAAACAGTCGACTATTGGATGACCCACCGTGTCGGGCAAGGCACACGCACAGATCTAGCACCACAACCAGCCGCGTAAATTGATACTAACCAGCATGCTCTGGTTAGGTTCCTACGTGTATCCATATAGGTGTGTCACTGCACCCCTGCTTATAGAACTTTGATAAGTAACACATAAAATTTCCTCGACAACGCATAAACAAACACGATAGATTGATAAAAGAAACAAAACAGATAGGGGGAAGGTATGCAGCAGTCAGTCTTTGATATATCAGTGCGCCTTTTCCGTATCAGTGGCAGGAAAGAAATATCAGCTATCAAACTGCAAAAACTCATGTACTACGCTTACGGCTGGTATGGCAGACTCACAGGAAAACCACTATTCGAACAACATTTCTATGCTATGCGATACGGTCCCGTTGTAGGCGAGTTACTAACATTGCACAGCGCACAGAAAACAATTAGCCCTGACCTTATTGAAGTTGGTCGGTCCGCTCTTGAAGATGTCCCTCTTGAAACAGATGTGTATGTTGAACAATTACTATCAGCAGTGTGGGAGTATTACGGGGATATTGACCCGTGGAAACTCGTTGAAATGACGCATAAAGAATCGCCATGGATGAACGCATGGAGCGCTCGTCTGGAAGATACGCGCAGAGCAGTACTTGACGGTCAAGATATTATTGAATTTTTCCTTTACCGTAGCGATATGGATTCTGGTTTTGCTGCTCTTCTCCCCCCTGCGCAAGTAACACCTATTACGGTTGAAGATATGTATGTGCTAGAAAGTTTTGACGCCGCCGTTGGAGAGCGCGCACGAGATATTTTTGTGCAACGTGGGCTAATAGCGGCATGAAGTATGTGTGTGAGCGGCTTAATCAGGATCATATTATCGAATGGTTCGATTGCGGGTATGGCAATAGTCTTGGTCAGTGGCTGATTGACCATGGTAGACAGTTTCAAGACCGTTTCCAGTCGCAAATATGGGTGATGTGTCCTCAAGGTACATCGGAAGTTGTGGGGTATTTTTCATTATCATCGCACATGCTAGAGCCAAACCTGTTGAGAAGGAAAATACGTGACGGTATACCTCCTAGTGTGAGCCACCCCGCGCAGCTTTTAGGGAAGTTCGCTATCGATACTTCCGTGCAAGGAACTGGGGCTAGTGATAATCTTATGTTTCACGTATTTAGGGTGTATGCGAGTATTGCCGAATTATCAGGAACGCGTTTCCTCGTTCTAGAAGCGCCTAATGAGAAAGTTCGTGAAGTATATCAACGCTTTGGATTTAAGTCGTTATCGGATGAAAAGTTTATGGTTATATCTACAGCAGCAGTGAGAAAAGCAGTCATGGATATATAGGCATTCGATATAGGGATCCTCCTCGGAATATCCCCGCAGCGCGTATCACAACTTTTATCCGCCTGATTACAGCAGAGCATATTTTCTGATTTCTTACCCAACCCCACCAATACACTGCCTATGTGACAGAAGAAGAACTATTAGCAGCATGCGCAACACTTGGCGTATACGTCGCCTATATTCCATACCACCTTGCGGGAGCATATTTTCATCAAGAACAGCTCATTATTATAGACGCCCGCCTACCACCCGCACGCCTCATAGAAACACTCGCCCACGAATACATCCACGCCGCACTCGGGCATGACGGCTGCCAACCCTACCACATCGAAACAAAAGTAGACGAATACGCCGCACAACTACTCATTTCCCCCGCAGAATACGCCCTCGCAGAACACCTCTACGGCACAGACACATACGCCATCGCAGACGAACTAGGCGTCACCCCAGAAACAATACAACACTATCGGCACACACTCACCACATAACCCACCGCACACGCCCCCAGTAGCAACTTCCACAACGCCCCTCAAAAAGAAAAAGAGCAGAGCGCATAAAACACCTACGGCTCCAGCCTGAGAGTATGCGCAACCCGCTCAAGAGCCACACGCATCATCTCAGTATTCACACGCGTATACTTCATACTCATCACAATATCCGCATGCCCAAGAATCTGCTTAATAATTTCTGGATCCACCCCAGCCGCCAACAACAACGTAGCGCTCGTATTCCTCGCCTCATGAAGCACATAATAAACCGCTGCACCATCAGCTTTCACACCTTTATGCACACCAGCACCATCCTGCAGCTTTTTCCACGCCCGCAAATCCTGCCGCGACGTACGCACCGACCCATCAGCATTCGCCCACACAAGCCCCCACGGATTCTCTGGCGCTACCTCACGCCACGCCGCGAGCGCAGACTGCATCCATGGCACCATCGGGATAATGCGTTGCCCTGCATGGGTTTTTGGTGGTATGAGATGGTATGCGCCGTAGAGGTGGTGATACTGTACGCCATCGGGGATACGGAACGTGCCGCGTTCTTTATCGACGTAGGGGATTTCTTGCAGCTGCCAGCTCACGTCAATCGTTTGTGCATCGAAATTGACGCAATCCCATGTGAGTCCGAGGCATTCAGCTTGTCGCATACCCTGCAATAGTGCGGCAACCCAGCGCGAAGCTAATATATCGCGCTGCGCATACGCAAGTAGCATCACTGCCTCATCGGTAGGAATCGCTGTGCGATCAGATACGGCGTTTTTTACACGTTTAGCGAGTAGCGCCGTATCATCGACCGTATACCCGTCCGCACGCGCCTCCTTAAGAACTTGCTGGAACACGCGTTGAGCATAGGCAGCATTAGTCGTACTCCTACCTGCATTCTTCTGCAGTGTCGCAATCATACGAATATCATCACCAGTGATAGCCGATAACTTGATACCACTAAAATATGGCAGCACCCACGTGTTCAAACAACTTTTTTCCGACGTGAACGTATTAGGTCGCGCCGTGTGCACTCGCCGTTCAAGCCACTGTGCCACCCATTCTCCAACAGTAATCTGGTCACGCCAATACGCATCACGACGTTTGCCGCCATATTTTCGTTTAAGTTCTATAAATTTTGCCCACGCAACATCTTCGTTTTTAGACGTCACTTCAATGCGGTGCTGTGTACCGTTACGTGAGGGGACAGGCAGACGCCCACGCCATACTTGCTTAGAATCAACCCACGCGAATTCACCTTCACCATAACTCGTACGGTGAGTTATTTTCGGCTTTTTACTCCCCACAACAACTCCCCCTATTTTCCCCCTATTTCCCCTATTATCACCCACACACAGCCAACCATGCAACAGAGAGTATTCGTTGAAATATCGGCGTTTTTACACCACTATCAAACCCTCTAGTTATGTTTTGGGAGCGGGAGGCCGTGGGTTCAAGTCCCGCTACCCCGACAGAAAGAACGTCCGACGTTTGTGTTCGAGAGGTTCGAGGAAGAAGAAGTACACAACATATGTAGTATTTTGATACTTCGATAATGAAAATCTCTCGAGTGTTTAACCTTAAAGGTATTCAATTTTTTATTTAAGTGCTTTTTGGTCTTTACTCTGCGCTTTCGGCTGGTTCGTGTTTTTAATGTTGGACATTTTTCAGCTAAATGCTAAACCTGAGTAGACTGGCGCCCATGAATACGAATACTCAAACAGTTGATGCGCAGCACAGCGTGCTGGAACGCCGCCTGACTGGCGCACAAATTTCAATGATTGGTCTTGCTGGAGCCTTGGGTACGGGGCTTTTCCTCGGTTCGAGCTCAACAATCGCTTTTGGCGGGCCTGCGACGTTCCTTTCCTATGCTATTTCTGGCATTCTTGCGTTAATCGTTGTTTGGGAAATGGCTGAAATGGTGTCTGTCCATCCTGTTCCTGGCGGCTTTGGTGCTGTTGCGCGAGCATACGTCGGCCCTATGGGCGGTTACGTTTTGCGTTGGAATATGCTTGTCACGTTTGTGATTGCGATTGGTGCAGAGGTAACGGCTTCTGCTACTTATCTTCAGCACTGGATTCCTGGATTGCCTCTGTGGGTGGGCACGGTCTTGTGTGCGGCGTTGATTGTTACACTAAATCTTCTTACCGTGAAGCTCTATGGCTCCTCTGAATATTGGTTTTCGATGATTAAAGTGATTGCAATTGTTGTGTTCATTGTGCTGGGGCTGTGTCTGATTCTGTTTGGCTGGCCAAGCCCGAATCCTCCGATGGGCTTCGGCAACCTCACCGCGCATGGTGGCTTCGCGCCAAACGGTATTAGCGGCATTTTGATTGCGGCGTGCATTGCCGTCTTTAGCTTTGGCGGTTTGGAAAATGTGGCTGTTGCCGCTGCTGAGGCGGAGAACCCAACTCGTGACGTGCCGAAAGCGGCTCACAATATGATTATGCGTTTGCTGCTTTTCTATGTTGTGGCAATTGCTGTAGTTGTGACGCTTGAGCCGTGGGATGAAATCGTCAAGTCTGGTTCTGAAGTCTTTGCTTCACCGTTTGTGCGAGTGATGGATCTTGTGGGTATTCCAGCTGCTGGGCATATTATGAACGCAATTTTGATTGTGGCTGCGCTCTCTGCAGCCAATGGTTTAGTTTATGCTTCTTCACGCATGATTCATTCGCTTGCAATGGATGGGCAGGCGCCTAAATTAGCCTCTCATACTGCCGAAAATGGTACGCCGCGTATCGCAATTTTGTTCGTGACGATTGGGATTGCCGTCACCGCAAGCCTTGCGATTTTCACTCCTGATACTGCTTTCTTCTACTTGGCTGGATGTGCAACGATTGGCACGTTGGTTGGTTGGGTCTTGATCTCGTATACGCATATCAAGTTCCGCTCGTACCGGGCTAAGAAAGTGGCTGCAGGGGAGACGGTGACGCAAGCACCTGCAAAACTGTGGGGTGCTCCGTTTACGCCGTGCCTTGTTATTGTTGCAGCTGTGGCAATTTATGCGGCTCTTCTCTGGCCAATGCCTGAGGTGTGGGTTGTGGGATGGCCGTATATGGTTGTACTTGTTGGCTCCTATTTTATTCTTAAGAAAGTTCGAGGAGTTCCTGAGCAAAAGTCTCTTCAGCTTTCGTGACGGCACACACAGTTCGTTGCCTAGTTACGTGTGGGTGGTGCGCCTGCTTGTATAGGTGTGCCACCCACACGTATACATGTGCCACCCAGGTCTATTGAAGAGTGACTAGTGCATTCTCAACCTTGGCGAGTATAAAAGCGTGTCTGCTAACGTCGGTAAGAGCGGATTAACTCTCAACAGCATATGCGTATGTGCGTGACGGCGTTGTCTACGTTCGTAAAGAGTAGTAAGTAGTATTAGAGTAGTCCGCGGCATAAAGTGTGCTCTCATACCATCTATGTTCGTCAAGAATTATTCTTGCTGAGCTTGTTTGTTTCAAAGAAAGATGCTTGCTGCGTGTAGAGGCTGAATGGCGGAGAGTGGATAGGCAATATGTGTGCATACTGATGTATTGCAGCTATGCCTGTCTGCAAAGCTACGCGAATCATATAGGGGAAATAAGGGCAGAGATGTATTGTTCGTGAACTGCGCAAAGAATGTGCCTCATATATGCGAAAGCTAAGGTGTGATATTCGATGCGCAGTGTACTGGCATCTAGTATAGGCGGCGCAGGAAAAGCACCTCGATGGGTGAGTGCTGTGGGATATGGGTCATTGGTATGCGTTGGTCTACATATCACATGCAGATATGAGGTGTAGGGAACTTCATGTGCGCGCGAATAGGCGAAAGTGTAGCACGCCAAGTATGATTATGCAGTGTGTGAGCGCCTTCCTCGCGAGCTGCGCGAGTAGTGAGGTTCGCGCCGTAAGATAAGACGACATTAAGAGTGGAGATATCTCAGTGAAGAATTCCGCACAGTTTACCAGCGAGACACACGCGATTATGAGCGTGGCTGTTTCGGCTGAAGAATTTGCTCCCGCCTATGAAAAGGCAGCTAAAGAACTTGCTAAGCAGGTCAATATCCCAGGTTTCCGCCCAGGGAAAGCTCCTCGCCGCGTACTCGAAGCACAAATCGGCAAGGGATATATCATCGAACACGCTATCAACGATTCGCTTGATGGCTATTATCAGAAAGCTGCTCAGGAACTTAGCGTCAGCCCAATGAGCCGCCCTGAAGTGGAAATTAACGAAGTTCCTGAAATGAAGGGTAAAGGCGATACCACTGAACTTAAGTTCACTGTTGAGTGCGATGTGCGCCCAGAAATTTCACTTCCAGATCCAGCAAAGGTGACGATTGAGGTGCCAGCAGCTTCTGTCGAAGAAGCAGACGTCGAAGAAGCTCTCACTAACTTGCGTGAGCGTTTTGCGACACTCTCCGATGTGAGCCGCAAAGCTAAAGAAGGTGACTATGTGAATATTGATCTCGTTGCCACGATCAATGGCGAAGAGGTTGATGATGTTGCTGGAGTTTCCTACAAAATCGGTGATAATACAATGCTCGAAGGTCAGGATGAAGCTCTTAAAGGAGCGAAGGCTGGCGATATGGTCGAATTTGTGAGTACCCTCAAAGGCGGCGAGCATGAAGGCGAAGAAGCAGATGTCAAAATCACGGTGCATGGGGTGAAAGAATCGTCACTCCCAGAAGCAGATGACGATTTTGCTCAGCTTGCTTCTGAATTCGATACGATAGATGAACTTCGTGAAGATTTGAAAAAGACCACTGAAGAGACGAAGAAGCAAGAGCAACTTTTCGGTGCAGAGCAGAAGCTTATCGACGCATTGATGGAAGCAGCCGATTTCCCGCTTCCTCAAGCTGTGATTGAAGAAGAGCTTGAGAGCCACCTTCAAAACGAAGATAAGAGCCTTGATGATGAGCATGCAGCTGAAGCTCGTGCAGATATCGAAAAAGGGCTCAAAATGCAGCTTTTGCTCGATGAATATGCGGTGGCATACGGAGTTAAGACTGATCAAAACGAACTGCTACAGTTTATGTTCCAGCAGGCGCAGATGTATGGCATGGATCCCAGCCAGTTCATTCAGGCAGCTTCACAAGCAGGGCAGATTGGTGCGTTTACAGCTGAACTTGCTCGCAACAAAGCTGTGATTGCGGCGATGCGCGTGGCGAATGTTGTTGATGATAAAGGTGTGAAGATCGACGTCACTCCAGTGCTCGGGCAAGCCCCTGAAGATGAGCTAACTCCTGAGTATGGCAAGGCGCCTACCCGCAAGATTGAGCCAAAAGCTATTAAAGCTGCTGCAGAAGAAAAATCCGACAAGGAAAAGCAGGCAAAGGCTGCTAATAAAGCACAGGATGCTGAGGCTGAGCAGACTTCTGCGTCTGATGTACAAGCTCCAGCGAAGAGCGCCAAAAAGGCTGAATGGATTGCTTATCGCGTGGCCACAGGTGAGCTTGATGAAGCGGCTGCTAAAGCTCTCACCAAAGATGAGCTTGTGAACTACGAAGGCTAAAAATAAGCAGAGCTTTCCGATAGTTGTGTAGCTGAACTGATTTGATAGCAAAAGATATGAGGTGTGTTGCCAGTTTTGAGCTGGCGGCACACCTCATATCTCCTTATTCGTATCTCTGGGCAAGATTTAAGTGACGTGGACGCGTAAAAGCTGCAGCAATCGACGTCACACACGGCGTCAGCACGGCCATAAGTGCAAAGAATAGCCATGGAAGTCTCTCATGCTGAATTGTTAGGATCGGAAGAAGGCCTGCTGGAATTCCGATGAGTGCGATGATGCCCATAGCTGCGCCTTGCACGGCAGAGAGGGAGCTGAGTGCTCGTGGAGAAGCCCCCACCGCGTAAAGCGTGGCATAGTCACCCCTCATTTCTTCGCTGGCAATAGCCATGACGAAAAGAGTGAAGATAAAGAGCCCGCTGAGCACAATAGCTATGGTTATCTGCGAGCCGTAGGCGTCAATAAATGTGCGCTGATTCGCGGATATTTGCAGAATTGAATCATATCTGTGTGCTATGCGCGAGACAGTCCACGAATCTTTCGGTTGTAGCGGTTGATCGAAGATGAGTGTGCGTTCGCTGATGGTATAGTTGATTCCCCACTGTTGGGCAGTCTTTGCTGAAATAATCACATCCTCAAAGAAAGTATTATTTTTATTGCTCAATGTTGCTGTATGTAATGTTTCTTGTGTGAGTGCACGAATATGCTCGTAAGGGTTGCTAGGTTTGCTTGCTGAACTCCATGTCTCAATAGCTGGAATTGCTGGTAGAAAATCAGTGTGAGATGGCTTGAATATTGCTGAAACGTCGATTATTCCATCTCTTTGCCACATATCCCTAGCTCGCTGAGCTTCGGTTCCCTCCCAGCCAGCATAGCGGATAAGAGCTTCGATATTATCCACGATATTTACGCTTAGAGGGATCCACGAAGAATTAGTGCACGTTCCTTCAGAAAAAGGTGCATGCGATCCTTGCCCCTCAGCAGGAAAATCGTGAGTTGAGAGAGTAAAGCACGTTCGGGTAGAAAGATCTGTGACTGTTTGTGCCTGAACGTAAAGGTGCAGGGTAGATGTATATCCAGGAAGTGAGAAGAAATCCAGATTTTTTGCGGATCCAAAGCGATCAATATAATCGTTTGTTGCCTTTTTTAGGGCGGTGACGCTTGAATTATCTGTAGCCGAGCGGTTGTGCTCTGGTTGTATCCTTAGCGATCCAACCGGGCCACGCCCACCAAAAGCCAGATCTGCTTCGTTTCGCTGTGTGAGGCTAAGGAACGAGAGGATCATCGTCACGCCAATAAGTACTCCCACAAAAGCCCCTATCGCAGGCACTGTACGATGCGTTGAGCGCAGGAGATCTCGCATTGCGATTTTTGCTATTCCTCGCAGATGAAGCTTAGTCGATACGATCCAGATAATACTGGGCACCATTCCGATTGCCCCAACGATTTCTGCTAAGACTGCAAGCGGAAAAATTAGCGTACTTATAGAGGTTACGATAGGGTCTTCAATGCTCTGGGCGGCAATTGTACTCAACATGAGAATCAGTGTGCCGCTGATAAATAGGGCGAAAAAAGTAAACGCGCTAGGTTTGTGCACAGTAGGATGCATTGTAAGGTTTTGAGCTGCTCCTGTTCGAGCTTTGACTGCTGCGATAGGGCTGAGGCGTGCGGCTTGCAGCGCTGGAATGAGCGCCGCCATGATGCCGAAGATAAAGCCGATTAGAGAAATACTGAAAGTAATCGTCACAATCCATGGTACTCGTAGTATATAGCTTCCGTTTAAACACACTAGAGTGCCAAGCCCAGTGGCAGATCCCAGCAGCCCTCCGCTTATTCCAATCAACACTCCATGAATGAGTACTATGGATCGGATGTGTTTAGCTTCACCTCCGTTCATTAGCACGTGTGCAAGTGAGCGGCGCATACGGTGAGCGCTGATAGTAAAGACTGGCGTTAGCATGAGTATGAGCACGAGAAGAACGAGAATTAATGCAACGGCATACGTTAGAAGCATCTGAATCTCTAAGATATAAGAAAAAGCATTATTATCGATATTTGGATAGAACTGCTCATCAACTGGCGGATTTTTCTTCCCCCATGCAGAAATGACTGTGGATCCTTGTTTGTTGATTTTCTTGATGTGATCCCATGTGACGGGTTCGTTTCCCGTTACGATCCATGAATATTCTACAGCGTCACTATTATAAGGTTGTGCAGAGTTTGTATGATTTTGGTGTGTATTCTTCGCTGCATCGAAGTTGATTGTATCGACTCCTATGAAGGATCTTCGATCTGATGATGAAAGCCCACAGACGCGGACGCGCGTTGAAAAATTTTGTGCGGAAATTTCAAAAGAATCGCCGATACTCACTCCCATATCGTGAGCCTTTTTTCCGTTTAGTACTATTTCTCCAGTATTGGGTGCTTTGCCTTCTACAATCCCCAGATATCCAGGAACAGCTGTGCCGTCGAACTGAGCAACAGCAATGCTGTGAGCTGAGTGATCTGCAGTTGTGAAAACAGTGGTTTCAAATACGGGCAGTACGTTATTTGGGGCAACAATTTCTTCCAAAGATTCAGTGCTCAGAGCAGAAAAATTGTGGGATGCAGATGGTAGAGGTTCTTCTGGGTATGTTGTCCATGTGCCGCGATAATCTTGTTGCACAGGTGTCATTGCGCTCTGCGATACCACAGCTTGTATAGCTGGATCGCTAAGAGGGCGAAGGTGAATCCACAGTGTACATATGCCCATGCTGATGAGCGCGATAGGAAGAGCAACGATGAGAATTCCGATGAGTGAACGAATTTTATGCTGAGTCATTTCTCGCCAGGCAAGGCGGTACACTGCTTTCATGCTGCATTCTCCGTTTCATCGCTGCCTGTGTCGTCTGCGATGTGACCATCTTTGAGATAGATGACACGATCTGCCCATGCTGCAAGCCGTGCTTCATGCGTCACAAGCATGACGGCTGCTCCAGAGTCTGCTCTTTCTCTCAGTACCTGAATGACGGATTCGCTTGTGAAGGAATCGAGAGCGCCAGTGGGTTCGTCTGCAAGTAAAATATCGCGTGTGCCGACGAGTGCTCGGGCGATTGCCACTCGCTGTGCTTGCCCTCCAGAAAGATCTGAGGGGAGACGATGTGCAAGTTCTGCTATGCCGATTTCTTCTAGGGCATTGAGGGCGGAGATCTTTGCGTGGGTTGATGCGATTCCCTCCAATTCGAGCGGAAGAGCTACATTTTCTGCGGCAGTGAGCGAAGGTATGAGGTTAAAATTTTGAAAGACGTAGCCCACAGTAGTTCGCCGAATTTTAGCGAGTTTTTTGGGTGAGGCTCCGACGAGGCTAATACCGTCAATGAGTACATCTCCTGCATTTGGCTTATCCAACCCGCCCGTAATATTGAGAAGTGTGCTTTTGCCCGATCCGCTGGGGCCCATAATTGCTACCAGCTCTGAGCGTTTGACTGTAAGGTTTACGTTGTCGAGGGCGCGCACTAGTTCAGGGCCTTCATTATGGATACGTGAAGCACCACGCAGTTCGATTGCTGGGGCAAGTGATGATGCTGTGTTGATGTTCATATTAGTTCTCCTCATAAGTGTGCGTGCTGGCAGTAAAAGATCGGTGTTTGCTGAGAGGAGGAGCGTTTTTCTCTATACTCACTGCAATAGGTTCGATGTGGTCGAGCCATCGATTTTCTGAATCAAGTTCAAAAATATGGTGTTCGAGTAGAAGTTTTTCGGTAGGGTCTTGCGTCATTGCTTTTTTGCGTGTGAGTTCGCGAAGCTGATTGATTGTTGCTTTACGTTGCGTTTGAATCACGGTCGAGACATCGTGGCTGGTCTGGGCTGCTATCACGATTTTCATTACCAGCTCGTTGCGGTCGTCTTGGGAGTGCGTGATTGGCTTTTCCAGCCATTGGGTGACGGCATCGCGCCCTTGCTCGGTAAGAGTAAAAAGTTCAGCATTGCCTTCGTTTCCCGCTGATTGAGTAAGACCGTCACGGGTGAGGCGTTGTATCGTTTGATACACCTGCCCGATATTGATTTTCCATGTAGTTGCGGCAGTGAAAAGCTGGCGGAGCTGATAAACTCCGCGTGGTTCTCGTTCGAGAAATGCGAGCAATGCGTGGGGGACGGTCATGGCTGAACCTTTCAGTTACTCAGTAATCCTAACTGTATAATTACTGAGTAACTGCGTCAAGCATTATGTATACGATAGCTATTGCCCTAATATCGATGTGCATCAGATGTTGTTCACGCCAACAGCGAAAGTGCGGGCGCTTAGTACAAGGAAAAACGGATAGAACCGTTAGGCTAGATAAGTACATAAAATGAGCTTCATGCGCTTCCCATACAGCGCAAGCTTGTGGCAGAAATTTGCGGCGAAAGGAGTGCGTGTGGCACACGTACCAAGCTCGACAGGAGAAGGCGCTCACGGCGTCAGCCTTGGTGATTCCATCTATAATCGCTTGCTGAAAGAGCGGATTATCTGGCTCGGTGAGCAGGTCACAGACGAATCGGCTAATATAGTTTGCGCTCAGTTACTCCTGCTCTCGGCAGAAGATCCTGATAAAGATATTTATTTGTACATCAATTCGCCTGGCGGTTCCGTCACGGCAGGTATGGCTATTTTCGATACTATGGAATACGTAAAGCCTGATGTTGCTACGGTTGGCATGGGGCTTGCTGCTTCGATGGGGCAGTTTTTGCTCTCTGCTGGCGCCAAAGGAAAGCGTTATATTACGCCTCATACTCGTGTGCTGATGCATCAGCCTTTAGGAGGTGCCGGCGGTACAGCCACGGATATTCGTATTAATGCTGATCTTATTTTGAAAATGAAACAAGAGCTCTCTGAGCTGAATGCTGAGCACACTGGGCATTCTGTGGAAGAAATTATTGCGGATTCGGATCGTGATCATTGGTTCAACGCTCAAGAAGCAGTTGAATATGGTTTTGCTGACCATATCATTACGACCGCAAGTTCCGTGATTGGCGGAGGCGGCGTAAGTGATGCTCATTCGTCTGTTTCGGGTAGCGATCACGTGCAGGGTGAAAACTAGAAAGAAGGAGCGTAACTAACGATGAATAACGGTATGGTTTTTCCTGGCGGCGTAGCTCCAACAATGCCTCAAGCTCGCTATATTCTCCCAAACTTTGAAGAGCGTACTCCCTACGGCTATAAGCGGCAAGATCCTTACGCCAAGCTCTTTGAAGATCGTATTGTTTTCCTTGGTGTTCAAGTCGATGATGCTTCAGCTGACGACGTGATGGCACAGCTTCTCGTGCTCGAATCGATTGATCCAGATTCGCCGATTACGATGTACATCAATTCTCCTGGCGGCAGCTTCACAGCTCTCACTGCTATCTACGACACAATGCAGTATATTAAGCCTCAAATTCAAACGGTGTGCCTTGGGCAGGCAGCATCTGCGGCTGCTGTACTCTTGACGGCAGGTGCTCCTGGGCGCCGTTTAGCACTTCCAAATGCGCGTATTCTCATTCACGAGCCAGCTATGGAAGGAATGCAGGGGCAGGCTTCCGATATTGCGATTGTGGCAGATGAAATTGATCGCATGAACCAATGGCTGATTGATACGATTGCTCAGCATTCTGGGCAGCCGCGAGAGCGAGTAGCTAAGGATATTTCGCGCGATAAAATTCTTACTGCTCAGCAGGCAAAAGAATATGGTCTTGTCGATCAGGTGCTTGTATCTCGTAAAGACATTGCTGCGTAGCTTTGCCTCTAAGTTTTTGCTTATAGATAGCGAGTCGTCACTTACTCATCGTCACCTAGGTGTGCATTGTATCTGAGCGCGAGCTATATGTGAGTGCGTATCGCTATTTAAGTGATATCGTCAGCTCTACGCCGCGCGCCCCGTGGAAAAATGTTCAGCTTTAGTGTGAAATAGTGGGGTAGGTTTCAAGGAGGTATAAGGTATGCCCACTGCAGATGCCGCAGATATTCTCAAATGCTCATTTTGTCAGAAGAGTCAGCGCCAAGTGCGTAAACTTATCACAGGCTCTGGCGTCTATATTTGCAACGAGTGTATCGAACTGTGTAATGAAATTATCACAGAAGAGCTTGGGCATGAGGCACAGGAAAAAGCCGACAAAACGAAACTTCCGAAACCTCAAGAAATTTATGATTTCCTTGATGAATATGTAATCGGGCAGCAGGCTGCAAAGCGGACGCTTGCAGTCGCCGTCTATAACCATTACAAGCGTATCCGAGCGCAAGAGAAGCTCAATACGGTGATGCATACAAAGAAGCTTCGATCTGGCAGCCAAGAGGTTTTGGACGATGATGAGCTGGTAGAGATAGGGAAATCAAATATTTTGCTCATGGGGCCGACAGGCACAGGAAAAACCTATCTTGCTCAATCTCTTGCGCGTATGCTTAATGTACCTTTCGCTATTGCGGATGCTACAGCGCTCACTGAAGCGGGCTATGTGGGCGACGATGTGGAAAATATCTTGTTAAAACTTCTGCAGGCAGCAGATGGAGATGTGGCACGAGCTGAGCGTGGAATCATTTATATCGACGAGATTGATAAAATTTCGCGAAAAAGTGAAAATCCCTCGATTACACGAGATGTTTCTGGGGAAGGGGTGCAGCAGGCACTGCTCAAAATTATTGAGGGCACAACAGCATCTATTCCTCCGCAAGGCGGGCGCAAGAATCCTAGCCAGCAAGATATGATTCATGTTGATACTGCAAATATTCTCTTTATCGTTGCAGGTGCATTTGCAGGTATGGAGGATATCGTTGCTAATCGGGCAGGGCGGCGTGGGATTGGTTTCGGAGCTCAGCTGCACAGTGCAGATCACAATGCTGATCTTTTCCACGATGTGACGCCAGAAGATCTCCATAAGTTTGGGCTTATCCCTGAGCTTGTTGGGCGCCTACCTATTATTGCCACAGTTGATGGACTTGTGGAAAGTGATCTCGTTGATATTCTCGTGAAGCCTAAAAACGCACTTATTAAGCAGTATCAAAAAATGTTTGAACTTGATGGTGTGCAGTTGCAGTTTACTGAGCCAGCTCTTGAAGCAATTGCTGCGCAAGCAATGGAACGAGGCACAGGAGCACGCGGTTTACGCTCTATTCTTGAAAATATCTTGCGTGAGCTTATGTTTGATATTCCATCGCGTGACGATGTTGAACGAGTTGTCATAACCCTTGAAGCTGTTACAGGCGAGGGAGAGCCGCAACTCCTTCTTAAAGAAACAGGAGCAAAAACAGCATAAACAAGTGGGGAGGGGTTGCAGCTACGCGGCTACAGCCCCTCCCCACTATAGCTGTGGTCAAGAATGATATATCGGCTATTGCCACAGCATTGGCGTGTGAGCGCTCTTAGATAGTTGCGTCTTTCGTCTCTGGCATCTTCCAGAAGAGGAAAGTGGTGAGCAGAGCGCAGACAAACATGATGCCCAAAAATATATGGAACTTTCCAGATGCCTGAAGTGCAGTTGCAATAACTGGGAATGTGCCGCCAAAGAGCGCCACAGAAATTCCGTATGGCAAGGAAATACCTGCGTTGCGCACTTCGGGTGGGAACTGCTCAGCCATTACTGCCGCCAAGGATGCTCCGTATGCAGAGCAGAAGATGCCGCCAGAAACTGCGACGATGAGCAGACTTGTGAATGTGGGCTGTACGAAAGCTAAGAGAGGAACACTCACCAGAGCTGTACCTAGCGAATAGAAGAGCAGGAGGGGACGGCGCCCATACTTATCCGACAGACGTCCAAAGAGGGGGAGGCAGAAAGTGAAAACAGCTAGAGCAATCATTGCTGCAGGTTGCGCTTCACTCTGAGGCATAGGATTGACGGGCAGAGTTTTCATCATAGTTGGTAAATTGACGAACCAGAACTGCACGAGGGCTGTGCCTAAAGCGACGATTCCCATCACCAAAAATGCCTGGCGCGGATAACTCTTGAAAATAGAGAAGAGAGGACGGCGAGGCACAAGATCTTTGCTTCGCACATGCGAAGAAATTGCCGTATCGGGCACGCGCAGACGCATATAAAGCCCGAAGAGTCCAAAGAGAGCGCCAAGACCAAAAGCTAGGCGCCAGCTCCACATCGATATTTGTTCTGGCGTGAGCGTTTTAAACATCACAGTTGCAAGAATAGAGGCGAGGAGTGTGCCGCCGCCTACAGAAACTTGCTGCCACGTACCAACAGAGGCCCGTTTTCCTTTCGGGGCGTTTTCTACAAGGAATGCACTAGAAGTACCAAACTCACCCCCAGCAGAAAAACCTTGCAATGCGCGTGCACACACCAAAATAATCGGCGCAGCAATTCCTATCTGCTCATACGTTGGCACAACTGCCATAATGAGCGATGCTGATGCCATGAGGGATATCGTGAGCGTCATACCTGCCTGGCGTCCATGCTTATCAGCAAACGGACCAATAATAGCTCCGCCGAGCGGACGGAAGAAAAAGCCCACAGCGAATGTGGCAAGGCCCGCTAAAACGGAAGCAGTAGGATTTTCTGCAGGGAAGAAGAGCGGTGCAAATTGCGCCACGAAAATTCCGTAGACAGACCAGTCAAACCATTCCACGAGATTTCCTGTGGTTCCTGCAAAAACTGATCGGCGCCGCACAGGCGCTTCATGAATAATCGTTTCTTGGCTCATCTAACCACCACCGTCCTTTCTTGAGGTGTGAGTATACAGTGAGTGCGCATAAATATACTTTATTTTTTCTTAGTGGTGCCGTAGATAGTGTCGATAACGGCAGAGAAATCAGTGATAACTTTCGAGCGTTTCACCTTCATTGACGGAGTAAGATAGCCATTTCCTGTGGTGAAATCAGTGGTGAGAATTTGGAATTTACGAATAGATTCTGCGCGAGAAACATGAGTATTTGTGCGTTTAACTGCACGGTCAATCGCGGCAATCACCTGAGGATCGCTGGCAGCTTCTGGCACACTCATAGGCGGCAGATCGTGGTTTTCGAGCCAGCGAGGAAGAGCTTCGGCATCAAGAGTGACGATTGCAGAAATAAATGGCTTTTGATCGCCTACGACCACAACGTGCGAAATAAGAGGGTGGCCGCGCAAGAGATCTTCAAGCGGAGCAGGAGCAACGTTTTTGCCGCCTGCCGTCACAATCAGTTCTTTTTTGCGTCCAGTAATCCAGATGAAATCCTCATCGTCAATACGCCCTATATCGCCAGTGCGAAACCAGCCATCTTCTGTAAATACTTCTGCTGTGGCTTTCTTGTTATTATGATAACCACGGAAGACGTGGTCGCCCTTCACAAGAAGTTCCCCATCGTCAGCTACTTTCACGTAGCATCCTGGATATGCTGGTCCTACTGAACCAATACGCAAAGAATCCGGAGTATTTACTGCCGTGGGCGCACTCGTCTCTGTGAGTCCATAACCTTCTAAAACGGGGATCCCAATACCTCGGAAGAATGCGCCCAATCGTTCGCCGAGCGGTGCACCGCCAGAAATTGCGTAGCGAAGCTTGCCCCCCATAATTTCTTTGATTTTCGAGTAGACGAGACGATCGCCAAGCGTTCGCTGGGCAATGAGCTTCTTTGAAGGTCCTTCGTCAGTATCGAGCGCTCGCGAATAGTTGATAGCAACTTTTGCAAAGGTGCGGAACGTCCGCAGTGCAAAACCTTTGCCAGCCTTCGCATCTGCTGCATTATAAATTTTTTCAAACACACGCGGCACAGCTAAAACGAAACTTGGTTTGAAGCTCTGCATATCTGCCACAAGATTTTTTGTATCTGGGCAGTAGCCCACAGGATTGCCCGCATAAAACATTGTGAGGTTAATGAAGCGCGCAAAAACGTGAGCCATTGGCAGGAAAATAAGCGTACGGGCATCTTTTCCTGCGATCACTGGCATAAGCTCTTCGTCGGTGGGACCGTTCATCACTACGTGCAAAATGTTGCGATGGGTAAGCTCTGCACCTTTCGGCTGCCCAGTAGTGCCAGATGTATAGATAATCGTCCATAGGTCATCCGCTTTTTGAGCGTCGATGCGGCGATCGATTTCGCTGTCAAGATCGCTGCTTCCTAGAGCTTCAATACGGCTCTGATCGTCTTCACTCAGCACCCACAGCTTCTCGAGCTTCTTTTGCTTTTTAAGCAAAGGTGCGAGCACAGATCGTAGCGATGCATTTTCCACAACGACAGCGCGGATATTAGCATCGTGGATAATCCATTCAGCCTGATCCGTCGAATCAGTTTCATAGATTGGCACAGCAATTCCGCCCGCAAACTGGATAGCAAGATCAAAGAGAACCCACTGATAGCAGGTGTGGCTCATAATGCCAATCGCATCTCCCGGCTTCAGCCCCCAAGCAATAAGCCCACGCGCTACCGAGCGAATTTCTTTGTTGAACTGCGCCCACGTGACGTTCGTCCATGTATTGGAGAAGTCGGATTTTCTTTGAATCACGGTACGGCGAGGAGTGTTTTCCGCCTGCCGCCGCATAAGTGCAGGCACAGTCAAATCGTCAGGTACCACGAATTTACCTGGGCGAAATGCGACTCCTTCTTCATCGAGAAAACGGCTCATTCAATACTCCTCAGTTCTTTTGCCTCGTCCATTGTGTATTTTATTCTGTAAACATAAGATGCTCACGGGGGGCAATGAGCTATTTTTTGCGCGGCTGCGCTGCTTTAAGCTCAAAATCGGTAACGATAGGGGCATCTACATCTGCCTCAAGCAAAGTAAACTCTCCACTGACGTTTGACGTTGCTGCCAGATCCCTTATCACAGCTTGCGTTGCTTTCAGATCCTTGCTGGGAACCGTCAAAGTGACGTGCAGATATTCACTGCGCTGAGCCACTTTTTGCTCGGTCTTGACCTTGCGAAGTGCAATAAGCGCAGCCGATGCTGCTCGTAAAACATGTGCATCTGTATCTACCTCAAAATCTTTAGCAGACGGCCATGCGGCGCGGTGTACTGATCCAGTGCGATACCAGCTCCATACTTCTTCTGCAGCATAAGGAAGCACAGGAGCAAAGAGACGCACAAACGTATCGATAGTGATGTTGAGCGTAGCGCGAGCTGATGCAACTTTCGCAGCTCCTCCTTCCTGAGCAGAGATCTCGCCGTCACGATCGTATGCGCGAGCTTTCACGAGCTCCAGATAATCGTCACAGAACGTCCAGAAAAGAGTCTCAGTGAGTTCAAGAGCGCGAGTATGATCGTAATTTTCAAGTGCTGTTGTGGCTTGATCTGCCACTTGTGCCAGCTCTGCGAGCATTGCTTGGTCGAGGGGCTCCGTAATAGCAGCTATATCGAGGTTTAATTGTGCATTTTCACCTGAGGTGGCCATCGCAAATTTCGATGCGTTGAGTAACTTCATCGCTAAACGACGCCCAATTTTCATCTGCTGCTCGTCAAATGCGGCGTCAGTGCCAAGGCGAGCGGAAGCAGCCCAGTAGCGCACAGCATCTGATCCGTGCTTTTCCAGTAAAGCCATCGGTGTCACTACATTGCCTTTACTTTTACTCATCTTCTTGTGGTCTGGATCGAGAATCCATCCAGAAATCGCAGCATGCTTCCACGGAGTTCCTGCGAATTCGAGATGAGCGCGTACCATCGTTGAGAAGAGCCATGTACGGATAATATCTTGCCCTTGCGGACGCACATCCATCGGATATACGTTTGCAAAAAGCTCGCTATCGGTAAGCCAGCCTCCCGCAATTTGTGGTGTGAGGCTTGAGGTCGCCCATGTATCGAGAATATCAACTTCGCCTTGGAAACCGCCCGGCACTCCTCGCTGCGTTTCATCATAGCCTGGAGGGCAGTCTGTGGTGGGGTCTACTGGGAGCTGATCGAGTGTTGGCGTGAGAACAGTATCATAATCCACATCGCCGCTCGCGCTGATTTTGTACCAGACGGGAAGTGGCACTCCGAAGAAACGTTGGCGAGAGACGAGCCAATCGGTGTTGAGCCCTCGTACCCAGTTTTCGTAGCGGACACGCATAAAATCGGGATGGAAATCGACCTCGTGCCCACGATTGACGAGATTAGTGCGCAGTTCTTTTCCGTTCGATTCGGTGTGAGCTGTGCCGCCGTTGCGAATATACCACTGCCGGCTCATCACTATTTCGAGCGGCTTATCTCCTTTTTCAAAGAAGTTGGTTTTACGCATCGTCGGCTGCTCGGAGCCAATCATCTCGCCCGTTTCTTTGAGTGCATCCACGAGAGCTTTACGCGCCGAGAACGTGGTTTTGCCGCCCATCTGTGCATACATATCTCGCCCGGCAGGATCGGTAATCCACTGCGGAGTTTCAGCGAAAAGTCGGCCGTCTTTACGCAAGATATTGCGCAGCGGAAGCTCCAAATCGCGCCACCACTCAACGTCCGTCACATCGCCGAATGTACAGCACATAGCGATGCCAGCGCCTTTATCCATCTCAGCTTTCGGGTGTGCAAGCACAGGGATTTCCACGTTGAATATCGGGGAAGTGACAGTTTGACCAAAGAGGTGCTGATATCGCTCGTCATCTGGGTGTGCAATGAGTGCACAGCAAGCAGGGAGAAGTTCAGGACGTGTTGTTTCGATGACGATATCGTCACCGCCTGATGATGAGTGGAAAGCCAGCGCGTGATAATGCCCAGGGTAATCGCGCGCTTCCAGCTCGGCTTGGGCAACTGCCGTTTGGAATGTGACGTCCCATAAACCTGGAGCCTGGCTTTGGTACGCTTCGCCGCGTTCGAGATTTTTAATGAAAGCAGCTTGGGCGACTTTTTGGGCTTTGGCGCCAATTGTCTGATAATTTTGCTTCCAATCCACAGAAAGCCCAAGATAGCGCCATAAATGCTCGAACTGTTTTTCGTCTTCCGCTGTGAGCTTCCAGCACAATTCAATGAAATTACGACGGCTGATTGGCTTTTGATCTGCATATTTAATACTTTTGCCATCTCCGCCATCATGAGGCGGCACAAAATCTGGTTCATAGGGCAGTGATGGGTCGCAACGGACGCCATAGTAATTTTGTACACGGCGCTCAGTCGGTAAGCCGTTATCGTCCCAGCCCATCGGATAAAACACATTCATGCCCTGCATACGCTTGTAGCGGGCAATCACATCTGTGTGGGTATAGCTGAAGACGTGCCCAACGTGCAAAGAACCGCTCACCGTGGGTGGCGGTGTATCAATAGAATACACAGCCTCACGAGTTGTGTTGGTATCGAATGCATAGAGATCGTCGTCAGCCCAGCGGTTTGCCCAGTGAGCTTCGAGTCCTTCAAGTGCTGCTTTTTCAGGAACTAAAGCGCTTTCACGCAATGTGGAATTATCGATAGTCATGTTGCTATTCTCCCACATTCGCACGGCACTGCTTGCATCTGCTGGTGTGAGATAAGGCGCGCATACTTCAGGCGTCAGCGATTTCTTGATCTCGAGCGATACAGGCGGCGACAGCGGCGAGCGTGGCACGGCTGAAACCTTCCTCTTCTGCTGCGATAAGCCCAGCGATCGTGGTGCCGCCGGGAGAGGTGACGGTATCGATTAGTGCTTGAGGGCGAACGTCATTTTCGAGCGAATCTAAGACGAGCTGGGCAGCTCCCAAAACTGCTCTGGCAGCTGCTCGCAATGCGTCATCTTTGTGCATTCCTGCTGCTAAAGCGCCTCGTGCGAGAGAATCAATATATTGGAATGTCCAGGCAGGTGAGGATCCTGCAATGGCTGTGAACGCAGAAAAATCTTTTTCTTCCAGCTCAATGGCAGTGCCAACGGCATTGAAGATCGCGCGAACCTCTTCGAATTGTGTGGAAGAAACAGTATGGTGAGAGCACAGGGCCGTCACCCCTAATCCGATGCTGGCGCAGACGTTTGGCATTGCTCGCACAACTGGTTGGCCAGCATCGAGATATGAGGTGATAGAAGCAAGAGTCGTTCCCGCTGCGAGAGAGACGAGGGTGGTGCCAGCTTTAGCGGCAGGCTCTCGAATTTCTTTTAGTACGCTTGGCATGACGGCTGGTTTGACGCCGATAATGACGATTCCAGATCCAACCGCCTCAATAAGCTCTCGGTTTGATTGGATAAAAGACGTACCAGTTTTTTGTGCAAGCTCTCTTCCAGCTGTCTCGTTGGTTCGAGAGAAATATATATCAGATGGGGAAGCGATTTTTGCTGTGAGAATGCCGTGCAAAATCGCGCTGCCCATATTTCCTGCGCCGATAAAACCGATCATTGGAGCCTCTTGAACAAAATGCGTTGGTGTGAGATTTTATTGGGAATGTGGTGAGAAGAGACTATCTTCTCACCACTAGAATCACGTATTAGAATACGTGCAATATGCGCAGTACATACAATACTGCGGATACTGTGCTTGTGAAGAGCTATCAGATGAGCCTGAGAGAGCGGATGCGCAAGTGCGTCTTGAGTGGAGAAGTGTGCTTCGAGGCGAAACAATTCCACAACTAAACGCAGCTCTGAGTCTCGATAGTCTACCAATCAGTTTGCTTAAGCATTTTTTCGGGCGTTTTCTCGTTCACTCATGCGGCGGAAGATGAGAGCCAGCACAGCGCCAGAAAGGTTATGCCATATAGAGAAAATACCGCCTGGGAGCGCTGCTGCTGGCATCGAAGAAAAGTATGTGGTTGCAAGAGTTGCAGCCATACCAGAATTTTGCATACCTACTTCGATACTTACGGTTCGCGCAACACGTCCGCTGGAGCGGCAGAGTTTGGCACATCCATAGCCAAGCCCGAAACCAATGAGGTTGTGCAAAATAACTGCAGATAAGACGAGAGGTCCTGCAGTGAGTACAGCCGCGTGGGATGGGGCAACCACGCCTGCAACCACAATAGAAATAACGACCGTCGTCACCCACGGCATAATAGGCAAAAGTTTTTCGATCGTTACAGGAATAAGTAAACGTACGAGAAGACCTCCCACCACGGGCACCAGCACCATTTTTACGATAGAAAGAGCCATTGCTCCTCCATCTACGGGAATATACTGCCCAGCGAGGAAGCTTGTGAGCAAAGGTGTGAAGACAGGAGCGAGTAAGGTGGATACGGACGTCATCGTCACAGATAGTGCCACATCAGCTTTTGCTAAATAGCTCACCACATTCGAAGCAGTGCCGCCTGGAGCGCAGCCGACGAGAATCACCCCAACAGCAATATCGGCAGGCAGACGAAGAATCCAGACAACGAACATAGCAATGCTCGGCATAATCAGATACTGCGCTGCAACGCCAATAAGGATCGGCAGAGGATGAGAAAATACAAGTTTGAAATCCGGGAGTGTGAGAGTCAAACCCATACCAAACATAATCACACCTAAGAGAATCGAGGTGTGAGGAGTGATATGGAGAGCCGCCTGCGGAAAAGTGAAGCCAAGAATCCCTGCAACGAAAATCATGAGCGGGAAAATCGTGACTGCGCGCAGAGCACTAGCGTCTTCTTTATTCTGACGGAACTGCTTGTTAGCATTACCTGATATAGCCATAGCGGAATTATAAATATATGTGCGCAATAGTGCATTATGGGCGCGCGTGCGAAAATTGCAGACTGAGAGGAAATCTATGAGCGGCATTGAAGATATCCGTATCGCATTTTTTGACGTTGATGGCACTCTTTTGCCATTTCGACGCCGTGATATTACCGAGAAAACGCGAGAAGCTCTCAATACTCTGCAAGCATCTGGTGTAAAAATTGTGGTGGCAACTGGGCGCGCTCCAGCAATCGTTCCTACCTTCGAAGGTGTGAATTTTGATGCGTATCTCACTTTTAACGGTTCGTACTGCTATACGGCAGAGGGTGAGGTGGTCTTTTCTAAGCCAATTCCACGCCATGCCGTCTATGCGATTGTCGAGAATGCCAAGGCAATTGGTCGGCCAGTGATTATTTCTACTGTTAATGATTTGGCTGCCAATGGAGCTGATGACGATATGCGGGCGTACTTAGATATATCGGGAGAGCCGATCAATATCGTTGACGATCTCGACGCGGTGATTGAGAGCAATGACGTCTACCAATTTTCGGTCGGAGCTGCGCCTGCTGAGCATTCACTCTTAGTGGAGGGAGTGCCTGAAGCAGAGGTTGTTGCGTGGTGGGATCGGGCTGTAGATGTGATTCCTTCTCATATTGGTAAAGGTGTGGGCGTGCGCTCGCTGCTCGCACATTATGGCATACAGGCGAGTGAAGCTATTGCTTTTGGTGATGGTCACAACGATATATCGATGCTCCGCGAGGTGGGATGCGCAGTGGCAATGGGCAATGCAAAAGCTGATGTGAAATCGCAAGCAGATGCTGTGGCTCGCAGCGCTGATGATGATGGTGTGTATTGGTATCTCAAAGAGCGTGGGCTCATATGAAATATGTGCTGCTGAGATATCTGGCTGATGGTGATATATGCAGATCGCTGAGCGCATCATGCGATCGCTGAGCGTATCATGCGGTCTAAAGAAGGTTTCATGAAAATTGGTGGAGGCGTCATGCAAGGCTGCACAGGCTTACGGCATGTAGATGAAGATCCGATGCAGATTGTGCGCATTCCTTTGGCAACGTGCGATGGTTCAATTGGCGGCTATGTGCTCGTTGTCGAGGGGAATAATAATGCTGTGACTCATGTATCTTTCGAAAGTCATACAGGTGTCGAAGATGGTGCGCTTTGCCCGCAGTATGCATGGTGCACAATTGAAGGCAGTCAAGACGGCGTACGGGATATTGACCCGAAAACTGGGTATCCTCTAAGTGCGATTGCGCTTCGCAATGAGGGGGAGCCTGTGGAAGGTATGTGTATTCCCGAATTTTCTCGGCGCATATTAAAAGCTATACGTTTATGGGAGCACGGCGATATTAGCGCGCTTTCCTCTCTTGAGCCGATAATACGCGGTACTGAACTGCAAAAGGCGTGCTACCGAGCTTTGCTGGAGTTGAATCCCGGCGAGTTAATCACGTATTCCCAGCTGGCGGCGCGTATTGGGTACCCTCGTGCAGTACGTGCTGTAGCTCATGCCTGTGCAATTAACCCAGTGCCCTTGCTGGTGCCGTGCCATCGCGTGATTCCAGCAGCAGGAGCGCGCGCATTAGCTGCGGGTAAATGCGTGGATTATGGTGATTATGCATATGGTCGGCAGCTTAAAAGAGCGCTTATTGAATTTGAATCGCACGCCAATACCGCATGCGGTTATGCGTGATGAGGGATATTTTTGGCGTGCCAACGCTGCAAGCAGGTGGCGTAACTTTTTGTGCTGTGTATTTTCATGCTATTGTGCTTTACCTTATTTTCGCGCAATCAGCACTCCAGTGCTGTTCGTTGCTGGTATTTGCGAGTAGGTGGTACCCTCATGCCGCGCCTAGCAAGGTGCAAGAAATATCACGCTTGATTTTTCGTATCTGAGACGTGCTCGCACAGAATATTGCGATAAGCTAGAGTTCTTATCGCGTTGATCCGGCAATCACCGGGGAGCTTTCGGAAGAACGGGATAGAGCGTAGACAGCAAGGTGCACAGTACTCTATTGCAGTATTGTTTTCCTTGCGCCGCAGTGCTTGCGCTGCAATGCGTCTCTATTCTCAGTAGACCCGAACGAGTAAGTTCCGTAAGAACTTCAACGAAGCGGTTGTTCGCATAGCGAATATACTCTATAGATTTTCGTGACGGCGGGCGGCAAGCGAGGTGGTACCGCGGCTTTTGTGGCTATGTGCCTTGTTGCAAATTTTTGTGCAGCAGTAGGTGCAAGCAGGCAATCGTCGTCCTCGCCATAATGTCCATATGGATGAGGCTGAGGAGAAATACCTAATGAGCGACAACCGCTATCCACTTCATCGCGCTGATAACGGCGTGGTGGCGTCCCCGAATCTTCCTGCGCTCGAAGAGGAAGTTCTTGATTTTTGGGATCATGACGGCACGTTCCAAGCATCTATTGATCAGCGTGAAGCTGGTTCAAGTGAGTTTGTGTTTTACGATGGTCCGCCTTTTGCCAATGGGCTGCCGCATTATGGGCACTTGCTTACGGGCTATGTAAAAGATCTTGTAGCTCGTTTTCAAACTCAGCTTGGGCATCGGGTAGACCGAGTATTTGGTTGGGATACACATGGTCTGCCGGCGGAGCTTGAAGCCGAGCGTATTCTCGGGATCACAGATAAAAGCGAAATTGAAGGAAAATACGGCATTGAGGCATTCAACGATGCCTGTAAGAGCTCTGTGATGACCTATGCCGACGAGTGGAAGCAGTATGTGCGCCGTCAAGCCCGCTGGGTAGATTTTGATCACGGTTACCGCACGTATCAGCCGAGCTATATGGAATCAGTAATCTGGAGCTTCAAGACACTCTACGATAAAGGGCTTGTCTACGAAGGGTACCGCGTGCTCCCTTATTGCTGGCACGATCAGACACCGCTGTCCAACCATGAGCTTAAAATGGATGACGATATTTATCAGGATCGTCAAGACCAAACTGTCACAGTAGGTATGCGTCTGGAAGAATCGCTGCTCGGCGAAGAATCTCCAACGGGAAAGCCCGAATTGATTCTTATTTGGACGACAACGCCCTGGACGCTTCCGTCTAACTTGGCTGTGGCTGTCGGACCCGATATCGATTACGTTGCCGTAAAAGTCGCTGATGATGTGGAGGGCTCGCCTGTTGCTGGTGAAGTCGTGGTGATTGGTGAAGCTCGCCTCGCTGCCTATGTGAAAGAATTGGGTGAAGAGCCGCAGGTGCTGCGCCGTTTCAAAGGGCGTGACCTGCACGGTAAGATGTTCCACCCGATTTATGAGTACTACAGCCGTGACGCTGCAGCTCCTGGCGCTAATGCTTGGCAAATCCGCGTGGCAGACTACGTGACCACAGAAGATGGTACGGGGCTTGTGCATATTGCACCGTATGGTGAAGACGATATGTTCGTGCTTGCCGATGCTGGTATTAAGGTCATTGAAACGGTTGATGCTGGAGCGAAATTTTTCTCTGCTGTGAGTGATTACGCGCATATGCAGGTGTTTGAAGCTAATCGTCCAATTATTAACGATTTGCGAGATGCTACAGGGCCGCTTGCCCGTATTGATGCTGAAAACCGCGCTGTGCTCGTGCAGGAAAAGAGCTATGTGCACAGCTATCCACACTGCTGGCGCTGCCGCAATCCGCTGATCTATAAGCCTGTGACCTCGTGGTTCGTGAAGGTCACGGCATTTAGGGATCGCATGGTGGAGCTTAATCAGCAGATTACGTGGCAGCCAGAGCATATTAAAGATGGTATTTTTGGTAACTGGCTTGCTAATGCTCGTGACTGGTCGATTTCTCGCAACCGCTATTGGGGTACTCCTATTCCTGTGTGGAAGAGTGACAACCCCGAATATCCGCGCGTCGATGTGTATGGTTCTTTTGAAGAGCTTGAGCGTGATTTCGGGCGGCCTCCACGCGGGCGTGACGGTGAACCTGATCTGCATCGTCCTTTTATTGACGAGCTTACCCGCCCGAATCCTGACGATCCGACGGGGCAGAGTACGATGCGCCGCGTCACGGATATTCTCGATGTATGGTTTGATTCAGGCTCGATGCCGTATTCGCAAAAGCATTATCCTTTTAATAATCGTGATTGGTTCGAATCGCACTATCCAGGCGATTTTATTGTGGAATATATCGGGCAGACGCGCGGCTGGTTCTATGTGATGCATGCGCTTGCTACGGGTCTTTTCGATAAGCCAGCGTTCCTTTCGTGTATTTCGCACGGTATTGTGCTTGGAAATGATGGACGCAAAGCTTCAAAGAGTTTGCGTAACTATCCTGATCCGATGGAAATGTATAATACGTACGGTTCTGATGCTGTGCGTTGGATGCTCATGAGTTCGCCAGTGTTGCGCGGTGGAAATCTTGTGGTGGCAGAAGAGGGGATCCGTGAGGCAGTGCGTCACGTGATTTTGCCTCTGTGGAATACCTACTATTTCTTCACATTGTATGCAGGCGCGTGCAAGAAAGGGGCAGGCTATCTAGCTCAACCTCTCGATCTTACAGATTCGTCTGTTGTGGAAAAGCTTGACGTGATGGATCGTTATTTGCTTGCGCGCACGAAGAAACTTGCTGAACAGGTGAAGGAAGATTTTGAAGGGCTCGATATCCCTAGTGCCACTGCCGCTATTCGAGATTTCCTTGATTTGCTCACCAACTGGTATGTACGTACGAGCCGTGATCGTTTCTGGAATGAAGATGAGCGAGCTTTTGATACGCTCTATACGGCGCTTGAAGCTCTTATGCGTGTGGTTGCTCCGCTTCTGCCACTCCTTTCGGAGGAAATGTGGCGTGGTATGACGGGCGGTCGATCGGTGCATTTAACGGATTGGCCAGAGTTCCCTGAGGCTGTTGCATATGAAGATCTTGTTTCGGTGATGGACGAAATCCGAGCAGTGGTCTCCAGTGCTCATGCTCTGCGTAAAGCTGAAAAACTTCGTGTGCGTCTGCCGCTTGCGAAGCTCACTGTAGTGACTGATAAGGATCTTGCGCCGTTTGCTCAGCTCATCGCCTCTGAAGTAAACGTAAAAGTAGTTGAGGTGATTCGCGCCGAAGAATCTGGTCTGAAAGTTTCTCATAATTTGGCTGTGCTTCCGCGTGAGCTCGATCCGAGCCAGCGAAAACTCACGTCTGCATTGTTTAAAGCAGCGCGTGAAGGGGATTGGGAGCCTGCTGTAGATGGTGCCGTGCTCATGCACGTAGGCGAGGGCGTCACTCTCATAGAGAATCAGTTCACTTTGACGACTGCCGTAGAAGCTGAGGAAGGCTCCGTGGCTGCAGTGCTCGATGACGGCGTATTCGTCGTGCTCGATACTGTGCTTACTGCTGAGCTAGAGGCTGAGGGATATGCACGTGACGTTATTCGAGCTATCCAAGATCAGCGTAAGGCTGACGATCTGAATATTGCAGATAGGATTAAACTCACTTTGCGTGTGCCGAGCGAAAAGCTTGCTGCTGTGCAAGCAAACTTGGAGATGATCGTTTCTGAGACGCTTACAGTAGAAGCGGATGTGGCTGGCGGTGCAGACGGCATTACGGTTGCGGTGCAGCCTGTGAAATGATTTAGTCTGTGAAGTGACGAACGAGTGTAGGAGCAGCGGACATGGCAGAAGATAAGCACATTCCAGCGGATATGGATCCGCAAGATGCGCGAGTGATTCTTGAAGCTCTCGATGAAGATGTCTCAGCAGGGCAGATTGAGGATTATGATGAGGCGCTCGCAGCTTTTCTTACGAGTGGTCTGATGGCAGGGCCCGACCCGAGCATTATTGATGATGTGAAGGCTCTTCCTGATGCCGCTACTCAGCTTGCCAATGACGCTGCTCTTGACGCTCGCGTTGAAGAGATTTACCAGCAGATTATTCAGCGTGCGCCCGAGCATAAGGTCCAGCCTTCGCTAGATCGCGTGCAGCTTGCACTGGATTTACTGGGCAACCCCCACAATACTTATCGCAGTATTCATATCACGGGCACGAATGGTAAGACGAGCACAGCGCGCATGATCGAAGCGTTGCTTCGTGAACAGGGGCTTCGTACTGGGCGTTTTACCTCGCCGCATTTGAATACTGTGCGTGAGCGTATAGCGATTGATGGAAGAGCTATTTCT
Organism: uncultured Arcanobacterium sp.; assembly: GCA_958428545.1. GTDB lineage: Bacteria > Actinomycetota > Actinomycetes > Actinomycetales > Actinomycetaceae > Arcanobacterium_A. Next base: position 63,397 of record CAUAGM010000004.1, on the reverse strand, counting down.
CGCGCTGATTTTATTGAGACTTGGGAGGAGATTGAGCCGTTTATCGAGCTTGTGGATCAGCGTTCTCTTGCTGAAGGCGGGCCTCGCATGAGCTTCTTTGAAGTATTCACAGTGATGGCGTATTCGGCGTTTGCGATGGCTCCAATCGATGTGGCTGTGGTGGAAGTCGGCATGGGCGGCACGTGGGATGCAACGAACGTGATTGATGCAGACGTGGCTGTGCTGATGCCCGTTGATCTCGACCATCAAAAGTGGTTGGGAAATACCGTGGAGGAAATAGCCTCTGAAAAGCTGGGTATTCTCAAACGCGGAAAAATACTGGTTTCAGCGGAGCAAAAGCCGAGTGTGCGGGCGCTGATCGATGCGCGTATAGCTAAGCAGGAGGCGAAGCTTTTCTGCTACGGTGAAGATTTTGAAACTGTGAGCCGAGAGTCAGCTGTGGGTGGGCAAATCGTGAGCGTGCGCACTCCGTCACATTTCTACGAAGATGTGCCTCTTGCGATGCTCGGCAGCTATCAGAGTTTTAATGTGGCAGTTGCTCTTATGGCAGTAGAGGCATTTTTCTATGGTCGTTCAGTGAGTGACGATGTTGCTGAGCATGCACTAATGGCTGTGCGTAGCCCTGGGCGCATGGAAGTAGTTAAAGGCTCGCCTGTGATTATTGTGGATGCTGCTCATAATCCTCACGGAGCTGCTGCTACTGTTGAAGCGTTGAATGAGGCTTTTCCTGGTCCTCGTGTGGCTGTGTTTTCAATGATGGGAGATAAAGACGCCGAGGGTGTGCTTGGTGTTATGGAGCCAGCATTTGCTGCTGTCGTTATTACGCAAATGCTAGGGGAACGCGCTGCAGACATTGATGATCTTGCCGAGCTTGCGTGCAGTGTATTTGGCGAAGATCGCATTATCATTGAGCCGGATCTTGGGATGGCTCTCGCTTCTGCTGCAGATCTGGCTGAGAGTCTCGATCCAGATTCCCTTACGCCTGCTTCGGTGACGGTGATGGGGTCGATTATGTTGGCGGCCGAGGCGCGTGAGTTGCTCAGTGCGCATACTGTAGATGCTGCTAGTGAATAAATAGATGCCGCATCATCTTTCGCAATAAAGCTGTGAGCGAAATTTTGTAATTTTGCTCACTTTCTTGATTGGAATATGTTTATTTTGCTCAGTCTTTTTGCGAAAAATGCTCTTTTACGTAAGAACTGACCTTATACCCTCTTAGTTTTCTCTTGTTCGTATTAAGGTAAAAGCGGACTGTACTGCGCGCTTATGCGAGTATATGTCTCCATATTTACTTTTGTGATTGAAAGGAATTTCACAATGGGTGGAAAGGTTTTTGGTAACCTCCAGCGTCTTGGTAAGGCGTTGATGGGTGCCGTTGCTGTGATGCCCGTAGCAGCTATCCTCATGGGTATCGGCTATTGGATTGATCCAACGGGCTGGGGGGCAAACAACGTAGTTGCCCTCGTTTTAATTAAAGCTGGCGGCGTTATTCTCGATAACCTTGGCTGGCTTTTCGCTGTCGCTATCTCATTCGGTCTGGCAAAGCAGAGCAATGGCGCTGCTGCACTTTCAGGCTGGATTGGTTATGGCACTGTTAAAACTCTCCTTATGGTGGGCACAATCGAGGTCATCAAGGGTCTGGAAAAAGATCCCGAAGGCAACTGGATTTACCCGGAGAACTGGGCAGCATCCGGCTGGGGTGCCATCAACGATAAGAACGTACTCATCGGTATTCTCGTCGGTGTGCTCGCCGCATGGACCTACAACCGCTTCTATACCACGAAGCTCCCGGATTTCTTGGCATTCTTCTCCGGTCGTCGCTTGGTTCCGATTCTGACGTCACTTTTCTCGATCGTTCTCGCCGCTATCCTCTTCTTTGTATGGCCGCTTGTGTACTCGATTCTCTTCGCATTCGGCAACTGGATTGCAGGATTCGGTGCCGTGGGTGCAGGTATTTACGGTGTTGCTAACCGCCTGCTGATCCCATCCGGTCTGCACCACGCTCTCAACCAGATTTTCTGGTTTGATATTGCAGGTATCAACGATCTCAATAACTTCCTCCACGGCGCTAAAACTATCGAGGCTGCCAAGCTTGCTACCGACGCTGCCCAGTGCTCCGCAAATGGTGTAACCCTCGCCGACGGTACCGCATACTACTTAGGTTCCGCTTTCTGGAATGCTGCCACAAACAGCTGCGATGTTGTCGGTTACGTCGGTATGTATCAGGGCGGCTTCTTCCCTGTGATGATGTTTGGTTTGCCCGGTGCTGCTCTGGCTATGTACCTCACCGCTAAGAGTTCGAAGAAGAAGGCAACGGCAGCTCTCATGTTTGCAGGTGCTCTGGCTTCGTTCTTCACCGGCGTCACTGAGCCGCTCGAATTTGCCTTCATGTTCCTTGCTCCGGCTCTCTATGCTGTACACGCATTGCTCACCGGTATTTCCGTGGCAATTGCAGCAGCGATGCACTGGACTGCAGGCTTCGGCTTCTCCGCAGGTTTGGTCGATATGGTACTTTCTACGCAAAACCCTGTTGCAAACCAGTGGTACATGCTCCTTCTGCAGGGGCTTGTCTTCTTCGCTCTCTATTTCGTAATCTTCTACTTTATGATTAAGAAGTTCGATCTTAAGACTCCTGGTCGTGAAGATGATGACGATGAGAGCGCTGATTCTGCCATGGCGGTTTCTGCCTCCGATGCTGATAAAGCTCGTACGATTATCGAGGGTTTGGGTGGCAAAGGAAACATCTCTGTGCTCGATTACTGCGCAACTCGTTTGCGCGTCACAGTCAAGGATGATTCGCTTGTGAAAGAAAGCGCAATCAAAGCAGCTGGTGTGCCTGGTTTGATTCGTCCAGCAGCAAACAATGTACAGGTTGTGATCGGTCCGAACGTACAGTTCGTTTACGATGCGGCCGCAGCTGAGCTTGAGACTGCAGGCGTTGTTCTTAACGGTGAACAGGCTGAGTGATGTTTAATTTCGGCAAGTCTAAGGTAGAATTTATCGCTCCGATTCCTGGCGCAGTTGTGCCGGTTACCGAGGTTCCTGATCCGATGTTTTCAGGAAAAATGCTCGGTGACGGTTATGCTGTTGTGCCAGAAAATAATGCGCATATGCTCACTGTCGTCGCTCCTGCTGATGGTGAGCTTGTCAAAGTCTTTAAGACTGGGCACGCTTTCACGATGAAAGCGCAAGACGGGCTTGAAGTACTCGTACATATTGGAATTGAGACGGTAGATCTCAAAGGTCAAGGCTTCACAGTGCTCACTGAAAGTGGTGCGGTAAAGGCAGGCACGCCGATTGTTGAGGTAGATCTCAACGTTGTGCGCGACGCTGGTTTGAATCCGATTACTATTGTGGTGTTTACAAAGAAGAAGCAGGTGGCTAGCCTCAAAGTGAATGAAGGCATTGCTGGGCGTAAACCAGCTGCTGTCGTCACACTTGCTTGAAAAGCAGCTATGCAATGGGGTGGTGTGTGGATATGTGCCCGCGCCGCCCCATTGGCATATTATTTTGTATCGATATGTATTGTGAATAAATAAAAGTTTGGACTATACGAAGGAGTTTAGGATGATTTCGCGTACTGTTACAGTTGGTTCTCCGAATGGACTTCATGCTCGCCCTGCAGCGATATTTGCTAACGCAGCAGGTGAATATGATATTGATATTACAATCACAAAAGGTGAGGAATCTGCCGATGCGGCGAGCCTCCTGGAAGTGATGACGCTTGGTGCAGAATTTGGCGATGAGGTCACTCTTTCCACCGATGACGATTCTGCTGGCGATATTCTTGATGCGCTGGCAAAAATCGTTTCTGAAAATCAGGAAGCGTAAGGCGCATATATGGATCAGGTTGAGATTCAAGGGCTGGGAGTTTCAGCAGGCTCGGTATATGGTCCCGCTGTGCTGGTAGTTAATTCTATCGATGTGGATCCGAATGAGAGTGCATCTGCTGATCCAGTGGCAGATCTGGATCGAGTTAAAAAGGCAATGGCAGCTGTGAGTGCGGCATTTTCTGTGCAAGCGGCAGCTGCAGATGGGGCAATTTCCGAGATTTTGCTCGCTCAAGCATCCCTTGCCAAAGATCGCGGGTTGCGTAAATCAATTACGAAGAAGCTCGAAACTGGCAGCGGAATTACTCACGCTGTACGCAATGCTGTCGATGAGTATGCTCAGCAGCTTTCTGCGCTTGGAGGATATATGTCTGAGCGTGCTGCAGATCTCAATGATATCGGAGATCGTATTATCGCTTATCTGCGTGGTTTACCTGCTCCTGGAATCCCTGAGCTGAGCGAGCCGAGCGTTGTGATTGCGCGTGATCTTTCCCCGGCTCAGACAGCGAATCTTCAACCTGAACTGGTGCGCGGCATCGTCACCTCCGAAGGTGGGGTAACTTCGCATACTGCTATTTTGGCAGCTCAGTTGGGAATTGCTGCTATTGTCGGAGCTAAGGGTGTGACGGATATTCCTCATGGCACTCTTGTGGGTTTAGATGGAAATTCTGGCAAAGTATGGGTATCGCCAAGCCAAACTGTTCGCGATCAGCTCGATCAAAAGGCCCGTATTCGTGCAGAAATTCTCAAAAACTCTTCCGGGCAGGGAGCCACCAAAGATGGTTACCCAGTAAAACTGTTGGCTAATATCGGAACTGTGCCAGATGCGATTGCTGCCAGCAAGAAAGGGGTAGAAGGCTCAGGCTTGTTCCGTTCAGAGTTTTTATTCCTCGATCGTTCGCAGGCGCCGACTCTTGAAGAGCAGGTAGCAACGTATACAGCTGTACTTCAGGCATTTGGAGATCGGCGAGTAGTTGTTCGTACGCTCGATGCAGGCGCCGATAAACCGCTCGCTTTTGCACACCAAGATGAAGAAGAAAATCCCGCCCTTGGTCAGCGAGGTTTGCGTTTAGCGATGAATCGTGAAGAACTGATCAATACGCAACTCGAGGCTCTTGCTGCTGCGCAGAAAGCAACGGGTGGTGATTTATGGGTGATGGCTCCGATGGTGAGTACTGTGCACGAGACTCGTTGGTTCGTAGATAAAGCGCGCAGTTTCGGTCTGAAAAAAGTGGGTGTGATGATTGAAGTGCCTGCGGCTGCAATTCGTGCGCAGCAGATAATGAAGTACGCTGATTTTGCGTCGATGGGCACCAATGACCTCACCCAATACGTGATGGCGGCGGATCGTTTGAATCCAGAGCTGGCAGATTTGAATTCCTATTGGCATGGTGCTGTGTTAGACGTGATGAAAGCAGCCTGCAAAGGGGCTCATGAGAACGGAAAATATATCGGGGTATGCGGTGAAGCTGCTGGTGATCCGCTGATGGCTCTCGTTCTTGTGGGCTTAGGCGTCGGTTCGCTTTCAATGGCGCCATCGAAAGTTGCTGCAGTTCGTTTTGCTCTGTCACGTACCACGTTTATGGAGTGCGGAGCAATTGCTCAAGCAGCTCTCGCGGCAGAAAATGCCGAGGAAGCGCGTGAGGCGGTTCGTGCTTTAGTTGATTCTGATGTGCTTGCTCTTATTTAGATGATACCCATTCAGATTCGCGAGATTTCTGTGATGAGCAAGTTGTAGAGCTTGAGGAGATACTGTGGGCATTGCTGATAAGCGCTCGCATGGTGATTGATTGTATGGTGATTTATTGCATGATAATTGCACTGCAGCGTGATGAATCGAGCTTTGTTGGGATATGTTGAATATCGTCGGATACAGCAAATCTTTTAGCTGCACTCTGTGAATTGCAGGTAAATTTCTTAATCTACGAACAAAATAGGGCGTCTTTCGTCTCACTTGTTAGAATCAGGCTAGCTTTAAGGGAGAGAAGAAGGAGATAATGTGGCTGTATTACTCCTTCTTCTCTTTCTCGTTTTTGTGACGGTTGGAACCGTGATTGTGGGTGAGAAAACGGGATTGCCGTGGCCTGCTCTGACGACTCTTGTCGTCACGATTTTTGTTTTTATTCCTGGCACGCCAGGTATTGTTGTTCCAGCAGACCTGATTCTTCCTATTTTTCTTCCGCCTCTTTTATGGACCCTTGCACGCCGCACCTCGTGGGGAGTAATACGCGAGCAGTGGATCACGATTGTGATGCTCTCTGTGGCGTTGGTTGTGGTCACGATGTTTGCTGTAGGGATTGTGGCATATCTGCTGATTCCAGCTGTGGGGTTTGCAGCGGCAATAGTGATCGGCGCGGCAATTGCTCCACCAGATCCTGTAGCGGTTGAATCAGTTGCAGAGCCTGCAGGTATTCCTCGCCGTATTCTCAGCACCCTGCAGACTGAAGGGCTTTTTAACGATGCTGCCTCGATTGTGGCATTCCATCTTGCTCTCAATGTTGTCAATACTCATGAGCGTGTGACGGCGTGGGCAGCTGTCAGCGATTTTGCTTATGCGGCAGTTGCTGCGGTTGTGCTTGGGCTTGCGATTGCTCGTAGTGCGGCATGGATTGTGGATAGGGTAAACGACGTCTCTGCGCGAAATGTGCTCTTCTGGCTTGTGCCGTTTGCAGCATATATTTTCTCTGAAGAAATCCATGCTTCAGGTGTTATTGCTGTGGTGGTTGCGGGTATCGAGATGAATTCACGAGCTTCAATTGAGGCTGAAGATCGTTTGGCAAGTATGTCTTTTTGGAATACTGTTGATGTGCTTTTTACGGGTGCGGCATTTGGCATGATCGGGCTTACCGTAAGCGAAGCTATTGAAAAAGTCGGCAATGATCTGTGGAGATCTGTGTTCGTTGGTATTGTGCTCTCGATTGTTGCATTTTTTGTGCGTTTTGTGATGCTTGATCTTGTCTCGTTTATTAACCGTAAACGAGGTCGTACTAATGTTGCTCCTCTCTGTCTCAAAGAAGTGTTTGTGATGGCCTGGAGCGGTATGCGCGGGCTCGTTACACTCGCTCTCGTATTATCTGTTCCCTATAATTTTCCTGCGCGCCAAGAACTTGCCGTTATTGCTCTCACTGTCTTGTTTGTGACGATGATGATTCCAGGGCTCCTTTTGCCTTCATTGATGAAAATTCTTTCTGTGGGAGTGCAGGCGGAGCAGCGTAGCGAGAAAATGCGTACAGTTGTGGTCAAGCATGCGCGTGACGCTGCAGCAAAAGTCTTGCAGGAACATTACGACGAGCTGGATCCAGATACGAGCGCTGCTGTGCAGCACTGGCTGGAGCAGCAGCTTGCATACACTGGAATACTGAGTTCTAACCCTCAGGAGCGCAAAACTCAGGTAAACGAAGTGCGTACTCGCGTGAAGATAGTGCGGCAAAAAGCTTTGCAAGCGGCTCAAAACGAGCTGCTGAAAATTCGCCAGAAGCGGGGTATGAATCCAATGATTGTTGATGAAGTACTCAAAGATATTGATCGTTTAGCTGTGATTGCTGCTCAAGATCACAGCTTTGAATATGAATTTCTACGAGAACCTTCAGATCGTGGATAATCCGATTATGGATAAGTAATGATGGGAATAAATTCGTTTGTGAAAAATATTTCACATCAACATACTGCAGATACATAGGACGCTCGCGAATGGGCGGTACATAAATCAGCTGGCGAATAAAACACGTGAAGAATACATGCTGCTTGTTCGCACCTCAAGCAGTTCTTGGCATAAACTGAATCTGTGTATTTGAAAACCCTCACTCTTCGTGGCTTTAAGAGCTTTGCAACGTCTACGACGCTGCGTTTTGAGCCAGGTATTAACTGCGTGGTAGGGCCAAATGGTTCTGGCAAATCAAACGTCGTTGATGCGCTTACGTGGGTGATGGGTGAGCAAGGGGCAAAAAACTTGCGTGGCGGAAATATGGCAGACGTCATCTTTGCTGGTACTGCCTCTCGGCCAGCGTTGGGGCGTGCAGAAGTGAGCCTTACCATCGATAATACCGATGGTGCGCTCCCAATTGATTTTTCAGAAGTAACGATTTCTCGTACTCTTTTTCGCTCGGGTGGTTCGGAATATGCAATTAACGGTACGGCATGCCGACTCTTGGATATCCAAGAATTGCTGTCTGATACGGGCATGGGTAAGGAAATGCATGTGATTATCGGGCAGGGAAAGCTCGATGAAGTGCTCACAGCTACTCCTGATGAGCGTCGTTCTTTTATCGAAGAAGCGGCAGGCGTGCTCAAGCATCGTCGCCGTAAAGAAAAGGCCTTGCGCAAACTTGATTCTATGCAGGGCAATCTTACTCGAATTGAAGATCTTGCAGGAGAATTGCGCAGGCAGCTCGGTCCGCTTGCTCGGCAAGCGGCAACAGCGCGTAGAGCTCAAGTAATTCAACGAGATGTATTTGATGCGCGCGCTCGGCTCTTGGCAGACGATTTAGCGCAAGCTCAAGCGCGCCTTCAAGCGCAGAGCATTGATGATGCAAAGCTGGCTGAGCAGCGAGCTGCTATTCGAGAAAAAGTGCGTGAGCTGCGCGAGAGCGTAGAAAATCTTCAGCAGGAGGCTGATCGGCACAGCCCTTATCTAGCGCAATTGGCCGAACGTTATCAGCGATTAAGCTCGCTGATTGAGCGTTTCCGTTCCCTAGCGGATTTAGCAGCAGAGCGTGAGCGTTCTCTGTGCGCCCAAGCTCCTAGTGCACACAGAGGAGAAGCTCCTGAGAGTATTCGCGAACGTGCGCAGCGCGCTCAAGAGGAGGAAAATGATCTTGCAGCTCAAGCAGCACAGGCCGAGCAGGTGCTTGAGCAAAAGATTATGGATCGAGAAGCTGCTGATAAAACAGAAACAGAGATTGATACGCGTTTAGCGGGGGTCAATAGAACTCTTGCAGATCGCCGTGAAAATACTGCGCGTTTGGCAGGTCAGATAACGGCAGCACGCTCACGCCTTGAAGCTCTTACTTCTGAGCGCGAAAGAGTCGATGCTGCGAGAACCGATGCGAATGAGCGCGCCGCCAGTGCAGCAAAAGAGGTCGCCGCATTAGAACAAGATGCCGTGGCTCATACGACGGGTGACGATACATTATCGATTGCCCACGAGGAAGCAGCTCGAGAGCTACAAGCGGCGAAAGAAGTGCTCGAAACTGCGCGTGCACAGCTCGCTCGTGCTCAAGCTGATGCAGTACAGTGGCAGACCAAAGCAGATACGCTCGCTCTTTCTTTAGTTCCAGAAGATGCAACTGCGTGGGTGATAGAAGAGCATCGTAGTGGTGTGAGTGGGTTGGTGCGAGATGCTTTGCGGATCACCTCTGGCTGGGAAGCAGGCATTGAAGCTGCGTTGGCAGGGAGCGCCGAGGGCGCTGTCGTCACCGATATAGAGTGTGCTGTTGATACTTTACGTGCAGCAAGAGAAGCTGGCGCTGGGCATGTAGAGCTTATTATTGGCAGTCCTAGTGATAGCGGCAAAGATGTGCCAAGTAACGATGAACGTGAAGCTCGCGCTGGTGCTGCGCTCAAAGCCTGTGGTTTTTCTGAGAGTGAAGCAGTGGTGGCAAGCAGCGTTGTGACGGGCACGTCAGCTGCGGTAGACGCTGTTCGTGAACTCGTGGCAGGCACGGTGTTGGTGGTCGATCTTGTGACGGCAAAAACGCTTCTTGAGGCAGGTGCTCCGCGCGTTGCAACTCTTGCTGGTGATGTGCTCACAGCTCATCGTGCATGGGGTGGGCAGATGCAAGCGGGAGCTGTGCTTTCACGGCAAGCTATGTACGACGATGCTGTGGCGCAAGCTCAAGAAGCTGTGCTTAATCAAGAGAAAGCTCGAAAAAAACTCGAACAAGCAGAGCAGTCTTTAGTTGAAGCAGATGGCGAATATAAGCATCTGTCGGCTGAGCTTAATGCTCGTGATTCTCAGCTTGCTGCCGTCACCGCCCAGCTGGGAGTGCTGCGTCAAAGCTTGGATTCAGCTAGAGCGGAGGTAGAAAGAGATGAACGGCGTTTGGCTGATATTGATGCCGAAATAGCCGCGCGCCGCAAAGATGTGGAGACTCTTGGAGCGCAGCAGCTTGAGCTTGCTGCGGAGCCTGAAGATTTAGCTCACACAGCACATGACCTCGCCCAAGAGCGTGAACGCGCCCATGCAGCGACTATAGCCGCTCGCACAGCAGAGACTGAAGCGCGTTTAGCTTTGCGAACCACTGAGGAGCGATTGCGTGCAGTACAAGGAAAAGCTGAGCAATTGGAGCGGACTGCGAGGCAGGTTGAAGAACGCATTCAACAGGAGGAACGTGCAGCTGTTCGCCGCGCCCAAGCAGCTGCAGCAGCGCACGGCGTCATGCAAAAAGCTCAGCGTGCCTTGAATATTGCACGAATGTGGGCTGATTCTATTGCATCGGAACGGCGTGAGGCAGAAGCTGCAGGAGCGCAACGCAGCGCTGCGCTTAGTGCGGCTCGCCGCCATTTGGATGATGCGCGAAGTGATGAGCGTGAGTTGGAAGATGCTGGGCATCAACGTGAATTGGCGTTAGCGGAGCAAAAATTAAAATATGAGCAGCTTGAGGCTCGTGCCCTGGAAATAGCAGGTGTGCCAGCGCAGACGCTTGTGGATGAGTTTGGTCCGCATTTGCCTGTGCCAATGTTTACTCCTGAGCAGTTGGCACAGGAAACTGCACATGCCGCAGATGAGGATAGTTCGGCGGGTGACGATGGCAGTGCACGTGCTCGGTCGGCCTCAGATTCTGCTGGTGTGCAGGGAGTTAAAACAGTTCCTTTTGTGCGCGCTGAGCAGGAAAAGCGCCTTGCTAAAGCAGAGCGAGATTTGGCGAAGCTCGGTAAAATCAATCCGCTTGCGCTTGAGGAGCATGCCGCGTTAGAGGAACGGCAGCGTTACCTCATGGAGCAGCTTCAGGATTTGCGGCGCTCTCGTGAAGATCTTCTTAAGATGATTCGTGATATCGATGGGAAAGTAGAAGATGTCATGGCATCGGCGATGGCTGATGTTGCCAGTAAATTTACGGAGGTTTTTGCTGTTTTGTTCCCTAGAGGTGAAGGGCATCTTATGCTTACGGATCCTGAGCATATGCTGACGACAGGGGTTGATATTGAAGCGCGCCCGCCAGGTAAGCGTGTGAAGCGTTTATCCCTGCTTTCAGGCGGTGAACGTTCTTTGACGGCTATCGCATTTTTGATTGCTATTTTTATGGCTCGCCCGAGTCCTTTTTATGTGATGGACGAGGTTGAAGCAGCTCTTGACGACGTGAATCTTTCGCGTTTGCTGGAACTTTTCGAGCAACTTCGCGAGAATTCTCAGCTGCTTGTGATTACACACCAAAAACGCACGATGGAGAAAGCAGATGCGCTCTATGGCGTGGCAATGCGTGAGCGTGGTGTAACGAGTGTGCTCTCTCAACGTATGGCTGATATTGTGGATATTTAGCGCTTCTTGCGCAATACATAGCTGTAGCTGGTGTGTGGCAGGATCGCCCCTTTAGGCGTATATCTATATGCAGTATCACATAGTGTTCTGAGTGTGACGCAGAGCGCCGTTTTTCCTTGAAAACTGGCGCTTTTTCGTCGAGTAGTGGTCCGCTCCACAAAGTTATATAAACGTAACGAACAGTAATAAACTTGCAACATAATCCGTGCGTTGTGAACTACTGCTGAGATTGCGCATGAGCTTTAATAGATATTGTGTTGATTCCTTTTCTTACATTTGTTGTGGTTGCTGGCGTAGCGCTCATTTTGCTCGTTTTCTTTATGAATAGTGGTCGATCCGTTGATGAGAATGGGCAATGGGTAAAAGATTCTGTACACGCATGGCGTGAAGGCAAACTCGAATTAGACAGTTTCGAGATCGATGTGCACGATACTCGCGTAAAAGATGTCTTTTCGTCATTCGATGAAGCAGATGGCAGTGGTTATGTGAGTATGAGTGACGTTAATACCGCTCTTCGCCCAGTGGCAGATTCTTTTCAGCACGTTCTGCTACGCCGCAAAGCATAGCCTATGTAAAGGCGTGCACTGTATGCGAACCTATCTTTCTCAGCGTAAATACACTCATGTATTTGGCGTGAGTGAATGCTCTAGGAGAAAATAAGAAGTATGGATGCAATTCTTATAGCTTGTATTTGCGCAGGTATTTTCGTTCTGGTTGTAATATGCGTAGGCGCTGTTTTTGCCGTACACCATTTCCAGCGTAAGCAGCTTCCTGCTCCTACTTCCGCGGTTAAGGGTGCTGTTGATTCGGATATCACAGCTCCTCTTGATGTCTCTGCGGTCGAATATGGCGATCTTCCCAGCAATGAGAGCGTAAGTTCGCTCGAAACTCCTGAATCAGTACCGAGCCGTATGCAACGCTTGCGTGCACGTTTGGCGAAATCGGGCGGGCTTGGCAGTGCTTTGCTCAACATTCTCTCACGCGGAGATCTTTCTCCGTCAGACTGGGAAGAGCTAGAAGAAACCCTCCTGATTGCTGATGTCGGCATGGATTCCACCACCGAACTTATGCAGACACTGAAACGTGAAGTGAAAATTCTAGGAACGTCTGATCTTGCGAGTGTGCGTCAAGTATTACGTGCAGAGTTATTGAAGCTCGTCAATCCCGATATGGATCGTAGTCTCAACATACACGTCGAGGGCGATTCGGCAGCTGTTAGCCCAGCATCAATTTTGATGGTGGGTGTGAATGGTACGGGTAAGACTACAACTGCTGGAAAGCTTGCCCGCTTGCTCGTTGCTGAGAATCGCAGTGTAGTGCTTGGAGCGGCAGATACATTCCGCGCAGCTGCGGCCGATCAACTCGAAACGTGGGCAGAGCGCGTTGGTGTGCCTGTTGTTCGTTCTGAAAAAGAAGGCGCCGATCCTGCGTCGGTAGCTTTCGAAGCTGTCAAAGTAGCGGCTGAAAGCAATACTGACGTTGTGATTGTCGATACTGCTGGGCGTTTGCAAAATAAAGCCGGTTTGATGGATGAATTAGGAAAAATCAAGAGAGTGATGGAAAAGCAGGCTCCTGTGCGTGAAGTCTTGCTGGTGCTAGATGCTACGACTGGGCAAAACGGAATGCAGCAGGCAAAAGTTTTTGCCGATGTCACTGGCTTGACGGGTATTGTGCTCACGAAACTTGACGGCACTGCAAAAGGCGGGATTGTGATTTCTGTGCAGCGTGAAATTGGCATACCTGTAAAATTTGTGGGATTGGGTGAAGGGGCGGACGATTTAGCACCGTTTGACCCTGAAAGCTTCGTCGATTCGCTCCTAATCTAGTGAGTAAACCTAGCTGTGCTCACGGCTATGCAATACGCAGGTATCTGCAATCTTTGCCGAGATAGATTCCAGAATCAGAAAGAGAAAGTAAACTAGCGGTATGTTCAATTCGTTATCCGATCGCATCACCAGTTCACTTCGCAATTTGCGCAAGCATGGCAGGCTCACTGAAAGTGACGTGGAAGACGTCATCTCAGATATTCGCCGTGCATTGCTTGATGCCGACGTAGCTCTTCCTGTTGTGCGTGAGTTTACGGCGAGTGTGCGTGAAAAAGCTGTGGGTGCAGTTGTGAGCCAAGCGCTCAACCCCGCGCAGCAAGTGGTAAAAATCGTTAATGACGAGCTTATTGCGATTCTCGGTGGGGAGAGCCGCGATCTGAATTGGGCGCGCCCAGGCGAAGGTCCAACGGTGATTATGCTTGCAGGTCTGCAGGGCGCTGGTAAAACGACTCTTGCTGGAAAGCTCGGGCGCTGGTTGCGTGAGCAAGGGCATGAGCCGCTGTTGGTGGCAGCCGATCTGCAGCGTCCTAACGCCGTCAATCAGCTTCAGGTGGTTGGCAAGCAGGCAGGTGTCGATGTATGGGCGCCCGAGCTGGGAAATGGCGTGGGCGATCCCGTAAGCGTGGCTCAATCGAGTATTGCGTATGCTCTCAACAACGGTTTTGACGTGGTGGTGGTTGATACTGCTGGTCGCCTTGGTATCGATGAAGAAATGATGCAGCAGGCGCGCGATATTCGCGATGCAGTCATGCCCAACGAAATTCTTTTTGTGCTCGATGCCATGATCGGCCAAGATGCCGTGAATACGTCGATTGCTTTCCGTGACGGGGTAGGTTTCACAGGCGTTGTGCTTTCGAAACTTGACGGTGATGCGCGCGGTGGTGCGGCGCTTTCGGTGCGTGGCGTCACGGGGCAGCCAGTTCTCTTTGCTTCTACCGGAGAAAAGCTCGATGCATTTGAGCGTTTCCATGCTGATCGCATGGCGTCGCGTATTTTGGATATGGGCGATATGCTCACCCTTATTGAGCAGGCAGAGCGCACGTGGAGTGAGCAGGAAGCAGAAGATTTAGCCGCAAAGATGGCTGGCGGCTCCTTCACTCTTGACGATTTCCTCGTGCAGCTTAACCAGATGCGCAAAATGGGCTCGATGAAAAAGATTATGGGTATGCTCCCGGGCATGAACCAATATCGAGATGCGCTTGAGAGTTTCGATGAACGAGAAATTGATCGGCAAGAGGCGATTGTGCTTTCTATGACGCCTGCGGAGCGCCGCGATCCGAAAATTTTGAATGGTTCTCGCCGTCAGCGTATTGCAAAAGGTTCGGGTACGACTGTGCCGGAAGTTAATTCGCTTATGGAGCGCTTTGAGCAGGCACGTAAGGTGATGCAGTCGATGAGCCGCGGCGGCGGTATGCCAGGAATGCCGAATATTCCAGGAATGCCGAATATTCCAGGTATGCCAGGTATGGGTGGTAGCTTCACAAAGAAACAGAAGGGCAAAAATAAGAAGAAAGGCTCTGGCTCAAAGAAAGGGCGTTCTGGCAACCCAGCGAAACGTCGTCAGCAGGAACTTGCTGCGGCTCAAGCAGAGCGTAGCGGTGCTACTGCTTCTGAGCGTTCGACGCAAGGAACAGCATTCGGGCAACCAGTAGAGCCTGTGATGCCAGCATTTACTGAGCCGACGTCACAGCCAGATGTTGATCTGGATGCTTTAAAACGTTTCTTGCGCTGATTTTTAAGGCATGCATAATTTGCATTGTCAACTCCTCTCTATCTCTTTCTCACAGTGATGCATAGTGCGAATCTTGGAGCAAAGGTAGGGGAGAGGAATGAAACGTGAAGATGCGTTTGCAAGCTTGTGATATGGAAAAGGAAGTATGATCTGGAAGAGGAAGCGCGCAGGCTCGTAGCACCATAAGTGCTGATAGAGTGTGCCTATGGCTAATTTGCATCTCACAGGGCACTTGCGCGGCACTGATGTAGCGAGCGTCTACGTTATTGACGGCGTGATACGCTATGAGCTTCCGATTCAAATTGATCCAGCATCTGTGCAAGAAATTTCGGGATATATTTATCCGGGTCTCGTTGATGCTCATCATCATCCAGGTATGAGCCATGGAGTTGAGCTAGTAGATGACGCTGAAATTCTGCGCCGTTTGAAGGTATGCCGTGCGGCTGGCGTCACCCTCATTCGTGATGCAGGAAGCCAACGTCGTGCTTGTGAAGCTACTGAGCGCGCAGAAGAGTGCGAGGTGGGTGCCCTGCCAAAAGTGCTTTATTCGGGCAGGCATATTGCTCGATTCAAGCGATATACGCGCTATTTGGCGGCTGAAGTAGAGCCGGAAGATCTCGTAGAAGAAATTCGGCGGCAGGCTGAGGTGAGTGATGGCTGGATAAAGCTCGTAGGAGATTGGATTGATCGTTCTCTTCTGAAACCTGATTTAGCTCCTCTTTGGCCAGCGGAGATTCTGCGAGATGCAGTGCAGGCAGCGCACGATCTAGGGAAGAAAGTGACGGTTCATACTTTTGCTGCAGAAACAGTGCAGGCTTTGCTTGATGCTGGTGTGGACGGCATCGAGCACGGTACAGGAATGAGTGCGAGCCAGATAGTGCAAGCTCGTGAACTCGGTATCCTGCTCGATCCTACTGTGTATCAAGTGAATCGTTTTCCTGAGTTTGCTGCTGCAGGATCAAAGTTTCCATGCTACCAAGCTCGTATGCTGGCTATGCATGAGAGCCTTGATGAGCGTCTCGCTCAGATGGTTGAGGCAGAAAGTCTTTTTGTGATGGGCACAGATACGGCTGAAAATATCGCTACGCGCCCGCTGCCAGTGGAATTGATGACGGCGGTAGCGCACGGTATGCCAGCTGATGTGGTAATGAAAGCAGCGAGTTATGGAGCGCGTGAACTACTCGAATTGCCGTCGTGGGGTGATGGAGATCCAGCGGATTTTGTGGTCTATTCATCCGATCCGGAAAAAGATATTACTGCTGTTGCTGAGCCTTTTGGCGTCATCATTGATGGGAAATGGATGGCAGGTGCGAGCCTTAAAGAAGAAGCTCAGAGTTTGGCAGGATGGGTGCCGTCAGGAAATGAAACATGGTGATATGCGCAATAGTTATAGCAGGGAATATAAAAATGAGTGGCGGTAATAATAAGCGCTAATAATAAAATAGCGATGCTCATAGAGCTGTAGTGACGCAGAGATTATGAGACTGTACGAGGTTGAAGAGCATCAAAAGTGGTGGTGAGAGGAATATATCCTTCGGGAATATCTTCGTATGAGCTGGGATCTTCAATTGGCTCAACGTGCACAGTCACGTGGGTTTCTGGGAGTTGATGTCGAATTGCCGCTTCAATTTCTTCGCCGAAAGAGTGCCCTTCAGCAACTGTCCATGAGCCAGGCACTTGCACATCTACTCGAACGAACCGCACACGTCCACTCTGGCGGGTCTGTAGACCATGGAATGTGGCGGTGTCGCTCATAAACGTGCGCAGAACCGTGATGATTTGTTCGTTTTCTTCATCAGGGAGTGCGGCATCAAGTAGGCCAGCCATTGCTGAACGGATAAGACCGATACCGATCCAAATAATATTGAGAGCTACGAGGATTGCCACAATAGGATCGAGCAGTATCCAATGAGTTGCCGTCACTAGCAACACTCCGATAATGACGCCAATAGTAGTGATGACGTCGGTGAGTAGATGTTTGCCGTCAGCGATCAGAGTGGGAGAGGAGTGTGTGCGACCAGTGCGCAGCAAAATCAGCCCGGTTGCTCCGTTAATCAATGCGGCAATCGCGGAAACAAGTAGACCAATGCCCACATTGTCGAGCGGAGCGGGCTGAATTATGCGCTGGATTGCTGAGAAAATAATTGCCGCTGCTGCCACAAAAACCATGGCGCCTTCGATTCCTGCCGAGAAATACTCTGCTTTAGACCGCCCAAAAGTATAGCGTTCGTCTGCGGGGCTGTCTGCTATTTTCAGTGCTATAAGAGCGACTATAGCGGCAATGAGATTGACGATTGATTCGAGTGCGTCTGAAAGAAGAGAAACGGATCCTGTGAGGAGAAAAGCGCCGAATTTCAAAGCCATTGTGAGCACAGAAGCGGCAATTGAGATCCAAGCAAAACGAGCAAGATTAAGAGAACGTGTACTGTTGGCGTGCGTTAATGAGGCGTGCCGATTTTCCCGTGAACTATTCGTCAATTTTCTCACGTTTCTATTGTGACGCGAGAAGGAGCATTTTTGTCAATGCGTGCAGCAGCCTGCGAATAAGCTGTGATCGCCATCATAGCGTTGCCGCAGCACCTCATGAAAAGAAGTGTGATCTTTGCGGCGAAAATATGCGTGAAATGGAGATTGCGGAGGTTTTCTGGCACTATTGAACAGTTACTTGGGTGTGTGTGAGTCCCTCTCAACTCACAGCCCACCTCAGTTCGGATAAATAATGGTGCTGAAACCCACCAGAGCTATTGTTTATCCACCCCGAAACAAAGAAACAGGAGAACTGCGAAAGTGGCAGTTAAAATTCGTTTAAAGCGTATGGGTAAGATCCACGCACCGCACTATCGCGTGGTCGTGGTTGATTCTCGTAAGAAGCGCGATGGGCGCGTTATCGAAGAAATCGGTTTTTATAACCCCAATACAGAGCCATCAGTGATTGATATTAATTCTGAGCGTGCTCAGTACTGGCTCTCTGTTGGTGCTCAGCCGTCTGAACCTGTGATGGCGCAGCTCAAGATTACGGGTGATTGGCAGGCCGTCAAGGGTGGCGATGCAACGTCCACCTTGAAAGTTGCTGAGAAGAAGAGCGTTGAAGCACTGCGTGAGCAGGCTGTGAAGGCTGTGCAGGATTCTGCTGAGAAACTTCGTGCAGAAAAGGCAGAGGCTAAGGCCAAAGCTGAGGCAGAAGCTGCTGCACAAGCCGCAGCTGAAGAAGCAAAAGCCGAGGAAAGCGTCACCGAAGAAGCAGCTGCTGAAGAAGGGGCTGAAGCCTGATGTTGGCAGAAGCTCTTGAGCATTTGGTTCGTGGGATCGTTGATAATCCCGATGACGTTGAAGTCTCGTCGCGCGTCAATCGTCGCGGAGAACTCCTTGAAGTTCGTGTAAATCCAGATGATCTTGGTCGCGTGATTGGTCGCAACGGGCGCACGGCAAAGGCATTGCGTTCAGTTGTCAACGCATTGTCGTCAGATGGTCCAGTTCGCGTAGACGTGATTGAGACAGATCGCTGATTCCTTCTGCTCATGCCGTATAGCAGATAGACGTAGTACCCGCGCTTTAGAGTGCGGGTACTATTGTATTCCTAAGAAATTTTGTATCAATATTTTATGCAGACCTTGTGTAGTTGCGTATGTGCGAGCATACGTGTACTGGGCTGAAAGGCGTATATCATGCAGCTGATTGTGGCGATTATTGGCTCTGCGCATGGGCTTAAAGGCGAAGTAAAACTCGATGTTCGCACAGATTCTCCTGCCGCTCGTCTGAGCGAGGGAACGACGCTTGAAACAGATCCGAGCGATGCGGGCCCTCTCACAGTTCGTAGTATCCGCGAATATAAAGGCAGCACGTATGCTCGTTTTGCTGAGGTGAAAGATCGAACAACGGCAGAATCGCTGCGTGGAGTTTCTCTCGTCATCGAATCAGATGAAGCTGAAGGCGAGGAAGATGATGCATGGTATCCTCACGAGCTGCGTGGTTTAGAGGCTCTCGACCCAGAAGGTTATGAGCTGGGAATTGTAGAAGATCTGCAGATTATGCCTGCGCAAGATTTGCTACTTGTGCGCGAAGAAGACGGCACAATTGTGCGCGTGCCGTTTGTGCGTGAGATAGTCACCAATATCGATATTGACGATCACTGCGTCGTCATCAATGCGCCATCTGGGCTGTTTGGCAGTGATGAAGCAGAGATGATTGATGATGTGGACGTGAGTGAAGATGAGGGCATAGGTAAAGAAGAAAGTGGGGAATAACCGTGATGCAGTTTGACATCATCAGTGTATTTCCAGAGTTTTTTCGTGTGCTTGATCTTTCTCTTGTAGGAAAAGCTCAAGAATCAGGGCTTATCAGTATAGCTGCGCACAATCTTCGAGATTGGACGCATGATGTGCATCGCACAGTCGATGATTCACCATGCGGCGGCGGTGCTGGAATGGTGATGAAGCCAGATGTCTGGGCTGAAGCAATCGATTGCGTGACGATGCGCAATGTTGAGGTTGATAGCGCTGTGCTTGGCGGCACCATAGTTGATGCCACTACAGATAGTGATGTGCCAGCAGGGCAGATGTGTAACGCCGAAGTTGGTGGCTCTGAGATGATCGGCTCTGCACCTTTTGTGCTTGCACTTCCCACCCCGAGCGGACCTCAGCTTACTCAAGGGATGTGCACTAGGCTTGCGCAGGAAACTAAGCATATCGTCATTGCCTGTGGGCGTTACGAGGGAATTGATGCGCGCGTTGCCGAGTATTATCGTAGCCAGCCGGGCGTTGCTGTGATGGAATACTCTCTTGGCGACTATGTGCTCAATGGGGGTGAAGTTGCAGCTGTTGCGCTGATTGAGGCGGTGAGCAGGCTTCTGCCGGGAATGGTTGGTAATCCAGAATCACTTGTTGAAGAATCGCATGGCGAAGCAGGGCTTCTTGAGTATCCTGTCTATACGCGTCCGCTGGATTTTCGTGGGATTCGTGTACCGAGCGTGCTTACGAGCGGAAACCACGCAGCTGTAGCACATTGGCGAAAAGAGCAGGCATTCGCCCGTACGGCGCTCTATCGTCCAGATATGCTTTTTCATGTGGATACTGTGCGCCTTTCAAAAAAAGAGATAGCTTGTGCAGCTCAGCATCATTTTTTCGTACAGAAAAATTCTGCGGGAGGAAGAAATGAGGGCTTCACGTTCATACGCATTCGCAGGGCGCTTCCTGAGGATGCTGCGATGTTGAGTTCGCTTGCATCGCGCACTTTTCCTGATGCTGCGCCTCCTTCATTAGCATGTGAGGATATTCAGGCATTTATTTCCGAGAATTTACAAGCGAAGAATTTTGAAGAGCTGCTTGCTGTGCCTGATAAACATATGCTTGTGGTGGCGCAGTTATGCGATCGAGCTGGAGCGCCTACCGCTGAATTAGTGGGCTATACGTGGGTGATTGTGCCCGATGGTGATCAAGCGGCAGGCGAAGATGAGGGTGCTCTGGTTGATTTTGTGACGGCAGATGGAGTGTCTCGTGAAGGTCCACTCATGTACCTCGAAAAGGCATATGTTGATCGAGAGTGGCGAGGCTCTGGACTGTTTAAACAAATGATGAAAGAGACTATCGCAATGTTGCGTGAGCATCTGGCTCGGCGTACTCCGATTCCGCCAGCTCCTTACCTCTGGTTGGGTGTGAATAGTGAGAATAGGCGCGCTCAGCGTGCGTATTCGAGTTGTGGGTTTGAGCGTTCAGGTAGACGCACATTTCCTGTGGGTGATCAGATCAACAAGGATATAACTATGTGTCTGCGCGTAGATATGGCACAATAGCAACGTTGCTCGCTTCATAGTGCGCAGGGCCTGCCGCAGGGGGTGGCGTACCAGCGAGAAAATACCGTCTACTGCTGTGACCTGCGTGCATAGCGAGAAAAGAATGAGGATATGGCATTTCTTGACGAAATTACCAAGGATCAGTTGAAAGATCGCCCAGATTTCCGCGCTGGCGATACCGTAAAGGTAAACGTTAAGGTTGTGGAAGGTAACCGTGAGCGTATTCAGGTGTTCCAAGGTGTTGTGATTCGCCGCAACGGCGGTAAAGGTGTGAGCGCTACGTTCACTGTCCGCAAGATTAGCTTTGGCGTGGGGGTGGAACGCACATTCCCATTGCATTCTCCAAATGTTGATTCAATTGAGGTTGTGACGCGCGGTAGCGTGCGTCGCGCAAAGCTTTACTATTTGCGTGATCGCCGTGGCAAGGCAGCGAAGATTAAAGAGCGCCGTGAGGATGCTCGTTGATTCGCTTTGAATGAGAAAAGGCTCAGCTTAGCTGAGTCTTTTTCTTTTATGTGCGCGTGAATCCATACGTTGTGGTAAACGTGAGTATACTGAAATCGCGATTTTTGAGAGTGAAGAATTTTCACTAAGGGGCTTACTAAGGTGCCTAAAGCACGATGGAAAGTTCACGTTACAGCGATTAAAATCCTTTACCTATCTCATCTTTAGCGTGTTTTATTGATTGCCAATTAGTTTGCCGTTAGAAGTGCAGATCGCAGCAATGAGCAGTGCAGATCGCAGCACAGTAAACACTTTTGCTCCTCCTAATCTGTAGCCGCGTCTGATACTGCTGTAAGCTCACTACGTGGCTGAGGTACTTTCTTAAAATCGTAATGCAATTGATACATTCCATAGGGGCTTTGGAGTGCAGGAGCGTATGCAATATGCGATATTCTGAGGCGGGAGAGCGATGAGCTTGAAGAATAATTGCGTAAGGGAGTAAATATGGCGCACGATCACGAACTATCTGAGGCGAGCGATGCGCCGCGCTTTGGTGGTCGCAGTGCTGATGTTGAAGACGCACGCGAAGCAGCAATGGAGCACATGCCGCCGTCGTTTGCGCCTCAAGCCGATGCCTTTCGCGAACGAGAAAGAAGCAGCTTAGCGCGCATAAACGAAACTCCGCTTATCGATTCTACATCTGCGCGATCCCGTAAGAGTATAGTGTCTGGGATTCTTCAAACAATCACGATTTTCGCCGTTGCCTTGCTCTGTACGGTAGCTGTGAAAGAATTTTTTCTGCAGTCGTTCACTGTGCCTTCAGGCTCTATGGAAACTACGATTATGCCTGGCGATTATCTTATGGTGAATAAACTCGCTGATAGCGCCGAGGAATTGCATCGCGGCGATATCGTCGTTTTTAAAGATCCAGGTGAATGGTTGCACGGTATACAACAGCCGAAACAAGGAATTGTTGCTTCTACTCTCACGCATATTGGGCAGGCTATCGGGCTGGTACCAAAAGACGGTACCAACTTTTTAGTGAAGCGGATCATTGGGATGGGTGGAGATCGCGTGGCATGCTGCGGTGACGATGGGCGTATCACCGTCAATGGTGTTGCTATCGATGAATCGTACGTGATAGACGGAGCTTCTCCCTCCGATACTCAGTTTGACGTCACTGTGCCTGAAGGATACCTGTGGGTGATGGGTGATAATCGCAGTAATTCTGCAGATTCTAGGATTCATCATACACAAACAGGATTTGGATTCGTGCCTGTATCTAACGTAGAAGGGCGTGCTTGGCTTATTTTTTATCCGATGAACAGATTAGGCATTCTTCATTCGGAAAAAGATGTATTTGCCAAGGTGCCAGCTCCTGAGCATAAGGAATCTCACGGAGAGCAAAATACTCAAGAATCGGAGTGAGTGTGTGGCAGGCAAAAGCCGAATTGTCCCCAGTAGAGCAATTGAAAAAACCTATATTGAGCAGTTATCTGCTCGGCGTAATTCCAGCGAATTAGTGTATCTTGCTGCAGTCGATGAAGTTGGGAGAGGTGCTTTAGCAGGGCCTGTAAGTGTAGGGATTGCTGTCGTCACTAATGAAACGTCTGATTCTTTTCCTGCGGGCTTGCGCGATTCTAAACAGCTGACGGCGGCGGCTCGCGAAGCTTTGTTTGAGCCCTGTTCGCAGTGGGTGAGAGCATGGGCCGTTGGATCCGCCCAGCCGAGTGAGATTAATGATTATGGAATCATTGCTGCGTTGCGTATTGCTGCTGCACGAGCTGTTGAGAAAATTGAGAATCAAGAGATAACGATTGATGCTGTGTTGCTTGATGGGTCACATAATTGGTGGAGCCCAGCAGGTCTTTTTGAACTTGCTGCCGATGGTAAAGCGCTCTGTGAAAACCTGCCGCAGCCGCCCGATATTGAAGTGCAAACGGTCGTTAAAGGCGATGCTCAGTGTGCTGCTGTGGCGGCAGCGTCAGTTTTTGCAAAAGTTCAACGCGATGCATATATGGTGACGCTCGCAGATAGGTATCCTCAGTATCATTGGGATAGGAATAAAGGCTATTCTTCTGCGGCACATATAGAAGCGTTGAAGAAATATGGAGCGAGTTCTTCGCATCGTACGGCGTGGCGGTTGCCTGGCGTCTCATAGTGTGCGAAAGTTTGTGGCATGGGTGAACTGGAAAATTATGAATCAGAGCAGGAACTAGCACTTTATCGTGAGTATCGCGATGTGGTGAGTTTATTTCGATATGTGGTTGAGACGGAGCGGCGATTTTATCTGGCTAATGATGTAGATGTGAATGTGCGTGCTTCTGCTGCGGGTGATATTTTCTTTGAGGTGACTCTCACCGATGCGTGGGTATGGGATATTTATCGCGCGTCGCGCTTTATTCGTTCAGCGCGAATCGTCACGTTTAAAGACGTGAACGTAGAGGAGCTTAATAAGCCGGATATTGTGAATGAAATAGGGATTAACGAGCAGTAATACTTTAATGAGCAGTAATGCTAGGCTGCTTCACATTAAGGCAGAGCCTAATTTATTCTGGGGCAAAACGCGAGGGGGAGGGGTAAAAGCGCGTGGAATATAAAAGCCCGTGGGAGTAAATAAGCTTAGGAATTGATAAGCTTAAAAATAGGCAAGGTGTGAAAGCTCTGGTGGATTTTTAACCGCTTATCGCGAGAATATAACCAGATAGTTGTATAGCTTTGAGTTTGTTTGCGTTATTCGTTTTACTAAATTGTGTTGGCGGTATTGAATCCTATACCGCAGATAAGCGTTTATGGTCTGCGAAAGGCGTGGAATGAAGCTGACGGTGAATATCGATCCAAACGTTGCCGAGACGGAAATTGTGGTGACGGCGAAAGCGATTGATACGCAAGTTCAAGCGATACAGGAAATTGTCTCGTCTTTCTCGGGAGGTGACGCCTCAGTCCGCCTAGAGCGCATCGTTGGGCTGCAGGGTAGCCAAGCAAAAGTTTTAGATATACGTTCAATCTTATCTTTTTATACGAAAGATAAGAGCGTCTATGCTCATACGCTACATGGAGATTGGCTGGTAAAAGCGAGAATTTATCAGCTCGAAGAGTGGCTGGCGAGCAAAGATTTTGTGCGTATCTCTCAATCTGAAATCGTCAGTTTTTCTGCGATAAAAAATCTGGATCTTTCTATATCGGGCACGATTAGTTTGCGGCTTAAAGACGACACGAAATGCTTTGTTTCTCGCAGGCAGCTTCCACACTTCAAAAAGTGTTTAGGCTTGTAATATTCTGCATTGAAAGTTTTACGTCGCTTGGGCTTGATATGTGTGCATATGTGTGCGGTATCTATTTTCTTTTACATTGCTAATTTTTCTTAAACTTAAGGATATTCCCATGAAAAACCAAACATCTACTTTTACCAGTATTCTTCTTGCTGCGTGTGCTGGAATTACCATTGGCACGACTATAGAGCTTATTTTTTCTTTTGCTCAAGGAGGATCGTATTATTCACCAGGTGTGCCAAGTTTTATTGCGGCATTTTCCTCTCCTCATCTTGCTGTTCTTATTGAACGTATTATTTATGCAGCGTTGGGTATAGCGTCACTTATCAATGCGCGTATTTATGACAACGAGAAATATTCGTTGCTCTTTAATACTTTTCGGCATATAAGCGTCATGATGTTGTGTTTACTGCTGGCAGGTACGTATCTGCATTGGTGGTCAAGCACGCCTCAGGAGCTACTTGGAAGTCTGTGTGTATTCTTCGCTGTTTATGCGGTGATTTGGGTATGTATCTATTTGCGTGTGCGGCGCAATATGAAAATTCTGGAAAGCGAAATTAAAAAAAGAAATGCTCAACGTGACGCTCTGGAAAAGTAACTGAAACAAGGAAATTTCGGCAAGAAAATTGGAGCAAGGCGATTGCGGCAGCGAGCTTTTTATGAATGCTGCAGAAGTTTGAGCGAAGTAAGACGGGATAGGAGAGAGGTGAGAGGGAGTAGTGGTATGTACGCTTGCGAGTTGTTCGCATAGCACGGATATGCCATGAATATCCACAAGTAATTATGCTCTGATCGCGCACACCTGCAGATGTGTTGAAATCGAAACCACATAAAAGGGAGGTTTCGTTATGAATAAGCTCATCGAGCAAGCTCAGAGAATGTCTCGCCGTGATTTAGGGGCGTGGGGTGAAAAGTGTGCGGAAACCTATCTGCGTGCCAATGATTATAGAATTCTCGATCGCAACTGGCGTGGATGCGGAGGGGAGCTGGATATCGTTGCTTACGATCCTCAGCGTGAGGCAGTTGTTGCAGTTGAAGTTAAAACTCGTAGAGCCTGTACTTTGGGAATAGTATCCACCGGTACGCCTGAAGAGGCGATTATTCCCGTCAAACTTGCTCGTCTGCGTTCTCTCATTGGGCAGTGGTGCATGAGCGTCGGAGCTGCACGCCTGCAAGCAGAGGTGAAAAATATTGCTGTAGATGTGGTGGGCGTCGTTGTTCACGCTGATCAGTACAGTGTGAATCATGTGAAAGATGTGCAGTGATGCAGCCAATCGTAGGCAGCGTAATGAGCGTAAGTTTGCGTGGTCTTGAGGCTCGAAGAGTACTCGTTGAGGCAGCTTTGCTCGCGGGGCTGCCAAGCGTTAGTATTGTCGGGCTGGCAGATGCTGCTGTACATGAAGCGAAGGAGCGGTTGCGGGCAAGTTTTTCTCATATCGGAATTCAATGGCCAAATCAGAAACTCACTCTCAACCTTTCTCCTGCAGATACTGAAAAGTCTGGCAGTGGCTACGATTTAGCAATTGCTAGTGCGATTTTTGGTGCACTGGGTTATCGCACGCTACCGCGTACTGCTGCAGTGATTGGAGAGCTTGGGTTGGATGGCTCAGTGCGTGCAGTTCGTGGAGTTTTGCCGTGTGCGTTGGGCGCTGTGCAGCAGGGATTCACGCACTTGTATGTGCCTCAAGCTAATGTTGAAGAAGCACAATTAGTTCCTGGTCTGCAGGTCATTCCTGTTGCTCACTTAGGGCAGATGGCAGGAATGCTTGGTGTGTCTCACGCTAAATTTGAAGTAGCCCAATATTCATATCCAGAGCATAATTCTGCTGATCTTTTTGCAGAAGATAGCTCTGGAGATATGAGTGATGTCTATGGGCAAAATGAGGCGATCTGGGCATTGATGGTAGCGGCAGTCGGTGGGCATCATGTGCAGATGGTTGGGCCTCCTGGAGTGGGGAAATCAATGCTCGCTCAACGTTTTCCAGCAATTCTTCCTCCGCTTTCCGAGCGTGAAGCAGTGGAAGTAGCCGCAATTCGTTCTCTGGGTGGCATGCGGGTGACGGAATTGCCACGATGCCGCCCTCTTGCGGCTCCGCATCATAGCGCTTCCACTCCAGCCCTTGTGGGTGGTGGAGCTGGGATACCAAGCCCAGGTGCCGTCACTTTCGCGCATCATGGAGTTCTCTTTTGTGATGAGTTTCCGGAATTTTCTGCACGCTCTATTCAGGCTTTGCGCCAACCAATGGAAACTGGGTGGGTGGATCTTCATCGAACTAAAGCTCATGTACGTTATCCAGCGCGCTTTCAACTGATTGCTGCCGCTAATCCGTGCCGTTGCGGCCATGCCCTTGACGGGCATGGCTTGTGCGTGTGTAAAGCTCATGAACGCGCCACGTATCGAAGCAATTTGGGCGGGCCGATTCGAGATAGATTTGATATTCGATTAGTGCTTAATCGTCCATCAAAAGCACAGCTCGCCGCAGGAAGTACTATGACGACGCAGGAAGCTCGCGAGGTGATTGGGCAGGCGCGTGAACGCAGCAGTAAACGTTTAGAGGCAATTGATTCACCTTTTACACTGCACACGAATAGTCAGATTCCAGGATCGTGGCTGAGGCGATACACGAAATTTTCCCCACGTATGGAGCAGATCATTGATCGTCAGCTCACTCTCGGGCAGATAAGTCTGCGTGGATTAGATCGTATGCGCCGAGTGGCATGGAGTATTGCGGATATTCGTTCGCATGAAATCCCATCTGATGAAGATATAGCGGCGGCATTTACGTTGCGAGGAGGAGATGAGATATATGGGGAATAGTGAAATTTGCGTATCTGCCGGAGGGGCTTCGTCTTGCGTTGAGCGCCCGATTCAATTCTCAAAATCTCTGTGCGAACTCAGCGACGAACGCGCGGCAGCTATTGCGTGGAGCTATATTGTAGAAAGCGCAGATATTCGAGGGGCTGCAGCGATTGAGCGTTTTGGTTTTGAAGGCGCTCTGGATCGTCTGCACGCGAAGGATACAGACCTAGAGGAAATTGCTGGTAAAAGTTATTCTGTGTGGCTGCGTAAATATGCCGAACTTCTGCGTGGCAGCGCAGGCTCATGGCGTCAATGCGCCGAATCGAGGTACCGTTCTTTAGAAAAACTTGGTGCACAGGTAATTTTACCGAGTGATAATCTGTGGCCGGCAATGATTGACGATCTGGCAGATCGGGCGCCGTATATGCTGTGGGTGCGAGGCGATTTTGATGTGTGCCAAGAAATTTTAGGGGTACGTGTTCGTCCTGCAATATCGATTGTTGGTTCGCGCGCCGCAAGCAATCGGGGAGTTCGCACTGCCGTTGATTTTTCCTACGAGTTAGCCCAGAATTTTACGATTGTTTCGGGCGGAGCTTTTGGGATTGACGCTGCAGCACATAAAGGAGCCCTTCTGGCTAAAGGCTCAACCGTCATATTTTCTGCGGCTGGAGTTGATCGTGTGTACCCCCTTTCTCATAGGGATCTATACGAAAAGATATGGAAAGGTGGAGGTCTAGTCATATCCGAATTTCCTCTAGGCTCTGCGCCTCATGCTCATCGTTTTTTGCTAAGAAATCGTCTGATAGCCGCTTTTAGCCGAGCGACTATCGTCATTGAAGCCCCAGTGCGCTCTGGAGCTTTAAACACGGCTCGTGCAGCTTTAGAAATTGGGCGCCCTGTAGGCGCTGTTCCAGGTGCTATTGATTCGCCAAACTCAGCTGGTTGCCATGAGTTGATTCGAAACGGTGGAACTTTGATTAGTAGCGTGGCTCATGTGAGAGAGCTAGCAGCTCCTATAGGCGCTCAGCTCGAAATGCCTATTGGCGGTGAGCAAGATTTTTTCTCTCCTCCCGCCTCGTCTATTGGCTCTGATGGGCAGAAAATTTTTGATGCGGTGCCGAAAATGCAGCCTGCGTCTATCGAAAAGATCAGTTTATCTGCAGGGATTGATATCGAGGAAACACGAGCAGGATTAGGGAAGCTTTTATTGCTCGGTATGGTCACTCAGCGGCATGGGAAATGGGTCAAGTCTGTGAGCTAGATGAGAAAACGAGTGTGCTAAATTTATTGTGAGCAGATAGATTGATTCTATGGAAAGTGCGCGCGATGCGGTAGACAGGATTGTGCAGGAGTTTGGGCAGGAGCTTCTCGTTCGTCGTGGCGATTCAGAAAATACTGCTCGGGCATATATGGCTGAGGCTGCCTCACTTCTGAATTTTTTAGGGGAAAACTCAGGAAGCTTTGTGACGATGAATGCTAAGGTGCCAGCGAATGCTCATGTGCCGGCGGCGACGGCAATGATGGGTGCTCGCACAACAGCGGACATTCACGAAAGTGCACGCGCTCACGAAATAGCGGACATTCACGAAAGTGCACGCGCTCACGAAATAGCAGGAAATAGTGAAGGAAGTGGCGAGGAGTTTCTCGATCAGTTATCGCTACTCGAACTTGCTGATTTGAGAGCGTGGCTCTCTGCTCGTGCACAAGCAGGGCATTCTCGTGCTTCTTTAGCACGGCACAGTGCAGCGATCCGAACTTTTTCAACGTGGCTTTATAAAAACTCCTATACGAACGTCGATGCTGGATTACGTTTAGGCTCTGCGCGCCCGGATAACAAACTTCCCCAAGTTCTCAGCGAAGCTCAAGTATCTGCGCTTCTTACCTATTTTCACCAAGCTGCTCAGCCGAAATCTGGGAAGATCGATTCTGCGGCAGTTCGGAATTGGGCATTGATCGAGTTGATCTATGCGGGGGCTTTGCGTGTGTCTGAGGCTGTTGGGCTGAATCTTTCGGATGTGCAGCCAGATAATACGCTTCGGGTGATTGGAAAAGGAAACAAAGAACGGGTGGTTCCTTTTGGTATTCCTGCGCGCACGGCTCTCGATGCTTGGTTGGATGTGCGAGACGATATGGTGACGATTGAGTATGATGCTCTGTTTCTTGGGGTGCGAGGAGGTAGACTCGATTCGCGCACTGTTCGCATAATTCTGGATCGCGCAACTGCTCATGCTGGAGTTCCGGCAATATCTCCCCATGATTTACGCCATTGTGCGGCAACTCATATGCTCGCGGGCGGCTCAGATTTGAGGAGTGTTCAAGAATTTTTAGGGCATGCCTCAATAGGTACAACTCAGCGTTATACACATGTGAGCGCTGAACGCCTCAGAGCTGCCTTCGGGCAGGCTCATCCTCGGGCGTGAATACAATCTCGATGGTGAGTATAGCGCGCTCGAAGGAGGAGGGGAGACGTGCGTGTGAGAGATTGTTTCTTGGTGTCTGTGCTATAGCGTGCTCGCAGTCCGTACCTGTGAATCTCTTCTTTCCTGTCGTAGATCTTTGTATGCAGACGGGCAGGTTGCTAGCCTCTAGCCTTCAAGCGCTTCTTTGCACGTCAGTAAAGTTTTTGATTGCCTGAATAAAACTCACATTGTTTTCAGGCTCCTTCTCGCGTGCGGTAAATTCCGAGGCGCGGGAACGGTAGGATCTGGCATTATGCAGGCTCCTTCTCGCGCACGGTAAATTCTGCTATAGCTAGAGTATTGCTTATGTGATGGTGTATTCCTATTTCAACAGGCGTACGAATGGTGGATGAAGTAGCCACATGGGGTTCATATATGAATCACTGCCTCGTTTAGCTCCCCAATGCAGGCAGACAATTCCACTGCCGCAGTGCGTTCCTGTGATTGTGCCGATAGGATCTCCTGCGCTGACGGTATCTCCGGCTTTTACGGCAGGAATTACTGGTTCATAGGTTGTGCGTATTCCTCGGCTGTCTTCAATCGATACGACTTCTCTGCTAGCCAGAATTCCTGCGTAGATCACTTTTCCGCTTGCGCTGGCATAGACGGTTTCGCCAGAGTTCATTGCTATATCTACGCCGCGATGCCCTGGATTCCAGTTATTTTTCCCTGGGGAAAATTTGGTGAGGATCGTTGGTTCACGTCCTGTCGGGGATTGGTAGAAGCTATTTCTCTGCGAGCGTTGAGTCTGAGAGCGTTGAGGTGCCTTACTGGCAGTAGGGGTGACGTGAACTGCAGATGCGGCGTCCGCGTCACCGAAGGTATGGCTGCTTGCTACGCCTGTGAGCGCTGCGCTCGCTAACGAGAGAGCTGATACGAGAGAAATGAGAGTATTCATAGAGGCAGTATGCAAGATTGCAAGTATTGTGTGCTGAGTGCATAAATATCTGTGGATAGTCATGGCGTCTTCAAGAGCTGCGGACAACACGCGCAGATCCGTGGGCATAAGGTCTGTGAGAGCACGAGACGCTGCCGAGTGTTCAGCAAAGGATTATTTATCTGCATAGGTGCACGAGATTCTTGGAAAGATAGGCATCTTGAAAAGATAGGTAGGGGAGTGTACGTATAGTCACGCATGATAGGTAGGGGAGTGTACGTATAGTTACGCATCTGAAAGCCTACGTGCTGCCGACTGCTCGGTATGTTTATTGGCTTAGAAATTAAGGAAGCGCATTTTTCCCACCTCTCCATATACAGGGCACATATATGGGTCACATAATATTAAGGCGCATATCCTTTTGCGAGAATAGTGAGGAGATAAGGGATGAATGTGCGTCCCGTGCGCGAAATCTCATAGTAAAGATTTCTTCACAATTGGCGAAATTTAGCTATTTACCGATAAACTTAAACGGCTGTGCTTTTGTATATCGATATACGTCGATAGGGGCATAGCAGTAAGTAATCAAATCGCGTGTGCTTCCCTGAAAATGAGCAGTAAAGAATACTTCGGTAGTTCAATTATCGCTCGTCGATTCAGGACGGCTCCCTTCGGTTGGATATGAGAGTAAACCGCGCTGTGACGGCAGTAGCCAGATTGCGAGGGCTCGATGTCTGTGTGGGAGACGATGTGCACTAGGGCGTTTCGCATACCGCGAAGCGCAGGAAACCGAGCGCGGATTATCCGTGCAGATAGGAGACAGCCGCATGGCAGTCGTATCTATGAGCCAGCTGCTTGAAGCCGGCGTTCACTTCGGGCATCAGACCCGCCGTTGGAACCCGAAGATGAAGCGTTACATCCTCACCGATCGTAACGGCATTTACATTATTGACCTTCGCAAGACCGTAGAGGACATTAACCGCACATACGATTTTGTGAAGGAAACTGTTGCACACGGCGGAAACGTACTTTTTGTTGGCACGAAGCGCCAAGCTCAGCAGAGCATTAAAGAGCAGGCTGAGCGCGTAGGTATGCCATACGTGAACGAGCGTTGGCTGGGCGGTATGCTCACCAACTTCCAGACTGTTCACGCGCGTATTCAGCGCCTCAAGGAGCTTGAGCTTATCGATTTCGATGACGTTGCAGGTTCTGGTCGCACCAAGAAAGAACTGCTGATGATGCGCCGCGAGAAGGAAAAGCTTGAGCGCGTACTCGGCGGTATCCGCGATATGGCTAAGGTGCCAAGCTTGGTTTGGGTAGTTGATACGCCAAAGGAGCATTTGGCAGTTGCTGAAGCTCGTAAACTTAATATTCCAGTGGTTGCAACTCTCGATACCAACTGCGATCCAGATGACGTGGATTACGCAATTCCGGGTAACGACGACGCGATTCGTTCCATTGAATTGCTCACGTCTATTGTTGCTGACGCTGTTGCGGAAGGTTTGCTTGAGCGTGGTAAAGCTAAGGGCGGCGAGCAGGAAGCGGAAGCTGAGCCAATGCCTGAGTGGGAGCGTGAGCTGCTCGAAGGCGAGAAGAAAGCTGACGATGCTGAAACGCCGGCAGTTGAGGAAGCTCCAGCAGCTGAGAGTGCTCCGGTTGAAGAAGCTCCAGAGGCAGCTGCTTCTGAATCCGCTCAGTGAGCTAAGAATACATTCCTAGGAGGAAAAGCTATGGCCGTAACGTTGGCTGATATTAAGGCTCTGCGCGAAAAGACTGGCGCAGGAATGATGGACGTGAAGAACGCTCTCAATGAAGCTGATGGAGATGTGGCACGCGCTGAAGAGCTGCTTCGTCTCAAAGGTTTGAAGACCGCCGCAAAACGTGAAGGGCGCACTGCTTCTGCAGGTTTGGTGCTTTCGCGTATTTTGCAGGAGGGATCGCACGAGGTAGGTGTAGTTCTCGAAGTTAATTCGGAGACCGATTTCGTGGCAAAGAACGAGAAGTTTATTGCGTTTGCGCAAGAGATTCTGGATGCTGCTATTGCTGCTAATGCAATGACGTTAGACGAGGTGCTTGCAGCTCCTCATGCTGACGGCACCGTTGCCGATCGCGTAGCAAACTTCACTGGTATTATTGGTGAAAAACTTGCCGTTGGTTCGTTCAACGTCCTTAAAGGCGAGCACGTCGAGGCTTACATGCACCGCACGTCGCCGGATATTCCGCCTCAGGTGGCTGTGCTTGTGGCAACTGACGCTGCAGGTGAGAGCGTTGCGCGTGATGTCGCTATGCATATCGCAGCTATGTCTCCTCGTTACCTTTCTGAGGAAGATGTGCCAGAAGATGTTGTGGAAAATGAACGCCGCATTGCTACCGAGCTGACGATCCAAGAAGGCAAGCCTGAGCAGGCTGTGCCGAAGATTGTTGAAGGACGTTTGAAGGGCTTCTTCAAGCAGGTTACGTTGCTCGATCAGCCGTATGCTCGCGACGCTAAGCAGACTGTGAGCCAGATTCTCAAGGCTGCAGGCGCAACGTGTACTGGGTTTGTGCGCGTTCGTGTGGGCGATGCTGCTGAGTGAACTTTAGCTCGTATCTGATCTATATAAAAGGTGTTGCCGCTACAATTGTTCGTAGCGGCAACACCTTTTATATCTGTCTAAAAAGCTTCACACAAATAAAAATCGCAGACAATCTATTTGCTTACTAAGCTCAAAAAATTGCAAAGCAGAGATCATTCCTGCGTGCCAGGGAAAAAAGAAGAATATTTATCCATTTCAAAACTGCCGGCAAAAATTATTTCGATAGGTCTTTATAGCTAGGTGAAAGGTGTTAGTCGTTTCGTTGGCACCACTGGTGTTTACGAGGTGGTTAATCATTTTTTGTTGAATATAGGCATAAGCAACGTCTAAACGTTCACGAAATCCCTTCACTGTGCTTGCAATGCTGCATGTTGTACCTCTAGAGCTGATATGCGCTGCTCTAGATCGTCATGTATTCCATGAGGTTTAATTCAAAATTTCCCTATGGGGTGAGCTAACCTTAAGGGGCTATGAATACATATCCTTCGATGAATCCAGACGCTATCCGCAGCCTGCTTTCAGGCTTAAACGAACAGCAGTATGCCGCCGTCACCTATCCTGGCGACTACCTCTTGGTAGTTGCAGGAGCTGGCTCGGGAAAAACGCGCGTGCTCGTCACCCGTATTTCCTACCTTATTTCAACCGGAGTGCTCGGCGCTCATGAGGTACTGGCGATTACCTTTACCAACAAAGCTGCGAAAGAGATGAGAGAGCGCCTTGAGGCTACACTCGGCGCAGCTGCACGGGGGATGTGGATTGCCACGTTTCACTCCGCGTGCGTGCGTATTCTTCGCGCGGAGCACGAAGCTATCGGTATGCGTTCGTCTTTTACGATTTATGACGCCTCAGATTCTCAGCGTTTAATGAAGATGGTCTTGGCGGAGGAAAATATCGACTCCAAGACCTACACTCCTAAAGTG
Source organism: uncultured Arcanobacterium sp. (assembly GCA_958428545.1). Lineage (GTDB taxonomy): Bacteria > Actinomycetota > Actinomycetes > Actinomycetales > Actinomycetaceae > Arcanobacterium_A. The sequence goes on along the minus strand of CAUAGM010000004.1, from coordinate 29,396 downwards.
ATGGCAATGAGAGTGAGCGACCTCAAAAATGAGATGATTACTCCTTCGCAGTATGCGCTAACCGCGCAGAGCAAAGACGATGTGATTCTTGCCAAGGTGTACACGCGATATCAGGCGCGTTTGGCTGCTGCCAGTGCAATGGATTTCGATGATCTCATCATGCAAACCGTGCTTTTATTTCGGGCGAATCCCGATATTGCTCAGCGTTACCGCCGCCGTTTCCGTCATATTCTCGTAGATGAATATCAGGATACAAACACAGCGCAATATCAGTTGGTTCGAGAGCTCGTTGGCGTTGATAATGCGCAGGAGCACGCAAAACTCACTGTGGTAGGAGATTCCGATCAGTCGATTTACGCTTTCCGTGGTGCGACGATCCGCAATATCCTCGATTTTGAGCAAGATTTCCCCAGTGCCCATTCGATTGTGCTGGAGCAGAATTATCGTTCCACGCAGAATATCCTCACCGCAGCAAATGCCGTGATTGCGCATAATGAAGGCCGGCGTGCCAAAAATCTTTGGACGTCTGCTGGCTCAGGTGATCTTCTCGTTGGCTATGTGGCAGATTCGGAGCGAGACGAAGCGAGTTTCGTGGTTGATGAAATCGACGCTTTGCGCAGCAGCAAGGGGTATCGCTTCAAAGATATTGCTGTTTTTTATCGTACAAATGCTCAAAGCCGCGCGTTGGAAGATATGCTCGTGCGGGGAGGAATTTCCTACAAGGTCGTAGGCGGCACGAAATTTTATGACCGCAAAGAGATTAAAGATGCGCTCGCCTATCTGCACGCACTTGTGAATCCCGATGATGCTGTTTCGCTGCGCCGTATTTTGAATGAGCCGCGCCGAGGGATCGGTGATAAAGCAGAGGGTGCGCTCACAGCGCATGCGCGGCTATGGGGTGTCTCTCTCGGTGTGGCTATATCGGATGCTGCTGATGCCCGAGAGGCGCAGATTGCTGGGCGCGCGCCCGTTGAAGGACTCACTCCTCGTGCGTTAGGTGCAGTGAGTGAATTCGGATTGATGCTCAACGAGCTGCGTCTGCAAGCTCAAGCAGGCGCTAAACCAGTGGATATTCTCGAAGCCGTACTGGAGAAATCTGGCTATACGGAGATGTTGGCACAGTCGAAAGATCCCCAAGATCAAGGGCGTCTGGAGAATTTGGCTGAGCTGAGTTCAGTTGCTGCAGATTTTTCTGAGGGAGATCCCGAGGGGACGCTTGCTGATTTCCTCGATGAGGTGTCTCTCGTATCTGATACCGATCAAATTCCAGATCCAGCAGCTGCAGAGCAAGGCGAAGTTGTGTTGATGACGATTCACACTGCTAAGGGCTTGGAATTTCCGGTAGTTTTTGTGACGGGCATGGAAGATGGAATTTTCCCGCACATGAGGTCGATGGAAAGTATCGAAGAAATGGCAGAAGAGCGGCGTTTAGCGTATGTGGCTCTCACACGCGCTCGCGAACGCCTATATATCAGTTGGTCTGCATCGCGTGCCCAGTGGGGCGCTCCGCAAGAGCAGATCCCATCGCGTTTCTTAGATGAGATTCCTGCAGAGGTTCTCGATTGGCGGCGCAGTGAATCTGAGGCTCGCCGTTATGGCGGTATTGACGATTCCTGGGGTGGAGGTTCCCTCTGGGGAAATTCTCGTTCAGGCAGAAGCTCTGGCTTCTCCGATAGCTCTAGCTGGTTTGGCGGCAGGTCGGGCAGTGGTGCAGGCGCTCGTGCTGCTCGGGGTGCTTCGGGTTCGGAAAGCAGCTCAAGTTGGGGCAGGCGCACAGGTTCACGTTCGCGTTCTTTGTGGGGCGATGACGATTTTGCGCCTGCTATCGGTGGGAGTTCCAGTTCGCCGCGCACCGCGTTTAAGCCCGGAAAACTGGGTACGGGAAGTGTATCAAAGGGGACGTCACAGGGCGTATCGCAGAGCACACAAAAAACGGCGTCAAAGAAGGAGGTTTCTTCTAGCCAGGAGAATATTGGGCACGAGAAAGTGTACAGCCGTCGCAATCGGATGGAAGCCTGCGAAGATATGGAGCTCTTAGCAGGAATTTTAGGTGCTGACGTCACCAGTGCCTCCTCTGCTGAAGCTGCCAGTATGCGTACCTTCATAGCTGACGCTGTAAACCCTATTCCGACGAGTGCAGGAGCTGCTTCTGAGAGTGCTGATGCTGTGAATTGTGAAGCGTCCTCTCAGAAGATCGCGCCGCCTCGCCGTGAGCAAGAAGACTATTCGAAAGGCTTGCAGGTAGGCGATAGCGTCAGGCATTCACGTTTCGGGCAAGGGCAAGTGCTTCGCTTTGAAGGTTCAGGGCGTTCACTCGTCGCTGAAATTAAATTCGAGGGCGGAGAGACGAAGCGTTTAATGTTGCGGGTAGCTCCTATCGAAAAGGTGTGAGATAGGAGCACATGTGGCAGCAGATACGCGGCTGGATAGACCATAAATAGTGTTGGGAAAAAGTCCCAAAAATAGCAAGAAATCTGAGCCGTTTCGCGGTATGCTCATACTGTTATCTCAACGGCGAGTAATAGCGGCACACTGTTTCGGTGGTACACAGTTTTTAGTGAAATTTTCGCTAAAGCGTATTGCTGAATATGTGCGATAGCTTGCCGATGGGCGTGATAGCGAATCGATTATCGAAAGGAATCTTTGTGGATCTTTTTGAGTACCAAGCATGCGAGTTATTTGCCGCATACGGTGTTCCCGTGCTTGTGGGGATTGTGGTGCATACTCCAGATGAAGCATATGCTGCCGCCCAGCAGCTGCTCACAGACGGCGGAATCGTCGTTGTTAAGGCGCAGGTGAAGACGGGTGGGCGCGGCAAAGCTGGCGGCGTCAAAATTGCACGCACCCCAGAAGAAGCGCGCGAAAAAGCTGAAGCAATGTTCGGTATGGATATTAAAGGGCATACTGTGCGCAAGGTCCTTATTGCTGTTGGCGCAGATATTAAAGAAGAATATTATTTCTCGGTGCTCCTAGATCGCGCTGAGCGGCGTTATCTCGCCATGTGTTCGAAAGAGGGCGGCATGGAAATCGAGCAGCTCGCTAAAGAGCGCCCCGAAGCCTTGGCCAAGGTTCCCGTGAATCCTCTCGTTGGCATTGATGAGGGCGTGGCGCAGGAGATCGTCACTCGCGCCGGTTTTGATTCTGAGCTAGGGGCAAAGATCGCTCCTGTGCTTCAAAAATTGTGGAGCGTCTATCAAGGTGAAGACGCCACTCTCGTTGAAGTAAACCCACTTATCCAAACCCCTGACGGAGCTATTATCGCTCTCGACGGTAAAGTGAGCCTTGACGATAATGCGCATTTCCGGCACGAATCGCATCGTGCTCTCGTCGATACGAATGCAGTGAATCCGCTTGAGATCAAGGCAAAAGAGCTGGGCTTGAACTATGTGAAGCTGGAGGGAGGGCAAGTCGGCATTATTGGCAACGGTGCTGGGCTGGTGATGAGCACACTCGACGTTGTGGCATACGCGGGTAAGCAGTATGGCGTAGGGCCTGCAAACTTCCTCGATATTGGCGGCGGTGCCAACGCTGAGGTGATGAGCAACGGGCTTGATGTGATTTTGGGCGACGAAGAAGTTCGCTCAGTATTCGTCAATGTGTTTGGTGGTATCACAGCGTGTGACGAGGTAGCGAAAGGTATCGTAGCTGCTCTGGATATTCTCGGCGACGCTGCATCGAAGCCAATCGTGGTTCGTCTCGATGGAAATAAGGTCGAAGAAGGGCGAGCAATTCTTCAGCAGGCGAATCATCCGCTCGTCACGATGGTAGATACGATGGACGGCGCTGCGGCGAAAGCTGCAGAACTTGCTGGGTTGGCTAAGTAGGCAGAGGAAGAAATATGGCTATTTTTCTCACAAAAGAAGATAAAGTAATCGTGCAGGGTATGACGGGCTCCGAAGGCTCGAAGCATACTCGCCGTATGCTCGCTGCAGGCACCCAGATCGTCGCTGGCACAAATCCTCGCAAAGCCGGCACGCGTGTTGATTTCGATGTGGAGCCTATTGGCTTCGGAGCCGAAGATCGCAAAGCGGGGGTAGTGAGCGTGCCTGTGTATGGCGCTGTTGCCGAAGCAAAAGCTGCAACGGGCGCCGAAGTATCCGTAATTTTTGTGCCGCCTGCTTTTACGAAGCAGGCTGTTGTTGAAGCCGTTGATGCCGATATGCGGCTCGTTGTGGTTATTACTGAGGGCGTGCCCGTCAAAGATGCTGCGGAGTTTTTCGCTTATGCCCGTGAGCGGGGAGTGCAGATCATCGGTCCGAACTGTCCGGGTATTATTTCGCCGGGGCAGAGCAACGTTGGTATTACGCCGCCCGATATTACGGGGCCAGGGCGCGTGGGGCTGGTGTCAAAGAGCGGCACGCTCACGTATCAGATGATGTATGAGCTTTCTGATGTAGGCTTTACAACGTGTATTGGCATAGGCGGCGATCCTGTTATCGGCACTACCCATATTGATGCTCTCAAAGCGTTCGAAGAAGATCCCGATACGGATATTATCGTGATGATTGGAGAGATCGGCGGTGACGCCGAGGAGCGCGCTGCAGCATACATTAAAGAGCACGTGACGAAGCCGGTTGTTGGTTACGTGGCTGGTTTCACGGCTCCCGAGGGCAAGACGATGGGGCATGCGGGAGCTATCGTCTCTGGTTCAAGCGGTACGGCAGCTGCCAAGAAGATAGCTCTTGAAGCTGCAGGTGTCCATGTAGGTAAAACTCCTACTGAGGCTGCGAATATTGCTCGAGAGATTTTCAAGGATCTGAAAAAGTAGCATCTAGATACTTTCATGTTAGCCGCACGGGCTTTCCTGATCTGTGTATATGTTGTGTAGTGCAGTGTGTGCGCATTATTTCTGGCGCGTGTGCGGCAATGAGGATATTAGATTGCTGCCTGCTAGCTGTGCATCTATGCGGCTGTGTATACTCTGCATTCAAGAAGTTGAGCAGGAGCATTGTGTGTAGCTATATATGTAGTTTTGGGCAGCTTTGTGCCGCATTTTGTTTTCATACTTTTCCTCTCACCTATGCTGGTCTTTCTTCTGCTGAAGTTTGAAGCTTTTGCGTTTTAGTGAACTGTGTTTTAGGTTGTGGAGAGCTATAGTGCAGGTCTTCGTGACGTGTGCTTTGGGCTTTTTGTGAACGCGTTGTGATCCCTGCACTTTTTGCTCTGCGCTTTGAGCCGATACTTTGTGCTCTATGTACTCGAAGTGATGTTCTCGTTTTGTGCCTTTGTGTGCGTAGTGATGGTTTGAATAGTAGATGTTTCATTAAACGTGCATATTTGCGAGAGCAACACGCCAGTTCTATATGCTTTTGTGCCTGCTGGTAATGGGAAATTATTGAGAGTGATGCAATCTCGTACCATTGATTTTTCTCGCCTGTTTTTCCTAGCTCGAGGGGCACTTCAGCCACTGCTTTACAGCTGGCTGCTTTTTCTCGTCTTTGCGTTGCTTTTTTATGCGACGACAGCCTCGGCGCCGATGCTTGGAAATGTGACGTGGGCAGATGCGGCTCGTTTTACTACGTGCCTGTGGTCTACTGCTTTTGGAGGGCGCTGCTCGGGTGAGAGTGAGGGGTATGTGCAGCTCATGCCTCTTTCCCTGACTTTCGCTGTGATGTATGCCCTGTACGTCATTTTGCGGCGTCGTGTGATTCATTCGTGGGGCGAAGTTGCGCTTGTAGCGTGTGTGCAAGCAGGTGTTACTGCACTAATTGGGGCGGCAATGGGTGTACATGGGCAGTGGTGGATTTCCATTGCTGGAAGTGCCGCAATTAGTGGTGTGTGTGCGGTTGTGGCTGCCCGCGAATATCTTTTTTACTCGTATTCGTGGTGGGAATATGCCTGCGAGATTTCGTCTATTGTTTTGCGGATACTTAAACTGCTGGCGTTCCTTTCTATACTCGTATTTCTTGTGGCATGTGCTGCTGGAGCTTCCCGTATTGCGTCGATCCACGCCAGCTATTTTGCTGGATTGTGGGGAGGAATTGGACTTGTGCTTTTGCAGCTTCTCTATCTCCCAACTGTTGTGATATGGGCGATGAACTGGTTGCTTGGTGCAGGATTTTCTATTGGGACGGGCACGTATTTTAGTATTTTTGGCACCACTCTCAATCCATTGCCTGCGATTCCGATTTTCGGTGCCTTGCCTCAAAATAACGCGTGGGCAGTGCTAGCGCTTGCTCCTGTGGTCACTGTATTTATATGGCGAGCATATAAAGATTCTCAAGATATACCACTTCGCGATTCTCTACGTGCGACGACGATAGCTGCTGCTGCGCGGGCGATGACTGTTCTTGTCTGCGTGGCTATTTTGGTGGCAGCGGCTTCATGGCTGGCTCGCGGTTCTCTTGGTCCCGAGCGTATGGCGTATGTTGGTTCTCGTGCAGAGCTGACTTTAGCTGCTGTGGTACTAACTTTTGGAATTCCTTACGTTACCACGTCGATTCGTAGTGTGCGTCGGCGCATGATGGCGAATAGCAGGCTTAATGGTGAGAAGAGTAAGGAAAAAATTGCTAAAGCAGGTACTGAGGTAAAAAATGAAATGGTTGCTGATGTGTGCGGCATCGCACCCGCTCAAGAAAATGGTACGGCAGGCTGTGCATCAGATCCTTCGACGCAAGAAAAGCATAAGAGCTCAATAGAAACGGCCGAAGAGTCCGTCATTCAAGACGCCAATCAGCCACTAAGTGAGAAAGATAAGCAGGAAGTTTCTGCTCAGAGCCATAATAAAGAAGAGGTGGTGCGAGGTCCTATTATCCTCGCAGTGCATGGCGGCGCAGATCAAAGCGCAATGAGCGAGGAGCATAAAGATGCGGATTCCGTTTAAGCGGGCATTGATTTCGGTTTACTATAAAGACGGTATTGTCGAGGTTGCTCAAGCTTTGGCACACAGCGGGTGTGAGATACTCTCAACTGGATCAACGGCACAAACAATTCGTGATGCGGGCATATCGGTGACGGATGTTTCCGAAGTGACGGGCTTCCCCGAGAGTTTTGACGGGCGAGTAAAAACACTGCATCCTATGATTCACGGTGCTATTTTGGCTCGCCGCGATTGCGAAGCGCATATTCACCAGATGGCAGAGCTTGGACTTATCCCTATTGATCTCGTGATCGTGAATCTTTATCCTTTCAGTGAAACTGTGGCGAGTGGTGCTTCGATTGAGGATTGCGTGGAAAAAATTGATATTGGCGGCCCCGCAATGATTCGAGCAGCAGCTAAAAACCACGATTCAGTCGCGGTGATCGTCAATCCGAGTCAGTACCGATCTGTGGTTGAAGCAGCTGCCCGCGGTGGTTTTGAAGGAGGAGAGCGTGCACGCCTTGCTGCACACGCCTATGCGACGACTGCCAGCTATGATGCGGCTGTGGCTGAGTGGGCGAGCTCTGTGCTTATCGGTGAGGAAAATCCAGTCTATCGCGCAGCGGTATGGGAGCTGAAAGAACCTCTTCGCTACGGAGAAAACCCACATCAGGAAGCTGCGCTCTACAGTGATTTTTATGTGGGAGACGGGAAGGAAACTGCGCTTGAAGGAGTAAAGTTTGGTATGCACGAATACGGTAGTCCGTCTGCCTACGGTTTAGCGCACGCCGTCCAGCTTCACGGCAAAGCTATGAGCTACAACAATTATCAGGATATGGACGCCGCTATTCGAGCCGCATACGACCACGAAGAGCCAGCGGTGGCAGTTGTCAAACACGCTAATCCATGCGGAATTTCCATCGGTGCAGATATTGCGCAGGCACATAAAGCTGCTCACGCCTGCGATCCGCAAAGTGCCTACGGCGGCGTGATTGCTGCAAATCGTGAGGTGACGCTTGCGATGGCGAAGCAGGTGCGCCCAGTTTTTACCGAAGTAATTTCTGCGCCGAGCTATGAACTGGCTGCGCTTGAGCTTCTGAAAGAGAAAAAGAACCTGCGCATTTTGGTGGTGAAGCACTCCGATTACCATAATCGTGTTGATCGAAAAGAGCATATCTGGGATCTGAAGCCCATTTCTGGGGGCGCTCTTGTACAGACGCACGATGCGCTCGATGCTGCGGGAGACGATCCGAAGAATTGGCAGCTTGTATCCGGCTCTCCTGCCGATAAAGACACGATGCGTGATCTGCTCTTTGCGTGGCGCGCTGTGCGGGCAGTTCGTTCAAACGCTATTTTGCTTGCTTCGCATGGTGCGAGCGTTGGTGTCGGCATGGGGCAGGTCAATCGTGTCGATTCGTGCCGCCTTGCCGTTGAGCGTGCAAATACTCTGGGTGTGCCAGTTGAAAGTGACACAGAAACTGCTGGAGGAGCGCAAGCGATAGTTGCGCCTGCTGCCCCTGAGCGTGCTCGCGGTGCCGTTGCTGCATCCGATGCTTTCTTTCCTTTCGCTGATGGTTTGCAAGTATTGATTGACGCTGGTATCAAGGCTGTGGTTCATCCGGGCGGTTCCATTCGTGATGCTGAGGTTATTGCTGCAGCCCAAGCTGCAGGAGTGACGATGTATCTGACGGGTGCTCGTCACTTCTCTCACTAAAGAGCTAAAACTTCAGCTGATAATCGAGCTGTGAAAATTTCTAAGAGTAAAACTTTTTGTGTGTATAAACTCCATGTGTATGAGTGAACCTTCCAGTTTTGCTGCTGGGCGATGGGATATACAGGCAAACTCTGCGCATATGGGTAAATAAGCAGTATGTATATACTGTGTGAGGCATCACGGATAACTCTACACACACGGATGAATCTTTCATTTCTGACCGCGGCAAGATTCATTCTCGGGATAAACTCTGCGCACACAGATGAATCGATGCATGCGTGCAAAAACAGGTAGGGCACTTGGTAAGCTCCGTGCGCACGGGTGAATTAAATCTGCGGGTAGGGCATATGTACGAGCGCATCAGGCACATCAAGCACATAGGTAAAAGAAGGCAGAAACGAGTAATATCTGCGTTATGAACGATTTGCCTTCTCGCTGGTACTATGCGTCTTTGTGCATGTGGCTCGTAGTTGTGCTTGCACTTGCGTTATGGCGTAACGTCTACGAAGCAACTCTTGCTCTTGCCGCGAGTATGCTCGTGCTTGGCATCGCTCGAATTTTTACTGGACCGCGCGTCACCCCGCATATCAGAGCGCGATGGTTCGATGCTGCAGCATTGATTATCGTTGCTCTTATGCTCTTTTTCCTCGCACGCTACGGAAATAATCCAGTGCTTTCGTAAAGCGTTTGAAAGTGCTGTGCATCTTTCGTCACAACGAACCAGTGAATATTTTCAGCTTTAGTAAGCTTTGGTGACGGCAGTCAACCTTCCGACGTTCTTCTTAAATTCTTTGTCTGCCACCACGTACAGTACGTCTTTCAAACCGAGCCACCAAGGCTCAAACTGCAGACGATCTTCCATATCGATGAGCTCATCCATATGACTTACAGGGAATGTTTCTATTTTTCCACTGCTTTGCCCAACGTACTGATAGCGCGCCTTGCCGTTCGTTAGCTCAGAATCCAGTGCGTCAATTGCCGCAGACATCATGCGTACAGAAAGGACGCGGTCAAATGGAGATGGATTTCCTCCTTGCTGCATATGCCCGAGGACAGCAGTTCGTACATCAAACATATCGCCGCCTTCTTCTTCAAAGACTCTGCGCATGAGATCGGCAGTGTAGTTTGTAGACGCCCCTTCGTTTTTAACGACTAAATAAAGTTCACGGCCATTCTTAAACGCTTGAATCATATGCGCAGAATCGGCAGCGAGCTGAGCTAAAGTGATTCCATCTTCATAGAGATACACCTGCTCTGCCCCCGTGGAAAGCGCGCTCATAAGAGCAAGGTAGCCGCATTTTCTGCCCATCGTCTCTGCCACGAAACACCGCTGACTGGCAGAGGCGCTCTGCCGAATACGGTCTAGCACCTCCGTATTGTTGTTGAGCGCTGTATCTGCTCCGATAGAAAGCTCTGACCCTGGAAGGTTGTTGTCGATTGATGCAGGAACGCAAAGAATCGGAATTTTGAAAGCGGGATAGTGATCGCGGTGCTTGTACATATCAAAAACCATCTTGTAGCCCTTGAAACCGCCGATCATAATGAGCGCATCGAGCTGAGCATTTTCGATTTGGCGTGCGAGGGCATAATAATCATCTTCAGTTGGAATTGTGCGGCGAGTTCCAAGCATAGCGCCGCCATCTTCCGCCCAGCCTTCAACATCTGCCCAGCCTAGCTCTCTCGTATTTCCTTCGAGCAAGCCCATAAATCCGCCTTCGATACCGATCATTGTGTATCCGCGGTCAATGCCGAGTTTTACAGCGGCGCGGGCAGCAGGGTTCATACCTGGAGCAAGCCCGCCTGCATGCAAAATACCTACGCGTGGGCTACGTTTATCTGGATTATGATGTGACGATGGGAGCGGGGCGCTGATCTTGTTGAATATATCGATCATTTGGCGGAAGCCTGCACCTCGCGAATCGACTGCTTCTTCCCATTGCCCGTTCGTAAGATAAGTTTTAACCGCACGTGTGGATTTAATCGTCTCCATCATCGGAAGCAGAATAAGCCCATTATTGCGCACGCCCACGATCATTGGTTCTGTGGTTTCGTCTGCAACGATCATCTCGTGTGCTGCTGTATAACCTAAAAGTGTGCTCATCCAGCGGTCGTAGGCACTTGGAGTGCCACCACGCTGCACGTGCCCGAGTGCCGTCACTCGTGCTTCTTCCCCGAGTCGTTCGGTGAGTACAGCTTGCACTTGCTGGGCAGTGATTGGGTTGCCGTGACGATCTGTGGCCCCTTCTGCCACAATCACTAAAGAATCTCTTCTGCCATGTTCGCGACCTTCGCGCAGCTTGGCACACATTTCCTCTTCCCAGCCTTCTGCAGCTGGAAGCTCTGGAATAAACACATAATCACATCCGCCAGAAATAGCGCTCATCAGAGCTAAATAGCCGCAGCGGCGTCCCATAACTTCGATCACGAATGTGCGCTGATGGGAAGCAGCAGTAGAAGAAATTGCATCAACTGCTTCTATAATGCGATGAAGCGCCGAATCTGCTCCAACTGTCATATCGGTGCCGACGAGGTCATTGTCAATAGATCCAACCACGCCAGCGATATGCAGGCGGCGGTGAGCATCAGCTTCCGATTGGGATACCTCGCCTTCTGCAACCAGTTCATCAAGTAGTTGTGGCCATAGAGCCCGAAGTTCGTCGGCGCCAGAGAGAGTGCCGTCACCGCCAATAATAACGAGGCGATCAATACCAGCATGTACTAAATTTCTTACTGCTTTTTTAATACCAGAGCGCTCGCGAAATTCTTCGGATCGTGCGGTGCCGATAGCTGTGCCGCCAAGGCTGAGAATGCCAGAAGCATCATGCCACGTGGCTGGAGCTATCAGATCGCCTCCATCGACGGCTCCTTTCCAGCCCTCTCGAATAGCGTATGGTTGAGCACCTTCGTGAATTGCTGTGCGAATAACTGCGCGAACGACTGCATTCATGCCTTGCGCATCTCCACCCGATGTGAGAACACCGATTTTCACATGGGCGTTATCCGCTGAGTTGGTGGCAGAGATTGTTTGATTATCCATCACGTTTCCTCGATTCGGGCTTCGGCATCTTTTCTATGCTCTCTATTCTAAGTCACTTTCTTCTAGGACTTATCAATTATTGATATGCAAATGAACTTTTCTTTTCCCAAAGTGCCGATACTACGTAGGTGAAACTTTATTGAGCGCTTTTGCCGCAGATATGTGCCGAAAAGGGCTGATATTCATGCGTGATGCGAGAGATTTGCGGCAAAAGTGTACTTGTTTGGGGTGTATACCGTTAAAATGTATGTGTTTTACTATGTGACGCGCGTGCAAAGTGCGCGAGTCAAGCATGCGTACCAAGGAGATACTTGTGAATCCAGTTGATGCGACTCAAACCCCAGCTTGGCACTGGCTGAGCCAACTTCGCGACAGTCTTAATGTTGATTTTCGCCAGTGGTTTGAAAACGACCCAGAGCGCGCAGAGCGCTTGAGTTTTCATGCCGCAGATGTGTTTGTAGATATGTCGAAAACGTATCTCACCGATGAGATCAAAGAAGCTCTTGTGCAGCTCTCCGAACAAGTAGGGCTTGCAGATCGCAGGGAGGCGATGTTTAACGGCGAGCGCATTAACGTCACGGAGAACCGTTCTGTGCTCCATACTGCACTGCGATCAATTGCTGGAACTCCAGGCGAGAATGGGCGTGACGCCGATGGGCATCTACGTGTCGAGGAGCAAGACGTGACGACGGACGTGCACAGCGTTTTGGAACGTGTCTATACATTTGCTCGGAAAGTTCGCAGCGGCGAATGGACTGGCGTCACCGATAAACCGATTCGCACGATCGTAAATATCGGTATCGGCGGTTCAGATTTAGGGCCTGTGATGGCATATGAAGCTCTGAAACCTTATGTACAGCAAGGTTTAGAGTGCCGTTTTGTCTCCAATATCGATCCCACAGATATTGCAGAAAAACTTAAGGGTATAAATCCTGAAACGACTCTTTTTATCGTGGCATCAAAGACTTTTACGACCTCTGAGACGCTCACAAATGCGCGGCAAGCTCGGGGCTGGCTGATCGACGGTCTGCGTGCGCACGGTATTGATATGGAAGGCGAGGCGGCAAATGCCGCTGTGGCAAAGCATTTCGTGGCTGTATCGACGGCACTCGATAAAGTTGCTGCATTCGGTATCGATCCTCAAAATGCTTTCGGCTTCTGGGATTGGGTTGGAGGACGTTATTCTGTCGATTCGGCTGTGGGGACGTCGCTCGCACTCGCTATTGGCCCGGAGCGCTTCGAGGATTTTCTCGCAGGATTCCGTGCAATGGATGAGCATTTCCGTTGTGCTCCAGCGCGTGAAAATGTGCCTCTGCTGATGGGCTTACTCAACGTTTTCTACGTCAATTTTATGGGGGCTGCTACGCATGCCATTTTGCCGTATTCGCAGCTTTTGCATCGTTTCCCAGCATATTTACAGCAGCTGACGATGGAAAGCAACGGCAAACGTGTGCGCTGGGACGGCACTCCAGTTACCTCCGCTACTGGTGAAGTGTTTTGGGGAGAGCCCGGTACGAATGGGCAGCATGCGTTCTATCAGCTCATTCATCAAGGTACGCAGCTCATTCCAGCAGATTTCATCGCCTTTGCTAACCCAGCATATCCGCTTTCTTTTGACGGTGTGGATCAGCATGAGCTCTTTTTGAGTAATTTCTTTGGGCAAACGAAAGCCCTTGCTTTCGGCAAGACTGCCGATGAAGTGCGCGCAGAAGGTACGCCTGAAGAGATCGTGTCTGCTCGTGTTTTCCCTGGAAATAAGCCGACTATCTCGATTATGGCCGATTCACTTACGCCGCGAGTGCTCGGAGAATTAATCGCTCTGTACGAACACATCACGTTTGTGCAAGGCGTTGTGTGGGGAATTGATTCATTCGATCAGTGGGGAGTTGAGCTGGGCAAGAAAGAGGCTCTCGGCTTAGCTCCTGCTATTGCGGGAGATGCTGAAGCTCTCGATGAGCTGGATTCTTCGACGCGTGGGCTTGTAGAGTTTTATCGGGCGCATCGTCGCTCATAGGGGAGGGCTTATACCAGCATAAAACGCAGATATGGGGGTGTATGAGTTGCTCTAGTGCTCTCTAGCGCTGGTAAATGCTGGATAGGTATGCAAGCTAATGTGAATCAGAGTGCCGCTTTCAAAACGGTGCTCAATCATACTGCGTGATGTGCTCATGCGCGGTATCCTGAATATGTATGCGCGCAGAAAAGGGTGCGCACAAAATAATGCATAAATTGAAGGAGTTTTTTATGGCAGATAAGAAACCAGTAGTCGTAACAGTGACGGGTGCGGCAGGCAATATTGGCTACGCGTTGCTTTTCCGCATCGCTTCTGGAGCAATGCTTGGCCCAGATCAGCCAGTTATTTTGAATATGCTTGAGATTACGCCGGCGCTCAAAGCTGCAGAGGGCACAGCAATGGAGCTCAACGACTGCGCATTCCCGTTACTTGAGGGTGTTAATATTACGGACGATCCGAATGTTGCATTCGATGGCACTAGCTTTGCTCTTCTTGTGGGTGCCCGTCCGCGCGGTAAAGGTATGGAACGTGCCGATTTGCTCGCTGCAAATGGTGGTATTTTTGGGCCTCAAGGTAAAGCTATCAACGATAATGCTGCAGATGACGTTCGCGTGCTCGTCGTGGGCAACCCAGCCAATACTAACTGTGTAATTGCTGCGAATGCTGCTCCAGACGTGCCCAAGAGCCGTTTCACTGCGATGATGCGCCTCGATCACAACCGTGCGATCTCTCAGCTTGCTGAAAAACTCGGTGTGCCTGTGCGTGATATTAAGAAGATGGTAGTGTGGGGCAATCACTCTGCCGATCAGTATCCGGATCTTTCTTATGCAACTGTAGGTGGTAAGCCTGCTCATGATCTTGTTGATGACGCGTGGCGCAAGGATTATTTCGTCCCGACAGTCGCTAAGCGTGGTGCTGCGATTATTGAGGCTCGCGGTGCTTCTTCTGCTGCATCTGCTGCTGGCGCTGCAATCGATCATATGCGTGATTGGGCTCTCGGCACGCCAGAAGGCGATTGGGTTTCTTCGGCAGTGATGACTGACGGTTCGCTCTACGGAATTCCTGCTGGTCTCTCCTTTGGTTTGCCATGCACCTCTGATGGCGGTGAGTGGAAAGTTGTGGAAGACTTGGAGATTTCTGAGGCAACTCGCGCTGGCATTGATTACTCTGCTCAAAAGGCTCAGGAAGAGCTTGATGCAGTGAAAGCGCTCGGTCTGCTCTGATTTCGAGTTTCATACTGCGCAAAGCCCTCGAACTGATGCGTGACATCGATTCGAGGGCTTTGCGTATCGCCTTTCTTCTATCCTGATTTTTATCTTTATTCTTATCTTTTCTTTCTATTTTATCTATCCAGATCTAGATTCAGACCTAGCTCGCTTGTCTATCGTTGTGCCGCTGTGCGCATTTGCCTTGAGAGTGGCTCACTTTTTCTATGTATCGACGTCTCATAATATGCAATTTTTCGTCTCATTATTCATCGCGATTTTGAAATTATTTATGTCTTCACTAATGTGGGAGCGAAAGATTGAGCCGGGGAAGAATACACCGGTTGGCGTGCTCTCCACGGTTCGTGGGAACACTATTTTCTAGTTTTGTGCTGTCTATATACATCGAAGAATTTACGTATGTCTTCGAGGTGCAGTGCGCTCTCGCGCAGAGCTAGGGACGGGGAGTAAGTATATGATTCAAAAGTCGGCGCGCTTCGGTTTTCAGGGCTGGAAGCTCCATGGTGACGGTAAATCAATTTCTTCCGGCGAGGTAGTTATGCCTCATGAACGCCTCACCTGGGGGCGCACAGCTGGAATTGGTGCGCAGCATATTGTGGCAATGTTTGGTGCTACGTTCCTAGTGCCGCTTCTTACGGGGTTTGACCCATCGACGACTCTTTTTTTCACGGGTTTTGGCACCTTGCTATTCATCTTGATTACGGCAGGGCGTCTTCCTTCTTATCTTGGCTCCTCTTTTGCACTAATTGCTCCAATCGGTGCGGTGACGATGTATGATGCACAAGCTGGGGTGCCGATTGATTCTGCGAAACAAGCCTTGGCTCAGGGCGGTGTGATTTCGGTAGGTGTGCTCCTAGCCGTGATTGGTCTGGTTGTTCATTTCGCTGGATCTGCATGGATCGATAAATTGATGCCCCCAATCGTTACGGGGGCAATTGTTTCCCTTATCGGCTTCAATCTGGCGCCAAGTGCATGGAATAACGTGAAGCAAGCTCCAGTGACGGCGACTGTGACGATTGTGACGGTTATTCTCGTCACCGTCTTATTTAAGGGGATTATCGGGCGCCTATCGATCCTGATCGGGGTGCTTGTTGGGTATGT
Source organism: uncultured Arcanobacterium sp. (assembly GCA_958428545.1). Classification (GTDB taxonomy): domain Bacteria; phylum Actinomycetota; class Actinomycetes; order Actinomycetales; family Actinomycetaceae; genus Arcanobacterium_A. The sequence continues at coordinate 13,505 of CAUAGM010000004.1, read as the reverse complement.
GTGTGCAATCGTCCGCAATGAAGTTGATTTTGCCGCGATTGGTGCAGCTAAAGTAGTTGGCTTGCCGGCATTCCATGCTCCTGCTTTTGATCCGAAATATCTTGGGCTTTTCCTTCCCGTGGTGCTCGTTCTTATCGCTGAAAATATCGGACACGTGAAATCCGTGTCTGCTATGACTGGTGAAAACTTAGATGATCTGACGGGCAGGGCACTCTTTGCAGATGGTATCGCAACTGTTTTTGCTGGATGCGGTGGTGGTTCTGGTACCACAACGTATGCAGAAAATATCGGCGTGATGGCAGCAACTCGCGTTTATTCGACAGTTGCTTACGTTATTGCAGCCTGCGGCGCGCTCGCACTTTCGCTCCTGCCGAAGTTTGGCGCAGCAATCGCTACGATTCCAGCAGGCGTGCTTGGCGGCGCAGCAACTGTGCTCTACGGCATGATCGGTATGCTGGGTGTGCGTATCTGGGTGCAAAACAAGGTTGATTTCTCAGATCCAGTGAATCTCAATACGGCAGCCGTCTCAATGGTTATGGCAATTGCAAACTATACGCTTATTGCGGGCGGAGCCACATTCGAGGGTATTGCGTTGGGTTCGTTTGGTGCGATCATTATCTATCACCTTATGCGCTGGATTTCGAATGTGCGCGGCACGAATCTTGAGCAAGCATCTCCAGCTTCTGCTCCTGCAGGGACGGAGCTTGAAGGTCCTGCTTATTCGAAGCGACATAAGAACTAGTAGATTATCATAAGAACTAGTAAAAATAGCTGAGAGCAGCCCGAGGCTGAATGGTTAATCCGTTTGCCTCGGGCTGTTTTATAAGTGATATTTCGAAAGGGGTTTGGAGTTAAGGGGTAATCTTGTTTGTATTATCTCGTGTTTGGCAGCTATGTAGTCGGTTATAGGCGTGCCCTTCCTGCAGCTAGTTGCGTTTTCAACGCCTTGAAGATCGTCCTCATGTGCAGATGTTATACGTGTACCCCTATAAGATATGTCGTTTCTATCCAGAAGCAGAGGTAGCTCGTACCTGACGCATTTGTGACGTATAATACTTTTCATGGCTACACCACATATTTCAGCAGAAGTTGGGCAGATTGCCCCAAACGTTATTTTCCCAGGCGATCCTGCGCGTGCTCAGCGAATTGCCCAGATGCTCATGCCTGATGCAGAGCTTGTTTCTGAAGTTCGGCGCAACCCTGTCTATACCGGTACTGTGAATGGTACGCCGCTAAGCGTTATGGCTTCTGGCATGGGGGTTCCTTCGTTGATGATCTACGCAACGGAACTGTATCGTTTCTATGGAGTTCAACGCATTATTCGCGTCGGCACTTGTGGCGCATGGGGCGATACCCTCAATGTGGGTGACGTCGTGGTTGGGCAGTCAGCCGTCACAGATTCTAAAGTAGCAGAGCTTCTTATTCCTGGGCTCACAGTATCTCTCGCTGCAAGCCCTGAGTTGCTGCGCAGTGCGCTCGATTATCGTGCGCGAATGGAGGAGCAGAGCACTGGTTACCAGATCAGTATTGAACCAGTGTTTTCCACGGATTATTTCTATTTCGGTTCAGATGAGCAGCGTGCTCGGCTTGCAGATATTGGTGTGCACTCGGTGGAGATGGAAACTTCTGGTTTGTATGCCACCGCTATGCGCGAAGGTGGGCAAGCAATGACGGTGCTCACCGTCTCCGATCATTTTGAAAAAGAATCAAGCAATATGAGCGCCGAGCAGCGCGAAACGCTCTTTATTCATTCGCTGGATCTTGCCGTCACGGCTCTCACGGGCAGTGGGATTAACTGAGAATTGGAAGAGTATATGGGCTACGTGAAAGCAGACGTTGAATCTTGGATTGCGCACGATCCTGATCTAGAAACGCGCGCAGAAATTACGGCGCTTCTTACTGCGGCTGAAGCGGGAGATAGTGAGGCAAATGCTGAGCTGAGCGATCGTTTCCAAGGCTTGCTTCAGTTTGGTACGGCAGGTTTGCGCGGCGCAATGGCAGGCGGTCCTTTCCGTATGAATCGAGCGGTGGTGAGAAAAGCTGCCGCGGGATTATCTGCATGGCTCAAGCGGGCTGTGGGCGGCGATGCGCTCGTCGTTATCGGTTACGATGCACGCTATCATTCGCAAGAATTTGCGCAAGATACTGCTGCGATTGTGACGGCTGCTGGTCTGCGGGCGAAGCTTATGCCACGTGCTTTGCCAACTCCTTTACTTGCAGGAGCAGTGCGTTATTTCGGTGCTGATGCTGGCGTGATGGTGACGGCGAGCCACAACCCTAAATGGGATAACGGATACAAAGTCTATGTGGGTGGCAGAGCTGTGGAAGCTGATGGCAACGGCGTACAGATCGTACCTCCTATTGATAGGGAAATTGCTGAAGCGATTGCTGCTGCTCCTCACGCCGACGAAATTGAGCTTGCCCAGGCAGGTTGGGAGATTATCGGCGAAGAATATGTGGATTGGTATATTGCTGCCACAGCTGATTGTCTGCCGAGCGGAGAATCTGATGTACTCGCCGATATGAACGCATTTGATAGTGCTGTGCGAGATGCGGGCACAGCAGATAGTGCTAAGCCTAGCCCTGGCGAGTACGTCACAGGAGAGCGCGAGACGTTGAGTGCCATAGAGCGCGCAGTGCGCAGTTCGCTGAAAATTGTCTACACTCCGATGCATGGCGTAGGTGCGGGCATTATGCTGAAGGTACTTGAATCGGCAGGTTTTACAGATGTGACGACAGTGCCTGAACAGGTGGATCCCGATCCTGAGTTTCCTACAGTTTCTTTCCCAAACCCAGAAGAAACAGGCGCCCTCGACCTTTCGATTGCTCTCGCCCAGCGTATAGAGGCGGATATTGTGATTGCTTCCGATCCTGATGCAGACCGTACAAGTGCTGCCGTGCCATGCAATCCTGAGAATCCTTCGGGGAGATGGCGTCAGCTTTCCGGCGATGAGATTGGCTCGCTGCTTGGGGAGTGCGTGGCAAGCAGCGCTGAAGCTGCGGGGCTTCAAGGAAATATGGCGTCATCTATTGTCAGTTCGCGTTTACTTAGAGAAATTGCTGCGGATCATGGCTTAGGATACGTGCCAACGCTTACTGGTTTTAAATGGATTGCCCGCGCTCCTGAAATACTCTTTGGCTACGAAGAGGCAATCGGCTTTTGTGTAAACCCGAAGGTCGTCAAGGATAAAGACGGGCTCTCAGGAGGTGTTCTCCTCGCATGGCTTGCAGCTCACTTGAAAGCTCAGGGAAAAGATTTACTTGGCGATCTTGACCGTTTGGCTCGCGTACATGGCGTGTATCTCACGGCTCCGGTGACTATTCGGGTTGATAATCTTTCGATTATCCCTGCCACAATGGCTCATCTACGGGAAAATCCTCCAGCTATGCTTGCGGGTTCGCCCGTTGCTAGTATTGTTGATCTTTCTGATGCGGTAGCTGCGAAAGAAGCACTTGGAGTACCGCCTACAGATGCAATTATGATTCATACTCAAGCTAATGATCGGGTGATTGTGCGCCCTTCTGGCACGGAACCCAAAGTGAAATGCTATCTTGAGGTCATCGTGCCCGTCGATCATGCAGATGAATCAGATACGGCGAACCTCATGGAAGCTAAAGCCTGCGCTGCTAAGCGCCTTGAGCGTTTTAAAGCAGATATGGGTGAGGCACTCAAACTCCCATAAAGGTGTGTATGGGAAAAGCATTGCTCCCGTAGAATCTTGCCCGATAAAGCAGCTGGTCAAGCGGCTTGTGTAAGCTTTTGGGCAAGCAGCGTATGTGAGCTTTTGAGAAAAATTTTTGCAGCTTTAGCTGAAAACTACTGTGCGTGAGCCATTCATGAGAATGCGGTGCTCGGCGTGCCAGAGTACCGCCCGACTCAGTACTACGCGCTCAACTTCTGCGCCGCGGGCTCTAAGTTGAGCAGGAGTTTCTGCGTGGGTCACTCGGGCGACGTCTTGTTCGATAATAGGACCTTCGTCGAGGTCTGCATTCACGTAATGCGCGGTTGCGCCAATGAGTTTCACACCTCGACGATACGCTTGCTCGTATGGGCGCGCTCCTTTGAAGCTAGGCAGGAACGAATGGTGAATGTTAATGATATTTCCAGCCATCCGTTCGGTAAGAGAGGGGGAAAGTATCTGCATATAGCGCGCAAGCACAACTAATTCAGTGTTTGTTTCTTCTACAATGCGTAGCAGTTCGGCTTCGGCTTGAGGTTTAGTCTCAGGAGTGATTGGCACATAGTGAAATGGCACGTTGTAAAACTCTGCGAGAGGTTGCAAATCTTCATGATTTGCAACGACTGCCGTCACCTCAATAGGAAGGCGCCCATCATGGTGCTTTGCCAGAAGATCGCTTAAACAATGCGGTTCTTTGCTTGCCATAATTAGTGTGCGCATAGGTTTTGCTGCTTCGGCTATGGAATAGTTCATCGAAAAATTATGAGCCAGTTGGGCAAAGGCTGCCGCGATTGTCTCTTGCCCGCCAGGGATAAAAGCGCGGATTCGCACAAAAAATAGCCCGCTCTCAGCGTCATTAAACTGTTGGGATTCAAGGATATTTCCACCGACGCTTGCCAAGAGGCCTGTGATCGCATAAGTGATTCCTGGTTTATCGGGGCACGAGACGTTGAGTACGAGTTCTTGATTCATGCTTTATACAATAGCGTACGAAAGTTTTATCTCGCGTAAGGTTCTAATTTGAGATACAAGGCGGGCGCAGGGCTTAGGGTATTGGAGCGCTGAAAAGCGAATGCATGCGATAATCAGTATTGACGAAACTTTGCGAGCAGAATTGATACAAAATGGCACAACTTACGCGCTGGCTGCGTAGGGGTAGTTTTTAAACATTGAAGTTTAGGGAGGCAGTAAAGTGCCCAGTGACAAAATGGCACAGATCGATGACGAAATGTTCCAGAAAGTTATCGACAGCGCTTACCGCTCGCATTTACGAAAGGAGTCTTTAATGAAGAAGAGAATCAAGCGTCTGGCGATGAGTATTGTTCTTACCGCTGGGCTTTTGCTGGCTGGTAGCTCGGTAGCATACGCCGAATCAGTTTTTGGCGGCGATTGGTACTATGGCACGAACTACGCTACTGGAAACGCATCGACCAATTTCTACCATGGGTCTACTAAGCACTGGACATCGATAGGGACGTCTTCCGGTAAGTATGAACGCGCCGACGCAAACGCAGGAGAGACTGCATCGACGTGGTTGTGGCGCACCCCTGGTTCGTCCGTCACATTCAAGGCTGGTGCTTACGGGCGTACAGTTACACGCTAGCTGGCACATAAGGTGGGTGTGATTTCGATGCGTCGTCTCGTTCGCGGGGTTGGAGTTTTCCTCGGTGTTGTGGTTGTATGCCTAGCATTTTTGCGGGCGGTACAACTGGAAAACATGTTGCCTATGGCCAGTGACGATGTCGGCTACATCAATTTTCAACACTCATCTCTATCAGTACCACAGATTGATGAGGGCTTGGCACGGCTCGGTCAAGAAACCGGTGTGGAGCTCTTGCAACTGTCTGGAACGGTTGGCAGCTCGAGAGGTTACTATTACCTCTCGAGCTGCCAACCAGCCTACTACGGCACAGCAGATCAGTTTTTTCCGCCCGAGCAAAACAGGTACTTTGTATCCAGCCTCAGAGCAGCCATCTCAATCTCGCAGTGGGATCTATGCTGTCAAAGGCAATGTTACGCAAGTTGCTAATCTGAAAGCCTGGCTTAATGATATTGGCGCTATTCACACGTGGGAGAACTTCACGGTCTTCCAGACTTACTTCCTCCCCTTGGCCTATCAAGGCGTTATCCTCATTTTAGCGGTAGCCATCTTCTTGGTTGTTGCTACTATTTTTGGCTGGTTTACGACCCGAGCTGATTCGCGGATCGTGCGCCTGAGTGTGGGACAGACAAAAACTCAAATCGTCAATAGTGACAGTGCCATGTTGGTCTCGTTGATGCTATTGCCAACGGGCATGACAATACTGGTCGGCTTCTGCCTCACCGCGATTATCGTGGGCAGACCTGCTTTTCAGATAATAGTTCCTCTTGTTGCGCTTTTTGCGTGTGCTTTTGCTGTCATGGCAATAGTGGTAACGGTTATCTCCTATTTGACGTTCCCCCGACTTCGCGACTGGGTCGAGCGACGCTCGCTAGTCGCTGCTTTTTCGTGGGTCGGATCTATGATGTGTGCAGTAGCGATTATGTTCGCTCTCATGTCATTGCCTGTTGTATACCGAGCTTATTTGGTTTCTAGTGAAAATCAGGAGGCTGCTCGTCAAGCGTCGCATTTACCCGAATTATATTCAGTGAGCTTTGGTGGGATCGTTGAAGAGCAACGCGACTATGATCCATTCATCATTCCATTCGCCCAACTGGCTTCCGAACTAGAAGCGCACAACCACGTATCTTTGTTTAGCAAACAAAACGTTTCACCTGAAGATGTTGGTGAGCTTTCTGCAAGTGGCTACGAGTCGATCGTTATCGTTACTCCTAATAGCCTAGATAAACTAGGGAAGATTCCTGCTGGGTGTCATTTCAGTGAAATAACTGATAGTGGTCAGGTCAAGCAAGCGCGAGCCCTTGCCGCGGATGTAACACTCATTGAGCCACAAGTAATATCACAGTTACATTTCTTCACTTGTCAAAACGCTGGTGCTACTATCGCGGTGGCGAATCAGGGGATTTTCTCTCTTGCCCCCAAGCCACTGGTGATACTCGTTCCGAATTTAAAGAGCGCGTTCCCTGCTGAGACCATTACTAGTTTGGCTACTCTCGGATCTGTTGTATTTAACGATCCTCAGGAAGTGATGTCACGAGCGTCCTCACTGGGTCTTAACCTAACCAGTGATAGTACTGCGGATTCAATCGCGGTGTATGCCCAAGACCAGCAACTCGGTTATTACGTAAGTCTGATCTCTATAGGCGTACTGATCTTCGCTGCCGCATTTAGCATGTTCGTTAGCGCGCAACTATACGCGGCTTCGCGATTACGTTCTCTTTTCCCCCGTTATATTGGCGGCACAAAGGTTAGCCAGCTTGTTCGTTTCAGAGTCATTGTGGATATGGCGTTCATTGGTCTTGGCTTGGTGGTCGCGTCAATAATCGCTTTTGCCATGGGGTTGAACGTCCCAGTTTTGTTCATGATTGTCTGTGGTGCGATCCTATTCGCCATTGATATCGTCCTTCGTCATCAGGTCACGCGCATTGCGCTGGCTCGCGTATGTCAAAGAAAGAGCTAGAGGTATGAAAATAAAAGTAGAAGACCTTGTGATCGCGATTGAAAAACGCGTCCTACTGTCGGGGATGAACTTTGAGTTCCACGAAGGGCAACTTGTGGGGCTTGTCGGGCCAAGCGGTTGTGGAAAGACCACCTTACTCAATACTCTCGGTCTGCTACTACCCGCCCATAGTGGGTCTATCTTCTACGATGGATCCGACGCCACCCAGTGGAGACAACGCCAGATCAGTGCTTTGTGGCGTGACCAGGTTTCCTTCGTCATTCAAGATGCAGGTATCGACGATGACGAGAGCGTTGTTTACAACGTGACACTCAAAAAATCGCTACTTGGGCGAAATGAGTCTCAACGAGCTGGATTAGAAGCACTCGCAAAAGTAGGGATAGCAGAACGCGCCCATGACAAGGCTCGAGTGCTCAGCGGAGGTGAACAGCGCCGAGTCGCCATTGCGCGATCAATATATCGCCAATCCTCTATCATTTTCGCCGACGAACCAACAGCCTCTCTGGATGAGGAAAATCGCGCACTCATCGAATCTCTTCTCGTACAAGAAGCAAAACGAGGTGCACTCGTTATTGTCTCCACTCACGACATGAGCCTTGCTCAACGCTGCACATCCCTTGTCAACCTCAGTAATTATCGACCTGCCTGACTCGCTACCGAGTACTTCAGGACTGCTAAAACTAGGTGAAAACATAGTAAAGAACTAGTAAAAACACAGACGTGATCTGCGCATACAGACTAATACCCTGTTTGATTCGGGCGCTTTGTGCGCGATTGACCCCGTCCACTGTCCTCTCGACTCGCTGTAGAGATTCAGTGCCCCTACCTCGGAAAGTTAAAATCACTTCATGAACATTCCTAGTAAACCTAATAAGGATCTAGAGCAACATGAAGCGTACTGGGTTTTGTTCTTACTCGTTTTTGAGAGGATTAGGGATATGTCTAAGAGGTATTCTCGGGAGTTTAAGGATCGGGCGGTGCGGTTGCTTTCTGATCGGTTGGCTGCTGATTGTTCGTGTTCGCAGTGGAGGGCGGTTAATGAGATTGCTCCGAAGCTGGGGGTGCTAGCGAGTCATTGCGTCGCTGGTATGAGCAGCGTTTGGTTGTTACGGGTGAGCGGCAGGGGCTTATGCGTGAAGGGTATGAGGAAGTCAAACGGTTCAAACGCGAGGTTGCGGAGCTGTGTGGGGTGAATGAGATTTTGAAAACTGCTTCGGCTTTTTTCGCAGCGCAGCTTGACCGTCTGGCTCGATGATGATTGCTGATATTGACGAATATAGGGGTTGTTTCGGGGCCTGGCCGATTTGCCGGGTACTGGGTGCGAGTGTGGAAGGAGGGTTTATTATCTCTCGCGGCTACTGGCTAGCGCAGAGCAGATCAGCAAGTGCCAGAAGCATTCGTGATCGAATACTTGCTAGGGAGCTGGCAACTATTCACGCTCGTAATTTTGGTGTCTATGGTATTAGCAAGATGTGGTACGCAGCCAGGCGTACGGGCTGGGATATTGGTTGTGACCAGGTCGCTTGACTCGTGAAAATCGCTGGGATGGCTGGTGTTCGCTGGGGACGCACATCAATAACAACCAGATCCGCTCACGTACCAGATTCTCGCTCGGATTTGGTCAATCAGCAGTTCACGGCCAGTAAGCCTAACGAACTGTGGGTTGCTGATATCACGTATGTTCGAGCTCTATCTGGGTTCGTGTATACAGCGATCGTAACCGATGTTTATAGCTGAAAGATTGTAGGCTGGGCGACGCGGTCCTCAATGAAAACCGAGGCTCTACCGTTGGAGGCGCTTGAGCAAGCCATCCAGGGAGCGAAAGTCCAGGGAGTGAAAGAAACTCTTGTGCATCTTACGTATCACTGCGATCGTGGCTCGCAGTACACGAGTATTGCCTATAACGAGAAACTGGCTGATTACGCGATCAAGCCCTCCACAGGGAGGGTGGGTGATTCTTACGATAACGCGCTAGCCGAGGCTATCAACAGCCTATACAAGGCTGAGGTGATCTACTCCCATCCTGGGCATCACTGATAGGGGTTGAGTTCGCCACACTGAACTGGGTCCACTGGTGGAAGAATGAGCGCCTACACGAAGCGCTCGAATACCGCACTCCAACCGACATCATCGATATATATAATCCAGCCGACATCATCGATATGTATAATCAAACCCGAGCCAGCAAACTGACCCCCCCCGTATAAGAAGCGGAACAAAACCCAGGCCGCTTCATTTTGCAGGAGAGGAGGACAAGTGAAGCTGTACCGCTACGCCAGCAAGCACCCCTCTTTTTCGCGAATCGTTTTGGCTCTGTTGATCGGAATCACCGGAGCGATTGCCAGCCTCGTATCCCAACCTCCTTCAGGCGCAAGTCAGGTTCTCGGGCAGATTCTGGTTGGAGGAGCCCTCGTCGCGCTTGCGGCCGGTTACCCAGTAGTGCTGACTGTCAGCCAAATAATCCGTGCGGCCAAAGCGGGGAGTGGTAAGGACCTGCCGGTTCTCGATGCGGGCCTGGACGTTTGGACCCTGTGCGTCTTAGCGGTTTATGAGTTCGGATACCTAGGGTTCTTCAAAGAGGTTGTGCCTACTGCGGACTGGCACGTTCAGCTGGCAAACTATCAAACTCATGCGCCGATTTACACGCGGGCATGGCCACACGTGCTGTTCATCTCGTTACTGTTCGTATTCGGGTTCCTCATTTTGCGCTTCAACGAGGCCAAACAGTTGCCGCCCCTCGTAGTTGTGATTGCGATTGCAGGGCTCTACTTGGGTGTCGCCCTCGGCCTGGCGTGGACTATTCAGATCACAACCTTTGAAAAGCGCCTAGACGCGCTGTTAGTTCTACCTTTGCTGGCTGTGCTTGCGATTGTGATGAAAATAGTTGCGATCCAAGTTCGAGCCTACGAAGCTGATGAAGACAGACGAGGCCGCATCGATGGCTCCTCGATATTGAGCAAACTGGATGCAATGGTGGCTGATGCGAAACGCTGGCCCCTTCTGGGGTTTGTAGCGGCCCTCCCGCTACTTGCCGTGCTGGTCGGGATTCTAGCTTTGTTTGGCCAATCGCCGAGCTTAGTGGTGAGGGCGTTTACGCAGACCAGTGATTGGAACCTGTCACAGCAGGTTGCCCCGCAAAACGTGTATTTTGACGAACACTACCTTTGCACCGTGGCGGCTGGCGGACACCGAACGGTGGTAAGCCGATTCGCATGGGATTGCGTCATGGACGGCCGGTAGTTGTCAATCGCCAGTTGCTTGTGGCAAATGCGTTTGAGCAGATGCTGGAAGAGCGTGTGCCCAGAACCCATCGGATTATTCGGCGCTTATATGACACGTATGGCTTCCCGGTTGCTAAGCTGATCAGATCGCAGTGGGTGGCTGATGCTGTGTGGTTTTTGATGAAACCAGCGGAGTGGTTCTTCCTGGCCGTCCTCTATCTGAATGATCGTCATCCGGAAGATCGCATAGCCCTCCAGTACACGGCCTAACGGAGGCGTACACTTTTAACGCCCGTGTTTCGTGACCCGAGCACGGATTGAGCCAGGTTTCGGTTACTGGCTTTCTATGATCTTCCTGTTGGTTCAGCAATGCTGATCGGTTGTGAACTTCAGTAGGCAAGGGGGGTCAGATACGGGTCGCATAACTGTAAAAGAGCTAATGTTTGAAGCCGCCACCCAGTTTTCTGGGAGACGGCTTCAAAGGGTGAAATGCTATCCGTTAGACAGTCCAGTAGGAATCCTTACTGGCGCGCATTGCGGATACGTGAGCCGATTGCTCCCACCGCAAGGCCTACGAGTGCGATCGCAAGGTAGCCCCAAATGTTATCGCCACTGGTTTGAATGTTCTTTGGCGGTGCAGGAGTGTTTTCTGCAGTTAGAACGCTTTGGGTGTCGCGGCCAGAGATAATGTTGTCGATCCATTCGGCGGTGCCTGAAACTGTGGTGATTGCAGCACTAGGGGAGGGAAGGTCCGGATCCCCATTGGCAGTTCCAGCGGTAGCAAGTCCAGCAAGCTTTCCGTCGACAAAGAACGGGCCACCAGAGTCACCGCCCTGCATGCCAGCTCCAGAAACTGACCGCACATCCAAGATAGAGGTTTCGATCCTAGGCTGTATGGAGTTGTCGGCTGGGACTTCCGACATCCCCTCAGGATTAGACTCGGTTTGGCCAGTCTCTGTCATTCCAGGTTTTGACTGTGGAGCCTGTGGCGGGGCAGTCTCTGTAGACGCATCAGCGCCGGTAGGTGCCTTGGAATCGGAAGGAGTTTCGGGAGCACTCGGCGTGTCAGAACCGGAAGGCGCGCCACCTAGTAGCTCTTTGACAACCATTTTGGCCATTGGTAGCTGTCCAGATCGTGCCATTGACGAGCTGCTACTCCAACCGTAAAGAGTTCCCGTCTGCCCTGGGGTTGGAATATCGTGGGAGATTTTTGCGGGGGTTGCGTTAGTCACTTTCTCAGTCAGGTGAAGTAACCCCGCGTCAGATGTGGGCGAAAGAGCCCAGGAATCAGCGTTGTAGACCTTTCCAGCGATGCGTGCCTGGGTGCCTTCATTGTTGACTGACTCTAAACAGTGGCGGGCTGTGAGTACCCACTGGTCGGCAACGAGTGTGCCCGTGCAGTCACCAAAGCTACCGATTTTGCCCATTTTGAGCGCGGCAACGGAACTGCTTTCCGCATTTTCTGGCGCCGGCTCGCCATATTCGAGCGCGAGAGCCGGAGTGGCAGTCATGAGCAGGGTGGCGCTGACAATGGCAGCGACCGAAAAATATGATTTTTTCACGGTTAATTCCCTTTCTTAGAAGGAACAATGGCCTTGATCGTGGTGACAACGAGTTTCTCAGCAGGACCCTGTCCTACAAACTTCTTCCAAAGGCTGGCTGCGACGAGGAAAAACACGATGAAACCGGTTGCTGACAAAGTGGAATGCAACACGACGTTTTGCTGCCAGTAGAAAGCGGTAAGAATGTGCAGAATGTAAATGGTGAGCGACATTGTTCCCATGGCCGCGAAAGGATAGGCCACGATCCGAGAGTGGTCTCCTACAATCAGGCACAGGTGAATCACTACGGCTGCAACGGCAACGGCGAGGATAACTTCGCCTACGACGCCAGTGTGACCGGTAAAGCTGAGCCAGCTGGGAATGTCTGGGTCAAATCGGAAGTAGATGCCGATACCAGCGATGACAACGCTGATAGCGGTTACGATCCAGCTCAGTCGACTGTTAAGGTTGCTGTTCTCATCGGGGTTGCGCTGTAGTCGGCCACGCAGGTACACATCGAAAAGAAGCATGCCACCGATGAAGTATGCAATCCATGCCAATAGCGGATAAATCTGTGGCAGTTCGATGGGGGCGTAAACGATTGTTGCGGCGATTGTGGCGGCAATAAATAGACCGAGCCTCCACCACGTTCCCAATGCGGGCATCCAGGAAACTAGGATCATTACCAGGCCCATTATGATGAGAACCACTTGGATTTGTCCACCCACGGGCAGTAGTGCCAGGCCGATGAGGATGATTAAAGCGCCTCGGGCTATCAGCCGCAAGAAAGTGGTGCTGGTGTAGTTTCGTCCAATAATCATCATCGTCGCGCCAGCGATGATGGCAAATAATGATGCAGGTAGGCCAGAGAGTATTACTTTGGTACTCCAAAGTAGCGAGGCCATGTGGATAACTATCATTCCGATGATCGCGAGTGAGCGCGCTACATCAAGCCCTACGATTCGTGAAGGTTTAGACACTCAGTTCCCTCCTTTAGTAATACTTTTAGCGAACTGTTAATTGGTTAAACATGCTCCCTAAAACCGACGTGTCAAAAATGACTATCTATAAATAACTGCCAAATCTGGCAAAATACTTAGAGAATTATGAGTGTCTTCTGGATTTTATTTTGACAGTTTGCGATAGCAAATCGAACGCGGGATTCCATGACACCAGTAGGCGGTTGCCATCCAAGACTCAGTTTTGATCTTATGAGAATGTGTAGAAGATGCTTCTATTCAAGGCTGACCTTGGCATGGAAGAAAGCGTGATGCCGTGATGGATTTGCTTACGATTTCGCCTCAGGTTCTGCATACGAACCGTTGGTTTCATTCATGCTGGTTAGACACCCAAGGGATGAGGGAGTTAAAAGCTCCCGTCTAATGCGAATATTTAATGCAGCTGGGGCGTACCAAAAGGCACGCCCCAGCGCTATGTGATTGTTGAAGTGAAGCGTACTGGGTTTTGTTCTTACTCGTTTTTGAGAGGATTAGGGATATGTCT
>CAUAGM010000003.1 GCA_958428545.1 uncultured Arcanobacterium sp. | reverse complement strand
CTTAACAAACTCCACCACATCAAAAAAGCATTACTCGAAAAAATGTTTCCCACACCCGGCAGCAACATTCCCGAGATACGCTTTCAAGGCTTTACTGAAGCATGGAAACAGCAACGGCTGGGAGAGGTTGCTGATATTGTTGGTGGTGGAACTCCAGATACGAGCAATAAAGCATACTGGAATGGTTCGATAGATTGGTATTCACCAGCTGAGTTAGGTGATCAAACTTATGCTATTGGCAGTATTCGAAAAATAACCCAAGCTGGCTACGCCAACTGTTCGGCGATCATGCTCCCAGCTGACAAAACAATTTTATTTACTAGCCGTGCAGGTATCGGCAATAGCGCAATTCTTCGCAAGCCAGCGTGCACAAATCAGGGTTTTCAATCTCTGGTTGTTAAAGATGGCACAGATGTGTATTTTATTTACTCCATGACTGGGCTAATCAAAAAATATGCTGAACGGAACGCCTCGGGATCAACCTTTTTGGAAATATCGGCTACAGGTCTAGCTGCTGGTATATTCGCTTTCCCATCAAGCGCTGAAGAAACTGCAATTGGGGCAATGTTTAGATCTCTTGACCGCCTCGTCACCTTCCATCAACATAAACTCAATAAACTGCACAGCATCAAAAAAGCGTTGCTTGAAAAAATGTTTGTATAGATTCCGCAAAATGTGGGTGCAGAAAAATTCAGAAAATCTCTAGACGATATCTGCTCGGTATGCGCCGTTCGTTTCATGGGTAGTTTCTTGAAACTATGTGAGATGCTTTGTCTGCTCTCTTACTCGCTTAATATTTCGTGCAATAGATACTGATACAGCATTTTCGTGCACTGGCATAAAGGAAAGCTGCGTGAAACGTTTGCTCTCAAAGATTTGTACAATAGAGATGATGAATTTTACTGGTGTGCACGGTTTTTCTCCTGATCTTCTTGCTGATGCGCTATTGCCTGAAGAGCGCGGTCTGCGCCATGCGTTGCTTGCAGCCTTTGGATCGCTTGGATTTTCGATCAATACAACTGATGTGAGCGCAAGCAATGCGCCGAAGGGGAGAAATATCTCGCCAGAAAATAGCGCTGCAATATCACTAGCAGAAAATTCGCTGGCAAAGCGCACATCAGCGGCAGAAACTGCGCCAGAAAACCCAGCGGAGCACGCCCGTATGCTGATGAGCCTTCCGCGCGCAGATCGAGTGTGCATAGTTCTTATCGATGGGCTTGGCAGCCATCAGATTGCTCAACGTTTGGGGCACGTGCCGACGATCCGCTCTCTGGCAGGAGCTGAGGGTATATCAAGCGTGACGAGCATTGCCCCGAGCACCACGGCCGCTGCTCTCACATCTTTTGCAACAGCCGCTTATCCAGGGCAGACCTCGATGCTGAGCTATTCACTGCACAATCGAAAAAACCATAGCACTTTTGATCTTATTTCGTTTAGAAATTCTCCCGTCTGCGTGAAAAATTGGCAAACATACCCCACCCTGTTTGAGCGCCTTACTCGAGAAGACGCAGGGCAATGCGTGCTTATCGTCGATCCCAAACATAAAGATTCGGGTTTGACGATGGCGGCGTGGCGTGGCGTCACCAGCACATATGCCCGCCGTTTAGAAGATCGCGTTGATTTAGCAGTGCGAGAGCTTAAAACAGGAAAGAAACTTGCATACCTGTATTGGGGAAATCTCGATCATGAGGGGCACGTTTATGGAGTCAATTCTCAGCAGTGGTTGAGCGAACTGGAATATACTGATGCGTGCTTTGCGCAGCTTCTTCGCTCACTGCCTCGCGGAACTCTCGTCATTCTCACTGCCGATCATGGCATGGTTGAAGATCGAGAAAAAGTAGATATTGCGCACGTGCCTTATCTCAATAGGGGAGTTGAGGCGATAGCTGGAGAAGAGCGTGGATTTCATGTTTACTGCGCAGAAGAGGAGGCAGAACCGCTCGCTGAGCGTTGGCGCGATTATTTTTCCGAACGCGCATGGGTGCTCACTCGCCAGCAGCTTGCGGCATCTGATCTTTTTGGCCCTATGACCTCCCATGCCTATGAAGCTATCGGCAACGTGATATGTTTCGCTCGTGAATCTTTAGGCGTCGTTGATTCCCGTGCTCTTTCGCCGCATGCATTAAAATTGCGAGGAGTGCATGGCTCGCTTACAGCAGAAGAAATGCACGTGCCGTGGATTGTGGAGGTTGTATAGATGGCTGAGCTAGTTTTCTTTTCGGGCACGATGGATTGCGGAAAATCTACTCTTGCTCTGCAAACGGCATACAACCACGAGCAGCGCGGCCTCACGGGTATCGTTTTTACTATGAACGATCGCGCAGGGAAAGGTAAATTATCTTCACGCCTTGGGCTTGTGGCTGATGCTGTAGAAGTCACTCACGATATGGATTTTTGGCGGTATCTAAACGATCGGCGCCAGCAAGGGCGCGTAGATTTTGTGATTGCTGATGAAGTGCAGTTCTATTCTTCTGCGCAGGTTGAGCAGCTTGCCCGAATTGTTGATGAAGTAGGGATTGACGTTTACGGTTTCGGGATTACGTCTGATTTTCTTACGCGTCTTTTTCCTGGCTCTCAGCGCATGATAGAGCTTGCTGATCGCGTTGAAGTGCTTCAAGTTGAAGCGTTGTGCTGGTGTGGGGCACGAGCCACCCACAATGCACGCACGCTCAACGGGCTGATGGTGCATCAGGGAGAGCAAGTGGTTGTGGGAGATACAGATAAAAACGATGTTGTGGCGTATGAGGTGCTTTGCCGTCGTCACCATATGCTTGCAATGACGGCGGCTTCAGCGCACGCCTCGGAGCTTTCCCCTAAGACATTGCTCGAATAGATACGTATAAATATGCGTCGAGTGTGTGGATTGCGAATATTTCCAGATATCAGATAGTTCAGGGCGCACGCTGAAGTAGCTTGCTATAAGCAATATCTTTACACAAACGCATCGCAAAAGACGATGCGTTATTTCTCTCTTACTATTTCTCTCTTCATAGGAGCTAATAACAAGCACCAAGTAGCAGTAATAGACGCCACGAATACGTGCTAGTGATAGGTTGTAGTAACAACACTAGCCAGCAGGCACTAGGCATCTGAATCTTTTGAATACCCGAAAACGATTTCATCCCACGATGGCATAGTCGGGCGTGAACGGCGTGATTTTGATGCATTTTTCGCAGGAGCTGATGCGGGGGATTCAGAAGTTTTCTTGTGCTCTTTTTCTTTTTTCGTAGCGCTTTCCTCAGCAAACATCGGAAGCTCCGTCTGGCTAGGCTCGCTTAGCTGCAACTCCCGTTTATTTCCAATCTTTTTCTGAAGATTTGAGGCTTTCTTGCTGCCAGCAGAGTTTTCAGAGTCGTCAGTTGTGCAATCGTCAGCAGATCCCTCTTCAATAGCGTTACTAGCGTCTGCTCGTTTAGGGAAAGCAAGAAGAACGGCACCCTGAGCTTGGCTTTCATCTGCGCTATCGCTATCGGTATCTGTAAGATCTAGCGTGCTGATACCATCGGCGTCTATATCCTCATCGTCAAGAAAATCGTCATCCGGCAAAGGACGTGCTGTGCCGCGCTGCGTATCGAGAGAAGCAAGCATCGAATCAATATCGATCGAATCATTTTCCGATGGCGAAGGAGAAGAATATTCTGAAACTTTTGAGGCTGCTTTAGCGGAAGTGGAATCAGAACGTGATATGTGCGCTTCTCGCGCAGCGGCAGGATCTATCTGCGGGGTATTGAGTGCTCGCCATGGAGAAGAAGGAGCAGGAACTTGCGTTTCGGTGAGCCATGTAGCTTCATCGTTAAGCGCGATAATAGTCTGCGCTTTCGTGTTGATACGCCACATTGCGCAATGCTCAGTGCCGTCTATGGTGTAGGTGGCTGTGAGAGTCCAGGGCGCTCCATCTTCGCGGTAAGCATCCCATGAAATTCCAGCAGAAGAAACACCGCGTTCAATCAGGCGCGAAGTGATAAGCTCGTCAATTGTGAGCCCGCCTAGCTCGTGCGCTTGGCGGTAGGCTCTAGCTTGAGCGGCTGTATATTTGCGTTCTGCGGTAATTGGATACTCTAAAGCGAGAAGCTGAGAAGCTGGCATCGGGCACATCTGGGCAACGTCGTCAATGGATTTTCCTGCGCGAAAGAGCGCCTGAATCTTTCGCGGGGAAATAGGGGCAGGCTCAGCAGGAGGGCGAGGAATATCCGTCCGCAGGGCAGCGCGAAGCTCGTCCGTTATCGGCACGCAATAGCGGTTGCCTTTTGAATCGTTGAAGCTCAACCGCTCTCCATTTGGCTCTATGCCCAAAAGCTCAAGCTCAATCATCACATTCCTCCTTATAATAAAGGGTGCCATTTTAAGCGTTTCAATGCTTAATCTAGGGGTGGTGTGTTGATATGAAGCGGCGATCCCCATCTTTTAATGCTTATACAACGTGCCTATTTTAGGTATAGTTCAGAGAAATAAATAGTAAATATGCGTTTTCTCTTGATAATTTTTCTGCTCTCTGGTAGAAAGACTGCGAAACATAGCACAACAATGTGCCAACATCGACTGATGGGATTTCTACTCATGGCAACCGATTATGATGCACCTCGCAAGCAAGACGAAGAGCTTAAAACCGATTCCCTCGACGAGTTGAAAGCTCGGCGTTCAGATTCAAACTCTGGATCTGTGGATGAAGATGAAACTATTGCAGCTGAGGAGTTTGAGCTTCCAGGGGCAGATCTTTCCAATGTGGAACTTTCTGTTGATGTGATTCCTGCTCAAGACGACGAATTCACATGCTCGCAATGCTTCCTCGTTCATCACCGCTCTCAGCTGGCCTATGAAGAAAACTCTTTGCCAGTGTGTGTGGATTGCGCGGCATAATGCGCGATTTTGGGCCTTTTGATTCGTTAGAATACGGCGAACGGGGAGATCTTCTGGATGCTGGCTCACTGTGGCTTCCTCTCGTGCCTGAAGCGTCTGTACATTTCAGCGTCACTCAAGAGACGAATACTGTGATGGCAGTGGGCTATACGCTCAACGATTCCGCTCTTCAGCTGCAGCCTTATGCGGCTCCTCGTTCTGCAGGTATATGGAAGCACGTATGCCTCGATATGCAGACCTCTCTCGCCGAGCAGGGAGGCAGATCGACAAAATCCGAAGGTGAATACGGCTGGGAGCTTCTTGCTCACGTTCCTACCCCTCAAGGGGTACTGGTTCCTCAGCGTTTTATCGGAGTAGATGGAGCGCGCTGGATGCTGAAAGCATCGATTTCCGGCCCTGCTGCTGTAAACGATGATCTAGCAGCTCCGTTAATAGCTATTTTGCGCCGCGTCGTCGTAGATCGCGGGCAAGAGCCGCATCCTCCTCGCGAGCTTTTGCCTATGATTGTGCCGCGTATAGATGCGCAATCCTCATCTCACGAATAAATACTGCCAGTAGTTTACGCCGAAACGAGCAGTTGGAATAAGTGTGAGGTGACGATGAGCAGCAGCATAGGGCAGCGTTTCGTTGAGAAACAAGGAACAGTTATTTCCATTACCTACCCTGGATATGCGCAAACTCCTGTTGTGCGAGTCAATATCCAAACTGAAACAGGAGTCCTTGCTCTCGTTTTTCAATCGCACACGTCACTTAAAGCGCTCGATATCGGCCAGGTAGTACGCGTTTCAGGAAATATAGTGATGAGTGAGGGTGTGCCCTCGATTTATAATCCTCGATATGTGATAGAAAGTGCAGGCTATAGCGCGTTATGAGTACATCGAGTAGCAATAATATCGCAGCAGTGGCAGCGAGCGACGATTTTGACGTGATGGCAGCAGTCGGCGGCTGGCGAGGGATTATTGAATCAGTCGTCCCCACTTTGCTATTCCTCGGCCTTTATATCGCCACCCACGATACAATGCGTGCTGTGATTGCCGCTCTTGCCGTCTGCATCATCTTTCTTGCTGCACGAGCTATCCAGCGCGTTCCTGTAGCGCCTGCATGTGGAGGACTGTGTGCAATGGCAATATCTGCTGCGCTCGTGTGGAAGACGGGTGAAGCCTCGAATGTGTTTTTTTGGGGAATCATCTTAAATGCCGTCTACGGCATTGCTCTTCTCATATCGCTGCTTGTGCGCTGGCCGCTGTTTGGTGTGCTCTTTTCGCTTGCCACAGGCACGAGAATGCAGTGGCGGCAGGAGAAAGAGTATAAAGACGTGAAAAAACGCCACTATATCGTCACGTGGCTTTGGGTTGTAGTTTTCGCTCTTCGTCTTGCAATCGAATTGCCACTTTACTATGCAGATGCCACAGAAGCCTTAGGCATTGCAAAGCTGATTTTAGGGCTTCCCCTCTTTGCCTTGGCTGCATGGTTTAGCTGGCTTATAGCACCAAAGGGTGCCATACTTGATCAGCTCAAACAAGCTCAGCAATCATCAGAGGTATCAGAGATACCAGAGGTACTAGAGATTTCGCAGCTGGAAGAAGAATCATCATCTTCCTGATCACCAAGAATCTGTGCAGGCACAGATACCAAAGCTTCTACAGCGCTGACGGCGTCATCTGCTGTATCTGAAATGATAAAAAGAAGTTGATCGCCAGATTGGATTGCAAGATCGCCGTGGGCGATAAAAGGCATGCCATCGCGCAGCACAGTATTAACCAAAGCTCCAGGAGGAAGCTGCAGTGCATGAATCGTCTTGCCCACAATCGGAGCTTGCTCAGGAACTCGCACTTGGTAAAGCCCCGCAGATGATTCATGAAAATCGATACGGCGAACAAGCTCTCCAGAAGAAACAGCATCTTCAATAAGCATCGTCATAATTCTCGGAGTGCTCACAGGATAATCAACGCCCCACGATTCATCGAAAAGCCATTCATTTGCAGGGTTGTTTATTCGCGCAACCACGCGGGGGACGCCAAATTCCGTTTTAGCTAACAGAGAGATAACGAGATTTGCTTTATCGTCACCCGTTGCTGCCACCACAACATCGCAATTAGCAAGGTTGATTTCCTGCAGCGTCCGCAGCTCACACGCATCAGCGAGCGCCCAATCCGCGAGAGGGACGCGCGCCACTCGCATAGCTTTAGGGTCAGCATCTACAATCACGACCTCGTGATGGCGCTCAGTGAGCTCTTTCGCAATGGAACGGCCAACAGACCCTGCCCCAGCAATCATAACTTTCATAGTGCGTCCTCCTTCACAGGGTGAGCCAGAATATGCTGAATTGCTGCGACCCTTTCTGATTGGGCGGTGAGGAAAATTGTATCGTCATCTTGGATAATCAGCGTATTTTCTGCGACGACTGGGCGAGAATGCCGCCCGATATATGCCACGCGCGCTGAAGTGGCATGCTCAATATCCGCAACTGTGCGCCCATACCACGATTCATTGAGGTCGGCTTCGATCAATGCCATTTTCATATCCGAATCGACGTAGTGGACGTTTGGGCCTAAAGCGATGAGCTTGCGCATAATTTTATCTGCCGTCCACGCCACAGTGGCCACAGTTGAAATGCCTAAACGTTCATATACTCCTGCACGCGAGGAATCGTAAATTCGAGTGGCAACGTTTTTTACGCCAAACGTATCGCGCACCACGCGCGCCGCAATAATATTCGAATTGTCACCTGAAGAAACGGCAGCAAATCCTGCCGCATCTTCTATCCCTGCCTGGGTGAGAGCGTCACGGTCAAAGCCGATACCCGTCACCTGCTGCCCCGAGAAATCCTCAGGAAGACGCCGAAAAGCATCAGGATTGGAATCGATGATGGCCACAGAATGCCCTCGATTTGATAGATTAACTGCAAGCGTGGCGCCGACGCGCCCGCAACCCATAATGACGAAATGCACGTAACAGACGTTACCTTATTGCGCCGAAAAGCGTAACCTATTCTTGATGTATAAAAAAGCGCGCCAATATAGTGCCACACGAGTTCCGGGTTCAGTCTCGGTCACTGCGAGCCTCGTGACGATTGCTTTAGGGGCACTGATCACTCCGCAGATTATTCTGCGTGCCTTTCCAGCAGTGCATAATCTTAACGCACTGATTCTTGCCCTGCTCACGGGTATCACAGTTTTTGTGCTGGTATGTATTTCCGTCAATAAAGTGACGCATCTGACGCCTCGGCGAACTACACACCAGCTGGCCACTCGTTTTGTTGGGGCGTGGGCTGGAATCTTAGTGGGTGCGGCAAAAATTTTGATGCACGGTCTGCTTGTGCTTATCGGCGTGGAATTAGTGGTGACGGCGATCAATGCTGTTGTGGAGCTGGGGAGCTGGAATAAACCGCTCACAGTCGCCTTGGTTATGGTCTTCACTATCCCAGCTCTTTTCGCAAGCACAGGCAGTGGCTTGCGTTGGCCGCGGGCGCTTGCGTTTGTTGGCGTACTGGCCTTGGCGCTCGTTTTAGCGTGGGGTTTAGTCGAAGAATTTCGAGGGGCAATCGATTTTAAGACTATCTGGCATGCACAGAGTGAAGCGCTGAAGTCCGATGCTGTGCGCGGCGGAAACAGCCCACATTTGGAAGCAGTATTAGGGGCGTGCTTTCCTGCTGCAATCGCATTGGTGGTGAGTGAACGCACAATGGCAGTGCCTCAACGCCGCCGCGTCCCCATGAAGCGAATGCTGCAGGTGCTCGTGCCGATGCTGCTATTGATTATCGTCACGATGTATTTTGTTTTCCAGCTGCATTTGCCAGCTCAGCGCAACAGTTTGCCTGCTCTTTCCATTGCTGCGGCATTCTTTGGCGAAACGGGGCATGCGATTCTTGCAGTGCTTTTTGCTCTCACTGGTCTGTCTGTTTCTGTGGCGACTTATCGGCAGCTTCCTCGTTTGCTTCGGGAGCTTGCCATTGACGGTTTGCTCTCTCAGCGTCTAGCGGCAGAAGATGCAGTAGTGCCTCGGAGAATGATGGTGCTTCTCATTGCGGCAGTGCTCGCTGTGATTTCGTGGATATTAAATTCTACTCGTTCTTTCGCAATGGTCTTTTTGATAATCTGCTTTTTAGTGGCGCTTATCCTTGCCATATCTATGGTTGCGCGTTCCACGTCGATTCTGCACGATTCTCTCGATGCCCAAGAGCGCCGTCTTGCGCGGCATACGCGGTGGCTATATCGGATATTTGGCATCATTATGATTGCTTTGCTCGTGCTGCTCGTGTTTGTTGAGCCGCGCTGGTTTATTGCCGCTTTGCTGAGCCTTGCGGTTCCAGTGATGTATCTTGTGATTTATCGTAAAGGTATTGGTAAGCTTCATCAGGTTCTTGCAGACGATGCAGCTTTTGCAGGGCGAGTGATTCCGACGCGTGTGCATTCGTTTGTGCTCGTTGATTCGCTCGATCAGCCTACCCTTCGCGCCTTGGATTGGGCGCGAGCAAGCAGAGGGTCGTCGCTGCAGGCGATTTGCGTCGATCTTGATCCTGCGCGCACGCGCCAGCTTAGACGCGACTGGGCTGTGAGAGAGCTGCCCGTTGCGCTCACAGTTGTCGGCACGCCGTCTGGGGCTGCTCGCGGGCCGGTAATTGAGTTTGTGCGAGCTTTTCGCTCTACTCATCCGAACGATCTGGTGATGGTGTACTATCCAAAAGTTATTTCTACTGGTTCGTGGGAGCGATTCTTTATACGGCACACTACGCCCTCGATTATTTCTCAATTGGAGATGGAACCAGGCGTGATGGTCACCCAAGTGCCTTATCGTATCGATAGTGCAGATCGCAGTGATAGTGAAGCTGCAGGCGAAGATGTGCTGCTTGCGCACGAGAATGGGAGTTCTTGATGAGTGCGTGTGATACATATCTTCGCGAAGAAGAGCTTGAGCTGAAAGATATTGCGCATGGCGGAGTATGCGTCGGGCGAGGATCTGATGGGCGCGTGGTATTTGTGCGCGGCGGGATTCCTAGCGAGCTGGTGAAGGTGCGAATAGTAAGCGAGAAAAAGAAGTTCGCACGAGGGTTTGTTGCTGATGTAGTAGCGGCGTCACCGTATAGAATCGATCATCCGTGGGCAGTTGGTGCCGCTGGCGAAACTGGAGCTGCAGATTTTGGGCATATTGAGCTAGGCTGGCAGCGTGAGCTCAAAGGGCAGGTGATTCGCACACAGATTGAACGTGTTGGGGGAGCGGCTCTGGCTCAGCAGATGGCAGATATGTGCGTGACGCCGATAGGTATTGACCCAGCAGCTGAGGCTGTGGCAGACACTCGCAAAGTGGGCTGGCATACTCGTACGCGCTTCGACGTCATCAAAATGGAAACTGGCGTAGGAATGTATCGTGAGCACTCCCATGAACTTTTGCCCTTAGATTCAATGCCGCTTGCTGTGCGTGAATTAGAGGAGCTAGAGCTTTTTGGCACGCTCTGGGATAAGGTATTGGAGCCAGGGGAGCGTCTGCACGTGGTAGCTCCTGCGAGTGGGCCAAACGTGATTGTGCTTCCCGAGCGAAAGCTCATATTTTCCCGTGCCTCACTTGCCTCTGGAGTGCTGAGCAGCAAAGATGTAGTGCTAGGCAGCAAAGATGCGGAGGATATGGGTGTGCCTGATTGTGCAGCTGTCATTGAAAGTATTCCTGATTTTTTGGTACTGCCAGCGATGAGACTGCGCGAGCGGGCGAGTGACGGCTGTGATATTTTTGATTACGATATTTCACCGAACGGTTTCTGGCAGATTCACTATCGAGCCCCACGTGCCTTGCTGCGCGAGGTGATGGGTGCAGCTCGAGTACAAGCGGGAGATAGAGTGCTGGAGCTTTTTGCTGGAGCAGGATTATTTTCTGTGCCGCTTGCTCGTGCAGTTGGTGACGCAGGCGCCCTGCTGACTTTAGAAGGTTCCGATACGGCAGTGGCTGATGCTCAGGTAAATCTCCAGCGATACCCGTGGGCTGATGCTCGCCAAGCATGGATTGGCGGCAGAGAGATTACTGAGGCGTTAGATGAAGTGAAGCCTCGCGTCGTCGTTGCAGACCCTCCGCGAGCTGGATTAGGCGTGTGCTGTGCGCGCGTACTCGCGAATACACGCTATCTGCAGCGCGTAGTGCTTGCGAGCTGTGATCCAGCTGCAATGGCAAGAGATGCTGGAGTGTTTGCGCAGGCAGGCTGGCGAGTGGAAAGCTTTGCCGCTTTAGATATTTTCCCACATACGCACCACGTCGAGAGTGTTGTATTGATGTCAAGGGCTGATTAGGTGGGTGCATTTTTGCCCTTGTGTAGCAAGGCTTAGCGAGGGCTATCGTTAAAAGGTTTAGTATACGACGGCTGTAAGATGGCTCGGCGTGGTTTTTGAGCGTATTTTGGCTATTTGAGGGAAGATATCAACGCTTTAGGGTCGAGTGCACAGGATGTTAACGTTAAAAGGTGCACCCACTTTGCACCCAGGCTGTGAAGTGGGAAATGTCAATTAAGCACGATTCATGCACAGTATGATGAAGAGTAGCGTAAAAGGCTGCTCTTTTTTGAAAGGTGCAAAGATTCTCTACATCCTTGTATTTTTAGCAAAGAAAATATAAAAATAATGGCATATACATTAGAAACAATTTTAGCTGAAAAATATGGAACCATAATCAGAAGAAATATAACAACAATACGAATGAGAGACTTCTACGACCTATACATTCTCTACACGTTGAGAGTGTTGTGTAGTATTGATGTCAAAGGCTAGTATCGAAACGCGTGGAGAGCGTCTGTTTTGATGTCAAGAGCGGAAGGAAAAAGTCTCAAAAGTCTAATAACGCTAAGGCTTTCGGGTAATTGGGGAAATTGGCACCGTGCATGTAAAACGCTCTTCGGTAACTTACCCAAAGGCAAATCGGGTCAAAATGTGAGAGTTGAGTTGCTCCGATAGATGTCACTATGTTGGGCGGCCGAGTCAGATGTCGGATAATTGTGGCTGTGAGATAGATGTCAGGAAATAAAAAATGTTAATTTCATGTGGCGTTTGTATTTAATTGGCCCTGTCGTGCATATGCGATTATATGTTTTTAAAACCCCTTCAGGCACTTCTCGGAAAAATTAAGCCGTCCGCCCGGGAAAACGCGTTCATGCGAAATATCTTTTAACGGCGGAGTGCCCAAAGGAAACCGCGAGCGGTTCACACGGGTGAATGTGCATAATTTTCATTCGGAAAATCCGCAGACGCCGTATTTTTCGAATCCGCAGCCGTGATCCCCGAAATCCCGTGTGGCGGAGAAGAATGTCAGTTATGATTTTCATATATATACGACGACACAGGGAAATGTCGCCGAGAGCGTATTTACTCAGAAAGTGAGTTTTTATGGGAAGGATTAATCGGATAATCAGTATTTTTGGCGCATTGGCTCTTACGGTTTTTGCCGTAAATTTTGCTTTTGCGCAAAGCGCGTTTGCGATTGGGGGCGGCGGAATAAGTTCCGTGACTGGTGGCGCGGTGAACTGCAACGGTGAAAATACCTGTGTGAAAAAAATCGGAGATACGGCTCATATTACATATAATGTGTATTCTTCCATGCTTTTTACCTCTGCCGACAGTAGTAGCTATGTGAGGAAAACATCGGTATTTGTGCCAAATGTGCTGCAAAATGTAAAAGTAACTCTCGTGAGCGTGCCGGATACCGAAGAATATAAAAAAATTTTAGCCAAACGGCCGCCAACACCTACGGGCAATCCTGAACCTCCCGTTCCGGTGCGTATGGTAAACAAGACCGTTCCTATTGTTGATTTTATGCCTGATCAAAACGGGGAATTTCGTGACGAGCAGGGAAATGATCTTTCTTCCGCAAAAGGCGGTCTGCTAGTCTCCGATGTGAACGATACCAATTTGGGAGTATACAGAAGCGGATCGTATGCTTCCGAAGATCCGAATCATCCTGAAGTGGCATACCTGAATTACAGAAGCGGTGAGCAGGGTATGGAAAACCATAATCTGTATCACGAATACAGTTTTGAGATAAAAGAGCACGGAGTCTTTACGCTGAAAATAGAAGGGGACGTAAAAATACAGTCCAAACTGACGGTACTGCCTGTGCGGGTGACCAACACAACTTCCAAGTGTGCTAACGAGTCGGGCGGCGGTTACGAGGAGGACTGTCAGGATATGACGGAGTATGCGCAGTGGCAGCGCGGAGCTCTGCCGTATTATTCGCTCACCAATGCCACCGTCAATAAAAAGCTGTTTGAGAAGAATACCCCGGATGGGTTGGCCGGGAGTGAGCGTTGCGCCGTAACCCGTGAAAATCAGATGAACAATATGATTGGGGAAGACGTAACGCCCAACAAAAATTCGGTTTATGAGGCGTATGTAAAAACATTTTCCCTAGAAAGCAATCCGGCCGTTCATTATTTTTTAAACGGTGTAAAAGAGGACGGCTGTGATCAGGCTGCCGCAGTTGTTACGCTGTGCCCCGAAGAGCCGATACCGGTGCCCAATCCTGATCCGGCTCCGAACCCTGGGCCTGCACCTACTCCGGATCCAACTCCAAATCCTCCAGCACCGACGCCGGATCCAACTCCTAATCCGCCTACGCCGGAATTGAAGCCGCAGCCTGAGACACCGGCTCCTAAGCCGTGGCCTGAAAAGCGTATTGGTATAATTCCTAAGACGGGTGGATCAGCATCGTTTGCAAGCTTACTCGCAGCGCTTGGTTTCTCGATTGCGGGACTTGCAATTCTTCGTAAGAAGAAAATGATGGAAGAAAATAAATAAGTAGACACGCTTGTTTTAAGTAACCAGCATTGTTTATTGGAAGATGGCTCTAGCGATATGGTAGAGCCATCTTTTTTGTATGTTATCTTTTAAGTATTATTTGCGATAAGCTTTTTTATTCTCAATAAGAAATAATATGATGCTCCAAGTCAAGGTTTCAGAGTTCCAAGGCTAAAGTTTCAGGATTCCTATAAATAGTTTCAGAGTACAGAGCAATAGTTTCAGAGTACAGAGCAATAGTTTCAGAGTTTAAGAGCAAGGTTTCATTGTATCCAACACGTGATGAAACTAGAAACTGAGTATGTGTTTAAGATGCAAACACGGCTAGCAGAAAAAGTAGCAAAACTACTACAAACACAAGCACAGCCAAAACGCGTGAAGATATAGGCAGTCAAATAAAAGAACGCGCCGAGGAACTTAGAAGAAGTGCGAAAATACTAAACCAAAACCGTCCCGCCAACCCGCACAGAGGACACGGAAGATGAAACTAGGATCTCTCCTGAAACAGCAGACCCTAAACGATTCGTTTTTGTCATGCTGTTAAAGATAAGTTAAACGTTTTCTTTGTCGTAATCACGCTTGAGCGTTCGGTTTCCTAGTATTCTTCCAATAGTAAAACTAGTAAGAGACACTATAAGAAACACTAACCAAGTAGGCATTCCTGTTCCTCCTGCTTAACAGTGGGTAGAAACCCATGTCCAAAAGAAGCCTTCTCCTAGGGCTACTAATACGGCTATTGCCGGATTTACCCCAACAAGCGCTAATGCATATTGCCAAGTGCTAGCATGTAAAGTCCCAATTGCGCTAACTAGATAAGGGCACACATCTGATTTCGAAATCCTAGATTGTGCACTAGCTAGGAGGTAGGAGCGTTGTTCATCGTCAAGATTTTTCATTGTATTGGATAGTTGACTTACTAGCTCTTCACCTGAAAAAACTTTTATCGTTCCGTCATAGTTAGAAGCAATAACTGTTCCTGTCTCGTAGTTGATTGTTACAGTTACTGTTCCTTTATTAGGGATAGTAACTGAACTAGTTTTTATTCCTTTTAGGTCACCTCCTGCGAAAGCAGGGATTTGGGATGGGTTGTCTGTAATTCGGTTAAATGAGAGAGGGATATTTTCTATGCGATTTATTACTGGAGTTTTCTGCTCATCTGCAGTAGCAACTGCTGAGCCACTAAAAACTAGTGCAATGGAACACAATGCGGTAATAGCTTTGGTAAGTTTCATTTTTGCCTCCTTAATCAGTCGCTGCTAACACCCAATTGCACCCGTAACGGTCATGCATGGGAGGGATGTAGCTACCGACATCATTGTGGTATCGATTGTGGATTCGGCGGAATCTGCAATCAAATTTGCCAGGTCACTTGCGTCTGTGAACACAGATTCAATGACCTTGTCTTCGAGTATGGTATCCTGCATCATTGAAGTTACCCTCTCTAGATTTTCTTGAGGTCAAGGTTTAAACATTACGATATACGTAAACCCTTTTTAGTTTACCACACTGTCACAACTCGGGCGATATTTCGATGGAATGAAACTGCGGGGCTAAGATATAAGATAGTTTTCTTCCTGTTTCTGCTGACTGATGAGTTTTTTCTCTTGTTTTGTAACTGCTTAATTTCTTCTTCTGCCATTAAAATTTTTTCATCTATGTTTTTCATTTTCTCTGTCCTTTCTTCTAAAATCTAAACAACAAAAAACAGTAAACCATTTTTGATTTACTGTTTCTGTGTTAGTCTTTTTCTAAACTTTGATTATTTATTTCATTTATAATTGTATGATTTTATTGGCTATATCTTCTACAAATCGCTTATCGTGTTCCACAAATATGAGTGTAGGCTTTGCTTCTTTTATAATTTCCTCAATCTGTATTCTTGATATTACATCTATATAATTCAGTGGTTCGTCCCAAACAAATATATGAGCTGGCTTTGAGAAACTTATTGCAATTAAAACTTTCTTTTTTGTCCATCACTATAATTCTTCATATCCATTTCAAATAATTCTCTTGAAAAATCTAATTTTCTTAGAATTGTTTTACACAATGTTTCATCAACATCTTGCTTGTGAATATATTCATTTAGGCTACCTGTTAAATTAGATGTGTCTTGAGGAATATACGAGATTTTTAAATTACCTGCTAATTTTATCTCACCTGTATACTCGTAATTTATACCTAATAAAATTTTAATCAAGGTTGATTTTCCCCTACCATTACCCCCATATATAGCCACTATGTCGCCTTGCTTTATCTCAAAACTTATGTTACTTAGGATCTGTCTTTCTCCATAGTATGCTGATAACTCGCTAACCGATATTAGGGGATTTTTGTGATGATGTAGCGGATGCAGTAAAGTGAGAGAACTTTTCCGTAAATTCTTAGAATTTGGAACGATTTCTGAAACTGCTCGAGCGGTGAACATTAATAAAACACACTCTGTAATTAGCAATATTTTGAAAAATAAAACGTACTTAGGAACATCGCTTTATCCAAGTCTTTTAGATGAAGAAACTTTTAATAAAGTTCAACAGTTAAGAGCCAACAATTTTAGAAAAAAATCTCGTACAACAGAGCTAAAACCTTTAATAACAACAAATTTCACGTATGAAATAGGTGTTATAGAAAAGAAATACGATGATCCTTATCGTCAAGCAGTATACGCGTACAGTCAAATCAAGGGAGGTGTAAAATGAATGCCAACGTTACGATTATTCCACCAAGAAAAATAGCGGGGAATACGGTAGATAAGCATAAAGATAAGCCGAAGTTAAGAGTAGTAGCGTATTGTCGTGTCAGTACTGACAGTGAAGAACAGGCAACAAGTTATGACACGCAAGTTCAGCATTATACGGATTATATTTCAAGAAATCCTCTCTGGGAGTTTGCCGGTATCTACGCTGATGACGGTATTTCAGGAACCAGCACGAAAAAACGTGTCGGTTTCAACGACATGATCCACGATTGCATGAGTGGCAAAGTAGACATGGTTATCACTAAGTCGATTAGCCGTTTTACGAGAAACACTATCGACTGTTTAAAATTTGTTAGACAGTTGAAAGACAAAAACATTCCGATCATTTTTGAAAAAGAAAACATCAACACCATGGAAGCAAGCGGAGAACTATTGCTTACTATCATGGCTTCTTTAGCTCAACAGGAATCCGCGTCGCTTTCTCAGAATGTGAAGCTTGGACTTAAGTTTCGCTACCAGGAAGGCAAAGTGCAAATCAACCATAACTGGTTTTTAGGATACACAAAAGACGATGAAGGGAATCTTGTAATTCTTGAACAGGAAGCAAAAGTCGTAAGAAGAATTTATAGAGAATATTTAGAAGGAGCAAGCCTTAGAGATATAGCGGAGGGCCTTGAAAAAGACGGCATTAAAAACGGTGCCGGGCATTTAAAATGGCACTTGTCTAATATTAAAACCATCTTGCAAAACGAAAAATATATTGGTGATGCTCTTTTACAAAAAACCATCACGACAGATTTTATCAACCATGTTCGTATAAAAAATGATGGAACAGAACCACAGTATTATGTAAAAGATAGCCACGTGTCTATTATTCCAAGAGATATTTTCTTTAAAGTTCAAGAAGAAATGTTAAGACGAGCCAACATGTTTAGCGGTGAGGAGAACAAAAAAAGGAGAGTTTATTCCAGTAAGTACGCTTTATCCAGCCTGTGTGTTTGTTCTAAATGCGGGGATGTTTACAGAAGAATTGCTTGGAACAACTGAGGAGTGCATTCTGTTGTCTGGCGTTGTTGCATCAGAGTAGAAAACGGTCCTAGTGCTTGCGATGCTCCGACAGTACAAGAGAACGAACTGCAATCTGCCACAGTGAAAGCCATAAACAAGGTGTTTAGTATATCGGATGAAGTATTGGATACGTTGAAGAATAATATTAGAGAAATTATCGCGGGCAACAACTTAAACGAGCTTGAAACGGTTGATAAAAAAATTGCAGATAAACAAGCGACACTACTAACCTTGCTTAAAGCTAAAAAAGACTACACGAAAATAGCTGATGAGATTGATGAGCTTAAAGTTAAGAAACAGCAGCTTCTTATAGAAAAAGCAGGTCAAGAAGATGCTAAAAGACGAATCAGAGAAATGGAAGATTTTCTGAAAAGTGAGCGTCACGATATTAGTGAGTATAACGAGAAGCTGGTAAGAAAGTACATCAAGAAAATAAAAGTTTACGAGGACAGGTTCAGCATAACTTTTAAATCAGAGATTAGTGTGGATGTTCAAAGAGCATCATAAAAGCCAAAGTACTTTTAGCATTTGAAATGTTACAAAACTCAGCCTAGGGGGAATCATCTCTAGGCTGTTTTTTGTTTTTTATGCTCAAAAATCAAGCTATTAAGCCAATCTTAAACCTTTTAACGATAGCTTTTCCTATCGTTAAAAAGTGCACCCAATATCCATTCTGTGCACTCAAAAAGTGTAGCTATACTCGGAGTTATCTCAATCCATAGTGGAATAGAGCATATAATTTCAGATGAAAGATATTAATGAATCCCGCTATTATGGCAAGAGATCGTTACATAAACATTATTTCTGTTTATGTTCGGACAGAACAATCAGCCGAAAACATTAGCTAGGATACCATTAGAGCAGTTCGAAGATGTACTCTCTTACATAAATTATGAAAACATAGATCATAATACAATTACGCTTATCTGAGTCTCGAAAGGCGCAGAATACGCGTTGATTCCGGAGCAATGATTATTGAATTCGGTGGAGAGGAAGAAGAAAATCAGAAGGCTAAAGCGGAGTCTCAAACCTTGATACTTGAAACACTTATGTTTTGGATTGATTACCGTAGTGCCTTTACACTGCCACGACGTGGAATATCAGATTGTATAAATTAGCATTTGAAGGAGAAATCAATGAGCTTAGATGAATTGAGGAATGATATCATCATAAAGCAGAAAAAAGGATTGCCATTTATCATGGCATCGGTGATTATATGGCTTCTGATAGTACTTGTGTCAATTTTAAATATCAATATGGATATGAAAAATTTATTGGTATTTTGCTGTTCATGCCCATTATTACCGCTGGCTTGGCTCATTGGTAAACTTATAAAGGTGGATATCTTTTCAAAACAAAATCCACTTGGACAATTAGGCTTCATTTTCACCCTAAATCAAATGATTTATTTATTAATCGTTATGTGGGTGTTTAGTGCGGTTCCGGAAAAGATGATTATGGTATACGCTATGGTCTTTGGCGCACATTTACTGCCGTATTCATGGCTGTACAAATCAAAGGGATATACAGTTGCTGCAATTTCCATTCCGATGATTTCCTTGATTTTAGGATGTGCATTAAACGGCACAACGGTTGCTGTTGCGGCATGTATTATTGAGATAGTATTTGCTTGTGTATTACATATGGAATTAAAGAAAATGGGAGATAATTACAACAAATCCCAGTTTGTAGAGCTTAGCAAGGATTAAGTTTCTATGAAATAGAAATCTAAATCTAAAAGCGTTATGTGTAAATAATTAAGGTGGTAGTAATACCGTCTTTTTTTATGTCTAAAAAGGTTTCAGAATTCAAGGTTAAATTTTCAGAGTTCAAAGAAATAGCTTCATAGTTTAAGGGTAAGTTTTCGTTGTATCCAACATGTGATGAAACTATATACGAAAACTGCTGATGAGATTGATGAGCTTAAAGTTAAGAAACAGCAGCTTCTTATAGAAAAAGCAGGTCAAGAAGATGCTAAAAGACGAATCAGAGAAATGGAAGATTTTCTGAAAAGTGAGCGTCACGATATTAGTGAGTATAACGAGAAGCTGGTAAGAAAGTACATCAAGAAAATAAAAGTTTACGAGGACAGGTTCAGCGTAACTTTTAAATCAGAGATTAGTGTGGATATTGAAAGGGCATCGTAAAAGACAAAAGACTGTGAGCATTTGAAATGTTACAAAAGTCAGCCTAGGGGGAATCCTCTCTAGGCTGTTTTTATGCTCAAGAATCAAGCTATTAAGCCAATCTTAAACCTTTTAACGATAGCTTTTCCTATCGTTAAAAGGTGCACCCAATATCCATAGTGTGCACTCAAAAAGTGTAGCTATACTACCCGTTCTCTCAATCCACGTGGAGAGTGTCGTATTGATGTCAAGGGCTGATTAGGTGGGTGCATTGAAGGCTTTGTGTAGCAAGGCTTAGCGAGGGCTATCGTTAAAAGGTTTAGCGTGTGGCGGCTTTAGGCTGGGTTCTCGCGGTTTTTGAGTGCGATTTTGCTGTATGAGGGAACATGTCTACGCTCTAGGGTCGAGTGCACAGGATGTTAACGTTAAAAGGTGCACACACTTTGCACCCAGCTTTGTGAAATAAGTAAGACGATAGTTAAGTTGCTTGAGGTATGAGGACATGGTATAATAGTGACAATTATTTTCAGAGGTATCAAAAGATGGTAATTAATAAATCCTGTTCTAACTAATGTAGAGAGGTTAAATCCTCTCGGTATTTTCAAGGAGGATTTATGATACGTATTGATGATTTAACAAAAGTTGTAGGTGCAAGAACTTTATTTGCGATTGATCATCTATCTATTGGTGCTTGTGACAAGGTTGGTTTAATTGGTGATAACGGCACAGGCAAAACCACCTTTTTACGCATACTTTCAAGTCTTGATACTGACTACGCGGGGCGAGTTCAAACGAACGACGATATTAGTTATTTGCTCAACAATTTAGAAGATGAACTCGGTTTTATATATCAGCGTCGTTTTCAGCAGAATTGTAGTAGTAGTCCAGGCGAGCAGCAAAGATTGAAACTGGAGCACCTTTTAGTTGATAATAAAGCATTTTTGCTTATTGACGAGCCTACATCACATTTAGACATTAAGCAAAGAAAGCTATTAGCTAAACGGCTCTATTCTTGCAATAAGGGTTTTATTCTTGTCTCCCATGATCGAGATTTTATTAATCAAACCTGTACGAAAATTTTCGAATTGGTCAATGGGAAAATTGAGGTTTATAGCGGTGATTATTCATTTTACCTATGCGAAAGAGAAAAGAGGTATAAGTGTGCTGAGAGGGAATATGAGAGTTATGTAAAAGAAAAGAAGCGTCTTTTACAGGTTGCAAATGCAATAAAACAGCAGTCAGCAAAAGTAAAAACCACACCCAAAAGGATGGGTAACTCAGAAGCTAGGCTGCATAAAATGGGTGGGCAACAAAATAAGAAGAAGCTCGACAAACAGGTAAAAGCCACTTTAGAAAGAGTAAATCAACTAGAGGTGAAGAGTAAGCCATATCAAAATGCAGCCATCAAGCTCAATATGGACGAGCGAGAAAAAATTCATTCCAAGGTACTCATCAGGGCAGAAAATCTCAATAAGAGCTTTGATAGCAAGGTGATTTTTAAGAATGTCAATTTTACGATAGACAATACAAATAAAGTTGCCTTATTAGGTGACAACGGTTCAGGGAAAACCACTTTGCTCAACATGATTCTTAACGGTGAAACGTGGACACATCCGAATTTACGAATTGGTTACTATAGTCAGCTAGGAGAAACACTCGACTATACAAAAACGATTCTGGACAACGTATTACCTTATTCAATCTATGACCAGTCAATGACGAGAATCATCTTGGCTCGTCTAGGTTTCAAAACAAATGATGTGTTCAAGCAAGTGAATGTGCTTAGTGATGGTGAAAAAGCCAAGGTGAAATTGGCGAAGCTTCTAACAGGTAACTTTAATTATTTGGTGATGGATGAGCCAACTAACTTTTTAGATATTCGTGCCATAGAAGCCTTAGAAGAGCTGCTTCAAGGCTACGACAGACCCTTGCTTTTCGTGACGCATGATGTGTCCTTTGTCAATAATGTAGCGGATTCTTTGTTACTTATCGAGAGTGAAAAGATTACTGGTTTTGAAGGTAATTTGCAGCAATATAATGAGGAAAATGAGGTTTAGACGGTCAAGTCTTAACTTTGGTGTAAATTCATTTCCTTCCCTTTATCTGCTATTTTTATGTTCGAACTCAAACGAAAAAATAAGCGGTGCTTCCCACCATTACGGCGCTTGACCGTGCTATAAGATACAGGAATGCGAACAGAAAAAGGTAGCTATACTACCCGTTCTCTCAATCCATTTAGAATCAATTTGTTTGTTGTCAAGAAAATAAAATAATAGTCTATAAGACTTTTGAAAACAATGGCTTTATTTAGATGAATAATGTTTGGTCTATCTAATTTTATATATTTTCAATCTTCACAGTTTGCGTGGATATCTATCGGCATGTTTGACAAAATCATATAATTTAAGTAAAATTCGCAAGCAATATTTCAAGGAAAGGTGGGAAATTGTGAAGTTATTTCTTAAAATGTCTCCATTGGCAACTGCCGAGGCGCAATGTGTGCAGTCAATTTTGATTGGCTATAAACATTAAACATTTTGAAAGGAGAAATAATGGAAACAATAGTATCCGCTTTATTAGTTTTTGTTTCTACATCCATTGACTACTTAGTTGTTTTGACTATTTTATTCGCTAGTCAAGGAAAGAAAGGTTTGAAATCAATTTATGTAGGGCAGTATTTAGGTATAGGACTGCTTGTACTGGCTAGTCTTATTGCCGCTTACTTTTTAAATTTTATTCCACAAGATTGGATTATCGGACTCCTTGGTCTAATTCCGCTAGGTCTTGGTATAAGAGCAATTTTTGTGGATGAAGATATTGATGAAGAAGATATCGAGGGGAAAATTACCGGAGATGGATCAAAAATCTTAGCATTTACAAGTTTAACAGTAGCAATGGGTGGAGATAATTTAGGAATTTATATCCCCTATTTTACAGGAAAGAGTTTGATTGAGATTAGTATAAGTTTAGTAATATTTGCCTTAGGGATTTTGATTCTATGCAAATTATCTCAAAATATCGCCTCAATTTCTGCTATCGGAGAGACTGTGGAAAAGTACGAAAAAGTAATTGTACCTGTCGTGTTTATTGGACTCGGTCTCTATATATTGATTGAAAATGGAACTATTAATTATTTAATATCACTAATCACAAGTTAATATCCTATAAATGATGTTTTTGAAGAGCTTGAACGCTGATTAGCAGCCGTGGGGTGAACTTGGCTTTAGAAGAATACGCGTAAAAAATTATTACGTTTACTTTTGGGTTGATGAGAATAAAAGAGAAGTCCAAATACTCGCGGTTATTTACGTGAGAATAGACCAAGTTAGCAACTGGAACAATTGTAATGTAAACGTTGCTATTGAGCCAATCTTAAACCTTTTAACGATAGCTTTTCCTATCGTTAAAAAGTGCACCCACTATCCAATAGTGTGCACTCAAAAAGTGTAGCTATACTACCCATTCTCTCAATCCACGTTGAAGCTATAGCGTTGATACAAAAGATGTAAATTTAGAAATCCTGCATTTTAAGCAGTTTTATAAGCATTTTGTATTTGAAAAAGATGAAGAAGGATACGTCAAAACAGGCCGGCAATTCTATTGTGGTGGATGTTTTAATGTTGATTATTAAAGTGTTAATGTAGATAAGTGTACCTGATACTCTAAAGAGTATGTAATAACAACAAACAGATTTTTTATATAGTATTAGACTCTGTATACTATTTTAAAGGAAACGAATAAAATGAAGAAAATATTTTTTGGAATCTTTTCAGTTGTTATTATTTTAGTAGTTTTAGTTTTTAGTCTTAGAATATATAACGACCATAAGTATAAAGATACCAATACTTTGAAATCTCCTGAATATTATAATGATGTTACTAATATAAGTTTATATCCTGCAGATATTGACGGAGTTGATGTAACTTATGTAGATGAGGGTAGGATGCAAGGCTTTAGATTTATACCTAAGGAAAAATCACATAAGGGTCTTGTAATTTGTTTTGGAGGTTCTGAGGGAAGTCCAAATTTTGAAACTGCTAAAAGATTGGCTGAAGAGGGATATGAAACCTTTGCACTATTTATGTTCGGCATGAAAAACCAAGAACAAACTTTGAGAAAAATCCCTTTAGAACAATTTGAAGATGTTATCAATTATATAAATAAAAATATAAAAGACAATAAACCGATAAGTGTTTTGGGAGCGTCAAAAGGTGCAGAATATGCCCTTAATTTAGCTAGCAAATATTCTGAAATAGATAATCTGATTTTAATATCGCCTTCGTCTTATAATTTTGCTGGTCTAGATTTTAACGATTATGGTTCATCATGGACATATAAAGGAGAGCAACTTCCATATATAGATATAAAAAAATCATCATTTAGCTCATTTCTAAAAAATATTATTGTTCCAACTATAATTAAAAGTCCTATTAGTTATAGAGAAACTTATGAAAGTGCAATAGAACAAGACTCCTCAAACCAAGAAAAACTAATACCAGTCAAAAATGTTAAGGCAAATGTATTAATGATAGCAGGCGAAGATGATTTGATGTGGGATAGCTTTGCCATGGCCAAAAAAATAAAAGACCAAAACCCTAAGGCAAAGATTTATTCATATAAAGAAGCAGGGCATATATTTGCTAGCAATGGTGTTTTAAATTTAGGAAAAATTAGAATTGCAACAGGTGGGACAACTGAAAGCAATGATAAAGCAGAAAGTGAATCAAGAAAAACTATTGATGCTTTCTTAAAAGAAAACCATAAATAGATAATTACTTGTGTGCTCAAAGTAAAGGTCAAGAGCTCTTATGGCAAGGATATTATGAACAAGGTTGGCAGGCAGGATTTAAGGACATGCAAACGAGTTAATTCTTTTTGAGACATAGATAATCTTTCCATCCTTGTATTTTAATCTAACTAACTAATTTGTTTCTAATACTTCCCGGCAATTGTTTGTTACACGGTGGGGGGTGAAATTTTAATTGGTTAGTTACAGGGGTGAAATTATCATAGATTAATAGCATCAAGGGCTGATTAGGTGGGTGCATTTTTGCCCTTGTGTAGCAGGGGTTAGCGAGAGTTATTGTTAAAAGGTTTAATGCGAAGCAGCTTTAAGCTGGCTTGGCGTGGCTTTTGAGCGTGATTTTGCTGTATGAGGGAATATATCAACGCTCTAGGGTCGAGTGCACAGGATGTTAACGTTAAAAAGTGCACCCACTTTGCACCCAGCTGGTGAAGTAGGAAATACAGCTCGAAAGGTAAAGTAAAAGGTAGGCTTTGCAGGTCAGGCAGACTTTGACAAGTTCTAAAAATGCTCTCGAATGTGGGAGCATTATTCTTGGTGGTTTTCTATCCACTGATAAAGATCGCTTTCATTGGCTTGATTAGATGCGACTTTGAGGATGATATCGATCAAATCTTCATCATTGTAAGAAAGCGTGATGCCATTTAGAGCCAGAAAGATTAGCATGGCGTGGGTGCCAATACGCTTATTGCCATCAATAAAAGGGTGGTTTTTGATCAAACCAAAGGCTAGCCGTGTAGCTTTATCCAGTAGTGAAGGAAAAAGTTCGCTTTTATCAAAAGTCTGTAGTGGAGTTTTTAGCGCAGAGTTGAGCATTCCCTCATCACGAATACCTAACGAGTCACCACTTGTTTCAATCAGAGCTTGATGAAGTCTAACTACTTGATCTTGAGTTAGATACTTCATTTAGCTAATTCCTCATAGACTTTTGTGTTCTTTTTGATGAACATGTCGGATAAAGCCATGACCTCATCATCAGCTGGAGCAGAAACCTCTTCGGCTTTAGGGAACTCTAAAATCACATAGCGCGGAGAGTTGTTTTTTAGTATTACAGCTGAGCCGTATTTATCGACAAGACGAGCAACCTTTGAGAAGTTTTGATTGGCTTCAGAAATTGAAATCAGCGTATCTGTATTTACATTCATAACGATAGCCTCCTTTTAAGAAGATTATACCCTGTATTTTAGGATGAATCAATCCTAAGTATTTCAAATCTACGTCATAACTATTAACTCAGAAAAGATGTGACAGGTGTAAATCGGAACTCATGGTTTGCCGATTGAAGCTGTATAAATACAACAGTCTTAGGTTGAGCATTCGACGGCAACGCTAGCAAAAAAATACTTGACTATAACGTTGCGTAATACTTTATTCTAATCATAAGGAAGGAGGTGAGATGGTGAAAACAGTGAATGAAGTCAGCAAGATAGCAGGAATTAGTATTCGTACTCTTCAGTATTACGACAAAATCGGTTTGTTAAAACCGTCCGCTTATTCGGAGTCAGGATATAGGTTGTATGGTGATGAGGATCTAAAGGTACTACAATCCATTTTGCTGTTTAAAGCTCTGGAATTTCCGCTCAAAGAAATTAAAGAAATAATAACCAGTGAGCATTTCGACAAAGATTTAGCGCTGGAACAACAAATCAAATTATTAATCCTGAAAAAAGAGCATTTGGAAAATTTAATTCTTTTTGCAAAGGGATTAAAAGCATTAGGAGGTAACTATATGAACTTTACAGCATTTGACACAAGCAAAATTGATGAGTATGCCAAACAGGCAAAAGAGTATTGGGGAGATACACCGGAATTCAAGGAATTTGAAGCTAAAGAAAAAAGGAGAAACAGCGAGGAAACAAAAATGCTCCATCAACAACTCATGCTGATTTTTGCAGAATTTGGCAAGGTAAAATCACAACCCAGCGATTCAGTTGAAGTTCAGGCTTTGGTAAAGAAACTGCAGGACTTTATTACAGCTAATTTCTATAAGTGCTCGAATGAGATTTTATCCGGACTTGGCAAGATGTATGCTTCTGGTGGTGATTTTACGAAAAATATAGATGCGTTTGCAGGCGAAGGGACATCAGTATTTGTCAACAAGGCAATCGAATATTATTGCAAGTAAGTTTTATAATCGAATTATTGATTAAAACACCTAATTAACTAATGTAGTGCTCCCAAAAGTTGGACTAAAAATCTAACTTTTGGGGATCATTACAAAAAGGTGCTTTAATTTTCTACCAGAATAAAAGATTGTTTTGTTGAAAATAGATTCTCAAACTTTTTAACGATAGTCCCCTCCTATCGTTAAAAAGTGCACCCAATATCCATGCTGTGCACTCAAAAAAAGTGTAGCTATACTAGGAGTTCTCTCAATCCACGTCGAGAGTGTCGTGTTGATGTCGAGGGCTGATTAGGTGGGCGCATTTTAGGCTTTGTGTAGTAAGGCTTAGCGAGGGTTATCGTTAAAAGGTTTAGCGTGCGCAGTCAATGCAAGGCTTCG
The DNA here is from genome assembly GCA_958428545.1 of uncultured Arcanobacterium sp. GTDB lineage: Bacteria > Actinomycetota > Actinomycetes > Actinomycetales > Actinomycetaceae > Arcanobacterium_A. Next base: position 197,538 of record CAUAGM010000003.1, on the reverse strand, counting down.
TATTAGTTTTTTAAGCAGCCGATAGGAACTACGTAAACGCCGTCTTTGCGGCAGTACGCAAAATCGCCTGTTCCAGTTAAAACCATAAGGAAAGACGGTGCGTTCATTTTATCGGTGTCGATTTTTTCTTTCATTGCTTTAAGGCTTTTTGCGCCTTCTTCAATGAGCTTTTCACCTCCGAGTTTAATTTCAATAAGACCGTATTTACCGTTTCTCAAATGAATAACCGCATCGCATTCCTGTCCGTCTTTATCTCTATAGTGGTAAACTTCGCCGCCTAGAGAATCTGCAAAAATGCGCAGATCTCTAATGCAAAGTGTTTCGAATAGGAAACCGAAAGTATTTAAGTCGTTTATCAAGTCGTTTGGTCCGATGCCCAAAGCAGCCACAGCGATAGATGGGTCGATATAATAACGCGTATTGGATGAACGAATGGCGGTTTTTGATCGTAGATTTGGGTTCCAAGCAGGCATATCTTCTACAACAAATATTTTGCGAAGCGCATTAACATACGACGCAACGGTTTCCTCACTAATTGTCGTATCTTCATTAGCAGAAATATCCCGCGAAAGCACAGTATTTGGTACTTGTGCTCCTTGATTCCTTGCGTATGAGCGCATAAGACGCTTAACTTTTTCAACATCTTTTTGAACGTCATCAGCACGATTAATATCAGAGTGTACGACAGCATCGTAGTAATCAACAGCTTGATCTAAAGCAATGTCATCGCGCATGCCTACTGATTGTGGCCATCCTCCACGGCATATAAGAAAAGACAGGCGGTCAATACTTAAGTTTGAATCGCCTTCAATATTCTTAATTTCTGCAAAAAGGTTTTTCAAACTAACTTCGCCCGTTGAATCACCAGATTCATACAAGCTCATTGGTCTCATTGTTAACCACGTGAAGCGCCCAGTACCAGAGTGGGTGATTTTTGTAGTGTCCGCAGGAACGGCAGAACCAGTTAAGATAAATTGTCCAAGCTCACTACGGTGATCAACCTCAAACCGTATTGCATCCCAAAGTTTTGGAGCAAGTTGCCATTCGTCAATTAATCTTGGGGTAGCTCCCTTCAGCAATCGCTTTGGACTCAGCTCCGACATAGTAATATTCTGTTCTTTCTTTTCGGGGTCGTCCATATATAAAATGCTTGCTGCAAATTGTTCTGCAGTAGTGGTTTTCCCGCACCACTTCGGTCCTTCAATTAGTACCGCGCCTTTGCCTTCTAGTTTTCTTTTTAAAATATCGTCAGCAATTCTTTTCCTGTATTTTTTCAACTGTGTCACCTGTCTTAATTAAGTCTGCTCATATTTTCGGATGATAATTAAGAATTATATCGCCATTTTCCGATGATTGGCAGAATTTTATTACGATGATTGGCGAGTTTTTGTTACGATGATTGGCGAATTTTTATTACGACGATTGGCGGGATATCGGTACAACGATTGGTTCTATATAGAGATATGATTTTAAGAGAGCTATCGTTAAAACATTTAATGTAAAGCGGCTTTAAGCTGGCTCGGAGCGGTTTTTGAGCGTGATCTTTGTGTTTGCACAAACATATCGACGGTGTAGAGTTGATTGCTCGCTTCTAACGTTGAAAGCTATGCCTACGATGAATCCTCGATATTGCAATAGCGGAGAAGCTGAAAAGTGCCTTCAACGCCTTGTAGCGCATAAATAATATGCGGATCTGCGTGCGTCCGAGAATAGACGATGCCACGAGAAAATATCTGTAGCGCACAACGCGCGATCTGTGATACTCACAGCATGCGAGCAGTCGATATGCTTATCGGCATATCTAGAGGTGTTAGCAGGCTTGGGGCTATGCACTAGCCGTCAGTTCTGCAACTGATTGGGAATCGTCACCTCGGAATCGCTCAATTTTGGAAGGTCTTTCGGTGTGTGATCAAGCAGCCACTCACGGTCTGTAAGCATACGCGCCGCTGCAAGCCCAGCTCCTACGGCAGCAATAACGAGAGAAATAGTGACGATTTCCCCTACCGCTTGAGTGGCGTCTCCGTTGTTGATAGCTCCGATAGCTCGATAAAAAGGAACGCCTGGAATCATGAGCACAACTGCTGGTACGGATAGAGAGACTCGTGAATGGTAGCTATAGCGAGAGGCGATAGCAGCGATAAGCCCAGCGGCTAAAGCTGCACATCCCACTGCAGCGAGCCACGGGAATCCAGCATCTTGTGCCGTCACGCGCGCTGTGTTGATGAAAGCACCGTTGAATGCAGCAATAGTGGCAGCACGAACTGGGGCATTGAAGAGGGTAGCAAATCCAAAGGCTGCAATAAATGAGGCGAGAGCACGAGCAATGAGCAATACTGCAGGAGTGAGAGTGTAGCCATCAATATCTGAAATGGTAGACCAATTGAAAAGAGCAGTCGCACACCATACGGAGGTGCCTGCGGAAAGCATAAGCATGGCAACGTAGCAGGAGCGAGAGATCCCAGCAGAAAAATCTTGGCGGATAAGATCGAGAATTGCTGTGACGAGCGGAAAACCTGGCACTAGGAAAAGCAAGGCTGCTACAACGCCAGTTTGGTGAGAAGTATCAACGATATCGCAAGCGTAAGCAGCGGTAATAATTGCGATATAGGCGATTGACGCGGCTAAGCCGCACACAAACCACGTGCCGAAATGATTGGCTTTTTTCTTCATTAAGACTCGCCGCAGAGCTTGCCCGAGCATAGCAGCCACAAATACTGCGCAGCATTCTGCCACACCTCCTTTATTGAGGAATGCGAACGCGGCGCAGGCAATACCAGAAAGAAAAGCTGAAAGAGGGATGGAGTATAGAACACCTTTTCGCTCTATTTTGTCTAAAGCTCGATGTGCATCTTCTGCGAGGAGATCTTTTTCTGGAAGAGTTGCCACGAAATGTGCGAGTGCATCTAAGCGTTGTGAATTGACGCCAAGAACTCGCTGCTCGGCAACCTCTGTGCGGAATGTGCCATTAGCGTACGTGGTGAGCGAAATTTCGGTGTAGGTGACTTGCGCGTGAATATCTTCGATTCCTACTGCTCGTGCCAAACACGCCATACCGTCTTTGACTCGGTACGAAGAAGCGCCAGAAGTAAGAAGCATAATCCCTAGGCGCATCACCACTGCCGTTTGGTGAGCTAAGCGAATATGGGCAGACGAAATGTCGTGTTCAAACTCTTCCAGATTTTTCATATTCATAATTCTATGAAGCCGATACGGGAAAAGTGCCAGACTATTAGCCCAAACTATTAGCCCTATTTTAATATTTGTGAGATCAATTAATATCTGTGAGGTCAATTGATATCTGTGAGATCAATTGCTCAGTTGGATAATGTTTATGAAAAATACGTTGGGGTTTTAGATTTTCATTTAATTTTTATTTAAAGAATAGAGGAATCCGATTTGCGCCAAATATTTGCGCCAAAGAAGTTGGATAAACGCCCTGAATATGACCGCACAGAAATTATATATATGATCGCGGGCATACGCTCGAGCAAGCTATTAGCGCGTGAATACGAATACTGCCAAAGATTAGATTGTGCAGATGATACTCAGGTCATACTCATACTTGTACGCTCATGGAGAGTATCGTCTTTGGGCGGGTGAGTTTCCTTGTGTTTCGATGCTGTGTGCGCACGACAGGAGTTAGTGTCCATACTATGATACTTCTGTCTCACAGATAATGTGGTGCGGTTAGTCTTAACCCGTGATGATTATTTACCTAGTAGTACAGCAGCGCACCGATTGGTGAATCTGTCTACTCGGTGCGCGCCCCTCGTTTCTCGCGGGGCGTTTTTATTACCAAAAATCGTATAGCGGCATAAAAGAAAGTAGATATAAGGAGGCATGATGATGGCTCGGCAAACCACGGTTGAGCATTCAGATGAACGCCTGACGTGTTCGGCTGGAGTATGTGCACAGGCGCCAAGCGTTCGTGAAAAATCGACGGGAGCGCGCTCAATCGTCACGACCCTCGAATATCTTGGCGTCGATCGGCTCTTCGGGCTTCCAGGCGGCGCAGTTTTACCGATATTTGATGCTCTCTATGATTCTACTAAGCTCCAATATGTGCTGTGTCGGCATGAGCAAGGAGCTGGGCACGCGGCAGAAGGGTATGCTGTTTCTACTGGCCGCGTTGGAGTCGCTTTGGTGACGAGCGGCCCAGGGGCAACGAATCTCGCAACACCTTTCCTCGATGCCAACCTTGATTCTGTGCCACTGGTTGCAATTACAGGGCAAGTAGCAGCCGATGCGATGGGCACAGATGCTTTTCAAGAGGCAGATATTATCGGCGCCACGCTACCTCTTACGAAACATTCTTTCCTCGTGCAAGATGCACATGAGATTCCAGCTCGTATCGCCGAAGCATTCTATATTGCGAGCAGCGGCAGACCAGGGCCTGTGCTCGTAGATATCCCTAAAAGCGTGCAAAACCAAACCTGTGAGTTTGTGTGGCCGCCAAAGTTTGATCTTCCTGGCTATCGCCCGCAGGTGAATCCCGAAAATGATAGTGTGCATGAGGCTGCGCAGCTCATTGCTCACGCCAAGCGCCCAGTCTTTTACGTTGGTGGCGGCGTTATTCGTGCACAAGCCTCCGAAGAGCTTCGAGAGCTTATCGAACTCACAGATGCGCCTGTCGTCACCACCTTAAATGCTCGCGGAGCTTTTCCTGATTCAGATCCGCATTGCTTGGGGATGCCTGGTATGCATGGCACGGTCCCAGCAGTTATCAGTATGCAGAAAGCTGATGTGCTTATTGCATTGGGAGCGCGTTTTGACGATCGCGTCACTGGCGATCTGAAATCTTTTGCGCCTCATGCAAAAGTAATTCACGCCGATATTGATCCTGCAGAAATCAATAAGCTTCGCCATGCGCACGTGCCTGTAATCGGCGATCTTAAGGTAACGGCTGCGGCGCTCGTGCATGCCCTTCACTCCATATATGAAAGACATGAACGCGCTGATCTAGGAGCATGGTGGAATTTCCTCAACGATCTGAAAGTTCGGTATCGCCCAGGGTATGAAGAGCCGTCCGATGGGCTTATGAGTCCCCAATATGTGATCGAGCGCCTTGGCGTCAATGATCCAGAAGCAATTTTCGTGACGGGCGTGGGGCAGCATCAGATGTGGGCGCAGCAGTTTATTAAGCTCAATTATCCGCGCCAGCTCGTCACAAGCTGTGGAGCTGGCACAATGGGCTTTGGTGTGCCTGGAGCTATGGGGGCAAAGGCTGGCAACCCAGATAAAACTGTGTGGTGTATTGATGGCGACGGCTCATTTCAGATGACTAATCAAGAACTCGTCACCTGCGCCCTCAACAATATTCCTATCAAGGTAGCGCTTATCAACAACTCAAGCTTAGGTATGGTTCGCCAATGGCAGTCTCTTTTTTATAATCATCGTTACTCTTTTACAGATTTACACGATGGAGCGCATACTGTTGGCATTCCGAATTTCACCATGCTCGCTCAAGCTATGGGGTGTGCGGCAATCCGTGTTGAAAAGAGTGCTGATGTAGATCGGGCGATTCGGGAAGCTATGGCTATCAATGATAGACCTGTTGTTGTTGAATTTGTGGTAAGCCCAGATGCGATGGTTTGGCCAATGGTTGCGGCAGGCACATCAAATGACACTATTGAATATGCGCTCGGTGAGCGTCCAGACTTTAGCAATGTGGAGGAGTGAGCAGATGGCAGGAAAACGGCACACAATTTCATTACTGGTGGAAAATCGTCCGGGCGTCCTTGCGCGAATATCGGGCTTGTATGCTCGGCGTGCTTTTAATATTGAATCACTTGCGGTGGGAACAACGGAAAATCATGCGATTTCTCGCGTCACACTCGTTGTTGATGCAAAAAAATCTCCGATTGAGCAGATCACTAAGCAGCTCGATAAATTGCTCAACGTCATTCGCATTGAAGAGCTTAAAGTGAGCAGCTCCGTGCAGCGCAAACTCGTGCTTGTGAAAGTGACAGCAGACGATTCACATCGGGGAAACGTTTTGCAGGTTATATCAATGTTTCGTGCCCACGTTATCGATGTTAATCCTGTAACGGTAACTATTGAAACAACTGGTTCTGAAGAGAAAATTAATGCATTACTGGCAGCTCTGGAGCCTTACGGTATTAAAGAAATTGTGCAAAGCGGCACCGTCGCTATCGGGCGCGGCCCATTTTCAATGAGTGAAGAAACAAGTGCACAAATTGCGGCAGATCGTGAGGCGCACGCGTGGGGGTGGCAGCCAGACAGCGTTGATGAGCTAGGTGATTCTTACATAGTAAACGAATAGCAGAAGATAAAAGCAGCCTCGATATTCGAGGAATATATTGAGAAATATATAAATAATTGAGAAATATATAAGGAGAAACTATGGCAACGATATGGTATGACGATGACGCAGATTTAGCGCATTTGAATGGAAAGAAAGTAGCCGTGATCGGTTACGGCTCGCAAGGGCATGCACATGCGCTCAACTTGCGCGATTCAGGAATTGACGTGATTGTGGGGTTGCGTGAAGGCTCGGCAAGTATCGCAAAAGCTCAGGAGCAGGGGCTTACTGTGGCAAGTGTGGCAGAGGCTGTCAAACAGGCGGATATTGTGATGATTCTAGCGCCCGATCAGTATCAGCGTACGATCTACTCACAAGAAATTGAGCCACATTTAAAGCCACATGCGGCACTCTTTTTTGCTCATGGTTTCAATATCCGTTTTGGGTATATCAAACCAGGCGCTGGGCATGATGTATGTATGGTAGCCCCCAAAGGGCCAGGGCATACGGTTCGCCGTCAGTTTGAAGAAGGGCGAGGCGTTCCAGATATTGTAGCTGTAGAGCAAGATGCTTCTGGGCACGCCTGGGATATAACGTTGGCATATGCGAAAGCAATCGGCGGCACCCGTGCCGGCGTCATTAAAACTACCTTTGCTGAAGAAACGGAAACGGATCTTTTTGGAGAACAAGCCGTTCTGTGCGGCGGTTTGAGTAAACTCATTATGAGTGGTTTTGAAACTCTCGTTGAAGCTGGATATCAGCCAGAAATCGCATACTTCGAGGTGCTGCACGAGATGAAGCTCATCGTTGATTTGATTAACGAGGGCGGGCTTTCCAAGATGCGGTGGAGTATTTCAGATACTGCCGAATATGGGGATTATGTGAGTGGTCCTCGCGTGATGACGGCAGAGAATAAAGAGCACATGAAAGATGTGCTCGCCGATATTCAAAATGGTGCATTTGCTGAGCGTTTTATTGCGGATCAAGATGGGGGAGCTAGTGAATTCAAGGCACTTCGCGCTGCGGGCGAAGCTCATCCTATCGAGAAAGTGGGCTGTGAGCTGCGAAAAATGTTTGTGTGGGGGCAAAAAGATGCCGACTATACTGATGGCTCAGCAGCTCGCTAGATATTGTGTAACTCAACAGCATATTAGTTCATAGAGCACTAGCTGCACGTGATAGAGAAATCAGCATTCGGTGACGTTCACAGCGAGTCCGCCGAGGCTGGTTTCTTTATATTTGCTCTGCATATCGCGACCAGTATCGCGCATTGTCTTTACAACGTCGTCTAAAGAGACAATATGTGTACCATCGCCGCGCAGGGCAGTGCGCGCGGCCGCAACTGCTTTAATTGCAGCTATGGCGTTTCGCTCAATACATGGCACTTGTACGTATCCTCCTACGGGATCGCACGTGAGTCCGAGATTATGCTCCATACCGATTTCTGCAGCATTTTCTACTTGTTTTGCCGATCCTCCGAGCACGGCAGTCAGCCCAGCGGCGGCCATTGAGCACGCCACACCTACTTCCCCTTGGCAACCTACTTCGGCTCCAGAAATTGAGGCATTAGTTTTTACGATGATACATATTGCTCCTGCCGTGAGCAGGAAACGCCGTATGCCTGCAGCGTCAGCTCCGTTAATGAACTGTGTGTAGTAGCGCAAAACTGCAGGAATGACGCCAGCAGCACCGTTAGTTGGCGCCGTTACCACTCGGCCTCCAGCAGCATTTTCTTCGTTCACCGCCATCGCATACAGGGTGATCCAATCCATGCCGCCAAGAGGATCTGGCGTGCGGCCTTCAACGGAGAGTTTGTGATACAGCCTAGGAGCACGACGCAAAACGCGCAGGGAGCCAGGAAGCATTCCTTCTGTGCTGCAGCCAGCGTCAATGCATTCATTCATCACATTCCATACCTCATCAAGGCTGCTATTGATATGAGTTTCTGTGCGGAAGACTAGCTCGTTTTCCATCATCACTTTGGCAATTGAATAGCCGGTTTTACGGCATATATCTAAAAGTTCTGCACCAGTTGTGAAAGGGTAGGGTACGCTAGCTGTTGGCGAATCAGCAGTTACGGCAGTAGCAGAGGTGATAAGCGAAGCAGTTTCGCTATCTTTCGCTGATGTGAGAGTATCACTGCAGGTATCGGCACTCGTATCAATGGCGGTATCGTCACCAGGGACGACGAACCCGCCACCAACAGAATAGTAGTGACGCACGCAAAGGCTCGTGCCGCGTGAATCTTGTGCGAGGAATGTGATGCCGTTGGAGTGAAGAGGAAGTTCGTGCAGACCATCAAAAACGATATCTCGTTCAGGTAAGAGATCTATTGTGTGCCCGCCAGCTAGAGTGAGGCGTTTGCTTTGATTGATACGGCGCACAATCGAGAGCGTTTCGCGAGGGTTTGTGCGTTCAGGAGTTTCGCCCATCAGCCCGAGCAGCACGGCTTTATCGCTGCCGTGCCCTTTGCCTGTAGAACCAAGAGAGCCATGAAGCGTGACGTGTATGCGTGATGTGTCTGCATAGGTGCCATTTTTTTGCAGTTCATACACAAACATAAGAGCTGCGCGCATTGGACCTACCGTATGGGAGCTTGAAGGACCAATACCGATAGAAAAAAGATCAAATACGCTGAGAGTCATGCATTTATTTTACAAGCGGTATAGAAAAATGCTGTATTGCTGAAAGGTTGATATTGCTGGCAGCTATGTATAGGAATATGCAGATGCTTATGCTATAAGCAATACTAACCACGTAAGTTGGGTAGTGCTCTAAAGGCGAGTAATATCTGCTGGGTAAGGAAAATGCTGTGGGCGAGGTGGGCACGCAGCGAAACATACTGCGGCGCCCTTGTATCGCGCAGCAGATAATAAGGAGGCTCCATGCAGCTCATTATCGATGGCAGCAATCATGAGATTTCTGAAGCGATTAACGGCATTGATTATTTTAAAGACGATCGCGATATCGTTGCATTGCGGATTAATGGCGAATTAAAAGATCTTTCTGTGGAGCTTGCAAGTCTTCCTGAGGGCACTGCCGTGGAAACGGTGAATATCCATTCACAAGATGGGCTTAATATTTTGCGTCACTCCTGCACGCACGTGATGGCACAGGCTGTGCAAAACAAATTCCCTCACGTGAATTTAGGTATTGGACCTTTTATTACCGATGGTTTCTATTACGATTTCGGCAATATTCCTTCTGTGACTCCCGAGCTTTTGCGTGAGCTTGAAAAAGACATGAAGCGTATCGTGAAATCTGGGCAGCGGTTTGTGCGCCGAGTGACGAGCGATGATGAGGCACGCCAAGAACTTGCAGATCAGCCTTATAAACTTGAACTCGTAGGGCTTAAGGGTGCAAGTGAGGCTGAGCGTGATCAAGCTGCCGAAGGAGCAAGCGTAGAGGTCGGCGGCGGCGAGCTGACGATGTACGACAACGTCAATCGTAATGGTGACGTAGTATGGACAGATCTTTGCCGTGGTCCGCATCTTCCCAATACGAAGCTTATCGGCAATGGATTTGCTCTTACGCGTGCGAGTGCAGCGTATTGGCGTGGTAATCAAGCCAACGATTCCTTGCAGCGTATTTATGGCACTGCTTGGCCGAGCAAAGAAGAGCTCACTGCATATCAAGAACGTATTGCCGAGGCAGAACGGCGTGATCACCGTAAACTCGGTGCGCAGCTGGATCTTTTCTCATTTCCAGATGAAATAGGCTCAGGGCTTGCCGTATTCCATCCAAAAGGTGGAATTGTGCGTATGGAGATGGAAAATTATTCGCGTCAGAAGCATATTCAGGGGGGATATAGCTTTGTCAACACTCCGCATATCACCAAGAGCAATTTATATGAGATCTCAGGGCATCTCGATTTTTATGCTGAGGGAATGTATCCTCCTATGCACATGGATGAGGAGCGCGACGTTGAAGGCAATATCACGAAGCAGGGCGCAGATTATTATCTCAAGCCAATGAACTGCCCTATGCATAATTTGATCTATAAGGCGCGTGGACGTTCATACCGCGAGCTTCCACTGCGTCTGTTTGAATTTGGCACGGTCTACCGCAATGAGAAGAGTGGTGTGATTCATGGGCTCACTCGCGCACGTGGCTTCACCCAAGATGATGCACATATTTACTGCACTCGTGAGCAGATGAAAGATGAACTTTCCACGTTGCTTTCTTTTGTGCTTGATCTGCTTCGAGATTATGGTCTCGACGATTTTTACCTCGAACTTTCGACAAAGAACCCTAATAAATTTGTGGGCGACGACGAGATTTGGGAGGAAGCCACACATACGCTTGCACAGGTGGCAGCAGAATCTGGATTGGAGCTTGTGCCTGATCCTGAGGGTGCGGCGTTCTACGGACCGAAAATTTCGGTACAGGCGAGGGATGCCCTTGGGCGTACATGGCAAATGAGCACGATTCAGCTCGATTTCAATCTTCCTGAGCGTTTCGAGCTTGAATACACAGCTTCAGATGGATCGCGTCAGCGCCCTGTGATGATTCACCGTGCTCTTTTCGGTTCTATTGAGCGCTTCTTTGGTGTGCTTACCGAGCATTATGCAGGTGCATTCCCAGCATGGCTTGCGCCAACGCAGGTACGCCTTGTGCCTGTAGCTGAAGCCTTCTACGGATATTGTGACGATGTAGCGCAGAAGCTGCGCGCACAAAACGTGCGTGTAGAAGTAGATAAGAGTGATGATCGTTTCGGCAAGAAGATTCGTAATTGCGCTAAAGATAAAATTCCTTTCACGCTTATTGCTGGCGGTGACGATGAAGCAGCAGGCGCTGTGAGTTTCCGCTTGCGCGATGGCTCTCAGGAAAATGGCGTATCCGTTGATCAGGCAGTTGAGCGAATCGTCAGCGCGATTAGTGAACACATCAACCAGTAGCTGAAAAGCAAGAGAGCGAGGCGCGCGGTGCGCAGTGATGCGGCAGCTGTTGAGGCAGATCGCGAAGCGATTGCAGCTGAATGGCCGCTTGATTCGCAAGGTTTTCCTCATCGGCAGGCTGCGCGCGTGCTGGCTGTACGCCCAGATGGGGCAGTATTTCTCATTCGTGGGCATGATGCGGCCAGCTCAGATTATTGGTGGTGGTTCACGCCTGGCGGAGGAATTATTCCTGGTGAGACTGCACGCGAAGCAGCTGCTCGGGAATTGCTGGAAGAAACTGGATTCAGTATTTGCGCAAACCGTTTAGAAGGTTCGGTGTTTTATCGTGAAGCCATGTTTAATTTTATTGGAAGCACTCGCAAACAAGATGAGCATTTCTTTTTGTTGCGCGTTTCTTTTGATGAAGCGCGCCTTATAACTAGCGGTGATGGGCGAACCTTGACAAAGCTGGAAGAGCAGGTTTTAGACGGCGCTGCTTGGTTGAGTGCTGACGAACTAGACGAGGCGCTTTCGAGAGGCGAATATGTATTTCCCGAGCAGCTGCCCAGTGTCCTTCGTCGTCTCACATAGATAGGCTCGCTCCTAAACTTCGCTAAGCAATCTGTATCTATACGATTTCTCTGCTTTTCACCTATTCAATAGCCAGTGCTGGTATCCTAAGTATCTGCTCGCAGCGGCAACGTATAACGCAAATCTTTTCGATATGTTTCGAATTCTCAGCATTATTCGTGTGCTCCTTGATGGTGTTTCTTCTGCTTTGCACCAGCTTTGTTGTAAGTGAGATTTTCCTTTTTCTGTGAGTTGTCTGATAAGCTGGCAGAGCATTTGTATTAAGAGAAAACTGTATGTGCAGATAAGCTCTGCGCGCATCGATGAAGATGGGCGCAGCTACATCTAGAGTTCTCTTCATACAATGAAGCTTATTGATAGGAAAAGTGTACTCAAAGATGAGGGCGTATTCTCGCTGAGTTTATCTTCGCAAGTAATGCGCTGGCATCGTACGTTCAATAGGAATGGTATGTATTCAACGGGGAATGTTGTAGATAGTTATTGTGTAAAGAATGCGGCGCAGAAATTACGTATGCTCATTGGAGTGTGTGTTGCTTGCGCTGCAGCATGCGGGGTTTTCTTGACGGCAAGTCTGCCTCTTTCGTCTCCTGCTTATGCTGCGACGCCATCTACTCTTGCTCAATGGAGCGAACGTAATCAATCTCTTGACGATTGGGCGCAGCTGCGTAAGATGCTCGATTCATCCGAGCAAATTACTTGGGTTTTTACGGGTGATTCCATCACTCATGGAGCGCAGACGAGTGCAGGGCTTCGCCGCTATAGCGAATATATCAACAACTATTTTCACACGACGCCTATACGCGGTATTTCTCGTGCGAATGATCTTGTGATAAATACGGGGGTTAGTAATTCCACTACCCGTTATTTGAAAGAACAGTTTCAAGTTTCAGTTCTCGATAAAAATGCTGATGTTGTTTCTATTGCACTAGGCATGAATGATTCTGTGAATGCACCTGCAGCTGAACGCGTGGCCATCGAAACGTTCAAAGCAAATCTTGAGTATTTTGTGGATCACATTCGCACTTCGGGTGCATTGCCAATTTTGCAGACACAAAACTATCCGACGGATGGGCGGCACGCCGATTTTGAAAAATATGAAGATGCGATTCGGAATGTGGCCATAGAGAAGAATGCGATTCTCCTTGATATAAACCAGTACTGGGACGATACCCATACGCGTGATAATTCGGATGGGTGGATGGTGACGGATGGTGTTCATCCATCAGCACAAGGTTATTTAGAGTGGGCAAAATTTGTGTTGAAGCAGCTTGATATGTGGGATGAAACGTCGAATCTTGCTCGCACTCACAGCGCTGCTGTGGAAAAGAGCGGTACTGCGCCTCTTGCACCCGCTCCTCCTGAGCCGCCCAAACAAGAACCTGAAACGTTAGAATCTACACCAAAGCACACCGCAATACTGAATTATTCAATCGCGACGGATACGAGCACGGTATGTATGCCAGTAAGTAAAGACGGTGATGCTGCGCAGATTGCCGGCGCATCGGCCAGCAACATAACCTTTCGTTTCAAAACAACAGATGTGAATCAAACAGGCACAATCGTTTCCTTCTCAGATGCAGATTCGAAGGCTCAGTATCGTATTGATCTTGTAAATGGCGGGCATATAAAGGTGATGCGTCAATTCGCAAGCGGAGGCAACCTTGATGGTTTCACAACTCAATTCGCTGTGAACAATGGGCGCTTCCATACAGTGAGCGTGAATGCTGCAGAAGGCATGCTGGTTGTATCGATTGATGGTGAAAAGAAAATGAACTTCACCAATAATCAGCATTTTAAGGGTGCTACTTCGCTAGCATTGAATCGCTTTTCAGTAGATCGAATCACTCTTTGCTCTGCGCGAGCTGGTGAGGATACTTACGAAAACCAGTTTGGAGGAGTAGTCGATTATGTGGCAGTGGCAGATCGGATTTTAACAGACGCAGAACTTGCTGCCATGGCTCCACAACCAGAAAAAGATACTAGTGTGTATGGAAAAATCAGCACTTATACGCACAACAAAAATTCCAATAAGGCAAATACGTGGGTTTTCCTTGGCGGCAGCACAGGATATGGAGCAATTGGCGATATTAACGCGAAAAACGCTATCGAAGTATTTGATGAAGTGATCCGTTGGGAATGTAACGGAACGCCATCGTGTGATACGCACCGCAGTAACCTGCGCCTCGAAGCCCGTTCTCGTTTTATCGTAAATTCATCGTTTCCAAAGCAAACAAGCGCAGACATACTCGCGAATTATGATACGCGAGTAGGGAAGTATAAAGCGCAGGTACTCTATCTCATGCCTGACGTGCTTGATGCTTGGGGCGATCCTCTCGAAACCTTAGATGCATACAAAACACATGTGCTAGCTATTGTGAAAGCAGCTCAGGCAGATGGTATGGCTGTGATTTTAGTTAGCCCACCAGAGCGCGAAAGTGCGGCCGCTCCTTATGCTGAGGCTGCACAAGAGATTGCTGAGCAAGAAGATGCTGGCTTTATTGATGCCTACGATTACTTTAAACGCTTGCAGCAAACGAACGATGCACAGCAGTTTGCACAGCTTTTTACTCAGGGGGAGCTTAATCATAAAGGGCAGCTCCTGCTGGGCAAATTCTTACTTACGCAAAGTGGTATTACGATACCCGCAGCTAAGCCAATTGCTAAACTGAACTATTACGATCCTCAAGTTTCGGTAGATAATAATCCAGATCCGCAGCCTACTATCGTAGTTCCTTCTGCTCAATCAAATGTGCAAGATGGCGCTGCAGAGCCTGTTTCGTGCAGTGTTGCTCCGTGGGCGAAAGTTCTTTCCGTGCCAGGCGTTCAATATACGGTGACGATTAACGGTGAAGCTGCTGCTCCTTCTGCCGATGGCACGTATGCTTACGGCTATGGCGCCACGCTGAAAGTGGTTGCTGTGCCTGAAGCACGCTATGCATTTGCTGAGAAGGCGACGAGTGAATGGGAGTGGACTGCTCCAACTCGCGAGGAACTGAAGTGCTATCTTGAGCCTCAACCTCAACCACAGCCAGACCCTGGTGTGGATCCTGAACCTGAGCCTAATCCACAACCTCAACCTGAGCCAGATCCAGAGCCGCAGCCTCAACCTGACCCAAGCGTAGATCCTGAACCTGAGCCACAACCTCAGCCACAAGCTGAAGCGAGATCTGATCAGTCTCTTACGTCGTCTACCAGTGAGAATGCTTCATCTTCTTCTGGCAGTGTGGTAAAGATGCCGAATACTGGCTCACCTGCTGTTTGGGCTGCTGTGCTGGCGTTCGTCTTGCTTGGTGGCGGAGGATTCTTGGTGAGCCGTCAGCGTCGGCATATATAGATGAAAGATATGAGTTGGCGAGATATGAGTGGAGAGGATTCACGCAGGTGACTTTTGTTTTTCAAAGATGCGGCGAATACGGTCGTAATACCTAGTTCGATGTGAATGTATAGATTACACTTGTGAACAATTGCAAAGAAGCAAGTTGATAGGGGAATATAGATGAAACGAAGTAGTTTCGTGAGTATCTTTAGCTGTGCGGCATTAGCGTTCGCAGCTTTGCTGCCAGTTGGAGTAGTAGCAGCAGCTGAAGATTCGGCATGGAAGCCAGATGCGGCAAAAATTTCATTGCCAGATACAGTTCCAAGCCTTGATGGTTTTAAAGCCTCCGATAGCGGCACATGGACTCTCGTAGAAGGAGCACGCATTATTGCTCCTGCTGATGAGCTTACTCGTGCACAAATGCTTAGTACAGAGTTGGGTGCCTTTTTAGGTTCGCCCGTTCCTGCAGTCGCAGGGGCGGCACCGACTAATAAAGATGTGGAGCTTATTGTCGATACGCAGCGCTCCGACCTTGGCAATGAAGGGTTTGAGCTCAAGGTGGGAGAGCATGGCGTACAAGCTATAGCTGCTAAAGATGCTGGTGTTTTCTATGCTACGAGGACGATTTCCCAGCTTTTGCGCCAGGAAAGCAGAGGAGATCAGCAGCTTACGTTACCTGCAGGATCTGTTATATCTGTGCCCAAATATCAACAGCGCGGCGTGATTTTGTGTGCCTGCCAGATCAATATTTCTCCTGAATGGATTGAGCGCTTCCTTGATGATGCAGCCGATTTGCATATCAACCAGATTTTGATGGAAATGAAGGTGAAGAGCGAAAACTATCCTGATACGAATACGTGGAGCTACTATACGAAAGAGGATGTGAAACGTTTCGTAGAAAAAGCCAATAAACTCAATATCGACGTCATCCCAGAGATTAACTCTCCAGGGCATATGGGGATTTGGCTGGAAAATACTCCGCAGTATCAGTTGGTAAAAAGCAATGGGCAATATTCACCTGAACGTTTGGATATTTCTAAACCTGAAGCACGCGCTTTTATCAAGAAACTCATCGATGAATACGATGGTGTATTTACCACCAAGTATTGGCACATGGGCGCAGACGAATACATGATTAACGATAGTTATTCTAACTATCCTCAGCTTGCGGAATATGCGAAGCAATCTTTTGGTGAAGGGGCGACTGCTGACGATGCATTTAACGCTTTTATCAATGAAATCAATACCTATGTGAAAAGTAAAGGAAAGACTCTGCGTATCTTTAACGATGGTGTACATCGCAATGCAAAACGCAAGATTGATAAAGACGTCATCATTGATTATTGGGTCAATAAAGATTTTTATACTCCGCAACAGTTCGCAGATGACGGCTACACGTTGATGAATACTACTCAATCGCTCTATTGGAGCCGTTTGCGAGCATATGGAGTAAATCCGCAAAATCTCTACAACAGCAAATGGAATGTGGGCACTTTTGACGGTGGCAAACAGATTGATCCTAATTACGATAAATTACTTGGTGCGCGTATCTCTCTTTGGCCCGACACTTCTATTATGACCGAAAACGAAGTGACGATGCAGACTTCAGATTCTATTGCTTTCTTAGCACAGATGACGTGGAGTGCTTCTAATCCTTGGCCAAAGTGGGAAGGTGCTGATGGTATGAAAGCTGCTATCGACAAGATAGGCACACCGTATATGCGCAGTGCAGTAGCTAAAACGGACTTGCCAAATGGAGTATATGCGCTATCTGAATTAAAAGATGTAGCAGCCGGCTCTTGGAACCTCACAAAAACATATGATGGCTACTATCAAGTGAAGAATGTTGCTAGCAATAAATGCCTTACTATAGATCGCGATGCCGCTAAACACCTCAACGCCGTCACTGAAGTTGGAGCAAAGGCTAAGCTTGCAGATTGCGCTGATATTTCAGTGCAATATGCACAGCGTTCTGATGCTTCTCTTGCGCTCACGCATCAAAAGTGGCAAGTAGTGCAGCGAAGTGCAGATAAAGTTTCTTTGCGAAATGCTATTACGAATCAGTATCTCGCTATTGCTGACGGCAAGGAACAGCATGTGGATATTCAAGGCGTATCTGCAGATGCGGTAAAGAATAATGCTCAAATGCTTTCTAAGACGCTATCAAAAGCTGGCAATCATGTGGCAGCTGGCACCGCCGCGCAGTTCCCGCACGATTTAGTAAGTACAGACGGCAAACTCGATGATAACGCTCTGTTTACGATGGCGCGTGAAAAAGGTATGGTTGCCGATTCTGATGCAGTTACTGATGTGAATCCTTCTGCTCCGCAAGATATTACGCTGACGCTGTATGCACCTTCTGGCAAGGATATTGCTGCGTCAAGCGTGCGTGCGAGCGTATCTGAGGGGTGGAAGATTCTTCCTGATACGGACGTTGTCTTGCCGAAGATGCCTGCTAATTCAACAGCGACAGCGAAATTTAAGGTGCAAAATATCACGTCAACTACTGGCACTGCTACCTTTACGTGGAAAGTAGGAGATGAAACTCTTACCAGTACTGTTTCACTTTCTGGAATAGTTGGGCCACGTTTATGCGGTGCTGGTTTTGAAGATATTTCCGCCAGTTCTGAAGAAAAAGTTGGCGAAGGCGCCGTAAATGGGCATATAGCTGCAGCATTCGATGTAAAAGATGATGGCACTGCTAATGAGAACACTTTCTGGCACACGAAGTGGCAGGGCGGTAATGATTCCTTCCCATTCTGGGTTGTGTTTAATCCAACACAAGCTCTCAACGGCAAAAATATGACCACAATTGAATATCGTCCGCGTGTGGGTAAAGTGAACGGCCGTATCAATACCTATAAAGTTTATCTGTCTAAAACTAAGTTGGCAGGAAATGCTGCTGGCTGGGGTGAAGCAGTAGTCAGCGGAAAATTCGAGAATAATGCCGACTGGCAGACTATTACGATGCCTGCAAATACTGAGGGGCAGTATGTAAAAATCGAAATTACTGACGTGCATGATGAAAAGCCAGGTCAAGAGGATTCCTTTGCGTCAGCTGCAGCTTTCTGCGTGGCATCGCAAGTGAAACCTGCAGATATGACTGCTCCCATTCAGCCCGAAAATCCTGTAAAAGAGGGTGAAAAATTACCTGATCCCTCTACTGCGGGAGAAGGAGAAAGTAACCTTCGTTTGGCATTGAGTGCGCAGTCGATATCTGGCACTGTTGGCAGTGCAATTGAAGCTATAGAAGTAGGAATTACTGCTGATAAAGCTCAAGGCTACAGCCTAGATTTCTCTCCTGCACTTCCTGCTGGTGTGAACTACACAGATGGAAAGATTCAAGGAACGCCAACCGAGGCATTTTCGGGTGATATTACCGTCACTCTCACACAAGGATCTTCAAAAGTGACGCAGGCATTTACGCTCACTATAAAGGCTGCAACGCCTGATATTCCTGGAGATGATTCTCAGCAAGGTGGAGATTCTGGAAGAACTCAATCGAATATTGATACGTCGAGTAAAGCAGATTCTCCTAAAGGTGCTGGTGTGAAAACAACAGCACATACGGGTTCGGATGTTGCATGGGCAGCTGCACTTGCGTTTGCTTTACTCGCTGGCGGTGCGTTGCTGATAAATCGTCGGCGCTTTGAACAGCGCTGATAAAAGAGCCGTATCGTAGCTTTAGGGAGATCTGGCAGTGTTGATGCTGTGGATCTCCCTAAAGCGTTGCGGTATCAGAATTTCAACGCATAAGCGATACTCGCGTGTTGAATCAGGCAGTAGTGCCGACCTTGCTGTGAACGTGAGTATTTGATTGCGCAGATCTACGTGAATCAATACGCATATTCAATACGTATATAAAAATATGAAAAAAATTGGTAAAGAAAAACTATTAAGGGGGAGTGTGATGGGCACGAAGAAAATACTGACGGTTTTTGCCTGCACAATTTTAGCTGCTGCAGGATTATCTGCAATCCCTGCAGCAGCTGACGTCACTTATTCACCATTGCCGCAAAAGGATATGAAGGCAGTGTATGCATCGTCAGAAGATACGTCAGAATCTCCAGGTACAAAAGAAAGCACTCTTGATGGCAATAAGGCGACGTACTGGCATTCAGATTGGCATACTCCCGCAAAAGCTCCGCATTATCTCGCTTATGATTTAGGTGCGAGCATACAAAATCTTGGTCGTGTGAGCCTTACTCCTCGTCAGGGCAATAGTTCGGGGCGTTTACGCGATTATGCTATTTCAGTTTCTACACATAGTGCTTGCTCTTCTGCAGATAAAACGTTTGTGGAAACTTCAGCAAACTGGACTCAAGTAGCAGCAGGAACAGTTGGGAAAGATACCGCTTCATCGCGTTTTAATGATATTGTGATTGATTTTCCTGCGGTTGAAGCGCGATGCGTCCTCGTCACTTATAAAAATTCCTATGGTTCTGACGGATCTGAAATGACGGATTCAAGCCTTGCAGAATTCAATGCGGCCACTAGCGTCACTCATCTAGGGCGAACGTGGTATGTGGCAGCAGATGGCGATGATTCAAATGATGGCTTAAGCCCAGAAAAAGCGTGGAAGACAACTGCGCCAGTCAATCGGCTTATTTTAAGCGCGGGAGATGCAGTGTATTTTCATCGAGGAGATGTGTTTAACGATCAGTTCCTGCATCTTAAAGGCGCTGGAAGTGCACAAAAGCCAATTAAAATTTCTGCTTACGGAGACAGCTCAAAACCGCTTCCTGTGATTAATACTAATGGAAAAGGAACATGGTATGAGGATTACCATACGAAGCTTGATTCTTCATCGCATCGTTTCAAAGGCACAGTTTCTTCATCTGTTTTACTGAAAGACGTAGAGTATATTGAAGTTTCTCATCTTGAGATTACGAACGATCGGCAAGATACTGATCCAGGGAAATACAATGATGTAGACGCAATGAACCGCACTGGTGTAGCTGTGATTGCAGAAAATATCGGTACAGTCAATCATGTTGTATTAAAAGATCTCTATATTCATGATGTTGATGGCAATGTTTACGATAAGCACATGGCTAATGGCGGAATTTATGTGATTGCTCATAAGCCTCTTAACGAAGCGGCAACGGGAATTGCTCGTTTCGACGATGTCCAGGTGCTCAATAACCGCGTGGAACGAGTAAATCGATGGGGTATTGGTGTAGGATACACTGGCTATTCTGCCCAATTCGCACAAGCTGAGATTTCGCATGAAACTGCTCAAACGTATGGGCAGACGAATGTGGTTGTGCGCGGCAACTTCGTCAAAGACGCAGGCGGTGACGCTATTACAGTCTTCTATGCTGATAAGCCGCTTATTGAATATAACGTTTCTGATGGTGCTGCCCGGCAGATGAACCTGACTGATTATTCGCACACCAGCAACCATAGAGTAGCGGCTGCAATATGGGCATGGAAAACCAAAAATGCTCTTTTCCAGTATAACGAAGCTTACGACACAAAAAATGCTGCCCAAGGTAATGGGGATGGTATGGCGTGGGATGCCGATTATGGAGATGGCACTGTCTATCAGTACAACTATTCGCATGGGAATAGCGGCGGGAGCGTGATGTTTTGCGGGCAGCAGGTACTCAACAGCACATATCGTTTCAATATCTCTCAAAATGATCTTCTTGGCGCTATCGATGTGCCCGATAATCTCCCAGAGGCGCATATTTACAACAACACGTTCTATATCCCAGAAGGTGTGCCAGTGCTGCATTCAAAGCACAACGAAAATGGAAATGCCCAGATAGAAAACAACATTTTCTATTACGCAGGAAATTCTCCTCGCACAGAAAACTGGCATAAAGGTAGTGGTACAAAAGAATACGAAAACAATCTTTACTACAACTACGCGAATATTCCTGCCAACGATACGCATCCGATTCGCGTTGCTGCAGGTACGAAGGTAATGGAAAATCCTGGAAGTGCTCCGATAGCCGCAAAGCAAGATTTCACTACGCATTTTGCATCTAGCACGGCCGCACAAAGAGCTGCTGGGGCAGAAACTGGCGCATTTGACGGCTATAAGCTTGTGGAAGGTTCGCCTGCAGCAAATACGGGTATGTCTATTACTGATGCTCACGGTTTTTCCTTTAACAAGGATTTTCTGGGTGCCACTATCAGCGGCACTCCCGATATTGGGGCAATCCAGATTGAAGGGGAATCTCCAAAGCCTGAAACCACACCTGAGGATCCGAATCAGCCTACTCTTATCAAGGGAGATTCATATTCGTGGGTGAAAGATTTTGAAAATAATAAGCAAGGCCCTGTGTGGTATTCTCAGTATCAGCCTAGCGCTGATGCGCCGTGGAAAGATATTACTTCATATGGCAAGCAAGGCTATCCAAACTGGGAAGTTGATCAGTGGTTTGGTCCGGGTCTGGATTATAGAGATTTGAATCTTCCAGCTGCAGATGCGCGCGCAGGTATCCGCGGTTTGATCTCCGATTCTCCACAATCGGCTGGGGCAACTGCGATGGTTTTCAAAGCACCAAAAGACGGAAAAGTTACTTTCGAAATTTCGCAGGGAGAACCATATTTGCGCCAAGCGGATAATTCGGGTGGAAGCGTCAAACTGAGCGTGATGCATAACGATCAAGCACTGCAGACGGCAACTCTTCACAATTCTTTTGAAGTGCCGGCGCAATGGAAGAATTTCGCTGATGCTGATTCTGTGATTGACGTGAAAAAAGGAGACTATATTCGCGTTGTAGCGCAGAGTATCGGCAACCCAAAGAAACCATCGATTCATATTTCTCCAGTTATCACGTATGTGACGGTGAAAGCACCAACAGCTGTGATCGATCCGATTCCCAACGTAGAAGCGGTTGTTGGAAGCGCGATTGCTGATATTAATCTATCAGTAACGAATGGCTCGGTGACGGCAGTGGAAGGTCTGCCTGATGGCATTCAGTTCGAAGCAGCACGTGCTGCGATTGCTGGTGCTCCTACGGCAGCGGGCACTTATACTGTGACGGTAAAAGCTGCGAACGCTGACGGGGTTGAGGCAGTTGCATCATTTACGATTGACGTGAAAGATAAATCAGATCCTGTGAAGCCTGATCCGCAGCCAGATCGTCCAGATGATTCTCAGCAAGGCGGAGATTTCGGAAAAGCTCAATCGAATCCCAATATCTCGAGTAAAGCAGATTCTTCTGCTAAAAAAGTTGCTGGCGTGAAAGAGGTGGCGAATACAGGTTCGAATATGGCGTGGGCGGCTGCACTCGCGTGTGCTTTGCTCGCCGGCGGTGCATTAGTGCTAACTCGACGGCGCTTTAACCAGTGCTAATAAGCGCCAATAAAGGGGAGCATCGTAGCTTTAGGGATATCTTGACAATGTTCGCTGTGTATATTCCTAAAGCTACGATGCAATATCAAACTCACCTTAGCCAGAACTTTTTGTTGAGCACAGGTAGAGGCTCTACTGCGATTAGCTCTACCTTCAGATAAAAATCTGGGCTCTCACGTCAGTTTATTTTTCCTAATATTTTTCCTGATGGCTTGAAAATAAATTGTTTGACGCTACCATCTTCAATCTCTTTTGCAGTTACTCCATAGATATCACTGCCGTACTGCTATTGTTATTGATCGTCGGCTGGCTCTATTCGTATTGCAGATCATATTGCCGTTCTTGACGAGAATCGTAGCGAGTGGTTGCAGAAGGTACTCATCAGGAACTTAAAATCAACCGTTCTATCGAACTTTTAGGGCAGCACATAGTATAGAAAAAGGGCAGCATCTTATTTAGGCAGGTGCCGCTTTAGGCAGGTGCCGCCCTGTCCTATTTTGACAAAAATGCACTGGCGTAAGATATGAGCGCTTTTTGGTCTGTGACCATAATATTTTCGCTTTCTATGCGTTTTTCTACGATATCCTCAAAAATGCTTGTGCGCAGTGCTGCCGCAACGTTTGGGCGGATTTTTTCAAGACTAGGCGTGTCAGTACCGTCAGTACTGTCGATTTCCCACTGATGGTTTGCGTAATACTGTTGGATATCGCTTTCAGATATATTCATTCCCGGTAGGTTCTCATCAGCGCAGTAGCGTTGCGAAAGAGCGCTCATTTCATAGCTGATAAATGTATCGAGATTAAACTGCTGCACGCCATAGAGAGTATCTTTAGGCATAGAGGAGCCATCTTCTGTGCTTCTTTCTGGGGTGGAATGAGATTTAAGTATTTCGCTACGTTTTTGATTTTCCTTTTTATAGCGCTCAACTAGGCTATCCCATGTTGGCGAATCAACGAGCTTCGCTTCGTATGCAGTTGAATAAAACGAAAAACGGCGATGCACATAATCTAGAGCTTGTGTAGCTGCATGCGCCGATGGTGAATTTTTTGCATCGGAAAGAAAATAATCAGATCCGATACTCGTTTCTTTAGGTGCGGTTTCTTTGATAACGGTATTTCGAACTCTAGTGAGAGCATACTGAATTTCTTCTTCCGATACCGTGTAGCTGCCGATCGTGATACTCGGAAATGAAGGTGTAGGAGTATTAGTATGGTGTGAAAGGAGCTGCTGATCGTCGCCTGTGGTTTGTGCATCAGTTGTGAGGGTGTGAAGCGTCAGCAGTGTGCCGAGTGCAAGAATGCAGCCCGCTATGCTCTGGATATGCCTTCTCTTCATATCTGCCAGTATAAATGAGGAGGCTGTGGAAGATGAATGCGAATATGTGCTGTTGAACTGCTCAAAAAAGTTAAAAATAGTACTAAAGGACTATGCAGTGCTGGTTAATCGATTTTACCTTCTGATTGCTCGTTATATTAACGTAATATTTTGGAAAAAAGAGTGCTTATTTTTTGCGTATCAAGGTATTATGAAATTCATGTATACACAGCTGTATCTGCTGTGTCGGAATTTTGGAAACGCGGTGTTGCTTTTCCAAAATTCCAAAAAATCTGCAGGGGAAGCGGATATGAGTGTGCGCTTTGCCCTGCTTGATGAGTGTTCTCATCGCCTGAATAGTGAGGGGAAAGATGAAACTGAGGAAGATCCTTGCAAGCCTCGGCGTTGTGGCTGTGACGATCACAGGCATGGCAACTCCAGCTTTCGCTGATGTATCAGCTGGTTCATGGAGCGTTGATTCTGCAACAGAAAAAACTGGTGTGGTGCTCGATGTTGAAGAAGATGGATGGGCGCATTTCAAAGCGTCTCCATCTAGCCAAAATGGCACAACAGCTGATAGATATCCCTCAGTGGCAATTCATGAAGATTCCTACGATTTTACGAAAAATGGTTCATTCGAAACCACCGTTAAATCTCCGCAAGAAGGTAAACACAATCGCTTCGGTTTCTATCTAGGATATAAAGATCCAGCTCACGGTTTATTCATTGGCTATGATGCTCAAGGGTGGTTCTGGCAGCGCTATGGCGCACCTAATAATCCTTGGATGGAAGGAGATCGAGTAGCTGCTCCGCACGCTGATGCCAGCATTCTTGTGCGTATCGAATGGGACGGCACACATGCGAAACTGTATCTGAACGGGCAGGAAGCATTTAGCGTTCCGTATACAGATATGAAAGCACAGATGAGTGAAAAAATCGCTATGAAAGCTGGCGTCTGGGGATCTGACATCACTGAAATTTCGGTGATGGATGCTAAAGCAAAAGCTTCGGCCGATCCTGCAGATCCTCCCAGTGCAGGTGATGAACTCACTATGCCAGAAACTGCCGATAAACTTCCTATTGCAAGCGGAGCAAACAAGGCATATCTCTATAAAGAATTTCCTCAGATTGCAGTATATGAGCATGCTGGGAAAAAGCTTGCAGGGCATCTGGGAAGCCCCCTCACAAGCGTTAAAGTTAATGAGACATCCCACAATGTTGCTGTCGAAGACGGCGTTGTAGATGCTACAGGCACCTATGCAACCTACAAAGTGTCTATCGCAGATATTTCTGCAGATTTTACGGTGAAAATTTCGATTGATGGGCAGGTTGTTCGCTGGGAAATCACAAATATTAACGATCCAAAAGAAAAAATTGACCGTTTACTCATTCCTAATCTTGATCTCGTGACGGTAGACGGTGCAAAATCTGGATCACTTATGCTGGGCGTGAATAGCACAAGCAGGACGACGCCTGCAGACACAACTCTTAATGTTGCTAAGTCTGCGCTAAATGCAAAAGCAAGCGGTTGGTTTGCAGCTATCAACAACAATGAACTTGCTGCTGGTTTGCGCTCCAATGCTATTTCCGTGGATAAAGACGCACATTCAGATGGAACTGACGTGAAAAACCGTTGGGAAGGAGCAATCAGCGCTAACGGTAATGCAAAAATAGGTACGATTTCTCCAGGCTCATGGGCTATTTATGGCACGAATGCACGCGGCGCTGATCGAATCGGCGCAGAGCAGCTTCCTTTTGCCGAAGTAAAAATTGTGGCAGATCATAACTCTACAGGAGCAGTTGATTGGCAGGATTCTGCAATTGCTACTCGTGAACTTATGGAAAAAGCGGGGCTGCCCAACGGTTATGCAGATACAGCTAACAACGTGGTTGAGCGCATTCCGTTTAATATCGTCTCACAAGCTACACACCCGTTCTTGCGCACTCTTGACGATACAAAACGTATTTCTCTCGCCACAGATAATCTCGGGCAAATGGTGTTGTTGAAGGGCTATCAGGCAGAAGGTCATGATTCAGCGCAGGGAGATTACGGCAGTCATTACAATCAGCGAGCTGGAGGTTTTGATGATCTCGTCACCATGCTGAAAGCATCGAAAGATTTTAATGCGAAATATGGCGTACATGTGAATGCTACTGAATCCTATTCTGAAGCGCAGTGTTTTTCTGACGGCAAGCATAGTGCTGCAGGAAATGGAGCAAACTATGATAACCCCTGCACGATCACGATGCCTCCTGCCGCTGCATGGGGCTGGATGAATCAGGCGTATTACATGGATTCCGTGCAGGATCTGACAAGTAAAAACGTGGTGAATCGTTTCCAAAATTTCCGTGACGAACTCACAAAGGCCGGTGCTGCAGACCAGCTGGATTGGCTCTATTTCGACGTTTATTACGAAAAGGGCTGGATTGGGCGTCGTCTTGCCGAAGAAATGCAAAAGCAGGGCTGGCGCGTTGGCTCTGAATGGGCATGGGCGATGGCAGATTATTCTCTGTGGAGCCATTGGGCAAACGACGAAAAATATGGCGGGCAATCAGAAAAAGGCATCAATTCTACATTAGTTCGTTTTATTCAAAATTCGTGGCGCGATACGTGGAATCCGGATCCACTGCTCGGCAATGCAAATACCAAAGAATTTGAAGGCTGGACAGGGCAGACCGACTACAATAACTTTATCAATAACGTTTGGCAAAGAAACTTGCCAACGAAGTTTTTGCAGCAGTCTGATCTGCTCTCTTATAAACTCGGCGATAAAGCAGCATTTAAGAACGGCACTGAAGTAGTATCGTCACGCACCAGCATTACAGGCACAGATTTAGGCACAGATCGCACTATCACGTATGGCGGAAAATCCGTATACACCGAAGGAAAATATCTGCTGCCGTGGAATGACGCAAAAGGCGTAGGCGATAGTAAAGCAGGCGGTACGAAGATGTATCACTATAATCCTGCTGGGGGAGCGAGCACATGGCAGCTCACACCTGCATTTGCTCAAGTGTCGAACTTTACGCTCTATGAACTCACAGATACAGGGCGCGCAAACGGCGTAGCTGTGGCAAACAATGGCGGAGCTGTGACTCTTCCTGCGAGCGTTAAGGCTAATACTGCGTACGTATTGTATCCGAATACAGCTGTGCAAACTGCGGATCCTCAGTGGGGTGAAGGCAGCCATATTTCTGATCCAGGGTTTTACTCTGGCGATCTGAAAGCTGAAGGATACACCACAACAGGTAACGTTTCAGTGGATAAAAATTACTCTGCAAATGGTGGGCGCAATCTTGGGCGAGTGGCTAAATTAGGATCTGGCGCTGCTTCTTTAGCTCAGCACATATCTCTGCCTAAAGGTGATTATTCTATGTGGGCATGGGTCGAAATCGAACCAGGAAAAGAGCGCCCAGTGAGCGTATCTGTGAGCGGAGACGCTAAAGCTATTGGCAATCAGAGAAGCATTCAAGGAGTGCCAACAAGTTCAATCACGATGAGCACAGCTATCAATGCGACTGCTTCCGACGAGAAGCTTCGCACCTATTTCCAACGCGTGCGCGTCACATTCCATACAGATGGAGCGGGCGTAACCTTCAAAGTGAGTGCTGGTGAAGGCGAGGCTGCTGTGCTCATTGATGATCTTCGCGTAGTGAAATACAGTGTGCCAGAAGATAAAGCCCGCACAGAGAAAACGATTTTCTTTGACGATTTTGAAAGCGTTGATACTGGCTACTGGCCATTCGTGACAGGCAAAGCAGAAGTCGGCGGCGATGCACGCACGCAGATGGCCGAAAATCATCCTCCGTATTCTAATGCTGGCTGGTATGGCAAAAATGCTGCCGGGCAAGTAGTCGAAAAAGGAAAACTTACCGATAACGTACTCGATGGAAAATGGAGCCTGCTTGCCCATGAAGAAAACGGAGGGCTGATTTTGCGCACCACACAAGCGTCAGTGCCGTTTGATTCTGGCAAGACGTACCGTGTGTCAATGGATTATCAGAACGCCTATGCAGGGGAGTATGCGTTTGTGCTCGGGCGAGACCGACTGACGGATTCGGGGATTGCTTCCAGTGAAGTACAGACACTATCAATTCCACAAGTGCGCGGTACAGGCGTTGATGGTAAAGGAACGCAGACTATATCGCTGGAGTTCACAACTGGCACCTCTGGAAATTATTGGATTGGGATCAATAAAGTAGGCGGTAGCGCTGGCTCTGATCTCACAATCGATAATTTCCGTGTGGAGCTTCTCGATGAGAATCCGAAATCTCTTCCAGGCAATGCCGATCCAGAAATAAGCGCTGCGCAATCGCCTGTATCTGAAGGTGAGAGCACTACAGTGACGACCACGACAGACTTCTTTGAAGAAGGAACTCCAACGAATATCGTCACGAGCCTCACTGGACCTGAGGGGTGGGATATCACGAAGAAAGGCGATCCGGCGAGCATCGACGAACACATTTCCCAGCAATGGAATATTGATGTTCCAGTTGGAGCAGGCGATGGCGTACTGACGTACACAGTGAATTACGATGTGGATAATGACGGCGTGACGCGTTCTGTGAAAACAACTACACAGGTAAAGGTGGTGCGCAGCGTACGCCCAGGCATGAACTTCCTTTCTGATCTTCCATGGGCAGATGAAGAAAATGGTTGGGGACCTGTGGAGCGCGATCAGGAAAATGGCGAACAAGGGCGCAATGACGGCACGCCGATCACTCTTGGAGGCACAGAATACGCCAAAGGTATAGGTATGCACTCAATGGGTGGTTCTAGCATGGCTAATATCACTTTTGATCTTACCGATAAGCAGTGCACAATCATGCGTGCAATTGTGGGCGTAAACGATACGCAGCCAAACGGAAATGTGACCTTCAAAGTGCTTGGCGATGGGCAGACGAAATACGAATCTGAAACGGTAAGCAAAGCTAGCGGCACCCAGAGCATCGATATTGATATTACGGGTGTGAAGAAGCTGCAGCTGCAGGTAGGCAACGCAAACGGCTCGAATGGAAACGATCATGCTGATTGGGCGAATGCGCGCGTGATCTGCGGTAAGCCTGCACTTCAGGTGAAGGATACGAAAGCGGAAGTTGGCTCTGGTGCGCTGTCTATTCCTGTGGGAATCTCAGGTATTGATACCTTGATGCCGTATACGGTGAGCCTATCGGGAGCGCCGGAAGGCTTTGCTTACAACCCAGAAACTAATGCGATTGAAGGATCGGCAGATGCTGCTTTTGACGGCGACGTACACGTGAACTTCACACAAGGAGATACCGTTTTAACAAGCGCGTTTAGACTGCAGCTCACTCAACCATCAGCACCTGTGCCTGGTGGGGATCCTAGCCCAGGTGAGAATCCTAATCCTGGAGAGGAATCTGCGCCGGGTAGCGACAGTGACGGCAAAACAAGCGGAGATTCTGCTCAACCCAGAAATATGGGGAGCGCTGCTCACCCTGCAATTCCACCTACTGGTGCAAAGGCTGCGTGGGCTGTACTTCTGGCATGTGCGTTGTTGAGCTGCGGTGCACTGATGGTCTGCCGCAGAAGATATGAGTGACGAGCAAAGGTTGGTGCGCTATCTGTGTG
The DNA here is from genome assembly GCA_958428545.1 of uncultured Arcanobacterium sp. GTDB lineage: Bacteria > Actinomycetota > Actinomycetes > Actinomycetales > Actinomycetaceae > Arcanobacterium_A. The sequence continues at coordinate 168,273 of CAUAGM010000003.1, read as the reverse complement.
GCGCGCCAACCTCTGCTCAATAGATGCTGTGGCATCGCATAGGTTTTAGACGAATTATTTGCAAAGAAGCAATAAGGGGAAATAATGAAAAAGCTACAGAAAATCAGGGTCCGAGCATTGGCATGCCTTGCCGCTTTCGCTCTTGGATCGGTGATTGCTCCTGTGGGAGCTGCGCCCGTACACGCGGCAGAAAACGAATACCAGATTTATCCAACACCTCACAGCATAACTTATGGCGATGGATCACTACATTTAGGAAAAGCGGATCTTGTAGTAGAGAAAGGGATAGATACCGATACTGAAACTCGCTTAGATGATGTACTTTCGATGCAAGCAATTCCAGGAATTACCTGGAAGGGGAAAGAATCCATTCCGAGCGGTTCGGGGCTTTCTGTGCTTGTTGGGATCAAAGGCTCGAATGACGTTGTAGATAAACACGTGGCAGATCTCGTTGCTCAGGGCAAGATTAAGTACGACGCTACGCTTTTTGATCATATTGATTCATATCTGCTTGCCGTTCTTCCAGGGAAAAACGGTGCTCGTTCCGAGATTATCGTGCTTGGTAAGGATACTGATTGCGCATTTTATGGTCTTACCAGCTTGTACCGTATTTTCCAGCAGGTTACTGGCTCGCAGGTGCGTGAGCTGACGATTGCAGACTATGCAGATGTGCGAAATCGTGGTTTTATTGAAGGCTATTATGGCAATCCTTGGAGCACTCAGAATCGTATTGATTTGATGACTTGGGGTGGCTATCACAAACTTAACTCATATTTCTATGCGCCTAAAGACGATCCGAAGCATAATGCAAAGTGGCGTGAGCTTTATACGGATGAGGAGCTGCGTAATAAAATTGCTCCGCTTGCAGAAGCTGGAAATAGAAGTAAGACTCGTTTTATTTATGCACTGCATCCTTTCATGAATAATCCCATCACAAACGCAAATTATGATGAAAGCCTTGCAATCGTCAAAGCTAAATTCTTGCAAGTGATTGATAATGGCGTGCGGCAAATAGCAATTCTTGCCGATGATGCTCATAATCAAGGCTCTTCGCTTTATACGCGCCTTATGAAAGATATGACAGCATGGGTGCAAGATCTGCAAAAGCAGACGAATGGCGATGGTTCTCTTAAATATCCAGGGCTTAAAGATACGATTGTGTTTTGCCCTGTGAACTATATGGGAAATGGTGAATCATGGTATCGAGATCTTCCTCAGACAGTTCAGGTGATCAATACAGGCGGTCGAGTATGGGGGAAAGCTACCCATTCTTTCTTCCAATCGTTTAAAAATAATTCTGGACGTCCGACATTTATGTGGATGAATTTTCCCTGCTCGGATAACGATAAAGATGCTTTGCATATGGCAAATTATGAAAACTTCTTAGGCACAGACGTGCAGCCAGGAGATCTTGAGGGCTTGGTGATGAACCCGATGCAGCAGTCTGAACCAAGCAAGCAGGCGATTTTCATGAACGCCGATTTCACCTGGAACCTTTGGGATTCTTTAGATCATGCAGATAAGGTTTGGCAGGATTCTTTCTCTTATATTAACCACAATTCTCCACGTGCTAACGAGGCTTCTAACGCGCTGCGCACTATCTCAGAGCACTTACGGCGTATGTATGGCGGCGGAGTTACGTGGGAGGCTCGTGAATCTGCGGCAGTGAAAGATACGCTTCTTGCTGTGCAAAGCACTTTGAATGCTGGCGATCTGAGCAGTGAGCAAGTAGCTCAAGCGAGGAAAGTTTATACCGATATTCAGCCAGCTGTAGATACATTCCGAGCGAATGCAGGAACGCCAGCAATGGCAGAGCAAATGAAGCCGTGGCTTGATGCTTTTGATGATTTAATCAAGGCAGCTACCTATTATTTTGATGCCTATGATGCCTATCTGGCTGGAAAAAATGACGATCTTCTCAATAACTATCAGGCAGGAAATGCCCTGATGGCAAGCTATAAGAATCACGGTTTCAACTATGTGAATGAAACCCAATATGCAAAAGTGGGCAAAGCGTATCTCACTCCTACGCTTCAAGCGCTCGCCAATGATTTGAAAGCCAAAGCAGCAGTCGCTATTAATCCAAATGCATCCTTCAGGCGTTTTATTACGAGCCGCACAGATACACCAGAAGGAAATGTATCTGCTGTGCTTGATGGCAATGAAACTACTGGCGTCATCTATAAGAGTCCGAATAAAATTTCTAAAGGTACGTATGTTGGGGTAGTTGATACGAAGCCTTTTGATGCCAATAGTGTGAAGTTCGTGCTCGGAGCTGCGAGCGGTAAAGATTACTTCGATCACGGGCAGCTGCAATACACCAAAGATGGCAATACGTGGCAAGAAGTCCCTGGTGCCGCCGAGGCGACAACGTCACCAATGCTGTATAAAGATCTCAATCTTCACGCTATTAGAGGACTGCGCTTAATCGCTACTGCAGACAATGCGCGCGATGCATGGCTGCAGGTAAAAGAGATTTCTGTGAACCCAGAGAATCTTCCAAGCCTTCCGCAGGGTACAGTTTCTATTTCTGATAATCTAGCTGTTTACCAAGGCTCTCTATCGAACGCTTCGGATGGCGATTCAAACTCGATTCTTTGGACGAAACCAAAGCTTGATCCGTCTACTCCCGACTACAATACGATCAAGGATATGACGCCTGCCGATGCGAACGTCACGGTGACGTATCCAGAATCTTTCGAAATGAAACGTATTGTCTTCACGCAATCCAGCGGCGATAAAATCACGAAAGGTGTGATTGAATATAGTGCGGATGGCACGAATAACTGGACTCAGCTGGCGGAAATTAAGAACGGCGAATCCTTGGATAAAACCCTTGATACGCCAGTGCAGGCAAAAGCGATTCGAATCCGCAATACTGAGCGCACAGCAGGTTGGTGGAAGATAGCAGAGCTTTATGCACGCCCAGCTGACACAGGAGATACGTCAGAGGCTATTTCCTCCACAGTTGCTCTTTCTCAAGGACTTGGGCGCTATCAGGGATCGAATGATGATGCACTCACGGACTCCCAAACTACAGGTGGATTTGTGTGGACGAATGCTGTGCCTCAAATCGGATCGTCAATCACTGTGACGTATTCTCAGCCAATTGAAGCTGGCGCTATCGTTTTCGCTCAAGACGGCGGCGATAAAATCACGAAAGGCGAGATTCAGGTATCTGCTGATGGCAACAACTGGGAGAAAGTCGCAGACGTGAACGGTGCAAAAGTGCAAAATCTGATTTTGCCTCAATCGCGCAGTGTGAAAGCTATTCGCGTCGTCAATGGTGAAAAGTCTGAAAAGTGGTGGAAAGTATTTGAACTTTCAGCCGTGGCAGCAAAAGATTTGGCTAATAAAGATGCATTAGCACAAGCGATTGATCTTGCAGACAAGAAAAACGAGAGTGATTACACTGTGTTTTCTTGGCAAGTTTTGAAAGGTGCATTGACTTCTGCGCGTGACGTCTTCAACAATGTTGCAGCCACTCAAGCTGAGGTTGATGAAGCAACGGCATTTCTTGATAGTGCAATCAAAGGTTTGAAAGACGGCAGTGGAAGTACGCCTGAAGAACCGAAACCAGAAGTTCCTGTTGAGAAAAGCACTGATTTCACTCTTCTTAAACAAACAATCAAGAGCATAGACATGCTCACGCCTGCCAACTATACGGAGCAATCTTGGACTGCTGTAACTAATACGCTGAAGAAAGCACAGAAAGTTGTTGCAGATGGGAGCGCCTCTCAAGAAGAAGTGAATGCAGCACTTGCTGAACTTCGTACTGCTGTAAAAGGTCTGCTCATTACTGAAGCGAATCCTGAGCATCCTGGCACTGTGAATCCAGGAACTACACAGCCAGATACTAAACCTCAACAGCCGATCACCCCAGGTAGCAATAGTGCGGTGGGATCGGTGCCTGCTTCTATGAGGAGCACTCCGCCCACAGGCTCAGATATGGTATGGGCTGTGCTAGCATCCTTTGCTTTGCTTGCTGGAGGCGCTTTCTTAGCAAGCCGTCGGAGCTGGCAAAAATAGATGATATAGCTGGTGTTGCGTCTGCAACGCTTATGCGCAGCACCAGCTTCAACCTAAGCGCAATATACAAGCTCTGCATCTTCGTGAATGTGACGTAAGGTGCACGAGACGGGGGAAAAGATTAATGGGGATAATATCTGCATATAAGCGTATGCTGGCAGCAACTCTTACGAGCGTTCTCACACTGCTCAGTTTGAGCGCACTAACGGCGATTCCTGCTGCTGCAGAGGAATCTGAAAATCTTGCATTAAAGGCTACCGTTACGGCAAGCGGGCAAGAAGTTGCGGGAAAATTTGCTCCTGCACATGCAGCAGACGGCGTATGGGCACCCGCTGATCGCGCAGCAAATGGGCATGCTGTGCCTCCTGCTATTCATAATGCTGCCGATGCTTCACGCTGGAGTGCCAATAGCGGGAATGGGCCTTGGTGGATTCAATATGAATTTCCTGCTGAAGTTCGCATTGATTCCGTGACGGCTGAATGGGGAAATACATTTGCAACCTCGTACTATCTTGAAGTTTCGGAAGATGGCGTATCGTGGCAAAAAATCGCAGATGGCTTAAAAGCTACTAAGCAGACGGAAAAAGTGACGACAACACTGCACAATCCCGTCACTGCACATTATCTTCGTTTGACCGCAACTAAGAAAAGTCAAAACTTTTCTCTCTCGCTGTGGGAATTGGCAGTACATGGAGAAATGATCGGGCGGCCGCTTACCAATGATGCTACTAGTATTACGCCAAAGCCGTTGAGTGCAGACATTAGCAAAAATGCGGATCCTTTCGTTTTTACATCAGATACATGCATCTCTTTAAGTTCGAAAGATCTCGAACCAGCATTAGATATTTTGCGCGAGACGTTGGAAAAATCGTATGATCTTGCACTTCCTGCACGCGGCGATTGCGCAATACATATAGATCTTGACCCTCATTTCAAAGCGCCTAGAGGGCAAGCAAACGAATCTTATCAACTCGTCGTCACCGATAAAAACATCACTATTACTGCGTCACGTGTGCGCGGGGCAATATGGGCTGTGCAGTCGCTGATTCAGCTCATCGGTCCTTGGGCTTCTGCACAAGCTCAGGTAGCTGAGCCAGCTGCTGTGCCTCAAGTAAGAGTTATTGATGCTCCGCGGTATGCGTGGCGTGGAGTGATGCTCGATCCCTGCCGTTCTTTTATTCCAGTTGATGAAATTAAAAAATATGTTGATTTAATGAGCACGTCGAAGCTCAATGTGCTGCATATGCATATTTCAGAAGATCAAGGGTGGCGCTTAGAAATATCCAATGACGGAAAAGAAGCTGGCGATTCAATTGATTATGAGCAGCTTATTAAGAAATCAAGCCTTACCTCTTATATGGCAGGCAGTTCTCACATGGCTCCCGAAGCAGGGCGTACTGGGTACTACACTAAAGCCGATTATGCAGATATTATTCGCTATGCTGCGAGCCGAGGTATTGCAGTGATCACTGAAGTTGATGGGCCTGGGCATACGAATTCTGTACTGCACGCTATCCCAGAGCTTAATACTGCAGGTGCCAGCCCGAAGCCGCCAGCTGGAGCAACAACTACTGCTCCATTCGTTGACGGGAAAGACGGCTTTGGCACTCTCGATCTGAAATCCGAAGCCACGTATACCTTCATGCGGCATGTGATTGCCGATATCGCTAAGCAGCATAGTGATGCGTTGGCGAGCATATCGAATAGTGCACTGCGCGCAGAAGTCACCCTTCCTTATTTCCATATTGGCGGCGATGAATCCACAGGCGCTGGCGAAGGATATAAGAACTATATTGGCAGGCTGAGTGATATAGCACGTCAAGAATCTTTTACTCCGATTGTGTGGAACGACGCACTGGCAAAAGCTCCCGATAGTTTAGCAGAAGGATCTGTGGTGCAGCACTGGACTGGCTCAACTGCCGCGCTTTCCGCTTTTACAAAAAATAAAAACGGAAAGGTGCTGATGAGCACTGTAAATAATGCCTATTATCCACAACGCCCAGGCTCAGATGTGGCGGGTCCTACATGGGCTTGTGCGCAAGGATGCACGCTCAGTAACTGGTACAACTGGGATCCTACGGCGCAAGCTGGGGTAGCAGAAAGTTCTGTGCTTGGCGTGGAAAGTGCACTGTGGCAAGAGCATCTGCGTACAGACCATGATGCTCAATTCGTGATGTTTCCGCGTACTTTTGCTCTAGCGGAAGTGGCGTGGAGCCAAAATAGTGCTAAAGATTATGATGATTTCCGCTCCCGTTTAGCTGCCCGCGGTATCGATCTCATTAACCGTGGGGTGACGTTCCGCCTCAGTGCGCCAAACGATGTAGACGCAGTAGCGTGGGCTGGTGCTTATAGTTTCCTTGCACAAGAGAAAAATTCTGCATTAAGCAGCACTCAGGCAGCAGATATTGGTTTATTAGCTCTGCCAGGCGTTACAGCTGCCGATACTTCTCGCTTGCCGCTCACTGCTTCCCTGATAGATAAGCAGGGCGTAGAACACCAGATGCATATAAGCTATGCGATGGAAAGAGCATTCAACTATAGCGATGAAGGAAAAACCACTGGGCGGCAGATGAACTCTATTATTCGGGTAAAAGCTACGCTTGCGCAGCCAATCTGCGCTGGCGGCGCTGGCACTCCAGCAAATGCCGTCACCGAGGGAACACTTCGTATCTCGGGAACGATCCCCGCTGATAATCGTGCACCTGAGTTGGCACTGAATGCGGCGGATATGGCTGTGAAGGTATCAGAAGAATGCCCTCCAGGCGTTTCCGATTCAGGCACGGGCCCTAATCAGCCGGGTCAGCCCGATCTTGGTGAGTCCGGTGAACCAAGTGAGCCTAACCCTACGCCTGAAGCAGATTTGCACAACGCAACTGCATCAAGCGTGAAGAATGGAAATTCTGCGTCTATTCGCCATATGCCGTCCACAGGATCTCAAACTGGGTTGGCTGCATTAATTTCTTTTGTTTTGCTGGTTGCTGGCGTACTGCTGGTGAAACATCGTCAGCACGAATAGTTGGGAAGAAGAATAGTTGAGAAAGCTGATGCTGTATGCGGCAAAGCTGATCGATTTTACGGCACCAGCCTTTCTTCCTAGACTATTCGAAAAATTTCGATGTATGATTCACAAATCATTGCAATGAAGCAATAAAAGGGGAAATATGAAAACGACAATGGCGTCACGTTTCCAAGCTGCACTTCTTTCGGTTGCGCTTGGATTTTCTGGGGGATATGCACTAATGCATACCCAAGCTGCTTATGCTGATCCTGCAGAGCTCGCGCAGCCAGAATCGAATCCGACAGATTTTGCCTATACTGCTTCCGAATCGCCCGAAGATATTTTTTCTTCTGCAGATACCACCTTACAATCATGGCAGTCTGAGAAAACTCAATCGATGGCGAATAAACCCTATCTGGGAGCGTTGAAGCCCTCTGGAGATTATGGAACGTTTGGTGAGGGGTTTATCTCCGCAGATACGTCTGATAGCACAGACGCCAAGATGGGGCTTATTACGTTTGATTTGAGCAAATACGATAAAGTGCCGACGAGCTCAAAGATGAAGCTCACGTATATTGGCTACCGAGGCAATCCAAGCGATACTGCCACAGATAGTATCAACGTGATGGCAGTTAGTACGAGCAGCTGCACGAATAATGCAGCCAGCTGCCCGCCAGCTTCGGCCACGTGGGCAACGCGTCCAGATTTTTCCAGCAAAGATGCTGTGATTGCTGAATCCCAAAAAGTGACGCTCAAAAGCGGCGTTTATTATACGAATGATTCACTGACTATCGATCCCGCTAAAACGACGGCACTTGAGATAGACGTCACCGATATTGTGAAAGCCCAGTTCGCTGCAGGAAACAAGACAATTACTTTTGCTGTTCAGGAATCTGAGGGTGCGGAGATGCGCTTTATTTCTTCGGAGGGGGCAGTAACGTTCAAAGGTGCAACCTCTGAGATGGCTCCTCAGCTGGTCGTCACTCCTCAAGTTGCTCCATATATGATTTCTGTGACGAAAAAACCGAAGCTTCGCTACAAGCTCGGTGAAGATTTTGACCCATCAGGCATTGTCGTCGCCAAGAAAGACACTGCAACAAATACGACCAGCGTTCTTTCTGCAGATCAATACACAATCGATTCCAGTGCGTTTTCTAAAGATGATGTTGGAAGTTATCCGATCATCATCGCTCTTGTATCTGATCCAACAGTAACAGCGCAGATAACGGCAACAGTTGCTGGCACACCCGGCACTGCAGACGATGGTGATATTTCCAGTGACGACGTAATGTGGTACGAACAGCCAGCTTCGCAGACTTCGAATGGAAATGTTGCTTCAGGGGGAACAATTAGCGGAGATAACGACACATGGCAGCGCCATACTCTGCCCATCGGCAACGGCAAAGTTGGCGGTACCGTGTGGGGCGAGATCGGCAGAGAGCGTATTACATTCAATGAGGAAACGCTTTGGACAGGAGGTCCCGGCACTACCAGCACATACAATGGCGGCAATAATGGGGCAAAAGGGAGTGACGGCGCTACGCTGCGTGCGCTCAATAAACAGCTTGAAGCAGGCGCGCAGACCGTCGATCCCAGCAGCCTCACAGGCGGGGAAAACGCTAAAGAGCAAGGCTCGTATCAAAATTGGGGAAATATCTATATTGATTATGGATTTTCAGCAAATTCAGGCGTCAAAGATTTTAAACGTTCTCTCAATCTTTCTCGCGCAAAAGCAGACGTCACTTTTACACAAGATAATGTGACGTATACGCGCGAGTTTTTTGTGTCGAATCCCGATAATGTGATGGTTGCGCGCTTGAGTGCAAGCGAAGCGGAAGCTCTTAATCTAAATATCACTTTCCCAAGTAATGCAGGCTTCTCTAAAACAGGTGAAACAACCACGGTTACAGGAGATACGCTCACTGTCAAAGGCGCGCTTGCCAATAACGGCTTGCTTTATGATGCAAAAATTAAGGCAGTTCTTGATGATGGTGTGGGAAGTGTAGGCGCTGGTACACGCGGCGCATTAACGATTTCTGGCGCCACTGGAGTAACTCTCTATATAGCTGCAGCAACTAACTATAAGCAGGAGTATCCGAACTATCGCAATGGAGAAGATGCTGGCGGCTTAGATGCACGAGTGGCTGGATACGTGCAATCTGCAGCAAATAAAGGCTACGCTGCAGTGAAGAATGCTCATATTGCTGATCATTCGAAACTCTATAAGCGGGTTGCTATCGATCTGGGGCAGGATTCAACTGTGGGAGAAAAAGCTCTGGCAACTGATGCGCTGCTTAATGCCTATAAGGCAGGCACAGCAAGTACTGCTCAAAAGCGTACTTTGGAAATGCTGGTATATCAGTATGGGAGGTATTTGACGATTAGCTCTTCGCGCGAAAATAGTCAGTTGCCCTCAAATCTACAGGGGATATGGTCGAGCACTGCAGATGATAACGCTCATGGAGCAACTCCGTGGGGCTCAGATTTTCATATGAACGTGAACCTTCAAATGAACTATTGGCCAACCTATTCGGCGAATCTTGGCGAATTAGCAAAGCCACTGATTGACTATGCTAAAGGCTTAGTAGAGCCAGGGCGTGTAACGGCAAAAACTTACGCTGGGGCTAGCACCGATACGGGAACTCCTATTGGTGAGGGCGCAGGTTATATGGCGCACACAGAAAATACTGCATACGGATGGACGGCTCCCGGGCATACGTTCTCATGGGGGTGGAGCCCTGCAGCGATGCCGTGGCTTCTGCAAAACGTGTATGAAGCATACGAATTTTCGGGCGATAAAGCTCTGCTGAAAGATACGATCTATCCGCTTTTGAAAGAGGAAGCTAATTTCTATGTGAATTATATGCTTCATAAAGGCGGGCAGAAAGCTACCGATGGCTCGTATCGTCTTACCACGGGTGTGGCGTATTCTCCAGAGCATGGTCCGCTTGGCACTGATGGCAATACTTATGAAAGTTCGCTCGTCTGGCAGCTGCTCAACGATTCAATTGAAGCTGCAAAGGCTTTGGGTGCGGATGCTAATCTCGTCAGCAATTCAGGCACATGCTCGGTAGATAACTGGGCAAAAGACGATCAGGGAGTATTCACGCATATCAATGCGAATCGTTCGTGGAGTTGTGCGCTTTCCCTGCTCAAACCTATTGAAGTTGGCAATAGCGGGCAAATTAAAGAGTGGTATTTTGAAGGTGATCTGGGTAAAAAGACTGACGGCAGCCCAATTGGCAGCTATCAAAAGAATCACCGCCATCTTTCTCATATGCTCGGTTTGTTTCCTGGAGATTTAATTACTGCCGATAATTCGCAATATATGGATGCGGCAAAAGTTTCTCTAAGGAATCGTGGTGACGACGCCACAGGTTGGGGAGTAGGGCAGCGTATCAACGCATGGGCTCGCACAGGAGACGGCAACCACGCCTATCAGCTCGTTGAAAAACAGCTCAAAAATGCGATGTATCCGAATCTATTCGATGCTCATCCACCGTTCCAGATTGACGGTAACTTTGGCAATACTTCTGGTATTAACGAAATGCTGCTGCAATCTAACGCAACATATACAAAGGGAGATAAGCAATACGCCAACTACATGAGCCTTCTTCCCGCGCTGCCAGATGCGTGGTCTACCGAAGGCTCAGCGCAGGGGCTGGTTGCTCGGGGTAACTTCGTTGTGGATATGAAGTGGAAAGATGGCGCGATTTCTGATCTTTCTGTTACTTCCGTAATAGGCAAGCAGGCAACGCTTAAATTTGCGGGTGCAGGCGATGCAGTATTCCTTGATAAAACCGCTAATAAGCTGGTGAGCGTTTCAACGCTTGATGCTGATCGCGTCACCTTCCCCACAGAAGCAGGGCATACCTACGTCCTCACAAAGATTCAGGAGGTGACGCCGCATGTGCCCACTCTCTCTACTCCAAAGTGCGCAGAAAAACCTGAGGTAATGCTTCCTGAGCTGATTGAAGGCGTAGAGGAGTATGCACAGACTATCGAAGGCGATGAGGTGACGGTGACGGCTGTGCTGAAAGCAGGATATAAGCTTGCGCCGAATGCGCAAGGCGTGTGGAGGTTTAATATTGCACCTACGCCGTGCCCCGAGCTTCCTGATTCAAGCGAGGATACTCCAAATAATCCGCAGGATAATCCTGCAGATTCTGCAAATCCACAGCAGCCCAGTGGGGGCTCGTCATCTGGCGCGCAGGAGCTAAAGCCAGTATCGCCAGCAGATCGTCCGCAGCTTTCTTCTTCTGGCGCGACGATAGCATCAGTAATTTTTGGATCTTTCTTCCTTTTGGGTAGTGGCCTTGCCTGCTATGCCAGCGCATCTCGTATACGTCGAGGCAGAGGAGCAAGGTGCAGATAAGAGAATCGTGTAAGTGCACAATAGTGCGCTGTGCGCAAGCAACTAAACATATACACAATGACGTGCAGGAAAGAATCATGACAGATAGTTTTAAACGTATGACGAAGCGTATATTAATGGCGGCAGCTGCCAGCAGCCTCGGATTTGCGGGAATCTCGCCAGCAGCGTTTGCAACAGACAAAACGGATTATTCGCCGCTAAGCACTGCAGCTCAGATGGTGTCTACAGCGGAGAATGTGCCAGTTAATAGTGTTGATGTGAAGGCGCGTTCACAAAATTTCAATAACGGCTGGAAATTTAATCTTGGCGATATCTCGGGTGCCGAGGCTTTAGCATATAACGATGCTCAGTGGCGAAATGTTGATCTGCCGCATGATTACAGTATCGAGCAAGATTTTTCTCGATCCATGGAAGGTGAGAGTGGATATTTGCCAGGCGGTGTGGGCTGGTATCGCAAAAACGTCGAGATTCCAAGCGCCTTAAGTGCCAAACGTATTAGCCTTAATTTTGATGGTGTCTATATGGATGCCACGATCTACGTGAACGGCACAGAGCTTGCTAATCACCCGTATGGTTATACGCCTTTTTCTGTGGATATCACGGATGCAGTGAAGTTCGGGGAAAACAACATCATTGCCGTGAAAGTGAATCATCAGACGCCATCGAGCCGCTGGTATTCTGGCTCTGGAATTTACCGCAATGTGGATCTTGTCGTCACTGATCCAGTTCATATCGGATATAGCGGCGTAAAAGTGGTTGCAAAGAATATCGATTCCTATAACGGATCTGGCACGCTTAACCTCGATGTGAGCACGATACTGACTAACAGTGGAAACTCTGCAAAAACAGTGACGGTGAAACATACTGTGATACCAAAAGCTGGAGGTGAAGCTATTGGCACAGCAACAAAGCAGTCTATATCACTTGGCGCTGGTGCAACGCTCAGTGATACAACCACTCTCGCAGCCCAAGCACCAAAGCTGTGGAGTTTGAAAAATCCAGTTCAATACATTGTGAAAACTGAAATTTTTGAAGATTCTGCAGTGCTGGATACTGTAGAGACAGCAACTGGTTTCAGGAAATTGACTTTTGATTCCAACACTGGCTTTGCCCTCAATGGCGAAAAGATGAAGCTTCAAGGCGTATCTATGCATCACGATCAAGGAGCGCTGGGAGCTAAAGCTTATCGCGATGCAATTGAGCGCCAAATCGATATCCTCAAAGATATGGGCGTGAATACTATTCGTATCACCCACAATCCGGGATCTCGCGATCTTATCGAATTAGCTAATGAGAAAGGTATGCTTCTTATCGAAGAAATTTTCGATGGGCTGCATTGCGCTAAAAACGGCAACTCGATGGATTATGCGCGATTCTTTACTAAGCCTGTGCCGGCAGACACAAAACTTGAGAACGTGGCTGAAGGAAGCACGTGGGCACGTTTTGATCTTGAAACGACGATGCGTCGTGATCTGAACGCTCCAAGCGTGATTATGTGGTCACTTGGCAACGAGATTCAAGAAGGCACGTCGTGCCTTATCACTAGTTTTTCCTCTCATCAGGCAAATTTGATCACGTGGGCTGCGGGAATTGATACCACGCGCCCTGTGACGCGTGGCGATAATGCGATTAAAAGCGGCCCAGCCGCAATAAACGTCATGAAATCGCTCGTTTCTTCGGCCAGTGATGCTGGTACGTCTGGCACAGTTGGCGCCAATTATGCGAGCGGCAGTCAATACGATTCCATTCATAAGCAGATTCCGAATGCAATGCTTTATGGAGCAGAAACTGCATCATCAGTAAATAGCCGCGGAGTATATTCACGTACAAGCGATAACGGCAAGACAGCTGATAAACAGCTGACTTCTTACGATAATTCCAAAGTGGGATGGGGAGCTACTGCTGCTGAAGCATGGCTTGAAGTGATTAAACGAGATTTCGTGGCAGGCACAGCAGTCTGGACAGGATTTGATTATATCGGGGAGCCAACTTTCTGGAACGGCACTTCTCCTGGTGCACAAGGCGCATGGCCTTCACCAAAGAACTCTTATTTCGGCATTATTGATACGGCAGGTTTCCCGAAAGATTCCTTCTATTTCTATCAAAGCCAGTGGAATCATACTGCACATACGCTCCATATTCTTCCTGCATGGAATAAGAGTGTGTTGCAAAATAAAGGCAACGGCAATCAAAAAGTGGTGGTCTATTCCGATGCTCACGCTGTGGAACTTTTCTTCACGGATAGTCAAGGAAATAAGAAATCTCTTGGCAAGAAAGAATTTACAGAAAAAACCACCGCGGCAGGCTATAAGTATCAGATTTACGAAGGGGAAGGAAAGAGCTCGAAAGAATCTGAAAATCTTTATCTTTCTTGGGACGTCCCTTATGCAGATGGCACCTTGAGCGCACTCGCCTATGATGCACAAGGAAAAGAGATAAAGGATACGAAAGGCCGCAGTTCTGTGAGCACAGCGGGAACTGCCAGCAAACTCGATGTACAGATCAACAAAACAAAGCTCACTGCAAATAACGAAGATCTGGCATACGTTGACGTGACTATCACCGATGCTAAGGGAACTCCAGTTCCGGATGCCGATAATGAAGTCACATTCTCAACGAACGGAATATGCGAAATCGCTGGTACCGATGCAGGTAAACAAGCTGATCACACCTCGTATCTTTCAAAGAAACGCAACGCATACAACGGTAAAGTGCTCGCTATCGTCAAAGCGAAAAAATCTGCAGGAAACTGTGAGCTGACGGTTTCGGCGCCACAGCTGCCAAGCGTTACGAAAACCTTAACTGTGGCTCCTGCCAAAGGATCTGAGGCAGGCGCTGTCATTGATTCGTATTTCTATCCGCGAAACTATTACGTGCAAGTGGGTACAAAGCCTGTTCTTCCCTCAAAAATTGATGCTCACTTCACTGACGGGAAAAGCGAATCTACCAATGTAGCGTGGGCGGAAATCACCGAAGAACAATACACAAAAACTGGATCGTTCACAGTTTCAGGGAAAACAGCACACGGGCATATAGTGACGGCAAACGTGACAATGCTTAATCGTGTAGGTGCTGTGCTGAACTATAGCGCTACGACACCTGTAGGAGTAGCGCCCACAATTCCCGCCAGCCGCCCAGCAGTTTTGCCCGACGGCACGATTCTCAATGTACAGTTCGACGTGACGTGGGAAAAGCCTGACGAAAGCGTTTATGCAAAAGCTGGAATCGTCACGATTAAAGGCACAGCCAAAGTGCTGGATCAGGAGCTTCCCGTCACTGCCACAGTTCGCGTGCAGGAGGGGAGCGTGACGATTGGCGAAAGCGTGAGCGCAGCAGCAACCCTCACTCAGGATATTCCTACCGATAAGCAATCAGATACGCTCGACGCAATCAAAGATGGCAGTACTGCAGTAGGCTCCAATATGAGCGGCGGCGCCAATACGACCGCATGGACGAACTATAAGAATTCACAAGATGGGGATGATACTGCAGCAATCGAGTTTGAATATGCGACTCAGCAGACTTTCGGGGAGTTCAACGTACACTTCTTCAAAGATTCTTACTCGGCTCGTTTCCCTGATGCGGGCACAACTAAGTTCTACGTCAAAGAAGCCAAAGGTGATGATTGGATGCTTGTTGAAGCAACGGAAACGATCGCTTCAGCTGAATCTCCGCAAAACGTCAAAAAGTATTCGTACTCTTTGAATAAGCCGATTAGTGCGACCTTTGTGAAACTGGAGATTAAGAATAAGAACGAAACTCTTTCTGGGCGTAAGCCGTGCACAGGTATTACGGAAGTAGAGCTTAAAACAGCCGCAACGACCACGCCTGCTCACACAACGTCAGCCCTCGAATCGCTATCTGTCAATAACGAGAAAATTTCCGATGCTGCGTTAAATTCTTGGGAATACAGCACTCCTGCCGAGAAGATTGCGCAGCTTGAAGCAGCTTCACGAGATAATGCTGCCGTCACTATTCTTCCCGAATATGAAGGCATCGCTCGAGTGATTGTGCAATCAGAAGATCATGAAACAATCAATACGTTCAAAATATATCTCGGGAAAAACCAGCCTGATCCAGCCAATGATGCCGCGCGGGATGTGCCAGTAGAGAAGATGGGTATTGAGGTTGGAAGCCAAGCAAATTCTTCTGGCAACAATTCAAAGGATAGCGCTCTTGATGGAAAGCAAAGTACCGTGTGGCATACTCCATGGGGAGGAGCAAATCCAATCAATGGGAATGCGGATAATTTTGCAACTAAAGGTTGGGCTGTGCTGATTCTCGATCAGCCGACTGATCTCGAAGCATTGCGCTATCAGCCGCGCTCTGATGGAAATAACGGCACTATTACAGGCTATCACGTGTATGTGAGCAATAGCTCCGATCCGCAAGGGGACGTACAAGCTGACGGCGTGCGCCTGCCTGCCGATAGCGAATACACTCTAGCGGCACAAGGCACGTGGGCTGATAATGCTGATTGGAAACTTGCCCACTTCGATAAAGTCTATACGGCAAAATACGTGAAACTAGTTCCGACGGCTACTGTAAGCGACACAAAACCAAATATGTTTGTGAGCGCTGCAGAGCTGCGTTTACGGAAGCCGAAGCTTCAAACTGATCTCAACGACGCCGCACTCGGCTTTACTGTAAGCGTGGAGCCTTCGGTTGTTGAAGTAGATTCAGTTGATGTCAATCATCCTGCTCATCCAAATAAAGTGGTTGTTAAAGATAAAGATGGCAACGCTCTCACAGAAGGCGTGAATTACCGTCTCACTTACACTGCTGATACCCAGATTGGCACAGCGATGGTTACTGTAACTGGTATCAATACACACAGGGGTGAGCTGACGGCTACGTACGAAATTAAGCTGAAAGAAACTCCAGGTGGGCAAGATCCTCAGCCTGATCCTAGTGGGGATCCCGATCCTAATCCAGACCCTGGGGTAAATCCTCAGCCTGGGTCTGAGTCTGGTTCGTCTGCACCTTCACCTAACGGTGGGAGTACTTCGGCATCTGCTAGCACCGTAACAAAGACGCCGAATACTGGTTCGAATATTGCTTGGGCTGTAGCGTTGGCATGCATCTTACTTGCTGGTGGTGTATTTTTGGCGAGCCGTCGAAGTCGGCGCTCATAAGCAAGATATTAGCTGGTGTGGCGCCTGCTTTCAGGTGTAGCGTCACACCAGCATATTTTCTGGTGCGCTTCAGTTCGGGAATGCGCTCTGCACACGCTAAAATGTAAAAAGCGAATTGTACTAAGGAGGAAATGAATGTCTGGACACTCTAAATGGGCCACCACTAAACACAAGAAAGCAGCTCTCGACGCTAAGCGTGGCAAGCTCTTTGCTCGTCTCATTAAAAATATCGAAGTTGCTGCGCGCACTGGCGGGCCTGATCCAGACGGAAACCCAACTCTTTTTGATGCGATTCAAAAAGCCAAGAAAAATTCTGTGCCTGCCGATAATATCGATCGCGCTCTCAAGCGTGCATCTGGCGAAGGCAAAGACGGTGTGCAGTACGAGCAAATCATGTATGAAGCATACGCTCAAGGCGGCGTTGCTGTGATGATTGAGGTTCTTACAGACAATCGCAACCGTGCAGCATCAGATGTGCGCGTAGCTCTCACTCGCAACGGTGGTACTTTGGCTGAAAGCGGCTCTGTGGCATATATGTTTGCCCGTAAGGGCGTGGTCGAGGTGCCAGCGGCAGATGGTGTGGATGAGGATACTATTTTGATGGCTGTTCTCGATGCGGGAGCAGAGGAAGTAGAAAACGAAGGTGATACTTTCAGTGTCTATAGCGAACCAAATGATGTAGTAGAGGTTCGTAAAGCACTTGTTGATGAAGGAATCGACTATAACTCTGCCGAAGTTCAGTTTGTGCCTTCAATGAAAGTTACTGCCGATTTTGATACCGCACAGAAAGTATTGAAAGTTCTTGACGCACTCGACGATCTCGACGATGTACAGAATGTCTACTCGAATATCGATATTCCAGATGACGTTGCGCAGCAGCTTGAGGAAAGCGAATAAGCATAGTTGCTATGCGGATTTTAGGTGTTGATCCTGGGCTCACTCGCTGTGGGCTAGGCATCATCGAAGCAGATGCTGGGCGGCACGTAAAGCTCGTTGATGTTGATGTGGCTCGCTCGAAGCCAGAGCTTCCCCCTGGGCAGCGCTTACTTATTATCTATAACAAGCTGGAGGAAACGATCCGTCTTCAACGCCCGAATGCCATCGCTTTTGAACGCGTATTTGCTCAAGAGAATGTGCGTTCTGTGATGTCTACTGCTCAAGTGGCAGGTATAGTGCTCCTTATTGCAGCTCAGCACGGAATTCCTATTGCTTCGCACTCACCTTCCGAGGTAAAAGCTGCAGTTACGGGCAATGGACGTGCAGAAAAACTGCAGGTGCAGACGATGGTGCAGCGGATTTTGAATCTTCCTGAACTGCCTCGCCCTAAAGACGCAGCAGATGCTCTGGCTATTGCTATCTGCCATGCGTGGCGTGGGGGAGCGATCCATATGGAAAGTGACGATGCCACTCGAGCTCAGCACGGAGGAGCAGGGATGCTTCCTCGCGCTGAGGGAGTAGATCTTACTCCAGCTCAAAAAATGTGGGCGCAGGCTGCACGCTTGAGTACCCGCCACGGCGCAGTCGCTCCGAAAAAATAGAAAAATAGTGCGCGGGTTAGTCTGGGCTTCTATCGGTGTGGCATCCGTATAACGGTGCGCATATAATATATATTTGAACATATGTTCGAAAGAGTGGGGGTGTGTGAGTGATTGCTTCATTGGCTGGAACTGTTGAGGCTGTAGGAATAAGCAGCGCCGTCATCTCAGTTGCAGGCGTAGGAATAGAGTTCCTTGCTGCTCCTGTAACTCTTTCACATTTATTTGTGGGTGAGCATGCACGCGTTTTTACGTCTCTCGTAGTTCGCGAAGATTCCCTCACTCTCTTCGGTTTCGATACGGTAGATGAACGTGAAGTTTTTCAGACTCTGCTCGGCGTGAGTGGTATCGGACCTCGTATAGCGCTCACAATTGTCTCTGTCCTCCCTCCTGATGATTTGCGATCAGCTATTGCCAATAAAGATGAAGCTGCACTCACGCGAGTTCCTGGAATTGGTAAAAAAGGTGCACAGCGCATGATTCTAGAACTTGGCACGAAGCTCGGCACTCCTCACAATAGCGCTCATACTGCCTTCCCCTCTTCCAGAAGCGCGGCGGACGCTGATGTGCTCGAAGCACTCGTGAATCTTGGGTGGCAGGAGCGAGCTGCCAGATCTGCTATAGATGAAGCACGAAAGGAAGACGCACCTGCACCTTTCGATGTGCCAGAATTACTGCGCCGAGCACTTCAAATATTGGGGAGTAAACGCTGATGGAGCCATGGGAGATTACATCGCAAGATGCTAATGATACAGAGCGTGCGCAGGAAGCTGCTTTGCGCCCCAAACACCTTTCAGAATTTGTGGGGCAAGAGGTTGTGCGATCTCAGCTTTCCTTGGTGCTTGATGCTGCAATTGCGCGAGAGGCAGCCCCCGATCATGTATTACTCTCTGGTCCGCCAGGATTAGGGAAAACGACGCTTGCCATGATTATCGCAGCTGAGGTTAATGGCTCCTTGCGTCTTACGTCAGGTCCAGCAATTCAGCACCCTGGAGATTTAGCTGCGGTTCTCAGCTCCCTACAAGAAGGAGATGTGCTCTTTATTGATGAAATCCATCGCCTTGCGCGCACAGCTGAAGAGATGCTTTATTTGGCAATGGAAGATTTTAGGGTAGACGTCATGGTTGGTAAAGGTCCAGGCGCTACTTCTATTCCGTTGCCTCTTCCTCCGTTTACTGTGGTAGGAGCTACAACGCGCGCTGGTCTTCTGCCTGCGCCTTTGCGTGATCGATTCGGGTTTACTGCTCATTTAGATTACTACACTCATGAGGAGCTTGCGCAGATCGTGCAGCGTAACGCTATTAAACTCTGTGCTGAACTGACGAGTGATGCCGCAATAGAAATTGCATCTCGTTCAAGAGGTACGCCGCGCATTGCGAATCGTTTGCTGCGTCGAGTGCAAGATTGGGCTCAAGTACGAGGCTCTGGTGTGCTCGATATTTCTGCCGCTCAAGCAGCTCTCGAAGTATTTGAAGTAGACGAATACGGGCTTGACCGCCTTGATAGGGCAGTGCTCGCTGCTATTTGCAACCGATTTAACGGCGGACCTGTAGGTTTGACAACTCTCGCTGTTTCCGTGGGTGAGGAGCCGGAAACTGTTGAAACCGTTGCTGAGCCATTCCTCGTGCGTGAAGGATTTCTTGTTCGCACGCCACGCGGACGCATGGCTACGGCTCTGGCATGGCAGCATCTCGGCTTATCGATACCAGAAACTGCGCAGGCGTCTCTTTTCTCTTAGTCAATTCATCCTTAATTAAACTGTTCATTCTTGAGTCGCACTTCGGATTCTTAAACCAAAGATTGCCATTTCGAGGATTTTCTCACGCTTGCAGTATCGAATTAGAAAATGGAGCAAAAAACGGTAAACTTTTCTACGGTTTATTGTTTTATCACTGGAGCTGTGCATGGATCCAACAATTATTGTCGTGCTTGCTGCTATGCTGGTTTTTCTTTGGTGGATGAGCCACAACGCGAAAAAACAGCAGCAACGGTTAAGTGACGAACGTGATGCCGCCATTGTGCTCGGGGCAAACGTCGTTACTCGATCAGGGTTCCTTGGCACTATCGTTGATATTGACGGAGATGCCGTTACTCTCGAATCGCCGTCGGGAATGGAGACGGTGTGGCTGCGTTCTTCGATTGTGCAGACTATGGAGATTCCTTGGGCTGAAATATCTGAAGAAGAAGCTGAGGCACAAGATAGCGAATCTGAAATATCCAGCAATGAAGCATCTAGCGATTCTAAGCAGGCTGACGCCAGTATCGCTGCTGAAGATTCCTCAAGTGATACTGCTCAAACACCGAAGTGCGAGTAGAAACCATATAAAACGCATCTGCCACATAAGGGCAGTTGAAAACATAAAGAACAATAAAGAAAAGAAATGATTGTGTCTGCGAAGAAAGCATCAAGATCCCGCGCTGAGGCAACGAAGCGCCTTATCGTTCTTGCAATCCTGATAGCTGCTCTCGTAGCAGCGCTCGGCACAGGTACAGCACTAACGAAAAGCAATAAATTCACTCCTGATCTGGCACTAGATCTTGAGGGCGGTACTCAGCTTATTCTCACGCCGATTGCCACAGATGGATCACAAATTACCGATTCGGATGTAGCACAGGCTATTGAAATTATTCGCCAGCGCGTAGATGCGTCTGGCGTAGCTGAGGCTGAAATTACCTCACAGGGCGGCTCAAATATCGTCGTATCTCTTCCAGGAAAGCCAAGCCAAGAGACGCTGGATCTGGTTCGTACTTCTGCTGTGCTGCGTCTGCGCCCAGTATTGGCAAGGATGGCGCCAAATGCCCTCTCTCCTGCTGATGTAGCAGCTGCTGAAGCTAAGAGCAAAGAAGGAGATACCGCTAGCAAAGATTCTGCCGAAGGCACTGAAAAAGATAAGGAATCAGGCGCTGACGATGCAGATAAAACAGATAAGCCAAGCACTACTCCGTATGAGGGTGAGGAGCTTATCGCTCAAGCCACTAAACTCGCAGATTCAAATGGCAACGGCACAATTGATAGCGAGCCAGCAAAGGAACCTGAAAATTCTTCTGATCTCTCATGGATCACAGAAAAGGAACTTTTTGATGCCTATCAGCTTCAGTGTGGCACTGATGCAGCCCGTATTGCCGCAACGTCAGATGATCCTAAGAAGCCTTTCGTAGCATGTGATTCTTCAAATTCCGTTAAGTATATTCTTGGTCCAGCCGAAATTGAAGGCACTGACCTCACTAAAGCTACCTCAAGTCTTGCTGTGAATAGCCAGGGCACACCAACTGGTGGTTGGGCAGTAAATATGGAATTCAACTCTAAAGGGGCTGAAGCATTTCATACTGTGACTGAGCGTATTCATAAACTTCAAAGCCCTCGTAATCAATTTGCTATTGTGCTCGATGGGCAGGTGCTTTCTGCACCAGTTCCAAGCGGTGCAATTGCTGGTGGGCGCGCAGAAATTACTGGTCACTTCACCTCTGAAGAAGCTGCAGCTCTTGCAAATCAGCTCTCATTCGGTTCACTTCCTTTGAACTTCACTGTTCAAAGCGAAGAGCAGATTTCTGCAAC
The DNA here is from genome assembly GCA_958428545.1 of uncultured Arcanobacterium sp. Taxonomy (GTDB): domain Bacteria; phylum Actinomycetota; class Actinomycetes; order Actinomycetales; family Actinomycetaceae; genus Arcanobacterium_A. Next base: position 146,645 of record CAUAGM010000003.1, on the reverse strand, counting down.
TCTTGGTACAGAGCAGCTTTCCGCAGGTCTGATTGCTGGTTTGATCGGTCTGGCAATGATTATCGTCTATCTGCTGTGGCAGTATCACGCTCTTGGTTTGATTTCTGCTGGGTCAATTGCTCTTTCCACAGGTCTTTCATTCTTTGTGATTTGCTTGCTCTCGTGGCTGATGGGCTATCGCCTTTCTATGGCTGGTGTGCTCGGTATGATCGTTTCTGTGGGCATTACGGCAGACTCCTTTATCGTCTATTTCGAACGTATCCGTGACGAGATTCGAGATGGGCGCACGATTTCAGGGGCTGTGCACCACGGTTGGGATCGCGCAAAGCGAACCATTATTATTTCTGATGCAGTGAACCTGCTTGCCTCTATTGTGCTCTACGTACTCACTGTAGGCTCTGTACGCGGCTTTGCATTCACTCTTGGTATCACAACTGTGCTAGACCTTATCGTCGTTATGATGTTTACCCATCCGTTGATGGTATTACTGATGAAGACGAAGTATTTTGGTGAAGGCAAACTCTTCTCTGGTTTGGAAGAACGCCAGCTTCAGCGCACCCCTCTCTATCGCGGGCGCGGATACGCATTCGGCAATCGTTCTACTGAGCACGGTATTGATACCTCAGATGATACCGATACCGAAAATGCTGATATTCTTCCAAACTCCGTTATCACTGAGCAACGCAGTGAAACGCTTGCACAGCAGCGTGCTCGGGAACGCCGTGAAGCTAAAGAAGCGTTAAAAGATACTGAAACAAACGATGATGCCACGAGCGAAGGGAGTGATGCCTGATGTCGATGTATTCGATTGGTAACGACCTTTATTCAGGGCGTCTCAACTATAAGATTATTCAGCATCGCAAAATCTGGTTTGCTATAGCAGGCGTATTCGTCGCGATTACTCTCCTTGCTTTTGTATTCAAAACTCCGAATCTCGGTATTGAATTCCGCGGCGGTTCTCAGTTTACGATCTCAGGTGCAGCCACTCAGGATCAGCAACCTGCATACGATGTGATTGCTAAAATTGGCAAAGATTCTGCTCCTCGCGTCTCTAGCTTAGGGCAGACGGGTATGCGCGTGCAGACTGCTGAGCTGGATGCAGATCAGACTCAAGCTGTGAAAGAAGGTTTGGCAAAGGCATACGGTGTTTCTGCGGATGATGTCACCTCCTCGTATGTAGGGCCATCGTGGGGCGCGGATATTATGAACAAAGCCGTGCGAGCCATGATCGTCTTTATGGTGCTTGTCTGCTTAGTGCTTATGATTTATTTCCGCTCGTGGAGTATTGCTGTAGGCGCGCTTCTGGCTCTCTTGCATGACTTCCTCATCACGCTTGGAGTCTATTGGATCGGCGGGCTTGAAATCACCCCAGCAACAGTTATCGGTTTGCTGACGATTATGGGATATTCCCTTTACGACACTGTCGTAGTTTTTGATAAAGTTCGTGAAAACACAGCTCAACTCTATAAACAGCTTCGTTTTACCTACGAAGAATCTGCCAATAACGCTATTAATCAAACACTGATCCGTTCCATTAATACGTCTGTGACGGGTCTTATGCCTGTGGCTTCCGTGCTGCTAATTGGCGTCGTTGTGTTTGGTGCAGATACGCTTCTCGATCTTGCCCTCGTTATTTTTGTAGGTATGCTGCTTTCGACTCTTTCATCGATTTTCATTGCGGCACCATTGGCTGTGACCTTGGCTGAGCGTAACGCTGCTATTAAAGAGCATACGAAGCACGTGCACGACGTTCGCGCAGCACTTTCTAACGATGTGGACGGGCAAACTCTTTCAAAGGAAGAATCCGATATGCTCGAATACGTGACGGAAGGTGAGCGTGAATCTGGACACCACCAGGGTGTGTCTGCGCAGCCTCGTCGTAAGAGTAGGAGTAAGCGATGACCGAAAGCGGAGTTTTTCCAAGTGACGTGGTAAAGCTCGTAGAATCCCATGTGCGAGAAGTTCAAGATTTCCCAGCTCCTGGAGTTCTTTTCCGTGATATCACACCATTGATTGCAGACGGGCATACTTTTTCAGAGCTTATTCGTGTGCTTGCTGATCGCTATCGCGGCAAAGTAGATGCGGTTGCAGGGTTAGAGTCTCGAGGCTTTATTCTTGGAGCACCTTTGGCTATTGCTTTAGGCGTAGGTATGCTTACTGTCCGCAAAGCTGGGCGCCTTCCAGGGCCAATTGTGGGTGTGGATTATTCACTGGAATATGGATCAGCTCGCATGGAACTGCAGCCCTTTACCGTCGAAGATGGAGCGCGAGTTCTCGTCATCGACGATGTGCTTGCCACAGGAGGCACAGCTGGCGCTGCTTTCGATCTTATTCGCCAAGCAGGTGGCGAGCCTGTCGCGCTATGCGTCTTGCTCGAATTGCTCGATTTGGGAGGGCGTCAGCATTTAGGTGACGATGTTCAGATAGATTCTGTCCTCACCTACTAGAAGAGCATATAGACGCAAAATATGCTTATATCGTACGAGATAGTGTGCTTATCGGCTCTATGGTGGGTGCAATACTATCTCGTACGATATTTTTTTTGGAAAGTAATGTATTGGCAAAAAATGCGCGAACACAATCGCATATAGGATGTATACGCCGTATAATTCGAGCATGGCAGGCAAAAAAAGTATCAAAACTCGAAGCAGCGATCATAGTGCATCGCATACACATGTAGAAGCCCACTATCCTGCAATGCTTGAGCCTATTATGGAAGCTATTGCTGAGCGAGATATTGATCATGCACGAATTATTGACGCTTTTAATGTGGCCTATCGCCTTCACGATGGCCAAAAACGTAAATCTGGAGAGCCGTATATTACTCACCCTGTTGCTGTATGCACGATACTAGCTCAGCTAGGACTCGATGAAGATACTCTAGTTGCGGCGCTGCTGCACGATACTGTCGAAGATACGGGATATACCCTTAAAGAGCTTACACGGGATTTTGGTGCCGATATTGCGCTGCTGGTAGACGGCGTCACAAAACTCGATAAGGTTGAATACGGTGATGCCGCCCAGGCTGAGACTGTGCGCAAAATGGTGATTGCTATGGCGAAAGATATTCGCGTCTTGCTCATCAAATTAGGCGATCGCCTGCATAACGCACGCACATGGGGATTTGTGGAATCAAAGTCTGCACAAAATAAAGCGCGCGAAACCCTTGAAATTTATGCACCGCTTGCGCATCGTCTGGGTATGAATTCGATCAAATGGGAGCTTGAAGATCTTTCTTTCCGCACTCTCTATCCAGCTGTATATTCAGAGATTGAGCGAATGGTCACTGAGCGCAGCCCAGAAAGAGAAGCCTATATCGAGCAGATTAAGAAACTTTTAGAGCAAGAGCTAGCTGCGGCTCATGTTCATTGCACAATCACTGGGCGTCCTAAGCATTATTACTCCATCTATCAAAAAATGATTTTACGCGGGCGGGATTTTGAAGATATTTACGATCTTATCGGTCTGCGCGTGCTCGTTGATGAAGTACAAGACTGCTACACTGCGCTTGGAGTCGCCAATACGATTTTTACTCCCATCCAAGGCAGAATCAAAGATTATATTGCCACACCAAAATTCAATCTGTATCAGTCGATTCATACCACTGTATTTGGACCTGGCGATAAAACTGTTGAGGTGCAGATTCGCACCTACGATATGCATCGTCGAGCAGAATTTGGCGTAGCAGCGCATTGGCGATATAAAGAGAATCCAAATCAAACTTCAGGAAGTGTTCCTCAAAGTGCGCAAGATACTCAGCTGGAATGGCTGCGTCAGCTCGTTGATTGGCAGCGTGAGACAGCAGATCCTGCCGAATTTCTCGATTCTCTGCGCTATGAAATGAGCGGGGATCGAGTATACGTCTTTACCCCGGCGGGTGAGGTGATGGAACTTCCGGCTGGATCAACCCCTGTCGATTTCGCATATGCTGTTCATTCTCAAGTGGGCGATCGTACAGTCGGAGCAAAAGTTAATGATAAACTCGTCACTCTCGATCATCGTCTCGAATCAGGTGATAATGTTGAGATTATTACAGCAAAAAATTCGGATGCGGGCCCTTCACAAGGCTGGCTTGATTTTGTAGCTACTGCGCGTGCGAGAGCAAAAATTAAGCAATGGTTTAAACGCAGTCGCCGAGAAGAAGCTATTGATTCAGGTAAAGAAAAATTGGCGAAAGCTATTCGCCGTAAGAATGAACCGCTGCAACGCTTAATGAGCCATGACACTTTGAGTGCTGTTGCCCACGATCTGCATATTGCTGATGTGAGTGAGCTATATCGCTCTCTCGGAGAAGGAACGATTTCAGCAGAAACGGTTGTGCGTACGCTTGTTTCTTCGCAAGGAGGGCGAGCAAGCGTTGAAGAAACGATGGCAGAAGCTGTCACTCCAACGCGTATTCATCACCGCCGCGAGGGCAACGTAAATTCTGCTGTGATTGTAAACGATATTGAAGATACAGATGTGCTTGTGAAGCTCGCAAAATGCTGCACACCTGTACCTCCCGATGTGATTGTTGGCTTTGTGACGCGTGGAAAAGGCATATCAGTTCACCGCGCAGACTGCCCCAATGTGGAGAGCCTGCGTAAAGAACCTGAACGTTTTATCGATATTGCATGGGACGGCGCTCCTGAAGGTATCTTCCTTGTGCAAGTACAGATCGAAGCGCTCGATCGGCATGGTTTGCTTGCCGATATTTCGCGTGTTCTTGCTGATAACGGCGTAAATATGCTTTCGGGATCAATCAATACAAGCTCAGAACGTTTGGCGCATTCAACGTTCACTTTCGAAATGGCCGATCCACATTTGCTCAAACACGTCCTACGCGAACTGCGTAAGATTGAGGGGGTCTACGATGCTTACCGTGTGACGCCTGGTAAACGTGAAGGATATCAGCGGCTGACAACGGCATAGGATCGATCGTTTTATATATCATGCGTCGCATCGGCTGCGCTGCATCCCGATATTTCTGCGCTGATGTGTCAAAATTGCCTGATTCTTTGATACGAATAAACGTACACTCCGTTTTCTATAAGATCAGCATCGCCACCAGCGAGATGAGCTTCAGCTCTATTCGGAGAGCTGAAGCTGCTCTAGGATGCAGCGCACACGCCCAATATCTTTTTTAGAGCGTACAGTGTGAGCGCAATCTAGAGTACTGCTCAGAGTCATGCTAGGGCAGTGAGCAATCAGTTCACGCAGATAGGTAATTCCCGTCTCGATATCGGCTAAAAGTAAATCAACTGCTGTACGCTCTGGAGTTGTGAGTTTTTGCTCCGCAATGCTCATAGTGTGCTGATCGGGCACAAACATTCGGTTTGCTCCTGCAATTCTTGAGCTTGTGGGCTGTGCAAAATGAAGAGTTCGTTCAAGAGCAAGGCTCGCAATGCCTGTATGTATCCATAGAGCAGTTTCGTGAGTTGCAGTGAAATCTCCCAAATTTAGCTGTTTAATTGCGTATGCTCGCATACTCGGCGTTGTACACCACTGATGCGCCACGGCTTTATCCCCAGCTAAACGCACACCGATATATGGCGCATTCGCAATCTCGTTGCGTTGCGCTAGCGATGTTGGCTCAAGAATCGGAAAAACCATGACGCATCAGATAGAAAACAAACAATCAGAGAGTTAGTCTTTAAGGACTTCAGCAAGCCACGCTTTGCGAGCTTTTAGAGCGTCCTCGTATTCTTTCACTTTAGCGCTATTTCCTGCGGCTTCAGCTTGTGCAATCTGCCCTTCAAGCTCTGAAATAAGAGCTTGAAGTTGAGCTGCCATACCGTGAGAACGCTCTTCTTTTGCAGGGTCTGATTGCTGCCACACAGCTTGCTCAGCGTCACGGATAGCACGCTCAATATCTCGCATACGCCCTTCAGTGCGATTCATATCTGCTCGCGGCACACGCCCAATAGAATCCCATTCTTCACCAATCGTGCGGATAGCTGCTTTAGCTGCCGCCACATCAGAGACGGGCAGGAGCTTTTCTGCTTGAGCTACGAGCGCGAGTTTGCGTTCGAGGTTTGCACAGTATTCCTCATCAATCACCTGATTATGCCGATTGCGTGCATCGTAAAACATCTGTTGTGCTGTATGGAAACGATCCCAGAGTTTATCGTCATCTTTTTTGGTGGAACGCCCAGCGTTCTTCCATTCGTCCATCAAGCGCCGATATGTAGCAGACGTATTGCCCCAATCGGTAGAGTTCTGAATCGCTTCAGCTTCTTTAATAATCTGCTCTTTACGGGCGATCACGCTCTTATGCTGTGCCTCTACCTCCGAGAAGTGCTGACGACGATGGCGATCAAACTGCGTACGTGCAGTGGAAAAACGCTTCCACAACGCTTCTTCGCTCGCACGGTCAATACGGGCGCCGTGACGCTGTGCATATTTCCACTGATCGAGCAGTTCAGAAAACTTTTGGTGAGAATCGCGCCAATGAGTTTTTGCAGTATCCTGAGCTGCGATAGCTTCAGCTTCTTCAACAATACTTGTGCGCTCAGCAAGTGCCTGTGCTTTTGCTTCAGCACGCTCTTGAGCTACCTGCTCCTGCCGTTTGGCAATAGCGCCTGTAAGAGCTTCTGCTCGGGTGCGCAATGCCGCAACATCACCGATCACAGCTGGATCAACAAGCTGCTCGTTAATTGCTGCAAGTGATTTCTTAGCGTCTTCGGGAGAAATAGAGCTGAGGCGCGTTTCCAGCAGTGCTATGCTGGAACGTAAGTCTAAATAGCGGCGCACATACATCGTCAGTGCATCATCTGGCGTGCCGCCTGCAGCATATTGCCCAACGATACGCTCTGGCTCATCGCCAGATCCGCGTAGCCACACGTTGCCATCTGTATCAACGCGCCCCCAAGTAGCAGCTTCGACAGCAGACGCATCGTCAATCACTGGCTGTGGAACCGATACACCGACTGAAACCTGAGCATTGTGACCTGGTTTAGGCAGTGGGTGTGGAGTTGGGCGTGGGGTGGACTCAGTCATTTTATTTACTCCTTATAGACGGGGTAGGTTTTCCTCACCGTTCTCGAATGGATAGTGCTAGTGTACTCGCTTTTGCGTGTTTTAAGCACGCTGGCTTTATCTCAGGTAGCGTGGAAGCATGATTATTTCTCGTTGCGATCAAACCTTTTTTCAAGCTAATACCTATCTCATTCTTCCAGATGACGATTCAACTGGCAGTATTTGCACAGATGAGAAGAAGAATCGCAAGGCTCTTGTGGTGGATCCAGGGGCAGGGTCTGCCACATGGATTCACAATGAACTTAAACGCCTGCACGCCGATATTGGGGCAGTATTGCTCACTCATGGGCACGCCGATCACATGTGGGACGTAGCAGCAGTAGCTGGTCATGCGCCTGTGTATGTGCCTCAACCCGATCTGTATCGTCTGGAAAATCCTCTTGATAATCTCGGCATTAGAGGGATTGATCTTGGATTTCGCAGAATGGGAGCATCGAGCGAATGGATAAAACCAGAAAATCTTCGCCCTCTTCCTAGCACTATTTATTCATCAAGCATTCAGCTTATTGATGGTTTAGCTCTGCGAGCTGTTGCAGCTCCAGGGCATACAGAGGGGTCATCGGTATTTCTTTTTGAAGGCTGTGTGCACGAAGCCTTCAGCGATACGCTTTGTAGCTCTAGTGCGCGCACATATATGCTCACAGGAGATGTCATCTTTGCTGGCAGTGTGGGACGCACCGATTTGCCTGGCGGAGATCAGCGCGAGATGGAAGCCTCACTGCGTTTCCTCGTCAACGCAATCAAACCTGATGTTTATATTCTCCCTGGTCACGGAGCACATACGACGATGTTTCACGAAACACGCCACAATTCTTTTCTTCACGCAGCGATGAGTTAGCCTGCGTTTCGCAATATTGGGCAGCGAGTTAGAGATTCTCCGTGCATAATGCGACAATAGGCGCATGGCTAAAATTGCATCTCTTTCTGGTTTCCCTGAATGGCTGCCGAGTGGGCGTATCGTTGAGCAGGAAGTTCTCGATACTTTGCGTTCGACTTTTGAACTGCACGGTTTTTCTGGAATTGAAACGCGTGCAGTTGAACCAGTGCATCAGCTGCTCTCCAAGGGAGAGACGTCAAAAGAAATTTATGTGCTTTCCCGTCTGCAGGGGCTGAGAGACGATCGGGCGAAGAAGGAAGCCGAGCTGGGGCTTCATTTTGATCTCACAGTTCCTCTTGCACGCTACGTACTCGAACACGCAGGGCATCTCGATTTCCCATTCCGCAGGTATCAAATTCAGAAAGTCTGGCGAGGTGAGCGTCCACAAGATGGGCGTTTCCGTGAATTTATACAAGCCGATGTCGATGTCGTTGGTGCAGATCAGCTTGCTTTCCATCACGAAATCGAACTCCCACTCGTTATGGTTGACGCATTGCGCAAACTCCCTATTCCGCCTGTGCTTATTCGCGCATCAAATCGAAAAGTTGCTCAAGGTTTCTATGAAGCAATCGGTATTGCAGATGTAGAAGAAACGCTGCGTATCCTCGATAAGCTCGATAAAGTGGGGCCAAGCGTTGTAATAGAGCTTTTGAAGGAAAAAGTGGGAGCGACCGAAGATCAGGCTCGCCTTGCTTTGAGCCTTGCAGATATTACTGCTTCGGATGCGAGTTTTGCTGATCGAATCATGGAGCTTGGTTACCAAAATGAGCTGCTTGATGAAGGTTTAGAAGAGCTTGTGCGCTTAGTTGAGGGAGCCAATGAGCTTATGCCTGGCTCGCTTATCGCCGATCTCAAAATTGCGCGCGGCTTAGATTACTACACTGGCTCAGTGTATGAGAGCACACTGCTTGGGCACGAAGATCTGGGATCAGTTTGCTCTGGGGGGCGCTACGATTCGCTCGTCAATGACGGCAAACGCTCTTATCCTGGAGTAGGGCTTTCTATCGGCGTGAGCCGTATTCTCGCACGAGTAATTGGTTCTGATATGGTGACGCCGAGCCGCAAGGTTCCTACCGCCGTTCTGATTGCTGTTAATAGTGAAGCAGAGCGTCGGCACGCAGAAAAAACTGCATGTATGCTTCGCTCTCGCGGGATTTCAACCGAAGTAAGCCCTAGCAGCGCAAAATTTGGCAAGCAGATTAAATATGCAGATAAGCGTGGGATTCCTTTCGTCTGGTTTACAACTGACGAGGGCGAGCAGGTAAAAGATATTCGCTCTGGAGAGCAAATGTGCGCCGATCCGTCGAGCTGGTGCCCGCCGCACGATGATATGCGCCCAGTGCTTATAGCTTCCTGATGTTTACTTTCTATGCTTAGAAAGCTGCAACGCGTAGCACGCAGCTGTAGCACTACAACTCACAATGTGCATATACGTGCACATACGTATATCAGCAGCTCACAAAGCTAAGATATAGATAAAATAGAGGTGTACGCTTCGGAAGGCTTTTCTTCTCTCTGGGAGAAATCGGCATACTCTAGAATGCGCGAGTACTGGTAGTAATCCGAGTTGCTACCCATAATGCAAGCGAGACGAGCGCTGCAGAAAAGCCAACAACAAGCGCAAATGTGCCAGCACCTAACCCATATGCAAGAGCATAGATAATCCCTAGATACGCCATCAGCACTGAAGCGCTGAGCGTATCTGCCACGCTAATCGCAGAAGAAACTTCGCCGTGGCGTTCAGCAGGAGTGAGGTTAAGTGCGTGCACAGTGGTGGCAGGATAAATCATGCCAGTGCCAAACCCTGCAAGAAGCCAGCCAATCATCACAATCCATCCAGAGGTGTGCGGCAATAGCGCGAAAATAGTGATAATCATGCCGATAAGTTGCAGCGATGGTCCGATAATAGGCAAGAGAGCGCGGTGACGAGGCATCGATAGTTTTCCTTGAATCCACGAGCCAAGCGCCCACGTCAGTGATCCTGCCGTCATCACGAATCCAGCTTGAGTAGCTCCCCAATTGTGTACTTCCTTGAGAAGGAGAACTAAATAGATTTCGGTGGCTACTGTGGTGCCGTTGAGTAAACCGCGCAGAGCAATGGTGGCAGGAACTCCGCGGCGAGCTACAAGAGTTCCTTCAGGGAAGAGAGTTCGTGCAGCTGTAAAGAGTACAATCGAAATTATGAGGGCAGCGGCGATAAGCCATGGAGTAAAATCTGCAGGCTTTGTGCCAGAAATTATTTGCAGAGCTGCCACGCATACTCCTGAAATTGCTGAAGCAATAAGGAGCGCGCGAGAAATAACGAACGGGCGTGGCTCGTGAATGCGAGGAAAATCCTTAAATTTTGATGCAGCTAAAGGAAGAAGCGCAGCATAAAAAATCGGGCAGATGCCAAAAACGAGACGCCAATGCACGTGCTCTACAAAAAAGCCTGCTACGAGTGGACCGATAAGGGAAGGAAGCACCCATGCCAGCGCAAATGCTGCAAAAAATGCAGGTTGTTTGCTGGCTTTGACGTGCGCACCAACCATAACGTAGAGCGGAACGATAGTTAGACCTCCACCTAACCCCTGTATGCCGCGCCCGAGCACAAGAAAAAGAATTGAGGGCGAAAAAGTTGCGATAAGAAGCCCGGTGATAAAAAGCCCGAGCCCGATATAAAGCGGAGGTTTAGGACCTTTTGCATCACACCAAGGGCCTGCGAGTGCTGTGGTGAGCAGCTGCATTGCGAGCGGAATGCCAGAAACAAGAGCGTAATATTGCTTACCGTTAAGATCTTCAACCACGTATGGCATAGCCGTTGAGACTGCGACTACTTCAAATGCTACGAGGGAAATCATAACGACCGATATAATTTTAAACCATGCAGCAAGGCGCCCGCTGAGCAGGAGTTTTGGATCTTGTTGAGTTATTTCTGACATGCCTACTACTCTCTTTGAAAAAAAGATAGATAGTCAAGTTTATTTATGTGATGTTTTCGACTCCTAGATAAGTTGATAATTCGCGCTTTTTCCTTACCTCCAAACTCTTATACGTGCGTTAGCGAAGGAGCATCCACACACAATAAAAAGCATTGATTTTGCGAGCAATGTATTTGAATAAAACTCGTGTATTTACAGTATTCTTATTTCTTTCGTTCCCTTCCGCTGCCTAGTTGCGGATCAATAAGATGGGCTATAGCCAGCAATATGGCAAAAATCGATAATTATGACGTATATGTTGATCCTTAGGGACTATTTCAAAAACTGCTCCGCAATGTGTTTGAAAAATGACTATTTCGCGCAGACAATATTTGTGACAGATATTAACGTGCAATCAACACAAGATTTTCCATCTGGCGAGTAGTAATAAGCTCTGAAAGTATCACAATAGCGAACTTTCTAGCATTACCATCTACGTTGGCAAAGCTATGATTGTGGAGTGAAAAAGCTGAAATACGGTTTAATTGACCGTATTTTCAATGAGATTGGATTAAGGCGTAAAATGACGCTCGTGCGTTTCGCCCGTCTCGCGAAGCGCTGTAGCCCGCTCGTCTCGCGGGTGAATTGGATCAAATCACTAGGAGGTTCGCGTGCTACGCACTCGAATGGCAGGTTCTCTGCGAAAAGAAGATATTGGCTGCGAAGTTGTGCTCACTGGCTGGGTAGATCGCAGGCGCGATCATGGCGGTATTGCTTTTATTGATCTTCGCGATGCATCTGGAATTGCACAGGTGACGATTCGAGAAGAAGTAGCACACGAGCTGCGCAGCGAATTCGTTATTAAGGTGACGGGTATCGTCAATGAACGCCCAGAAGGCAATGCCAACGCGAACATTCCTACAGGTGATGTTGAGGTAGAAGCAAGCGATGTTGAGGTGCTCAACTCCTGTGCTCCGCTCCCATTCCAGGTGAGCGATCATGCTGACGACGGCGGGCAGGTGAACGAAGAAACACGCCTCAAGTATCGTTATCTCGATTTGCGCCGCAGCTTTGAGCAGCGCGCTATTCGCTTGCGTGCTAAGGTTTCGCAGGCAGCTCGCCGCGTGCTCGATGGGCATGATTTCGTGGAAGTTGAAACCCCTACGCTGATTCGTTCCACTCCTGAGGGCGCACGCGATTTTATTGTGCCTGCCCGCCTGGCTCCAGGCTCGTGGTATGCCTTGCCGCAAAGCCCACAGCTCTTTAAGCAGCTGCTCATGGTAGCAGGCATGGAACGCTACTATCAGATTGCCCGCTGCTATCGCGATGAAGATTTCCGTGCTGATCGTCAGCCAGAATTTACCCAGCTCGACGTAGAAATGAGCTTCGTAGAGCAAGAAGATGTGATGAAAGTAGCTGAAGATGTGCTTAAAGAAGTATGGGCGCTGATTGGCTATGATCTGCCTACGCCGATTCCGCATATTACGTTCAAAGATGCAATGGAAAAATACGGTTCAGATAAACCAGATCTGCGTTTCGGGCAAGAGCTTGTTGATCTCACGGAGTATTTCGAGCACACTCCATTCCGCGTATTCCAGGCTCCATACGTTGGAGCTGTCGTTATGCCTGGCGGCGCTTCTCAGCCTCGCCGCACTTTCGATAAGTGGCAGGAATGGGCGAAAGCTCGCGGAGCTAAAGGTTTAGCATATGTGACGGTTTCAGAAGACGGCACTATTGGAGGTCCTGTAGCGAAAAATATCAGTGACGCTGAGCGCGAAGGGCTGCTCGCCATCACTGGCGCTGGAAATGGCGACTGCATTTTCTTTGCTGCTGGAGAGCCTACTGCGTCACGTGAACTTTTGGGTGCTGCACGTTTGGAAATTGGCAAGCGCACAGGTCTTATTGATGAGGACGCGTGGAGTTTTGTGTGGGTGGTGGATGCACCTCTCTTTAAGCCTGCAAAAGATGCGGAAGCTGAGGGAGATGTGGCTCTTGGCGCAGGAGCATGGACTGCTGTGCATCATGCATTCACTTCACCGAAGCCGGAGTGCTTGGAGAATTTCGATACCGATCCAGGCAACGCATTGGCATACGCCTACGATATTGTTTGCAACGGCAACGAGATTGGCGGAGGCTCGATTCGTATTCATCGCCGTGATGTGCAAGAACGTGTATTCAAAGTAATGGGTTTGAGTGAGGAAGAAGCTCAAGAGAAGTTTGGCTTCCTACTCAATGCTTTTAAGTTTGGCGCACCTCCACATGGCGGTATTGCTTTCGGCTGGGATCGTATTTTGGCTCTGCTCACTAAAGCGCCTTCTATCCGCGATGTGATTGCTTTCCCAAAGATTGGCAATGGTTGGGATCCTATGACGGACGCTCCTGCTCCAATCACGTCTCAGCAGCGCAAAGAAGCAGGCGTGGACGCAAAGCCAAAACAAAAAGAGTAACTAGGCTATATAGTTCGTTAAACTTTCCTGATACGTCACACGGGTTGTGGGTGCGGATTCTTAGATTTTTCTTTTAATTGTAGATTTTCTTTCAAGATCTACACGCTTATTCGGGCTGCAAGCAAGACGATACCCCCTGCCTAATAATCAACAATGATCCAATACACAAAGTATCTGCACGTTTGCGTAAGTTTAACTACCGCTAGAATGTTGCTATGGATTTATTTAGCAGTGCATGCGACGATGCCGCTCGGGCATCAGCTGGGGGAGTGGATCCTCACGCACCGCTTGCTGTGCGGATGCGTCCACGCAGCATCAGTGAAGTGCTCGGGCAAGATCATTTATTACGCGAAGGGCAGCCGTTACGTCGCCTTATTGAACCGCATAGCTCAGGAGCACCAAGTTCAATTTTTCTCTGGGGACCGCCAGGAATTGGCAAAACGACTCTCGCATATCTTGTGGCGCGCAGCGCTCAGCGAGAATTTGTAGAAATTTCTGCCGTAACCGCTGGAGTTAAGGAAGTGCGCGAGGTGATCGCTCATGCGCGCGATATCCTCGTCACGTCTGGACGCGAGACGGTGCTCTTCATCGACGAGGTTCACCGATTTTCAAAAACGCAGCAAGATGCTCTCCTTCCTGCAGTAGAAAATCGATGGGTGATTCTCATTGCCGCAACCACTGAAAATCCTAGCTTTTCAGTGATTTCTCCGCTGCTATCTCGCTCTCTTCTGCTCACATTGCACCCACTTTCTTCACAGGATATATCTAAACTCCTTACTCGCGCTTTAAATGATCCGCGCGGATACGATGGAAAACGAGAGTTGAGTGACGATGCTCGTGAAGCTCTTATTCGCTTAGCTGGTAACGATGCTCGCCGTTCGCTCACGATTTTGGAAGCTGCTGCTGCTTCGGGGCACGCACTGATCACTCTAGGCGACGTTGAAGAAGCAGTTGATACCTACGCTATACGCTACGACCGTAACGGTGATCAGCATTATGACGTCATCAGTGCATTTATTAAATCTGTTCGGGGGTCTGACGTTGATGCAGCTATACATTATCTGGCACGAATGCTTGAAGCTGGAGAGGATCCACGTTTTATTGCCCGTCGTCTCATGATATCGGCTGCAGAAGATATAGGCATGGCTGATCCTTCAGCACTGCTCGCAGCCACAGCAGCCGCACAATCCGTGGCACTTGTGGGAATGCCCGAAGCTCGCATTATTTTGGCGGAAGCCGTCGTTCACCTTGCCACAGCACCAAAATCTAACCGTGCTTATGAAGCAATCAATGCAGCTATCGCCGATGTGCGCTCGGGTGAGGTGGGCAGCGTTCCTATGCATGTGCGCGATATGTCTTCACAATCGTCACAAATTGCTGCGAAACAAAGTGGACGCGCTGCCGAATATCTCTATGCACACACAGAACCTGGCGCAATTGCACGGCAGCAATATTTACCTGATGAGCTGAAAGATCGGCGCTATTATGAACCGTCTCAGCGCGGTTTCGAGGCGAATATCACGCAGCGTTTAGAGATTATCAATAAGGCTCTCGGTAAAAACTAGTGCTATTCTTGAGGAGTTGCGCTTGCCGCGCAATATTTTGTGAATACATAACCTGGGATCATAGCCCGCGCGTCACATCGAAGGCTTGCTGAGGTAGATCCCGTATCGGTTCAATGAGCACATACTCAGAGCTGATACGCCATGAGACGACAGGAGAATTATTATGGCTGGTAATCGCGCACGTAAGTCGGTGCGTCAATCGCGTGCACTAGGTATTGCTCTCACTCCTAAAGCTGAGAAGTATCTGCAGCGCCGTCCGTATCGCCCGGGTGAACATGGGCGCGGACGTGTGAAGGAATCCGACTATTCGATCCGTTTGAAGGAAAAGCAGCGTTTGCGTGCACAGTATGGCATTCGTGAAGCTCAGATGCGCAAAGTCTGGAATGAAGCTCGCCGTATGGAAGGTATGGCTGGTGAAAACCTCGTGAGCCTGCTTGAGCGCCGTCTCGATGCTCTCGTGCTCCGCGCAGGTTTTGCTCGTACGATTGCTCAGGCACGTCAGGTGGTTGTACACCGTCACGTACTCGTTGATGGGCAACTCGTGGATCGCCCAAGCTATCGCGTAAAGCCAGGGCAGATTATTCAGATCAAGCCAAAGAGCCAGACCTCGCCGCAGTTCGTTGTGGCAGCCAAAGGGCAGCATGCAGATGTGCTTCCAAAGGTTCCTGAATATCTTAAGGTAGATATTACGAAACTTCGTGCAGAGCTTATTCGCGAACCAAAGCGTGCTGAAGTTCCAGTGCAGTGTGAAGTTCAGCTCGTGGTTGAGCACTATTCCCGCTGATGCTGATTTATTACTAACATATCTCATACGCGCGCCGCGGAACTTCAGGTTTCGTTGCGCGCGTATGTGTATGTGCGTAATAATCTCTATACTTTAAGTACAGAAGTTGTATAAATGCTCGCTCTGGGAGCGGTGCACGTGTCTATAGAAAAATGACGAGAAAGTAGAGCGTAAATATGCGCAGTGCGGAAATCCGAGATCGCTGGTTACAGTACTTTAAGAAACAGGATCACACAATCGCCGATAGCGTGCCTCTTGTATCTCCCGATCCGTCTATCTTATTTACAATCGCTGGCATGGTGCCTTTTATTCCCTATATCGTAGGCACTGAGCCTGCTCCTTTCCCGCGAGCTGCCAGCGTACAAAAATGTATTCGCACCAACGATATCGACAATGTTGGGCTCACAACTCGTCACGGTACTTTCTTCCAAATGTGCGGAAACTTCAGCTTTGGCGATTATTTCAAAGAAGGAGCTATCGATTATGCTTTCGAGCTGCTGACAACCTCTCAACATGATGGCGGCTACGGGCTTGACGGCGACCGTTTGTGGGTGACGATTTGGGAAAAGGATGATGTTTCTTTCGATCATCTCACGCGAGTTGTCGGTCTCGATCCACAGCATATCGTTAGACTCAAACGTGAAGAAATTTTCTGGAGCACTGGTCAGCCAGGGCCGGCAGGGCCGTGCGCCGAGATCCATTATGATCGCGGCGCAGAATACGGCCCAGAAGCCGTGGGCGGCACAGTAGATCCAGGCGGCGATCGTTACCTCGAAATTTGGAATCTTGTCTTCGACCAATATATGCGCGGCGAAGGCGAAGGGAAAAACTTCCCGCTACTTGGAGAGCTTGATCAAAAAGCGATTGATACTGGTGCTGGTTTAGAACGTATTGCCTTCTTGCTGCAAGACAAAGCCAATATGTATGAAACCGACCAGGTTTATCCAGTAATCGCAGCAGCCGAAGCAATAACTGGTAAAAAATATGGCGCTGATACCACTGATGATGTGCGTATGCGCGTGATTGCCGATCACGTGCGAAGTGCACTGATGCTTATCGGTGATGGAGTTCGCCCAGGAAATGATGGGCGTGGATACGTTTTGCGCCGCCTAATTCGCCGTGCCGTTCGCTCGGTTCGTCTGCTCGGAGTAGACGAAGTTGCGCTGCCAGAGCTTTTGCCTGCGAGCATGAACGTGATGAGTGAGACCTACCCAGAATTACGCACAAACTTCGATCATATCTCTGCCGTGGCATACGCTGAAGAAGAAGCTTTCCGCCGCACTCTCACCTCTGGCACACAGATCTTTGATATGGCAGTGAGCAAAGCAAAAGCAGCAAAACACGACCTTTCAGGTGCGGATGCGTTTACTCTTCACGATACTTACGGTTTCCCGATTGATCTCACTCTTGAAATGGCTGCCGAACAGGGCGTAAAAGTAGATGAAGCTCAATTCCGCTCGTTAATGCAAGAGCAGAAAGAGCGCGCCCGTGCGGATGCACAAGCCAAAAAAACAGGGCACGTTGATGCGAAGGCATACCATGAGATTGAAGCTCGAACTGGGGGAGCAACCCACTTCTTGGGCTATACAGATACATCTGCCGAAGCAACTGTGGTGGCTCTCTTGGTGAACGGCGAATCTGTGCCCGCTGCTGAGGCTCCCGCAGAAGTTGACGTTGTTTTAGATCAAACACCATTTTGGGCAGAACAGGGCGGTCAGCTTGCCGATCACGGAACGATTTCTGTTTCCGGCGGCGGCTATCTTGAGGTAGACGATGTGCAGATGCCTGTAAAAGGTATGCATGTGCATAAGGCGCGGCTCACAGAAGGTTCTGTCGCTTTAAATGATAAAGTGTTTGCCCAGATTGATGTGGAACGCCGTGCGCAGATCGCTCGTGCTCATACTGCCACGCATATGGTACATAAGGTCTTACACGAATTCCTTGGCGAACAAGCTACTCAGGCAGGTTCTGAGAATTCTCCAAGCCGTCTGCGTTTCGATTTCCGCCATGGCAGCCAGATTCCAGCTGGAATAATGAGCGATATGGAAGCGCGCGTGAATGAGCGTTTGCAGGATAACCTTGTTGTTTCCGATGAGCAAATGCCAATCGAGCAAGCAAAATCTGCTGGCGCTATGGCTCTTTTTGGCGAAAAATACGGAAAAATTGTGCGTGTTGTGAGCATCGGTGACGATTGGAGCAAGGAACTGTGTGCTGGTACGCACGTCGCCGAGACTGGAAATATTGGTCTTATTACTCTGCTTGGTGAATCGTCAATTGGTTCTGGAGTTCGTCGTATTGAAGCGCTTGTTGGCCCAGGGGCTTATGCGGCTGGTGCTCGTGAGCGTGCGCTGCTCTCGCAGTTGTCTACACTTACTCATGCTCGCCCTGAGGAACTTCCTGAATTTGTGCACGGTTTAATAGCCAAGCTCAAAGCTGCAGATAAAGAAATCGCGGGGCTGCGAAAAGCTAAAATTGAGGCATCGTTTGAGACGATTCTTTCCGAATCTCAGAGCGTTGGCGGTATGACGCTTGTCTCGGCAGATCTTGGCGAAGTAGGCAGTGGGGACGATGTACGCAGCGCCGTCACTGAATTACGTAACCGCTGTGGAAACGAACCTACTGTTGTAGCTCTTGCCGGCGTCACAAACGGAAAGCCACTGATCGTCGTAGCAACAAATGAAGCTGCCCGAATCGCAGGAGCACAAGCTGGTGCGCTGGTGCGTATTGCGTCTGCAGTTCTTGGCGGCGGTGGCGGCGGTAAAGATGATATGGCCCAAGGCGGCGGTTCAGATATATCCCAGATCTCTGCTGCCCTCACAGCTATCAAGGAATCTCTTGCTACCCGATAGGTCTCAGCAGTATGCGATGCGCACAGGAGTGCGCATCGCAGTAGACGTGGGTAAAGTTCGTGTGGGCATCGCCGCATCTGATTCTGAGGGTATTTTGGCTACACCTGTTGCAACAGCATCTCGCGGGAAAAATGATATTGCAATCGTGCTGCGTCTTGCACGTGAAAAGCATATCTTGGAGATATATATCGGCTATCCGCTCAATATGGATGGAAGCGTTGGCCCCTCAGCAAAAGCAGCTCTTACGTGGGCACGAAAAATTCAACGCCGACTGCCAGATATTCCGGTGAGAATGATTGATGAACGTCTCACGTCTGTGCTGGCTCATCGTCAGCTTCATGAAGCTGGGCGCGCAGAAATCACACACCGCGCTGTGGTTGATCAAGTTGCAGCTGTTAATATTTTAGAATCAGCATTAGAAACAGAACGAACTTCAGGGCGAGTGCCAGGCATATCGCTCGCAGAATTGCTACCGCCGATAGGAGCAGAGCATGACTGAATTTTTCAATGAGGAAAATAAGCCCTTGGAACGTTCCGAGATTGTGTATCGTCGTAAACGTAAAGCATTACTCGGGGTAAAAAGTGCGATCATTATTGTGCTCGTCGCTCTCCTCGTTGCTTTTGCTGCAAGTTTCGCATTTTCTTGGATTAAAGCAAGCACGCAGGTCACTCACGTAGAAGATTATCTAGGGCCTGGCGGAGAAAAAGTTCTTGTATCTGTTCCCGAAGGATCCACAGGAGCAGATATTGCCGCTTTGTTGGTTAAGGCAGATGTGATTCAATCAGAACAACCTTTTATCGATGCCTTCAACGAAAACCCACGGGCAAATTCGATTCAGCCAGGAGTGTACTATCTTAAAAGCAAAATTCCAGCTAAAGAGGCAGTTGCCGCGCTTCTCGATCCTGTTTCTAAAGCTGAGTACACGATAACGATTCCAGAGGGAATGACTACTTCTCAAATTTACGAGAAGTATGCCAACGTCTACAAGATGACGACGGACGAGGTTAAAAAACAAGCCGAAGAGGCAAAGAAAGACTTTTTACCGCCTGAGGCAGACGGAATTATTGAAGGCTGGCTTGCCCCTGGGCAGTATAATTTTATGCCGACGACAACCGTCAAAGATGCACTCCAAGCGATGGTTGATCGGCGTATAAAAGAGTTAGAAAAAAGTGGTGTAGCGAAAGATATGTGGCAGCGCCAGCTGATTATTGCTTCAATTACTGAAAAAGAGGTGTCGCGTTCGCAAGATTATCCGAAAGTTTCACGCGTTATTGAAAATCGGTTAGCTAAAGATATGCTGCTGCAGCTGGATTCTACTGTTTTGTACGGGCTTGGAAAATCAGAGATCGTCTTATCTGGATCCGATCTCGAAACTGATACTCCCTACAACACCTATATTCATAAAGGTCTTCCTCCAAGTCCGATATGTAATCCTGGAATTGATGTCTTGAAAGCAACTGCTAATCCGCCTGAGGGCGATTGGCTCTTTTGGGTGACTGTCAATCTAACAACAGGTGAAACGAAATTCTCCTCCACGCATGAGGAGCATGAGAAATATGCTGAAGAATTTCGGATGTGGTACGAAGAACACAGCAACGAACTTAATAATGCTCAATAAAAAGAATATCTGCACGTGTGGACGATACTGAGCGCGGGAGCGCTGACGCCGAAACAAGCTTTCGGGATCAGTGCGCTCACATTCGCTCTATCCGTGGCGTTATTTACTGTTGCTGACTATTCTTGGTCTTTTATTTTCTTGGGAGGATTCAGCTTTTCTTGCCTGGCTCTCAATGCATGGATTGATGCTTGCACATCTACTCTCATACGTATATGGACGAATACAGCAGCGTGCGCAATGCTTCTAATCTGGGTAATAGAAGCCATTATCGGAGATTGCTATACAAGTGTTTATGCAGTATGTACAGCGGGAGCAGTATGGATTATTGCTCGTGCACTAAGCTATCGCAATCCTACACATTTTGGCTCGGGAGATGCTCGGCTTCTTTTCGTTCTTGCAGGCTTGACGTTTGTGCGCGGGCTAGTTGCCGTGCTGCTGTGCATATGCCTAGCCTCTGCACTGCAGGTGGGAGCAATTCTTTATATGCAGGCTCGTGCTCGCCAGCGCGCCCTTCATCTCTCATCGTCTTTACCTTTTGGCCCAGCACTAGTTATGAGCGCATGGATCGTCTGCGCTTGGGCATTCCTCATATAAGCATTTAATACACGATTTAATACACGAATAGGAGCAAGACGCTTACAGAATCCACAATCTATGCAGATGCGCCGAGCAGATGAGTGAAACTTTCTTAAAACGTAATTCCTCTCATAGTCAGCGAGTGGAATGCGCTTTATAGAGTAAAACCAGCTATTCTTGATGAGGAATATCGACGCCCGCGCAATGGGCAGATCCGTTGAAGCGAAAGGTGGAATGTGATGGCAACCACGAATGATTTGAAAAATGGCATGGTGCTCAAGATCGATAACCAACTCTGGCAGGTTGTAGAGTTTCAGCACGTAAAGCCTGGTAAAGGTCCGGCTTTTGTGCGCACCAAGCTCAAGAATGTGCTTTCTGGGAAAAACGTTGATAAAACGTTCAACGCAGGCGTGAAAGTTGAGACCGCAACTGTAGACCGTCGTGACATGCAGTATCTATATAATGATGGCGCAGATTATATTTTTATGGATCTTGAGACGTACGAGCAGCTTCCTGTGAGTGCTGAGATCGTTGGCGATCAAAAGAATTTCTTGCTAGAGAATCAAAATGTGATTATCGCTCAAAATGAGGGCACTGTTCTTTTCGTTGAGCTTCCAGCGTCTGTGGTTCTTGAAGTGACGTTTACAGAACCAGGACTGCAGGGAGACCGTTCAAATGCAGGAACTAAACCAGCAACTGTTGAGACTGGTTACGAACTGCAGGTCCCGCTATTTATTGACGAGGGTACCAAGATCAAAGTTGATACCCGTACCGGCGAATATATCAACCGCGCCTGATGAGTGATCACAGAAGCGTACGGCGGCATTCCGAACGGAAGAATATCAAGCGTAAAGGGCGTTCTTTGCAAAGGCAGCGCGCTCTTGACGTGCTTTTTGAAGCCGATATTCGAGGTTTTGGGATCGAAAAAACGAGACATTTACTGATTGACCGCGAAGAAATTTCGACGGCTCAACAGCCTATCCAAGAATACGGTGCACGTATCGTCACCGAATTTTTGGAGCATAACGACAACGTTGATAGCATGATCGATGCCGCGTCGCCTCAATGGGCGCTGCATCGCATGAGCGCAGTCGATCGCAATATTTTGCGTATTGCCACAGCTGAGCTTATGTTTCTTGACGTTGAACGCCCGATCGCAGTCAAAGAGGCAGCAAGTTTGGCTCGAGAATTTTCGACAGAAAAATCTGTGCCGTTCATTATGGGCGTATTGAATCGTGTAGCTGATATCTATGAGTTGGAGACTTCTGGAACAGGTTTCGAAGAAACACAGACGCTGGGAGAATCTCCGCTCGATAAAAGTGAAATGTGAAAAAATGAAACATTTCTTGAAATTTAACTGTGCGTCAGCTTTTTCTGGGATACGATAAAAGAGTAGTTACTCTTGAAATAAGGAGATTCATATGGCTCTACCACAGTTATCACCAGAACAACGCCAAGCAGCACTCGAAAAAGCTGCTTTGGTACGCCGCCAGCGGGCAGAGATTAAAGAGCAGCTTAAGAGAGGTGATCTGAAACTTTCAGACGTACTCAAGCGGGCGAAAGATGACGACGTCATCGGCAAGCTTAAGGTGAAAGCTCTTCTCACATCTCTCCCAGGGATTGGGACTGCACGTGCACAATCAATTATGGCTGAGGTCGGAATTTCTGATACTCGTCGCGTTGCTGGTTTGGGCGCAGTGCAAAAAGAAAAATTGGTTAAGATTTTTAGCTAACGCAATCTCTTCTATAAAACAACAAGCGATAAACTGAGCAGAAATGCTCCTGTCGCTTGTTGTTTTTTTATTTGCCCACTAGGTTTGAACTATGAAACATTCCGATATTTTCGTTGTAACTGGGCCAACTGCCGTGGGCAAAGGGACGATTATGGCTCAACTTCTTGCTCATCACAGCAACCTCTGGTTCTCAATTTCTGCCACAACCCGTGCACCGCGCCCAGGAGAGATTGACGGTGTTCACTACTATTTCGTGAGTAATGAACGTTTTGATGAGTTAGTAGCCTGCAACGAGATGCTTGAATGGGCTGTCGTACATGGAACACACCGTTACGGCACACCTCGCCAGCCTGTGCTTGATGCTATTAGCTACGGAAAAAAGGCAATTCTTGAGGTTGATCTTGAGGGAGCGCGTCAGGTGCGCAAAACGCTTCCTCAAGCAACTTTTATTTTTATTGCCCCTCCTTCGTGGGAGGAACTCGTGCGTCGTTTAGAAGGACGAGGTACTGAAGATCCGCAGGAGCAGGAACGCCGCTTGGAAACTGCACGCACAGAACTTGCAGCTCAAAATGAATTCGATGCTGTCGTCATTAACGACACAGTGGCAGACGCCACCAAAGCGCTTGAGACCCTTATGGGGTTGGGAAACTAGACTATTCTTCGATAAAATAACAAGCGAATTATTACTTTTAACGAACGAGGTTTTATGTTTGGCACAACGGCACATCCTGAAGGGATCACAAAGCCAGCTATTGATGATCTTCTCTCGAAGGTTGAATCTAAATATACTCTCGCTGTTTACAGCGCTGCTCGTGCACGCCAAATCAATTCTTATCGTCAAGAGATGCTCTCTGGCGATGGAAATATCACGAATATCGGACCACTCGTCACCTCTACACACGACGATAAACCGCTTTCCTTGGCGTTTGAGGAAATTGCCGAAGACAAGCTCAACCTTTCGCAATCTGCAGCCGAATGAATAGTTTCGATACCTATCCCTCTCAGCACAAGCTAGAGGATATATCTCACTCCCACCGCACAATCGTGGTGGGAGTTACTGCTGGTATCGCTGCTTATAAAATTCCTCAGCTTATCCGAGAGCTTCGTGCCTGCCGCTACACAGTAAACGTTGTACCAACTCGAGCTTCCCTCGATATGGTTGGAGCAGTTACGTGGGAGGCGATTAGCGCAAATCCTGTGTATTGTGACGTTTCTGATAATGCTGCTGACGTCACTCATGTACGTATAGGGGAATCTGCTGATCTTTTCGTTATAGCTCCTGCAACTGCGAATACTATTGCAAAGCTCGCTCACGGGATCGCCGATAATCTCCTAACGGCTACGGCGCTTGTGGTCAAGTGCCCTGTAGTGATAGTTCCAGCGATGCATACTCAAATGTGGGAGCATCCAGCAACTCAAGCTAATATCGCAACGCTCAAGAATCGCGGCGTTATCGTTCTAGGCCCTGAATGCGGCAGGCTGACTGGCTCGGATTCTGGCATGGGACGTATGAAAGAACCTCACGATATTGCCGCAGCGTGTATCTCTATTCTTGAGGGAAACGATTTTTTTGAGGCAAGCGAAGATGGCAGCAATCCGCATAGTTCTGATACGCCGTCACGAGATTCTTCTCTATCGGATCGTAAGGATATGCAGGGCGTAAGATATGCGATCAGTGCAGGAGGCACTCACGAACCTATTGATCCTGTGCGTTTTATTGGGAATAAAAGTACAGGAATGATGGGAATTGCTCTCGCAAATGAGGCGGCGCAGCGTGGAGCTGCCGTCACTCTCGTTGGCGCGCATCTCGCAAGCGATGTGCTGGCGTCTGTCGATCCGCGTATTCATTATTGCTCGGTTGAAACTGCGTGCGAACTTCATGAAGCTATGAATAATCTTGCTGCTGAAACCGACGTGATTATTATGAGTGCAGCAGTGGCTGATTATCGTCCTGAACGTGTGGCGTCAGAAAAACTTAAGAAAACCGAGGGTACTCTCGAGTCTCTGCGTCTCGTTCAAAATCCAGATATTTTATCTGAGCTGGCTCATCATCGTCGCCGCAGCAACCAGATAGTTGTGGGGTTTGCTGCCGAAACGGGAAGCGTTGAGCACACGGCGCTTGAATACGGCATACTCAAGGCTCAGCGCAAGGGTGCAGATCTTATGATTGTCAATCAAGTAGGCGATAACATCGGTTTTGGCAATGTGGCAACGAGCGTTACAATCTTGGATTCAGCGGGGAAGTGTCTTGCTGCAGCTCATGGTACGAAACCTGACGTTGCCCATACCATTATCGATACAATTTCGAGCGTAATTCGCGGGCGTTCAGCCTCCCCAGCTGCTACGGTTCAAGAGAAAAATGATTGAGTGAAGAAGGATAAGCTATGAAGCTTTTTACGTCTGAATCGGTGACAGAAGGGCACCCAGATAAAGTATGCGATCAGATTTCTGATTCTATTCTCGATGCTATGCTCGCCCACGATCCACACGCGAGAGTTGCTGTAGAGACTATGGTGACGACGGGTCTTGTGCACGTTGCAGGCGAGGTGACGACCAACACCTACGTTGAAATTCCAGAGCTTATTCGCCGAGTGCTCAAAGAAATCGGATACGTATCATCAGAGATTGGCTTCGATGCGGATTCGTGCGGTATTTCGCTATCTATCGGGCAACAGTCACACGATATTGCCCAGTCTGTTGATGATTCTCTGGAAGTGCGGCAGGGGCATATTGCTGACCGTTTCGACAAGCAAGGTGCTGGCGATCAAGGAATGATGTTTGGCTACGCATCAAACGAAACTCCCACTTTTATGCCTATGCCGATTTTCCTTGCGCATAAACTTGCGCAACGTTTAGCTCAGGTGCGTAAAGAGCTTGTTGTGCCAGGGCTTCGCCCTGATGGAAAAACTCAGGTCACTGTTGCCTACGATTCTAACGACGTGCCTGTGGGTATCGATACTGTCGTTGTTTCTTCACAGCACGCCCCTAATATTGAGCTTGAAGCGCTTCAGCATGAGATAACGGCGAATGTGATTGATCCTGTGATGGCTCAGTACGCGCCGAACTTTGCTTACGAGCATTCGTTCGTTAATCCGTCAGGCAGATTCGTCATTGGCGGCCCAATGGGAGATGCTGGGCTGACGGGTCGCAAAATTATTGTTGATACCTATGGCGGCTTTGCACGCCACGGCGGGGGAGCATTCTCGGGGAAAGACCCTTCAAAGGTAGACCGATCGGCAGCATATGCAGCTCGCTGGGTGGCAAAAAATGTGGTAGCTGCAGGCTTAGCTGATCGCTGCGAAGTGCAAGTTGCCTATGCTATCGGACGGGCACACCCTGTTTCCCTCCGCTTAGATACTTTCGGAACTGAGCATACAGCGCTGTGCCGTATCGAACGCGCTGTGAACACAGTCTTTGATTTGCGCCCAGCAGCAATTATTGAATCGCTCGATCTTTTGAGACCGATATATGCACAGACGGCAACGTATGGGCATTTTGGGCGAGAGAGCACTGATTTTACGTGGGAGCGCACGAATCGCATTGAGGATCTTCTTGCTGCTGCGTAGATTTTTCGCATTTTTCTTATAAGGCGCATGATTAAATACATCTATGAGTAGCAGTATTCCTCAACGAGTATCGAGCTTGTATGATCTTCCTGAATATATGGAACAAAATGAACTGATGCAGTTCCCTCTGCCATCAGATACCATCAGTTCTTCAGTTAAAGATCCGATTGCTCGCGTGCTTGTGGATGCTCCAGGCGCAAAGTGGAATCCGTTTTTCGATTACGAAATTCCTGAAAAACTATCATCGCGCGTCTGTGTTGGCTGCAGAGTAAAGGTGCCATTTAATCATACGCGGGTGGAAGGATTCGTAATATCCAGAAGCTCACAGACAAATGTGGGAGCGCTTCTTCGCCCTATTGACTCTGTGATATCAAGCTATCCAGTTGTAAGTGAGCAGATGCTAAAGCTCTGTATCCAGCTTGCAGATTCGACGGCAGCCTCACCAATAGATGTGCTTCGCTTTGCTATCCCAGTGCGTCACGCGCGTGCTGAACGCGATGTATTGAGCCTTATGCCTCCTACATATCTTCATTGGGATCCGCCTACTCATACTCTCCTTGAGCAATATAATCATGGCATTGAGCTTGCTGGAGCACTCCTGGCTGGGAAGAGCTTGCAAGCACGACTCACTCTCGCTCCCGCACACCGCACATCCAAAATGCTTACAGACCTCATTCAATGTGAGCTTGCAGGTAATCGTTCTGCTCTTATTATTGCGCCTACCCCGAAATATGCTGAGTACCTTCATAGATGTATATGCAAGGCTTTTCCAGGTGAGCCAGTAATATATAGCGGTAGCGATATCTCGCATGAAGAGCGATACCGAGCATTTGTAGGCGCTCAAGAAGGGCGCAGCAGAATCGTTATTGGCACCCGCTCAGCGGCATATATTCCTGTGCGCAATCTTGGGCTATGCGTATGCATTGATCCTACGCATTCGGCACATCAAGAAGCACGCTATCCCTATTTGGATACGTGTGATATTATGCAGGCACGCGCTCACATTGAACAATGCGCATTGCTTTATGTTACTCGAGCTCCAAGTATCTTTGCCGCATATGAAGAATCCTGTGGCACCTTTTTTCCTCATATACAGCAGCGTGAACAATACAAACGTGCCTGTATGCCACACATCGTGCTCGCACAAGATATGGCATACGAGGGAGCGCCTTGGGCGCGCCTGCCTGAAAGTGTCTTTACGATTATTCGAGACGGTCTACAGCGCGGAAACGTCCTCATCCGCGTGCCGCATGCTGGATACATTCCTATGCTTGCCTGCGCACGCTGCGGTGAGCAAGTGCGCTGCCCGCTATGCGATGGTGTGATGGAGCAGAAACAACCAGATACTCCTCCTCAATGCTCGCGATGCGGGAAAAGTGAGCCTGATTTTTCCTGTATTCACTGCAGGTTTACTCGCTTCAAAGCCATACGCATCGGTTCTCAGCGCACTGCACATGAAATCGGTAGAGCATTTCCAGGAGTTCCGATTGCGCTTCCTCACGAAGGGAAAATCCAGCGCCCACAGTGGACGCCTCATTCGATTGTCGTCACGGCTCCTGGTGAAGTGCCTGCACTCGAAGAAAAATATGCTGCTGCCGTATTCCTAGATGTTGGATATTCACTGCGGCGAAACTCGATAAACGTAGAAGAACAATGGCTAGGCTCAATTGCGCAGGTAGCTGCCATGGTCGAGCCTCGTGAAAATGGTGGAAAGATACTTCTCGTTGGCAATATTCCAGCAGATTTTACGCGCATATGCCGCACTTTTGATTGGGATGAATGGGAGCGATCAACACTCGCTGAACGCAATATACTCAATTTGCCGCCGTCACGCATATGGATATCTTGCGAGGGGCTATGGGCAGATATTAGCCAGCTTCTGAGCACAATGCGGGGATTAGCACCTGAGAATCTGGGCATATCCGATACTGCACTCGATTACAAAATTGATACTGCTAAAGGCATAGCTACTGATAACAATATGCGTAGCGATCCTGATAATACTGCGCATAGAATTTCTGAAGAAATACCGCTCGAAGCGCTCGTATCTGGAGGTGTGCACGAACTTATCCCTGGCGTCGTCGTGCTCGGACCTCGGCGGCAAGCTGACGGCACGTCGATGATTTATATGCGAATACAGCCAAAGCATCGCTATTCCTATGCATATTTATTAAAAAATGCATACCAAACCTGTCTCGTGCGTAATCGTGCTTTCAAAGTTCGTGTGCACTTTAATTCTCACCTCTAGTTCTTCGCCACGTACAATAGCCACGTGCGAATTATTTTTGCAGGGACACCTGACGTAGCAGTACCAGCTCTTGAATATCTATCAGATCGGCACGATGTAGCTGCAGTGCTCACTCGTGCGCCAGCTCCTCACGGGCGTAAGCGTATTATGATGCCTTCTCCTGTGCACCGCTGGGCAGATGAGCACGGTATCGACGTCTACACGCCAAGCACCCTCAAAGATACAGCTATTGTCAATACGTTGAGCGCTCTCAATGCAGATGCTGCGGTCGTCGTCGCATATGGTCTGTTGGTGCCAGAAAAAGTTCTAGAGATCCCAGCTTACGGCTGGTTTAATCTCCACTTTTCCGCTCTTCCGCGCTGGCGAGGAGCAGCGCCTGTGCAATACGCAATTGCTGCAGGAGAAACAGATATATCAACCTCGGTCTTTAAACTCACACGAGGTCTCGATACTGGACCTATCGTAAATATGCGCACGCATCAGCTTGGCACAGAAGTTACTTCAGGAGAAGCTCTCAGCTTCCTTGCCCAGCGTGGGGGACAGCAGCTCCACGACGCTCTCACAATGCTTGCACAGGGCACTGCAACCTTCACCGAACAGCGTGGAGAGCCAACATTTGCTCCGAGTCTTTCCACCCGAGATTCGCGCATCGATTGGAATCTTCCAGCTCATACGATAGCCAATCATATTCGAGCATATACGCCAGAGCCTTCCGCGTGGACTATATTCAATGGTCAGCGCATTAAAATCGAACCAGTCGGGGTTGTGGCAACTGAGCACGAAAATTCGCTGGAACCCGTGAAGAAACTAGCTCCTGGAGAGATTGACTTCAACGATCGACGCGTCTTCGTGGGCACTGGATCGCTTCCCGTATTTCTTTCCAGCGTGACTCCAGCAGGCAAACGAACAATGGATGCATCGGCATGGGCGCGAGGTATTCACGAATCGTCACCTCATTTTGAATCAATGCACAAATATCAGGAGAAGATCGATGAGTAACGCACGCCCAACTAACTGGCGGCCAGGAAAATTTCGCACTGATCCTGCGCGTACAGCAGCTTTTCGTGTGCTAATCGCAGTAGAAAAGTATGAAGCTTACGCCAACATCGAGCTGTCACACGAACTTCGAGCTAATCGTTTAAGCAAGCGCGACGCCGCATATGCA
This sequence comes from uncultured Arcanobacterium sp., assembly GCA_958428545.1. Classification (GTDB taxonomy): domain Bacteria; phylum Actinomycetota; class Actinomycetes; order Actinomycetales; family Actinomycetaceae; genus Arcanobacterium_A. Next base: position 117,299 of record CAUAGM010000003.1, on the reverse strand, counting down.
ACTAACTTGTGCTATGGCACCTTGCGTATGCAAGGGCGCTGGGACGCAATTATTGAGCATTGTACAGCGGATCGAAGCATTACTTCTCTCGATCCAGATGTGAAAATTTTACTGCGCATGGGCACCCATCAGCTTCTCGATTTTTCTACTCCAGCTCATGCTGCTATTAATGAGACGGTAAACCTTGCCCGTTCTGTGGCAGGAAGCGGAGCTTCTGGCTTCATTAACGCAGTTTTACACAGAGTGTCTGAACGCTCGATTTCTCAATGGCGTCAGATACTTATCGATGATGCTGGAGGTTCTGTCAATTCTGTGGCTTTCCTTTCCCGCTGGTATTCACACCCTGCATGGATTGTGCGAGCAATTAGTGAATCACTCAAGGCGAATAATCGCGTTCATAAAGATATTCTTTCGGTACTTCAAGCAGATAATGAGCCAGCAGATGTTGCCCTAGCCGCACGAGAAATTTCAGTGCCAGAGCTCTGCGCCGATATTGAGCGCGGGCATATGCGTAGTCGAGCTGGATCTCTCGTAGAATCTGCCGTCATTCTCGAAAACGGCGATCCTGGGCGTGTCTTTGCGGTAAAAGATGCATTAGCTGGCGTGCAAGACGAGGGAAGCCAGCTTATTGCACGAATGTTTGCCCGAACTCCGATTTCTGGGAAAGATGAGCTGTGGCTTGATATGTGCGCTGGGCCGGGAGGAAAAACAGCTTCTATCGCTTCCTACGCAGCTCAATGCGGCGCACGAGTACGAGCAAATGAGCTGCATGAGCATCGTCTCAATTTAGTGGCTCAAGCAATCCGACCATGGGATGATATTGTCGATCTGCGCTGTGGAGACGGGCGTGAACTCGGCGCACTCGAACCGGGAGAGTACGACCGCGTGCTCGTAGATGCCCCATGCACAGGCATTGGTGCGCTGCGCAGGCGCCCTGAAGCTCGATGGCGTAAAGAAGCAGCAGACGCTATTGAACTTGCCGTCCTTCAAAATGAACTTCTTGATTCGGCATGGGATGCTGTGCGAGAAGGCGGAATCGTCGTCTATTCAACGTGTTCGCCCTATGTGCGCGAGACGAGAGCTGTCACAGAAGCATTTCTGAAACGTCACGCCGATGCGCAGCTGCTCGATACTCCCGCATTAGCAAGCGATCAAGCTCGTGTGAAACTCACAGGTGACGGTGGGCATCTGCAGCTGTGGCCAGATCAGCATCACAGCGATGCAATGTATATGGTGATGATACGAAAGAATCCAAACTCCCAAGAATATGAGGAAGGCAAAGCATGAGTATGCGAATCAGCCCGTCAATTTTAACCAGCGATTTTGCTCATCTCAGCGAAGAATGCGAGCGAATTTCATCCGCAGACTGGGTGCATGTCGATGTGATGGATGGTCATTTCGTCCCCAATCTTACTCTCGGAGTTCCTGTGGTTGAATCGATTGTGCGTACAAGCTCCCTGCCCGTGGATTGCCACCTCATGATTGATGCGCCTGATCGCTGGGCGCCACTCTATGCCGAAGCAGGAGCACAATCCGTCACTTTTCACGCGGAGGCAGCTCAAGCTCCTATACGTTTAGCCAGAGAACTGCGCAAACTCGGTGCGCGCGCTGGGCTGGCCGTCAAACCAGATACTGCAATCGAGCCGTATCTGGAGCTTTTAGAAGAATTCGATATGCTCTTAATTATGACGGTTGAACCAGGATTTGGCGGGCAAAAATTCCTAAGTTCAATGATGCCAAAAGTACAGCGCACACGCGAAGCTGTTGCAAAATCTGGCGTAGACGTCTGGATTCAAGTTGATGGCGGAATTTCTCAGAGCACGATCGCGCAGGCAGCTGATGCAGGTGCAGATACCTTTGTTGCTGGTTCAGCCGTATTTAATGCAGAGAATGCCGCAGAAGAAATTGATGCTCTGCGCACTCTTGCTAGCGCGCATCGGCACTGCTAGGAATTTTCTATCTGCATGTCGCATACTGCGGCGCAGCATTGTGATTGTTCATGCTTAAACGTAAAGGCAATATGGTTTGTGTACGTTTGTACGTAGTCTAGACCACAGATTTTGGCAGCAAGCACGCATATCCTATTCTTGTTCTATCCAGTCAAATGTGCGGGTGACGGCTTTCTTCCACAACATCATCTGACGCTCTCGATCCTTCTTCGTCATGGAAGGAACCCAACGCTTATTTTCCTGCCAGTTATGGATGACGTCTTGAATGCCAGACCAAAATCCAACAGCAATACCAGCAGCATACGCGGCACCGAGCGCAGTCGTCTCGGCGACAACAGGGAGCACCACCGGAACGCCAAGTATATCTGACTGGAACTGCATCAATAGATCACTCTTAGTCATGCCCCCATCAACTCGCAGCTGCTCTAACGTCATCCCAGAATCGGCTTTCATAGCGTCTAAGACTTCGCGCGTCTGAAATGCTGTAGCTTCAAGAGCGGCGCGAGCAATATGCGCTTTTGTGTTATAGCGCGTCATGCCAACAATGGCACCTCGAGCATCACTGCGCCAATACGGTGCAAATAAACCAGAAAATGCGGGCACAAAATACACGCCGCCGTTATCGTCAACAGTCTCTGCCAATTCGTCACACTCGGAGGCGCTATTGATAATGTTCAAGTTGTCGCGCAGCCACTGTATCAGTGATCCTGTGACGGCAATCGAACCCTCTAATGCATACACGGCAGGTTGATCTCCGATTTTGTAGCACACTGTGCTAATCATGCCGTTAGTGGAGGGCTGCGGCTGCGTACCAGTATTCATAAGCATAAAGCAGCCTGTTCCATAAGTATTCTTCGCCATGCCTGGCTCAAAACACGCCTGCCCAAATGCCGCGGCCTGCTGATCTCCCAAATCTCCTGCTATGGGAACGCCTGCCAGCAAACCATCCTGGCGGCAGTATCCGTAGACTTCAGAGGAAGATTTAATAGTTGGAAGCATTGAGAGTGGGATTCCTGCTTCTTTACATATATCTTCACGCCATTGCAGGGCAGTCAGGTCCATAAGCATAGTTCTGGAAGCATTGGTGACGTCGGTGACGTGTATGCCGCCGTTGATGCCTCCTGTTAGATTCCAGATTACCCATGTGTCGGGATTGCCGAAGAGGAGATCGCCAGCTTCAGCTTTTTCTCGGGCATTAGGCACGTTTTCTAAAATCCACATAATTTTCGTTATTGAGGCATAGGCAGAGAGGGATTCACCCGTAATAGAACGCCAGCGATCCAGACCTACGGTACCTGCTAAACGATGTACAAGCTCTTGTGAGCGAGTATCTTGCCAGACGATTGCGTTATAGATTGGCTGCCCGGTATTTTTATCCCATACGATAGTTGTTTCTCGCTGATTAGTGACGCCAACCGCAGCAATATCGTGATGATTAACTTCCATTGCAGTTTTTTGAGTAGCACTGGCTAATGCTTTGCCGATCACTTCGCGCACATTCATCCAAATTTCCATTGCATCGTGTTCGACCCAGCCTGCGTGCGGAAAAATTTGCTGATGTTCTATTTGCCCAATGGAGACACTTCGCCCCGAGTGATCAAAAATAATTGCACGCGACGAGGTTGTGCCTTGATCAATTGCGAGTATATATTTCTTTTCGTTCATGATCGTTTCTTTTCTGGAAGTTTTTCCCATGCCATGCCGCGCAATTCACTACTTCCAGCCAGCCCTAGGGCGTGGTGGATCAACTGTACAGGGTGAATCACTTCAGTATTAGCTCCTTTGCGGATTTGCCAACGGCACGTCTCAGTTTCGCACGCTGCAAGCTCGGGATTAGTGCCGCGAATCATCTCAAATAACGGAGCGCCAACTCGCTGCGCGATTTCATACTTTTCTTTTTTTAGCCCGTACGTGCCCGCAATTCCGCAGCATGCTTGGTCTGATTCGATCACTCGAACTCCTGGAATAGATTCCATTAAGCGGATAGCTGGTTTCCCTATTCCTTGAGATTTCACTTGGCACGGCTGATGATATGGAATTGTTAGCTCACGCCGCTGAAGGGCTTCAATCGGGAAGATACCCGAATCGATTAGTTCAACTAGAAATTCAGATGTTTCTACCATACGTGCTCCCACTGAGAGTAAGGCAGGATCATCAACGCCCATAATCTCGTGAGCTTCGTGGCGCAGCATTCCTGCGCACGACCCAGAGGAGCTCACAATCGTTAAATCTTTTCCAGCATCATCGAGCTGTTTACTCAGTTTTACAACTTGTTTGGCGGCTTGCTTGAATAGTCCATTAGATTGCTGAGCCAAACCACAGCAGCCTTGAATCGGAACAATCACTTCAAAACCAAGAAATTCTAGCACTTCAACGGTTGCAATAGAGGTGGCAACTTCAAAATAGCCGCCTGCGCAGCCGTGGAAGAAGACAATCGGTCCGCGAGAGTAAGGGGGGATCTCCGAGCTCACTGTACGCTGAGAATGATGTGCCCAAGCTGCCTCTCGATTCTTTTGATGTGCTTTCCACCAAGAGATAAACGAATATTTTTGAGCTTTTGGCACTGGCGCATCTGCATGAACGCCGAGCGCTTTTTCCACAATTTTTCGGATAGGCTTATTTCCTAGAGCAGCATTAGCAAGCGGAGCAAAAGGAGTCAGAAGTTTTCCTTCAAGCTCTGTTTGGGTGATGAGACGGTCACGCAGCGGCATATGATCGGCTTTCATCACAGCACGTGCTTGAGCGTTGATTTCGCCAATTTTGACGCCTTGTGGGCAGACGGTAGTGCAGATAGAGCATCCCGAGCAATAATCGAGCGAACGATCCACAGGAAGACCATTGCGGAAACGTTCAGCTTGGGGCCCCACATATTTCGGACCTGAAAATTCGTTTGTTACTCGCGTCACAGGGCACTGAGTTTCGCAGATAGTGCACTTCACACACGAATCGAGAGAAGCTCGGGCTAAAGATGCCTTCGCATATTCGATCGGTTCAGCCATGTCTTATTCCTCTAATTCTCATGTTTTCGCGCTGCGGTTTTGTCGATGTTATCTAGATAAGGCACTGCAGGATGCAGATCTTTCACAATTTTCTGCGCAGCGCAGTAAGCACTTCCTAGAGCAATTCCTTCTCCAGATGCCTCTTCCCAAGGCAGTGATCCGCCAAGGATACCGCCTACGCAATATAAATTTGTGTAGATAGGATCGCCATCAGTTTCAGCTATTGGCTGCATTGCGCTATTAACGCGCACCCCATGAGCGAGCAGAGAGCGAAGCTGTGGATGGAGAATTCGCGAATCGTCACCAGAGCTGATCGGCATCTGAGTATCGTGCGGAGCAAAAACGGGCAAATTGAAAATAGTTTCAGATATTTTCCCATAAGAATCACGTGCTATTGCGCCAGATTCGAATCCACCGCCAGCATGGACGACGGCATCGACACTAATATGCTTAATGCGCCCAGCAATGTGTACGTGCACATCAGTGATTCGCCCATCGCTTACCGAACATCCGCAAACAGCAGAGTTAAGCATCGTGTCTATACGGGCCTTCTGCGTAAGATTGACGAGATAATCGTTTATCCGCCGCCCAGGAATAGATGGGGGAGGGAGAAGAATTTCTCCTACTGGGCAATCCAATTCCTGCGCTATAGTTGCAAACGTATTCGGATCGACGCCTAATACGGCAGGAAGTAAAATAGTCTCACCTGGTTTACGCTCAGCAAGTATGGCGTCAATCAGATAGGTACGTTCGCGCGTATTTAAATAGCCGTCAAGCCCACGAGCAATCGATGTTGGCAAAGAGTCGGTTTCTTTTTTCCCACGCACAGGAACACTGATAGTTGCAGTGCGTATCTGCACATCTGGATATATCTCCTTCAAATTTGCTGCCGCATAACTAGCGGAAAAATCTTTCATATGCGATATATCGATAAGAAGATATTTATGTTGTGGAGTAAACGCCGACGCACTCATGGAATGGGCAAGTACTGCGCTCGGATGGAGCGTTCCAATTGCTGTTGGAATCAGAGAGTTATCTGCACGCGTCTGCACCGTATGTGAATCGAAGAAGGGAAGCGTATCAGTAAGCCAGCGCACGCCGTGAAAAATAGAATCAACACCTATAGCGGCATATGGATGCTCTGGATGGTTCTCAATAAATGAGGGAAGTGCTGCCCAAGGATTTTTGACAGGTTTTTGATCCTTGGTTGAACGCCAGCCGAGCACGTCAATAGTCCCGTTGCTCAAGAGCAAACCACCAACTCCTCGAGTCGATATTGTGACTGAACAGCCAGCTTGCTGCAGCATGAGAGCAGTAGCCAGACCAGAAAGTCCTGCTCCAACAACGAGTACTCGAGGCTGGCGCGGCGAGCCTCGATGCAGATGAAATGTGTGCGTCATATCTATGCTCCCTCATTCGCATCGGCATCATATACTGCGCACTGCGCTAGCCATTCGTTACGATTTTTCTCTAAAACTGGAGGAGCGCTCAGCGATCCGTGAATCAGCGCATAATCACCAGTCGCTTCTATTGCTTCTTGGCTAGGCTTCGGCAGATGAGAAATTTCCAGCGTACCGTGCGTAATCCACGCGTTGAGAGCTGCTTCACGCAGCTGCTGCCCGTACATGAGAGGCTCTAACCCGTATGCCCGATTACGTAAGAAAAGATTGAGCTGCGCGTTCGTATGATCCACGTGTATGCCGCCTGCACAACGAATGTCGTGCATGATTGCGGCAGTTCGTATTGCGCAGAACGTCCCTTGACACGGCCCCATTCCAATGCGTAATTGACGGCGTATATCGTCAAAGTTTGCATTTGGCTGTTTTTCGAGAGCGTTCGTTATCATTGAGCGCGTCACAAGTTCGCATTCACACACAATCTGATCGCCTAAACGCACGTTTTCCGCATTTTTCAGCCTATCTGAGACTCGATGATTCTCAGAGCTGACAGTTGGCACTTCTTCTTGGTCGGTGCGGCATAATCGATCCTCTCCCAACTGTTCACACAAAGCATCGACGACATTTTTTGCCATAAGCCGGTAGGTGGTGAGCTTTCCTCCGGTAACTGTAAACATTCCCGAAATTCCGTCTCGCTTTTCGTGATCAAGAATGCTCATGCCTCGGCTCATGTGGCGCGTATCAGTTGCTGAAACGCGTGTGTCTTTCACCAGCGGACGAGCTCCTGCCCACACGTGTAATGCTCGAGCTTTCCTGAATCCTGGCACAAGGGCTTCGCCAGCATCGAGCATACGCTGCACTTCTTCTGGTCTGATTTCAAGAAAATCTGGATTATCTGCAGCTTGATCAGTCGTCCCAATAATGCACACGGTATGATCTGGCACGAGAATATCCCCATCGGTAGGGTAGATGCAGCGATTGATAACCGTATTAACCAATCGGTGATTCATTGCCACCATAATTCCACGCCCTGGTACAACCGCAACATCGTGAGCTCCGGCCATATGCGCTATCTGCCCAGCCCATGGCCCTCCAGCATTGATGACGGCTCGGCAGGTAATGCTCACTTTTTCGCCCGTTTTTTCGTTCGTTGCAAGCACTGCGCTAATGGCGCCCTGCTCGGTGACGATTTTAGTGACACGATGGTAGGTGAGCACCTGCGCCCCATATTCGCGGGCGGAGGCGACGGTGCCCCACACCATACGCCAGCCATCAACTGCGCCGTCTTCGACTTCAAAAACTCGTTTTATTCCTGGATTGAGACGTGGTTCGCGGCGCAGTGCCTCACGTACAGAAATTTCCGCTGCTGGCACATGAGTTTTTTTGGCAGCGGCAAGAAAACCATCGGCGTAATCTTGCGAATCCTCAGGCGTCACAACAAAAAAGCCACCTGTTTCCTCGACAGCATCGGAGTGAATTCTGCGTAAAATTGCGTTTTCCTGCGCGCATTCAGTAGCTGATTCTGGATCCGATACGACGTAGCGCCCTCCCGAATGGAGTAAGCCGTGGAAGCGCCCTGTTGTCCCTTGAGCCAGATCGGCTCGCTCCAGCAGAATTGAGTCAAAACCGCGCATAGCTACATCACGCAGTACTCCCGTTCCTGTTGCACCTCCACCGATGACAACAATATCAGTAGTTAAACTAACCATAGCGCCCATCTGGATTTCTTCGTTGATACATAGTACGCGTGCGCTCAGGAATTGAAAATTGCAGATGCAATTCTGAGAGCGCTGCTTCCACTTTAACAGCCCTCATAGGTTCTTATGCCTATTCCGTGCTTGTACAGGTAACTAAGAGAAAAAGTGCACTAGTGTTCATGCTGCGTGCACGATTGTGCGCGCAGGGAGTTATGATGGTTCAATACGAGACAACAGTCATTATGAGAAAACGATTATTCAAGAAATAATCAACAAGGTGTGTATGAGGCTATACTATGTCGGAACGCGAAGAGCTTGTCTACAAAATCGCCGTGCAGCACTATTTACAAGGTGAAACGATGGAGGCGATTGCCCGGCGCTTTAGCGTCTCACGTTCGACGGTCTCTCGACTACTGAAAGATGCCCGCGATTTAGGCTATGTGCATATTACTCTCTATCCGCCTGAGGGCTCTTTCAGCAAATTATCCTCATGGTTTTCCAATCATTATGGTGTTTGTACGCATATTGTGCCCGTTCCTGTAGGATCCACGGAAAAACGCCGTCTCGATATTGTGGCAGCTATGGGGGCAGATATTATTTCACAAACTGTACAGCCAAATGATGTGATTGGTATTGCTTGGGGAAATACTGTCAATACGGTTTCGCAGCATCTGAAAAAGCAACGAGTAGCAGGTATTGAAATCGTTCAGCTGAATGGTTCAGCAAACTCCACCACATACGGTATCCCGCATTCAAGCGAAATACTTGAACGATTCGGGTCCACATTCGGTGCACGTGTACATCATTTTCCAGTGCCTGCATTCTTTGATTATCCAGAAACTCGCACCCAGCTGTGGAAAGAAACATCCGTTCAGCATATCCGAAATTTACATCGCCGCTGCACAACTGCCGTTTTTGGCGTCGGCGCACTAAAGGCGTCAACCCCCTCAATGGTCTACAGCGGAGGATTTTTAAGCAGCGCAGATATGGCAACAATCCGCGATGAAAACGCTGTAGGGGATATATGTACCGTTATTTTGCGTGCAGACGGTTCGTGGGATCTGGCGTTGAATGAGCGCGCATCTGGTCCGACACCCCCAGAATTACAGCGAATCAGCAGAAGATTTTGTATTGCCGCAGGTGCAGGGCGTATTGAAGCAATCCTTGCTGCACTGCGTGCGCAGGTCGCCACTGACCTTATCATTGACGAGGATACGGCAATGCGCTTAAAAGACTATGCTCAACGTGAGCATATATAGAGCCACACAGAGATAGTCGGTATTTCCCCGTGCGTACTTTTTCTGATTCTCCTCGTAAAAATATCTGCTGAAGGATAAGGATTCATTTCTTTATTTTTAACCAGATGAAATTGTAGCTCCTAAAAGATGGCATCCAGATTGTAGCGTCTTTTCCAAAATGCTCGCCATAAATCGCAATCAAGGCTTCTGAGGCGGTGTTCACAGAAATGGGAGTAATGAGAGATCTTGCCACAATGAATACTTTGAACTAAGCTGAGATTGAACTAATTCTCAGTAAGGGACTCCATTGTTAGAGCTCCTGAATGCTCCAACCTTCGGGTTATAAAACGGGACGCTAGATGCGTCCCGTTTTCGCGTTTTTTCTGGGAGCCATCGGATACGATAGCTTTATGAATGAGCATCCATTGTACAAAGTAGGTATCGACGTCGGCAGAAACTCAGTTGGGTTCGCTGCTATCGAAGTAAATGAACAGGGTACGCCAATACGAATTTTGAATTCTCTAGTGCAGGTTCATGATTCTGGTGTGGATCCTGAACAGGCGAAGGGTGCCATCACTCGTCTAGCGAGTTCAGGTGTGGCACGCAGAACGCGGAGGCTTATCCAACGCAGACGAAAGCGGCTCAATCGCCTAGATCGGCACTTGATTGATCTTGGCTGGCCGATTATTAGCCATGAAGAGTTCAACGATCCGTATCTTCCGTGGAAGATACGCGCAAAGTTATCCCAAGAAAAGCTGGAGGGTGAGGAGCTCAAAGAGTCGCTCTCAATTGCAGTTCGTCATATAGCACGGCATCGTGGTTGGCGTAGTCCATATACTCGAGTTGAATCACTCTTCACCAAGCGTCCACCAAGTGATCAACTCAATGCTGTGAAAGAGAAGGTTGCAAGCATCTCTGATGTTGTGTTTGATGACGATGCCACACCCGCTGAAGTCGTTGTCAATCTCGGTCTTAATCCGGATTGCCGATTACGCACTGCGGCTTCAAAAGAGTATGGTGAGAAGTCTTTTAAGGGTGGAGTTAGCGTTGCTGGGCTGGAGAAGCTTGGCGTGTTTTGCGGTAAGCTCATGCAATCCGACAACGCTGGTGAACTTATCAAGATTGGTGGAGTTCAAGGTCTAAATGATGATTTGATCAAGAATCTAATCCGTTGGGTCTTTGAATCTGAGAGTCCTGTCGGCAAGGCTGGTGAACGTGCTGGTACCGACCCGTTGCCTGGCCAGACGGGAAAACGAGCTCCGAAGGCGCATCCAGCTTTCCAGAAGTTTCGAATTGTTAGTGTAGTAGCAAATCTTAAAATTACTGAAAACGGTGTCTTGCGTAATCTTACGGCTAAAGAAAAGCGCAAGGCGATCGATCTTCTTATGAATGACGATGCTGTAGATGGGATCACATGGAACGACGTCGCGGAGAAAATAGGTGTGGCGCGTAATGATCTGAAAGGAACGGCTACACTCTCTGCCGAAGGTGAGCGACCATCAGCGGTTCCGCCGTCGAATACTACGATGCGTCGTATTTACGAATCGAAGATCAAGCCTTTGATTAATTGGTGGGATAAGGCGGATGATGTTGAACGAGGGGCACTCGTTACCGCACTTTCAAATGCTGATGTTTTGGACGAAGATGACCCTGGTGCTGAATCGGTTCAGAATTTCTTAGCTTCGCTTGATGAGTCAATACTTGAAAAGCTCGATGCTATTTCTTTACCTGCAGGGCGTGCAGCATATTCGGTAGATTCGCTCGAACGCCTCACGAAGCGCATGTTTGACGATTCAGTGAATCTCCATGAAGCACGAAAAATTGAATTTGATGTTGATGATACGTGGACTCCACCTGCTGAACCCGTTGGTGCGCCAGTCGGAAATCCTAGTGTTGATCGGGTTCTTAAAATTGTTAATCGTTGGTTGATGGCAGTTACGGGAAAGTGGGGTTCTCCGGTATCGGTCAATATTGAACATGTTCGCTCTGGCTTCGCCTCAGAGACATCGGTCAGGGAGTACGAGCGTGAGCTCAAAAAGCGTAATGAACGTAACCGAAAGGTTGTTGAGGAGGCGCGTGAGGAACTTGGCATAACCAGCAAAATGCGTTCGAGTGATATCACACGTTTTATAGCGTTACGGCGCCAAAATTCACAGTGCGCATACTGTGGAATGTGTATTTCATACGCCAACTCAGAGATGGATCATATCGTTCCCCGAAAGGGTGAAGGATCAACTAATACGAGAGATAATCTCGTCGCTGTTTGCGAGGTATGTAATAAATCGAAGTCTAATATCCCGTTTGCTGTATGGGCCTCTCAATCAACGCGACCGGGTGTCAGTGTGGATGAGGCTGTTAAGCGGGTGCGATCCTGGATTGATGATGATGGGCTAACACGAAAGCAGGACTGTAATTTCAAAAACGATGTAATTGCTCGATTAAGACGAACCTCGGAAGACGAACCGATTGATGGCCGCTCGATTGAATCAGTTGCATGGATGGCAAAAGAGTTGCGAAATCGAATTGACGGCTATTTTAAAGCTATGAATGAGAACGTTGAAGTTCGAGTTTTCCGTGGATCTATTACATCGGAGGCGCGTAAAGCTTCAGGCTTTGAAGGTAAAGTTGAGCTTATTGGCGGCAAAGGTAAGACACGTTTTGATCGTCGTCACCATGCAATGGATGCATCTGTAATAGCCCTGATGAGCAACTACGTTGCGCAGACGTTAGCTGAACGTGATTCCACCCGAAAAGCTGAACAATATGCGAACTCTGGTAGGTATACGTGGAAAGAATACAGAGGTAGTGACACTGCGCACCGGATTGTGTATAGTAAATGGCTCAATTGGATGAACGATCTAATTATCCTTTTTAACGCTGCACTTAGAAATGATGAGATTCCAGTCATGCAGAATGTACGGTTACGACTTGGGGATAGTGCTGCGCACCATGCAGAAATTTTTAAGTTCCACAAAAAGCGAGTTGGTGATGCTTGGACTCGTGACGAGATTGATCGAGCATCAACTCCTCAGATGTGGATCGCCCTTTCACGTGATCCTGATTTTTCCCAGAAAAATGGACTTCCAGAGAATAGTGAGCGAAGGATCCGTATTAAGCAAGAATGGTTTGAATCGAATGATAGAATCAACATTCTGCCTAAGAAGATTGCTGCTATTCCTGTTCGTCACGGGTATGCAAAAGTAGGTAATGCAATCCATCATGCGAGGTTATACAAGATCAAGGGTAAGAAGACCACGTACGGAATGGTGCGTGTGTTTGCTGCTGACTTGCTCAAATATCAACATGATGATCTATTCCATGTACCTTTAGGACCCGAAACAATTTCAATGCGCAACGCTAATCCTGCAATTAGAGACGCAGTTCTTTCGGGAGAGGCTGAATATCTAACGTGGATTGTTACTGGTTCGGAATTTGTTCTCAACTTAGACGCTCCTTCATTTCGCAAAAATGCTATCGGTGATTTCCTCCATGATTTCCCCGATATTAGGAGTTGGACAGTTAAAGGATTTTCAGAGCCCGACAGGATCACATTTAAACCATCGCTTCTTTCTGCAGAAGGATTGGATCAAGTTGATCATTCGCAAGGCTCAGATGTTATTTTATCTGACAAAGAGAATGGGAAAGGATGGCGGGTTACAGTAGGTAAATTGATGGAGGCTCCCTCAATTCAACTAGTATGGCGTACTACTCTCGGCGAGCCAAGATATGAGAGTCGGGCAGGATTGCCAGTCACGAAAACCATAAAGGAATAGTAATGGAACGCTGGCGGGTTGTTGACTGTTCGATGATGGAAGGCTCGATTCATTCGGAACGTGGAGCCATTGAGATTCATAAAATCGATAATCCTCCAGTGCATATGCCAATTGCCGATGTGGCTGTTGTACTCATCGGACTGAAGGTTCGTTACTCGCCAGGGGTTATCCATCGTCTTTTGTGTGAAGATATCGCTGTAATGTTCTGTGACTGGAAAGGGCAGCCAATCGGCGGCGCTTATTCATGGGCTGATCATGGTCGTGTTGGGGCTAGAGCAACTGCTCAAGCAATTCTCACTGAGCCTAGACGAAAGAACGCGTGGGGGCGAATAGTGAAAGCTAAGGTTTTAGGGCAAAGCCGAGTCCTTGAAGAATGCGGCGAGAGCATCAAAGCAATTGAACTTCGTTCTATGGTGCGCAATGTTCGATCCGGAGATCCTAATAATATTGAAGCTCAGGCAGCGAGAGTTTATTGGAATAGTTTATGGGGATCTGAGGGATTTCGACGTATACCTGGTGCTCATCAAGGCTTGAGCAACACTCGTAATAATCAGCTTGATTATGCTTATACGATTTTGCGAGGGCATGGAATTCGCGCAGTGCTTGGAGCTGGTCTAACACCGGCGTTGGGGATATTCCATCGTGGAAGATCAAATAACTTTGCGCTGGTTGATGATCTTATTGAGCCATTTAGACCTGCTATCGACTCTTGGGTTCTTGGGTTGGAATCAGATGCGCTAATGGAAGAAGCAGAGACGAGGGCATATTTAGTAAAAGCAGCTTTTCAAAAGTTTCGAAAAGACGGAGCAACGATTCCCACAGTTTTTGCGGAATTTGCACAGGCGTTTGGACGGTACGTGGAGCTAGATGCGCCTACTTTGGCAGTTCCTGTCTGGGAAGGACCCCGGGATGGCTGATGATCCAATGTGGTGTGTTGTGATGTTCGATTTGCCGACGAAAACAAAACAAGAGCGGCGAGAGTATCAGGCTTTTCGAAATATGCTGCTCGACAATGGATTTGTTCGTACTCAGTACAGTATTTATGCAAAGTTTTCACCCAGTGGCGTTCTTTCACAGCGGACAATAAAAGCTATTAAGGTTGCTGTGCCACCTGCTGGCGAGATTCGAATTTTGCATGTTTCTGATAAGCAGTGGGCTTCAACAATCAGATTTTACAATGCAGTTGAAGAAATCAGTAAAGAAAAGCCCGACCAGCTCTCTTTATTTTAACGGGATATTAGCTCAAAATGGCATGTTTAAGCGGAATAGTCTTCCCTCTTAAGTATATCAGAGGGAAGACGAACTAATTCCCAGCAATTTAGTAATTCTCGGCTTCAACTCGTTAAGTATATCAGAGGGAAGACGAACTAATTCCCAGCTATATGACGTATTCCAAAGACCAGGCCTTAAGTATATCAGAGGGAAGACGAACTAATTCCCAGCTTCCGTACGATGGTTTCGGCGGCAGGTATAAGTATATCAGAGGGAAGACGAACTAATTCCCAGCCTTTTGCGCTATTGGATGGTACGGCAATTAAGTATATCAGAGGGAAGACGAACTAATTCCCAGCAAAAGTATTGTTGATATTGAGGTCTTTGTAAGTATATCAGAGGGAAGACGAACTAATTCCCAGCATGTTAATGATGTGGTTTAAATGATAGGTAAGTATATCAGAGGGAAGACGAACTAATTCCCAGCTGCCTAGCCGTCCTGCCAGTGCGCGGATTAAGTATATCAGAGGGAAGACGAACTAATTCCCAGCCGTCTCTGGCATTCACACGACGGCAACGTAAGTATATCAGAGGGAAGACGAACTAATTCCCAGCGTCGCCTGGTATTGCCGATCATCGCACGTAAGTATATCAGAGGGAAGACGAACTAATTCCCAGCCGCTTTCCAAGGCTTGGCAGTATTTTATTAAGTATATCAGAGGGAAGACGAACTAATTCCCAGCTCCGTGAGCAGTTTATTGATTATCTTGCTAAGTATATCAGAGGGAAGACGAACTAATTCCCAGCTGGAACACGTCTTATAAAAGCCGTTTAGTAAGTATATCAGAGGGAAGACGAACTAATTCCCAGCTTTTTTCAGGTATGGCGTTCGCGCTGGATAAGTATATCAGAGGGAAGACGAACTAATTCCCAGCAGCTAGATATTTCTCTTCGTAAGCAAGTTAAGTATATCAGAGGGAAGACGAACTAATTCCCAGCACTCGACGCTATCAGCATTCACCGCCTGTAAGTATATCAGAGGGAAGACGAACTAATTCCCAGCTTGGATTACAGCTTTTCAGACGACTTTTTAAGTATATCAGAGGGAAGACGAACTAATTCCCAGCAGCTCGACATATCTCTACGCAAGCAAGTTAAGTATATCAGAGGGAAGACGAACTAATTCCCAGCTACTCAACCGCCGAAGAATTCTCATAATTAAGTATATCAGAGGGAAGACGAACTAATTCCCAGCCCAGCTGCATTTTATCTCTCTGCGCACAACAACAACTAATCTGCTAGCCAATAAAGGCAATAGAGAGGCAGCAATGCGCTTAAAAAACTATGCTCAACGCATCAATCAGTAAATATTTTCACTCTCATATCGCAATATAAACTATCTCATATCGCAATATAAACGTTTCGCTGATTTTTCAGGAGCTGATAAATTCCTTAAAATTGAACCTCATTGTTCTTTTGCTTAGGGGGATATTTTGAAGTACGCACAGCTTGGGAAGCTATTGACATCATGTGTGGCTGCCATCATTACTGTTTCTATCTGCATCGGCATGCTGAGCACACTGTTTGCTTTTGCGGATACCGATAGCAATCATGAATCAACTGATGCGCTATCGCCTAGCAGTACTGCGCCTTCTCCTTCTAGCGAAGAAACATCTGAGGAAAAACTTTCACCACTCGTTTTGGGGGATACGCCTGCCGAAAATGATAGTGACGAGCCCGCTCCTCTCACGTCTCCTGCCACCGATAGCAACGCAGAAAACAATGCCTCTGACCGAAGCAGCGCTGCAGAAGATACAACGGATACCGATACTGTTCAAGACCCTCAAGCTGCCTATGATGCTCAGTTTCAGATTCCCACATCAGCCATAGCAAGCTATACCAGCAATTATGGGAACTGGTGGAAAAACGTCATCGCTTATGCTTTTGACGGAAATCCAGCCACCTTTTGGGAAACTCGCTTACCAAATGATGCGACCCGAACTAATCACGTAGACATTACTTTTAAAGAAATCACCGCAATAGGGAAAATTGAGTATTACCCTAGGGCGGACGGCACACCCTTAAAGGGATATCCCACGCAGCTGACTATTCTCGCGTCACAAAGCGATAAAGGCGAGAATTTTACTGAAATTTATAGCGCTAAAAATAAGGCTACATCAGAGGCTCTAAACATAGATCTTGGAAAGAATTATTCTTTTAAGCGTCTGCGTTTCCGCTTCGATGAAGCAGATAGGGGCATGGCCGCTATAGGCGAACTAAAATTCTATAAATTTGACGAGCTGGCAGCGCAAGTAAAAGCTCTTTTCGCAGATGGTTTATACAGCTCTCTTAAAGCTGGTATCACAAAGGAGCATCTAGACACTTTAGAAGCTCAGGTTGCATCACACCCAAGCGATGCCGTCAAAAATCTTTTTCAGCGCGCTAGAGACGTTCTTGCTGGCAGCGCCTCCTCAGAAGGCGAGGTTTTTACTCTAGACCAGCGTGGAAATACCGTGAAGCATGCTCGTGACGTGCTAAAAACCGGCTCCTATGGCACAGATCTTTTACCTGTAGGAATAGCTGCCCGAGCAGGAGAAACGATACGTGTATATGTTGATGCTGATACATCTGCTCCTTTACCGCAGATTGCTTTCAGTCAGCAGTTTGGTAAGTGGAATGGTTGGATCACCTACCGAAATCTTCATGTAGGGGAAAATATATTTACCGTTCCACACCTGCCAAATCCCTCAAATGTGCCAGCAGCTGGGGGAGCCGTCTATTTCCTCAATCCCTATACTGCACAAGAGCAGCTGAAAGCGCCGCGCATACGCATCGAAAACGGATACCGCTATCCGCTTTTTCATGATGGAGACAACGTACAAGATTTTATGCAGTTTTTACGAAGCTATCAGGAACAGATGAAAAAAGATCCTGGAAAATATGCCAATATTGTAGAAATTCTTGACGATTATTCGCTTGTAAACGGCACTATGAATAATGCACAAGCATGGTTGAACGATCAAGCCAGCCCGCAAGACGCTGTAAACCTGCAAAAGAAAACTATCCCTCTGATTCTGGCGTACGCAGGAATTACAGAAGAAAACGGGACGCCAACATCTAGCCGCATGGGAGTACGTGCTCATATGCGTGCTATGTCTATGCCAAATGCAAGCTATGGCGCATACGCGATGGGCGATCATGTAGGATACCGTGAACCTGCTGTTGGCAGTATTTTTGCCGGGAAACCTTACAACTGGGCACTCACACACGAACTCGGGCATCAACTGGATATTCCTGGAGGAACGTGGGCAGAGATTACCAACAACGTGTGGGCAAACTACATACAAACTGACGTCAATAAAGGCACAGATCGAGCCGAAGCATATGGTTGGTACAATAACGCTTTTATTCATAGTGCGCCAGATAGTTATGCCACTCAAAAAGATGTGCCGTGGCGAACCAATGCCCTATGGCAGCTGCGTTTACTTAAGGATAATTATTGGCCTGAATATCAAAAAGCTCTACGAAACGGAAAATATGCTGATGCTGGTTTGACTCAGCCAGAGCGTATCGCCGCAGTCTCTTCAGCAGTTATGGGCATGGATCTCACAGAACATTTCGCTCGCTACGATTGGTTTGGACGCAGAAATAATAAAGGAATCGCAACTGAAGAAGGAATCGCTAAAGAAGCTGCCAGTATCGCAAAAATTAAAGCCGTCTTAGCAAAGGATGACGTTCCTGAAAAAGAAGAAAATATCAAGCCGTGGTATTTGTGGAGCAAAGCTTCTAAAAATGCTGGCAAAAAGTTTAACAATCTGCATGCACCAGAAATCGACGATATCACCTATCGTGACGGGAAGCTTACTGTCGTCTTCAAAAAGGATTCAGATAGAGAAGATGCCGCCTTGGGGTACGAAATAAAAATGGATGGGAAAGTGATCGGTTTTACCCGTACCAATACTTTTACAACGGCTATTGCTGACGATAAAGCAGAACATAATTTCAGCTTCCGTGGCTTTGATATAAATCTAACGCCAACTAAAGCATTAGAAACTGTAAATATGGCGTTATCTGCGCCTACTAGTCAGCCTGCTCCATTTGTGCAAACCAACCCGATCCAAGATGGAGAAAAGAATTGTGCAAATAAAACCGTATCTCGTTTTCAAGAAACCTATACCTTTATCTATGAGCGCAATAAAGAGGACAATGCTTGGGTGCGCACGACGAATCCCGAAATATCTCGAAAAGATATCCCTGCGCGTCCGATGAACGATTCAGAGATACAAGAGTGCATCATACAGGAGGAAAAGCCTGTGCCGCCTGCTGCGGAAGATAAGCCTGACCAGTCGCCCGATGGTAAAACTGAGCCGCCAAGCAAAGATGATAAACCTCAGCTACCTGATGATAAAACAGAGCCACCAACTGACAAAGATCAGACCGAGCCGCCTGCTGCAGAAGATAAGCCTGACCAGTCGCCCGACGGCAAAACCAAGCCGCCAAGCGAAAATAACAAGCCTGCGCAGCCAAGCGACGACAATAAAGCTCCATCATCGTCTAATGCGAATGAATATGAGCATATCAGCGCTTCAAACGACGCACATGCTGAAGCCCTTCAAAGCTCAAGCACAGATGTGATGCCATCGCCCAATAAGCCATTGCCGAATTCTGGATCTCGCGGAATTTTGCCTCTGGCGCTAGCGTGTGTTTTATGTGCAGCTGGCACAATCTGTATTCGAAAATATCAAACACTGCAATTGTGAAAGTAGGATACTTTCGTATGTGTGCCCGCACTTTCGTGAGCACACATACGAAAGTGCGGGCGATATTACCTCCTTTGAAATACAATGTGGTATCTGCTGCGCCGAGAGTATATGCTGGATATGCACACACGTGCGCCAGGGTCAGTGAAAGTCTGAACCGGCGGTGATAGTCCGCGACCCGCAGTGAATATATACTCACTGCGGTTGATGAGGTGAAATTCCTCAACCGACGGTTAAAGTCCGGATGGGAGGCACACGGCGTAGCCAACTTTATGCTGGCTACGCACTTTTGGTTTCCCGTTTTCATGCCATGGAGCGCTGCGTGCAAAAGTATATCCATATTGCACAGCACATACTTCTTCATGAAGCTGTGCTCTCAGAATTTTTCTAAGAGCATCTATGCCGTGCATCAGAGCGAAGGGAACAGCCTTGCATACGGCACGCGGTTTATGGATTGCCCCCATAATCCTTGGGTTCGCCATGATCGGGCTGTGGCATAGCGTAACGTCTTTGCACATGATTGATACTTATGCGCTTCCAACTCCTTACGATGTCGCTCACGAACTAATACGAGGGGTTTCAGAAGGCTACCTGCTCGTAGCTTTGGGCACTACTCTTTCTGAAGCGCTATACGGGTGCCTCACTGCCGCCATTATCGGCATTCCTGCGGGGTTTGCTATTGCCCACAATCCTTTGCTCAGCTGTGCGCTTGAACCATTTTTAGCGGCGAGCCAAGCAATACCAGCAATAGCTCTCGCTCCTTTACTCGTTATGTGGGTTGGTTACGGCACTGCGCCTATCGTCGTATTATGCACGATCATGGTTGTTTTCCCCGTGATTATCGCAACGGCTGTAGGCGTGCGTTCTATTTCTTCCGAGCTTATTGGAGCAGCAAAACTTGACGGAGCCCACGGAAGAATCCTCGTCACCTCTATTGAGCTTCCTCTTGCTGGGCCTCATATTTTGGCAGGACTTCGCACAGGCTTCACTCTGGCAGTCACTGGCGCAGTAGTCGGAGAAATGGTGATCGGCGGAGATAAGGGGCTTGGAATTCAGCTTGTTGCTTCCCAGCATATGAACGCAACTGCGCCTCTTTTTGCATCTATCATCCTGCTTGCGTCAGCAGCAGTTGCGATCTATACCGTCATCAAAGCTCTTGAACATAAAGTTTTTGAACTCGTAAGTTACTAGCACTAAACACACCCTACACATTCATACCAGAAAGGAATAACGATGCCACTGGCAGCTCACAAGAAACTAGCAGCTTTCACTATAGCCCTGAGCCTTCTAGCCACTATGAGCGCGTGCTCTCTCACGAATCGAGACGCGAAGACCGATAGCTCTTCCGTATCTCAAAAGAAAGACGATGTGACTATTGGGCTCACATACGTTCCAGATATTCAATTTGCTCCTCTCTACGTAGCGAAAGAAAAAGGTTACTTCGATCAACAAGGATTAAACGTCACTCTTCGTCATCACGGCGCTCAAGAATCTCTCCTCGGAGCACTTGCTGCAGGCGATGAAGATATTACTTTTGCTGGCGGAGATGAAATGATGCAGGCGCGCTCAACGGGTATCGACGTAGTGAACTGGGCAACGATGTATCAGCAATATCCAGCAACCTTGATTACCCCTAAATCTTCAGGCATCACATCATGGGAGCAGATGGCTGGCAAGAAAATTGGTTTACCTGGACCATACGGAGAAAACTATTATGGACTGCTTGCCGCATTAAAACGGCACGGTTTGGAAGATAAGGTAACGCAGAGTTTCATTGGCTACACTCAGACCGCAGCGCTTAAAGATGGAGAAGTTGATGCAGTGATCGGTTTTGCTAATAGTGACGTGATTGCTCTGGAAAATGCAGGTATTGAGGTAACGACGATACCGCTCAGTGATGAAGAACTTCCTCTTGTGGGAGTAGGCTTTGGCTCAATGGCATCACGCATCAATGAGGATGTTTATGCACGATTTTTAGTAGCTGTGCAGCAAGGAGTAGAAACTGCCGCTAACGATATCGAGGGTACAGTCGATATTGCCGCTCAATATGTTCCAGCTCTTAAAAACGAACCTGCTCAACGTGAGCTGGCTCAAAAAGTTTTGCAAGCCACACTTAAGCTTTATCAGGGAAATGAGGTATTTGGTGCTCAAAATCCAATGCAGTGGGAAAATATGGCGGCCTTTATGCTCGAACAAAAGCTGATTGAGCACGCTGTCGATCCTCACACAGCATTTACTCAAAATATCGTGAATGCAGCGCAGAAGATGAAGTAGCACAGCTCTAGCTGCCTCATCGCGATAGCGCTCTTTAACCGAACCTATACGAATCGGCATACGCGTTTACGCTCTGTGCCGATCTTCGTATGTGCCGATCTTCGTATCTGAGTAAGCTCCAGAGCACTCCGCTACACTATCTATATAAAAAGAGGAGGTTGTGATATATGCAGGTACCACATTCGCAGCAGTCAGCGCGCACACCTGAGTCTGCGTCTTCTCTTACTCGAGATCGCCCAGGGCATCGCCGTTTCAGCTTGCGTATAGCTCTGAAAAATTCTCCGCTCACTCTCGCCCAGATAGCGCAAAGCGTCCCTGTCTATCAATTTCTTGCTCGTAGTGTAAGCTCTGAGACGTTATATGAAACAATTCGCAACGATATCAATGTGCTTCGAGCAAGCGGCAACAATATTACTGCCCGAGGATACGATAGCCGCAGTACCGCATATTATTTATCCGATGAAGGCAACATTCATATTGATATTCGAGGGCTGAATGTGAGTCTTCTTCTTCCGCTACTCGAATTCAAAGAAAGCAGCGCGGCAGAAGCTTTTGCACACATGGGAATCAGCAAAGCCATCAGTCAAGGGCAGGCATCTAAAATCCGCACACCAATGGCTTTTTCTGTGCCGCGCGGGCGTTTCGTCACTACAGTTGCCTCAGCGATTCAAAGCTCCCGCCCAATTTCATTTATTTACCGCAGCCTACACGATAGTGAACCTTCAGCGCGGCGCATACTGCCCATCACGTTGGAAATACATCGAGGATATTTCTATGTGCGCGGTTTTAAACTCACACAGAAAACCGATAGCTCTGTGCTCAAGAGCTTTTCTCCTGCGAATACAGGGCATCAATCTGCCAGTGTTGCAGATATACACCTTTATAAAATCGATCGCATGCAAAAGTGCACAATCAAAGAAGAAAAAATTGATCTCAGCCCGTCTGATTGTGAACGCATAATCTCTCAGCAGGCGGAAGCTGATTCATGGTTTACACCCATCGATGTTTTTTTCTGGGCTGCACCAGGAACGTGCCTTCCTCTCACAAACCGAAGTGTACATATATCAAAAGAAAACGTTGAGCAGAGCAAACTGGCAGATTTATGCACGCCTGCCGAATATGGCGATATCTATTTTCTCGAGGGAATTTCTCTCGATTCACTATTAGAAGAAGTCGCTTTTTACGGCGATCAACTGCAGGTACTTTCGCCTAAGCCTGTCGTCGATGAGGTCGTCGCCCATATCCAGGCAGCATACAATGCTCTTAAACGTTCATTAGATACTTCATTTCATGCTGATGATGCTCTTTCTCAGCCTCACATGATTTCTTCTCGCCCTCGCACAATTTCCTCCACCAGCAACAATAAGAACTCACCACATGCTGAAGCTGACGCTAACTTCACTTATCACAACCGTACAGCACACTCATCATTCAGTATCGATACCTCTGTGAGCCGTCGAGAATCTTACTATTCGTATCTTCTCAACCACGGATCGGCAACTTTAGGTGATCTTGCTGCAAAGTTTTCAGTCGATATGCTCACTGTGCGCCGCGAACTACAAGATCTTTTCACCACAGAAATTTTTATCGACGGCACGCCCTATAGCCCTTACGATCTATCTATGCCAGAGTGGGAAGAAGGAGAGCCGCTTAATAAAAACTGGGTGATCGAAGCCGTCGAAAATCCTCTCAGCTATGCATCTCATCATTCTGATCTAACGTTCACTCTCGCAGAAGTTATTTCCGTACTTGCCGCAATTGATTCTCTTCTTACGGTAGCAGCAGGGGAGCATAGACGCTCTTTGCTGGAATTGCGTTCACGGTTCACTGATGCTGCGAGCAGCGCAGGCTATGAACGAGCTTTATGGCCGCCCTCTGATACAAAATTTACGCCACACGTTATCACAGCAGTTTCTCAAGCTATTGAAGAGCACCGAGAGCTCAGCATCGACTATTGGGCATTAGATTCTTCAGGGCATGCCGTCTGCCAAAAAGCGCGTCTGAAGCCCTTTACTATCGATCCGCAAATCAACCCACTTCTTGCAGCTGTAAATGCTGATAATAAACTGCGAACATATCGTCTCGACAGAATTTCAGAGGCGAAAATTCTTGATGCGACGTTTCCTAAAACTCCCATATATGAGTGGCAACGCACATACAGAAATCGTTCCCGTACTATGTGCGGGACGTCGGCAACACTTTTGTGTGAGCCTCATGCTCGCTGGATTGCAGAGGAGCTTCCAGGCGTAAAAATGAGTGCAGATGGCAAGCTGCGCTTTTCAGCAGCGAACATTCACTGGATACGGACCGTGCTCGTGCGTTTAGGGAAGTCTGCTCTCCTATTCACCTCACCCGATATTGCAAAAGATCTCGTTCCTGATCTTCATGCTTTGTGTAAGCGATACAGTATTAGTCTGCACAGCGCGAGAAAAGCAGGCGATACACGTGAGAAACTCCTCGAGCGCAGCACATGTGCTGCTGTTCCAACGAAAAAGGATACGGCTATCAATGGTTTCTAGCAAAAGATTAGCTGCCGTCATTGAGAATTTCATTTCTGCACAAAAAGAACAACGCGGCATTATATTAGATGATGTGCAGCGTCAAGCTCTCTATGCTTTGAGCAGGGGAGTAGATGTGCTGCTGAGCGCCCCCACTGGATCTGGAAAGACGATGGTTGCTCTTGGCGCTGTAGAGCTTGCGTGTGCTCGATCCGTTCGCTGCGTCTACACAGCTCCGATTAAAGCGCTGTCTAATCAAAAATATCACGACCTATGCACTACTTATGGAAAAGAACACGTTGGGCTGCTCACTGGAGATGTGACGATTAACCGAGATGCAGACATTGTGGTAGTCACAACGGAAGTGCTGCGCAATATGCTCTATGCTCACGATAGCGCAGTTGCCGATATCGGATACGTTGTGCTCGATGAGGTGCACTATCTTGCCGATCCTGTGCGAGGTCCAGTATGGGAAGAAATTATTTTACAGTTGCCATCCCATACACGGCTCGTCAGCTTGTCGGCGACGATGCCAAACGTCACCGAACTTCACGCCTGGCTTGAATCTATTCACGGCCCTACAGAACTCATCGTCT
Source organism: uncultured Arcanobacterium sp. (assembly GCA_958428545.1). Classification (GTDB taxonomy): domain Bacteria; phylum Actinomycetota; class Actinomycetes; order Actinomycetales; family Actinomycetaceae; genus Arcanobacterium_A. The sequence goes on along the minus strand of CAUAGM010000003.1, from coordinate 92,906 downwards.
CAACTGTGCGACCTGTGCCGCTCGTCCACTATCTGTGCGCACGTACCTCACTTCTTGAGCTTTTAGACGATCAAGGGAAAGTGACGCCAAAAGCCATCCACGCTCTCAATAGCATCGACGCCGCCGATAATGCATCGTCACATTCTTCGACCAAACATAGAAGCAGGCATCGTCACACACGTTTTTCTCGGCAATACTGCGTAACGAGCACGGATCGTCGGCGCATTATTAAAGCATTGAGCACAGCAAACGTCTTGCCTGCAATTGAATTTATTTTTTCTCGCAAAGGTTGCGATAAAGCTGTGGGGGATTTACTCGATTCGGATATATGTTTGACGACTCCCGCTCAGAAAGCTCAGATTGAATCTCAGCTTGCTCTGCTGCGCGCACAGCTGAGCACAGCAGATGCACGTACAGTACGCTTTAACTTTTGGTCTCGAGCACTGAGCCGAGGTTTTGGCGCGCACCATGCAGGAATGTTTCCAGCAATAAAAGAGCTCGTCGAACGCCTTATGAATCAGGGGCTTCTTTCGATTGTGTATGCAACAGGCACCTTGGCACTTGGAATCGATATGCCAGTACGCACAGTTGTGCTCGAAGATCTGCGTCGATTCAACGGCACAGATTTCGTAGATCTCACGGGCACTGAATATACCCAGCTGATCGGGCGTGCAGGAAGACGAGGAAAAGATAAGGTAGGCAATGCCGTGATCCTTGCTTCACCGTCACTTTCACTTCCGCAGCTTTCAGATCTTGCTTCGGGAAGTATCGAATCACTGCACAGCGCATTTTTCCCTTCGTATAATGCCGTTGCTAATTTGCTTCGTTTTCTCTCTTACGACGACGCACGTTCAATGATGGGGCGTTCTTTTGCTCAATTTCAGGCAAACAGCCATATCGTCGAGCTGGAAGCTCGAGCACGGCGTATACGTATTCGTATAGAAAAGTTAGAAAAAAAGTTGGAAAATGCTTGCCCTGCAGGCAGCGTTGCAGAGTATGCACGTCTGCGCGATCGTGCTGGGCGAGCTTCGAAAGCAGAGCGACGTAAAGCAAAAGCAGCCTATAAAGCGATAATTCACAACACATGGGAGCGTGCTTCAATCGGCACAATTTATGCATATGCCTATCAAGGGGCTCTTCAGTATGGCGTGATGCTCTCGAAGCACAAGGAACGTATGCGTATGGTGACGCCAGAGGCGAAACTACGTTGGGTGCATCGTCACGATCTCACAAGCGAACTTCGAGATGTTGGCCAAGCAACGATGCCTTTCGGCATGAGCTTCAAAGATCCAATAGTGCGCGAACAGCTTGCTGAAGAAATTCTCGACGTTGCTCTTGAACGTATTGACCTTGGCACAGATCGTGATTTGACTGGATCGTGGGATCGCACTGCACAACCAAAAGATCCACGTTTGCATACTCACCCAGTTCATTCCTGCCCAGATTTGCCGTATCATCTGAACCAAACACGCGAGCTCATCACGCTAGATCAGCAACTGAGTGCTATCACCCATCAAGTATCACGTTCACATGATTCCGTGGCACGTGAGTTTGATGCAACTGCTGACGTCCTCGACTATCTTGGCTATCTCCATAAACGTTCCAACAGCAAGGATTCAGCTCAGATGGTGAAATTGGGGATAGGGGCGGAGCTTCTAAGCGGCATTCATAATGAAAGCGATTTGCTTATTACACAATGCTTAATGGAATCCTCATTTGCCCAGCTCGCACCTAGTGAACTAGCTGGAATATGCACGTGCTTTCTAGGGGATAGACGATTGGGGGAGCTTCGAGCATCTTTGCCTGCTACACTCATAGACGCATGGAACGCAGTTGAACGTAATTATCAATTTCTTGCTGAACTTGAACGCCGCCACCACATAGATAGGACGCCAGAGCCAAGCAATGGCGGGGTAGAGGCGTTTATGCTATGGGCACAAGGCGCTGCGCTTTCAGATATTTTACGCACGTTCAGAATTGACGTCGGAGATTTTATGGCAGCTAATAGACGCCTTATCGATTTACTTGGGCAAATTGCAGCAGTGACGGCAGATTCTCCAATAGGTTCGTGTGCTGCAACTGCAATGAACTGCATTAAACGTTGGGAGTGGATGTGATAATAGGTAGTAGATCATATAGACGTCGCCATTCGTATCCGTATGTTGTGTGCATTTTATTGGCATGTGCGGCGGGTATAAGCCTGTGGGCTGCTGCTGCTCCACGAAATTATTGGCCGCTTATGCTAGCTGGCTTGGCTTTTTTCTGGCTGGCGGCTCATCGAGCAACGTGGGGGCGAGCTTTTATAACGGGCACGCTCGGCGGTTTTATTTATTTTTATCTTCTGTTTGATTGGGCGCAGGTAGCTTCTGGAATGCTCGTTCCGAGGGCAGCGCTCGCTGGGCTTGAAAGTCTATTTTTTGGTGCTGTTGCTCTTATCTGGGCTGGAATATGGCGTTGGGTCGATAGCAAAAAATCTGCAATCGCCGTTGCCTGCGGACTGCTAACTTCTGGCATATCGTGGGCTGGCATGGAGCTTGCTCGCAGCTACATACCAATGGGCGGTTTGCCTTGGGGATTGAGCGCATGCTCTCTCGTCGATTCTCCACTAGCACACTTGGCTTCTCTCGGGGGAAGTGAACTTGTGGGAGCGGCAGCAGTTATTGCCTCTATCTCTTTCATTCTTGCCCTGCGAAATTTTTTGCACCTGCATCCAGTGCGTGCCATCGCTGCCGCATGTATAAGCATATTGATCTTGTGCTTGCCGCTTGCTCTCCTTTCAACGCCAGAATCGAACGGTACACTTCGCGTCGGAATCGTTCAAGGAAATGCACCTAAAATTGGTGAGGTTAGCACTGAATCGTGGAGTTCTATCACCACCGAAAACCATATTCAAGCAGCGAATAAGATTCTTGCGCAACAACCCGATATCCTCATATTTCCTGAATCAACGTCTGCGCTTGATTATCGAGAAGATCCCGATACGCGAGAGGATATACAGCAGCTTGCCCGCAAAGCTGGTGTGCCATTACTTTTAGGAACACAAAAGTATTTTGAGCGTGACGGGCGCACACTGCGCACAAATGATTACGTTATCCAGTATCCAGATGGCACGATTCCCTCTGATGCGGAAACTTATTCCAAACAGCGCCCTGTGCCTTTTGGCGAATACGTGCCGTATCGCAGCTTTTTTGAACATCTGACGACAAAAACAGATGAAATTCCAATCGATATGGAGCCGGGGTATAAGCCTGCGCATTTGAGTATTCACCTCACGAATTCTGTTCACACAGATAACTCAGAGCAAAGACTCACAGCAGCTGTGCCTATCTGTTTTGAAATTGCGTATGCAGATATCGTTGCTGAAGGAGCACTGGGATCGCATTTCCTCATCGTGCCAACAAGTAACGTAACTTTTGAAGAATCGGATGAAGCATTTCAGCAGTTTGCCATTACGCGTTTTCGCGCAATCGAAACTGGGCGCGCCGCTATTCAAGTTTCCACAATGGGAACATCAGGGGTAGCCATGCCAGATGGGAAGATCATCTATCAGACTGAACTTTTTACTCAAGATGCACGTATTGTAGACATCCCTTTATATCAAGGAGAAACATACGCAATTAGGACGTGGGCACAACGTTACTGTATAACTGCTGCAGGATTAGTTTTCGCAATAGTGCTCAGTGCACGGGGATTGCAACGCACACGAATTCCTCGACGTACCCAAGTCAAGTCGTCGCTCGCATCGATAGCGTGGTAGCGTAGCACCTATTTTAGCGCATACGCTTATACAATTTTCCTGCACGCAAAAGGTCAAGACGCTCTTTCAGCAGTACTTTCAGCTCATCTTCGCTTCGACGTTCAAGGAGCATATCCCAGTGTGTGCGCACAGCTTTTATCGGCTTAGCATCAAGATCGGTATCGCCACTGGCAAGATGAGCCTCAGCTCCGCATTTGCATTCCCAAGTAAAGGGCGTTTCTGCATCGGTTGCCATCGTAATATCGAAACGATGGGAATTATCGCATACATACGTCACATTGTGGCGCTCAACGAAAGCAACACCTTCGTCAGACTCTAAGGAGTTAGCACCAATTTTCATTCCACGCAGCGAACGTTCAACCATCGTATCCTTCTTTCAATTTAAGCTGATCTGCATATTCAACGCACACAATCGCTTATTTGTTCCGTAGATAGTTTACGGGAGTTCTTATAGAGTCGCTAATCTGAAGCACATTTCAATCTAATTCCGATAATGCACATTATGTCAGATTAGGTAAAGAAATCTCGTTTATGAGTTTTGCAGCACTTCCGTGCCATTTTCTTGCGTACTGCTTTACTGCCCTGCTTGCTGAAACACTATAAGAAAAGAGAAGGCACGATCTGACACATGCCTCCAGCACATATCTTAACCTTGTGCACGCTTATGGGCACGGCGAAGAGCAAGCTCATCAACGATGCGATCAGCCACAGACTCAGATCGTTCAACTGGAAGCTCTGTGAGCGAACCTTCCACTTCTCGCCAAACTTTTCCGAGAGCTATACCAAATACACCTTGCCCACCATTGATAAGATCAATAACTTCATCATTCGAGGTGCATAAATACACTGACGCACCATCAGACATCAGCGTGATACCTGCGAGATCATCAACTCCAAAATCTTCAAGGCGTGCAACTGCAGCCCTAATTTGCTGCAAAGAAACTCCCGTATCAAGCAGGCGTTTGACCACTTTCAATACTAAAACATCCCGAAAGGAATAAAGGCGCTGCGTACCAGAGCCGCGAGCCACACGTACGGTTGGCCCAACAAGCCCAGTGCGATCCCAGTAATCGAGCTGACGGTATGTGATTCCAACAGCGCGGCAGACAGATGGTCCTCGATAGCCAAAATCATCGTCAAGCTCTGGCAATCCATCGTCAAACAGCATTTGCTGCTCTTGTGAAGAGTTTTTTCCAAGCGTGGTTGGATCAATCATGGCGCGTGCCCCTCCTATTGAAAACCTAGTGTTAAGCCTAAGCCTCTTTCTTTAAAAACACAACGATATTATTTAAGTATTTTGGCGTGTCGCATAGGCGTTTCTTAAAGTAAAAGATGAATTTACTTTAAGTTTTATGAGATCAACGCAGCTCAACATCTATGTTTTCTTGCAGTAATGCGCGATAATAGTGTGTAAGTAATGCAGACATTTCGCTTGTTGCTGCCACTACCCTTTCCTGAGAAAGCGGCGTCTTGCGGGAACGCTCAAGTGCGAGCATGTTCACAACAGATACAGCATGGGCATGGGCAGATGTACGAACTGAACGAAGCTGACGTGAATCCATACCCAATTCTTCGAGCATATTAGCATAACGCACAATATCAACTGCCTGAGCAGTGAGACGACCGCGAGAATCGGTCGTCAGCAAACCCACATCAATATAGCGATCAATTGTCTGTACAGAGACTCCGACCAACTGCGATAGCTCTGTTTTCGCCAAGCGAGTACCTGGACGAATAGCGACCTGCTCTCCCCCGCCCACAGCACGCATTTTTCCTGGATGCTCATTTATCACTTCGCCAGTATCTAACTGACGAAGCATTTCTTTAATTTGCGCGAGGTGAGTATAACGATCACGCTGCTCAACAAGAATAAAACGCAAACGCTCAACGTCAGCAAGGGAAAACATACGCTGATTTGAACGTGTGCGCTGAGGGTCAATAAGACCTTCATTTTCAAAATGGCGAATCTTTGACGCCGCTAAAAAAGGAAACTCTGCGCTGAGCATTGAACGCACTTCACCTATTTTAAGCGTAGGCTCATGCGGCAAATCCTGGGGCCAGCTAATACATGAAGCGTCATCATCAGCATGAGCCTGCAGATGAGCATGGGGCTTAAGCATTATTATTCACCTTGAGATGCAAAGAAAGAGAAAAGATATTTACCAATACGAACCTCATCATTTGTGCGAAGCACTTTGAAATCAACGAGCTCGTTATTCACATATGTGCCGTTCAACGAGCCCATATCACGAAGAGTGAAAGTTGCGCCGTCACGCAAAAACTCAACATGACGACGAGAGACAGTCACGTCGTCAAGAAAAATATCGACACGTGTGCTACGCCCCGCAATTGTGGAATCGGAATTAAGCAAGAAACGCGCCCCTGCATTTGGTCCACGGCGCGCAATGAGCAGAGCACTTGTTGCAGGAAGTGCATCGATAGCAGCAAGATCATCTGCATCAAGCCCGGGCAGCGATGCTGGAACATCGAGAGCGTCTCTTGTAATCCCAGAAATACGAGAGGTTGCAGAAGATGCATCTTGTACAGGCATTAGTGGCTCCTCATATGCACCATCACTCATTATCGATCCTCTCCCCATCATTTTACGCTCACTCCCCTAGCCTTCAGCCAAGCACTGTGAATCTTTCAGTAAACATCCATTATTTTAATTTAATTTTATCTTAAAATCTCTCGCAGATGGTACCCGATAATACAAGGAGATACCCCTGAGATACCCCCGCAGGCAATCACAATTACTGCATAGAGATACTTAAATTCACTTATTGATAGGATCTGAAATCTCCTATGAAAGTGACTTAGTAATTTTTCTTTGCGTTTGTCTACGCCTACTGCCCACTAAGATAATTCCTGCTAAAGTGACAAAAAGAGCTGCAGTAAATACTTCATAAATATCTGACCCAGTGTGACTAAGCTGCGGTAGATTCTCCTGGCGGCTATTCATCTGCAATCCTCTATCCTTTGTATTTTCTCGAGGAAGAAGAGCCTGATGTTCCCGAGAGCTATCACCTGGATTCAAATCTGGTTGCGGTTCTGGTTGAGGCTGTGGCTGAGGTTCTGGTTCTGGTTGCGGTTCTGGTTCTGGTTGCGGTTCTGGTTCTGGCTGAGGTTCAGGTTGTGGCTGTGGCTCTGGTTTCGGTTCTGGTTGAGGTTTCGGTTCTGGTTGGGGCTGAGGCTGCGGTTCTGGTTCAGGTTCTGGCTCTGGTTTAGGCGCTGCAGCTTCACGAACGAGTAAGACGCTTAGAGCAGGTACAATCACCTCGCCATTGGAGACCAGCGAAGTAGGGTTATCGTAAAGGTTTAAACTTTGAATAACGACTTCGTAGTCGCCCTTAGGCAAAGGAGCCTTCCAAGGCTGATTGCCAGCATTAATGTAAACAAAAGCATCAGAGCTGTCTTTACCAGTCTTGGTTGGCAGATTAAAAGCATCCAATACCTTATATCCGATATGATCTGTCGAAATCGTACTATCATCATCAATAATTTTATGCGTATATTTATTATTCACATCTGTGTACGTGCCTTGCCGCATGAAATCGTACTTTAGTCTGAATTTATTGAGATTGCGGAAAAAGTTGACGTGTTCTTCGTACTTTTTGGCTCGGTCATAATCAAACTTATTGATAGAATCTGGAGATTTATATGAATTTTCATCCCCATTCTTAGTACGTAAAAATTCTTGTCCCGCGTGAATAAACACAGCTCCATTAGCTAAATATTGAGTTGCCGTACCTAAGGTGTGACGCTTAGCCAGCTCTGAATCAGAAATATCAGTAGGCAAACTTCCACGTAACTTATCAAACATGGTGTAATTATCGTGCGCTTCATTGTAAATCACAGATTGATTCGGATCGAGATATTCACGCACGTATTGTGCACCTTTAATATTATTCAATAAGTCCCAAGATCGCTGCTGCTCATTCGCGCCGCTAATAAAACCTTTACTTTCCCTCTTGAAATTATCACCTTTTATTGTGTCTCTGTATTGATCATTAAAGAAGGAAATTCCAGGCAGCTGGCGCGCATTTTTTTGATTGGCTCCCGCTACACCTGCTGGGTGATTTCCCATTTCCCAGCCTTCTCCTAAAATCACTATTGAAGGATCAATTTTATTTAATGCTTCACGCACAGCTTTCATAGTTTCTACATCGTGAATTCCCATTAAATCAAAGCGAAAACCATCAATATCGTAATGTTTAGCCCAGTAGGTTACCGAATCGACAATATATTTACGCATCATTAGCTGCTCTGAAGCAGTCTCATTGCCTACTCCTGTACCGTTTTTAAACAAACAATTTTCGTCCATGCGGAAATAGTAGTCGGGAACTGTTTGTTGCAAAGGAGAGAGCGCTGGGTTGTGTACATGATTGTAAACAACATCCATAATTACTCGCATATTGTTGCTATGCAGAGTCTCAACCATAGATTTCAACTCTAAAATACGCGAGGTCGGATCCTGGGGATTAGTAGAATAAGATCCTTCAGGAACATTGTAGTTTTGCGGATCATAGCCCCAGTTATACTGTGCGTTATAAGAAAGATCACCAGTTTCATCAACTGAACCGAAATCGAAGATTGGCAGGAACTGCACATGCGTAATCCCTAAGGATTTCAGATAGTCAAGACCCGAGATATTGCCAGCATCCGTTTTAGTACCAGATTCGGTGAGTCCTAAAAACTTTCCTTTATTTTTAATTCCGTTATCAGGAGCAATTGTTAGATCGCGTACATGGGCTTCATAAATAATGGCATCTTTCATAGACGTAAACGCAGGCATCCGATTCCCATCCCAGTTATGTGGAATAGTTTTATCTTCGTCGATGACCACAGTACGAGTACTATTAGCTGTAACTGCCCTTGCATAAGGATCAATAGCTTCAGTTATTTTTCCACCATCGAAATGCAGACGGTAACGATATTGCAGCCCTTTCTGATCACCTTGCAAAGTCGTTTCCCATGTTCCTTTTTCGCCAGAGGTCATTGCAGAAACTGCACCATTATCAGAGTAATTAACAAATTCAACTTTCGTAGCTGTTGGCGCCCAGAGTCGGAACGTCGTTTTTTCTGCTGAATACAGCGCCCCTAGTTCCCCGTCATAATAATATTTTTCGTTAAATTCTTTAGTGTGTAATGCCGAGCATTGAGCCACTGGCGGTTTTTGAGGAATATCAGCTTCCGAATAGTAAATCTTTTCATCCCCTTGAGCTATCCAAATTTCGGCTTTTCCATCTGGAAATTTATCCACAAAAAGATCCGCTGCAGTATTTTTAGCCGCCCATTCATTATCAGCATCAGAGCGACGTACAATTAATCCAACTTTTTCAATTCCATTGGTATCCGTATGCGTGATAGTAGCTGTGTGAGTCTCATCAAAATCAACTCGTGAACCCGTTTTCTCTGGCAACCAAGTCCAGATATTCCAGTTATCATACTTATTGTCATAGCGCACATAGTGGACAGTTAAGGTGACGGACGTAGGTTTTTCTAGAGGAGCATCGGCCGGTTTCGACGTATAGGTTCCATCCGAGCCGATAGCCACACTTCCAGGAACGGGTATCTTTTCCATGTTAGATGTTTGCCACTGCCATTCGTTTGCCGTAGTTGAGCGGCGCACGATAAGATTCACTGTTTTATGAGGCGCAGGCACAATGATATCTGCAATAAGTTTTCCACTGGAATCTTTTGATGTAAATGGCACAGAATGCCCGTTTTCTCCATCATTCCATACCCAAAGATTATATTCCTCAACTGGAACACTAGGATCGGGAGTAAAAGATACTTTTAATCGACCGTCATCTACTGAATCAAAGTTTCCATCAGGAGTGTAGGAGTAATTACGAGCATCCCACTTGGCGTACACAGAGTTTCCTAGCCTGACGTTTTTAAATACAGCCGATTCCCAAACTTTATTTTCTTTTTGCCCATTTTGCACAGAAAGAGTATCGGTACGATAAACGTAAAAATTTCCCGTATCTGCAGGTAAACCGACGCTGGCATACAGATCTCCGTTGGGCAGAATGCTAGCAAACATTTGTTTTTGCTTTGCTTGCCCCTCATTCCAATATTCGATTCGATAACTTTGAAGCGGTTTTTCTACCGATGGGTCGGGAGTGAAGGTAAGATACATCACCCGATAATTTTCTTCAGCATGAGCCGATGGAATATTAAAACCTGTCATAGTGGCTACAAAGACTATGAGGATAGCTAGGAAACTTCTACTAATCTTTAATTTCACTGATGCTCCTCGACCATAATTAAATATCTGTGATGGAAATGCCTATTTCAAAAATACAGAATACGTGAATGGATGTAAATAGTTTTTCCTACATATGGTATACCGTCGAGAGACTGCAGGAATTTTAATCGATGGGCAAACACATATCTTATAGATTTTCAGTATTACATTGACGCATCTACACACGTGCGATATTACGATTTCCAGCGGCATTCAAGATTTAAAATTTCAACTGGCATCCCAATAAATCGAATATCGAATTTTAGGCTCGGCTCTACTTTTGATGATGCGTTATGAATTCGAAAACTTAACTGCCAGCCATTATTTAAATACATTTCAACAGTATTGCTGCTTTTATCTTTGAATCGCAATGCAATAATTTCTGTTGGATAATCAACTACAGGAACGCATATAGCAGATACCGTAATTTTGCCAGGAAGATTCAATGTACCATGCATATTGAAAGCATGAATTATCGTGACTCGTTTATTATCCTGACTCACAATTTTATAGTAATCTTCAAAGCCAATTAAGTATTCGACCATCTTTTTAGGGACAGAAGGATCACATGTATAGGCACGCCGTATTTCTTCCATAAACGCCCGTAAAAGTGGAACATAAATTTCATTTTCTTTATCGGAAATATCTGACCATCGACTTCCTTGCGCCTTATGCTCTTTTAATCTATCAAAAATAGGCTGTATATCTGCCCAATACGCATCACTGCAGGGATTTCCAAACCATTCATCAGCAAAATCAAGACAATAGCTCAAACGGCTATGTTTAACTGCATCGTGATTATGTTTGATACTCAGCCCAATTTCCCAAGCAGTATCAGGACGTTTGATAAGAATATCTCGCACATCACCTTTGATAGCTGTTTTATCTTGCTGGAACTCCAGCCTAATTATGCCGCTATTATTTTCATTTAGGCGTGGTTCTAGCTCTACAAGCGTTTCGACTGCGGCATCTGCAGAAATATATAAAAGATCACGCATTTCTTCGGGCATCGTTAACCAAGCTCTCATATTTGCATCAAAACTTGAATTTCGTACAAGTTCTATCTGTTGGCTCTTTGAAAGTTTCTTAGATAATACATCTAGCCAAGCATACTCATATGCTCGCCCTTGATTATTGCTGCTTGCACTCATATTTCGCCACCTATTTCTCTTACTTCTCCAAGCAATACTATGCGTGGCGTCATTTACTTCCCATTCACATGATTCATAATTGCACATGCAATTTCATATGCAAGATTCACAGGCACCGCATTGCCGATCATCTTATAAGCATTATTTGTTTCACGATAGATAAATGTGAAATCATCTGGAAAACCTTGTACCCGCGCTATTTCACGAATCGTCATCCGCCGATACAGGTGTTCTTTTCCCTCAACAAAACGGAAATCGTCAGCACCAACTTTCACCATTTTGGGAGCAGATGGGTGAAGCTGGCATTGCCGCCCAGAGGCCTGCACAGTGAATGCTTGATCATCCCACGATTTGACCCTATTTCGACTCATAAAAATTGGGGAAAACGCACCAGTGAAATACTCGTTGTTATTGACCGCTTCTGGATTATGACGGTTCTTTTCTCCTGCAGGCACCGCCGTATCTTGAAGATCCCATATAATATCCCTTAGCGTTATTTTTTTCTCATCATCACTGGTCGAACCTTGCGGAAATACGAATTTTATATCGAGATCTTTACGAAATCCAACATAAAAGACTCGCTTACGCTCTTGCGCCACACCATAATCTTTAGCATTCGCTAACGTGAGCGTGACGGCATATCCAGCACTATCAAACATTTTTAGTATATTGCGCACAGCACCGCTATGCCGATTAGCGAGCATACCACTGACGTTTTCTGCAAGAAAAAACTTTGGACGAAAATTTTCTAAGATACGGATATAATCGTAAAAGAGCTTCCCTCGCTCATCATTAATTCCGCGTAAAGATCCTGCTTCAGACCACGATTGACACGGCGGTCCGCCAATAATTCCATCTATACCACCATCGAGATACGGTTCAATATCTTGACGAGTCACATTCCGCACATCTCCCTCAATCAGGTGCGTTTGAGGATGATTTCTTTTAAACGTTTCGTAAATAGCTGGATCGAATTCGTTTGCAACTGGAATCTTGAATCCTGCTTTTTCAAACCCAAGATCAAGCCCACCACATCCGCAAAATAAAGAAATGATATTCACCGCAGGCTCTCCTTACATATTCCCAACACCATCATGTATGAAACACAGCGCATATATACATTTCACCTTTACTACGATGAAATCCATAGACGCCTTGCTATCTGCAAATAGCCCATAACGAATAAGCAAACTATCTTCACATACCGCCACTAGGTTACAAGCTCCTTTGGATGCCACCCAAACGATACTTTGCGGAATGAAAATTCGAGCTGGATCTCTATTTTTCTTGAAGATAATTCTCAGGCGTCCATTCCCAGTTTTTACCTAAGGGGTCTGTATATGAAATTTTACAGATAGTATAGCCATCTGATCTGGCAATCGGTTCTAGCTCACCAAAAGTTACAGGTTTAATAAACTCCCATCCAAACGCCTTTGATTTAGCTTCTGCGAAATATAGACCAGGAGGAAGGAATTTTAGATTAAGAGATGTGCTTGATTTTCCTCCTTGCTGTTCAATCTCAACATCTCTATATACAACAGGTTCTTTTTCTGAGTTTAGTACGGCAATTCCCCATTTATTTTCGGTATTTTTATCTTTTCTCACACACCACCAAGCTTGTACATTAGCAGATAGATCGCGCCGACTTGCTTCCAGTGCTTGACGATTGGCAGAAATAGCCGTTTTTAATGCCATATAAGACACAGCAAACGCGGCAATTGATGCTCCTGCAGACAAAAACTCAGCAATACTTCCCAGTTCCATTTTATAATCCTCAGAAAAAGAATATTATTCTCTCGCACGAATCATCATACGCTTATAGAAGTAAATTCAGCCATGAGCCAAGCTCTCGTTTATCCAGCAATCCTTTTATGATCTCTTAGAATACGTTGTGAGATTGGCTTCTTGTGCGATAAGCACTCTAGTAATCTTTCCCTCACACAATAACCTCGTAGTCGGGCTAGCGGGATTTGAACCCACGACCCCTTGACCCCCAGTCAAGTGCGCTACCAAACTGCGCTATAGCCCGTTTCTTTCAACGCATAGATATTAGCACGCGACAGCAACTTATCCAATTGAGCTGCTCTGCAGCACGCACCTAGCATTGATTTATTTTCGGCGAGACGTGCGTGCACGCTTTTCTCGCACACGTACGGAAATTTGGATAGGACTCCCTTCAAAACCAAATTCTTCGCGCAAACGATGCTCAAGGAAACGGCGATATCCATGCTCAATAAAACCAGAAGCAAACATAACAAAACGCGGCGGACGGCTGCCTACCTGAGTTGCAAACAAAATACGAGGTTGCTTTCCGCTTCGCACAGGATGCGGATGAGACGCAGCAACCTGCCCTAAGAAAGAGTTAAGTTTACCTGTCGAAACACGCTGATCCCACGAATCAAGCGCTGTATTCATAGCGCGGGTAATACGATTTGTATGCCACCCAGTCTTCGCTGAAAGGTTGATACGTTCAACCCACCCGATCTGGTTCAAATCCATTTCTAGCTCACGATCAAGCTCTTTGCGGCGGTCTTCATCAACAAGATCCCACTTATTGCACACAATCACCATTGCACGCCCAGCATCGACAACTTGCTGCATTACGCGAATATCTTGCTCCGTGATAGATTCTGACGCATCAAGTAAAACAAGCCCAAGCTCTGCCTTTTCGAGAGCGCTCTGTGTGCGAATTGAAGCATAATAGTCTGCACCACTCGTTTGGTGAACACGACGCCGAATCCCAGCTGTATCGACGAAAATCCACGTCTGCCCATCCAACTCAACACGTTCGTCAACCGGATCACGGGTTGTACCAGCAAGCGGATCAACAACCACGCGGTTCTCCCCCGCAAGTTTATTGAGCAGTGAACTCTTTCCGACGTTTGGGCGCCCAACCAATGCGATACGCCGAGGCCCGTCGCAAGGCAGCGCATTCGCAACCGCAGATTCTTCTGGCAAAACTTTCATCACAGCGTCAAGCAAATCACCAGTTCCTCGGCCATGCAGAGCAGATACGGGATACGGCTCCCCCATTCCTAAACTCCACAAATATGCAGCATCGGCTTCGTTTGATTCAGAATCAACTTTATTTGCTGCCAAAATGACGGGCTTGCCAGAACGGCGCAAAAGTTTAACGAAATGCTCATCAGTTGCCGTCACACCCACTGTCGCATCAACAACGAAGAGAACTGCATCGGAATCAATCACAGCAAATTCACTCTGATCTGCAACTGAACGGTCAATTCCCTCAAGATTCAGCTCCCAACCGCCAGTATCCACAAGAGTGAAATCTCGCCCATTCCAGCTCGCCTGATAACGAACGCGATCTCGGGTGACGCCTGGCGTATCTTGAACCACAGCCACACGTTTGCCAACGATTCGATTCACGAGTGTCGATTTACCGACGTTTGGGCGGCCAACCACAGCCAGCACAGGAAGCCCCGCAGGCGATAATATCTCCATATCGCCGCCATCAAGAACCCCAAAATCGTCGTCATCGAGCGCATAATCTCCCATAAGATCGCGAAGCATCGCAAGCCTCTGGCGATCTTGCACAGAATCAAATTCTTCAGAATCAAACATCTTAGAATCAAATTCCTCCACAGCTACATTCTCGCCATCGCAATCGAAATCCTGATCGCCATCGCCGTTAATCGCCCGATCTTGCTCATTCACACCGCAGGTTTGCTCAATAAGATCAAGCACAGCACCCACAACCTCATCAATACTTAAATCTGACGTATCGATTGTCGTCACACCATCTGCCGCAGTAAGAAAATTCTTTAGTACAGCAGAATCGTCACGATCACGACGAAGCACCTCATCTTTTGTGGCTTCAATAGAAGCGCAGGACGCATCTCCTCGCTTTTCCAAGGAACGGCGAGCCAAGCGTGCTTCTTCAGAAGCTGTGATCAGTACACGCACAGGAGCGTCGGGCGCAACAACAGTCGTAATATCACGACCTTCTGCCACAATCCCCCGCCCTTCGCCATAGCCGCTTGGCTCTAGCTCCTTCGCAATAATCTCACGCTGACGACGCACAAGTTCCTCACGCACATCGAGATTCACAGCCACTTTTGAAACGACTTTCGACAGCTCAGATGTACGGATTGCCTCCGTAATATCCTCACCGTCGCAGCAAAATACCTGCATATGCGGGTCGAGATGAATGTCTAACGGCATTTCACGTGCTGCTTTGGCAACAGCAGCACGATCATCGAGATCTACTCCGCAATGATCTGCCCACCATGCACACGCACGATACATGGCTCCCGTATCGAGGTATGCCAAACCGAGCGCATCAGCTACCCGCTTTGAAACTGTTGATTTTCCAGAGCCTGCAGGCCCATCAATTGCTACAACAATTCCCATATCTCTCTCCTTATTTCCCATGCACACGCCATATTCACGTAGCTGCCAACAGGCTTTTATAGATCTACGAGATGCATAAGCGCACCGAGCTCGCTGCCAGCAATCACACGAGTTTGCCCAGGTTTCATATGCCCAGCTGTGATATTACCAAACTGCATACGCACGAGTTCCATCACAGGATGCCCGACTTCTTCCATCATGCGCCTCACAATACGGTTTCTTCCAGAATGCAACGTAATCTCCACAATAGAATTCTTCGGGCGCGCCTCGTGAAGAGTAAATTTATCTACTTTGATCGGCCCGTCGTCAAGAGTGATCCCCTTCTCGAGTACCCTGCTCAAACCGCGCGTCACAGTTCCTTCAACTCTCGCAATATACGTCTTTGGAATTTCGAATGACGGGTGCGTGAGACGATGAGTAAGCTCTCCATCGTTCGACAAAAGAATAATCCCCTCAGTCTCGGCGTCTAACCGCCCCACATGGAAGAGCCGCTGCGGATAGTCGTGCACATAATCTGCGAGCGTCGGACGCCCTTGATCGTCACTCATTGTTGAGACAACCCCCGGCGGCTTGTACAGCACAATGGTGAGTTTATCTGTTTGAAGAGGGACGGTGACGCCATCGACTTTAAT
This sequence comes from uncultured Arcanobacterium sp., assembly GCA_958428545.1. Classification (GTDB taxonomy): domain Bacteria; phylum Actinomycetota; class Actinomycetes; order Actinomycetales; family Actinomycetaceae; genus Arcanobacterium_A. The sequence goes on along the minus strand of CAUAGM010000003.1, from coordinate 76,742 downwards.
CGTCACGCTCGCTGGATCCACTCGCAGACCTAGATGCGTGACGATGATGCCATTGACCATAACGCGCCCAGAGGCGATCATCTCTTCAGCAGCACGACGGCTCGCAACGCCTGCATGCGCCAAAATTTTTTGCAAGCGCTCACCTTGCGGATTGTGTAATTCTTGCTCTGCTCTACTCATTGCACTTCACTTTCAATATCTTCTAATTCTGTATCGTCTGGCAGGTATGGCGCAAGAGGCGCAAGCTCATCGAGAGAGTTTATCCCCATACGCTCAAGGAAAGTCGGCGTGGTAGCAAAAAGCGCGGCTCCAGTTTCTTGAGTTGCCCCTACATTCTCAACCAAGCCTCGCGTTTGCAGTGTACGAAGTACTGAGTCTACATCAACTCCACGGATAGCCGCGATTTGAGCTTTTGTGACAGGCTGACGATATGCGACAACCGCTAAAGTTTCGAGAGCCTGCACAGAAAGTTTGCTCGATTGACCAATCGTCACAAACATCGACACTTCAGTTGCGTATCGAGGATGAGAATAGTAGCGCCAGCCTCCCGCAACTTCACGCAACTGAAAACCGCGAGGCGCTTCGCCACTCTCGTAATCATGAGCTAGGGCACGCAACAGCATCTCGACTTCTGCTTCAGTAGCACCAAGTGCCAACGCGAGAGAGCGCACAGATACGGGTTCTGCACAAACCATCAAAATTGCTTCTAACGCGCCGCGCATAGCAGCTTTATCGTTACCGCTATCCATCTATATGTGCACCTTCCTCATATTCTTCAATTCTGTCGGCGTTTGCATCTTTCTGAGGCTCATTACTCACTCTCACAACAACGAATGGCTCCAATGCTGACGCCTGCTCAATATCCACCTGCCCATGGCGCAAAAGTTCCAAAACTGCTAAAAAGCGTGAAACGACAGTAGGCACATCGTGAGCATCATGGCACAATTGAGCAAAACTCATGCGATCCCCAAGAGCTAGACGCTCACATACCACGTCAATTTGACTCTCCACAGAAACAAGCGGGCTATGGATATGGTCTAAAGCAATTGTGGGTTCTTGCCGAGTCAAAGCCTGCGCCGCAATCATTGCCAGATAATCGCTAGAAATTCCCAACTCTACCTCTGGAAGCAACCCTTTAAATTGCTCTTCGAGTGGGACGTCACGCGCCACATAAAGCTCTTGACTGGTGAGGCGAGCTGCTAGATCAGCAGCAACCTCTTTGAAAGCCCGATATTGCAAAAGCTTCGCAAAAAGAAGATCACGCGCTTCAAGCAGCTCCATATCTTCCTCATCATCGCTCTCATGCGGCAAAAGGCGTGCGGCTTTAAGATCGAGAAGAGTGGCTGCAACCACCACGAATTCACTCACTCGCGAAAGATCAAGCTCACTTTGAGCAGCAACAAATGCAAGAAATTCATCTGTGACCTGCGCAAGAGAAACGTCTGTAATATCTAGCTTCCTGCGTGAAATAAGAGAAAGGAGCACTTCAAAAGGACCAGAAAAAATATCGAGAGTGACGGCGAATGCACGATCGTCGTCATCACCGCCCTGTGCTCGATCGGCGTGATATCGGTTTTCTGTTTCGTCAAAAGTATCGGATAGACGCTCGCTCACGCGAGGATCATGCACTGGCACCACGGGCAATCAGCTCTCTTGCCAAGCGCATATACGCCTTTGCTCCGGGGTGAGAGGGAGCATACGACGTGATCGGTTCGGCAGCAATTGTCGCATCAGGGAATTTTACTGTGCGCGCTATTTGAGTGTCGAATACACGATCACCAAATTTTTCGCACACGAGTTGAATCACTTCACGGGCATGCATAGTACGAGAATCAACCATTGTGAGAAGTACACCATCAACTACCAAACGAGGATTCAATCGATCCTGCACGCGCTCAATCTGCTCCATTAAAAGCGCTACACCGCGCATGGCAAAAAACTCAGCAGCGAGCGGGATAATCACGCCATGTGCCGCAGTGAGAGCATTGACCGTCAAAAGCCCTAAAGAAGGCTGGCAATCAATAATAATAACGTCGTAATCGTCAAGTACTGGGCGCAGCACTCGCATGAGGCTTTGTTCGCGCGCAACTTCGTTGATGAGCTGAATTTCTGCTGCCGAAAGTTCAATATTTGCAGGTACAAGATCAAGATTTTCAACAGAAGTCGGGCAAATAATTTCTCGTACATTCGGCTTGGATACAAGCATTTCGTTGTAGATTGTGCGATCAAGCGCCATCGCATTCACACCAAGCCCCGCGGAAGCAGCTCCCTGCGGATCGAAATCGACGAGCAGCACCTTACGCCCGTATTCAGCCAGCGCGGCAGCAAGATTGATCGAGGTGGTTGTTTTGCCAACTCCACCCTTTTGATTGCACATGGCGATAATGCGTGCCGGCCCGTGCCCCTCAAGCTCCGCGGGAAGAGGAAAATCGCGCTGAGGATCCAGCTCGCTAAGGATATTGGTTTGATGTGAACTCACTCTTATAGAGTAGCGGATTTTAGCTATGCAATCATCTAGACCCAGCAGATTTATCATCTCGGCTCGCATATCATTGCCGTATATCGCATATGCTTTTCTCGGCATAAGCTGCGCCTTGAATGCCGCTAGAAATCGTAATTAAGAATAATGTGTACTCCCTCTTATTCTCTTGCGCATATGTGCATCTTTTCTACAACGCTGGAATATCTTATGAATGCGTCAGGTATGGCGAGCACGCGGATGAGAGGTAAAATATACTTCCTTCATCGTATCCGGCGTCACTTTGGTATAAATCTGCGTGGTCGTCACAGAAGAATGCCCTAAAAGTTCTTGTACGATACGAATATCAGCACCCCCTTGGAGCAGATGGGTGGCAAACGAATGGCGAAAAGTATGAGGAGAAACATGAACAATATGAGCATACTCAGCGATACGCTGAATCTCTTCCCATGCACTTTGGCGTAAAAGAGGGCGCCCGCGTTTATTGAGAAAAAAAGCCGATGCACCATCCCCCTTGGCAGCTAATGCAGGTCTACCTCTCACGGCATAAGCTTCCAGTGCTTCGATCGCATAAGAACCCAGCGGAACGACTCTCTCTTTTCGCCCTTTTCCGAAGAGGCGAAGTGCCGCGCTATCTACATCAATATCTTCCACCGTAAGATTTACGATCTCAGAGATGCGGGCACCCGTGCCATAAAGCAGCTCCAGCAGTGCTCGATTACGCAGAGGAATAGGCCCTTCTCCTACTGAAGCAGCATCAATAAGAGACGTCATCTGTTCGATTGTGAGGGCTTTTGGCAGACGAGCCGGCACCTTAGGCGGGTGGATGTCGTGAGCAGGATTATGCGGGGTGGCACCTTCATCAACTAAAAATTTGTGCCACCCTCGAACAGCCGTCACCATTCGAGCAATTGATGCAGGAGCGAAAGGCATACCATCTTTCCCGTATGCGAGCGTATCTACGAATGATTGCACGTCTTCAGGAGTGATTGAGCAAAGGTCTAACAGACCTCTCGAAGCTAAATGTTGGCAATATTTTCCCAAATCACGGCGGTAGGATGCCAAAGTATTAGAAGAAAGCGCACGCTCAACTGATAAATGAGCAAGGTATTGAGCAAGGTACTGATTGAGAGCGCGCTCGTGAGAAAAATCTCGATCTCTATTTTTTGCCACGTTCTCCTCCTTCCTAGCATTACTTTCACTCTAAAACATATATGATTGGAGCGTTAGTTGTGCCGTACGCGCATGGCACGCCCATACTACTTCGCGTAATGAAAGGTATTCACTCGTGAGCGCATTTACATGGACAGAACGTGATCAACAAGCAGTAGATGTGAGTCGCGCACTAGCAGCAGACGCGGTTCAACACGCAGGTAATGGGCATCCTGGCTCCGCAATATCCCTTTCCCCCGCCGCATACGTACTTTTCCAGAAAATCATGCGGCATGACCCTACTGACGCACAGTGGCTTGGCCGAGATCGTTTTGTGCTCTCAATTGGACATAGTTCACTAACTTTATATAACCAGCTGTTCTTCGCAGGTTACGGGATTGAGATTGACGATTTCAAGGCTTTACGCACCGAAGGATCTTTGCTTCCAGGGCACCCCGAATATGGGCACACTGAGGGCGTTGAGATGACGACAGGGCCTCTCGGGCAGGGTTTTGCTTCAGCTGTCGGTATGGCGATGGCGTCACGCCGTGAACGCGGGCTTTTCGATCCGCAAGCTCCACTAGGAAAGAGTCCGTTTGACCACTTTATTTACGTAATCGCAGGTGAAGGAGATATTGAAGAAGGCATCACCTCTGAAGCTTCCCAGCTCGCAGGCACCCAGGAACTTGGAAATCTCATCGTTATTTTTGATGAAAATAAAATTTCTATCGAAGACAATACAGCTATTGCGTTGAGTGAAGATACTCTCGCGCGATATGAGGCTTATGGATGGCATACCCAACATGTTTCTTGGCGTGACGACGAGACTGGCGAATACCATGAAGATCCTGAAGCGCTCTACAACGCTATTAAGGAAGCTCAAAAAGTCACAGATAAACCCTCGCTTATCAAGCTTTCGACTGTGATTGCATGGCCGTGCCCAACGAAACAAAATACAGGCGCTTCGCATGGTGCAGCGCTCGGAGAAGATGAAGTACGCGGGCTCAAAGAAGCTCTTGGATTTGATGCCGATAAACATTTCGATATTCCACCTGCTGTGCTCGAATATACTCGTTCTCAGGCGCATACACGCGCACGAGAAATCCGCACCCAATGGGATCACGCCTTTGATACATGGAAAACCTCCAATAATGAGCGAGCCGACCTGCTTGCCCGTTTGCGCGCACACAAACTTCCACAAGGATGGGAAGACGTACTTCCACACTTTGAATCTGGCGCATCGGTTGCAACTCGCGCTGCTTCTGGCAAGGTATTAACTGCATTAAAAGATGTTTTACCAGAATTATGGGGCGGCTCTGCTGATTTGGGCGACTCAAACAACACGACTATGGCCGGTGAACCGTCGTTCTTCCCAGCTCATCGAAGTACGTGTGCATACACAGGTAATCCATACGGTCGCACACTACACTTCGGCATCCGCGAACATGCCATGGGAGCTATCCTTAACGGCATCACCTTGCATGGACTCACTCGTGTATATGGCGGCACATTCTTTGTTTTCTCCGACTATATGCGCCCTGCAGTTCGTTTAGCAGCAATTATGAGTATTCCATCAATCTACGTATGGACGCATGATTCAGTCGGAGTGGGCGAAGACGGTCCTACACATCAGCCTATCGAACACTTGTGGTCATATCGTCTCATTCCTCATTTTGATCTCGTCCGCCCAGCAGATGCCAACGAAACTGTGTGGGCATGGAGAGGTATTTTAGAACGGATAGATCGACCAGCTGGCTTAGTTCTTTCTCGCCAAAATCTCCCAGTATTCGATCGCGCAGAAGGTGAAGCGGTAGGAGACTTGCTGGCATGCGCATCAGGAGTTCTCAAAGGTGCCTATATTCTCGCACAAGGAACAGATGTAGCTCTGATCGCAACAGGATCAGAAGTTGCCGTTGCACTTGAAGCACGCACATTGCTCAGCAAGCAGGCGGTGAGTGCACGAGTAATTTCCATGCCATGCATTTCTTGGTTTAATGAGCAAAGCAATGAGTATCGTGAATCCGTCTTACCATCATCGATGAAAGCTCGCGTATCCGTTGAAGCTGGCACAACGCTACCGTGGCACAGCATAATTGGTGACGCTGGAGAATGCATTGGCATCGACCAATATGGAGAATCAGCAAGCGGAAATGTGCTTATGCGCAAGTATGGTATCACTGCAGAAAATGTGGCTGCAGCCGCTATTCGTACTCTTCATCGAGTGCGTGGGTAATATATGCACAATATTTCGATATCAGGATTTTCTTTTCTATGAATAACTCTCAGAAAGTTGCCGAAGTTCAGCGCGTCTGCGATCAGCGAGCTGCTCTCTACGCGTGCTCTGGCGGTATGAAGGGCATCGTTCCTCTGCTCTATCAACCACAGGTTGATGAAAATTCTGAGCATATTTTTGCCGCGTTAGTGCGCATCTGGTATGCAGTTGATCGCCCTAATGCCCTGCTCCAACTCCCCGATTCTACGCGTGCACGAGGGGCGGTACGCCGATCGAAACATGCTGATATGAGAGTCGTTATCACACACGGATAAAAAGGCATTACTCATGCTGGTGGGGTGCTTGCCATCTTTATGCAAGCACCCCACCAGCATGAGAACTAACGTTTGCCGTTACATCCAGAACTTTGTGATTAAACCAATCAATACAACAACGAGAAACCATGTGATCGCAACACCGATTGTGATTCTGTTTAAATTGCGCTCAGCCACACCAGATGAACGCATCGAGGTGGAAAGACCGCCGCCAAACATATCGGAAATGCCACCGCCGCGCCCTTTATGGAGCAAAATTGTCGCAATCAAAAGCAGGCTCGTGATGACAAGCAAAACGTCGCATACAATTAACAAAATGTGCACGGTAGTCAACCTTCTATAAAACTAATGTGAAACCACATTTATATTACTGGAAAAAGTGATGGCTGCGCGAATCAAAATTCTGTGATTCGCACAGCCATCATGAGAAAAACATTTTAAGTTTGACGAATAAGATCAAGCTGCCAGATAAGTGACGATCTTAGCGAATTCATCAGCCTTAAGCGACGCTCCCCCCACAAGTGCTCCATCAACATCTGGCTGAGCCATAATCTCAACGACGTTGGAACTCTTGACTGAACCACCGTACTGAATACGAACGGTATCGGCAACACTCTGATCGAAGAGTTCGGCAACTTTAACGCGAATTGCGCCGCATACTTCTTGAGCATCATCAGGCGTTGCAACTTCGCCAGTACCGATTGCCCAAATAGGCTCGTAGGCAATCACGCTCTTAGCAACCTCTTCACCAGAAAGATTCGCAAGCATCGCCTCAATCTGACTCAGCACATATTCAACGTGCGTTCCCTCTTTACGAATTTCAAGAGCTTCACCACAGCACATGATCGGAATCAAACCAGCATCGAGCGCTTTCTTTGCTTTTTGCCCAATCAATTCATTCGTCTCGCCGTGATATTCGCGGCGCTCTGAATGCCCGACCACAACGTATGTGCAGCCGAGTTTCGTGAGCATAGCAGTAGAAATTTCTCCTGTGAATGCACCATTATCATGAATAGAGACATCTTGAGCACCGTATGGAATCGGAATCTCGTCTGCTTCAATCAAAGTCTGTACAGAGCGGATATCGGTGAACGGGACGATGACCGCAGCCTCCACACTGCTGTAATCGTGTTTAAGATCCTGGAGAGTCCATGCAAGTTTCTGCACAAGAGCAGTTGCTTCCATGTGGTCCAGATTCATCTTCCAGTTACCTGCCATAAGTGGTTTACGCGCCATAATTAATCCTCCAATACTGCGATGCCAGGGAGTTCCTTACCTTCAAGATACTCGAGCGAAGCACCGCCACCAGTTGAAATATGATTGAATTTTGCTTCATCGAAACCGAGCGTACGAACTGCAGCAGCACTATCTCCACCGCCAACAATCGTAAAGCCCTCAGCATCCTGCATCGCTTGAGCAACTGCACGAGTTCCTTGTGAAAAAGCCTCGAATTCAAATACTCCCATAGGACCGTTCCAGACAACAGTCTTAGAATCAGCAATTGCTGCTGCGTACTGCTTCGCAGTTTCAGGGCCGATATCCAATCCCATCAAATCTGCTTTCATATCCGCATTAGCGAGCACAACGGCTGGCGCATCAGCTCTAAACTCAGGAGCTGCTACAACGTCAACAGGAAGCAAAAGTTCGACAGCCTTTTCAGCAGCTTTATCGATATAGCTCTTCGCCGTCTCAATCTGATCTTCTTCTAGTAAAGATGTGCCAACTTCAAAACCTTGTGCTTTAAGGAAGGTGTATGCCATACCACCGCCGATAAGGAGACGATCTGCCTTTTCGAGAAGGTTTTGGATAACGCCGAGCTTATCACTCACCTTAGAACCACCAAGCACAACAGTGTATGGACGTTCAGGAGTTTTTGTTGCCTTCGACAGTGAATCAATTTCCTTAAAGACGAGTTCGCCTGCCGCACTTGGAAGCACTTTCGCAATATCATATACAGATGCCTGCTTGCGGTGAACTACACCAAATCCGTCAGAAACGAATGCTTCTGCAAGAGCAGCATACTCAGCTGCCAACTCTTCGCGCTCTGCATCCACCTTTGAAGATTCACGTGGATCAAAACGGACATTTTCAAGCAACACCACATCGCCATCGACCATATCGGCAGTGAGTGCACGGGCGCTCTCACCTACCGTATCAGCTGCAAGCTTAACGTCTTTGCCGAGAAGCTCAGAAAGGCGAGCCGCAACTGGAGCCAAAGAAAAGTCTGGATTAACTGTACCCTTCGGGCGCCCCAAATGAGCAGCAAGAATAACTTTAGCGCCAGCGCCTACCAAGCGATTAATTGTTGGAAGCGCAGCGCGAATACGCCCGTCATCAGTAATATTTTTATCAGCATCAAGCGGCACATTGAAATCAGAGCGCACAAATACTTTTTTGCCGGCGAGATCGCCGAGCGAATCGATAGTTCTCATATAAGAGCTCCTTCAACAAATATTGAGATATAAAAGGTGGAAATTAACGTGAATATGGGTGCTCGCACAACGTACGAGCACCCATCACATTCACCTGAGCTAAATCAAAATCAGAGGTTCTCTGCTACAGTCTTGGTGAGATCAACGAGACGGTTGGAATAACCCCACTCGTTGTCGTACCAGCTTACGACCTTCACCTGATTGCCGATAACGCGAGTCAAGCCTGCATCAAAAATCGATGAGTGAGGATCAGTAACGATATCGGAGGAAACGAGAGGCTCTTCGCTATAAGCAAGAATACCCTTGAGTTCGCCTTCTGCAGCCTTCTTCACTGCAGCATTAACTTCCTCAACAGTTACTTCACGCCCAGCCTCGAAGGTGAGATCCACAGCGGAACCAGTAATCACTGGAACGCGCATCGCAAAGCCGTTGAACTTGCCCTTAAGCGATGGAATAACGAGAGCTACAGCCTGAGCAGCACCAGTCTTGGTAGGAACGATATTCTGAGCTGCTGCGCGTGCGCGGCGAAGATCCGAGTGAGGACCATCAACAATACGCTGATCGCCAGTGTATGCGTGAACGGTAGTCATCAAACCCTTCACAATACCGAATTCATCTTCAAGAACCTTAGCAAGAGGAGCCAAGCAGTTGGTGGTGCATGAAGCGTTGGAAATGATGTTGTGCTTGGCTGGATCATAATCCTTATCATTCACGCCAACAACGAATGTACCATCTTCGTTCTTTGCTGGAGCAGAGATAACAACCTTCTTAGCGCCTGCAGTAATATGAGCTGCAGCTTTAGTTGCATCAGTGAAGAAGCCAGTGGACTCGACGACAATATCCACACCGAGATCACCCCATGGAAGGTTTGCTGGATCGCGTTCAGCAAGAACCTTGATGAGCTTGCCATCAACAAGAATACCCTCGTCAGTAGCCTCAACCTCTGCGTCAAGCTTGCCGAGCACAGTATCGCGCTTAAGCAAATGAGCAAGAGTCTTGGTATCGGTGAGGTCATTCACAGCTACGATGTCGAGATCAGCACCCTGCTCGCGAGCGGCACGGAAGAAGTTGCGGCCAATGCGGCCAAAGCCGTTAATACCAACCTTAATAGTCACTCTTAAAATCCTCCTTGTGCACTATGCACAGTTACTTTATTGCGCACAAGCGTCTGCCATGCGCCTGCGGAAAACACGTGACGGTGCCACTGGCTTTCCGATTCGTCTACTATTCTACAGTCTGAGCGAAAAAATGGAAGGGACTAACGGACTGTGAGCTATCTAATGCATACAGCTTTTCACGCAGCATTTTTATTAGCACACACGAGACTCACAAGCGATGAAGTGCTTGCCTCTCAGCTTCTTTGACGGCGTCGATCGTCGTAGGAATACCAAGCTCGTGGGCGCGTTTATCAGCCATCGTATTTAATCGACGCAAACGCCCAGCCACAGCATCTTTCGTAGCAGGCGGAGTAAGCCTCTCCCCCAGCAAATTCAAGGAATCATCGGGAAAATCAATACGGAACTGCCCAGCTTGACGTAAATTTTCAGGCACAGAATCACCCAAAATCTCAAATGCTCGCTTTACTCGAATAACGGCAATAACTGCCGCATCGGCACTGCGCCTCATATTTGCATCGTCAAAATTTGCCAAACGGTTCGCGTTTCCATTGACCTCACGCTCTGTGCGAAGCTCTTCCCAGCGCAACACAGAATCATTAGCACCCATACGTGCCAGCATGGCGGAAATCGCGTCGCCTTCACGAATATCAACCCTATGCGCTCCACGCGATTCACGAGCACGATACGGCACCTCAAGCCGACGAGCAAGCCCTCCAATTGCATAAGCCGCTTCTAAAGACGGGCATGTGACTTCCAGAGCCGCATTGCGACCTGGCTCCAGCAACGTACCGCGCGCCAAAAACGCTCCACGCCACGCCGCCGCTGCGTCAGCTTTCGATCCTCCGACAATATGAGAAGCAAGACCCCGCACAGGGCGCCCTTTTGTATCGAGTAAACCAACGTGACGAGCAAATCGCTCACCTTGCGATGCTACACGCACAACGTAGTGATTACCGTGGCGCATATTATTACTCACAGCCACAAGCTCTGCGTCAAGCCTGAAAACTCGATGCACAAGTTCCCACAAATGACGAGCGGCTCCAGGATGAGTGAGCTCTGCTTGCACCGAAACTACGCCTGCATTGATTTCAAGCCCGCCCGCAAAGCGAAACATGGCAGAAATCTCCGCCACCATTGATGAGGCGAGCTGCGGATACACCTGCGAAATCTCATCTTTTACACATCCTGTTAGCGCTGGCATCTGCTCACCTTCCTTCTCCCATGAAAACTACAGACAATCACAGCCCCGGCGCAACTTCCATAAACACACGGCGGTATGCTGCAGCTAAATACAGCGGATCGTGACGATATCTCGCCGTATCGTCTGCAACAGGGTGAACGATCAGACGAGCACCGCACATACTGGCAGCCTCTTTCAACGAATCCCATTCTGTGACGGTTTCAGGATCAACCAAAATTGTATCAAGATGTATATCGGGTGCGAATTCGTGAAACGAAAGTACATGAGAAGCAGCATTCAATGTAGCTGTTTCAGCATCGGTTTGAAGATTGAGCACAAGCATTTTCTTCGCACTAGTCTCTTCTAAAGCTCTACGCAAGCGAGGTACCAGTAAATGCGGAATGACGGAAGTGTACCACGAGCCAGGGCCAAAGAGAACCCAATCCGCCTCGCTGATAGCTTCACGAGCTTCATCTCGAACTTCAGGATCTTCTGGATCTATACGAATACTGCGAATCAGTGCATGAGCTTGCGCTACTTTGTTTTGCCCTCGAATAAGATACGTCTGCCCGTTTTTTGGATCTTCAACGACAGCTTCAATATCAAGAGGATCGGCCGCCATTGGGATTACCCGCCCTTTAACAGAAAGAAGCCTGCCCACCCAGTCGAGCCCTTCAACAGGATCTCCAAGCAGCTTCCATAGTCCTTCAATCAGCAGATTTCCCAAGGCATGCCCATTAAGCTCCCCCTCAGAAGAAAAACGATACTGAAGTACATCTCGCCATGTCTGCCCCCACTCAGAATCGTCACACAAAGCAGACAAAGCCATACGCAGATCTCCTGGAGGAAGCCCTCCGAGCTCCTCACGCAACCGCCCAGAGCTGCCGCCGTCGTCACCAACAGTCACAATCGCCGTCACATTGCGCGTGAGAATTTTCAAAGCCGAAAGCGAAGCATATAATCCATGACCGCCGCCAAGAGCCACAACGCGCGGTCCGCGAGCACCAGCGTTCGAATAGACTTCCCGCGAAACCATCGCTATTCCCTGCCTAAATCTCGATGAAGAGTGCGCACCTTGAATCCACGCCCAATAAGCTGGCGAGATATTTCCTCCGCCATAGCCACAGAGCGATGCTTACCGCCCGTACATCCCACAGCAAGCGTCACATACGATTTCAATTCACGTTGGTAGCCAGCAATAATATCGGCAAAAAGATCAGAGTATCGATCTGCGAATTTTTGAGCGCCCTCAATCGAGAGCACAAAATCTCGAACTGGCTCATCTTTGCCTGTGAGGTGGCGCAGCTCCGTCACCCAATAAGGATTTGGCAAAAAACGCATATCGATCACGTTATCGGCATCAAGCGGCAAACCGTATTTGAAACCAAAGCTCATCACGTTGATGTGGATATCGTCAGATGTGCCAACAGCAGCTACACATACCTTCAATTTTCGAGCGAGATCATGCACAGAAAGTTTCGTAGTATCAATGGTGACGTCTGCTCTGCGGCGCAGTTTACTCAACAGCTCACGCTCGCGGCTGATACCGTCAAGCAGACGCCCGTCACCTTGAAGCGGATGCGGGCGACGCACATTTTCGTAACGTTTCACCAGCTCAGCATCGGTCGCATCGAGAAAAATAACGCTGTAATTGATTTTTGCTGCCCTGAATTCGGTGAGTACATCAGCGAGTTCTTCAAAATACTCACGAGAGCGCACATCAACAATCAACGCCAATTTTGAGACGCCACCTCCCGGCGTCATCAAACCAACCATCGCACGCATAAGCCGAGGAGGCAGATTGTCCACAACGTACCAGCCCATATCTTCAAGAGTCGCTCCTGCACGCGATCTGCCAGCACCGCTCATTCCAGTAATAATAAGAACTTCGCTCGGGTCTGGCTCAATTCTGGGTGTAGCGTCATCCATCTGGGCAATCCCCGCAGGAATTAAACCTGTATTGTTGATGTCTTCACGATTAGTCATGGAATAATCGTGCCACGTTTGCGATAATTTTTCTTCAAAAACTTCTGCCATTCTTATCAATCCTCTTGCCAGCCACCTCAGCTCTTACCACGCAGCACACCTCGTGCCTGCATGTTTAAGGTTCTGAATGCAAAAAAGTGACGATTGTGCGTGCGAGAGCAGGGCCAATTCCTGAAACCCGCTGCAATTCATCTTCATCCGCCTGCTTAATCTGTGCCAGAGAACCAAACTCTTGGAGAAGTGCTTTCTGTTTAGCTGCCCCAAGCCCAGGCACTGCATCCAAAGCGCTGCGCGTCATTGCTTTAGTCCGCTTCTTACGATGGAAAGTAATGGCGAAACGGTGAGATTCATCGCGCAGATATTGCAGCAATCTCAGGCTCGCTGACTGACGAGGAAGAATGAGAGGAAATTCTTCGCCAGGAATCCACACCTCTTCTAAACGCTTCGCAAGCCCAATGACCATCACGTCTGCCTCAAGCTCTTCAATGACCCGCTGAGCCGCATTCACCTGCGGCAACCCCCCATCAACAACAATCAAATCTGGGCGATACGCGAAACGGCGCAGCGCATTGGATCGATCCGATTCGCTCAGCTCACCAGATCGGCAACCGCCAGCATCTTCTTCTTTCGCATTATTGAGGTGACGTTTCTGACTCGGTTCATCGTCACTCGCATCATCTGGCTGCACACCTGCCGCTAAACGTGCGAGACGACGGCGGAGGACCTCAGCCATTGCGGCAGTATCGTCAGTTGCTCCTTGCCCATCTTCGCCTCGGACAATAAACTTTCGATAATCTTTTTTCTTTGCCAAGCCATCTTCAAAAACAACCATGCTTGCCACCTGGTTTGTGCCTTGTGTGTGAGAGATGTCGTAGCATTCTATTCTCAAAGGTGCCCGATCAAGCATAAGCCCTTCGCGCAGTTCTTCAAGGGCTTGAGAACGCTCAGTAAGGTCACCGCTGCGAGCGAGTTTATGGCGTATCAGCGCCTGCTCGGCATTTGCATGAACTGTCTGCATTAGCTGTGCTTTCACGCCTCGCTGAGGAGTTTTGATACGCACTTTTGCGCCGCGCAGCTCACTGAGCCACTCTTCAAGAACAGTTTTATTCGTCGGTGACGATGGAAGCCAAATATCGCTAGGAATCACGTTCGTCGCCGTATGAGCTACGTCATCAACATATTGCGGAGCATTTTTGGTCGGTAGCGATGAACGCGATCTAGACGAAGAATCAGACGAAGATTCACACGAGGATCCTACACGAGTAACCTTGGGCATGGATGGGGCAAGGTCACCTTCGTGCAAGCGCTCAGCAGCGCCGTCACCATAGACATGAAGAAGAAGATCTTCGAGCAATGTATCTTCACTCTGGGCTTCACTATCACTCACCCACCCCTGCTGACCGCGAATCCGACCGCCACGCACATAGAAAACCTGTACACTCACTTCAAGCTCATCAAACTCAATGCCAAATAGGTCTGCATCGATATTCTCTTCGAGCACAACGGTATTTTTCTGTGCAATTTCTTTCAACACAGCAGCTTCATCGCGAAGTTTTGCCGCACGTTCGTAATCTTGAGCTGCAGCCGCTGTGCGCATCGCAGCAGTTTTTTCGGTAATTTGTGAGCTGCCATCCGAATCCAAGAAGTGAATCAGCTCGCTAACGAGAGCTTGATGCTCCTGAGACGTCACACGCCCAATACATGGCGCCACGCATCGATCAATATATCCGTTTAAACATGGACGCCCTGAGCGCTGCGCCTGTCGAAACACTCCGCGTGAGCACGAGCGCACAGGAAAAACTTTAAGCAAGAGATCTACGAAACCCCGCACCGAATTTTTGGTGTACGGCCCATAGTAGCTATCGCCTTTTTTGTGCGCAGCGCGCGTGCCGTGAAGCCGAGGAAACTCTTCTGAGGTGGTGACGGCCAGGTAAGGGTAGCTCTTGTCGTCACGAAAAATCACATTAAAGCGAGGAGTGAACTCTTTAATCCACTGGTATTCAAGTGTGAGTGCAGCTCGTTCATTTGCAACCACAACCCACACCACACGCACAGCGCTAAAGACCATCTGGCGAGTGCGAGGATGAAGTTTTTCGGGCGGCTGAAAATAATTGACGAGGCGCGCGCGCAACGATTTCGCTTTGCCGACGTATATCACACGGTCATCAGCATCGATAAAGCGATACACCCCCGGCTGAGCCGGAATATCGCTCGTTTTTGGGCGATAACTCTGCGGATTCGCCATAGACACCTCCCCTCTCTGCAACACACGAGATACTTCACGCAGGTAACAAATAAGCGAATATCAACACTTTAATAATGCTCGAAGATACTGCCCAGTATGGCTGTGCGCAACGAGCGCTACCTGCTCTGGCGTACCCTCAGCCACAAGAAGCCCACCGGCTTTGCCG
Source organism: uncultured Arcanobacterium sp. (assembly GCA_958428545.1). GTDB lineage: Bacteria > Actinomycetota > Actinomycetes > Actinomycetales > Actinomycetaceae > Arcanobacterium_A. Next base: position 61,437 of record CAUAGM010000003.1, on the reverse strand, counting down.
CCTTCAGGGCCAAGATCAATCACCCAATCAGCGCACTTAATCACATCGAGATTATGCTCAATCACAATCACCGTATTGCCTTTATCGGTAAGCTCTTGAAGTACCTTCAAAAGTTTATTCACGTCTTCAAAATGCAACCCTGTTGTTGGCTCATCCAATACATACACAGTGCGCCCAGTCGATCGGCGATGCAGCTCTGATGCGAGTTTGACGCGCTGCGCTTCTCCGCCAGAGAGAGTGGTGGCAGGCTGCCCAAGGCGGATATATCCCAAGCCTACAGCGTCAAGCACGTCAAGATATTTCGTGATACGCCCGATATGCGCGAAGAAATCGCGAGCCTCAGAAATCGTCATGTTGAGAACTTCTGAAACGTTCTTCCCTTTATATCGCACCTCCAGAGTCTCATGATTGTATCGAGCTCCATGGCAGACTTCGCACGGCACATACACATCTGGCAAGAAGTTCATCTCGATTTTGATCGTTCCGTCTCCCCTGCACGCTTCACAGCGCCCGCCTTTCACATTGAATGAGAAACGCCCAGGACCATAGCCGCGAACTTTCGCCTCCTCAGTGGCAGCGAAAAGCTGACGAATTGGATCCCACATACCTGTATAGGTGGCAGGGTTGGAACGCGGAGTGCGCCCGATCGGGCTTTGATCCACGTGCACTACTTTATCGAGATCGTCCAGCCCAGTAACTCTCGTATGTCTACCTGGCAAATGACGTGCCCCATTAAGACGATTTGCTAAAACCTTATAGAGCACCGAATTGACAAGTGACGATTTTCCTGAGCCAGATACCCCAGTGACAGCAGTAAAAACACCGATCGGAAAACTCACGTTCACGTCTCGCAAGTTATTTTCCTTTGCACCTTCGACAATAATTTGAGCATTTTTTGAAGCGTGACGACGCTGCGAAGGTACACTGATTTCGCGTTTTCCGGAAAGATACTGCCCAGTAAGAGAGCGCTCTTCTGTGACGATACCTGCTGGCGGGCCGCTGTAGACAATCTCTCCTCCTCGCTCACCAGCTTTCGGACCAATATCAACGAGCCAATCTGATTCGCGAATCGTCTCCTCATCGTGTTCTACTACCACAAGAGAATTTCCCAAATCGCGTAAATGCTGCAGAGCATCAAGCAAACGGCGGTTATCTCTTTGGTGTAAGCCGATAGAGGGCTCATCGAGCACATAAAGCACTCCAACTAAACCACTGCCGATTTGGGTGGCAAGACGAATACGCTGAGCTTCGCCGCCGCTCAGGGTGCCTGCAGCGCGAGAAAGAGTAAGATAATCAAGCCCTACCGTCACCAAAAAGCGCAGCCGCTCCAAAATTTCTTTCATCACTTGCGCAGCAATTTTCTGCTCACGCTCCCCAAGCTCTACGCAGCTCAACACATCAAGAGCTTCATTAATAGGAAGATCAGTAAGCTGAGAAATATCAAACTCCCCGATGCGCACTGCCAAAACTTCTGGTTTTAAGCGCGCACCTTTACAACTTGAGCACGGAACCTCACGCATAAAACCCGCATAGCGTTCTCTTTGCTGCTCCGATTCCGTCTCATCAAATTTTCGCCGCACGAAATGCAGCACACCTTCAAATCCTGTGGAATAGGTTTTTTCTCGTCCCCAGCGGTTGCGATAGGTCATTTTAACTTTGAAATCGCGCCCATAAAGCAATGATTCTTTCACGTCATCAGGCAAATCACGCCAGGGAGTTGCCACTGAAAAATTCATATCTTCTGCCAAAGAACGCACCTGGCGCATATGATAATCACGAGCCGTGCTGCTCGCCACAGACGTCCACGGTACAATGGCTCCACCCTCAATTGAAAGAGAATCGTCAGCAATCACTAAATCTGGAGCAACCTCGACTGTGTGCCCAATTCCGTCGCACTCTGGGCATGCTCCATAGGGAGCATTAAAGGAAAAGGTGCGCGGCTCAATTTCTTCCAGCTCGAGAGGATGATCGTTTGGGCAGGCACGTTTTTCTGAAAAACGGCGCTCGCGATCCGAGCTGCCTGGCTCGCGATCCACAAAATCTGCAATGACTACTCCGCCAGAAAGCTGCAATGCAGTCTCTACTGAATCGTTGAGGCGCGATCGGATACCATCACGAATAGCAATACGATCCACAACCACAGAAATAGTGTGTTTCTTTGTTTTAGCGAGCTTCGGTGGATCCTCAAGGCGAACCGTCTCACCATCGATCACAGCGCGGCTATAGCCCTCGGCTTTCAGATTATCAATGACGTCAAGATGCTCGCCTTTTCGCCCTCGCACAATCGGAGCGAGAATCTGAATTTTAGTGCGCTCAGGCTCCTTAAGTAGACGGATGACGATTTGTTCGGCACTTTGCGCTTCAATTTTGGCATCGCACACAGGGCAATACTGAGTGCCGGCACGAGCATATAGGAGACGAAGGTAATCGTAAACTTCAGTAATCGTCCCAACTGTTGAACGCGGGTTACGACTCGTCGATTTTTGATCGATAGCAACAGCTGGCGACAACCCCTCGATAAAATCAACATCAGGCTTATCCATCTGACCAAGAAACTGACGGGCATAGGAGCTGAGCGACTCCACGTATCGGCGCTGCCCCTCAGCAAAGAGAGTATCGAAAGCAAGGGAACTTTTCCCTGAGCCTGAAAGCCCTGTGAATACAACGAGCTGATCGCGCGGAATATCAAGCGAGACGTTTTTCAGATTGTGCTCACGAGCACCTTGAATATGGATAGATTCATGCACAGGCTCAGTCTATGTGCAGCTGGGTGCGGGTTCAAAAGATACAGACATCGATTCAGGGGCATGCGCCAATACGCACAGTGCAATCTATCAGGTGCCTTTCTAGTTTTCCGCTCTCCTCGATGCCAAGTAGTATACAAACGTGCGCCGATCAAAGAAATACTCACAGAACATACGCCCTCTCGATACGCAACGCTTAATGGGCGGGCGCAGCTATGCCACAGGGCCAGGAGGCTTTGAATATATCGTTCAACATATTGGGCATGCACGCAAACAATATATATGCCCAGGCTGCAATGGCGTGGTGATAATCGGCGAGTCACATATCGTAGCCTGGACGGAAGAAGGCTGGTTTGGGAAAGAAGCTGGGCAGCGCGACCGCCGTCACTGGCATACAAGCTGCTGGAATACCTACGGCAAGCGATAAATAAAACGCTAGTGTTTCGCAGCCCATGCTTAGAATGCGCTGCGAAACTGCCCAAAGTGCGCTAGAAACTGCCCAAAATTTGAGCCACAAGAATTTTCCCAATCATGGCTACTGGATAAACGAGCGCATATCCCAGCGCCACGCGAGGATCGGTATCTGTGCGCGCATTGGCAAATGCCAACACAGCAGGCTGCGTCTGCGCTCCTCCCAAAAGCCCAGAAACTTTTGTGCCGCCCATCTTAAACACATATCGCATGACGATAAATAACCCTGCAGCCATGATAAGAGTAATAAGCATACCTAGAAGCAGAATCTGCACCCACGTACCGCCCGAGAACGCTTCGGAAATTTGAACACCCGCATTTGTGCCAGCCTGCGCCAGAAAGAGAAGCAAACCAAGCTCCGCTAAAACCGACGCGGAAGAATTAGGAAGACTCGTAGAAATAGGGCCAATTTTCCCTAGTCTGCCAAAAATAAGACCAACGATAAGCGTGCCTGCAGCAGAACCGATAGAGAAGTATTCGCCAGTTGGAGTGAGTATGGGAAGCTCGCCAATCATAATGCCAAACATCATTCCAAGACCGAGTGCCACGGGGTTAATATCCGTCAGCCCCTTCACCGAATCGCCTAGAAACTTTGAAATTGCTTTCATACTGTGCGTAGGAGCAACCACTCGAATACGGTCTCCCATCTCGATCATGAAATCTGGCACAGCGAGAAGATCAGAATCGCCTCGACGCACACGCACACACGTGCCGCCAAATTTTTCTTTCAGTATCTCATTCAACTCAGAGATTTTCATACCTGCAATAGCTGATTTAGACACAGTAATACGACGGAAATCTAGATAGGATCGATCAGAACGCAAAGAATGAATACTTGTATGCCCAACGAGCGCAACCATCGATGCTAGCTGCTCTTCATCACCAGTAATCGTCAATAAATCATCTTTTTCCAGCACGTCTGTATCGGCAGGAATCCAGATCGGCCCCGTTTCGCCACGACGAATTCTCGTGACGCTCACGGGACGCTTCATCATTGACAACAGCTCCCCGAGAGTGAGATGGTCATCGCGATCGACCCGAACGTTGCAGTGAGTCACGGGAGCAGGCTTATCAGTATCCTTTTTACCAACATGTACGGCAATTGCGGCAAAGATCATCATGCCGACAACACCAAAAATATAGGCGATTGAATATCCAACTGTTGCAGTGGCTGGATCTCCGGAAGATTCACCAGCAGCAGCCAAAGCTGGCGTATTAGTGGTGGCACCAGCAAATGTGCCGGCAACAAGCGCGATATCCATCCCGAAAATCTTCACGCCCACAAAATATGCCGCAGTCGCCGCAATCCCGTAGAGCGCAACCATTGCCGCAATTGGCGCAAGCGCCGATTTAATATTTTTAAAAAAGGAGGCACCCGAATTAATGCCGATAGCAAAAGCAAAAATCGCCAAACCTAGAGTGCCGATAATCGGATGTACGAGAGCGTCATATCCATACGCCTGAGCACTCGCCGAAACTACGATCGCCACAAACAAAACAGCTGCCGCGCCGAGACTCACGCCTTTGATTTTGAAATGACCAAAAATCATACCAACGCCGATAAGGAAAAACAGCAGTAATACAGGCTGATCTGCCAAATAAGCGAATATAGTCTCCATCGAATATCTCTCCCTAGGGTCTACGAGTGCACAAACATTATACACACTCACACCAAAGAAGATGGCGAACTAGTATCCGATAATTCATTCCTCCCTAGCTTACCTATTCGAAAATACACACAGCTCTTCTCATGTTTATCAATTCTTTGCTCAATCGATCTGCCGTACAGCTCCTTGAGATGCTGAAGTAGCCATAGAAGCGTATGCACGCAACGCTTTGCTCACATGGCGTTCACGTTTACCGCTCCAAGGAATTGAGCCTTTCTCGTGACGCCGCCGCTCAAGCTCCTGCGCAGGCACATCTAGTTCCAAAAGCCGCGAAGGCACATCGATCACAATTCTGTCGCCATCGTGCACGAGAGCAATCAGCCCGCCCGATGCAGCCTCGGGAGAAATATGCCCAATTGAAAGTCCGCTCGTGCCGCCCGAGAAGCGCCCATCCGTAATTAATGCACAGCTCTTACCTAGCCCCATACCTTTTAAGAAACTCGTAGGATAGAGCATTTCCTGCATACCCGGCCCGCCCTTAGGCCCTTCGTAACGAATCACAACGACTTCGCCTGGCTCTACACTCTTACCTAAAATGAGATCAATTGCTTGTTCCTGCGAATCAACTACGCGGGCAGTTCCTTCAAAATGAAAGAGTTCCTCGCTAATCCCCGCAGTCTTAATAATCGCTCCCTCTTCAGCCAGATTACCAAAAAGTACACACAGCCCTCCATCGGCAGTATAGGCATGCGATATATCGCGAATACACCCTTGAGCCGCATCACTGTCTAAAGATTCCCAGCGTTTATTTTGCGAAAATGCTTCTGTAGTGCGAACTCCGCCAGGTGCTACAGAATAGAGATCGAAAGCTTCTTGGCTTGGCGCAGCTGAGCGAATATCCCATTTATCCAGCCAACTTGCAAGATCTGATGAGTGAATAGAATGCACGGAATCTCGCAGCAAACCTGCCCGATACAATTCTCCAAGGAGCGCAGAAATACCGCCAGCACGATGAAAGTCTTCCATATGAAACACAGCAGAATTTGGAGCTACTTTGCTTAAACAAGGTACTCGACGGGAAAGCTCATCGATATCTGACAGGGAAAAATCAATCTCTCCTTCGCGAGCCGCTGCAAGCGTATGTAATACGGTATTCGTCGAACCGCCCATCGCAATATCCATGCTCATAGCATTTAAGAAAGAATCTCGGGTAGCTATGCTGCGCGGCAATACAGAATCATCATTTTCTCGGTAGTAGCGATTGCATAGCTCAACGATTGTATGCCCAGCCTCAATAAAGAGCTGGCGGCGGCGCTGAGCCGTCGCAAGAGTAGTACCATTTCCAGGCAGAGAAAGCCCTAGAGCTTCAGTCAGGCAGTTCATCGAATTTGCTGTAAACATACCCGAGCAGGAACCGCACGTAGGGCACGCTGTCTCTTCCACCACACGCAGCTGCTCGTCCGTCACAGAATCATTGGCACTGAGCGCCATCGCATCGACGAGATCTATATTATGATCCACAACTCCAGCAATTTCTTTTCCTGATTCCATCGGGCCGCCGCTGACGAACACCACAGGAATATTGAGACGCAGCGCCGCCATGAGCATGCCAGGCGTGATTTTATCGCAGTTAGAAATACACACAAGAGCATCAGCTCGATGTGCCTCCACCATGTATTCCACAGAATCTGCAATAAGCTCACGGCTCGGCAGAGAGTAGAGCATTCCACCATGCCCCATAGCAATGCCGTCATCCACAGCAATAGTATTGAACTCTTTAGCAACTCCACCTGCTTCCTGGATTGCTTGAGCAACAAGCTGCCCCATATTTTTCAAATGCACATGCCCTGGCACAAACTGCGTGAATGAATTGGCAATGGCAATAATTGGTTTGCCAAAATCTTCGCTCGTCATTCCCGTGGCTCGCCACAGCGCACGAGCACCAGCCATATTTCGCCCCTGAGTCGATGTTGCAGATCGCAATACTGGCATAATGCTTCCTTTCCTGCTTTTTCAGTATGCACGAGCGTGTCTGCATGGTTGATCTGTGTAGTTTTATATATCCGCACATATCCATGCCCTCATAGTTGCACCAATCATACGCACCTGAGGCTTATCGAAGTAGAAATGCCCACAATAGGAAATATGCACGTATCTTCGAGGCTGCACTCACTTCATAATGCTGCACACTGCACGCTCCAAACAATGGAATCTGCAGCTTAAGGTCACATAGCAATTAAATTCAATCGTCATTTAAATGTAATCATCATTATCGCTTGCGCGAATACCACAGATACGTATGGTAAGGAAGATGCACACTTTCATTTCTGCAGTAGCCCAGATACTCGCACAGATACCACAGCACATTCGCACGCATTTTTTCTCGCTGCTTATCACTGGCTCGAATCCATGACGCTCGCGTCTGCCCTAATTCGCATATCTGCTCGATCGTCACTTCATCTTCCCAATCTGCAGTCCATAGCTGAGGTGGTGTAAAACATTCACCGAACTGCGGAAAATCGTTGGGCTTATAGATATCTCCAGAACGCATAATCCTCGTAAGCCTGTGTACCCACGGAATTTCAACAGCCAATTGATTGACGACGACGGCGCATATCCCATGCGGTGCTAAGACGCGAGCCGCCTCAGCTGCAGCGGCATCCGTATCCAGCCAATGCCAACTTTGAGCAAAAGTAACAGCAGAGAAAGATTCGCTTTCCGCAGGCATATTTTCTGCAGATCCAGCAAGTAGATGCCCTGCATCGAAATCTGGTAATGCTCGTTGAAACTCTGCGCGCATACTAGATGCCGGCTCGAGCGCCCACACGTCAAGCCCTCGTTCCAGTAGCTGTGCTGTAAATTTTCCTGTGCCTGCCCCCACATCGAGAACACGATAAGTACGAGACGTTCCATGCTGAGAGTTTGTATCGCCAGTAGCCTGCTTGTTTGCACACACTTCTTTGTGAAGCTCTCCTAACAGCACGTCAAGTACGCCCTGCGGATAGGAAGGGCGTACATCCGAATACAGAGCAGCCGAGCTGTTTGCATTATCGTAAGGGTTCAGCGTCACGCCACCACTGTACAAGGTTGCAGATGTTTATGCCGCACGCATATTCTGGGATAGTGCTTCATATTGTTTATCACGAACCTGAAATCGCTGGAAATACAGGGGCCGCCATTCGCTTATCGGCATGTACTGGCGCGCGCCTGCACTTGATCAAACCATTAGGCTTCGACTTCTCAGATACCCACTTAAAGCGGGCCGGTTTGGATTATCACGATCTTGCAGATGTGATGATTCATGACGATTGGGAAGCGGCAAAAGAATTTTTTGGCCCCGACGCCCGCATATTTGCTTTTACATCTCACACCCATAATTGCTACGCAGACGTGGATTATCGTGACGGCGACGTCCTTCTTTTCGGCAAAGAAGCCACAGGTTTGCCGCAAAACGTCATGAATGACCCACGCATCACACAGCTTGTGCGCATTCCCATGCTCCCCTCGCGCCGATCGCTCAATCTCACGAATTCAGCTTCTATTGCAGTATATGAAGCCTGGCGTCAGCTCGCTTTTACTGGTTCTTCTTCTATTTCGTAGCATCCGTATTTTCATGTCGTGGCATCATATTTGCACCGCAAAGCCACATGATACCACGTTATATATGATTCACAGCGATACGCCTCACACCCGATGCGGTGTACACACTGCAGACAAATAGCTGCTGCGCATTCATATTTTGAGTGTGAAAGAATACTCAGCGGCCGAACAGATTATTGCGCGCAACCTCGCGCACCGTTTACGTTCACGAAGAGCTGAGCTTGGTTTCACTCAAGAATACGTGGCACAGCAAGCAGGCATTGATCGCTCCACTTATTTACTCATGGAATCAGGGCATTCTGACCGAGCAACAAATAGTTTGCTCAACCCGAAACTTTTCACACTTGTAGCGCTCGCACACGTATTGCGCATGACGCTTCCAGAAATGTTTGCCGCAATGCCTCCGCACGCGCCACGTGCACCTCAATAATCTGCAAACTGCCGAAATGACTATAAACAAAGCTGGTGAGTTCTTCTGCCAGAAAAGAACTCACCAGCCGTTAGAGTAATCCAGCTCAATTAGTGCCGAGTCGATTCCTCCGCTTCTGAAGTTGCTTTCGTCGCCTCTCCGCGCGCATACGCCAACGCTTGATCCACATCTTCCAAAGTCGTCTGTGCAAGCGCATCGGCAATATCATCAGCAGCTCCGCTATTACTGGAAGGTGATTCTTCGCCAGCCTTTGTATCTGAAACTCCCGCAAATCCTTTGGTAACGGCGTTAAGTGCCGCTGTAAGCTCCGTAGGCACAATCCACAACTTCGAGCTTGCCGAATTAGCAATTTGCGGCAAAGTCTTCAAATATTCGTAGGAAAGTAACTTTGGATCGGCATTTCCTCTATGAATTGCATCGAATACCTGCAAAATAGCACGCGATTCACCTTGTGCTTTCAAAATTGCAGACTGCGCCTGCCCTTCAGCGCGCAAAATTGCAGACTGTTTCTCACCTTCTGCGGTTAAAATTGCCGACTGCTTCACGCCTTCTGCCGTCAAAATTGCTGCACGGCGGTCACGCTCAGCTTTCATTTGCTGTTCCATCGCACTTTGAACTGTGGCAGGCGGATCAATTGCTTTCAGTTCAACACGACTCACTCGAATACCCCATCGCCCAGTCGCTTCATCGAGCACTCCCCGAAGCTGACCATTGATCTGATCGCGCCCAGTAAGAGCCTGTTCCATATCCATCGATCCGATAATATTGCGCAACGTAGTAACGGCGAGCTGCTCGATTGCTGCCATTGGATCAGCAATCTCGTATGTTGCCGCCTCTGGCTGCGTCACTTGATAGTAAATCACAGTATCGATATTGACAACAATATTATCGCTTGTAATCACAGGCTGAGGCGGAAATGGCACCACCTGCTCGCGCATATCGATGCGCTGACGCACAGAATCAATAAACGGCACCAAAAAATGCAAGCCTGGAGTCAAAGTCTTATGATATTTACCCAGCCGTTCCACAATAAGTGTATAGCCCTGATGAACCATCAAAATTGATTTTGCAATCGCTACGATCACAACGATTGAAAGTACAAGAAATACAGCAGACATAATAACGCCTGCGCCAAATGCTATATCCATATAAGCCCTCCTTAATTCTTTTACAAAGCCAACTGCGGCCTATTTCCTTAGATTATTATCGAGCACGTGCACCATTATCCGAATGTTTTATGCGTATATACGCATGCTGGCAAGAAACATCCTATCGGGGCGCAACTAAGAGATGAGCACCATCTATTGCCGTCACAATCAGAGCGCTGCCTTCCTCCAGTACACCTGCACGTGATTTTGCACTCCACTCTTCCCCATCAACTTTTGCCCGACCAGAAAGCTCCGTAATCTCAGTAAGAGCTACAGCCTGTTTACCGATAAGCGCATACACATTCGATTCGTGAGTCGCAGAAGAATTATTCATGTATCTTTTAATACACGGCCGCACAAAAACGAGAAGAAGCACTGCCAGTACAGCAAAAACGATGAGTTGCACAGCCCATGAAGGCATAAAAAACGCCGTCACCATCGCACCTAACGCTCCGCCTGCAAGCATGAGGAACGTAAAATCAATTGTGAACATTTCAATAATGAGCAATACAAGAGCAATAATCGCCCAGATTCCCCACATTCTTTTCTCCTTTCTTTGAGCTGCCTTCTCTTACAGATTGAGATTATTTTAGCGAAATACACATGCGATAGAACAGAATCTCACACAATGCTCGGCCAGCTGCTCATACACACTCAAGCTAAATAGCTCGCGCACTATATCGACCATTATTTAACGTCAGAACTATCGGAATATCGAATAATCCAGAAAGATTTGCACTCGTCAGCACATCATCAATTCGCCCAGCAGCATAGATTTTTCCTTGCTTGAGAAGCAGTGCGTGCGTAAATCCCTGCGGAATTTCTTCAACGTGATGGGTGACGAGCAGCATAACTGGCGCATAAGGATCTGCCGAAATCTGGCAGAGGGCTTTGAGTAAATACTCACGCCCGCCGAGATCAAGCCCAGACGCTGGTTCATCAAGCACAAGCACCTCAGGATTAGGCATAAGAGCCCTCGCAATTGCGACCCGCTTACGCTCACCAGTTGAAAGATAGGTGAGCGTGCGTTCAGCCATATCTGCTACCCCAAGAGCTTTTAGAAGAGCTTTCGCGCGCTGATCGTCAGCTTCTTCGTACTGCTCACGCCATGAGGCAGTCATTCCATAGGCAGCTGTACGCACAACGTCGAAGACTTTTTCAGAAAGGGGAATCTGCTTATCGAGAGCGGACGACGCCACACCCACGAGAGGCCGCAGATCGGCAAGATTGACTCGTCCAAGCTCTTCTCCCAGAATCGTCACCGCTCCAATCGTTGGATGCAAGCGCCCAGAAACGAGCTGTACAAGAGTAGTTTTTCCGGCACCATTCGGCCCTAAAATTACCCAGCGCTCTCCCGTATTAACGCTCCAGCTGATTTCATCAAGGATTGAGCGACCAGAGCGGCATACTCTCACACCCTTCAGATCTAGCACGTCTCCCATAGATTGATCCTCATATCCTCATCATCTCGTAGCCGCGTGAAAATAAGTTTAAAGTGTATTTTCAGCAAGAATGCAGCGATAAAACTCCATTGTCTTGAGGGCTATCGCTTCCCATGAGAAATGATCTTCTGCACGTGCCCGCCCAGCTTTCCCCATGCGGGCAGCTCGCTGTGGATCTGCACACATATCAGTGAGTGCTTGAGCTAAATCCGCCTCAAACTGCTGGGGATTCAACGGAGTTCCCGTGCCGTCATCAAGCTGCTCGATTGGAACCAATGTGCCTGTGACGCCGTCGTCAATACAATCAGGAATCCCGCCTGTTGCAGTGCCGACAACAGGCAGACCAACTGCCATTGCTTCCAAGTTTACGATTCCAAGAGGCTCATAGATAGATGGCGTGACGAACACAGTTGAGCAAGCTTCAAGCATAACGATGTTATCGTGAGGTAAATGCTCTTCAATCCAGACAACACCGCTGCGCTGGGCTTGAAGCTCCCCCACAAGCGCACGCGTTTGGGCTGCAATCTCAGGAGTATCTGGAGCTCCTGCACATAAAATGACCTGCACCTCTTTAGGCACATGGCGCAGTGCACGAAGCAGACCAGGCACACCTTTTTGGCGTGTGATTCGCCCAACGAAAATAATCGTTGGCTTATCAGGATCAAGACCATAGCTTGCAAAATACTCACGAGCCTGCACCCATTCGCTCTCTAGCTGCGGAGCCTGCCAATCATATAAATCAATACCGTTGTGGATCACGCGCACACGCTGAGGATCCACATTGGGATAGGCTTTCAAAATATCTGAACGCATCGCGTTCGATACGGCCACAATGCCTGCAGCAGATTCGTACGCAGTCTTTTCAATCCAGCTCGATAGTTCATACCCACCACCGAGCTGTTCACGTTTCCACGGGCGCAGCGGCTCCAGAGAATGAGCAGAAATCACGTGTGGAATACCGTAGAGCACACTCGCAATATGCCCACCCATATTGGCATACCACGTATGCGAATGCACAAGATCAGCACCTTCAATATCTTTGACCATTTCAAGATCGACACCGAGCGTACGCACAGCATCGTTCGCGCCTTCAAGCCCCGCAGGATAGTCATATCCAGAAAAAGAAATTCCCTCAATAGATGATTCACGAGCTCCATCAAACGCATGCACGTGCACGTTCGCATGCGCTTTGAGCACTTTTGCAAGTTCAGTGACGTGCACACCAGCACCGCCGTACACATGCGGCGGAAATTCGCGCGTGAGCAGATCAACCCTCATTGGTAGTCCTTTCCTTGGCTGTCTGTATAGATTTTATCTCACCTTGCAAGCAATTCTAGGAATTTTTCTCATTTGCCTTAAAAGTTCGTGGAAAACAGTTATTGTTGAGGCATGAAAGATAACTCTGTGCTCTCTATTGTGCTCGCTGGCGGCGAAGGCAAGCGCCTTATGCCACTTACGCAAGACCGCGCGAAACCAGCAGTCCCCTTTGGCGGTATCTATCGCCTCATCGATTTTTCTCTCTCCAACTTAGTTAATTCTGGGTATTTGCACATCGTCGTGCTCACCCAATATAAGAGCCATTCTCTCGACCGTCATATTTCTAAGACGTGGCGCATGAGTAATCTTCTTGGAAACTATGTAACGCCAGTTCCAGCTCAGCAGCGCGTTGGAAAAAACTGGTATCTCGGCTCTGCAGACGCTATCTATCAGAGCTTAAATATCGTTGACGATGAAAAGCCTGATTACATCGTCATTACTGGCGCAGACAATATCTACCGCATGGATTTTTCTCAAATGGTTGAGCAGCATATTGCCAGCGGCTTGGATCTGACGATTGCAGGGATTCGCCAGCCTAAGAGCTTGGCACGTTCTTTCGGCGTCATCGACCGCGACCCACACGATCCGTATAAAGTGCGCCAGTTTTTAGAAAAACCGCACGAAGTTGAAGGATTATCTGATTCGCCAGATGAAATTCTGGCATCAATGGGCAATTATGTATTTAGCACAGAAGCGCTCGTCAATGCTCTTAACGACGATGCACTCAATGAAAATTCTGCGCACGATATGGGCGCAAATATTGTGCCTATGTTTGTTGAATCTGGAAACTGCGGCGTTTACGATTTCACATTTAACGATATTCTGGGAGCCACAGATCGAGATAAAACATATTGGCGTGACGTTGGCACCATCGATGCTTTCCATGAAGCCAATATGGATCTTATTTCAGTGAATCCAATTTTTAACCTCTATAACCGCAAATGGCCTTTGCTGACTGGATATACGGGCTTGCCGCCAGCGAAATTCGTGTATGGGCATCATGAACGCCTTGGGCATGCACTTGATTCAATCGTTTCTCCTGGCGTAATTATTTCGGGCGGCGAAGTGATTGGTTCTGTGCTCTCTCCTTTCGTGCGCGTGAACTCGTGGAGCTCGGTGCGTGATTCCGTGCTTTTCGATGGAGTCAATGTGGGGCGTAATGCAACGGTTGTGCGAGCAATTGTCGATAAGAACGTAAAAATTGACGATGGAGCGCAAATCGGCATTGACCACGCACGCGATCGCGAACGCGGGTTTTTCGTTTCCGACACTGGAATCGTTGTTGTTCCTAAAAATACACACGTGACGGCTTAGCTCACTTACGATAAGACATGCTGAATTAGAAGCATGAAAAAGCATATTTCACAGCGAAAACTTAGCCGTATTGAGTCTATGTCTAATTTTACTTAGCTTTGTGATGCCTGCTTTTATGCTAGCGTGATGAGATCCTGGTAGTCACTGCTCCATAAATCTTCATCGCCGTCTGGCAGCAAAAGCACGCGATCAGGGCTGAGAGCTTCAACAGCGCCTTCATCATGCGTCACCAACACAGTGGCGCCTTCGTATGTGCGAAGGGCGTGCAGAATTTCTTCACGAGATGCTGGATCAAGGTTATTTGTCGGCTCGTCAAGAAGCAGTACGTTTGCGCCGCTTACCACAAGCATTGCTAGAGCTAAACGCGTTTTTTCACCTCCAGAAAGAACTGCCGCTATTTTGCTCACGTCGTCACCAGAAAAAAGAAAACTGCCAAGCACGTTGCGCACGTGGGTATCATCAAGCTGAGGAGCAGCTGCCCGCATATTTTCTTCAACAGTAGCATGCAGGTCAATCGTCTCATGCTCCTGAGCGTAATACCCCAGTTTCAGCCCGTGTCCGCTGAGCACTTCTCCAGTATCTGGCTTTTCTACCCCTGAAAGCAGACGCAAAAGCGTAGTTTTCCCAGCACCGTTAAACCCCAGCACTACTACTTTCGATCCACGGTCGATAGCAAGATCCACGCCCGTAAAGACTTCGAGCGAGCCATAGGATTTAGAAAGATCTGCTGCCCGAAGGGGAGTTTTTCCGCATGGCAGAGGCTCAGGAAAACGTAAATGCGCGACTTTTTCCTGCTGACGCTCCTGAGGCAATGCATCGAGCAGCTCTTTCGCGCGCCGTTCCATATTTTGCGCTGCCACTGCTTTTGTTGCCTTATAACGCATTTTGTTTGCCTGCTCCATCAAAGCTGCAGCTTTTTTCTCCGCGTTAGCGCGCTCACGTTTGCGGCGTTTTTCATCAACTTCGCGCTGCGCAAGATACGCATCCCACCCCATCGAATAGGGGTCGATCACAGCACGGTTTGCATCTAAATACCACACTTGATTTACGGTATCTCTCAGTAAATCAACAGCGTGAGAAATGATGATAAACCCGCCAGAATAATTGCGCAGCCAGTCGCGCAGCCACATAATCGAATCATGATCGAGATGATTAGTAGGCTCATCGAGAAGCAAAGTCTGAGCATCAGAGAAAAGCACACGAGCCAGCTCTACTCGCCTGCGTTGCCCGCCCGAAAGAGTCTCGAGCGTCTGATCAAGCACTCGCCCAGGAAGACCGAGAGCGGCAGTAATTTTCGCTGCTTCTGATTCGGCTGCATATCCACCTGCGGCCGTAAATTCTGCGTCGAGACGAATATAACGTTCCATAGCTTTCTGCTGCTGAGGCCCTTCAAGAGTTGCCATATCGTGCTCAGCTTTGCGGATATTGCGCAGTTTTGCGGCAATTGAACGTGCAGAGAGCACACGATCACGTGCGGTTTGGTGCAGATCACCTACCTTAGAATCCTGCGGCAAATATCCAACTACGCCTTTAGCGCTGATGACGCCGGAGTGTTCCACGGCCTCTGCCGTCACGCCATCTCCCGCCATTAGGCGCATAAGAGTTGTTTTACCAGCACCATTGCGCCCAACAAGCCCGATTCTATCCCCTTTTGAGACGTGCAGATTTGCAGAATCAACGAGATGGCGCGTCCCAATGCGCACAGAAACTTGGTTGAGCGTAATCACGAAAAGCCAGTGTAGTAGATTGTGTGAGTATGCGCGAAAGCGAACGCTCACTCACTTCGGACAATAATGCACATGTACACCTGTTGCATTTAGAATATGAATCATGACTACTTCTGCCATTCTCGTCTTAGCCGATGGTTCTGTTTTTGAAGGTATAAGTATTGGCGCCCACGGTGAATCCGTGGGCGAAGTTGTATTCAATACTTCGATGACTGGTTATCAAGAAATTCTTACCGATCCTTCCTATGCCGGGCAGCTCGTGACTCTTACGTATCCGCATATAGGAAATACGGGAGTAAACAGTGAAGATGTAGAATCGGGCGCTATATGGGCGGCTGGGCTGATTATTCGCGATCTTCCCACAGTCTATTCTTCTTGGCGCGCAGAGGAATCGCTCAGTTCCTATCTTGAGAAAAATGGCAAAGTAGCTATCGCGGATATAGATACGCGCAGACTCACGCGGATTTTGCGTGACGGCGGAGCACAAGCAGGCGCAATCGTCACTGGCAGTACTTCAAACGACCATACAGCCGTGGAGCACGCCCACCAGCTTGCTCTTTCTTTTGGCTCTATGGCAGGAAAAGATTTAGCTCAGACGGTGACGACTTGCACACCTTACGATGTGACGGAAAGCGAATGGCAGCTTGGCGCAGGATACTTACCGGCTCCGCACCAAGATCAGGCATTGTATACCGTTGTAGCATTCGATTTCGGCACTAAACGCAATATCCTGCGTATGCTCACAGCGCGGGGCTGCCATGTACATGTAGTTCCAGCCACAACAAGTGCAATTGAAGTGCTTGCTCTCAAGCCAGATGGAATTTTCCTCTCGAATGGGCCAGGCGATCCCGAGCCATGCACATATGCTATTAACGCTATTCGCGATCTGCTGAAAATGAATATTCCGATGTTTGGCATTTGCCTCGGGCATCAGCTGCTAGGGCTGGCTTTGGGAGCAAAAACGCGCAAAATGCCCTTCGGGCATCATGGAGCAAATCACCCAGTGAAAGAGCTTTCGACTGGGAGGGTGATGATTACCAGCCAAAATCACGGTTTTGATGTTGATGCCTCAACTTTGCATGAGAATGTGCGCCCGACGCATATCTCACTGTTTGATGGAAGCCTGCAGGGAATTGAAGTAATTGGAAAGCCTGTATTTTCTTTCCAAGGCCATCCAGAAGCCAGCCCGGGCCCGCATGATCTGCATGAACTCTTTGATAAATTTGTTGCTTCAATGAAGAAAGGTACTCACTATGCCTAAGCGCACAGACCTTCGCACAATTATGATTATCGGTGCCGGCCCTATTGTGATTGGGCAAGCATGCGAATTTGATTATTCTGGCGCCCAAGCATGCAAAGCCTTAAAAGAAGAGGGATATCGAATTGTTCTCGTCAATTCAAATCCTGCAACGATTATGACCGATCCGCATCTCGCTGATGCCACATACGTGGAACCACTTCAGTGGGAAACGGTTGCGAAAATTATTGAACGAGAACGCCCCGATGCTCTTCTTCCAACCATGGGTGGGCAGACTGGACTCAACTGCGCACTAGATTTAGCCAATCACGGCATTTTAGATAAATACAATGTAGAGCTGATTGGCGCCCAAGCGGATTCGATCGATAAAGCTGAAGATCGCGGGCGATTCAAAGAGGCGATGAATAAAATCGGGTTGCGCACTCCTGCCTCGCACGTCTGCCACACGATGAGCGAAGTATTTACTGCTCAAGAAGCCGTTGGATTCCCCACTCTTATCCGCCCGTCTTTTACTCTTGGCGGCACTGGCGGCGGCGTTGCTTATAACCGCGATGAACTTATCGATATCTGTACACGGGGTTTTGAGGCCTCTCCCGTGCATGAGCTACTGATTGAAGAATCAATTTTGGGCTGGAAAGAATTTGAAATGGAGGTTGTGCGCGATCATGCCGACAATTGCATTATCGTATGCTCTATTGAAAATTTTGATCCATGCGGTATCCATACGGGCGATTCAATCACAGTAGCTCCAGCACAGACGCTCACCGATAAGGAATACCAGATGATGCGCAATGCGTCGATTGCTGTTTTACGGGAAATCGGCGTTGATACTGGCGGCTCTAATGTGCAGTTTGCAATCAATCCTGATACTGGCGAAATGATTATCATTGAGATGAATCCTCGCGTTTCGCGCTCTTCCGCCCTCGCTTCAAAAGCTACAGGTTTTCCGATTGCTAAAGTAGCCGCCAAACTCGCCGTTGGCTACACCCTCGATGAGCTGAGCAATGATATTACAGGCGGAGCCACACCGATTAGTTTTGAGCCGGCAATCGATTATGTGGTGACGAAAGTGCCGCGTTTCGCATTCGAAAAGTTTCCCTCTGCCGATGACCATCTCACCACTCAGATGAAGTCTGTAGGCGAAGTGATGGCAATTGGGCGCACATTCCAGGAAAGTTTGCATAAAGCATTATGCGGTTTAGAAACTGGGCTGACTGGTTTTAATACGCGAACATCAGATCTGGGCGAAATTCATACAGAAATTTCTAATGTACGGGCGGAAAGAATCCTGTATCTCGCAGATGCTTTCCGCGCTGGCATGAGCATCGATGAGGTCTATCAGGCAACTCGCATCGACCCGTGGTTTTTGGCAAACATTGAAAATATCGTCATAGCTGAAAACGCTATCAATGAGCATATGTGGCAGCAGATCGAAAACGGCGATGCATCTGCGCTTCGTGCGCTTAAACGCAAAGGTTTCAGCGACTGCCGTATAGCGGAGCTTGCGAATACGAATGAAGAAACTGTGCGTTCAGTACGCTTGCGTCTCGGCGTCACCCCTGTATTTAAGCGCGTAGATACGTGCGCTGCGGAGTTTGCTTCAACCACTGCCTATATGTATTCCACATATGAAGATGAATGCGAAGCCGATCCAAGTGATCGTAAAAAGATTATGATTCTTGGCGGCGGGCCGAACCGTATCGGGCAGGGAATCGAATTCGATTATTGCTGTGTGCACGCATCAATCGCTCTACGCGATGCTGGATATGAAACCATTATGGTAAATTGCAATCCTGAAACTGTTTCCACAGATTACGATACGTCTGACCGCTTGTATTTCGAGCCTCTCACCCTCGAACACGTGCTCGATATTGCTGCTGTAGAAAAACCGACAGGAATTATTGTGCATTACGGCGGGCAGACACCTCTGAAGATTTCTCGCGCACTTTCGCAACACGGGCTGAATATTATCGGCACATCTGCGGATTCGATTGACGCTGCTGAAGACCGTGAACGCTTCCAGCGCATCGTCAAGGATCTCAATTTATTGCAGCCAAAAAATGCGACTGCTCGCTCAGAAGAAGAAGCACTGCGTCTAGCTGAAGAGGTCGGCTATCCGCTGATGGTACGCCCAAGCTACGTGCTGGGCGGGCGCGCAATGCAGGTGGTCTATAATCCTGATCAGCTTCGCCGCTATATGTTTGAAGCGGTGCAAGTGAGTAATGATTCTCCTGTTTTGCTCGACTCTTTCCTCACTAATGCTACTGAGCTTGACGTTGATGCTGTCAGTGACGGCGAACGCGTCGTAATCGCAGGGCTGATGCAGCATGTGGAACCTGCTGGCATTCATTCGGGCGATTCTGGCTGCTCTCTGCCCCCATACCATCTTTCTGAAGAGCTTCATGAAATCGTGCGCGCTCAAACTGAAGCTCTTGCCCGAGCGCTCAACGTGATTGGTTTAATGAACGTGCAGTTCGCTATAAAAGACGATCAAGTCTATATTCTGGAGGTCAATCCTCGCGCCTCTAGAACTGTACCTTTTGTGAGCAAGAGCTGCGGTGTGCAAGTAGCAAAAATCGGGGCGCGCGTGATGGCTGGAGAAAGCCTCGAAGAGCTAGGCTTCACTGAAGAAGTCATTCCCGAAAAATTTTGCGTAAAAGAAGCAGTGCTGCCTTTTGCAAAATTCCCTGGTTCTGATACGTCTCTCGGTCCAGAAATGCATTCCACTGGAGAAGTGATGGGTATTGGTTCTAATTTTGCTGAAGCATTTATGAAAGCTCAGCTTGGCGCAAATAATCTTATTCCTTCTATCGGCAAAGCATTTATTTCTATGCGTGACGAAGATAAAGAAGATGCGGTAGAGATTGCGCGAAATCTTCAGCATCTTGGCTATGGTTTGTGTGCTACGCGCGGCACACAAGCATATCTTGCCAAACATGGGATCGTGGCGCAGTATATGAATCGGCGAGCTGAAGGCCGCCCGAATATTATTGATGCGATGACGAACGGCGAGATTGCGCTCGTGATCAATACGGGCAATTCAACTGGGAGCGTCGTCTCTGACGGGCAGCTTATTCGGCAAAAAGCTCTGCATATGGGCATTCCTTTTTATACCACAGCTGCAGGAGCATTGGCTGTGAGTATTGCGCTTGCCAATCAATACAGCCTCACGCCATATAAGCTTCAGGAACTCTAGGCGTGCGTTCAGCCCCCCCCTGTTTGGGGTGTACTATCCCGTAATATCAGGTAGCACACTCACCATAGCTGGAAAGCACGGGCAGTATTCCTATACATGTGCGAGCATAAAGGAGAGGCAGCGCATAGTTTTTGACGATAGATCGTTCTATCACCAAAACTATGCGTGGTTATTTACGAGCATTTTGGTTGTATCAATAACCTTGTCTTTATACTTAACCACGCTGGCGATAGTTAGTTTTTCAATAGCACGAATATAGCGTTCCATATAGTCGAAATCAGGCTTGCCATCGGCAGTGACGGGAAGTGTAATCTCACATGTCTTTACTCGTTCCCACGTGGCTTTTTATCATGTTTAAGGTTTTCAAGCTCTTTATCAGTGAGCAAAGGCTTATCCAACGTATCATATAGAGAATCTATTTCATCACGTGTTGGATACAATGAAACCTTAGCCTTGAACTCTGAAACTATTGCTTTGAACTCTGAAACTATTGTTCTGTACTCTGAAACTTTGACTTTCCATTCTGAGTTTTAACCTAACGCTTTTAAATCTGATGCTTGGTATTCCTTTTACTATTAACGGCTTATATCTGAGACTATACTTCCAGCAAATCATAGAAAGTCCGCTCATCTATGATTTCTATATCTTGACCCTCAAGCTTGAGCTTTTCTGCTTTTTTATGCTTTGATGACTTTTCACCTTTAAGAATTGCATTGTAGTCATTGTCACCAAGGATCAGATAGTTCGTCTGCTTATTCACGCTATTATCTAAGACACCGCCGAGATTCACTACAATCTGCATCGCATCTTTGCGAAGCATTTTCTCAAGCTTACCAGTGAAAACCACATGTCGATTATAGAAAAATCCATCTTCATCAATGACCACTTCAGTAGGCTTAATTTCTCTGATATCTATCCCTTTGCCACCGTGACTTCCGCTTGTTGTCCATAAGTTTTCAATGACTAGATTCTTCTCAGCCATACTTGCTTTTACTGCATCATATAATTCTTTCGTTGATGTGCAGTCTGATAAAGCTCGGTGTTCATTATTGTGTAAGCCTAAGTAGTCAGTTAAATCGGAGAGTCTGTGATGTTTCAGCTCAGGATACAGTTTTCTTGCAAATTGCATCGTATCCATATACTGGTTAGTCAGTTGTTCCTTAAAGCCTTCATTCAAAAAGCGCATATCAAAAGAGGTGTTATGGCCAAGGATAATATCATTACCTATGAACGAGAGTACATCCGTTTTAACACTGTCTATAGATGGCATGCCTTCCAGCATGTCATTAGTTATTCCTGTTAATGCTGTAATAAAACCATCTACTTCTGTACTCGGTTTAATCAACTGATCATAACGGTCAACTATTTCATTATTCCTGACCTTTAAAATACCGATCTCAATAATTTCATCGTAATACGCAGATAAGCCAGTTGTTTCGGTATCTAGTACACAGTAATCATCAATGAGTTGCTTAGTGTAATTTGAGTTTGAATTGGACATAAAAAGCACCTCCTTCATCTATTAAAATCAGCTCGTACTCATTATATCTTGAAAGCTAAGTGCCTTAGACGTAAAAACAGGTCGATTGTAATCCTCGACCTGCTGTTTTAACTATTTTTTATAAAGATTTTGCTCCCATCAAGGAAGGTAAACTCAACCTTTCCATCGTGATGCACAGTTAGATAGTCAACCATGCTAAGCCAGATGTTTTCATCGAACGCTGTTAACAAGTCCTGTTTTTTCAAGTCCTCGATAAAATATTCACCCTCATCAGCGCATTTGCTCACATGCATCTCATCTAGGCATCGATTTGATCACGCGAAATCGTGCAGGCGCCTTCAATAATGAAATCTTTTCGCGGTGCAACTTCTGATCCCATCAGCAGCTCAAAAGTTTCTTCAGCATAAGCGAGAGCTGCCTCATCAGCCATCGAAATACGTCTGAGCGTGCGATGCGTAGGATCCATTGTTGTCTCAGCAAGCTGATCGGCGTCCATCTCGCCCAAGCCTTTATACCGCTGAATTGGCTCTTTATATCGCCGCCCCTGCTTTTCGAGCTTGGCAAGCACGTGATGCAGCTCTGTATCAGAATAGGTATAGATATATTCTTTTTCGCGCTTTCCAGAACCTGCTACTTCAACGCGATATAGCGGTGGCACAGCCGCATAAACGCGCCCTGCTTCAACCATCGGGCGCATATAACGGAAGAAAAGAGTGAGCAGTAGCGTCCGAATATGAGCACCATCTACATCTGCATCGGTCATAAACACGATTTTTCCGTAGCGGGCAGCATCGAGATTAAATGTGCGCCCTGAGCCAGCCCCAACCACTTGAATAATCGCCGAAACTTCAGCATTTTTGAGAATATCTGCTGGAGATGCCTTCTGCACATTCAAAATTTTTCCGCGAATCGGAAGAAGCGCCTGAAATTCACTGTTGCGGGCAAGTTTTGCTGTGCCGAGAGCAGAATCACCCTCCACAATAAAAAGCTCTGTCTGCTCCACGTCTTCACTACGGCAATCAGCAAGCTTTGCGGGCAGAGTACTCGTCTCCAATGCGTTTTTACGCCGTGATATTTCTTTTTGAATACGAGCAGCCAAACGCCCCCGCATTTCTGCCACAATTTTTTCCAGTAAGCGCTGATTTTCCGTTTTTTGATCGCGTTTAGTTGAGTTGAGGATTTTAGTCAATTCCTGCTCCACAATACTGGCCACGATACCGCGAATCGGAGCGGTGCCGAGAATTTCTTTCGTCTGCCCCTCAAATTGCGGCTCGGGGAAGGAGACAGTGACGATAGCCGTGAGCCCAGCGAGCACGTCTTCTTTTTCGATCTTCCCATCTTTTGCCGTTACTTTAAGCGCGCGCGATTTAGAATCGATCTGTGCGCGAAGCACTTTCAGCAGCCCCTGCTCAAAACCCGTGAGATGAGTGCCCCCTTTAGGAGTTGCAACGATATTGACGAAACTCTCTTCATGCACCTCATACCCTGTGCCCCATCGCAAGGCAATATCTACAGTGCACTGACGCAGCACTTCTTTTGGTGTGAGATGCCCAGTTTCAGAGTCCAGCGTTTGAACCGTCTCCGTGAACTCCCCCACACCCGTAAGATGCATCACGCTCGTTACCGGCGGATCATTGGCAATATAATCCACAAAATCGATCACACCGCCAGCAAATATAAAATCTTCTTCTACTGGAGCACTTTGCTCAAGCATAGCAGCCGCAGACGTTTTTACAGATGCTTCACGCTCGTCACGCACATGAATATGAAGCCCTGGCACAAGAAAAGCCTTCTCGCGCACACGCTCCTGAAGCTCTGCGTACATAAATGACGTACCATCTGGGAAAATTTCTGGATCCGCCCAGAAACGCACACGTGTGCCCGTCGTTTTTTTCTCTACTTTGCCCACAATTCGCAGCTCAGAAGAATCAGTATATGGCTCAAAATGCGCATTCGGGCTGAGAATCCCAGGTTTATCCGTAAATTTGCCAGGCTCACCTCGGTGAAAACTCATCGCCCACGTTTTTCCGCCACGATTCACCTGCACTTCCAGACGTTGTGAAAGAGCGTTTACTACGCTTGCACCCACACCGTGCAAACCGCCAGAAGCAGAATAAGATCCGCCGCCGAATTTCCCGCCAGCATGGAGTTTCGTGTATACAACTTCCACACCTGAAGCTCCTGTGCCAGGGACTTCATCAACGGGAATACCGCGCCCATCGTCAGCAACTTCAAGGGAACCATCCTGATAGAGCGTCACAAAGATATTATGAGCGAACCCTTCGAGGGCTTCATCAACAGCATTATCGATAATCTCCCACGCGCAGTGCATAAGCCCGCGCGAATCTGTAGAACCGATATACATGCCAGGGCGCTTTCGCACAGCCTCCAAGCCTTCGAGGACTTGCAGGTGACGCGCATTATATTCTTCGCTTGGTGCGCGATGAGCTGGTGTAGAAACATTATTAGGCACGTGTAGAGTTTACCTGCCTGAGCTTCAATCTCCATTAAGCAAAACTCGCGCCACTCGTCACACTCCGACCTGGCAACCTGCGCCTTCAGGCAGCAGCTGCATTTGTGCCAGATTTTCGGCATCGGCTTGCCAAAGGCTTGCTAAGACAGACGATATTGTGAAACTGCCGCTTATATAAATATCTAATCGGCGCTCTAGCGCGTATGCTGAGAAGGTGATAATCGACGGATACGAGACGCGTTCACATCGCACATTTGCCGTGGTAGACGTAGAAACAACAGGGCTTGAGGCTGCGCGTGAGCGAGTTATCGAGATTGGAGTAATTCTTCTCAACGAGGCTTTAGAAACGGAGCGTGAGTGGACGACTCTCGTCAATCCTGAGCGCCCCGTGACGGCGAGCCACATACACGGAATTCACGATTCAGATCTCGCCTGTGCCCCCAGGTTTTGCGATATTTCTGAGGAGCTGGTTTCACTTCTTTGTGGGCGTATTTTCGTTGCCCATAATGCTCCTTTCGATCAAGGATTCATCAATCGAGAATTTGCTCGAACTCGTAGCTACCACACTATCTATGCTAACAACACTGTATGCACAATGGATCAGAGCAGAATTTACTGCCCGCCTGGATCTCACGCTCTTCTTAAGCTCGCCCAGCGTTTAGGTATTGCTGATCATCAAAAACATCGAGGGCTTTCCGATGCCCGTATGTGTGCCGATTTACTGCGTTATTATGTGGAGTGCGAATCCCGTTCGAAACGTTTCGCGCACAGCGCGATTAATCGTCACGGGCATACCGTGATGCCAGCTCAATGGCTCAGAGCTGCCCCGATGAAGTTTTCGCGCTAAATTGCCCAAACGTTTGGCGCCAACACAAATATTTTTGATATGTATGTATATATGCGCACCTCTCGCATAAGCACGCAGTATTTCTTAGTAATACACATACTTCTTCGCTCATAAAATTTGCTCGAAAACTAAAACGAACAGGCATTTTACTGAAATAAGTGAAACAAGCAAGCACGCTTAAGCAAAGAGATAGTTTTACCTTCACACCTGAAGATATGCTCTTTCAAAAAAATCAAAGAAGACATTCAAAAGAGCTATCTTCATAGCGGCAGTGAAAAGATTACATCGATAAAAGCACTTTTGTGCTTTTCTATCTACGAAATTTTACTCAAGATAATCACGCAAAACCTGCGAACGCGAAGGATGGCGAAGCTTGCTCATCGTCTTCGATTCGATCTGGCGGATACGCTCACGCGTAACGCCATAGACCTTACCGATTTCGTCAAGAGTTTTTGCCTGCCCATCCGTCATACCAAAACGCATAGCCACAACCCCAGCTTCACGCTCGGACAGTGTATCGAGCACTTGGCGCAGCTGCTCTTGAAGAAGCATATGATCTACTGCTTCAGTTGGAGCAACAGCCTCGGAATCTTCAATAAGATCACCAAATTCGCTATCTCCGTCTTCCCCAAGAGGAGTGTGCAAAGAAATAGGCTCTCGTCCGTACTTTTGAACCTCCACGACTTTGTCTTCGCTCATATCGAGTTCTTTTGCAAGCTCCGTTACTGTTGGCTCCCTGCCAAGATCTTGCAGCATTTGCCGCTGAACTCGGGCAAGTTTATTAATAACTTCAACCATATGCACAGGGATACGAATAGTGCGTGCCTGATCTGCCATAGCACGCGTAATCGCTTGACGAATCCACCATGTAGCATATGTAGAGAACTTATATCCCTTGGCATAGTCGAATTTTTCGACAGCGCGCACAAGCCCTAGATTGCCTTCCTGAATCAAATCAAGGAAGAGCATACCGCGCCCAGTGTAGCGCTTGGCGAGCGAGACAACTAAACGCAAGTTTGCTTCAAGCAAGTGGTTCTTGGCGTTCTGCCCATCTCGGGAAATCGCAATAAGCTCACGCCGTTTCTTCGTATCACGAATATCTTGCGTATCTAAAAGATACTTAGCATATAGCCCTGCTTCAATACGTTTAGCAAGCTCCACTTCCTGCTCAGCATTCAGCAATGCTACCTTGCCGATTTGTTTGAGATAGTCTTTAACAGGATCTGCCGTTGCACCAGCAACGTGTACCCGCTGTTGAGGCTCGTCGGTATCGTCAGAATCTTTCATCACAAAAGCGCCAGCATGTTTGTGCGCATCAGCCTTCTGACTATCATCGGAAGTAGGATCATTTGATTCTTCGTCAGAATCATCAGCATCTAGATCATGATCACTTTCAGAATCAGTTTCGTCTGAATCTGCATCATCGGGATCGTCCAGATCGTCATCAAGATCGATCTCTTCCTCATCTAAAACATCTGGTTCGTCTGGGGTAGCTGCCGATTCAAGATTATCCTCGTGCTCATCTACCTCATCATGGCTATTGTGATCCACATCCTCATCTGCAATGTGCTCATTGCTGTCTTTTTCCTGCAGCTTATCTTTTTTCTTTGATACCTTAGCAGTCTTCTTCTGGGTAGATTTTTCAGTGCTATCTTCTGAAGAAGCCTTTTTCTGTGCTTTTTTCACAGATTTTTTCTTAGGTTTCTCCTCTTGCTCTGCTGGCTTAGGTGAAAGATCGGGCGAAGGATCAGGCATTGCCATAAGATCAATTTTCGTCATAGCAGCAGCTTCTTCTGCCGTCAGCTGCCCAGTTGCCACGCGATATGCTTCCCAGACAGGCTTCACAGCCCGTTTAGCAGGAGGATTGAGCGGCGCATTCTCTTCTTTGCCTATCTCGTGTGCTGGCGTGACTGCCGTCGCACTGGTCTGTGCTGTATCACCCTTCGCAGCACGAGTTTGTGCAGTACTCACTTTTTTCTTTGTCGAAGCTGCCACGTGCACCCTTTCCGCATATCGTTGCCAATGAAGATATTTCCTATATATTCTCTATATCAGCTCAAGCATTATAGCGTGAGAGCATAGAAATACTTAAATATCACGGTATTCGAAACGTGCAAAAGATGGTGTTTATTCCAATGCGGTGTGCATAATCACAAACTCATTCTTCCTTCTGAATATCAACCCACGGCGGCGGAAGCTGCACACTGAGAGCATATTCAACAAGTTTTACAAGTGAAATATCGTGCCCACCTTCGCTGATCTTATCAATCGATGCACGCGCTTTACTCCCCTCTCCAATCCACCATTGGATATACGCCATTGTGCCATAGACAATTGGAATCGCTGCAGGCACGCACACCCCTAAAAATGCCAGTACATTTATCACGCTATGCGCCCGAGGCATATTCGGAGGTAACGATGAAGCTTCAGTCATTTTTCTGATCAGCTGTGTGCTCGATAAAGAGGCGACGCTGCGGATCGTTGGATGAACTGCATAGAGAATCACGCGATCTCTAATTTTTTGATTGTGTAGTTGCGCAGCTAGCATTCCTGCTTTTGCTGCAGTTATTCTTTTCACCAAAGTTGTATCCCCATGAATCTTTTGCGCTACCCCAAAAGTAAAATTCCACATCGCTATTGAGGATGCACGATTTCTATCTAGCTCCTCTTTATAGGCTCGCATTGCCGCGCAAACGTAACGAGAAGTAACGTCTTCATTGGCGCATTCGTGCACATCGCAATGCATATACTCCTCTCCTCGTGCTCCATATTTTTCTATTTGCGTGCTTTCTTTACACTGTTTTTCTTGCACACTATCGGCATTTTCCTCATCTTGCATATCTTGCTCTTGCCTATCTTGCGTATCATTCATTTTTTCTCCAACTCTTATGCTCTCTTCTCGCTCAGTATCTTTTGCCGTTGTGCTCTCCTTTCGAACTAAGGCACATGTAGTATGTTCACAGTGGGGATTGCTGCTATTTTTCTCATCGCACCTGCACGAAGAATATATTTTCTCGGCTCGCCCCAATGAACGTTCAAGATCGGAATATGCTGCAATTTTTCCCATATGCTCAAGGTGCCGATAAGCTGCCACAAAAAGAATCCCATACAAAGATGCTAGCGACGCTGGCGAATCATCATGCTGTATTGCCTCTATATCAAACTCATCATCGCGCACAATCCGATGAGCTTCACGTACAAGCGAATATACGTCGATACACACCTTAAAATCACACAAAAACAAAGAACACACAGGCATATCGCTTTTGCCGTATCGTTTATCAATGATTTTCAATCGCTCAAAAAAGCGATTACTCATATCAAAAAATGCATCGAGTATTTCACCAGATCGGAGCAGAGAAACGACGTCATCACAGTAGAGAATTATCGCCAGTGTTCGCACTGTGTACGTTTCAATAAACTCCGTAATTTGAGTCTCGATAGCAGCAGCCTCACCTATTTTTCCTCCTACACGCAAAGAAGAAGGCAGATTAAAACTAATCATTGGCCCGATACAGCATTCACTTCCCAGCGGCATCGCAGGATGTAGTCTGCTTCCTCGACGAAGGCACATGGCAACTATGCGGCGCTGCGGACGAGAATCAAGCATAGCTGGCACAAGAGCAGCAATGCCTTCAGGGTGGGCAAGCTGTAGTGTTTTCATAGCAGCAATCTCATCACGATTTCCTATATCATGCAGAAAACATAAATATCCGTGGATATTTACAGCATGTTTCTTCTCCGTGGACAACTCACCAGTAGACTAAGAATATGCTCGATATCATAGACACCTACAAAAAAGCCGTTGGTGATTCTCTCACTGCGATTCTTTCTACATCTCTCCCTTTTACTCTCCACGCCCCCGCATCTGCCGCCGCATCATTTCTTGCTCCAGCTCAAACTCTTGCGCGAGGAGGTAAGCGCACTCGAGCTCTTTTCGCTCTAGCAGGATGGCAAGCAGGAGCAAATATAGATATATGCGAGCTCTCCGCCCTGCCAATCTCGCAGCTTCCCGTAGAATTAGGAACTGCTCTTGAGCTGTATCAGCTTTCCGCTCTCGTACATGACGACATCATTGACGCAGCCCCTACTCGCCGCGGCGTGACGACTGCACACGTTGCTTTCACGCAGGCACATCATACTCATTGCCTCACTGGCGATCCTGATGCTTATGGTATAAAAATGGCTCTTTTACTAGGCGATTACCTACTATCACTCGCATCTCACACTCTCACTCACGCCCTCGCCACAGCAATAGACCCGTACGGCAATCCTATACACTGCTCAAGCACAGTAGCCAGTCTCTTTGATTCAATGACGGCGGAAGTCGCTTTCGGTCAATTTACTGACGTACATGCAGAATACATACCACTGACAGAAGCTGATGATTCGGATGCCATTTCCTCAGCGCTCACAGTCTTGTATCACAAAGCGGCTCGCTACTCTGTAACAGTCCCCACTCTGCTCGGCGCACACTTCGCACAAGCTGATGATTCCGTCGTGAACGAACTTGAACGTCTATGCTCTCCACTTGGCGAGGCTTTTCAACTTCGTGACGATACTCTGGGCGTCTTCGGAGAGCCAAACGTGACTGGTAAACCAGCTGGTGGTGATATCACAGAAGGTAAACGCACAGTACTTCTTGCGCTCACTCGAGCAAAAGCGTCAGCAGAAGATAAAGAGATCATTGATTCTTTGCTTGGGCAGCAATTAAGCTGCGAACAACTACATACAGTACGCACAATTATGCAGCGCTCGGGAGCCGCACAGCAGCACGAAAGCATGATTAAAGAGCGCGAAAATATCGTTGCCACAGGGCTGCAAAGCAGCACTCTACATCTGGATATTTTGAAAGATCTAGCCAAATCTCTCACTGAACGCAATTCGTAAAGTAAGAAGATATCAGCGCACACCAAAAGGCAGCGAGCATATAATGAGCAGAGCGTATAGCATTTTGTATCAAAATAGCTCGTATGAACTGTAAGTATGCGGCGTTTTATCACCGCATACTTACGTCGATAGCATCAGCATCAAAAATTATCAAAAAATCAGAATGCTAAGAATTGGATTGCTCGGCGGACGGCGTGCGTTTTTTCTCCGCGCAAGCCCTCTAATGGCGTCATTCCCACAAGATCATTGGGCTCCATCAGCCAGCGCAGAGCTTCCTCGCAGCTATATCCCGCATCGGCAAGCTGAATAAGAGTGCCTCGCAAACTAGGCAAAGGCACAATACACCCATCTTTTTCAACAAACTGCGCACCATTTACTGCCAAGGCATTATTTTCACCTCTGCGAACAGCAACCAGACGATGATCGCCTATCATTGCACGCACATCACGCCCACGCACACCAAGCAGATCCGCAACCTCGGGAAGCCACAGCCATTCATCAGGAGAAGGAAGCAGACAAGATTTATCAGCGCTTAAATTATTAGAAGTAGTTTCAGCCACGGCGCCAATATACACCACTCACGCCTTCATCCTCAGTAAACACGCCTTTATCAGCACAAAAGCTACTCTGCTTTTGAATCAAAAACTCTCTGCACTGATCCCACAAGCTTTTCCACGAATACAGCACTGCTCTCGCGCACATACCCCTCCTTCACAAACACACGCGTTTTCACGAACTGCCGCAAATGGACTTAGCCAGTTAAACTTAAGTATGTGAATATGTTGGATCCGTTGCTTGCTACCGTCATTGATGGGCGCTACCGTATTGAGGCGCGCCTCGCACGCGGAGGAATGGCAAGCGTCTATCGCGGAATCGATACTCGCCTGCAGCGCCCAGTCGCCCTGAAACTTATTCACTCCCACCTCGCTGAACAGCCCGATTTTGCACAGCGCTTTATTCGAGAGGCACAAGCCGCAGCAGCTCTCAGCAATCCGCATATTGTGAGCATTTACGATCAAGGTATTTATCACAGCTCTGAAGGCGAAAGAGCCTATCTCGTGATGGAGCTTATCAACGGCCCTGATCTTCGCTCCGAACTTTCAGCACATGGATCTTTTACGCTAAGAGATTCACTTGAAATCACCCGTCAGGTTTTGACAGCTCTAGCTGTGGCGCATGAAGCTGGAATCGTTCATCGAGACGTCAAGCCTGAAAATATTCTGCTCAGCGAATCTATCTCACACAAGCATGTGCTATCTCCCCCGAGCTACACCGCAAAAGTCGCCGATTTCGGTCTGGCTCGCGCAGTTAGCGATGTGACAAGCACTCATTCAGGGCAGATGCTTGGCACTGTGGCATATACCGCACCCGAAATCGTCACTCGCGGGCGCGCAGATCAGCGCGCAGATCTCTATGCACTAGGAGTAATGCTCTACGAGCTCCTCGCAGGTACGCAGCCATTTATTGGAGAGTCTCCTGTGGCTGTGGCATACGCACACGTGAATGATCCGATGCCTCGCCTTACACAAACCGCCGAATGGATGCCCGACGACATCGATTCTTTTATCTGCACGCTCACTGCAAAAGACCCTTCCAAACGCCCGCTCAATGCATCTGCTGCGCTCGATATGCTCACCAATGTGATAACGCACCTTGATGACGCCGACCAGATGCGCAGAATTCCTGTCTTCCCTCACAAACCAATAATCGAAAAAACAGAAATTACTTCTTCCCACACATCTATTTCGAGTACATCACATTCAGCGCAGTCGCATACATCAACAATTCCCCCCCCCAAACGCACTGACGAACTTGAGATCGTAACGACATCTGAAATTTTCCCCACGCAGCAGCTGGCTGCTCTTACGCCTCATACTGCTGACGATTCCCAGACCAACAACGATACTGAAAATTCTATTCAAACGGGAACATACGTCACTACCGCCGAGCAGACACATGAGTCGCGCAAAGGCGGCACACGTTCAAAGAAACTAATTACAGCGCTTCTACTAATAATCACTTTAATTGCGGCTCTTTCGAGCGGCATATATTGGTGGTTCTTTTTTGGGCCAGGGCTGCGAGTATCAATTCCTCAGGTAGCTGGCATGAGTGTGGCAGAAGCAGAAAAAACTCTCACTACTGTGGGCTTCCAGACCACAACTGCGCACGAATATTCAGATACAGTCGATAAAGATACCGTTATCGCAAGCACACCAGAAGGCGGCACTACTGCTCATCCCTCGCAGATCATTACTCTTCGCATTTCAGATGGCGTGGAATATCTGAACGTCCCCAACGTGGTCGGCAAAACTGCCGATGAAGCTCAGCATATACTCACGCAAGCTCGGTTTGCTGCCTCCGCAAGTGAAGACTGGTCGAATGATGTACCAAAAGGAACCGTTATTTCTCAAACTCCCGAAGCTGGAGAATCTATCCCCCATGATTCTTCTGTAACGTATATCGTCAGCAAAGGGCGTGAACCCATCACAATTCCCAAAATCGGAGAACTCTCTGGCTCTGACTACGAAAAAGCTCTCACCGACGCTGGATTTAGCGTCACAAAACAAGAAGAATTTTCTGATTCAGTGCCCGAGGGAGCTGTTATTTCCGTAGATCCTGCCGAAGGCACTCAGCTCTACCGAGGTGACGCCGTCACTCTCACTATCTCCAAAGGCCCAGAATTGCTGGAAGTGCCAAACGTCGTAGGAAAACAACGCGATGAAGCAACGAGAATTTTAGAAGAAGCTGGATTCAATGTTGCTGTAAAAGAACTGCTCGGCGGCTATTTTGGCACAGTTCGATTGCAGGATACTGCAGGCGGAACTAAAGCGAAAAAAGGTTCTACTATCACGCTTACCATTGTCTGAACATAAAGAGCAGCTACAACATTAAAAGTGGCGTTGCAATATCTGATGAGTATTGCAACGCCACTAATTTTGTGAGCAGCCTCTTAGGCTTTAGGCTCCCACGGCTCACCAATCTCGCAGAGCATCTGAGCAAACCAATCCTGATGAACATCAAAAGGCTTTGCTCCAGCAATGCGCGTGAAATCAATAGCCTTCATCACGTCGTTATCTTCTTCGTCTTGCCCAATCACGCCAGATTCTCCACGAAGAGCACACTCAACAGCCATATCAGCCATCTGGCCGATAAGCTCCAGATCAGCTTCGTTTGAAGCGGCTGAACGCGAGAAATAACCCGACTTTTGTACCATCACTTTTTCAGCGCCAATCAGCTTTGAGAACTTCTTAGCAAACCACTGACCAGGGTTAATTGTATCGAGTTTGAC
The DNA here is from genome assembly GCA_958428545.1 of uncultured Arcanobacterium sp. GTDB lineage: Bacteria > Actinomycetota > Actinomycetes > Actinomycetales > Actinomycetaceae > Arcanobacterium_A. Next base: position 28,183 of record CAUAGM010000003.1, on the reverse strand, counting down.
GTGCCCGAAAGCGTCACGCTCTGGCTCAATACCATCTTCAATCATTTCTTCAATAATTTCTTCGACGCCAGCGCCTTCACCCAGGAAGATATTAACGTTGCCAATCTCGTCCATCACCTTGCGCAAGCGCGAAGCTTCTACGTCGAGATCATAAGTAATTTCTGGCACGTACACTGCATGAATATCCCAGCGCTCTTTGCTCAAACCAGCACTTGGAAGCCATTCCTGCTCTTTCACCCACTGGTGATAATTAGCAGCCGCTTGAGCTGTGAGATAGCCGCAGTTGCGCCCCATGACTTCATGAATAATAAGCATACGAGGATTTGAGCGGTGCTCACCAATCACGTTTTGAGCAAACTCTGAAGCCTGCTCAGCAGCAGTCCACGCACCGAGGCTCTGCTTGATTGGCACAATATCGTTGTCGATAGTCTTAGGCAATCCCACAACAGTAAGCTCATAGTCATTGTCGTGCAGATACGCAGCCAAGTCTGCAGCAGTGGTGTTGGTATCGTCACCACCGATAGTATGCAAGACGTCTACACCGTCGAGCTTCAAATTGTTTGCAGCTACTTCGAGAGCATTCTCGCCCTTTTTGATAAGCCCGCGTTCTACGAGATCTTGAGAGTTTGTAAGCTTCACGCGCGAATTGCCAATCGGCGAACCGCCAAACTTTTTCAAAACAGCAGCATTCTTACGAGCTTCTTCATCAAAGACGACGAAATTTCGGGTGAGCAAACCATGATAGCCATACTGATAACCAATAATCTCGATGCTCGGATCGATTGCGTTATAACGCTCGATCAAATCACCCACAGCCGTGGAGAGGCATGGGGCAAAACCACCTGCAGTAAGCAGGGCAACTCGGCGGACAGACATCCGAATCCTTCCTCAAATATCGATAACGGCGAGGCGTACTATACTTCCTGCCGCGGGCCTCATGGCCACTAGCGCTCATTGTACCTAAATTTCTCTCCTGCGCGTAGGGCTAAAGGGAGCAAGAGATACCTACATCAACGAGCAAACAATCTGAGCTTCACGTTGGTCTTACCCTTTGAAGAAATGTAGAGTAGCACGCATGAGCGACCTACCCGACGATGAAAAAATCGATGAAGAATTTCGTGAAATCGCACGCCACTTACACGATCTAGATCGCAGCCTTCCACCACGCGGATCAGGACCGCGAGATTGGGTTGCTATTTCTCCCGATGAGGCTTTCGATCCTTCCGATCTCCCCTCCCCGAATGAACCAGAGCAGAGCCAGCCACTACTGGTGAAGATACTTGGCGGATGCGCTCTTCTACTTCTCATCGTGACGATTTTAGGTAGCGCACATATTCTCCCTCTTGCAGCGCCGGCCATAGGAATCGCAGGGGTACTGGCATTCGCACTATTCGCCATCACCGCATTTGCCTATTCACCTCGCACCCGCGATAGCGATGACGACGGCGCACGCCTGTAGCAAAGAAATGCGATTCGATACGCAGAAATTTCGGCTCTATATATCGAGCTTGTATAGAGCCGATACAGGGGCGTATGCCGTAAAGCACCAGCGTATAGAGGTGAAATCTCAATGACGCTCGCGCAGAATTTTATCCACTTCAGAAGCAAGCTCACGAGGATTAATCGGAGAAACGATCACAGCATTTGGACGAGAAGTGCGGGCAAGCCATTCATCCTGCGCACGAGCCACCACAATAATATACGGCATCTGAGGATCGTATTCGTCACGTACTTTCTTACCAAAACCAATACCGCCAAGTTTCGCTGTTTCTGCGTCAAGAATCAACAGCGCACAATCGTTTTCCTGAACTTTAAGATCAGCGCCCTGCCAGGTGGCTGCTTCAATAAAATGAATCTCTGGAAGATCAGCTGCAACACGGCGACCAACGGCATACATTATGTGCTGGCGCATATCTGCATTATCTGAATACACAAGCACGTTCACGAAATCGCGAGTGGAATTTTCAGCCATCTATCTCAATACCTTCCACATATATAAAAATAATTATTTACTCAGCGCAAAACCAATTCCATATACATATTAGCCGATTTAGAAGAAATTTAGATATTAGATATGAGAGCAAAACAATCTTTCGCAGCAGACCTTTCATAGTAAATCAGCAAATACACAATATACTCATCGTCGAGCAAGAATGCGGGAATATATTTTCATATTCAACCGTTTCTTAGTAAGTCAGCAAGTCAGCAAAATTTTGATTGCTAGGCATTAATAAATCTTTTACGGAGGCATTATGGCTATCTACACACTTCCCGAACTCCCCTACGATTACAGCGCATTAGAACCTCATATCAGTGGAAAAATCATGGAGCTGCATCACGATAAACACCACAGCGCATACGTTGCTGGTGCAAACGCAGCTCTCGACAATCTAGATGCAGCTCGAAAAGCCGACGATCTTTCTAAGATCAACCAGTTCTCTAAAGATCTTGCTTTTAATTTAGGCGGACACAGTAACCATACAATTTTCTGGAATAACCTAAACCCCAACGGCGGCGGAGAACCAGAGGGAGAAATTGCCGAAGCTATTAAAGACTCATTCGGCTCGTTTGAAAAATTCAAGGCACATTTTACTGCTGCAGCAACTGGTATCCAAGGCTCTGGCTGGGCAGTGCTCGCCTACGATACCATCTCTCACAAACTCGTGATCTTCCAACTCTTCGACCAGCAAGGAAATATCCCAGTAGGGCTCGTCCCTCTCTTTATGCTGGATATGTGGGAGCATGCTTTCTATCTTGATTATCTCAACGTCAAAGCCGACTACGTAAAAGCAATCTGGAATATCGTTAATTGGGAAAACGTCAATGACCGTTTGGCAAAAGCTCTAGCAGGGTACAGTGAACTGATTGTTTTGTAAGCAAGATTTTATTAGTATTTTCAGCTATCTAACACGATAAAACACTGTGGGGTTGAGCGGCAATACGCCATACTCAACCCCACACGTATATCACACTGAAGCTAGTTATCCATATCTACTTGTCAGCTGGAATTTGCCCAAGAATATCAACGACGAGAGCATACGCTGGGGTGCGCTGAGTCGTATTTTGCGCAGACTGATCTGACGATGGCGACAAGATCAACACTCGCGATCCCACACGAATACCAGCAAGCCCCGAAATAGCAGTCCCTTGGATCGGAATGCTCTGCGGCCCGCGCTTTGCATAAGTCGTTTCCTGGCTACTGCCATCCCAATACGTCATCGAATACTGCACGATAACCGTCGTCCCTTGCACATCCGAAACAGGCTCTCCTGAACCTTCAGCAAGCACAATAGTTTCTAGTTTCTTCGGTTCCTCAGCTCCAGATTTAATCGAAAGCTCAGGTGCAGCTCCCAGATCACCTTTGATCTCGACTGGAAGATCATCAGTGGAAGTCTTGACAGCAGCATCTGCTTGCCCAGCCTGATCAAGAGAATATGCATCAACTATTTCAATATAAAAATCAATCACGTCTGTGCCGCTGATACCAGCACTCTGCTGCCCAGTTGATCCGTAGCCCAATTCTGGCGGAATACTGACGATAAGAGAAGTCCCTACCTTTTTACCTGAAAGAGCTTGTGTCCACCCCTTAATAACTCCTCCAAGAGAGAATCCCGTAGGAGCGCCACGCGAAAATGAAGAATCGAATGCTTGATCCTTACCCCATACCTGCCCAACATATCGAGCAACAACGAAATCTGTTGAGGTGACTTCTTTGCCAGTTCCTTCTTCTTGAATCCATACTTGCAAATCAGACGGAGCATCAGTATCTGGAAAATCCAGTTTTATATCTTTGCCAGAGCCTGTAAGAGTCGGCGCTTGCCCATTCCATTGGGCACCAGTGCTCGCCGATGCTTTATCTTTATCTTTATCTGCACTGCCAGATTTTGCGCATGCGGAAAAAGAAAATATCATAGCCAAAGCTGCGCACGCACCCACTAATTTCCGTTTGTTCATGAATAATCCTTATGCGTCTGTGTTTACTATCAACTCTCGTAATGCTCTTTATACGAATTATGCGAAAGACTGAAGCTCGGGGCTAAGCATATATAACGCTTAGCCCCGAGCTTATGAGCATATATCAGTGGAACGATTCGCCGCATGCGCAAGTGCCTACAGCGTTTGGATTGTCAATGGTAAAACCCTGGCGTTCAATCGTATCTGCAAAATCGATAGTTGCTCCGTCGAGATACGGAATCGACATACGATCAACCACAACCTCAACTCCATCGAATTCGCGTAGCGCATCACCGTCGAGCAGTCGTTCATCAAAATACAACGAATACATCAGCCCAGAACAACCACCAGGTTGAACAGCAACGCGCAAACGCAAATCGTCACGCCCTTCTTGCTCGATAAGGCTCTTCACCTTAGCGGTAGCTACATCCGTCAGCGTGACGCCGTGAGTTGGCGTATCAACAGTTTCAGTCATTGCGATCTCCCATCGCTCTTTCTATTTCCTACTATGTGAAGACTACTCGGTATCCAAGCTCTTTAACCAGTTGTGGCAGCACATAACTTCGTTACATCCTGAAAACTACTACGCACCAGATATTATTCCGAATGCAGAAGTTATGCGCATCACCACCTCACTCGCCGAGTTTGCTAAGCAAAAGAGCTTCAGCTCCGATTGCTTTCTTCCAATCTCCAAGATGCAGCGATTCATTCTCAGAGTGAGCGCGCGTATCTGGATCTTCAACGCCCGTCACTAAAATTTCAGCAGACGGGAACACGCGTTTAAGCTCTGAAATAAATGGAATTGATCCTCCAATACCAATGTTTACAGGCTCAGCATCGAATGCCTCAGCAAGCATCTGCTCCGCTAATTTCGTGACGTCACTGCCTGGCTCAGCGACGAATCCCGGACCAGTCTCCTCAATATCGACAGTAAGATGGGCGCCAAAAGGCACATGAGAGTGCAAATGCTTCATAAGCATCTGCGCAGCTTCAGCAGAATCCTGCCCCGGAGCCACTCGCAGCGAAAGCGCGAAGGATACAGACGGAATCAACGTATTAGATGCAACAGCCACAGGAGTGACGTCCATACCAATCACTGAAATAGTCGGCTTCGTCCACAGACGAGACGCAATCGAACCAGTACCCGTCAGCTGCACACCATCGAGCACTCCAGCATCTGCACGGAACTGCTCATCTTCATAGACTGCCGTCGTATCGTCATACGCCAACAGACCCTCAACAGCAACGTCACCCTTATCGTCATGCAAGGTAGCAATTAAACGTGAAGCAAGGGTGACTGCATCGATTACAGGGCCAGAATAGGCGCCAGAATGCAAAGCGTGATCAAGCACTGAAAGATGAGCACGAACACTGACAACACCACGCAGACTCGTTGTGAGGCTCGGCGTACCCACAGCCCAGTTATTTGAATCGGCGACGACGATAACGTCTGCTGCTAAACGATCCCGATACGTCTCGAGAAAATCAACAAAAGTTGGCGAACCAACTTCCTCTTCGCCTTCAATAAAGAGCACAATCCCAACGCCAGGATCGGCTGCTCGAATTGCTTCCAGATGCAAAACAACCCCTGCTTTATCGTCAGCAGCACCACGACCGTAGAGACGATCACCGATTTCCTTGGCAACAAAAGGATCGGTATTCCACTTTTCTTCGACGCCCTGAGGCTGCACATCATGATGTGCGTAGAGCAGCACAGTAGGCTTGCCCTCTTGAGCTGGACGGGAGGCTAAAATTGCGGGTCGCCCTTCTAAACCAGAGGGGGTACTCAGATGAATAATCTCAGTTTCAAGCCCCAGCTCTTCAGCATGCGCTGCAATCCACTGCGCAGAACGCTCAAGTGTGCTTTGATCGAACGACTTAGCAGAAACTGACGGAATGGCCACAAGCTCGATCAAATCTGATTTTGCTTGATCAAAATGCGAGCTGACTCGCTCAAAAATCTTTTTAGTATCCATGCCTTCAAGAATAGCGCAAAATGCCTTGCACATCAGCACCCACCTTTGATTGCAAACATCGCAGCTTCTCGCAAAATAAATTTTTTCACGCAAGCAATATCTGGGTTTTCTCACATACGCGGGCACTCGCTAAACTGTTCTTATAGCATTCACTACTACTTGGCGAAGGGAATCTTTCGTGTTTGGAATAAAGAAAAATAGTTCGCACACCACAGCATCTGCGCATGCCGATGCGCCGGAAGCGCACCCGAAAGGTTACACTCCCAAGAAAGGCACCAAAACACGAAGCCGAAAAGAAGCGGAAGCTAGCAGGCGCAGACCTCTCGTCGCCGATAAAACTAAATTGACGAGAGAACAACGTAAAGAACGCAGAGCTGAGACTCGCGCTGCAAACGATCGTGAATGGCGCCAGCAGCAGGAAGCAATGCGCACAGGCGATGAGCTGCGAATGCCTTACCAGCATCGCGGCAAAGTACGGCGATTTGGCAGAGACTTCATCGATGCCTCAAGCCCGCTTTCCACATGGTTTATGCCCTTGGCTATCCTCTTAGTGCCCATCATGCTTCTGTCTGGCTATATGCCGCGAGTGACGCTCGTGATGACAATCGTTTTTTATGCCGCTTTCCTCCTCATGCTGATTCACGGATTCATCGTCGCCACCCGTGCAAAAAACCTTGCTGTTTTTAAATTTGGAGCCGCTGCTGTGCCGCGTGGTTTTACGTGGCAAATGCTAGGCCGCGCATTCTACTTGCGCCGCTGGCGTCTACCCGCTGTGCAAGTGAAACGAGGAGAATTCCCAGAAGGCGGAAGAAAAGAAGACATCAAAGCGATGCGCGCCGCTAAAAAACAACCGAAAAATCTAGGAGTATAAATATGCCGCATTTAGACATAGTATCAACGCATTCACAACCCCTTGACCATACTTGCGGACTCGTGGTCGGGTATGCCAACGGGGCGGTTATTTCGAATCTACTTGACGATGCTTCAGCAGCGCAGTTAGCTTCAGCTATCGCAACAGTATGCGATAAACCCGCAGCAGGATCCGTCACCCGAGTCGCTGCGCCGTGGAATACTAAACTGCTTGTGGCAGCTGTACATCTGCCAGCTTGCACTTCTTCTGCTTCTGACTACTGCGAATCAGAAAATACTGCGCACGCAGATCTTGCTGTTGCACCCGAAAAACTGCGTGAACACGTTGGAGCTGGAATGCGGGCACTTCTTGGACGCTCGCACGTAGTTGTAGCACTTACGCACAAAAATTCTGCTGAACTTGAAGCTATTGCCGAAGGTGCTCTGCTCGGAGCATATTCCTTCACAACCTACACTTCAAACACACTGAATGCTCCTGAAAACGTTGCCGTCGTCTCCGATCTTCCCGATACGCAAACACTTGCACAGCGCGCACAGATTGTCATTGATGCCGTGCACGCCGTACGCAATCTCGTCAATACACCAGCAAATGATCTCAACACCGAAGAGCTTGCCCAATTTGCCGCAACTCATGCCGCACAAGCAGGCTGCCGAGTTGATATTTTCGAAAAAGAGCAGCTTGAAGAGTACGGGTTGGCAGGGCTACTCGCAGTCGGGCAAGGATCTATTCACGAACCCAAACTAGTGCGCGTGGAATGGGCTCCCGACAATCCGCAAAGCTTCATTGCTCTTGTGGGCAAGGGCATCACCTTCGACACAGGCGGCTATTCGCTCAAACCGCCTAGCTCAATGACGACGATGAAGGCGGATATGACTGGCGCTGCAACGATGCTTCAGACAGTGATTGCTGCAGCGAGGCTCAATCTTCCGCATCGTCTCGTTGCATGGCTGTGTATCGCAGAAAACTCAGTAAGTGGATCTGCTGGGCGCGTTGATGATGTCATTACTTATCGCAATGGCGTCAGCGTAGAAGTTACGAATACTGATGCTGAGGGACGCCTAGTCATGGCTGACGGCTTGATTATGGCATGCGAAGAAATGCCCGATGCTGTTATTGACGTTGCTACTCTCACGGGCGCGCAGATGCGGGCACTAGGTATGCGAATCAGCGCAATCATGGGCAGCGATGCTGTGCGTGACGATCTTATTGAAGCTGCAGCAATCGCAGGCGAACCTGCATGGCCGATGCCTCTCCCAGAGTATTTGGAAAAGAACTTAAACTCCCCTATCGCTGATATGCAAAATACTGGAACTGCTGAAGCAGGTATGCTCACTGCAGGAATTTTCCTCAAAAAATTTGTGGGAGAAACTCCGTGGGCACATATCGATATTGCAGGCCCAGCATATATTGATAAAGCATGGGGCTACAATACTGCTGGCGCCACAGGCGTTATGCTTCGTACCCTGCTCGAATATATCGAGCAGTAAGTAAATACAGCCCTGTTTGCCAGTATGGTCTATTTCTCATGGTTTATCAGCCATACTGGCAAACAGTATCACCATACATGGCAAGAGCAGACTAATACCTACGATGCGTGGCACGAATGTACACTTCACACAAAATATCGCCATCAGCACTCCAGCTGTGCAACAATAGGACTTAAGTCTGCAAAGTACTATGCCTGCAGTTTCTGGAAGCATTCTTAGCGAATATAGCCCTGCAAGCCCTACTCAAAGGAGAGATTTGTGGCAGAAGAATTCGACGTTGTTATTCTCGGTGCTGGATCTGGAGGATACGCTGGCGCGCTTCGAGCGGCTCAACTTGGCTTACACGTAGCTCTCATTGAAGGCGATAAAGTGGGTGGTACCTGCCTTCACCGCGGCTGTATTCCAACAAAAGCTCTGCTTCACGCCGCCGAAGTGGCACAGGAAGTAAAAGAAGCAGCGTCTATCGGCGTGCGAGGATCCTTTGAAGGTATTGATATGGATGCCCTCAATTTTTACAAAGATAGCGTTATCGCAAAGATGTACAAAGGACTCACAGGGCTCATTGATTCTCGCGGAATTGAAATGATTCATGGATGGGGGCGCCTCGTTGCATCTAACACTGTGGAAGTAAACGGACGCCAGATCGTCGGGAAAAATATTGTGCTCGCTTCTGGCTCCTATTCCAAAGCAATCGGACAGACCATCACGCAACGAGTCATGACCTCGGAACAAGCTCTGCACATGAATACTGTGCCTCGTTCTGCAATCGTGCTGGGCGGCGGGGTCATTGGCGTGGAATTTGCTTCTATATGGGAAAGTTACGGCGCAGACGTGACGATTATTGAGGGGCTTAGCCACCTCGTCCCTAATGAAGATGAGGCTATTTCTAAAGCTCTAGAACGAGCATTTCGCAAACGAAAAATTACGTTCAAAACCTCGACGATGTTTGAAAAAGTCGAAGAGCATGAGCATGGCGTGCGAGTTTTTACTCAAGATGGGCAGCAGTTCGAGGCAGAATATTTGCTCATCGCTATTGGGCGCGGTCCAGCAACTGCAAACCTCGGATATGAGGAAAACGGAATCAAACTAGATCGCGGCTTTGTCGTTACAGATGAACGTCTGCGCACCGGCGTCACCACACCAAGCGGCGGGCACGTTTACGCCGTAGGCGATATTGTGCCAGGCGCACAGTTAGCTCATCGCGGATTTTTGCATGGCATATTTGTGGCAGAAGACATCGCAGGCCGCCACCCCCAGCCTGTATGCGAAGATCTGATTCCTAAAGTCACGTTCTGCAACCCTGAAATTGCAAGTGTGGGCTTGAGCGAGAAAAAAGCAAAAGAAAAATATGGCGCCGAGGGCATCGAAACTGTTGAATTTAATTTAGCTGGCAATGGTAAGAGCCAAATATTAGGTACTGCGGGATTCGTGAAACTCATTCGGCAAAAAGAAGGCCCTATCGTTGGTTTTACAGCAATAGGTGCCCGTATGGGCGAACAAGTAGGCGAGGGAGAGCTAATGGTAGCATGGCAGGCCTATCCAGAAGATTTTGATGCGCTTATTCACGCGCACCCTACCCAAAATGAAGCAATTGGCGAAGCCGCCTTGGCACTTGCAGGGAAATCACTTCATGCTCACGGCTAATATCTAAATGAGCACAGATATACTTCAGCAACATAGTAGATAGAAAGAAACATCATGGCACAAGAAATTAAGATGCCAGCTCTGGGAGAATCTGTCACAGAGGGTACGATCGCCATATGGCTCAAGCAGGTTGGCGATGCTGTTGAAATTGATGAGCCGATTGTGGAGGTTTCAACCGATAAAGTCGATACTGAAGTGCCTTCTCCAGTTGCAGGTATTATTACTGAAATTCTTGTCGGCGAAGATGAGAGCGTTGACGTCGGAACTGTGTTGGCACTGGTAGAAGATGAGGCAGAGAGCGCGAATTCACACGGCACTCACGAAGGAGAATCCGCAGAATCGTTTCTCGATCCAATCAACGCTCATGAAGAAAAATCCACAGATCAGAATCTTAAGCCCACTCCTTCGCTTGGTCTTAATTCTGATTCATCTCTTGATTCTGATTCATCGGAAGATATAGTTTCGCTAATATCTGCACATCAACTTTCCGATATCTCTGCCCCTGCGCCAGCCTCGGAAAACATGGCAACCTCATATATACCCGCAGATGAAGATTGTGCAATCACACCTGCACACTCTACTGACGATAAAGGCATCGATCTTGCATCAGCGAGCTATATAAGCCCTATTGTGCGTAAGCTGGCAAAAGATCTAAACGTAGACATTAGCGCCATCACAGGCACAGGTGTTGGCGGAAGAATTCGCCGCCAAGATATACAAGCAGCCGCGCAAGCAACTCGCCGAGCTAAACTTGCCGAAACCACGCAGACACGTGCGGCAGCGACGGCATCTACACGCACAATCAGCCGCGCAACGCACTATCCAACTCTCGTTGCACACATTTGCGCAGACTCCCTCCCTGAGGATTATTTACCTACTGTACTGCACGTGATTGCACATGAACTCAATCATCATCAAGCTCTCAGTTTAGGAGCTTCGCCCGTGCTCGGCGTCACTCTCGCAGGAAAACGAGGGGCATTTATGCCCGTTTTGCATAATCTCGACACTCTTGAGCCATCAGCTATACGAGCAGCATTAGACGATGTGACTGCACGCTCAGCTGTGGGAACTATAGGTCCTGACGATTTATTCGGTTCAACAATATCTGTTGTCGATAATTCATCTCACAGCATACTGTTTGAAATTCCCTCTATCCAGCCTTCACACTGCGCCGCAATCAGTATCAGCGCTCGAGAACTTCGAGCAGTTCCAGCTCCAGACGGATCATTGCGCGTAGCTAAGACTTTCTATCTGAGCCTCACATACGATCCTTTCGCTGCAGATGCACATATTGCAGCGTGCTTCCTCAGCGCTGTGAAAACACATATTGAACAGTACCTCTGAATTCTATTTATACACAGACTAAGCGCGTCGTTCTCACATTATGGCGCGCTTGGCGTCTGGAAGCGTTTCAATTAAAATTACACTGTTCGCCGTACAATAGCCGTACAAACTAGGGAATGATGAGCGCAATGGATAAAGAAGAAAAGGCACGGATCAAAGCTGAGAAAAAAGCGGCAAAAAAGAAGAAAACCCCGTGGTATAGAAACTACATTGACGCATACAAGCTCGTCGTAGAGCAGTTCCCTTGGGCAAAATGGGCTATCTGGTGCTCGTTCATTGGATTTATCACTCTAGGATTACTTCTAGGAATTTTCACGAACCATATCTTTTCGTGGCTGATTCCCGCAGTGGCTTTTGCACTCATCGCACCACTTTCAATTTTGTCAGTATTGGTAAGCAAAGCCGCCTACCGAAAAATTGACGGGATGCCTGGAGCGTCTAGCAGTGCCTTGAGCCAGCTTGGGCGTGGCTGGGTCGTCAAAGAAGAGCCAGTTCAATTTACGTCAGATCAAAAGAATTTCGTCTTCCGAGTGATCGGGCGTCCAGGAGTTGTGCTTGTGGCAGAAGGTCCGGGCGATCTTTCTTCTCTTGTTCGCGCTGCCGCAAAACAGGTAAATCGCACTGTTTCTTCAGCTCCAGTGACGACGATTTACGTTGGGCATTCAGAGCGCCAGGTACCTCTCGCGAAACTCAATAAAACAATAGCGAAATTACCAAAGAAAATGACGGCACAGGAAATATCTGATACGGCAGAGCGCTTAGAAGTGATCGGAAGTTCAACTCTTCCAATTCCTAAGGGAATCGATCCTACGAAAATGCGTATGAGTGCACGCTCACGAATTCGATAGATAAGAATACACATCACACAAAAGGAAGGAGCTCGCTGTGTTCTCTACAATTGACGAGGCCATTGAGTATATTGAACGAGAAGGCATTGAATTTGTAGATATTCGCTTTTGCGATCTCCCTGGAGTTATGCAGCATTTTTCTATCCCCGTGAGCGCTTTCGACAAAGAAAATCTCACTGATGGGCTTATGTTTGACGGCTCCTCGATTCGTGGCTTCGCGCAGATTCACGAATCGGATATGAAGCTCACACCCGATATCCACACAGCTTTTCTTGATCCTTTCCGCACCCGTAAAACGCTCGTCATGAATTTTTCAGTGATTGATCCGTTCACGGGCGAGACTTATTCTCGAGATCCGCGCAATATCGCCGCCCGAGCAGAAGAGTATCTCAAGAGCACAGGCATTGCAGATACAGTATTTTTTGGCGCGGAAGCAGAGTTTTATTTATTCGACGACGTTCGCTTTGCCGACGGCACGAATACCCAAAGTTATGTTCTCGATTCCAAAGAGGGCTGGTGGAATACCAACCGTGACGAACAGCCGAACCAAGGCTATAAAACTCGAGTCAAAGGCGGTTACTTCCCTGTTTCGCCAAACGATTCCATGGCAGATCTGCGCGATGAGATGACGGCGATATGCCAGCAGGTTGGTTTGCATATGGAACGCGCTCACCACGAGTGCGGAACTGGAGGTCAGCAGGAGATTAACTATACGTTTAATACTCTTCTTGCTGCTGCTGACGATTTAATGAAGTTTAAGTATGTGATTAAGAACGTCGCATATCAGGCAGGAAAAACAGCTACGTTTATGCCGAAACCTCTTTTCGGAGATAATGGGTCTGGCATGCACTGCCACCAGAGTCTGTGGAAAAACGGGCAGCCTCTCTTTGCAGACGAGAAAGGTTACGGAGGTCTTTCCGATCTAGCACGGTGGTATATTGGCGGACTGCTCGCACATGCGCCTGCACTCTTGGCATTTACCAATCCATCGGTTAATTCTTTCCATCGTCTCGTGCCTGGATTTGAAGCTCCAGTCAATCTTGTGTATTCAGCCAGAAACCGCTCTGCATGTATTCGCATTCCTGTGACGGGCACATCGCCTAAAGCGAAGCGCATCGAATATCGCGTGCCAGATCCTTCTGCAAACCCCTATCTTGCGTTTGCAGCTCAGCTCATGGCTGGAATTGACGGCATTAAAAACAGAATTGAACCTGCTGAACCTATCGATAAGGATCTTTACGAGTTGCCGCCAGAAGAACACGCACAGATTGCTCAGCTTCCAGGAACTCTTGACGAAGCTCTTGCCGCACTTGAAGACGACCACGATTTCCTCACTGAAGGTGACGTCTTTTCGGATGACTTAATCTCCACATGGATAGCATATAAGCGAGAGAAAGAAATCGCTCCGCTTCGCCAGCGCCCTCATCCTTATGAATTTGCGCTCTACTACGATTTGTAAGGATATATAGAATCTATATCGATCTGTATCTACCAGTTTACTACATGGCTCTCTTGAAGGTATCCCCCTCGAGAGAGCCATTTCTTTTAGCTTGCTTCCATATACCCCAGCTGCAATGAGCCCCAGCTGCGAGTGTAAAATTCATTAATTCCACATTCATTCACATTAGAAAAAATATAAATATACATGCACAAATGAGCGAGATGTACACCACAAAACCTCAGTAGCATTGCATACCTATACATAAGTGTGTATATTTTTATATGTCAGCACTGTTCCACCGAGGGGAGTATTATGAAATACCTTAAAATTGCAGCTACAGTATGTGCGAGCGCTCTGGCACTAAGCGCTTGCGGCTCGACAAATACCCCAGAAAATGATGGCACTGAATCATCAGCCGCCGCCAAAATCACAGCTACCGATCTTTCACATGTAACGAAAGACGACACCATTGCAGCTCTCATCCCCGAAGCTGTCTCCAAAGATGGCAAGCTAACCGTTGGCGACAACATCTACTATGCGCCAGCAGAATTTTACGCCGAAGATGGCAAAACCCCTCAAGGCTTCGATATCGACCTCGCCAAAGCTCTCGCCAAGAAAATGGGCTTGGAAGCAGATATACAGCAAGCAGAGTTTTCAACTATCATTCCCGGAATCGGCAGTAAATACGAAGTAGGTATCTCAGCCTTCACAATCACCCCAGAACGCCTCGAAGTTGTGGATATGATTCAATATTTCGAAGACGGCAATGCCTGGAGCGTAGCAAAAGGAAATCCAAAAGGATTCGACCCTGCAAACAAATGCGGCAAAGCAATCGGCGTACAAACTGGTACATGGCAAGATGAGATGCTCACTGAAGCAAATGAAGCAGGCGGAGAATGCGAAAAAGACCCTATCACGCTCCAGCGCTTTGACACTCAATCGCAGGTGACCACCACTCTTGCCGGAGGGCAGATCGACGCAATGTTCTCTGATAATTCTGTAGCAGAATATGCTTCAAAAATCACCAATGGATCTACTGAAACCTTTGGAGCGCCTTCCGATATAGCTGGTCGCGGCATTGTAGTTGCAAAGAAAGACAAAGAGCTGACTAAAGCAACTCAAGCTGCTCTTCAATCTCTTATCGACGATGGCACTCTCGCCAAGATTTTCGAAACATGGGGCATTACCACAGGAGTTTCCACTGAGGCAGTGCTCAATCCCAACGCCTGATACAGCGCTGGCGGGCAGGATTCTCATTGACTTGCTGCCCGCTCGCCTGCATCTCATATAAGATCCGCCCACAAAAGATAAGCACACGTTATGAGTATCGACAACAGCACACCGATAGCACCTCAAGTTATTCATGCACAGCCAGTGAAGCACTACGGACGCTGGATTTCAGCACTGATAGTAGCATGTATTGTACTCAGCATCATCGACACTCTCATCACCAACCCTAATTACCAGTGGGATGTAGTAGCTCAAGTTCTCTTTATGCCAATTATTTTCGAAGCTATTGGCTGGACGCTCCTACTCACCGTATGTGCTATGGCTCTAGGAGTGACGATGGCCGTGACGATGGCCGTCATGCGCCGCAGTGAAAATCCTGTGCTTCGCGGAGTTTCAACCGTCTACATCTGGTTTTTTCGAGGCACACCAATTTATACACAACTTATTTTCTGGGGACTTTTAACTGCCCTCTACCCCACCTTCAGCTTCGGAATTCCTTTCACATCTATCAATTTTTTCTCTTTAACCTCTTCCGAACTCATGCCGCTTGAATCGATGATGTTTGTATGCGCGGTATGCGGTTTAGGATTCAATGAAGGCGCCTACCTTTCAGAAATCGTGCGTTCCGGTCTCAATTCCGTCGATTCTGGGCAGGAAGAAGCAGCTAAAGCACTAGGAATGAGCTCCGGAAAAATTTTCCGTCGCATTATTATTCCCCAAGCTATGCGCGTGATTATCCCCCCTACTGGCAATGAAACTATTTCAATGCTCAAAACTACCTCGCTGGTGACGGCAGTTCCGTTCACTCTGGAACTCACCTCTGTGAGCAACCGTATGGGCATGAGTAGTATGCGCCCCGTCCCCTACTTAATCGTTGCCGCACTATGGTATCTCGTCATTACCAGTATCTTGATGATTGGTCAGCACTATCTCGAAAGATATTTCGGACGCGGGCAGCAAGTATCGGCCAGCACACCGATGCTTCTATCTCGGCATACCGAGCGTAAACGCCGTTTCTCTCGTCAACACGCCATTAACGCTGCAGCAACAACGCACGATGACCCATTCGTCGAATACACACCGTAAACTGCACACTACAGTGCAAGATAAAACGACATAGAAACTGCTACAACACCTTTACAAGCAAACACTCTATATATAAAGAAGGATAAGCATGAGCGAACAATCCGTATGTGCACCAACGATGGTAAGCGTGCAGAATGTGCATAAATTCTTCGACGATTTACATGTATTGCGCGGAGTTTCATTTACTGTGCCCACTGGCAGCGTATGCACGATTCTTGGCCCTTCCGGATCTGGAAAATCAACTATCTTACGCTGTATCAACGCACTTGAATCAATCCAAGCTGGGCGCATTTACGTTGATGAAGACCTCATTGGATATAAAGAAAAAAATGGAAAACTTTACGAGCTAACCTCTAAAGAAATAGCAAAACAGCGCACAAATATCGGTATGGTGTTTCAAAAGTTTAATCTTTTTCCGCACATGACGGCTCTAGAAAATATTATGGAAGCTCCTATACACGTGCAGGGAACACCTCGGGCACAAGCCCGCTCAGAGGCACTCGAACTCCTAGCTAGAGTGGGTCTATCAGATCGAGCAGATCACTACCCTGCTGAGCTTTCTGGTGGGCAACAGCAGCGCGTAGCTATTGCGCGAGCACTTGCCATGCATCCAGATCTCATGCTCTTTGATGAACCTACCTCTGCTCTTGATCCAGAACTCGTTGGCGAAGTACTGAGCGTTATGAAAGATCTAGCAGCAAGCGGCATGACGATGATCATCGTCACTCACGAAATCGGCTTTGCGCGAGAGGTAAGCGATCAAGTAATTCTCATGGATAACGGGCAAATCGTAGAAGCTGGCACTCCTGCCGACCTTTTCGAAAATCCCCAACACCCACGTACCCGAGAATTTCTTTCAAAAGTCCTCTAAACGTGAGCTTTCTCTAAACGACATTTTAAGCGCATACTCAGCTGCACTCCTCTTCTAGCTATTCACCCCATAAAAGATGCGTTCAACAACTTCACGGGCACGGCGAGTGACGCGTAGATAGTCTTCGTCAAGTAGTTGCTGCGCCTTCGGATCATAGCCAGCAAGTGCAGCAACTACTGCGCGACTATCTTGTTCGCGGGGTAAAACATCTACTTTTTCACCCTTCATCCGCCCAGTTGCCAATACGTTGAGATTGCGAAGGCGAGATGCTGTATTCCACGAATCGATGAGTTTTTCCGCATCTGACGAAGAAATAATCCCTATATCAACAGCGGCAGTTAAGCTATGTGTTGTTGCAGGTGAACGTAGCCGAGGATGAGCTCCCGCATATTGCAGCTGCAGAAGCTGCACAGTCCATTCCACATCGGAGAGTGACCCTTTGCCAAGTTTAAGGTGACGCAAAGGATCGACACCTCGTGGCATACGCTCTCGCTCCACACGAGCTTTTATCGCGCGTATTTCTCGCACATGAGAATTATCCAGCCCTAAGCGCGGATATCTCACCTCTTCTATAAGCTCAATGAAACGATCTCCTAGATCTTGATTTCCGCAGATAAACCGCGCACGCAGAAGCGCTTGACGCTCCCACGTTTCTGCCCAGCGCCCATAGTATTCTCGATACGCACTCAGACTCCGTGCAAGCGGCCCATTCTTCCCTTCTGGTCTTAATCCTGCATCCAACTCAAATCTTGGCTCATCGATCGGCATAGAAATAAGATGCATCATCTTTTTCGCTATATCGATTGCTTGCTGATCTGCGTACACTGGATTTACGCCATTAGGAGCCTCATAAACAAAGATAACATCTGCATCGGAAGCATAGTTAAGCTCACGCCCTCCGAAACGCCCCATTCCAATCACAGCAATATCCACCATAATATCGCTGCCGCAATCCGCTAATGCCGCTCGAAATGCAGCATCTACAGCAATTTCTCCTGCTCGTGAAATTGCCGCATTGATGACTTCAATTGGCAGGCGCAGCGTCACATCTGCAAGAGCCGTCCGCAAAAGTTCTTTTCTTCGTAAATACCTGCCAGCACTGGCGATATCTTCAGGATCTGAGCGCCGAGAAAGCAAAGATTCAAGCTCTGTGCATAAATCCTCTGCACTACGCGGCTCCAGCAGAGTATCGTCGTCAAGCCAGCTCATTGCCTCAGGAAGCTTTGGCAGCTCAGCCGCCACAAATCGAGAGGCGGAAAGAACGTATGCTAAACGTTCCGCTACTGCCGAAGAATCGCGCAGTAATCGCATATACCAAGACGTATGCCCCATTTGTTCCGAGAGAAGGCGAAAAGATTTCAACCCTTGATCAGGCTCTGCACCTGCAGTAAACCACCCAATCATTACGGGAAGCAAGTGACGCTGAATGGCAGCAGTGCGAGAAACTCCACGAGTGAGCGCATTGATATGGTTTATGGCTGCCGCTGGATCACGATAGCCGATCGCTGCCAACCGATCCTTTGCCGCATCAGGATCCAAAGATACATCTGACTCACTTAGACGTGCCATATACGGCAAAATTGGACGATAGTAGATTGCCAAATGGAGTTCTCGCACTTCACGGCGTACCTCTTGCCAGAGCTCTTCCAGCTCAATCTCGGTCTGCGCAGCAACGCCATGCATTGTACGGGCAATGCGCCTAAGCTCGGCTCCTCCAGACGGCACAAGGTGTGAACGCTTAAAGCGTTGAAGCTGGATACGATGCTCAAGAGTTCTCAAAAATTTATAGTCGTCAGCAAGCTTTTCTCCGTCTTTTCGAGAAATATATCCACCATTCGTAAGAGCTTCAATCCCCTCAAGAGTATTGCACACGCGAAGAGACGTATCTGTGCGCCCATGTACCAGCTGCAGAAGCTGCACAGTAAACTCCACGTCTCGCAATCCTCCTTTACCTAGTTTCAACTGCCGAGGAGCCTCTTTCGCTGGCATAAGATTTTCTACGCGCTCACGCATCGCACGCGAATCTTCCACGAAATTCTCGCGCCCTGCCGCACTCCACACCATAGGGTGCATTGCTGCACAGTACCGCTCGCCCAATTCCATATCCCCTGCAATTGGGCGAGCTTTGAGAAGGGCTTGAAACTCCCAATCTTTTGCCCAGCGTTTATAGTATGCGAGGTGCGATTCTAAGGTGCGTACAAGCGGTCCATCTTTTCCTTCAGGGCGCAAATTTGCGTCAAGTTCCCATAAAGATTTTTCTTGCCCGCCAGGCTTGCTTACTGCTCGTGCCACAAATGCTGCAAGTTTCTGAGAAATTTCCAGCATTTGTATCTCACCAAGATGAGGATCGAGCGAACGAGCCACATAGACAACATCAACATCTGATACATAGTTCAGTTCACGAGCGCCAGTTTTTCCCATTGCGATAATTGCTAGACCGACTTTGTGCGCATTCTTAATAACGCTTCGCCCAACGGCAAGCGCCGCTTCCAATGCGCCTCCCACAATATCGGTGATAGCAGCGCTTACTTCAGGCATGATCTCTGCCGATCTCTCACTCACAAGATCTTCTGCGGCGATCTGCGCAATACGATACCAGTAGTGAGCACGCATTCGATCGATTCCTTCAGCTTCTCCATACTCAGAAACCAGCTGATACACAAGAGGTGGCTGCAGCAAGGAGGAATCTACCGTATAGTTTCTAGAAACACTAGGGCGATTCTCCATACTTTCAAACGCACAATAAGCACTTGAGCTATCTGCAGAAACTGGCACAGGACGAGCATGAACTGCCGCAAGCGCTGCCCATTTTTCCGATTCAAGCGATGTACGAAAAGGGGAAGATCCAATTTTTTCATTACTGAAAATATGCACATATGCAGGGTCTTTGATGAGATGGTCTGTGAGCGGATGCGAGAATCCTAAAATTGCGAACAGGCGGCGAGCAGAGTGCTCATCGCTTAATATTTGATGTAATTCGCGCTGCGCCGAAACACCAGCGTTTGCTGCCGCTTCGCATAAACGGATAAAAGCAAGCAGACCCTCATGCGGATCTCCAACAGCCGATAAATGCTCAATAAGCCAAGATTGGTCGATACCGCAGAGCGCACAGTCGTCAAGTAGCTGCACAGCGCGATCTGGATGCGAAAATCCCGCTCGCACTAAACGCCCTTGATTAGTTTCCCCTCTATCCACGTATGCACCTTAAAAATCAGTGCCAGCCCATGAATTTACTACGCTCAAACGGAGTGACTTGATAGCGGTATTGCTCCCACTCATGCTGCTTATTACGCAGGAAATAATCGAATGTGTCTTCACCCAGTGTGGAGGCAACAAGCTCACTTTTCTTCATTTCAGTGAGAGCTTCATGGAGCGAAGTCGGCAACGACTGAATTCCTAGCGAGGAAAGCTCAAGATCGCTCAAGTCGGCAACGTCAGATTCGATAGGCTCTGGCAAATCATATCCTTGCTCGATGCCTTCAAGCCCTGCATTCAAAATTACCGCATAGGCAAGATAAGGATTGGCAGCAGAGTCCATTGCTCGATATTCAATACGAGCACTTCGCGGCTTATCCACGCTGATCGAGGGCACACGAATCAGCGCACTTTGGTTATTTTTCCCCCACGCCACACGAGACGGAGCTTCAAAACCTGCCCATAAGCGTTTATAAGAATTGACGTGCTGATTCGTCACTGCAGTAATTTCGCGCGCATGGTGAAGCAAACCTGCCACAAACTGGCGCGCAGTATCAGAAAGCCGATATTCACCTGTAGCATCAAAAAATGCATTACGTTCACCCTCGAAGAGGGAAAAATGTGTATGCATGCCATTTCCCGGGTGGGAAATAAGCGGTTTTGGCATAAAAGATGCTTGAACGCCTTCATGCAAGGCAACCTGATCGATGACTACACGGAACGTCATCACATCGTCTGCCATTGCTAACGCATCGCAGACACGCAAATCAATTTCATTTTGCCCCGGCCCTGCTTCGTGGTGGGAAAACTCTACAGAAATGCCGAGATCTTCGAGAGTTTTAATCGCTTTCGTACGAAAATGGCGAGCACGAGATCGGGAGACATTGTCGAAATATGCGCCGTTATCGATTGGCACAGGATCTATAGCTGGATCATTGCCAGGTTCGAAGAGATAGAACTCAATTTCTGGGTGAACGTAAAAAGTGAATCCCATATCTGCCGCACGCTCTGTGGCACGGCGTAGCACGGCTCGAGGATCTGAACGAGCTGGCTCCCTCTCTGGCGTATAGATACCGCAAATCATGCGCGCTTCTATAGAATCTGCCTCCGACCACGGCAGAATACGGAATGTGGATGCGTCAGGGAAAATTACCATATCCGATTCGTGCACACGAGTCAGCCCTTGGATAGCAGAACCATCAAATCCAATTCCCGTATTAAAAGCTCCTTCAAGCTCTGCCGGAGGAATTGCTACAGCTTTGAGCGTTCCTGAAACATCTGTGAACCATAAACGCACAAAACGCACATCGTGATCCTGAATTGCGCGCAAGACATGCTCTTCTTGCCTATCCATTTATTCCTCATATCCACGCGGATTATTGCTCTGCCACATCCATGAATCGCGCACCATATCATTGACGTCATGCTGGGCAGACCAACCAAGCAATTCATGGGCACGAGAAGCATCAGCATAAACCGTTGCAATATCACCTGGACGGCGAGGGTCAATCACGTACGGAATGTCTACACCGTTATTTTTTTCAAATGCATGCACCAAATCGAGCACCGAAATTCCTTGGGACGTGCCGAGATTGATTGCAATAGCTCCCTTATGCTGCACGGCATAATCAATCGCTTGTACGTGCCCCTCTCCGAGATCCATCACGTGAATATAATCGCGAACACCAGTACCGTCAGGAGTTGGGTAATCATTGCCAAAAATATGGAGCTTTTCGAGCTTACCAACGGCAACTTGAGTAATATACGGCATAAGGTTATTAGGAATTCCCTTCGGATTTTCACCAATACGCCCACTTTCATGAGCACCAATAGGATTGAAATAACGAAGAAGCACAACGGAAAACTCTGGATCTGCAGCAGCTACATCGCGTAAAATCTGCTCATTCATCACTTTCGTCCACCCATATGGATTCGTGGCAGACGTCGGCATATCTTCTGTGAGCGGTGATTCATTATCCATACCATACACAGTGGCTGACGAGCTGAAAATCATCACGTGGCAGTTATGGGCTTTCATTGCTCGAATAAGCGAAAGCGTCGTGTTGATATTATCGTCGTAATACTCAACTGGAATACTTACGCTCTCGCCCACAGCTTTAAGCCCCGCGAAGTTGATAACTCCATCAATATGATAATTATCAAATACTTCATTAAGGGCATCAGTATCGCGAATATCAAGTTCATAAAAAGGGATCTCTTCCCCGATAATCTCTCCAGTACGCACAAGAGCTTCACGACTTGAATTTGCAAGGTTATCAACACACACTGCCTTATATCCAGCTTTGTACAAGCAAATAAGCGTGTGTGTACCAATATATCCAGCTCCCCCGGCCACAAGAATCGTCGTGCGCGAATCAGTACTCATTGCCACTGCTACCCCTCTCAATTTTTCTCCACAGCATGCACGTTATGCATCAGTACATATTGTAGTTCGCCTCGCAGGTATTTTCCCGTAAAACCTCCGCGCTTCTCTACAAAAGAAATATCAGTTGCACGCAGAGCTGTATTTTAATGCGGCATATATTGCCAATCTGAAAAGACTGCGTATGATGCATACGCTTACTATTTCCCAGCAATAGCGCGCAGTTCACGTTTCACATCTGCAATTTCATCGCGTAAACGAGCAGCAAGCTCGAATTGCAGCTGCTCGGCTGCCGCATGCATCTGTGCTGTGAGATCGCGCAGTAAATCGCCGATTTCCTGCCCGTCGTACGCGGCGTGCGGCAGAGATATATGGGCATAAGCATTGCCAGATGCGCCGCGCTCATGCCCTGCTCCCGCATATCCAGCTCCCTTGCGGTATCCGCCCTCAAGGAGTTCTTCAGTACCGATATCTTCACGCACAAGCATATCGGTGACGTCAGCAATTTTCTTTCTCAGCGGCTGCGGATCTATCCCATGTTTAGTGTTGTACACAATCTGTTTCTCACGCCGTCGGTTTGTCTCCTCAATCGCTTGGCTCATATTAGGAGTGACGCTGTCGGCATACATATGCACCTCGCCGCTCACGTTGCGTGCCGCTCGCCCAATAGTCTGGATAAGTGAGGTAGTGCTTCGCAAGAAACCTTGCTTATCGGCGTCAAGAATCGCTACTAAAGAAACTTCTGGCAGGTCTAAGCCTTCGCGCAGCAAATTAATACCGACGAGCACATCATATTTGCCCAAGCGCAGCTCACGAAGCAGTTCAACACGCCTTAATGTATCTACGTCACTGTGCAGATATTCCACACGCACACCGCGTTCACTCATATACTCGGTGAGATCTTCTGCCATTTTCTTAGTGAGGGTGGTGACGAGGATCCGCTCGTCACGCTCCACACGCACGCGCACTTGCTCCAAAAGATCGTCAATCTGCCCTTCAGTTGGCTTCACGATAACACGCGGATCAACAAGACCCGTCGGACGAATGATTTGCTCCACTACACCATCACTCTTACTGAGCTCATATTTACCAGGAGTAGCCGATAAATAAACAGTTTGCCCGATTCTTTCCAGAAATTCTCCCCATTTTAAAGGGCGATTGTCGAGTGCGCTAGGCAATCGAAAACCATATTCTACGAGAGTTCGCTTTCTGCTGGAATCTCCCTCATACATAGCTCCGATTTGAGGCACCGTCACGTGAGACTCGTCAATAATAAGAAGGAAATCTTCAGGAAAGTAATCAAGAAGCGTGTGCGGCGGCGTGCCTGGGGCGCGCCCGTCAATATGGCGAGAATAATTTTCAATTCCTGCACACATTCCCACATTACGCATCATCTCCACATCAAAAGTGGTACGCATCTGCAAGCGCTGAGCTTCAAGAAGTTTATCGCGACTGCGGAAGTATTCGAGCTGCTCCTGCAGCTCATCTTCTATTCCAGCTATCGCACGTGCCATGCGTTCAGGCCCTGCTACATAGTGCGATGCGGGAAAAACGTGAGCATGATCCGTTTCTCGAATCACCTCTCCTGTGAGCGGGTGAAGTAAACTCAGCGAATCAATTTCGTCACCGAAAAATTCAATACGAATCGCCAGCTCTTCATAGACGGGAATAATGTCTACCGTATCGCCTCGCACTCGGAAAGTGCCGCGGGTAAAAGCCATATCGTTACGGGTATACTGCATCGCAACAAACTTGCGCAAAAGATCGTCACGCTCAATGATCTGCCCGCATTCAAGGCGTACCATACGATCAACATATTCTTCGGGCGTACCCAAACCATATATGCAGCTCACGCTTGCCACCACTACGGTATCTCTCCGTGTGAGGAGAGAGTTGGTGGCTGAGTGACGCAATCGTTCTACTTCATCGTTGATTGAACTATCTTTTTCTATAAAAGTATCCGTCTGCGGAACGTACGCCTCAGGCTGGTAGTAATCATAATAAGAAACAAAATATTCAACAGCATTCTTTGGGAGCAACTCTCGAAACTCTGCCGCCATTTGTGCTGCGAGAGTTTTATTTGGCTCCAAAATAAGCGTAGGGCGCTGCACCTGCTCAATAAGCCATGCTGTCGTCGCCGATTTACCCGTACCCGTTGCCCCAAGCAATACAATATCTTTTTCGCCGTCGTTGATCCTCTGGGCAAGCTCCGCAATAGCCTGAGGTTGATCGCCAGAAGGCACGTAGTCTGAGATTACTTCAAAAGGCGCCTCAGCGCGCACAAGATCTGATAGTTCACGCATGTTCGCATTCAGTTTTCGCTTAAGAAGCTTCCGATCAAGTTAATAGCTAGGTTTATTCTTATCATTACAGGAACTTCAGCATAGCATCACACTATCTTCTGCGCCACGGCAAGACGCACGCTGATATGTATGAACCTAAAATATTTTTTTGATGCCCAATTTTCCCGAGATACCGAACTACTTCATAGCGCATAAGAATTTTCTCACATGCCTTAATTTCAATATTTTGATACTTCTAGTACATTTACATTTCTTGGGTCCTACATAATCACTTTTACTTTTAAGTATTTTTGATGACGCTGAGTATATTTCCAGTACCGAGTTTCCTTATTCCTCATCTTTCTTTTCTTCACATGTTGCCGTAGCATGCTACTCGAGCTAAGATGCACATACTTCAACATGATTACCCATATCGTTGGTATCCGTCCACAGTTCGCATTGTGTCATAACGGTCTGAACGGCATCGTCCATGCCCTCCGGTGGGTAGCGATGTTTTTTGAGGAGCTTTTTAATGAGCATTCTCATTTTCGCTCTTGCGGAGTCCCGTTTCTGCCAATCAATCGTTTTATTTTTGCGGAGGGTTTGCGCCAATTCCTTTGTAATGGCAATGAGTTCTTCGTTTTCATAGAAATCCTTGATTGCCTGCGGCTTCGTCAAAGCATCGTAGAAAGCCAGCTCATCAGCGGTAAGCCCAAGCTGCTCGCCTTCTTTCTGCGCCGCCTGTATCTGCTTTGCCAGATTCAGCAGTTCCTCGATAACCTGCTCGTTGGTAAGCATACCGTTGAGGTATCGGTTCATAGCCTGCTGAATAATCTCGCTGAATTTTTCCGACTTGACCACATTCGTTCTCTTATAAATGAGAACCTGTTCGGAAATGAGCCTTTTCAGCAGTTCCACGGCAAGATTCCGTTCCTTCATCTTGCCGATTTCTTCAAGGAACTTCGGATCGAACAGAGAGAAGTCACCGTTCGCATCGGAGAACAGATTGATAACGCCACTCGACTTTATGCTCTGTTCCAACAGGGCGTTAATTCGTGCGTTCATTTCCGGAAGGGAGATTTTCTTTCCTTCGCCTTGGTTCATGAGCCTCATAACGAGGACGCGGACGGACTCAAAGAACGCGGCTTCAATACGCAAAGACTCTTCTGCAAGAGAAGAACACAGCGACAAAGCCTGCCGCATAAGCAGAGATTCTTTGAGGAAGTCCTCGCGCTCGCGTTCCTTATCAACACCAACGATGAAGTTGACCGCACCGCTGATAGCCTTCGAGCGTTCCAGGTCGGTTCCTGCCCAGAATTTGGAATAATCGTAGCCGTGGAACAAGTCGCGGCAAATAGACAGTTTCTCCAAGAACTTCGGATACGCCACCTTTGCAATGTCAGTATCTCCGTAGTTCTTTTTGTCGCGGGTAGTGTAATCGTTCATTGCCTGCTTGAGCGCTGAGGCGATGCCGACATAATCAACAACAAGACCGCCTTCCTTATCGGCGAATACACGGTTCACACGAGCAATGGCCTGCATCAGGTTATATCCCTGCATCGGTTTGTAGACATACATAGTCGCAAGGGACGGAACATCAAAGCCTGTCAGCCACATATCGACCACGATTGCAATCTTAAGAGGACTGTTATTGTCTTTGAATTTCTTAGCAAGCTCATCTTTGTGACGCTTGTTTCCGATAACCGCACGCCATTCCTCCGGGTCTTTATTGCTCTCCGTCATAACGACAGCGACCTTTTCCGTCCAGGACGGGCGGAGCTTAAGGATACGATTGTAAATCTTCATGGCGATAGCACGGGAGTAAGCCACAATCATAGCTTTGCCCGTAAGCAAGTCTGCACGGTAGTTTTCGTAATGGTCAAGGATATCATCGACAAGAGAAGCGATAGTCTGATCGTTTCCGAGGATTGCCTCCATCTGGCCGAGTTCTTTCTTGCTCTTTGTCACCACTTCGGGATCGGCATTGTTCGCCATGATTTCGTACTCTGTATCAATCATGCGCAGAGTTTCTTCATCAAGGTTCAGTTTGATGACTCGGCTCTCATAGTAAACCGGGCGGGTAGCACCATCTTCGACCGCCTGCGTCATGTCGTAGACATCGATATAGTCACCGAAAACCTCGCGGGTGCTCCTATCTTTCATGGAAATAGGCGTTCCTGTGAATCCGATGTATGTAGCATTCGGGAGGCTGTTTCGGATGATACGGGCTATGCCAGTCTTGATTTTACCCGTCTCGACATCGACCTTTTCCTTCAATCCATATTGCCCACGGTGCGCCTCGTCAGCCATAACGACAATATTTCTGCGCTCGGAGAGAGACTCGTGGGATTCCTCGAATTTCTGCATCGTGGTAAAGATGATGCCGTTCGCCTGTCTTCCGTCGAGCAGGGATTTCAGATGCTCCCGACTCTCAGCATGCATCGGCTCTTGCCGTAAAAAGCTCTTACACCTGACAAACTGTCCGAAAAGCTGATCGTCAAGGTCATTACGGTCAGTCAGCACAACGATGGTCGGGCTGTCCAACACTCCCTGCAAGAGGTGAGCGTAAAAGACCATCGACAGCGATTTACCGCTGCCCTGGGTATGCCAAAACACGCCACCTTTACCGTCTGTTTCCGTAGCATGCTTTGTGGATTTCACGGCTTTATTGACAGCGAAATACTGGTGATAACCTGCAAGTATCTTAAACTGCTTCAATCCCTCGCCAGAGAAGCAGATAAAATTCTTGATAATATCAAGCAACCGCTCCCGCTCAAAGATGCCCTCGAAGAAGGTATCAAACTGCGCGTACTGCGTATTTTCGTAGTTTCCGTCCTTCGTTTTCCACTCCATAAAGCGGTCCTCGCCAGAGGTGATAGTTCCCGCCTTAGAAGTCAGATGGTCGCTCATAACGCAGATGCAGTTATAAATGAACATGGACGGAATCTCATGCATATAGTTACGTATTTGAGCGTAAGCCTCCGATGCATCCGTCTCTTCCCTTGATGGAGACTTGAGTTCCACAAGTACGATGGGTAGACCATTGAGGAACAGCAGCACATCAGGTCGCTTGTTGCTATTCTCAATAAACGTCCACTGATTGGCAACTATGAAGGAGTTTTTGTCAGGATTTTTGTAATCCACAAGGTAAACGAGGCCGGAGCGTTCCTCACCCTTGACGAAATAACGCACTTCAATTCCATGCTGAATGTAGTCCATAAAGACTGCGTTCTTCTGGACGAGTTCGGCATTTTCAAAGTTTTTCAGTTTATACAGCGCATCCGCAATGGCATCCTCCGGCATAGTCGGATTGAGCCGCCGCATCGCCGCATCCAGTTCCTCCTCATACAGAGGACTGTTAAAATCTCTTTCAATATCGGGACCGTAGACATACTGATACCCCATGTTGCGCAACAGTTCTATGATGGAGCTCTCATAATCCGCTTCCGCATAAAATCCTGACATAGCATTCGCTCCTTCGCATTTTATACCATGATACCCGTTTCATCAGGTCATCTTCGTTAAGCTACTGTTGCTCTGTTTCAAACAAGAATTTAGCGGCTTAGAGGTC
>CAUAGM010000002.1 GCA_958428545.1 uncultured Arcanobacterium sp. | reverse complement strand
CCTCGTCACCCTTCATCAGCGTAAGCTTACAAAACTCCACCACATCAAAAAAGCACTACTCGAAAAAATGTTCCCGAAAGATGGTGCAGATGTACCAGAAGTGCGCTTTAAGGGATTTACGGGTGCATGGAAAAGAAAACGGTTTTCCGAACTCTACGAAAGTGTCATTCAGAAAAATGATTTGACTTATGGAGTTGATAAGAATATTACTGTTGCTTCTATGCAATATCGTCCAGATATCAAGGTTACAGACATTGAGTATTTGAGGACATACAATGTCTTAAAATTAGGCGATATTGTATTTGAAGGACATCAAAGTAAAGAATTTAGATATGGACGTTTCGTTGAAAACGATATTGGAGATGGAATCGTTTCCCATATCTTTGCTGTTTTTCGTCCTAAAACTGACTATGATTTGATGTTCTGGAAATACGCTATCAATAACGAAAGAATTATGCGCCCCGTGCTCGTCCGATGCACAAAAGCATCTACAATGATGAATGACCTTGTTTCAAAGGATTTTTTGGAAGAAAGTATTCTCGTGCCGGGTATTGAGGAACAGAAAAAGATAGGTACAGTTTTGTCCGAAATAGATCGACTAATTTCTTTGCAACAGGAAGAACTTAAAAAACTGCAATCTTTCAAAAAAGCACTACTCGAAAAAATGTTTGTATAGATTTCGAAAAATGCGAGTGCAGAAAAATCCAGAAAATCTCTAGACGATATCGCTCGCTATGCGCCGTTCGTTTCGCATACAGTTTTCTTGAAACTGTATGAAATACTTTGCCTGCTTTGCTTACTCGCTCAATAATTCGTGCAATAGATACTGATAGTAATTTCCGTGCACTGGCGAAGATCGTATGTATAAGGTGCGTGAATCTGCTCACGGGATTGCCTAGACTTTGCGCATCAGCTGATTGCCAAGTAAAGTGAGTAAACGTTGTGTGAGCTATGCGCAGATATTTATCCCACTCATCTTCGCAGGCACAGCAATAGCAAGATTTTGAAGTCCGACGAGCTGAGAAATGCCGAAGCAGAAGCCATTGCTAAGGCGTTGAAAAGATCAGCTCCAAACATAGAAACGAAGGCTACGTACAGTGCGCACGTATACACCTAAGCCCGGCGACGTGGAAAAGAAGTGGTACATCATCGATGCTACCGACGTCGTCCTTGGTCGTTTGGCAACTCATGTTGCCACCCTGCTCCGTGGGAAGCATAAGCCCCAGTTCGCTCCGCATGCAGACACTGGCGATTACGTTATCGTAATCAATGCAGATAAAGTTGCTCTTACCGGTGCGAAATTGACCCAGAAGATGGCATATCACCATTCAGGTTATCCAGGTGGTCTGCGAGCAACCTCTTATGCAGAGCTTCTCGCAACTAAGCCTGAAAAGGCTGTTATGAAAGCCGTTGCTGGCATGCTTCCGAAGACTTCTCTCGGGCGTACACAGCTCACAAAGCTCAAGGTTTACCGCGGTTCTGAGCATCCACATGCTGGGCAGAATCCAGTGCCTTATGAGCTCACGAAAGCTACACAATCGAAGTGACCGCATGGCGGTTGCTGAGAATCTTAGCTGAGGGTATGCCTATTAAGCAGATGAAGCAGACCGCAAAATTTTAAGGAGAATCGTGGCTGAGACCACCGCAACCGAAGAGTTGGAGATGGAAGAAATCACTCCAAGCTCGTACACAACGGAGACTGAAGCTCCGAAAGAATCAGGTGCTGGTAAAGGCGCCTCTATTACAGCTCCTGGGCAAGGTCTTGGGCGCCGCAAGGAAGCTATTGCTCGCGTGCGCCTCGTGCCAGGCACAGGTGAATGGAAGATTAACGGGCGCACGCTCGAAGATTACTTCCCAAATAAAATTCATCAGCAGCTTGTACATTCGCCATTTGTGCTGCTTGACCTCGATGGTCGTTTCGATGTGATTGCTCGCATCAATGGCGGCGGTCCATCTGGGCAGGCTGGCGCATTGCGTTTAGGCATTGCACGTGCACTCAACGAGATTGATCGTGAGGCGAATCGACCATCCTTGAAGAAGGCTGGTTTCCTTACGCGCGATGCTCGTACAGTTGAGCGTAAGAAGGCTGGCTTGAAGAAAGCTCGTAAAGCTTCGCAGTTCAGCAAGCGCTGATTTTCAGCTTTTAAGGAAAGAGGCTCCCTATGGGAGCCTCTTTTGCATACAATCACGAAGAGAAATAAAAGGTAGCCGTCAGAAAAGATCTTCAGGAAAAGAAAATAAATAAGCATGAAGAAAGGTTGGGCTAGCGGCGCAGAAAGAAAAGAAGGGGAAAGTGCACTCGCTAATATACTTATCCAGTATGCGTAAAAGAGCTTGAATTTCGAATATGAGACCGATCCTTTGCACTAGAATCTAGAATGAACTCATTATTCGAATTGCGAAATGGTGAAACGAGGAAATAATGGCACGACTATTTGGTACTGATGGTGTGCGAGGCCTAGCCAATAAAGAGCTCACAGCTGGATTAGCGCTCCAGCTTGGTGAAGCAGCCGCGCGTGTGCTTGCAAAAAATAACCTAGGGCATCGTCCAAAAGCTATTATTGGGCAAGATACTCGCCAGAGCTCGGGATTGCTGGGGCAGGCAGTCGCTGCAGGGCTTGCAAGTGCTGGCGTTGATGTAGAGCATGTGGGCGAGATTCCAACTCCTGGAGTTGCTTATCTCACTGCTGAGGAAGATTACGATTTAGGCGTGGTAATCTCAGCAAGCCATAATCCATTTCATGATAACGGCATTAAGTTCATCAATGGTGATGGCTTCAAGTTGCCAGATGCGTTAGAAGACGAAATACAAAATATCCTTGGTGAGGAATGGGAACGCCCAACTGGAGCTGACGTTGGATTCATTGGTGAAACATCAACTGTGAGTGATCGCTTCTATATAGATCATCTCATTCGTTGTGGGCATGATTTGCACGGGTTGCGCATTGCACTCGACTGCGCGAACGGTGCCGCAAGTGATGTTGCTCCCCGCGTATTTCAAAAACTCGGGGCAGACGTTGTGGTGATTAATGCTGCTCCAGATGGGCGAAATATTAACGATAAAGCTGGGTCTACGCATCCCGAGCAGCTCCAGGCACTCACTGTTGCAACCGGTGCAGATTTTGGGTTTGCATTTGACGGTGACGCCGACCGTTGCTTAGCCGTTGATCATGAGGGAAATCTGATTAATGGCGATCAGATTATGGGTATGCTTGCAGTTTCAATGAAGAATGACGGGCGGCTCAAGAGAAATACTCTAGTTCTCACTGTGATGAGTAACCTT
The DNA here is from genome assembly GCA_958428545.1 of uncultured Arcanobacterium sp. Classification (GTDB taxonomy): domain Bacteria; phylum Actinomycetota; class Actinomycetes; order Actinomycetales; family Actinomycetaceae; genus Arcanobacterium_A. Next base: position 251,652 of record CAUAGM010000002.1, on the reverse strand, counting down.
GGGCTGCATCTTGCTATGCGTGAAAAAGGTATTAAAACGATTTCTACAAAAGTCGGGGATCGTTATGTGCTCGAAGAGATGCTTGCACATGGATATAATATCGGCGGCGAGCAGAGCGGGCATGTGATTAACCTCGATCATGCGACAACTGGTGACGGTACTCTTACAGCAGTATTAGTTGCGAGCGCAGTGGCTCGTGAAAAGAAATCACTTGCCGAGATGGTGAGTTTCGTTAAAATGCTGCCACAAACTCTTATTAACGTAAAAGGTGTAGACAAGAATCGCGTTGAGGATCTCGCTCATGAGGTTGCCGATCTTGAAAACAAGCTGGGAGAGACGGGGCGAGTGCTGCTGCGTGCTTCAGGTACAGAACCGCTTATTCGAGTAATGGTAGAAGCAGGGACGCAAGAGGAAGCTGACGAGTGTGCTCATGAATTAGCAGATGTTGTGCGCACTAAGCTAGCGATCTGATTTTGCTCGCACTTAATGGCACGCATATCAAAGAGAGCGTGTGCTGCAAAGGGTGCGTGCGGCGCAGGGTGCGTGCGGCGCACAGTGCACCTTTCTGTAAAAGGTATAGCTTCTCAGGTGGTCTAGCTATTGATTCTCAGGCAGTCTGTAGGATTTCAAGCAATCCGATTCTTGCAGTGATCTTGCTCCCTCTCCTCCTTCTTCTGAAAGCGATGTAGAGCGACGGCTTCATTCTTGCTCTTCTTGCTTCACAAACAATGCAGGTGTTTTCTGCCTTACGTATAGTGTGAGTGCATCCGCTGAAGAGGAGGGGGGGGGAGGCGCAGGTGATACGGAGGAGTGTGCATACTGAAAAGGTAAATATGCACTCGCCTGTATGCTCCCAGCATGGCTCTACTGAGCTATGCATGTGTCTTTTGGTTGCTTTCGCCAAAAGACAAACGCCACAATCGTTGCAATAGCAAGGAAGAGTGCGCTCACGCCAAGAGCAGCAGCCAAGCCAAAGAACCATCGAATATCACCTGCTGGCGGCGCTGCGCTGCCGCGTACCGCAAAGAAAACAGCTGTGATAATAGCAATGCCTATAGCAGTAGTCATACGCTGAGCGGTTTGAAATACGCCGCCTGCTGTGCCGCCTTCTTTGACAGGCACGTCAAGCATAGATTGCGTTTGGTTCGCAGAGCCTAGAGAGCCACCGCCGATACCCATTAAAAATGTAGGTGCGATATACCACCAGACAGATGCGCCATGATAAGCAGGGTATGCGAGTGCAATACATCCAATTACGCCGGATGTGTATACTGCCAAAGAAACCGCTTGGATAGCGCGCCCGTGCTCAATAGTGTATTTGCCCGACCATACAGAGGTGACCGCAGAGATTAATGCGTTTGGCAAAGAGATGAGTGAATATACCAAGGCCGATGCTCCAAGAGCAGATTGGAAAAACATTGAAAGTATTACCCAAACTGACGTCATTCCCAAAAATTGGATTGCACTGACCGCCATGCAGTACGAGTAGGTTTCAATAGAGAAAAGAGCAAGATCTACCTGAGGGAACTTTCCGCGGGCTTTATAGTTTTTCTCCCAGAGTACCCAGAGAACCAAAAGAATAATTCCGCAGCCGCATATGAGGAAGCGCCAGGGGGAGCCTGAAATCATAAATGGCAGCATTATGCACACTACGCATATACAGAGAATCAGCATACCGATTGGGTCGAGATCAATATTTTTCCAGCTTGATGCGCGCTTGGCGGGAGATCGCCCATACTGTTTTTCGCGCTCTTCATATTCGTGTTGAGCTTCATCTTTGTGTGCCCCGATTGTGCGGCGTTCTTTCCCGAAAGGAAGCCAGAAGAATGAAAGGATAATTCCGATTATTCCAAGCGGAAAGTTGAGCCAGAAGCTCATGCGCCAGCCGATTGATTCTCCGAAGAGGGCGACGGTTGTTCCGCTCATTACTGGCCCTGCAGCAAAACTTGCGGCAATCACTAAACCCATGAGAGCGAAAGCGCGCGCCCGTGCTGTGCCTGTGAAGTGTTCCTGAATAAGCCCGTTGATTTGTGGAGAGAGGATACCTGCACCAATGCCTTGAGCTATGCGAAGAAGATTAACCGTCGTGGCATCTGCAGCGAACCCGATAGAAAAAGAAGCCAGTGAAAAGATGGCTAGTCCGACGATAAATGTGCTGGAACGACCAAAAATATCTCCGATCCTTCCCGAAGGCACAAGTGTGATTCCGATAACGAGAGAATATCCAGAAATAATCCACTGGAGCTGAGCGTCTGTGGCATCTAAAGCATCCTGCATTGTGTTGAGCACAGTATTGACAGATCCCACTTGCATAAGAGACATCAGTAAAGGTAGAAGAAGCACAAAAAGAAGCTTCTTTCTGCTGTAGATTCTAGAGGCTCCTGGTACTTGAATGCTGCTGGAATCTCTCATCTTGGCGTTTGGAGAGTTGATAGTATCGCTGCTGTGAGCGTTGCTGTGGTCGGTTTCATTTTTGTTTTCGTCTTCGTAGGTACCGTTCATCGTCTGTCTCTATTTCTATCTATCCCATATCATTCTTTTCAAACTTCACAAAGTTTAGTTGATAATGCCCAAAATTCTTCTCTCGTGTGCGTGTGCATTTCCTCGCAGTTATTGGGGTAAAATGTACGTGGCATATACCTACCGTTGGAAGGAATGAGAGTGGAAGGCGATTGGAATCACGATTCGCGCAGACGCGTATTGTTGAAACTTTCAGGAGAAGTTTTTGGCGGGGGTGCTATTGGTTTAGATACTGGCGTTCTCACTGGAATTTCGGAGCAGATTGCGCATGCTGTGGCAGATGGCGTGCAGGTAGGTATCGTGGTAGGCGGTGGTAATTTCTTCCGAGGTGTGGAACTTCAGGAGAATGGCATGGATCGCGCTCGGGCAGACTATATGGGAATGCTTGGTACAGTTATTAATGCGGTGGCTCTTCAGGATTTCCTTGAACGTTCAGGAGTGCCGACACGTGTTCAAAGTGCGATTACGATGACTCAAGTTGCGGAGCCGTATATTCCGCTGCGAGCTATTCGTCACCTTGAAAAGGGGCGCGTGGTGATATTTGGTGCTGGTGCTGGTATGCCGTTCTTTTCTACAGATACTGTATCTGCCCAGCGGGCATTAGAGTTGCGCTGCGATGAACTGCTCGTTGGAAAAAATGGTGTGGATGGTGTGTATACGGCAGATCCTCGTAAGGATCCCTCAGCGACGAAACTCGATTGCCTCACCTATGAGGAGGCGTTGCGGCGCGGATTAAAAGTGGTTGATGCTGCTGCTTTCTCGCTGTGCCAAGATAATGGTATGCGAATGCGCGTTTTTGGGATGACGACTCCCGGTAACGTGACTCGCGCTCTGCGCGGTGAAAAAATCGGTACTCTAGTAACTGAGTGACGTTTATGCTTACGCAGTGCGGGTCAGATACGTTACGTGCATGTATGCACACAGCACTACACAGTGCAAGATAGCACAATAGGTAAGCGCATAGACGAACACTTGGCAAATGTGTAGGCAAACGACAACGAAAATAGCGGATATATAAGGATATACGATGATTGATGACGTACTTCTTGAGGCAGAAGAAAAGATGGAAAAAGCGCTCGAAGTAGCGCGCAGTGATTTCCAAAAAATTAGATCAGGGCGAGCAAATCCAGAGATGTTTACCTCGCTGATCGTAGAATACTACGGAGCGCCAACACCGCTTCAACAGCTTGCAACTGTAAGTATTCCAGAAGCGCGCACAGTGATTATTACGCCGTATGACCGCAGCGCAATGCGTGATATTGAGAAGGCGATTGCTGAATCCGATCTCGGCGTCAATCCTACAGATGACGGGCAGATTTTGCGTATCAATATGCCACCGCTGACGCAGGAACGCCGTAAAGATTATGTGAAACTTGCTAAAACCAAGGCAGAAGAAGCTCGCGTGAGTGTGCGCGGTGTGCGTCGTAAAGCAAAAGACGAGCTTGATAAAATTAAGAAAGATGGCGAGGCCGGCGAAGACGATGTGGCTCGCGCAGAAAAAGAACTCGATTCCCTCACAAAGAAATTTGTGGATCAAGTAGATTCCATGCTCGATAGCAAAGAGAAAGAACTTCTTGAGGTCTGAATCCTTAGTAAGCGAGTATATGGGTATATATGCGAAGTATTAAAGTTCGGCCACGTCAGAATATGCATGTGAACGATCATGATGCAGACGGGATTCATGTAGGAGATTTTTGGGCAGCTATCACTCCGCACCCCCCTCAGCCTGTGCAAAAATCTACTTCCCGAGCAGGGCGGAATATGCCAGTTGCAGTTGTGACTGCATGCACGCTTTTGGGTGTTGTTGTGCTTTCTTTGGCGTTTAATCCTGTCTGGTTCGTTCTTCTTGCGCTCATCGCTTTTTCAATCGGGCTCTGGGAGGCTACTGGTGCATTTTTAGTGAAAGATATTCACATTCCATTGACTCCGATGCTGGTAGGGATCATCTTAGTGGTCGCTGCTACTTATATCGGAGGTATTCACGAAGGCTTTGTGCTCTTTTCTTTCACGTCTTTTATTGTGGCTATATGGCGTCTTTTTTCTCCGCATCCAGATGCTGCGCGAGCTGCTGTTATTGCCGTATTCGTTTATGCGTGGATAGTTTTTTGCGGCGTTTTCGTTATTGCTATGAGCGATTTGCCCAATGGTTCGTGGTGCATTGCAACCCTTATTTTGCTGCCAGCAGCTTCAGATACAGGAGGTCTTGCTCTAGGTATCGCCATAGGCAAACATCCGATTGCCCCCTCTATTTCTCCTAAGAAATCTTGGGAGGGATTTTTAGGGTCTGTGCTTTTGTCTGCTTTGGGAAGCTGGATGCTCGTCTATTTTGCATTAGGTATGAGCTGGCGGTGGGTTGTGATTTTCTCTATCGTCACTCCCATACTTGCAACAATGGGTGATTTTTCGGAATCGCTCCTCAAGCGAGAGCTAGGCATTAAAGATATGGGCACAATTTTCCCTGGGCATGGCGGAATGCTTGATCGTATCGACGCGATGCTTTTCTGTGCACCATTCTTTTATCTGCTGTATGCAGTTGCCTATGGGGTGACGCTGTGACGACGACTCATTCTAAACCGCAAGTTTTGCCTCGCGTTGAGCATGGCGAGCGCCCAGTGCTGACGTTTAACGAAAAAAAATTCGGCAAGCCTGGTACTCATCTGGCTGATCTTTCTCGTGACGAGCGCCGTAGCATTGTGCACGATCTAGGCTATCCGGCATTTCGTGCCGATCAGCTTTCACGCCACTATTTCGATCGCCTATGCGCAGATACCCAGCAGATGAGCGATATTCCAGCTGCTCAGCGAGAAGCGCTTGCTCGAGAGCTCTTTCCTCCGCTCCTTACGCTCGTCAAATCTCAAGTGGCCGATGGCGGTACAACGATTAAGAGTTTATGGAGCTTATTTGATGGGGCTGTAGTTGAGAGTGTGCTGATGGCATATCCAGACCGCACGACCCTGTGTATCTCTTCTCAAGCAGGGTGTGGTATGGCGTGCCCTTTCTGTGCGACAGGGCAGGGTGGGTTGATGCGTAATCTCACTGCTGCTGAAATCGTGGAGCAAGTGCGGCTCAATATGCTGATGGTACGCGAAGGTATGCTTAAGCGCCCGAAGCCTGCCCAATCAGCGAAATCATCTTCATCCGCGCCCAAAGCAGACGGTATAGCAGAATCTCGGTACGTTTCCAACATTGTTTTTATGGGAATGGGAGAACCGCTTGCCAATTATAAGGCGGTGACGGAGGCGATACGGCGCCTCACTGAGCCAGCTCCTGAAGGCTTCGGTTTGTCTGCGCGTCACCTCACCGTATCGACTGTAGGTATCGTTCCGGGTATCAATAAATTAGCTGAGCTGGGTTTACCGCTCACTCTTGCCGTTTCTCTCCATGCGCCTGATGATGATTTGCGTGATGATCTTATTCCGATCAATTCTCGCTACAAAGTGGGAGAGTTGCTGGATGCGTCACGGTATTATTTTGTGCGTACGGGGCGGCGCGTGAGCATTGAGTATGCTCTTATTAAAGATATGAACGATCACCCGTGGCGTGCCGAACTTTTGGCTCGAGAACTCAATTCTCGCGGACGTGGCTGGGTGCATATTAACCCGATTCCGCTTAACCCAACTCCTGGAAGTATTTGGACTGCCAGCACGAAATATGCTCAACAGAAATTTATGCAGACGCTCGTTGATGCAGGAATTCCCACGACTATCCGCGATACTCGCGGCGCCGATATCGACGGTGCGTGCGGACAGTTAGCAGCCACAACTATAAGTCCCGAAAATATCGCTGCGCGTGCAGCAAAAGCACAGCGTGCAGTCGAAAACCGTATGAAACGAGATTGAAATGGAGATTCGATGAATACGTCTTTTCCACACGTTGGGCGAGCGCAGCGCGGATATGACCCTAAACAAGTTGATAGTTTTTTGAGCAGGGCTAAGAGTGTCTATATGGCTAAGGAGAAGACGAGCGACGCCATCATGCCTGACGATGTGGCTAGCGTATCGTTTTCTCTCGTTCGCCGAGGTTACGATACTGCTGCTGTTGACGCTGCCTTGAACCGTCTTTACACGGCGCTTGTGCAGGGTGAACGTGCAAAAGTTTTGCGCACTCACGGCGAGCAGGCATGGCTTGATATGGCGTATTGTGCGGCGCGTTCGCTCTATGCGCGTTTGAAGCTCCCATCACGCGCCAAATTTGATGATGCCAAGCGGTATGGGTACGAAAAAAAATCGGTAGATGATTTTTTGGGTCGCGTCAACGCCTATTTTGACGGGCAAGCCAAGCTGACTGCAGACGATGTACGCAACGTAATTTTTGCGCGCGCAAAAAAATCAGATGCATATCGTGAAGATGTTGTGGATGCGTATCTGGATCGTCTTGTTTTTGTGCTGGTGTCTGTGGAGTGAAAAGAAGCAATATGCCTCGGAGAATAATTATTTTAGGGTCTACCGGATCGATTGGGACTCAAGCGTTAGACGTGATTCGTGCACACCCTTCGGCCTATTGTGTCGGTGGATTAGGGGCTGGAGGTGCGCATCCAGATATACTCGCACAGCAGGCATATGAATTTTCTGTGCCGATAGTTGCTCTGGCTAGTGAAAAGAGTGTTGATACTTTTCGTGCTGCCTATCGAAAGTGCGCGCAGGGAGCTAAAGAGCCAGAAATTTTTTCTGGTTCAGATGCAATGGTGCAGCTTGCATCTCAAGCCAGCTGGTCGGATTGCGGCGATGAGTATGATGGTGACGTTGTGCTCAACGGCATGGCAGGCTCAGTGGGGCTTCTTCCTACTTTAGCTGCGCTTCGTACGGGGGCGACGCTCGCTCTTGCCAACAAAGAATCGCTCGTTGCAGGCGGAGCGCTGGTGCGCGAGGCAATGGTTCGCCCAGGGCAGATTGTTCCTGTCGATTCTGAGCATTCAGCGATTCATCAGGCTCTCCAATCAGGTATTCATCATAGAGGTTTGACGTCGGAGAATCTCGATGGAGAATCGAATGTTCGCAAAATTATTTTGACGGCAAGCGGCGGACCTTTCCGCGGGCGCCGCCGAAGCGAGCTGGAAGATGTGAGCGTGCAGCAAGCTCTTCATCATCCAACGTGGAATATGGGGCCTGTCGTCACTATTAATTCTGCATCGCTGATGAATAAAGCACTCGAGCTTATCGAGGCTGCGTACCTTTTCGATGTGGCTGCCGACGATATTGTGCCTGTGATTCATCCGCAGTCTGTGGTTCATTCAGCAGTAGAATTTATTGACGGCTCTGCACTAGCTCAGCTTTCTCCGCCAGATATGAGGCTTCCTATCGCTTTAGGTTTGAGCTGGCCGAAGCGAGTTTCTTCTGTGGCTCCAGCATTCCCTTGGCACGAGGCTGCCACCTGGACGTTTGAACCTCTCGATCACGACACTTTCCCTTCGATAACGCTTGCACGTGCTGCGCTTGCTCAGTCGCCTGTGCACCCAGCAGTTCTGAATGCTGCTAACGAAGAGGCAGTTGCGGCATTCGTGCGTGGCGAACTGGGTTTCCTCGCAATGGCAGATGTTGTACGCCACGTGCTCGAACTCTGTGATTCTTCGCGCTACCTTGGGTCGGATATGGCTTCATACAGTGTGGAAGCCGTGCTGGAAGCTGAGGCATGGGCAAGAAAGACCGCGCACAAGGTGATAAAATGAGCATTCTTTTTTCTCTTCTCGGTATTTTTTTGTTCGTGCTGGGGCTGCTGATAACCGTTGGTTTGCATGAGCTGGGGCATTTGATTCCAGCTAAAAAATTTGGTGTGAAAGTGCCGAAGTATTTTATTGGTTTCGGCTCCACACTCTGGTCAATTAAGCGTGCAGGCACAGAATATGGGCTGAAAGTTCTTCCTTTAGGTGGATTTGTGCAGCTTGCTGGAATGCTCCCTCCAGCGCGTGAGGGAGTGCGTAAGCGAAAGCCAAACGGTGAACTGACTTTAGCTCAGCAGGCTCGGCAGGATTCTGCTGCCGAATTAGAGCCAGGCGAGGAAAGCCAAGCATTTTGGCGTTTGCCAGCGCATAAAAAACTTGTGGTGATGTTTGGCGGTCCGTGCGTCAATTTATTTTTGAGCGTGCTGCTTATTGTGGGAGTTATGTGCGGCATTGGTGTCGGCACCTATGGTACGACCATCTCTCAGGTGCCAAGATGTATATCTGCTGAAGAGAGCTGTGCAGACAATGATCGCGCTCCTGCATCTCTCGCTGGTTTTCAGCCAGGCGACCGCATATATAAATGGAATGGAACGCCTGTTGCCACCTGGAAAGATGTGCAGGAAGCTATTGTTAGCGGTGGGGTTCGCCCTGCAGATGTTCTCATCGAACGTGAGGGCAAGCAGATTACTCTTAACGTCACTCCGATCGAAACGGAACGTCCAGTCGTTAGCGGTGGCGCCGTCGTCACAGATCCTGAAACAGGGCAGGCTAAAACTGATTTGAAGCCCTACGTTGGTTTATCGCCTCAGATCGAACTTCAGCGTACATCTGTTGGCACGGCACTAGCACAGGCAGGAAAGCTCGCAGCAGGGACGGTGCAGATTGTGGCTGTTTTGCCTGCTAAGCTCTGGCAAATATTCACGACACTTCTTTCGGGAGCTCCGCGAGATTCTTCTAGCGTTGTTGGTATTGTTGGTGTAGCGCATATGGCTGGCACAATTACCAGCGCTCAAGCAGAGGGCTACAATATAGCGCAGAGAGCCGCGGATTTTCTCATGCTGATGGCGTCCCTCAATATGAGCTTGTTTATATTCAATATGATTCCTCTGCTTCCTCTTGACGGTGGGCATATCCTCGGTGCTCTTATCGAAGGTGTGCGCAGTACGATTGCTCGATGGCGAGGCAAAGCAGATCCTGGGGCTTTTGATACAGCTCGTTTATTGCCGTTGAGCTACGCGGTTATAGCCTTTTTTGTGCTTATGACTGTGCTTCTTGTGGTAGCAGATATTGTGAATCCGGTGGGCGGCTAATTGCTGCAGTATATCCTTGCGCGAGGCGGCATAGGAGCCAAGAGCTGAGGGGCAATGTTCGTTAGATACCCAGTGTGAGGCCTATAAGCAGTACAATAGGTACGTGAATTTTCCAGTAAACGTAAATATCTGCGCTAAACCCGAAGAGCCAGCTGTCCTTTCCCCGCGTAAACCAACGCGGCAGATACAGGTTGGCAATGTGAAAGTTGGCGGCGATGCGCCGATTAGTGTGCAGTCGATGACGACCACAAAAACGTATGACGTGAACGCTACTCTCCAGCAGATTGCTGAGCTCACGGCTGCTGGGTGCGATATTGCGCGCGTTGCATGCCCCACGGATAAAGATGCAGATGCGCTCAGTATTCTTGTAGAGAAGAGTAAAATTCCAGTGGTTGCCGATATTCATTTCCAGCCTCGATATGTGTTTGCGGCAATTGATGCTGGGTGTGGTGTGCGAGTCAATCCTGGCAACATTAAAAAGTTTGACGATGTGATCCCAGAGATTGCTGCAGCTGCCAATGCGAACGGCACAGCTATGCGTATCGGAATCAATGCAGGCTCTCTCGATAAGCGTCTCCTTGAAAAATACGGGAAAGCAACTCCTGAGGCTCTTGTGGAAAGTGCCGTCAATGAAGCTCACCTTTTTGAAGATGCTGGGTTTTATGATTTTGCAATTTCGGTGAAACATCATGATCCAGTGACGATGGTACGAGCTTACGAACTCCTCAGTGCAGCAGGGGATTGGCCGCTTCACCTTGGCGTCACCGAAGCAGGTCCAGCATTTCAAGGCACAGTAAAATCAGCTGTAGCATTTGGTGCGCTTTTGGCGGAGGGTATCGGGGATACGATTCGAGTCTCTCTTTCCGATGACCCTGTGGAAGAAGTGCGTGCAGGTGAAGCGATTTTACGGGCACTCAACCTTCGTCCGAAAACTCTGGAAATCGTCAGCTGCCCAGGATGTGGGCGTGCTCAAGTAGATATTTGGAACCTTGCAAACAAGGTAGACGCTGGTCTTAAAGGTATCACTTATCCGCTGCGGGTAGCCGTGATGGGGTGTATTGTCAATGGCCCTGGCGAAGCACGTGAAGCCGATCTTGGTGTTGCAAGCGGAAATGGCAAAGGGCAAATTTTTGTGGCTGGAAAAGTAGTGAAAACTGTTGCGGAAGAAGATATTGTCGATACTCTTATTGATCTTGCGCCAAAAGTTGCAGCGGAGCTGGGGCTTATTGAAGGCGGCTCGCCAGAAATTATCTACTAACAGAAATCATTTGCTGGCAGGTAAATGATGTATCGGTGTGCAGTTTGCAGTGAGCGCTGATGCTGTGGCATGGCTTGGGTAAGAATCGATTAGGGCATAGCTCTGTGCGGCTGCTGAAAGCTCGTGAATATTCGGTGGCTGCTGATTTGATGCAGACTGCTCCGCTTGAGACAGTTCTTATGCGTAGCTGCTTAAATGAAGCATCTGCCAGCTCGAATATCGGCTTGCGTGGCAGTTCTCTGCTCGGATATTTTGATGCATCTGCTAATGCATCTTCTGGCTGTGAGCTGCGTGCTGTATGCTGGAACGGCGCAAATATCATTCCGTGGGGTTTTGATTCTGAAGGGCTTGATCAGTTAGCTCACTATCTTATTCATCACCGCTCAATTGCCAATTCTTTTGTTGGAGCAGCTAGCCAAGTACTGCCTTTATGGGAGCGAGTGCGTGAATATTTTTCTCCTGCGCGAGATATCCGCCCTCGTCAGTTATCGATGGTATATCAGGGAAAATCGCGCGAAATCGTCACGCCTGATCTGGATGTGAGAGCGGCGCAGATGGAAGAATATGAGTTGGTTCTTCCAGCAAGTATCGCCATGTTTATCGAAGAAGTCGGCTACGATCCCACAGCTCGCGGAAATTCCTATAAAAGGCGCGTGCAGAGCCTTATCGAGCAGGAGTTTACTTTTGTGAAAATGGGCTACGATTTTCACGGGAGTCCGAGAGTGGAATTTAAAGCAGATATTGGAGCATATGCTGGCGGCATTGCCCAAATTCAGGGGGTGTGGGTACTTCCTGAGCTGCGTGGGCAAGGAATCGCTGCTCCTTGTATGGCGTCTGTTGCGCGCATGGTACAGGCAAGGCTGGGTGCGACCGTGCATCTTTACGTTAATGATTTCAATCTTTGTGCTGTAAGAGCCTATGAAAAAGCAGGTTTTATTCACGTAGGTGACTACGCCACGATTATGCTGTGAGTTTTAGTTGCTGTGAGTTTTAGTATGAGAGATCTACTGTGTAGAGGTATTCTTTCAAAAAATGTGAGTAGTGCTCAAGAATCGTTTTCGGATTAGGCCGCTGCGAAAGGCAGAATAATATACGTGGATGTAGCAGTGCAAAGTGTGCCAGCGCAAACTATCGCAGTAAACTTCACGCCAGTGTATATTGCTTATACTCTTGCGTGGTGTTGCGTACTTTTTCGTGCGCGGCATCGGATCGTGTGTGTGCGCCAGCTAGGAGCGCTCTTCTTTTTGATGCTTCATGCAGGGATAATATTGTATTTCACGTTTGAGCCGTTTGTTTTTACTCTCGGGCGATCTCACTGGAATGCAAATTTAATCCCTGTAATTGAATCATGGAAAATGCTTACACAGGGGATACTTTCCATCGCACTCTATAATCTCGTGGGAAATGTGCTGCTCTTTATGCCTTTTGGGGCGATTCTTCCTGCAGCATTCTCAAATATGCGCTCATGGTGGAGGGTTGGGGTATCAACTGCTCTTACGTCACTTTCGATAGAGACGCTTCAGCTTCTTTTCGCAGTAAGGCTTTTTGATATTGACGATATTATTCTCAACGCGATAGGCGGTATGTTCGGCTATCTGTTGTGGCGTTGTGCTCGGCAGAAAACCTCTGTAGTGCACCGAATCAAGAGCACGCGAAGTTTGCGTGGCGCGCAGAAGAGAGCAGTGCAGAGGCATTCGCAGTTTACGCAGGTTCAACCAGTTCAAGCACGAGAATCACTTTCGCTCACTTTCACAGGTATCGTCACATTCGCTGCATACATTGGCTTAGTAATCGGAGTCGTTTTTGCACTAGCTTTTTCTCGTTCTTTGTAAAAGGAAATTTTCGCATGGCGCAGCCTAAAGATTCGATGACGAGTGACGGTTTTAGCCAAGCCGTGCAGGCGCGATACCATAGAGCCATGCAAAAAATGAGCAATTTCTTTGTGCGCACACTGCGCGATAACCCTGCTGACGCTGAGGTCGATTCACATAAACTCATGGTTCGAGCTGGATATATTCGCCGCGTTTCTCCTGGTGTTTATACATGGCTGCCATTGGGGCTGAAAGTGCTGCGTAATGTGGAACGCATTGTGCGCGAAGAAATGGATGCTGCTGGTGCTCAAGAGCTGCTTTTCCCTGCGTTGCTTCCACGTGAACCATATGAGGCTACGAACCGCTGGGATGAGTATGGTCCTAACCTTTTCCGCCTCAAAGATCGCCGTGACGGTGATTATCTTCTTGCGCCAACGCACGAAGAGATGTTTACGCTTGCTGTGAAAGATATGTATAGCTCTTATAAAGATCTACCGGCAATGCTCTATCAGATTCAGACGAAATATCGTGACGAAGCGCGCCCGCGTGCTGGTATTTTGCGTACTCGTGAATTCGTGATGAAAGATTCCTATAGCTTTGATATTGACGATGAGGGGCTTTCTGCGAGCTATAATTCTATGCGGACTGCTTATCAAAAGATTTTCACTCGCCTTGGTTTGCCGTTTGTGATTTGTTCTGCAACGTCGGGTGCCATGGGCGGTTCTCGAAGTGAAGAATTCCTATGCCCGCTACCTGCAGGCGAAGATACATTTGTGATGAGTCCTGGAGGTTATGCGGCAAATACAGAAGCAGTGACGACTCCGCCGCAGCCAGAGCAGGATTTCAGCTCAGTTCCTTCTCCAGAAACTCTCGAAACTCCAGACGCAAAAACGATTGATGCTCTCGTCGGTGTCTTTAACGAACTCCGCCCGCGTGCAGATCGTCCGTGGCAGGCGAGTGACACATTTAAAAATGTTGTATGTGTTGGTATACATCCGAGCGGTGAGCGAGAGCTTTTTGTTGTTGGGGTTCCAGGGGATCGCGAGGTCGATATTAAGCGTGTTGAAGCGAATATGAGTCCGCTGGAAGTGGAGCTTGCAGCCCCAGAAGATATTGCTTCCCACCCAGAGCTTGTGCCTGGCTATATCGGTCCAAACGTCATCGGTCCGCAGTCGCCTGCACGAACCACAGATGAGCATGGCCGTCTGGTGGGAGGAGTAAAGTTCCTTGTCGATCCGCATGTAGCGCGCGGCAGTGCATGGATTGTGGGTGCAAATGCTCCAGATCATCACATGATGAACTGCGTTTATGGTCGAGATTTTGAGGCTGACGGCACGATCGAAGCTGTAGAAGTTCGTGAAGGCGATGAAGCTCCGGATGGCAGCGGTGCACTCCGTATCGAGCGCGGTATAGAAATCGGGCATATTTTTGCTCTTGGGCGTAAATATTCGAAAGCGCTTGGGCTCACAGTGCTGGATAGCAACGGTAAATCTACTGTTGTGACGATGGGTTCCTACGGAATTGGCGTCTCTCGTCTCGTTGCAGCGCTTATCGAACTTAATCACGATGATAAGGGTATTGTGTGGCCTATCGATATTGCGCCAATTCAGGTTCATGTGATTGCGACAGGCAAGGGTGAAGAATTATTCGCAGCAGCTGAATCACTTGCTGCTGCTGTTGAAGAAGCTGGTTATTCCGTCTTGTATGATGATAGACCGAAGATGAGCGCTGGCGTGAAATTCGCTGACTATGAGTTGATCGGCGCTCCGTATGCTCTGGTTGTTGGCAGAGGATTTGCTGACGGCAAGGCAGAGCTGCGTTGCCGTGCGACTGGGCAATCGCGTGAAGTGAGTATGGAAAATGCTGTGTGTGAGCTGGTCAATTGGATTACGCAAGCGAGTTAGCTCGTAATCTCCGCAGAAAATGGGCATAAATCCTATCAGTATTCAGTGAGTTTTGGCACAATGGCACTATGACTAATCACAATGTGCATACGACAGTCGTCGTCATTGGTGGAGGTCCTGGCGGTTATGAAGCTGCGCTTCAAGCTCGTATTCATGGGGCTCGTACAGTTCTTATTGAAGAGCAAGGAGCAGGAGGTTCGGCTGTTCTCACAGATGTGATTCCTTCCAAAACGCTTATCGCTTCAGCCGCATGGATGGATAACGTGCGCCGTGCAGGAAAACTGCAGATTGCAGATGAGAGCGGCGAATATAAAGCTGATGTGCTTGGAATTTTTCGCCGTGTATCAAAATTAGCTGCAGAGCAGAGTGCTGAAATTTCGCAGCGTTTACGTGAAGCTGGAGTTGGTATTGTTCATGGATACGCTCGTATTATGCCAGAAATTGGCGATAACGGGCGGCGTATCGTCATCTCAGGCAAACATCGCTTTGAAGCCGATGTTGTTTTAGTTGCAACAGGAGCGCGTCCGCGTAAACTTCCCAGCGCATTGCCCGATGGTAAGCGCATTCTCACGTGGAAGCAGATATATCATATTAAAGAAGTTCCTGAGCATCTGATTGTGGTCGGTTCTGGTGTGACGGGCGCCGAATTTGCTGCTGCATTCAATTCTGTGGGTGTGAAAGTTACTCTTGTCAGTTCACGCGATCGTGTCTTGCCAAATAATGATCCAGATGCCGCTGAGCTTATTCAGCGAGTCTTTGAAGATCGCGGCGTTAATATCAAGAGCAATGCGCGCGCTGAATCTGCGCGTGTTGAAGGAAATAAAGTAATTGTCACTCTTGGTGACGGCGAAGAAATCGTCGGTTCGCATGTGCTGATGGCTGTTGGTGCAATTCCCAATACGGATGGAATTGGCTTGAAAGAAGCTGGTGTGAAACTTGATGAGCGAGGCTTTATCGTTACTGATCGAGTCTCGCGTACAACAGCGAATCGGATCTATGCAGCAGGCGACTGCACGGGGGTATTCCTCTTAGCATCTGTGGCAACTGCGCAAGGGCGCATTGCTATGGCGCATGCTCTTGGTGATGCTGTTGAACCGCTACGTTTAGATCAAGTTTGTGCAAATATTTTTACCAATCCTGAGATAGCTTCGGTGGGTGTGACGCAAGCGCAGATTGATTCAGGTAAGGTTGATTGTGTGCAATATATGCTGCCCGTACAGCGTAATGCTCGAGCTAAAATGCGCGGTATTGATGAAGGGTTTGTGAAAATTTTTGCACGCCGCAATACGCGCACAATCGCAGGTGCAGTTTTATGCTTGCAGTATGCGGGAGAATTTATTTTCCCGCTTACTTTAGCTGTGCGAAACAGGCTCACTGTTGACGAGTTTGCTTCAACCTTTACTGTTTTTCCATCAATTTCTGGCACGATCACCGAAACAGCGCGAGCATTGCACAAGATTGTTGGGGCAGAGGAGTAAATGCCCTCATCGTGTTTATGCCGTGCTTGATATGGCATAAACTAGTAGAGGGTGATTGTGCCGATATGTGCAGTAGATGCCAGCAAAGGAGCTGAGAGATTATGGTAGCGATGAAGCCGCGGACGGGAGATGGTCCCTTAGAAGCCGAGCCTACTAATCGAGGTGTAACGCTTCGTATTCCTGTCGAGGGTGGCGGAAGAATAGTACTGGATATGAAAGAATCCGATATTGATGAGCTATATTGCGTGCTTAAAGATGTGAGTAAATCGAAAAAGGAAGACTTTTAAGCTTTGATGCCAAGCAATATCCCATCGCTGATAGGAAGTAGGCTCGCAGTGATGCGTTCGTCTGCAAGGAGTTCATGCCCTAAATCACGCAGAGCGACAGTTACAGCATCTCGGCGTACAGGGTCTGCTACGAGATCATGATTGAGGGCATGAGCGAGCACGAGCATTCCTCCTGAGCGGAGCATACGCAACGCTTCTTCTGCATCACCTGCCGCTTCGAGAGGATCGCCGTCGAGTATGACGAGATCGTAAGAATTTGCTGCTAGGCGAGGGAGTAGATCAGCGCTACGCCCATTTATGAGGCGGTAACGTGCTGAGCGGATACCAGCGGCAGCGAAGGCTTCTCGTGCGGCATTTTGAGCCACAGGCTCAATATCAATAGATGTAAGTGAAGAATCATCTGATGCACTCAGTAGAGCCAAACCGCTTACTCCTGTGCCTGTGCCCACTTCAGCAATTGCTCGTACAGAAGGAATGGAAGCAAGGGTACGTAAAAAAGTGCATACAGAGACTGCTAGCGCTTCGATTCCTAACTCAGCTGCATTCTCGCGTGCTGTGCGAGCTGTATCTGTATCGAGAACGGCTTCTTCGGTGTAGAGCCACGAAGCTGCTTTATCTTGAGCCATGATATTCTCTCTCCCGCTATGCTTCATAGATGCCTGCTTACAAGCTTAGCGTATCTATGCCGAAGCAATTTCTTCTATGTGTATGCCATTTATATGTATTATAAAGGCTTAATTCCAAGAGATCTTCCAGATAAGCCTCGCGCCCTGTGGGCCAACGTTTCTGCCGCTGCACGCATCTGTTGAGCTGCTTCAGATTCTCCTTCTGCAATTGCAAGTGGTCTGCCGTGATCGCCGCCTTCTCGCAGAGCTTGTTCGAGAGGAACGCGTGCAAGCACTGGGATAGGGTAGCCCAGAATCTGCCCTAGGCGTACCGCCACAGCATCGCCTCCGCCTGCACCAAAGAGCGGCATCTTTGAGCCATCTGGCATCGCGAGATAGCTCATGTTTTCAATGATGCCAACAACGCGTTGCTCGGTTTGCTGAGCCATTAATCCTGCGCGTTCGGCGACGTCTGCTGCAGCGCTTTGCGGTGTCGTCACCACGACGATTTCAGCGCCTGGAATAAGCTGAGCCACGGAAATGGCGATATCGCCTGTTCCTGGAGGAAGATCAATGAAGAGAGCGTCGAGATCTCCCCAATACACATCAGCAAAAAACTGTTGCAATGCTCGATGAAGCATAGGTCCGCGCCATACAACGGGAGCATTTTCCTGCATAAACATTCCGATAGAGATCACTTTTACGCCGTGTGCGACGGGCGGGATAATCATATTATCTACTACTTGCGGAGCCGTTGTGATGCCCATCATCTGCGGAATCGAAAAACCATAAATATCAGCATCAACAATTCCGACGTTGAACCCTTGCTTTGCCATTGCCGTTGCAAGATTGACGGTCATTGAGCTTTTTCCTACGCCACCTTTGCCTGAAGAAATAGCATAGACGCGAGTAAGGCAGCCAGGCTTGGCAAAAGGAATGTCTGGTTCAGACCCGCCGCGCAGTTTTTCTCGCAGTTCCTTCTGCTCCTCAGGCGTCATAGCCCCCATATCCACAGATACGTGTGTGACGCCTTCCAGCGCACCTAGCGTCTCTCGCACATCTTGCTCAATATGCTGCGCCATCGGGCAGCCTGGAACTGTAAGTCGAATATGCACGTGAACAGATCCGTTTTCGCCAATGCGGATATCGTGAACCATATTGAGGTCGGTGATTGGGCGGCGGATCTCTGGATCAATCACATGCGAGAGAGCCTCGCGTATCTCTTCTTCAGTAATAGCCATAGTTCTATCTTACGGGCGTTTCAGCTGCCCCTGCGAATCGGGGCGTGCTTCAAGCTGGGTGATTTTCTCTTCGAGCTTTTTGATTTCTGCATCTCGTTCGGCAAGAGCTGGGCTTAAGATATGCGATGCTTCCCCAGACGCTATATCCTGCAGCAAATCTTGTAATTCCGAGCGCACAAAATCGCGTGTGGCAACGTCTCCTAGCGCTAAGCGTAAAGCGGCAATTTCACGCGTTATATATTCGGTATCAGCCAAATTACGTTGCGTAAGCTGACGATCATTTTGAGCCGTCACGCGGTCGCGATCGTCTTGGCGGTTTTGTGCCAGCAAAATAAGAGGCGCTGAATAGGAGGCTTGAAGTGAAAGCATAAGTGTGAGTGCCGTAAACCCGATATCGGAGGAATCAAAACGTAAGGATTGAGGAGCAAAAGAATTCCAGCCAATCCATAGCACCACAAAAATCGTCAAATAAATTAAAAACTGAGGGGTGCCCGTAAAACGTGCAATTCTTTCGGCAGCGACGCCAGTTGCGTCACTGTCGAAACGTGCTCGCGTGAGTTTTCGCTCATGCTTTGCCATGGGCTGTTCAAAAATATCTGCCATATCACTTCACCTCGCCTTCCGTATTTCTGCTTGTGTGGGCTTTCTCTGCGTCTTTTTCTTCTTCGCGTGCTACTAAGTCTGCAGCGTCAAAATCTTCTGCGTCAGGATCGTATTTCGCATCCATAGCTTCATCAAGCAGAGTCTCATCAACTTCACGCCAATGCTCAGGCAGGAGATGGTCGAGTACGTCATCGACGGAGACGGCTCCCAAAAGAATTCCCTCATCAGTAACGGGGATTGATGTGAGGTTGTACGTAGCAAGCAAGCGCGTCACGCGCCCGATTCCATCTTCAGGGGCAACAGGCTCAATATCTGTATCTAAAATACGACCGATCATTGAACTGGGTGCTTCGCGCAGCAGACGCTGGATATGTACTACGCCAAGGAATTTGCCTGTAGGAGTTTCCAAAGGAGGGCGACACACAAAAATCATTGATGCGAGTGCTGGGGGAATATCTGCGCGCCGAGCATGAGCCAAGGCTGTGGCAACGCTGGCATCAGGCGGCAGTACAATAGGATCTGTCGTCATCAGACCGCCCGCACTGCGCTCGCCGTAGCTCATAAGGCGGCGCACGTCGGCAGCTTCGTCTGGCAGCATTCGGCTGAGCAAAATTTCTGCCTGTGCGCCAGGAAGTTCAGCAACGAGGTCTGCTGCATCGTCTGGCTGCATCACTTCGAGCACGTCGGCAGCGCGATCCACGCTCAGCGAACTCACAATAGCTACTCGTTCATCGTCGCCTAATTCTTCCAAAACGTCAGCGAGGCGCTCATCTCCTAGATGATTTGCCACGGATATGAGACGATCTTCGGGTAAATCGCGCAAAACGTCTGCAACATCTGGAGCTTTGAGGTCTGCTAGCTGTGCCACAAGAGCATCTGCTCCTTGATGTGTGAGTTTTGAATTTAATCCTGTGACAGCAGAAATAGGAGTGATGAGCGTATTGCCTGCGTTGCGCGATCCCTTTTTCATACGCACAAATACTTCTGTTAGGCGCCATTCACGCAGACGTGTCTGCTCCATAGCCACGTCTTCAACAGTTGCTGTGCCTGTGCCGTCTTTGAAATGGACTTCACGATCGAGAATCTCTCCCACCACGAGAGATTCGATAGGTCGCTGAGAAAATCGGCGGATATTCATCAGACCAGTTGTGATGACTTGGCCGCCGTGAATTGCCGTCACGCGCGTGAGTGGCATAAATACTCGGCGTTTGCCCACGACTTCGATGACCAGCCCAACTACGAGAGGTTCTCTAGTGATCTGAAAAACCACGACTACATCTTTGACGCGTCCGATACGATCGCCGATAGGGTCAAAGACGTCGGATCCTGCTAAGCGCCCAATAAATACTCGTGATCGCTGAGTTGTCGTTCGATTAGAAGCATCTGCGTGTGCCATAGCACTCCTCTCATACGGCATGTGATCTGTGTATCAGCGTGCGTGCAGCTGAATGTATGCGTATTGATTTTTCACAATAAGCTGTTTATTTATGATGATTTCGCTACTCTTTCAGCAGGCGAGCCATCCATGCTTCAACATCGTCTGCCGTTCGAGGAATATTTTCAGAAATCCGACGAGCGCCCTGTGCGGTGACGACGATATCGTCTTCAATCCTCACGCCGATGCCTCGGAATCGCTCAGGAATTTTGAGATCGTCCTTGCGAAAGTATAGCCCTGGTTCGATAGTAAACACCATACCTGGTTCGAGCAGAGCATCTTGATAAAGTTCTCTCTTTGCTTGCGCGCAGTCGTGAACGTCAATGCCCAGATGGTGACTCGTTCCGTGGGGCATCCAGCGGCGGTGGTACTGCCCACTATCTGGTTTGAGTGATTCTTCTGCAGAAACAGGGAGTATACCCCAGTTATCGAGATGTTTGGCAATTACCTCCATAGCTGCTGTATGTACGTCTTTGAATCGAACTCCAGCTTCGTTTGCTTTAGCAAGAGCAGCTTCGCACGCTTCGAGCACTGCTTCATATACTTGGCGTTGAGTGTCGGTGAAGTGCCCATTCACGGGGAGTGTGCGAGTAATATCGGCAGTATAGAGAGAATCTACTTCTGCACCAGCATCAACGAGCACGAGATCGCCTTCTCGCACCTCGCCATCGTTTGTAATCCAATGCAATGTGTTGGCATGATTTCCGCTCGCTACGATCGTCTCATATCCCAGCCCATTGCCTTCTTCGCGCGCTTTCGCCCCGAACGCTCCCTCGATGACGCGCTCTCCGCGCCAATGCTGCACTGCTCGAGGCAGGGATCGAATAATATCGTCAAAGCCTTCTGCCGTTACAGCCACAGCTTTTTCCATCTCCTGAATTTCCCACTCATCTTTGATTAGACGTATCTGGGAAGCTGCTTCAGCAAGTTGATCATCCAGCTGTGCGGCTGATTGCCCGTTTGGCAAGCCATAGTCTGAGCGAAGTTCAGCGACGAGAGATGTGATAGCTGGGTCTGCTTGTGCAATAACGCGCAGCTGCAGTGAATCTGTGCCGAGGTTTTTTGCTAAATCGTCACGCAGTAAATCAATATGCTTGACGGTGATACCTGTGCTCGCCTCCATATCTGCAGCGCTAGGGCGCGCTCCTACCCAAAACTCTCCATGGCGCGGATCGGCATAAAACTCTTCACTACTACGAGAAACTCGTGGATGAAAATAAAGAACCGCTTTGTGTGTGAATTCGCATGAGAGTGACGGTGTATCCAGCTTGCTACCACTTGTTGTGCTTTCTAGCTCCTCAAGAGCGGGCAGAGGATCGAGTACGAGTACAGCGCCTGGTTCTCGTTCCCCTCCTAGACCTGTGAGATGTGCAAACGCAGAATGTGCACGGAAACGATAATCGCAGTCATTTGAGCGCACAACTAGATCTCCTGCTGGGATTACTAGGCGTTCCCCTGGAAACTGTGCACCTAGTTTCGCGCGGCGTGCGGGAGTATAGTCGGCAACTTTGGCTCGCGCCGGACCGGCAGGGCGCGAACCCCAATCTTCGCCGATAAATGCTCGAAACTTTTCATTTTTTGGCTGCTGGCTGCGATTATTTCCTCGCTGTGCAAGGCTCTGAGGTGCTTCTTCGTTATTCATATATCTATTATCGCACTGAGTATAGGCAAGAACGTAAAGTATTGAGTATGCGAATAGATTTACATACCCATTCCAATGCCTCAGACGGCACAGATGATCCATCTGACCTGCCGCATCTGGCTCGTGAGGCAGGACTTCAGGTCATTGGTCTTACCGATCATGATACTGTGGCTGGATGGTCGCGTGCGCAGGCTCAGGTGTGCACTGCAGGGGTAGTGCTTGTGCGAGGTATGGAAATGACGGCGTATATGCCAGCAGATCCAGCTCGTCACCCTTTAGGGAAAAGTCGGATAACCGTACATATCTTGGCGTATCTTTTTGATCCGCACCACCCCCTGATGTGTGCACATATTGATCATATGATGCTGGTTCGCTGCGAACGCGCCAGAGAAATTGTTGATCGTTTAGCGAAAGATTATCCGATTCGTTGGAGTGATGTGCAGGCAAAAGTGAAGGGCAATGCTCCGATAGGGCGTCCGCATATTGCAGACGCATTAGTTGAATTGGGGATTGTGCCAGACCGCGCATCCGCCTTTCAATCAATTCTGAGCTCGTCATCACCTTATTATGTGCCTAGCTCATCGCCCCTTGCAATGGAAGTAGTTGAATGGATTAATGCGGCTGGCGGCAAAGCTGTGCTAGCACATCCAAAAGCCCGTGCACGAGCAAACTTTCTGCACGATAGAGATATAGAAAAAATTAGTGAAGCCGGGCTATTTGGAATAGAAATCGCTCATCGTGATAATCCTGTAGAACTTCGAGGGCAATTGGCAGATCTGGCTGAACGTTTGCAGCTTCGCCAATGTGGATCGAGCGACTATCATGGCACAGGTAAACCAAATGCCTTAGGAGAAAATACTAGCGATCCTCAGGTGTATGACGATCTTGTGAAAGGGGTATTTTTGCCAGTGATTAAACCATGAATGCGGCGCTTACGCTTTTTATTACGACTTTTGCGACGATGATCGTCATCATCGATCCCCCAGGAAATTTGCCTGTATTTATGAGTTTGACGGCGCCGCATACGCCGCAAGAACGCAAACGAGTGGCATGGCAGTCCAACGTGTTGGCTCTTGCGCTTTTGCTTATTTTCGGTTTCTTCGGATTCCATATTTTCGGGCTTATGGGAATCACGCCTGAAGCACTGCAAATTTCTGGCGGTCTGTTGCTTTTGCTGGTTGCACTTCAGCTCCTCACTGGTGAAGTCTCAGACCCTGGGGAAGAAGGAGGGACTCTCAACGTTGCTGCAGTTCCGCTCGGCACGCCCCTCCTTGCCGGTCCTGGTGCAATTGTGGCGTTGATGCTTCAGATGGAGTATGCGCATGGTAATGTGCTGAATATGCTCGTCGTGGTGCTTGCAACTATTGCCGTGCTCACCATTTCGTGGCTGTCGATGAATTTTGCGACGTCGATTATGAGAGTGCTTGGAGATTCTGGCGTTGCTCTCCTCACGAAACTATCAGGTATGCTGCTTGCTGCTATTGCAGTTCAGCTCATCATATCGGGCATTTTGAGTATCGTGAGAAGTCTTATGGCTGGATAAACATCCCCTGCCGTGAAGATGAGGCAGCGCTAGCGGCATCACTTACGAATTCTACGGCGCTCGCGAGTGCGCTGAGGTTTTCTCTCTGTTTTGTTTGCTACCTTATGTGTGCGAGAGCGAGAAGAGCGTGATCGTTGCTCAGAGCGTGATGATTTTTTAGTTCGCGAACGCCGACCTCCTGTCTCTCCTAAATCTTCGATTTTTTCTGCGTCAAGCCCTGCTCGGATACGCTGATTCTTTGGAAGTCGTCCTGTTACTTCAGATGGGATATCAAGATCTGAAAAGAGATGCTCACTGGTGTGGTATGTTTCCACGGGATCTACTATGCCGAGATTAAGTTGGGCGTTGATCACTGACCAGCGTGGTGTATCTTCCCAATCCACAAAAGTGACGGCAGTGCCAGTATTGCCAGCGCGCCCTGTGCGTCCGATGCGATGAAGGTAGGTTTTTTCGTCTTCGGGGCATTGATAGTTGATGACGTGAGTGACGTCGTCAACGTCAATTCCTCGTGCCGCTACGTCTGTTGCAACGAGCACGTCAATTTTTCCTTTACGGAAAGCACGCAATGCCTGTTCGCGCGCGCCCTGCCCAAGATCGCCATGCAGTGCTCCAGCTGCGAAGCCGCGATATTTGAGCTCATCGACGAGTGTGGCTGCGCTGCGTTTTGTTTTTGTGAAAATGATGGTCAGACCACGATCTTTTGCTTGAAGAATGCGAGCCACAACTTCATCTTTATTTAATGCGTGGCAACGGTAGATGAGCTGTTTCGTTGTGTGCACTGTTGCGCAATCGTCGTGTGGATCTTGCGCACGAACATGAGTGGGGTGGCTCATATAGCGGCGTGCCATTGCTACAACTGCTCCAGGCATTGTTGCAGAAAAAAGCATTGTGTGGCGGTTTGCTGGGGTTGCAGCGAGAATAGTTTCCATATCTTCTAAGAAGCCGAGATCCAGCATTTCGTCAGCTTCATCGAGAACCACTACTTTTATATACGAAAGATCGAGCGAATGATGCTTTATTAAATCGATGAGGCGTCCGGGAGTTCCTACTACGATTTCTGCGCCCTTTGTCAGTGCATCAATTTGCGGTTCATAGGCGCGCCCGCCGTAGACGTCAGCAATTCTGATCGAACGCAGAGCAGAGGCGTCACGCAGATCGTTGGCAACTTGCTGCGCTAATTCGCGTGTAGGTAAAACGACAAGCCCCTGCGGTTTTCCCTGAGCGCTGCCGAGTGTATCCCAGCCGTCTTCATCAGGGCCAATGACGCACTCGATCATCGGGATTCCAAAACCGAGCGTCTTTCCCGTTCCTGTTTTAGCTTGCCCGATAATATCAGAACCTTTGAGCGCGATAGGGAGAGTGAGTGCTTGAATAGGGAAAGGGCGAGTGATGCCTTTATTGCTCAGTGCTGTGACTACAGCTCCTGAAATTCCAAAATCAGCGAAAGTGGCATTATCGATAGTGGGAGTCTTGCCAGTGGCGCTGATGTCTGTTGCTTCATCGAGTTTGTGTGCGGGAGCTTCGCTCATATGTGCAATTGCAGATTTTTGTGTCATATATAGGTGTGCTTTCGCTGGTGATGTGCATAGTTGTAGCTTAGTTCTAGCTTAGTTGTGCTGTAAGCGCTGTGTTGTAGCTACTTCTTTCAAAATTTACACAAAGCCGAAACCGACGCGGCGCTGTTCTTCTTTATCGATTTTCACAAACCCAAGAGAACGCGCGGGAATGATGAGGTGTTCTCCGTCTGTGCTCGTTAATTCGAGAGGCATTTCTTGCTGAACTGAGTGCTCGACGGCGCTGCGAATATTTTCTTCAGTGAGGTCTACATCGAGGCTTACAGGTGAGGCGATGCCGCGAATTCCAATAGTTATATGCACTGTTGCTCCTTTAAAGTGCGGCGTAGAGAGCCGCAACGTATGTATATGTCGATGAAAAGCTTCCTTCAAAGAATTATAACTTGTAGTAATGCTAACTCTTGATAGAGATTTTATCTGTGACGGCGCCGTAAAATTAGCCTCAAGCGAAATGCTGAGGTACGCTGTAAATTTTTTCTCAGATTTTACCTATGTGCTCGTCTATGCTGATATTCAGACGCTGCTAGTTGCTGTGGCATCGAGTAAACATAGCTCAAGTACACATAGCTGCAGTGAAGGGAAGTAAGGAGAAAGTGGTGGTTCATATGCCGTTGGTGTGGGATTTTTCCCAAGAGCAGGTAATGGCATCGTGTGTACCAGGTGCAATACTTTCTGTGTACGGAGCCCCAGGATCTGGAAAAACTGAAATACTTCAAGAGTGTGTGCGTCGAGCGATTATAAGAAATCCGCAGGCGAAAATTGCTGTTCTCAGTCCGGATAGACGCGCTGCAGGGGCTTTGCGAAATTCTCTATCTCGCAAGATTGGCGGTTTAGGGGAAAACGTTGTGGTGCAGTCAATAACTGCGTATGCGTTTTCCGTTGTGTCACTATATGCGCAAAGAGAAGGGCGGCGTTCTCCTGTGCTTATTTCTGGTGCCGATCAAGATGCAATTCTTAAAGATATTTTTGATGTGGCAACGAGTGGATATCTTGCTGGTATTAACGATGAGGCGCTGGAAGAGTGTCATATATCAATGCAAACAACGCAGTTGCCAGCATTTCGTTCGGAGATGAGAGATCTTATTACCCGAGCTGCCGAGCTGTGCATATGTGCGGATCGTCTTGCCTCTCTTGGTGAGTTGTATACGCAGCCTGTATGGAAGCTCGGAGCTGCCGTTATGAATCATTACGAGCAGGCGCTTGCTACTCAAGCTGCGTCATCGCGAGATAATCCTGATCGGCTTGATCATTCTCGCGTTGTGAATCAAGCTGCTGAAGTTCTTATGCAGTGGGCAGGGAGTGAAGAAACGGAAAATTCTGGTGGAATTGCTGTAGAAAAACCACAGTGGGATTTTGTGTTTGTCGATGACGTCCATAATGCGACCCTTGCTCTGCCCAAGTTACTGCAAGCCGTTATTGCTGACGGTGCTGCTGTTGTATGTTTCGGAAATCCAGATCAAGGAGTGCAGGGGTACCGTGGCGGAATTTCTAAAATGCTTCGTATTTTAGAAAAGTCAGCGGCAGATGGCGGTATTGGAGCACAGCCACTGTTTTTGGCATCAGTGTATGGATATACTCCGCAATTGGTTGCGTGTCAGCAAAAAATATGCGAAGCAATTGCGCCAGGAGGCGCAGCCTTTCATCGTGATGTGACGGTGCATTGCGCTGTGCAGAGCCGTGAAAATGCAGATAGACCAGCTCGTGAACAGGAGCAGAATGCTCCCGCGGAAAACGATTCTCCTGTTATTGCCTATACGTTTACAAATGAAACAGAAGAGCTTGCTTTTATTGCTCAGCGTATTCTAGAGCTTCACGCTGAGCATGGCGTTCCTTTTTCCGATATTGCTGTGGTCACTCGCGCTCGCGGCGCTCACAATGAAATGAGAGCGTCGCTTATTCGCTATGGAATACCAGTTGAGGCGCAGGCGTCAGCTCTTCCTTTACGCGATCAAGCTGTGATCGTTTCTTTTATGGCATTGCTGCACCTTGCATTGGGAGATAGTGAATACTGTACTGGTGAAAATGCGCGGGCTGTGCTTACTGGAGCTATACGAGGTGTGGATTCTCTTACACTGAGAGCTATGGCTCGCAGGATTGTTGCGGCTGCAGCAGAAAATGAGCAATATCTCAATGAATACGGCGTGTGGGAGCTATTTGCTCAAAATCCCTTGAATGCCCTCTTTGAATCTGAGCCTGATATGCAGCCTTTTATACGTGCAATACGCAGCGTTCGCAAAAACGTGAAGGCAGATAAGCCTGCTTCTCACGTGTTATGGGGTTTATGGAAGGAGTTGAATGTTGCGCAAAAGTGGCGCGAGGTGGCGTTAAGAAATGGTACTGAAGCAGATCAAGCAAACGCCTATCTAGATTCAATGATTCAGTTTTTTAGAGTTGCCCAACGCCTTTATGATCAAGATCCTCATAAAGCTGATATCCGCACGTTTATCGAGCATATTGAACATCAGGATCTTCCAGAAGATACGATTGCAGCAGTAGGGGCTGATCGTGATGCCATAGCTCTGCTCACCCCAGCTGCTACTGTCGGGCGTTCATGGCGGCATATTGTGGTTGCGGATATGAATGAAGGTGTGTGGCCAGATGTGCGGCTACGTAACCCTATTTCTAAGGTTCCAGAGCTTGTGGGCACTATCGTGGATAGTATTCTAGCTGGTCAGGCAGTGCCTCCCAGTCAGCTTCGTGCTGAAGTAGTTGCAGATGAGCTGAGAATGCTTGTGCAAACAGTTTCCCGAGCACGAGAATCTGTGACGTTTACGTGTATTGATTCTGCAGATATGATGCCGTCTCGTTTTATTGCATGGCTTACCTCTGAAGCATCTTCACAACTTCAAACTGGTAATACAGAAAGAGGAAGTGAGCATTCTTTTGAAAGCAGTGTATGCGAGCTTGTGCCTGTTGAGCATACCGTAGATGTACTAAGCATGGAATCACTTATTGGCGATCTTCGCAAAGCCCGTGTACTTGGAGGGGAATATGCACGGTATGCAAACGATCAGCTTGAGAGATTAGTTGAAGCAGGGATAAAAACTGCCGATCCTCGCTGGTGGGCTGATGAAATGAGCGTCACGTATTGGGCAGAATCGATGCGTGATTCTAGCCAGGATACGCAATTGCTGCAGTGTGCCCACAAAGATCGGAGAAAAAAAGAAAAAATAGAGAAGAAAAAGGCAGTTATTTCTCCGTCAAAGGTAGAGTCGATGTTGCAATGCCCACTCAAAGGGTTTTTGCAAGGTATTGGTGCAGAGGATTCTGATTCCACGAGCGCACAAAAACTCGGGACGCTAATACATAAAATTGCTCAAGATCACCCTCAAGGCGGAATTGATGATATGAAAAAAGAGCTTGAGCAGCTTTGGGAGCAGGAGATGGGTCTAGTCTCTGGAAATTTGGAAAGTGATCGTGAATTTACCAAAGCGCTCGGAATGCTCGATAAGCTCGATAAATATTGTGCTTGCGCATCGAAAGATGTAGATGTTGAAAAATATGCTCGATATGAATCGCAAGTGTGGAGCGTGAGTGCGAAGCTGGATAGGCTCGAATTTTCAGATAGAGATTCTGGGCACGTCATCGTTGCAGATATTAAGACAGGAAGTGCAATAACAAAAGAGGAAGCCGAGGTAAATCCTCAGCTGCTTATCTATCAATGGCTGGTGAATCAGCAAGCTGTGCGTGAGCTGAAAATTCCAGATGGTGTTGATGCCGTTAGTGCAGGTGCTCAACTCGTTTTTGTAGGAAAACAGGAGAGTACACATGCGCAGATTCGATCCCAGCTACCCTTAGATTCCGACAAAGAAAAGTATGTGCTCAGAATGCTAGATACAGCTGCTGAGTTGCTTTCGCGGCAAGATTTTCTTGCGCGAGCAAACAAAAATTGTGATAGCTGCTCCTTTATGCCTCTATGCCCAGCGCACGAGGGTGAAAGGTTGTTTTCATGAGAAGCGGATCTGAAGTGAAGAAAAGTACTATGCAGAAAAATATTGCGTACAAGGATAGCTGTAAAAAAGCTGCAGGAGGAGCCGCTATATTTGAAGATTTTCTGCGTGCTTTAGGTATCGATAAAGAGGGGAAGAGGCCAACTTCAGAGCAGGAGCGGGTGATACGTGCTAAAGATCGTACAATGCTCGTTATTGCGGGGGCTGGATCAGGAAAAACCGCTACGATGAGTCAGCGTATTGCCTGGCATATTGCTGCTGAAGGAATCAAACCAAGCGAGGTGCTTGGATTGACTTTCACACGAAAAGCCGCGGGTGAACTCGCTGAGCGGGTTCAGAGGTATCTCTATGCCCTTACATCGAATGCGCATAATTTCCCTTATGTGAAAGCGGAAAGTGAGGAATTTGGGTGCCCTACAATTTCAACATACAATTCCTTTGCTTCAGATATTGCCTCATCTTATGCTCTGTTGATCGGTGAAGATCCTATGAGTGTGCTCATTAGTGAAACTCAGCGCTGGCAGATTATGAATACTATCGTGCGGGCTTGGGATACTCGCGATTCAGCGGCTGCGTCACACAATGACGCATGTGATTCGGCGCGTGTATTGGGCATTCAATCAATAGATACAATTATCGATGTTGCGCTGAGTCTGGCTGCTGGAATTATTGATGGCGGTTTAACGATTCAGCAGGTTCGCGATGAACTTATGAATGAGCGAGAGTCTATTTGTGCTCTTGATTCGGCAAAGACTGGATTTAGAGGTAAGCCTTATAGCGGGACTGAGGTGAGCGCTGGTTTCGGTGATTTGAAAAAGTCTATACCTAATCTTGAATGCCGTATAGCTGTGCTCGATATTGTCGAGGCTTATTTTACTTACAAACGCGAGAACGGATACATCGAATTTGCAGATCAAGTGGCATGGGCTAGGAGAATTCTCAATGAAGTTCCAGATATAGGAATGCAGCTTCGGAAAAAATACAGGCTCGTTGTGCTTGATGAGTATCAAGATACATCGGTAAATCAAGCGCAGTTTTTATATTCTGCGTTAGCTCCCCGCGAGGGTGACGATATATCCGTCTGTGCTGTGGGAGATCCAAATCAAGCAATTTATGGCTGGCGCGGAGCAGGAGCAAATGCACTTGATGATTACAAAACTACTTTTTGTGTGCATAACGATGCCTGCTTGAGTTTATCTACTGCTTTCAGAAATTCATCGAATATTCTAGAGGTGGCCAACGCTTTAGTTGCGAGTGATATGTCTATAGATGTTCAATCTGTGTTGGAAGATGGTCGTGACGAAGCTAAAGTGAATGCTTTGGATCGTCCGTGGCTCAAGGATGTATGGCATCCTGCATCCTACATGCTCCAAGAATTGAAGCCGGGGCCACGCAATACAGAGGGGAAAGTTATTCATATTCACCGTACGTTAGGTACAGATACGTACGACGCGATAGCGCGGCGTATAAAAGAAGAGTTCGATTCGGCATATGTGCGCTATCGGCATGAGCGGAAAAAATATACTCAAAGTGCAGGCGGCAATTATGAAGCGCCAACGGCTGCAGTGCTTATTCGTAAGCGTAAATACGCAAAGGAAATGATAGAAGCCTTGAATCGGTACGGAGTTCGTTTCGATTATCTTGGCGGAGATAGCGTTCTGGTGCAAAAAGAAATACGATTACTTCGCTCATTCCTTGCCTGCGCATTTACGCCGCAGCGTAATGATGCATTTGTCTTTCTGTCTCACTTTTATGGGATTGGTGCGCACGATCTGCGTGCTCTCGCAGAAATTCGTAAAAAGCTTGATAATGCTGTTGTCAAGACGTGCAAGGATTCCTCATCTTCTTCTCTTCGTCAGCTTCCTATCACATTTTCTGAAGTAGCTGAGCATCTCTATATGGCGTCTGTGCAAGACTCTGAGAAAGTCGATATACATCCATATGAAGGTGCCGAATTGGCAAACTGCGTTGCTCAATTGACCGAAACTGGTTATTCACGAATATGCAAAATCGGCAGTATGTTGCGCGATATTCGCTCTAAGACGATGGCTTCTGTGCCCGATATTGTGCGCTATGCGGCAGATCAGCTTGATCTTCACGGATATATTGCGGCACGCACCTCAGGAAAAGCTCGCGCGAAACGGAATCTTGCTAAGTTCATATCGTTGGCACACGAATTTTTCCCTCTCGATCCGAAGGATTGTGCAGTTGGAGTGAATGGCGTGTCGGTGTTTTTAACTCAGCTGAATCACGCAGAAAAGAAAGAACGTGGAGAAGATGACGATTCGTCGGCTGATCTTCCAGTCTTTACCTGCGATGATATCGAGCCTGAGCATGGTGTAGTGCAAATTCTGACCGTTCATGCAGCTAAAGGGCTTGAATGGGATATTGTGGCTATTCCTGAAATGGTTGATGGGGAATTTGGCGCAGTTTCCTCAAAAAATGTAAAACCGTGGCATAAGGATAGCAAAGAGATTCCTTTTTCGCTGCGAGGCGATCGTCGCTACCTTCCGCAATTCAATGCACGTATTTGCTGTACAGATATTTCTAAACTGACTAATACCAATGCGGCTGAAGCAGGATCTCGATATTTTTTATATAAAAATATTTCGTGTATGGAGTATGCCGATGAAGAGATGAAGCATTTAGCGTATGTGGCAATAACTCGTCCAAAGAGCTTGCTTCTTCTTGCAACCTATGATTACAAAGATGAGCAGAAAGCTTCGAAGGTCTACGAAACGCTTCTTAAAGAAAATCCACAGCTTGGGTATATCGATGATTCGAGAAGTGATCTGAATAAAGAATACCTAAATGAACCGTTGAAGAAATGGGAGCTGCCAAAAGGTCATGTTTTTATAGCGAAAATTATCGAGGCGCTCCATAAACAAGAAAAGCATGCAATATCCGATGACCCTGATAACGATGAGAGAATCGCAACTGGGCGTGAGTTTGTTGCGTGGATGCGAAAGCATGCAAGTGAAAACATTACTGATAGCGATAATGGTGTGAGTGGCGGCGCAGGTTCGGATATGTGCGCTAGTAAGAATACTGATCTTGATGTGATTGAGCAGTATCTGAAGCAGTATGTATCCGATTGTGAAATCCCGCAGGATATTCCAGTATGGCCGCAGTCTGTAGATCGTCGTCTCATCAATGAAGAAGACGTGCAAGAGGCGTATCGGTATACATCTTCGCAGGATCTTGCGAAGCAATGGGAAAAAACTGTTGAGCGTCTCCTTTATCTGCAACGAGAAGGTTCTATTGCTGCAGACGTAGAATTTGATCATTTGACGGCTTCGGGAATTGTGCATTTGCAGGAGGATCCAGAAAATTTCTTAAAAAATCGTCAGCGTCCAATCCCTCAAGCTCCTTCTCTTTACGCTGATCGTGGCACACAAATTCACGCTAAGATTGCTCGATATTTTAATGCGCCGCAAATGCTTGATATCGATTCAGTTGCGGCAGATACTACTATGCCTTTCGATGAGTCGAAAGATATTTCCGACGATCGCATGGTGACTTTATTTGAGAGGTTTACGAGCAGTGATTTTGCGCAGTATCCCGTTCTTGCTGTTGAAAAAAGCATAGATTACGCAATCGGTGATTATCCAGTGAGGTGTGTGCTTGATGCTGTCTTTGATACTCGCGGTCTTGAGGGGTATGCTCCTGTGACGATTGTCGATTGGAAGACTGGTCAGCAGCCTGATATTGAATCTTTTGAGTCGCGCAGACTCCAATTGGCGATCTATCGCCATGCATGGGCGCATGCACATGCCATCAGTGTGGAAGATATTGACGCATTTTTCTATTATCTTGGCGAAGACGATCCGAGCCGTCGTCTGCTTCGTGCTCCTGCTCTGAACTATCAGGAGCTCGAAGAAAAAATTTATGCTGCGATTAAGCAAGGGAAAATAAATGCGGGTAAATCTAGACATATATAACTAATGCTAGGTGTGTGCGTATATGCGTGTAGGTGTATGCGTAAGCGTAGATGTGTATGCATGGGAGCGCACATATATGCGTATGCTTGTTTGCGTGTACGCAATAGGTGCATAGGGTAATGTGCATGCATAGGGCAATGTGCGCGCATAGAATAGTGCCCACACAGGGCAATATGCCCACATAGAGTGGTGCCCACACAGGGCAGCGCACAGTATTGGAGAAGTTTACATATACGGAAGCAGGCAGGCACCTGCTTCTGGTGTTTATGCCTCGTCAGCGCTCCATGCCATATCTGCTGTATATGCAAGATCGGCAGTAAGTGCAAGATCGGCAGTAAGTGCAGTTTCTGGTGTTGTGCGAGAGGTTGATACTGGCGAAAGGTGATTGCTCAGGGGCGAAGAGGGCAGTGAAAGATCATCGTCGTCACTAGCATAATCATCATTATCAGGGCTAAGCGCATAAGAATACTCGGTGTTTTCAGGATCATCGTACGCCTCATTGGCAGATGAATAGTTGCTAAGAACAGGAGATTCTATATGCCATGCAGGGCCTGGAGCTGTTTCAGGATCAGCCTCAATATCTGCTGCAAGCTTTTTGAGCATTATGTTCGCTTCCTTGCATACAGACCTATCGTGTGTGAGTATACCGTGCATAAGCCACTGAACGAGTGCAAATTCGCTCATAAATGTGGCGCGTTCGAGGAGATGCTCATCAGGAGGCGTGCAGACGTTGTGCTGATAGGAATCGAAGAACTCCGAAAAGGCGTGAACGTCTAAAGATGCCATAATTGGCGCAATATCAACAGCAGGATCGCCCACGTATGCTTCGCCAAATCCAAGTATTGTGCGCAGGGAGCCTTCAGACCACAGTAGATTTTCATCTGCAATATCTCCATGCAGAGGGACTTGTGCAAAAATCCACAGGTCGGAATCGTCGAGCATATTGAGCCATCTCCGGCGCAAAATGGCTGGAACAGAGGTGGCGTCTGCGGCGTCGTCAAGCTCGGTGAAGAGGCGGTCGTGGACGGCGTGCGGATCATATGATGGAAGACCCGCGCTTGTAAAAATTTCAGGTTCGAGCGAATGCAGGCGTGCTAAAGAGCGCCCTAGCTCACGTGCATGCACTGAAGTAAATTCTGCCCAGTTAATTGATTTTCCTAAGGGCGCTGGGTAGACCATAGCACGCCGTCCCTCGTAGACGGCCCAGCCTTCAGGATGAATGACATCGAATGAAAGGTGCCCTAGGCGCAATTGCTCTAATAATGCTGCAGTGGCAGATCCTTCGGCTTCAAGAAGAGCTCCAGCGTGATCTGTGCGCGGATATTTGATAATCCAATGCTGCCCTTGCGCGTCAACAATGCCAGAGAGAATATAATCATTCGTTGTGATAAAAGGTGGGGTTGTGCCCGCAACCTGCAAACCGTCAATTGCCACCACGGCAATGGCCGCCATATGGAAAGGAGATATATTCACGCATCTAACCTATCAGGATGTGTGCTTGTACGTGAGAGGTGCTCGCCCTAATTTTATAAATAGCGAGTTTTCCTTATCTGTATGAAATGTATCTGTATGGGATTAGTATGAAACGCAGCTCGGCAGGCTACGTTATTGGGCTGTGTATCGTGGAAAGAAAAAGATAGAAGTTTTACTCTTCGTGGTGTTTGAGAGGTTCACTGCTAGACTGAGACATTGTGGCTATAGATTATCAGCAAGAACTCGAAGAACTCCGTCGTGTATATTCTCAGATTGCGGCAGTAAAAGATGCCGATGCGTTGAAGCAACAGATTGTAGAACTCACTGAGCGTTCCTCGGCGCCTGATTTATGGGACGATCCAGATCAAGCACAAATCGTCACCAGCAAACTTTCGCACGTCCAATCCGAGCTCGATAAACTCAGCGAAATGAATGCGCGCATTGAAGATATTGAAACTCTGCTCGATATGGCAGAAGAAGAGGCTGCTACTGATGCGGATACAGCAGCCGAGCTTCGCACTGATGCCGAAGAGCAAATTGAGCTGCTGCGCACAGACCTATCAGAATTAGAAGTGAAGACTCTTCTTAGCGGCGAATATGATGAGCGCAATGCGGTTGTGACGATTCGCTCTGGTGTGGGTGGAATTGATGCCGCTGATTTTGCTCAAATGCTTGAACGTATGTATTTGCGTTGGGCTGAGCGGCATGGCTATCCCACCAAAGTGCTCGATACGTCGTATGCGGAAGAAGCAGGCATTAAATCTGCAACTTTTGAAGTACAGACTCCATACGCGTATGGCACTCTTTCGGTTGAAGCGGGCACTCACCGATTAGTGCGTATTTCACCTTTCGATAATCAGGGGCGGCGCCAGACCAGCTTTGCCGCTGTAGAAGTTATTCCGTTGATCGAGACGACGGATCATATTGATATTCCAGAATCTGATCTCAAAATAGATGTGTTTCGTTCCTCAGGGCCTGGAGGTCAGTCGGTAAACACTACGGATTCGGCTGTGCGAATGACTCACCTTCCTACAGGCATTGTGGTGAGTATGCAAGACGAAAAATCTCAGATTCAAAATCGTGCTGCTGCTTTGCGTGTCTTGCAGTCTCGATTGCTCATGCTGCGGCGTGAGGAAGAAGAAGCTAAAAAGAAAGAGCTTGCTGGTGACGTCAAAGCCTCGTGGGGCGATCAGATGCGCAACTACGTCTTGCATCCCTATCAAATTGTGAAAGATCTGCGTACAGGGTATGAAGAGGGCAACACAGATGCCGTTTTTGATGGTGAAATAGATTCGTTTATTGACGCAGGAATTCGTTGGCGTGCAGGTGCTGAGAGCTAGAGGCTATGCAGCGTACGCCGCGAGCCGCGTACACGTAATGCTGTATGTGTGTGGGCTAATCGCAGGAAATATTCGTCGGCATGCTCATCAGTAGCGAGCAGCAAGCAGCAAGTAGCGAAGTGGTGAATGCTGATTGCGCGCAGAAGCTGTGCAGAGAATTATTCACGCTTCGTACATAGAGTTATTGCGGAGCGTGCGAATCTCCTCGTGTGGCGGCGTGCCTGATTTTAGAGTAGTTTGAAATCACTTAAAGTGAATATGAACTTTAGTTGATTAAGGCTGGAATAGTTAATGATCACATTTGAAAACGTTTCTAAGGTGTACGTCAAAGGGAGTGCGCCGGCGCTCGATCGCGTATCTCTCAATATTGAGCGCGGAGATTTCGTCTTTTTAGTTGGAGCGTCAGGCTCTGGTAAATCCACTATGCTCTCCCTCGTCTCTGCAGAGGAGCGTGCAACTGCCGGCAAGGTCTACGTATTAGGTAAAGATCTTTCTAAACTTTCAGATCGTCGCGTTCCAGCTCTGCGCCGCCAGATGGGCTATGTGTTTCAAGATTTCCGTTTGCTTGAAGATAAAAACGTATTTGATAACGTTGCTCTCGCAATGCAGGTGATTGGGCGCCCTCGGCATGCGATTGTTAAAGAAGTTCCTAAAGTACTGGATCTTGTGGGATTGAAAGGTAAGGAACGCCGTCGTATTCATGAGCTTTCTGGCGGCGAGATGCAACGTGTCGTTATTGCTCGCGCGATGGTTAATCGCCCAGATTTGCTGCTGGCAGATGAGCCGACTGGTAATTTGGATCGTGAGACGGCGCTTGGAATTATGCGCTTGCTTGATCGTATTAACCGCACGGGGACAACAGTTGTGATGGCTACTCACGATTCGGCGATTGTGGATCAGATGCGTCGTCGAGTGATTGAGCTTGTAGATGGCAAGATTGTGCGCGATCAAGAGCGTGGTGCCTATGGAGGGATCGACTAATGCGACTTCGTTTTATTTTGTCTCAGACGTGTAAAGGTATTCGTGGTAATTTCGCGATGGCATTTTCGGTCACGTTGGTGACGTTTGTGTCGCTTCTCTTTCTTGGTGCATCTGTGATGCTTCAGTGGCAGATCAACAATCTTAAAAATGATTGGTACGATAAAGTCGAAGTTTCTGCTTTTATGTGCCCTGAAAATTCGGTTTCTTCGCAGTGTGCTGGCGGAGAGGCTACTAAAGCTCAGATCGATGCGATCGATGCATACCTCACTTCCAATGAGATGAAACAGTATGTGGAAAAAGTTTATTTTGAGAGTAAATCTGATGCTCTCGCAGCTTTTAAGAAGCAGATGAAAGATACTGTATGGGCTGATGCTATGACGGAAGACCAGATGCAGGCTTCTTTCCGAGTGAAGCTCATTGATCCGCAGCAGTATGCGATTGTTGCTGATGCGCTTTCAGGGCGAGATGGTGTGGAATCTGTGCAGGATCAGCGAGAACAGCTCGAGCCTCTTTTTAAGATATTGAATCGTTTTACGCTGGTTTCGGGCGGTTTGGCTGTGGTGATGGTTGTGACGGCGATGCTTCTGATTCCTTCTACGATTCGCCTCTCGGCAATGTTTAGGCGCAACGAAACAGAAATTATGCGTTATGTGGGCGCGTCAAATCGTATGATTCAGATGCCGTTTATTCTGGAGGGAATTTTAGCGTCTCTTGTTGGTGCTGTATTTGCTATTGGTTCTTTATGGCTGATTGTGGGCGTCTTTATTCGTGATTGGTTCCAAGGTTCGTGGGTAAATGTGGTGACGGGTGTTGATGTGCTCGTGCTTGCTCCGTTCTTATTAGCTGCGGCTGTGCTTATTGCTTCGGTTGCTTCGTTTGTGGCTCTTCGTAAATATACGAAAGTGTGATTTTTCTGTAGATTCTGTAGAACATACTTGGAATAAAGGCATGCAGTGTGTGTGGAAAGCTAAGAAGTGGGTGTGATATGAAAGCTGGAAAGACGAAACGAGTGGCGTTGGCAGTGGTTGCTGCACTGGCACTCTGTGCGACGATGACTCCAGGAATTGCTGTTGGGGAAAATCGAGATGATTTAGCTAGTGCTCAAAAGAGTAAATCACAGAAAATTTCTGAGCTTAAAGCTAGTCTTGAGGGTGTGTCTGCGGATCTGCGTGAGGCCTATTTGGTGCTTAGCGATACGCGTGAGAAAATTCCTGGTGCGGAAAAGGAACTTGCGGCAGCTGAAGCGGAGCTTTCTGCAGCTCAGCGCAAAGCGGAAGCTAAGGCTGCTCTTCTCGATGCTTCAGAAAAAGAGTTATCTGGTATTCAAGGCGATTTGAGTGTGGTCACTAAGCATGCTGAGAATGCTGGAAATTCTCTCGCAGAGCTTGCGAGATCGATGTATCGTGGTGAGACTGTGCCATCTACTTTGGATTTGCTTGTGGCTTCGGCTACTGTGCAGGAATTTTTGGATTCTTATCGAGTTAACGAAGCGCTTACTCGCAGCCAGGCTAGCGCATTGGCACAATTTGAGCAGCGCAGTGGGCAAGCGAAAAACAGTGAATCTCGGCAAAATGCAGTGCGAGCGAGAGTTGCTGAGTTGAAACAAGAAGCGGATCGGCTTCTTGCTGAACAGCGTGAAAAGCAAGCTCAGGCTCAGGCAAAGCGCAATGAACTGGCTGAGCTGGAAAAAACTATTTCTGAAAAGTCTGCTCTTCTTGAGAGCAGGAAGTCTGAAATGCAGAGCGCTGTTGATTCTGAGCAGGCAGAATACGATAAGATTACTGCTCAGATTGCTGAAATCGATGCTGCTAATCGCGCTTCTGCTGCTCAAGGTGGAGGGCAGTCAGGCTATTCTGGCGGCGGTGGTTTTATCCAACCGCCGATTCGCACGTCTTTATACGTGACTTCACCATTCGGGTATCGTATACATCCTGTGTTGGGGTATTCGAAGCTGCATTATGGCGTTGATCTTGCTGCTGGCTGCGGAACTCCCCAGTATGCGGCAGCTCCAGGCACTGTTGCTTCTGCGGGATGGATTGGCGGTGGCGGCAATGCAGTCACGATTAACCATGGGTATGCTGAAGGCTCTTCGTGGGTGACGCGCTATATGCACTTTTCTTCACTAAACGTTTCTCCTGGTCAGTACGTCGATCGAGATACTGTGATTGGCTATACTGGAAGTACAGGCATTTCTACAGGGTGCCATGTTCATTTTGAAGTATGGCGTGATGGATCTGTGCAAAATCCGATGGACTATATTGGGTAGCTAAATACTGCATAAACTGTTTTGCTATACGGACGTATAGTGTCCGAAAAGTGGCGCTTAAAGCTACTTTTTTCTTCTGCTAATAAACTTTTGCTGTGCGAAAAGTAAAAACACCTTTTATGATTCGGGCGGTGCAGTATGAGTGGTGACGGGCAGCTGACGGCAGTACTGGATCCCTTGGATTGCGGTCAAGATGAATGCGGTGCGTGCGGCGTATGGGCTCCAGGTGAGCAAGTCGCTCATCTGGCCTATTTTAGTTTGTATGCACTTCAGCACAGAGGGCAGGAAGCTGCTGGTATTGCGACAAGTGACGGCAAAAAAATACTTGTTTATAAGGATACAGGGCTTGTATCTCAAGTATTTAACGAAGAGTCTCTGGGAGCTCTTAAGGGGAATATTGCTGTGGGGCATACACGCTATTCCACTTCAGGGGATAAGGGCTGGATTAATGCGCAGCCTATGCTGGGGCCAACAGAATTTGGCACTGTTGCCCTTGCTCACAACGGGAATTTGGTTAATGTTGACGAGCTTATTGAGCGTATCCAAGCGTTGAGCGGGGATGATCTTTCAGGTGAGTTAGGGCATGGTTCTTCTACTGATACAGCGGTCATGACTGCGCTGATGGGGGTGCTGAGAGGTTACGGTAATCTCGAAGACCTTGCCGTTGCTATGCTGCCGATGCTTCAAGGTGCCTTCTCGCTCGTTTTTATGGATGAATCAAAGCTTTATGCTGCTCGCGATGCTCATGGTTTTCGTCCGCTGGTATTGGGAAAATTGCCAGGTGGCTGGGTTGTTGCTTCTGAAACTGCCGCTCTCGATATTTCTGGTGCTGCTTTCGTGCGTGAAATTAATCCTGGCGAACTTATTGTGATTGACGAGAGTGGTGTGCGTTCGCGGCGTTTTGCAGATCCCACTCCTCATGTGTGTGCGTTCGAGTATGTGTATCTTGCACGTCCAGATACGCAGATTAATGGGCGGCGTATCAATTCGGTGCGCAATGCGATGGGGCGTCGTCTGGCAATTGAGCATACAGTAGATGCTGATATTGTGATCGCTACTCCTGATTCGGGCACGCCTGCGGCAATCGGTTATGCTCAGGAATCGGGTATTCCTTTTGCTCAAGGGTTAGTGAAAAATGCGTATGTTGGGCGCACGTTTATCCGCCCGACTCAAGCAATGCGTCAGATGGGTATTCGCCTTAAACTCAATCCTTTGCGCGAGGTAATCGAAGGTAAGCGGATTGTGGTCGTTGATGATTCGATTGTGCGAGGCAATACTCAAAAGCAGTTGGTTGCAATGCTTAAAGGGGCAGGTGCTGCTGAAGTGCATGTGCGCATTTCAAGCCCGCCAGTTGTGTGGCCTTGTTTCTTCGGCATCGATTTTCCTACTCGTACTGAGCTTATTGCTCATAATCTCAGTATTGATGCTATTAGGGATTCTCTTTCTGCCGATTCCTTGGGCTATCTTTCTCCCGAAGGAATGTATGAAGCAATTAATCTTCCACTCGAGTCTCTATGTACGGCGTGTTTTTCGGGGGAGTATCCTATACCGATTGATCTGCATAAAGATTATTTGGCACGCAGCTGCTAGAGCTTAAGCTGTGGTGCAGCTGCCAGATTGGTTGCTTATATAGCGAGATAAGGCGCTTTCTCCCTGGCGTTATATGCCGCGTGCATGTGGCGCGTACTTGCCCTCACACCCTCTATGGTTCTCAAACAGATCGTGCCTGTTTTTAGCGATATTGCTCGATGATACTGCTCGTATCTGTGAGTATTTGCCCTGAG
This sequence comes from uncultured Arcanobacterium sp., assembly GCA_958428545.1. GTDB lineage: Bacteria > Actinomycetota > Actinomycetes > Actinomycetales > Actinomycetaceae > Arcanobacterium_A. The sequence continues at coordinate 211,047 of CAUAGM010000002.1, read as the reverse complement.
CTTTCTTGATCGTCTTTGAGCATCTTCGAGTTTTTACTCTGAGTGTTTAAGGAATCTCATGTGGTGAGTTATTGCATGTATTGTCTCTAAAGCTTACGCAGGTAGATTGTCTCGACAGAGTGGTCAGCGCCCTTGGTGAGAATGATAGTGGCACGGCTGCGTGTGGGCGCCACGTTTTCGCGCAGGTTTGGAAGATTGATGGTACGCCAGAGGCGGCGAGCAGTATTGTCTGCTTCTTCGTCGCTCAAATTCGCATAGGAGCGGAAGAAAGAGTTCGTGTTGGTAAACGCAGTTTTACGCAGATTTCTAAACCGATCCATATACCACTGTTCGAGTGCGTCTTCGGGTGCATCAAGGTAGATAGAAAAATCAAAATAATCAGAAACTGCTCGAAATTCTCCGTCGCTGCTGCTCATTCGCGGAGGTTGCAAAACGTTGAGACCCTCAACAATAAGTACGTCTGGGTTATCGACAGTGATCCATTTTCCTGGGACGATATCGTACGAAATATGGTCATACACTGGCACGTGTAGATTTCCTACGCCGGATTTTACGGCAGAGAGAAAATTCAGCAGGGCATGGCGGTCATAAGATTCTGGAAAACCCTTGCGATCCATAAGTCCATGCTTAGTGAGAGTGGCGTTGGGGTAAAGAAAACCGTCAGTCGTCACCAAATCGACGTGCGGAGTCTGCGGCCAGCGGCGCATAAGCTCACGCAACAGGCGGGCAGCAGTTGATTTACCAACAGCCACAGAACCAGCAATGCCAATAATCCATGGCGTGCGATGCTCAGGCAAGCCAATAAAAGAGTGAGATTCACTCATAAGCTGCCCAGTATGGCGAGCATACATCTGCATAAGAGCTGATAAAGGGCGATAAATAGCGTCTGCTTCGGCAATGCCAATTGGGTCGCCCAGAGCCGCTAAAGCTCGTACGTCTTTATCTGTGAGCGGCAGTTCGGTTGTTGCTGCGAGTGCTCGCCACTGAGTGCTGGAAATCGGCATAAACGTGGAAAGCGGGGTAGAGCGGTGTGTATAAGATGGGCTGATCGGGCTGTGTGCCTGCTCGGCAGCGCTGAAGGGTAGCGTCATATAGGTAGTTTCTCATGTTCGGTGAAATAGTGCACAGTGGAGGCAGAGCGTTGTGCAGATTGTGCGCTGGATATGGGTATTGGCTATGAGCACTATATAAAATTTTGCGTCTTTTTGTGCCAGCTTCTTACGGAAATTGATCTCGGTGAGCTAGTGTGGGTGTATGTGCGGAATTGTTGGATATATTGGGGCACGTGAGTGCGGCGGCACTCCTTCGGATATCGTCCTCGAAGGGCTTGAGCGTTTAGAGTATCGCGGTTATGATTCGGCAGGAATCGCAATCGTCGGCGATCACGGCATCGATCTTCATAAGAAGAGTGGGCGTGTAGCGGATTTACGCGCCGAGATGGGTGAGAGTGCGTGCAAGAGCGGGCATTGCGCTATCGGGCATACGCGCTGGGCTACTCATGGCACTCCTACAGACGAGAATGCCCATCCTCATTTCTCGCAGTCGCACAACGTGGCAATCGTCCACAATGGAATTATCGAAAATTTTGCGGAGCTTAAAGATGCTCTTATACGTGACGGCGATACGTTTCTTTCCGATACAGATTCTGAAGTCGCCGCGCACGTGCTAGGGCGGGAATACGAGAAACACGGGAGTTTGCGCGCTGCTATGCTTGCAGCAGCTGCCCAATTGCAGGGCTCTTTCGCTCTGGTCGCAATTGCGTCAGAAGAGCCGGATGTGATTGTTGCTGCTCGGCGTAATTCTCCACTCGTTGTTGGGATTGGCGAGGGTGATAATTTCTTAGGTTCCGACGTGTCGGCATTTGTGGGATATACGAAGCGTGCGATGGCTATCGGGCAAGATCAGATCGTGGTGGTGAAAGCCGATAGCATAGAGTTGCTCAATTTCGATGGTACGCCAGCAGAAGGCGAGATCTATACTGTGGATTGGGATCTTGATGCTGCAATGACTGACGGCTTTGATACTTTTATGGAAAAAGAGATTCATGAGCAGCCCAAAGCTGTGGCAGATACGCTGCTTGGGCACACCACCCAGCATGGATGTCTCAAACTTGACGATATGAATATCAGTGAGGCAGAGCTGCGCACAATCGACAAAATTATTGTGGTAGCGTGCGGTTCTGCAGCATATGCAGGGCACGTGGCTAAATATGCGATTGAGCACTGGTGCCGTATTCCTGTTGAAGTGGAGCTTGCTCACGAGTTTCGCTATCGCGATCCAGTCGTCAATTCTAAAACGCTCGTTGTGGCAATATCACAGTCGGGAGAGACAATGGATACTCTCATGGCTGTACGCCATGCTGCAGAGCAAGGCTCTCGCGTGCTCGCAATCGTCAATGTCTACGGTTCAACAATTGCCCGTGAAGCAGATGCTGTGCTCTATACTCACGCTGGCCCTGAGGTGGCGGTGGCGTCTACAAAAGCATTTGCAGCGCAAATCACAGCTGCCTATCTTCTTGGTCTTTATTTGGCTCAGCTGCGAGGAAATAAATACTCAGATGAGGTTGCTACCTATCTTGAGGAGCTTTCACGTATGCCAGGTAGGATTGAGCAGGTCTTGAGCACGCAGGAAGAAATTAAAACTTTAGCTGAAAAATTTTCCGATATTGATTCTGTGCTTTTCCTTGGGCGGCACGTCGGTTTTCCGATCGCTCTCGAAGGAGCGCTTAAACTCAAAGAACTTGCTTATATTCACGCGGAAGGTTTTGCTGCTGGCGAGCTTAAGCACGGTCCTATTGCTCTTGTCGAGGCAGATGTGCCAGTGTTTATTATTGTCCCCACTCCTCGGCGCCCACTGCTGCATTCCAAAGTGGTTTCAGCTGTAGCGGAAGTGAAAGCGCGTGGAGCGAAGATAATTGCTCTTGCGGAGGAGGGCGATCATGCTGTTGATCAGCAGGCAGACGTCGTGATTCGAATGCCTCAATCTACGCCCACATTGATGATGCCGCTCGTCACGATTGTGCCTTTGCAAATTTTTGCGTGTGAATTGGCAAAACGCAAAGGATACGACGTTGATAAACCTCGTAACCTTGCTAAAGCCGTCACAACAGATTAGAGAAAACAAAACTGAGAGTATTCGCGCGGCGTGCCAGCTAAAATAGGCGCTATGAAACGAGCCTATCGGGTTGATGATATACGCGCAGCTGAGCAGCAGCTTCTCGATCTCGGTGCGCCTTTAATGGAGCATGCTTCTTATGCGGTTGCGATGGAGGTAATCCGTCATCTCAAAGCAGCGGATTGCCGAGTTCCTGGTTCTACGGTCATGGCTCTTGTAGGGGCAGGCAATAATGGGGCAGACGCGCTTTATGCATCTGCTGCCTTAGCGCGTCGCGGTTTGGCGGTGACGGCGATCTGTTGTGGAGAGCCTCACGCGGCAGGGCTTTCGGCAGCTCAGCGTGCTGGAGTCCGTATAATCCACAATCCTGATAAGACCTCCCTTGAGCAGATTGCTGGCGCAAGTAGAGTGTGGATTGACGGGTTGCTGGGGATCGGCGCTCGCGGAGCGATTCGAGAGCCGCTTGCAGGCGTTATTCGTATGCTCAATCATCTTCGATATTCCAGTGCCGTGCAGCCGTGGGTTCTGGCCGTAGATGTGCCGTCAGGAGTTGGAATTGATGACGGCACGCTGCCTGGAGTTGCTTTGTGTGCGGATGTGACGGTGACGATGGGCGCCGCCAAACGTGCGCTATATTTGCCGCCTGCCTGTGAGTATGCTGGGCGGATCGTCACGGTTCCTCTTGGTTTTGAGCCGTATCTTAGCGCCGATCCTGCGCTCGTGAGCCTGACTGCTGCTGATGTGCGTGATCTATGGAAAATTCCAGGAAGTCACGACCATAAATATACGCGCGGAGTATTGGGGATTCTGGCAGGTTCTCGCACATACCCAGGAGCTGGGATGCTGTGTGTGGCAGGAGCGCGCGCAGTAGGCATAGGTATGGTGCGCTATCTGGGTGAAGTAGACGCTGTTGTCACTTCCTATCCAGATGTCGTATGTGCACCAGGGCAGGTGCAGGCATGGGCACTCGGATCTGGCTTAGATTCTCTCGATGAGGCATCTCGAATACTGCACAATGCGTTTGCTGAAGGGTATCCAGTTGTGTGCGACGCTCGGGCAATAGAGCTAATTTATGATGGTGACGTGCCATCAACTGTTGTGATAACTCCTCACGCAGGAGAGTTAGCTGCACTGCTTCGGGCGCGAGGTGAAGATGTTACGCGTTCTGATATTGAAGCTGCTCCAGCGCGTGCAGTAAGACTCGCAGCTGCGCTCACGGGCGCAACGGTTGTACTTAAAGGGGCTGTCAATGTTATTGCGGCTGCGCATGGGCCGCTCTATGCACAAGGGGGAGCGCCTGGATGGCTAGCGTCAGCAGGTGCTGGAGACGTGTTGGCTGGAACGATAGGTGCTCTGCTCGCGATGTATGGTGACGAGATTCAGGCACGTGGAGAGCATAGTGATTTGGTACTTCGGCTGGCTGCTGGTGCATGCTGTGTGCATGCACAGGCCGCTCAAGATGCGGCTCAGGTTAAGAATGGATTCGTAGGGCGCCCTATAACGGCTGGAGAGGTTGCTGAGCATATTGCGCAGACGATTTTCAAAATCCTAGGCAACGAGTCTTACTATTAGTAGGAAGATGAGGAGCGATGTGATGGCTAGCTGTAAGCATTCTACGAGTGCTCATGTATTTCCTTCTAAGGAATACTATCCTTCGCGCGCTCAGATTTCCCGTGCAGCTTTTTGCCATAATCTGGCGCGCGCTCGCGAATATGCTGGTGATGCTGAGGTAATGGCGGTTGTTAAAGCGGATGCTTATGGGCATGGGGCAGAAGAGATTGCTCGATGGGCACAAGCTGAAGGCGTGCAGTGGCTTGGGATTGCACAGCTGGGCGAGGCTATGGCACTTCGTCGTAAAATTGGTGACGGTACGCATATTTTGAGCCTTATGGCAGAGCCAGATGCCCCTTTATCGGAGGCTCTTGAATTAAACATTGATCTAACGGTGAGTTCTGTAGAATTGCTGGATCGAATTTCTCGTGCGAGCGCTGAGTGCGAGATAGCCGCGCGGGTGCATATAGAAGTTGATACTGGTATGGCTCGCGGCGGCGTAAGTATCTGCGATTTTCCAGAATTTGCCCGAAATCTTGTGGATTATGAGCAAAGTGGTCTCATTGAAGTGATCGGATTGTGGAGTCATTTGGCGTGTGCTGATGAGCCGGATTCGCTGGTGACTGCTGAGCAGGTCAAACTTTTTGAGCAGGCGCGCGGTATTTTGGGCAGTGCTGGTATTCAGCCTGAGTTTGTGCATTTAGCGGCGTCGGCAGGTATGATTTGGCATCCTCATACGCGATATACGATGGTGCGTCCGGGGATTATGCTCTATGGGCTGAGTCCAAATCCGCAGGTAGCAACTGCGGCAGAACTCGATCTTCACCCTGTGATGCGTCTTGAAGCTTCTGTGGTGTCTGTGCGAGACGTGCCGCAAAATACGGGGGTGAGCTATGGGCATACTGCTCATACCGATGCTGCTGCTCATCTGGCAACTATTCCCCTCGGGTATGCAGATGGTATTCCTCGAGCGGCAAGTAATTGTGCGTATGTGCAGTTTAATAATCAGAGGTGTCCGATTATTGGGAGAGTCTGTATGGATCAGTTTGTGATTGACGCTCCTGGGGCACGCCCTGGAGATACCGTTACGTTATTTGGGGCAGAGAATGATTCGCCGAGCGCTGATGATTGGGGGAGCTATGCGGGGACGATCGGATATGAAATAGTCACGAGGATCGGCATTCGTGTGCCTCGCGAGTATTGCGATGATAAGTATTGTGATGATGAGGAATGAGAAGAAAATTATGCAGATAATTGTGCCAACAGTCGAAGCTATTCAAGCAGTAGGAGAAGCGCTCGGCGCGGCAGCTCAGCCAGGAGATTTAGTGATGTTAAACGGTCCGCTGGGTGCTGGGAAAACTACGATGACTCAAGGAATTGCGCGGGCGCTGGGAGTGCAGGGAAGAGTGCAAAGTCCCACGTTTGTGATTGCACAGATTCATCGCGGTCATATATCTTGCGGCACAGGTCTTGATCTCGTTCATGTGGATGCTTATCGTTTGAATTCAATGGATGAACTTGATGCTTTAGATCTCGATACCACTTTGGATGAAGCACTCACCGTTGTGGAATGGGGAGCTGGCAAAACTGAGGTATTGAGCGATGATCGCTTAGAAATTGCGATTAAACGCCCAGAAGGAGGATCTGAGGGCGAAGAGCCAGAAGACCTCTACGATGATGCGCCGCGTGTGCTTATATTTACGGCCTACGGTACGCGTTCACATGAGCTTGCTTCTGCTGTGCAAGCATCTCCTGTCGTGCAAGAGTTGTTAGCGCAGAGTGTGTAATGGCTATGAGTATTTCTTTTTTCACTTCGCGTTTGTTGCGTGCACTTTTTGCTATAGCGGCTTTCGCATGCGCTTTTGTGATGTGTGTGGGAATATGTGCTCTGCCTGCCTGGGCATTGTCTAGGGATGAGGTCGCTGCGTGGTTTTCTGAGCAGGGGCTGAGTGCGGTGATTTCCCGTGCTGCGAAAGATTTGCCTAGCATGAGTGCAAATGACGTCGCTGCACTGCAGATTGGGCGGCCGCGTGCTGTGAATGCGATTGTCAGTGCCGATAGCGGCTCTACTTCGAAGATTTCTGAAAGTAACTGGTGGATTGCTTCTTTGAATGCTCCTGATGGGGAGTATGTTGGGGCTTTGTGGGCAGATTTTTCTGCTTCAGGCTCTGCTGATGAGCAGGTGACGGATGACGCTGCGCTCGCTGCACTGCTTCGCGATATTGCGCAAGGATTGGCTGATCCTCAATCTCTTGTTTTTGATCCGCAGCTGCGCACATGGTTTTTTGTGCATGATAATCTCGTGAGCCAGGTTGGAGAAGTTGGAAAGCGTATCGTAGCTGGGGAAATAAATCTTGACGATTTTCTTGTGCAAAGAGATCGTCTCATAGGTATCGATGCGGCAAAGAATGAACGTTTAGAAAATTCTTCTCAAGCAATGGCGCACGAGGATCGTCGGGTCACTCCAGTAGGAATAGTCGTTACTGCGCTGCTGATCGTTGCCCTTATGACGGTGTCGCTTCTGTGGCTGCGTTGGGAGCAGCATCATGCGGGGGATCGTGCTGAGCGATTGGCTGAGCCTAATTGTGAGCATTCTAATACGCGCTCGTTTGCAGTTGTTGAAGATGGCAGTAAAGAATCTGTGCCGAGTTTGGGAAAGGCATCAGGGAAAGTTCATGTATATCGGCGTGTATCTAAAGAGGAAGAGGAATAAATAATGGCTATTTATGTGACTATCGATACATCGGCAGGAATTGAGATCGGCGTTGTTTCGAAGAGTGCAGGCGTGCTGAAAGTTTTGGCTTTTCTCACTTCTGCTGATACTCGGCACCATGCTGAGAACCTGACGCCGATGGTGAAAGAGGCGCTGAGCGTGGCCGATATTTCTCGTGCTGATGCGATTATTGCAGGCAGAGGACCAGCTGCTTTTACGGGGTTGCGTGCAGGTTTAGTGACGGCGAGAACTCTTGCAGCAGTATGGGGTGTGCCGCTCTATGGGTTGAGTTCTTTGGAAGTGCTCGCCTTAGCTGGTGTGGATGCTGGGGCAAATATCGTGGTGCCAGTCATTGATGCTCGCCGCAAGGAATTGTATGCATTGCGTGCGCGTGCTATGGGGCCTGATGATCTTGAGATTCTTTCGGAAGCAGAAGTTATTGCTCCAGAGCTTCTTGCGCAGAAGCTCGATGATGCGCCAGCAGTTGTGGTGAAACATCAAGCTGATGAGAGTTTGTATCGTGATCTTGGGCATGATGAGCAGATCGTGACGGTCAGTCCTGATGTATGGGTGCGTTTACTGCTTTCTCGGCAATCTCGCTGTGACGCTGGTGAAAGCGTTGATCTTTCGAGTGAACCACTCTATTTACGGCGCCCTGACGTGCACGCAGGAGCGCATGCTCAGCCTCATGCGCAGGGAAATCCGTACGAGCATAAAGCCTAGTAGGGCAAATGTGTGATTTTTTCTCCCCTCCTGCAAGTTGGAGTGGGCATCTGGCCGATTTTGATCACAGAATTTTTGGGCGTGACGCTTGGTCGAGCGCAATTTGGGAAAATGAGTTGTCTGCATCTGACCGGCTATATGTCGCTTGTGTAGGAGAAGCAGACCCTATCAGGTCTTTTCCTCAGATTATTGCGATTGCAGGAGCGCGCTGTGCACGGGATGCAGAAATTCTCACGGTTTCGGTTGCTCCAGATTTTCGCAGGCAGGGGATTGCTCGGCGGCTCGTCACTCATCTTGTATCAGCAGTGCGGTCGGCAGGAGCTGAGCGTGTATTGCTTGAAGTTAGAGCTACAGATACGGGTACGCAGCAGCTCTATCGAAGTCTTGGTTTCAATGAGTTGAGCCGCAGGCGGGGCTATTATTCTGACGATGATGCTATTGTGATGGTGCGTTCGTTCAATGATGATAGAGGGGATGCCCCTTCATAAATTTATACAACGAAAGTCTCACGCAATTGCGGTGTATATGTGGCGAGAGTAAAAAAGTAGCGTTATTATGCGGTTTTGCAGTGTTTCTTTGCGCCGATCGCGCGCGCTCTATGCCGAAATGGTGAGAATATGGCGTCTTTTAGGCGTTGTCTCCCATTTTTGCTCCCGTATCTCTGATAAATTCTATATGTGGCTAACTCAACTCTAAAGAAACCGAGCGCCAGCAAGACTACTGTTGCACTAAAGGTGCTCATGGCTGTGACTGGCTTGCTTTTTATTTTGTTCCTTCTCGTGCATATGTACGGGAATCTGAAGATGTTTATGGGCCAGGAGGCTTATAATCATTATGCGCACTGGCTCCAAGGCACTGTGCACGTTCGTGAAGATGGAAGCATGGATACGATTCTTTATCCGCTTATTCCTGCCGGTGGCGTTGTGTGGATTATGCGTATCGGTTTGCTCCTGTTCATTGTGCTCCATATGTATTCAGCGATTGTTTTATGGAAACGTGGATCTGATGCTCGCGGTCGTGAGCGCTATAAAGTCAATGTGGGTGCCAAAGTTCGTGCTGGGCGTACCTACCAAGCGATGGTTATGCGTTTTGGCGGTCTCGTGATTGCTGTGTGGATTGTATTCCATATTCTGCAGTTTACGGCTTTGAAAGTGACGCCAGGTGATCGTGAGTATATCGCTGGAGATCCATATTCCAATATGGTGAGCGCATTTAATGTGTGGTGGGTGTGGGCATTCTATCTGATTGCTCTTATTGCTATTGCGCTGCATGTGCGTCATGGTATTTTCTCTGCTCTTGCGACTCTTGGCTTGCTCACGCGTACACGCGAGTTTGGTTTTAAGCTGGCTGGTGATCTGGTCGCTATCCTCTTGGTCGTGGGCTTCATGGCTCCTCCAACAGCAATTTTGTTTGGTTTCATTGGGTATCCCGCCTAAGAAGATGAGGAAGTTGAATAAATGACTGAAACATTGATTGACGGCCTTTATCGCGAGGGTGCGCCTATCGCCGATACAAAGGCTCCAGATGGTGATATCGCTACCCGTTGGGAGCGTCGTAAGTTTTCGGCTAAATTGGTCAATCCAGCCAATCGCCGCAAGCTTTCCATTATTGTTGTTGGCACTGGTCTTGCAGGTGGTGCAGGTGCTGCCTCTCTTGGTGAGCAGGGCTACAACGTAAAAGCGTTCTTCTACCAAGATTCGGCTCGCCGTGCGCATTCGATTGCTGCACAGGGCGGTATCAATGCTGCGAAGAATTACAAGAACGATAACGATTCGGTCTATCGCCTTTTCTACGACACCGTTAAAGGTGGCGACTATCGCGCACGCGAATCAAACGTCTACCGTTTGGCAGAGGTTTCGCCAAATATTATTGATCAGTGCGTTGCTCAAGGCGTGCCGTTTGCTCGTGAATACGGCGGTTTGCTCGATAACCGTTCCTTCGGCGGCGTGCAGGTATCTCGTACCTTCTATGCTCGCGGTCAGACAGGGCAGCAGCTTTTGGTTGGTGCTTATCAGGCTCTTATGCGCCAGGCTAAAGCTGGTACAGTTGAGCTTTTCCCTCGTCATGAAATGGTCGAGCTTATTGTGGTAGATGGGCGTGCTCGCGGCATTATTGCGCGCGATATGGTCACTGGTGAAATTGAGACTCATATTGCAGATGCTGTGGTGCTTGCAACGGGTGGTTATGGCAACGTCTTCTTCCTCTCCACAAATGCAATGGGCTGCAATGGTTCTGCTGTGTGGCGTGCCTATCGCAAGGGTGCATTGTTTGGCAACCCTTGTTTCACGCAGATCCACCCGACGTGTATTCCTCAGCATGGGACGAGCCAATCGAAACTTACGCTCATGTCTGAATCTTTGCGTAACGATGGGCGTATCTGGGTGCCAAAGAAAGCGGAGGATTGCAGGAAAGATCCGCGCGATATTCCAGAAGAAGATCGCGATTACTACTTGGAGCGCATCTATCCGTCGTTCGGCAACCTTGTGCCTCGAGATATTGCATCGCGTCAGGCTAAGAATATGTGCGATGAAGGTCGCGGCGTAGGGCCAGAGATTGACGGCGTAGCGCGTGGCGTGTATCTCGATTTCGCCGATGCTATCGAACGTATGGGTAAAGATGTTGTGTCCGCAAAGTATGGCAACTTGTTTGATATGTACGAGCGCATCACGGGCGATAACCCCTACGAAGTTCCTATGCGTATCTATCCAGCTGTGCACTACACAATGGGTGGATTGTGGGTTGATTACGATTTGCAGTCCACAATTCCTGGTTTGTTTGTGGCTGGTGAAGCAAACTTCTCCGATCATGGTGCAAACCGTCTTGGCGCTTCAGCTTTGATGCAGGGTCTGAGCGATGGTTATTTCGTTCTTCCAAATACTGTCAACGATTACCTCGCTGCTGGGCCTTTCCCGAAGATTGCGGCTGATAATCCAGCTGTTGTAGAGGCTGAAAAGAGCGTCAAGGATCAGATCCAGCATTTCCTCACCAACAAGGGCAGCCGTTCTGTGGATTCCTTCCATAAGGAATTGGGGCAGATCATGTGGGAGTACTGCGGTATGGAGCGCAGTGAAGAAGGTTTGCGCACGGCGATCAAACTTATTCGTAAACTCCGTGCAGATTTCTGGAAAGACGTCAAGGTGCCAGGTAAGGCTGATGAGCTTAATCAGAGCCTTGAAAAAGCTGGGCGCGTGGCTGATTTCATGGAACTCGGCGAGCTGATGTGTATCGATGCATTGCATCGAAAAGAATCTTGCGGTGGTCATTTCCGTGCTGAGTCGCAGACAGAAGAAGGCGAGGCACTTCGTGACGATGCCAACTACGCATATGTGGCAGCGTGGGAGTGGAACGGCGAAAATGAACCGCCAACCATGCACAAAGAAGATCTTAAGTACGAATTCATCGAGATGAAGCAGCGGAGTTACAAGTGAAAATTACATTGGAATACTGGCGTCAGGCTGGGCCGAAGGCTCAAGGAAACTTCGAGACGCATACGATTAACGATGTTGATCCCACCGCTTCATTTTTGGAGATGCTCGATCAACTCAACGAAGAACTCTTCGATGAAGGTAAAGAGCCGGTGGCATTCGACTCAGACTGCCGTGAAGGTATCTGCGGTATGTGCGGTTTGGTTATTAACGGCGATCCTCACGGACCGCAGGTGACGACTACGTGTCAGCTTCATATGCGCACCTTCAAAGACGGCGATAAGATCACTATCGAACCATGGCGTTCCACCGCGTTCCCTGTGTTGCGCGATCTCGTCGTGGATCGCACTGCTCTGGATCGCATTGTGCAGGCTGGCGGTTATATTTCTGTCAATACGGGAGCAGCTCCAGATGCTCACTCTGTGCCAGTGCCGAAGAAAGACGCAGATAAGAGCTTTGAAGCTGCTGCGTGCATCGGCTGTGGTGCATGTGTGGCAGCGTGCCCGAATGGTTCGGCAATGCTCTTTACTTCTGCAAAAGTTGTGCACCTCGGTCTTTTACCGCAGGGCGCTCCTGAGCGTAAAGAGCGTGTTGTGAAGATGCTTAATCAGCACGATGAAGAGGGTTTCGGTGGCTGCACCAATACGGGTGCATGTGCTGCTGCATGCCCGAAGTCGATTCCGCATGAATTTATTTCCATGCTGAATCGAGATCTGCTGAAAGCTTTCTAAGTTTCTTTTGTATGCTAGCGCAAAGCTGGCAATTATACACCCCAAGCAGTTGTAGAGTATGTGATTTTCTCGCTGCTTGGGGTGTCGTATGTTTAATATGATGTGTAATAGCGGCGTCTGCTCGGCAGTGCAGGTTAGCTGTGTGGCTGTGTGGAGTGGAAGAGAGTAGTATCTAGCATGTGAAGGAACTTGTATTGGGAATTGAGACGTCGTGCGATGAGACGGGCGTTGCTCTTGTGCGTGACGGCAAGTTGCTAGCTGACGTGACTGCAACAAGTATGGATGAATATGCTCGATACGGCGGAATTATCCCCGAGATTGCATCTCGTGCACACCTCGAACAATTTGTTCCTACGTTGAATGCGGCGCTTGAAAAAGCGGGGGTTTCCTTACCTGATATTGATGCTGTTGCGGCAACTGCTGGCCCTGGTCTTGTCGGTCCGCTGACGATCGGCGTCAGTGCCGCAAAAGCCCTCGCTCTAGCACTGGGTAAACCTTTTTATGGAGTCAATCATATTATTGGGCATATTGCAGTTGATGAGCTTGTGCATGGAGATTTCCCGAGTGAGTTTATTGGTTTGATCGTCAGCGGCGGGCACTCCCATCTTTTGCATGTGCGCAATATTGCCACAGACGTCACCGAACTCGGCGGAACGATTGATGACGCTGCTGGTGAGGCCTTCGATAAAGTAGGGCGTTTGCTGGGTTTGCCGTATCCAGGAGGCCCGCATATTGACCGTCTGTCGCATGAAGGTAATCGTGAGGCGATTCGCTTTCCGCGTGCAATGATGGGGGAGAAATACAAAAAAAACCACCTTTACGATTATTCATTCTCTGGCTTAAAGACTTCTGTTGCTCGATATATTGAGGGCGTTGAAGCGCGTGGTGAAGAATTGGCAAAAGCGGATATAGCGGCGGGATTTTCTGAAGCTGTTGCTGATGCTTTGCTCACTAAAGCATTTCTTGCTCTCGAAAATGAGGGGCTTGATACTCTCGTGATCGGAGGCGGTTTCAGCGCTAATTCCCGTTTGCGTGAGCTGGCTCATGAGCGTGCCGATGCTCGTGGTGTCACTGTGCGCATTCCTCCGATTCGTTACTGCACAGATAATGGGGCAATGATTGCGGCGCTCGGCTGGGAAATGGTGCGAAATGGTGTAGAACCTTCGCCGCTAAATATCACAGTCGATACTGGTTTGCCGCGTGAGATAACGATTGTGCGCTAACTGCGCTGTGTGAATTGTGAAAGCCAGCGCAGCTAGCGCATAAATATATGCAGAAGTATCTGTGCTGGCATCAGTGCGCACGATCTCTATTCGAGGCTATCTATTTTTCGAGCAAGAACTGCTTGATGTCTGCCCATAATTGGAGTGAGGATAAGCGTTGCTTGCTTTGATGTTGAAGAATAGTTGCGTGCTTGGCGTAATTTGAGTTGGGCACGTAAGCGTTCTGGCGTTATATCTGTGCCGCGTTTCTTAATATCGACGTGTGTGATGCGCTGTTCCTTGAGATATGCGTCAATCTTTTTTACGTTGAGGGGGAGTATATCGATGACCTCAAATACCTGAGCATATTGCAGGGGAGCAGGCTTATCGCCTGTAAGATATGCAATTGCTGAGCTTACAGGAGCTAGGTTATAGGTGTGGGCGAATGATCCAATGCCGCCGCAGCGGATAATAGCTGGATCTGGTTCGATGAGGTATCTGCCAAGAGGTGCCGGTGGAAGTTGCTGGGCAGGCTGAGAAGGGTCGTTTACTCCTGCATTCCAGTGTGTGACGATTCCATCGCCTGAGCATAGGGCTGCTGTGCGTCCTGAATCTGGGGCTGCATTTCCCAGCCAGATAAGTGCTTCAAGCAAATTTCCATGATCGGAGACCCATTGGGTGTGTGAGGATGGAGGCAGCCATGAATAATCAATCCCTGGCGCGATTTTAATACCAGCACGAGGAAACTGGCTGGCAAGGTTGAGTGCGGCTGGCAGAGAGGGAATCCAGCGGTCAGGATTGTGAATCCTCGTGCCGTTTATTCTGCGCGCTGGATCTATCCATAGGGCGTCAGCATTTAGTGAATTGAGATCTACATTCCATGCGTCTGCTTCAATCACTGTAGCGTGAGGAAAATCTTTTAAGTTCCAGCGGGCAGCGCTCGCGGTTTCGGGGTCTTTTTCGATTGCCGTCACGTGCAATCCAGCTGAGGCGAAAGCTCGAGAATCTGCTCCGATACCGCACCCAACGTCAATCACGTGTGTAGCTCCAGAATCTATAAGACGTTGAGCGTGTATAGATTGTGCGATAGAGGCTCGAGTGGATTGCTCGTAGCCTGCTCGTGTAAACATCATCGAGTATGCTGCCTGCCCGAATTTTGCTTCTGCTTGCGTGCGAAGCTGGGCTTGTGTGAGTAGGCTGGCAGCGATATGCGGTTCATGCCCGGCGCTGCGCAGATATTGATTTGCCGTCAGCGCCTGATCGGGAGAAAAAGGGCATAGCTCAGAAATGAGGGCGTCGTAGTCTGAGGTTGTTATATCTGCAATGCTCACGTGTTGATTCTATCGTGTGTACCTCAGTATGGGTGAGGGGCGAGGATCGAGGGGTATGTTTTAGTGAGCGAGGGGTATGTTTTAGTGAGCGTGGGGGGGGGGTACGTTTATAGAAAATGATGGAAGTGCTGAGCTAAGAAGAATGGGCGATCGTATGAGGTAATCGCATGAGGTGATTTTATGAGCACTAGTGCGTGAGCGTGAGGATATTGGCACTTAAGCAGGGAGCAATCTGCAGTATAATCCACGAGATATTGAGGTATATAGAAGCTCAGAATCGTGTACATTAAATGCGCATTTCTTGTAGCAAATCTCTCGTAGCAGGGTAGATAGGCGTAGAGAAAGTATCGTGTGCTGGGCATCGTCTAGCTGGTGCTGGCTGCGAGATATATATGCTGGGCTGCTTCTGCAAGAAAAACAAGGGGATCCGCTATCTTTTGGGAAACGCATATTGTGGGAGTTTGTTTCGCGCATCTGCTTGCGCAAAGAGACGTCTAGGTAAAACGCATATTATGGGAGCTTGTTTGCTCGTCTACTGATATTGTGAGGCGATATGTATGCGTGAAGAAGCTCGACGCCGTGCACGAGGTGGAATATCCAGCAATGCACATATGAAGGGGAGATCTAAGGCTGAGAAGCTCGGTGGGGTGGTGCTAGCTGTGAGGCATATAAGCTTGGGAGATATAGGCGTGGGGAAGTATGCTAGTGCTGAAATAGTTAAGAAAATAAGTGAAAGATAATTTCGCTAGCAGAGAATGCTTATAATTTGCTCGAATATCCTCAAGCGAAATAACCTTAGTAGTGAGCGTTGTTGAAAACGCGCATGAGCTCGACCCCCGCGACGGCGGGCTCAACCATTAGTTTGGAACGAGAAAGAAAGAGGGATCCGGATGTCGGTATCCATTAAGCCTCTTGAGGATCGTATCGTGATCCAGCAGGTCGAGGCAGAAGAGACAACAGCAAGCGGTTTAGTTCTTCCTGGCAGTGCTCAGGAAAAACCGCAGGAGGGTACTGTGCTCGCAGTTGGTCCAGGTCGCATTGACGATAACGGCAATCGTGTGCCGCTAGACGTCAAAGTTGGCGACGCTGTGATTTATTCACGCTATGGCGGCACTGAAGTGAAGTATGGAGAAGATTCTTATATCATTCTTTCTGCGCGTGATGTGCTCGCAATTGTGGAGCGCTGATAGCAGATATTGCGTGTAATTTCTTTTTGCGCAGATATAGCGTTGTGGGGTGTTGTGCATCAGTTCAAAGATGCGCAACACCCCACTTTTATGCACGCTAACCCTACTTTTATATGCGCTAACCCTACTTTGTACGTGTTAAACGAGTTGTGCGTGCTTGGCTGTGCGTTTAGTGCTGTATGCACGGGCGCGCAGAATATCTGCACGTTCTTCTTCGCAAAGGCCTCCCCATACTCCGTAAGGTTCATGGTTGTTTAACGCGTATTCTCGGCATTCTTGGATAACGGGGCATTGCGAGCAGATAGCTTTAGCTTGTTCAACTCGTCTGCGGCGTGAGGCGCCGCGTTCGCCTTCTGGGTGGAAGAAAACCTCTGGATTGAGAGTGTTGCATAGGCTTTTTCGCTGCCAACCCCAATAGTCGATAGGTGCGCTATGCAGGTTGCTGAGGTGGATAACCATATGTGCGCCTTTCTTCCAGGTCTTGCCGAACTGTTGTTTATGCTGTGCATATGTGCAGCATGTTGTGTGCCGCGATTTTCTGGGCATAATCGCACAGCTACAATTTGATTAAATTTTAAGTTAAATATTAAACAACTTGCACTCATTAGAATACTTCTTTATGTCATAATTGCCAATGCGTGTTCACTCAGAGAAATATTGAGTGTAAATTACGGGAGATAAGAGGGTGTAGAGCTATTGCGATTCAGGCAGCTTGCTTCTAGTGGTGATTGCCACCTGTGTGCAGTTCTGCCATATTATCTGCCAGGCATTATCATAGGTGCATGGAGCACAACCCTTTCGGCTTTGTCGGCCTTACGTATGACGACGTTCTTCTTCTTCCTAATGCAACAGACGTGATCCCCTCCGAGGTGGATACTTCATCGCAGCTAACGCGGGAGATCACTCTTAAAGTGCCGCTTTTGTCTGCGGCGATGGATACCGTGACGGAATCGCGTATGGCAATTGCGATGGCTCGTCAGGGTGGCATTGGTATCTTGCATCGCAATCTTTCGATTGAAGAGCAAGCTAGTCAAGTTCGTACAGTGAAGCGCTCGGAATCGGGCATGGTGAGCGATCCTGTGACGATTCATCCAGACGCAACCCTCACTGAGCTGGATATGCTCTGCCATCGTTATCGTGTGAGTGGTTTGCCTGTGGTTGATGATGATCGCAAACTTTTGGGTATTATCACCAACCGCGATCTGCGCTTTATCGCACCGAAAGATTTCGATACTCTGCGTGTCTGTGAAGTTATGACTCCTATGCCGCTGGTGACGGGTATGGTCGGTATTTCAAGCAAAGAAGCGGCTGCTCTTTTGGCAAAAAACAAAATTGAGAAGCTTCCTATTGTGGATGAAGATGGTCGGATTGCTGGGCTTATTACCGTAAAAGATTATGTGAAGAGTGAAAAGTATCCGCTTGCCACAAAAGATGCTGAAGGGCGTCTGCGGGTGGGTGCGGCGATTGGCTATTTTGGTGAAGCGATCAATCGCGCTGAAGCGCTGGCAGAAGCTGGGGTAGATGTGCTTGTAGTTGATACCGCTAATGGAGAAGCAAAACTTGAACTCGATATGATCAGACGTTTGAAAGGCGATTCAGGTTTTAAAAACGTGCAGGTGATTGGCGGAAATATTGCAACAGAATCGGGTGCTCAAGCACTGATTGATGCTGGAGCAGATGCGGTGAAAGTTGGGATTGGACCGGGATCAATTTGTACGACGCGCATTGTTGCAGGTATTGGTGTGCCTCAAGTGACGGCAGTCTATGAGGCGTCGAAAGCTGCTCGCGCTGCTGGTGTGCCGCTTATTGCGGATGGGGGATTGCAGTATTCTGGTGATATTGGCAAAGCGATTGTGGCAGGCGCCGATACTGTGATGCTTGGTTCTTTGCTTGCAGGCTGTGATGAAACGCCTGGAGATTTAATTTTCGTGAACGGCAAACAATTTAAGAGTTATCGCGGTATGGGTTCGCTGGGAGCGATGAGCTCTCGAGGGCGAAAGAGCTATTCGAAAGATCGTTATTTCCAGGCAGACGTAAGCTCAGACGATAAAATCGTGCCCGAAGGAATCGAGGGGCAGGTGCCATATCGTGGAACGCT
Source organism: uncultured Arcanobacterium sp. (assembly GCA_958428545.1). Lineage (GTDB taxonomy): Bacteria > Actinomycetota > Actinomycetes > Actinomycetales > Actinomycetaceae > Arcanobacterium_A. Next base: position 192,972 of record CAUAGM010000002.1, on the reverse strand, counting down.
TGCTTCTGTGGTCTATCAGCTTATTGGTGGCTTGCATCAGACGATGTTTTATACGGGCGCTCGCACTATCGAGCAAATGAGAGAGCGTGGGCGTTTTGTACGGATTACTTCTGCAGGCTTGCGAGAATCACATCCGCATGATGTGCAGATGATTATGGAAGCGCCGAACTATTCGAGTAAGAGTTAGCGTGCATAGTAGTTATGCGTGCATAATACTTAGCGTGCATAGCAGCCAGTGTAAATAGTGAGGATCATCTCGTATCCTTGTGCATGATGCGGGCATATATTACTTAGCGCAGGCGATTTGCAGCAGTTTAATGCCGCAAGGGTTTCCTAGTATTTATTCGTTGTGCCCTGATGTGTACAAGTGCGCCGCAAAAGCAAAGTGCGCCGCAAAAGTACGTGCATTGTTAACGTGCATGCTGCTGAAGTATAAAATTTCTATTTTTCTCGAGCGCTTCTCCTCTCTATCTGCAAAAATAAATACATTTTTAGATGTCTCTTTTGCCAAAAATAGCACAGGGCAGGAATCCCTTTGCTAAGCATCTATGTATCCTCTTTTCGCTGTTCTTGTGACGTTGGTTAAAAGAATTGCGCTCCCCCCCCCCGTAGGGGAAAATAGACGTCGAGTAAAACTTATGCATTGTCGATGTTCATTATCTACAGATAGTAAATAGTTAAAGGGGATATCTTTCATGGTTCGAAGTATATGCAGCTGGTGGGCGCGTATTGGCGTATTCCTAGTTGCGATAGTGCTTGGTATTGGTTACGCTGCGTCTGCATATGCATCTCATGTGTATCGTGGGCCAGAAGGCTATGAATGGTATTCCAATGCTGGTAATAATTACTACAACGCCTATAAGAGGCTTGATATTGAGAAAAAAGTAATCGAAGAAACTGGCGTGGGTGGGTCGAAGAAAGTCCAATACACGTTGGTATGGAACAAGGATAAAGATCAGGCGGCTTTTTCTGGGCGAGTTTGGCTCTTCGCTTTTCTTCCCAAAGATATTCAAGATAATGGTATGACGATTACTCGTTATAAGGATGAACTTAAAAGAAAGCTAGAAGGCGGCAGGTTAGTTACCTACTGGGAGACGGTGACTATTGCTAAGCAGTCGATCGGTGATTTTGCTGCGAGTGATAGTCGTGATTCTTTTGTGTATGGTGAAGATGGTTTTAATAAGAACTGGTCTGATGGTTTTGGGCAAACCAATCCAAATAAGGATCAGGACGTCGCTCATGCTGGTAATAATGAGTCCACCTGTGAAATGACATCATGGAAAGATCAAGGGAAGTTTCGTCGTTCGCTGTGGTCGTATGAGAATGGAACGAATACAACTCATAAGTGGGTTGTAGAAGCTTGGGTTCCGTCTGGTTTTGATATCGATAATGAGCCTGTGCTGATGGGATATAATTCGTCAAACACTGCCTCTCATGAAGATTTCTTTATGGGATATGGCCCCTTCGATACGGATAATGATGGCCTGCCTGACTATCTCGAGACAAAGAATAAAACGAATCCCTTCGGTGCATCACTCACGTATAAGAGCGAGCCGCTTCCTTATGGTGCGGCATCGAGCGTGAAGCCCTTGGCGCAGACAGGTACTGTTGGCAATCTAGAAAATCGTTATGTGTTTAGCGCAGATAATGGTGGGGTGTCTGATGCTGTTCCTACGGGCGCCACCTATACGCTGTCTTCTCCGCTTCCTGCTGGGGTATCGGAAACGACTGATAAAAATCTCATGGCTCCAGGGCGTGTGTTTCTAGATCCAAACACAGGTGAGCTGCTCTTTCATCCATCTGACGTTCATGCTGGGCAAAAAGTTGATTTTGAAATCAACGTGGAGTTCCCTCAGCACTCTACGTGTCGTCCGAAGTTAAAAGAAAAAATCAATGCTTCGTTTACTGTGAAGACTCCTGCGAAAAACGATTACAGCCCACAGTATGCAGATACGAGCGTGCAGGCAGGGACGAGCGTAGATACACAAGCGCCGAAAGATAAGGATCCGAATAAACATCTGCCTGCTGGCACGAAATTTACTATCACCGAACAAGGCAAAAAAGACTATCCTTGGGCGAAGATTAATGAAGCAACAGGTGTGATTACCTTGAGCCCGGATAGAAAAGTTACGCCAAAAGATTATTCAATTCCTGTGCTGGTCACGTATCCAGACACGTCAACCGCAACTATTGCGGCAAAAGTGACGGTGACGAAACCTGCTCCGCAAAAAGGTGATTTCACCGTTAAAGCCTCTGAGACTGAGGTGTGGGTGCAGGCTGGGCACCCCTTTATTCCTGAACTGAAAGTTACAGCGCAGTCAATATCGCAGGAAGATCCGATTGATATCGCGATGGTATGCAGCCCAGCTGGGCAGGAAAGTGATCCATCTAAGCAGAGCATGAATGGGTGGAGCCTCGGCGATCAGATGCGCTACAGGGCAGCTACTGCTGATGAAGAACGGCAAGTAGCCCAAGGAGCAGCAAAAACGCCTGGTGTGTTGTATAGAAACGATGCTGGCGTTGCTCGTACAGATACGAGTGTGGCAGGTTTTGCTCAAAAAGCTGGCGAATATAGTTGTGCCTTCTTCGGCTCCAACAAACTCGACGAGATTAAAAAAATTGGTTTATTAAGTAATGGTAAAACCAACGATGCATCAGGTCTTTACGAGGGTATTCGCGGTATTGCGTGGGATTCGGCAACGGTAACGGTTCACGTGGTTGAGCCATTCGAGCTGCCGAAAACTGGCGGTACGGGCGTTATGGTATGGCTTGGTCTTGTCTGCCTAGGTGGAACGCTCCTTGTCGGTATGTGGCTTGGCATTTCGCAACTATCGCCTCGGCGTGCTCTGCGTAGCTAGCCCATCCTTTTTAAGGCATAGAAAGTAGAGAAGCCAGTATGAGCGGCGTGGAAGGTGCAGAGCGTGCGCCATGTGTATACATGCTGTATTGCACGTATTCTGCCGCGGGGGGGGGAGAATACAGGCTTAGTGATCATATATCAGCGAAAACGCGTGTGAACGATTAGATGCCGCATACGATAGCTGCAACGTTCACTCTGGTTAGCATAAAGACACAAGATAACTTTAATGAGAATAAAGGTAGAATAAAGTGAAGAAAAACAATATGTTGAGACGATGGAAGTCTTTATCGGTTGCGTGCCTGATGGCGTGCTCACTTGCATTTGCTGGTGCTGCTGGTGCTCATGCTGATGCTGCGAAAGCTCCGTGGGAGACGGGCGCGCCAACAAATGGTTCTTTGACTATTAAGAAGCTCAAAGACGGCGTAAATCCTGAAACGCCGGTTGCTGGTGCGGAGTTTACTGTTAAAAAGGTGACAAATGCTGGTAAGCAGCCAGCTCCTAATCTTAAAACGCAGAAGGGCTGGAAGGAGCTTGCAAAAAAGGTTGATGCTTATAATGCTGGTACCGACACACCGAATCTTACCGATGATAAGAAGATGAAAACTAGCGCTCAGGGTGAAGCGAAGTTTGAAAATCTTGAAATTGGTATATATCAGGTGACGGAATCGAAGGTTCCTGCTGGATATTCTTCTGATGTGAAGCCGTTCTACATCACCATTCCACAAATCACGGGTACTAATTCCAATACGACGAAATATGAATATGACGTGACGGTTAAGCCGAAAAATAAAGACGTCACATCGTTGATTAAGAAAACAGCTGATACGAGCAAGACTGTGGTGGCAGGCGATGATATCTCCTACACAATCGAAGCTGGAGTAAACAAAAACAAAGCAGGCAACAATAACGTTGATCTCACAAAAGATGACCTTATCGACTATGCCGTCTTTGATGATGCTCCAAAAGATGCGTTTGATAATATCTCCGAAAATAACGTGAAGAAAGTTATGGTTGATGGTGAGGAGCTTACTAAGACTACGCATTACACCATCGATAAAGAAGATAAAGAAAATAATGTCACTCGTTTAACTGTTAAATTCACTAATGAAGGCTTGACTAAGATTGCTCAGAAAGTCAACGCTAAGCCTGAATCAAAGGTAACAGTAAACCTGACGTTTACGGTCAAATCCTCTATTACTTCCAATGAGTTCACAAATAAATCAGGTTTCGTTCCAGGGCATGGCAAGGATGAGCCTCAATCCCCTGAGGTCGTTCCTACAAAACCAGACGGTGGAGAAGATCCGAACCCGAAGACAGTGCTTCGTAACTTCCAAATCAAGAAGGTGTCTGCAAAATCTGGTGCGACTGTACTCCAAGGCGCAAAGTTCAAACTATTTGCTGCTAAAGAGGACGCAGAAAAATGCGCTAAAGATACTACTCAATGCGACGCTGCTTCAAAATTCGGTGAAAAATCTACTGATAATCAAGGCATGACTGAAAAAGTTAAAGCAATTGTCGGGCAAGACTTCTATGTGGTAGAAACTGAAGCACCAGAAAATTATGCTCGTTCTAATGAAGTTACGAAGGTAAAAATTCTCGAAAACACTGCTAGTGATCCATACGTCGTCACTATTGAAAACCTGCCAAAGGCAGATTCTGGATTGTGGTTCAATCTTCCAAAGACTGGTGCGACAGGCGTGATTATCTTTGCTCTTGCAGGGCTTGCTCTCGTGGCTGCTGGCACTGCTGCGTATCTTCGTGGACGTCAATCCTAAGCTCTAGATATGCACGCCCTTATGAGGAAAATTCCCTGTGCTAGAATTTCCTAAGCCGCGTGCACGAGTAGATTTAGGATAGAGCTGAAGCGCCTAGGAATACAACCTAGGCGCTTCGCTTATTACAGTACGTGAGTATTTCTGGCATGCTGTGCCGTGCAGTTGCCTTTTACAGTACGTGAGTATTCCTGCCGTGCTGTGCCGTGCAGTTGCCTTATTCTGGCTCTAGTGTGCAGCGCTGTGCGTGTGAGGAGTGCTCACAGTGGTAGTGCAGTGGGAGCAATTAAAGATGCGTATGCGTCGGCTCTGCAATGATTGCCGCATTGAGTGGGTGATATGTGGCGCTTTCGCTCTATTCTTCTCAAAGAAAGCAGCGTGCAGCGTGATTGATATTACCGCTGAAAGTAAAGCTGCAGGGCTTATGCGTGTGCCTGCAGGCATAACCAGATATCGCTTCGCAGTATCTCTTTTGGTGCTATGCCTTACGTATCCAGTGTTTCAATATTCCAGTGTTTCACTGGTTCAGTATTTCAATATTTCAATATCTAGATATCCAGCACGCTGTATATCTGCACGCTGCATAGTAATGCACTGTATATCGACGTACTACATATCTAGTATGCTGCGCACTTAACGCGCTGGTATGTGTATGCCGCATATCTGATGCACGTCTATGTATAACGCGCTGTTTATCTAGCACTCTGCTTACCTAGCGCTCTGCATATCTGCTAGCTACTTATCCAACGCGCTGCATATCTGCTAGCTACTTATCCAACGCGCTGCATATCTAAATAACCTGCCGGCCAGCTCCCTTGAATTGCAGGTGCTTTGCCTCCTTCCAGTGCTTTGCGCGCAAAATATGCCTGCATATCGTTGTAGGTTTCCTTCTGCTGATCCATGAGAAAAGAAAGATCACTATGGGCAATGCTGGGATAGCGGCGCAAAAGCGCTCCTAATACTCTCAGAGTTGCTAAAACGTCGGCCTCGGCATTATGGAAATCGTCGTCGGCCCACACGCCATAAAATTGTGCAACCGTTTCTAAATTTCTTTTTCCGCGCCGATATTTATCAACTGTTTTATCCAGCATGAATGGATCGAGCACAGGAGCAATTGGGCGCCCAAGCCGCTCCCGCAGCATTGGCAGATCGTGGCGTTCCAGCTCGTGCTCAATAAGAGTGAGATCGTATGCGGCATTAAAAGCGACAATGGGATGCATCTGCTCCATGTGCAGATGCAGCAGCTGGGCTACTTCGTTGAGTACTTTTTTGGCTGGCTCTCCTTCTTTTTGGGCTTTTTCAGTTGAGATCCCATGCACGGCTTCAGCGCGCGCTGGGATATCGACTTCAGGGTCGGCGAGCCAGTAATGCGTTTTCACGCTATCGCCCTCAACGACAACAATAGATGCGGTGACGAGCCGATCATCGTAAGGATCAATCCCTGTTGTCTCTGTATCGAAACCGACAATAGGGCGTAAAGGCCACGGCTTTTCTATGCTCACTGTTTTCATTATCGCTCTCGCTTTATGCTGTGATTACGCTCGATCTGCTATCGAGTGTGCGTATTATGATGCTTCTGCACATAAGTCTAAAGGCAAGCATGGGGAAAATCTCGTAAAATTTTACTGCGGCAGATGCGGCAGATGCGTTCGATGTGTCCGATACGTGCACTCTATCTATTTTCGATGCGTTCTAGGTATGTGTATGTGCTCTGCCTTCATAATCGTATGGATATATTACACCAGCATTGCTTTGGGCGTATATGCGGATTCCTACTCTCCTTGTGCATGTATCGCACTGAAATTACTATGTGTGTTTCATCTTTTAAAATGCGCTAGCCAGTATGTGGATACGATGCACTGAATATGCATACTATATGGCACAATAATTCAGGCTCAGCAAACTTCGGGAGACGGGAGCGCTGCTCGATGGCAATGAACGATCATCTCACGGTCATTTCTCCTTTTCGCTTTTCTCATTTTAATCCAGATATTGATTCGATATTTCGGATATGTGAGCCGATTATTCAATCCTCGCCTCTCACAGTTTTTCCCGGTTTGTGCGATGTGCATGTGCATTTTCGCGAACCGGGTTTTTCATATAAAGAAACTATTGCATCTGGTTCTCGCGCTGCGGCGCACGGTGGTTTTACAGATGTCTGTGCCATGCCTAATCTCAATCCTGTGCCCGATTCATGCGAGCACTTGGCTGAAGAAGAAGCCATCATTGCTCGCGATGCCGTGATTCGCGTGCATCCTTATGCATCGATCACGTGCGATGAAGCAGGAAAAAAGCTCGCAGACATTGAGGCTCTGGGAGAGCGGGTCATTGGATTTTCTGATGACGGAAAAGGCGTCCAAGGCGATGAACTGATGTATGAAGCAATGCGGCGCATCGCAGCAGCCAAAAAACCTATAGCAACGCATTGTGAAATCGAAGAGCTCAAAGCTGATGGTTACATTAACGCAGGCTCTTATGCCAGCGCTCACGGGCATCGAGGAATACCGAAAGAAGCAGAGTGGAAGCAGATTGAGCGAGACATCGAACTCGCTCGCCTCACGGGCGTCACCTATCATATATGCCACATATCGTGCGCTGAAAGCGTGGCTCTTGTACGTGCTGCAAAAGCTGCAGGTATCAACGTCACGTGCGAAACTGCCCCGCATTATCTGCTTATCGATGATTCTATGCTTCAAGAAGACGGGCATTTTAAGATGAACCCGCCCCTGCGCTCGCCAGAAGATCGAGAAGCGCTGATCGAGGCGTTGGTTGATGGCACAATCGATATAATTGCCACGGATCACGCCCCTCACAGCGCCGAAGAAAAATCTTTAGGGCTTGCTGATAGCGCATTTGGAATTGTGGGAATTGAGACGTCGTTCCAACTGATGTATACGGAGTTTGTGTGCACAGGAATGATATCTTTTGAACGTCTGCTCGATCTGATGGCATTCAATCCGCGCGAACGCTTCGCGATTGCGCTTGGAGGGAAAAGCGCAGACGGGAGTGAAGATTTTACTGTGTGGGATCTTAATTGGCACGGAAAAATTGATCCTGAAGATTTTATTTCGATGGGATCTGCCCAGCCTTTCACAGGGCGCACCGTGTGCGGGCGCTGTGTGCTGACGGTATGTGACGGACGAGTGGCGTATGCTGCGCCAGAACTTCAGATTCCCGTCGGTACGCTCCTTGCAGATATTAAGCTTTTGGGTATAGGGCAGTCGCATACTCGGCAATCACACAGCGTGCAGCCATATACTGTGCAGCTAGGAGAGAGTCAATGATGATGCACTCCCACTCGTCCGATATCTCATGTAGCGCTCCCCGCTCCCCGCTCAAATCATCGTCCTTGCTCAAACAAGGCGTATTTATTCTTTCTGAGCAGTATCGCATTGCTGAAGATGTATGGCAGATGCATCTCACAGGTGATTGCACTGCTATTACTCATCCCGGCCAGTTCGTGAACGTTCAGGTGCCGGGATTTTTTTTGCGCCGCCCGATTTCGGTGGCAAACGTTGATGGAGATCATCTCACGCTCATCTATAAAACAGTAGGAGAAGGCACGCGTGCGTTGGCGCGGCTTACTCGCGGAAGTGAGCTGGATATTCTTACGGGGCTGGGCAATGGTTATTCGCTGCCAGATGCTGCTAGGCGCGCAGCGTTGCCCGTGCTGCTCGTAGGCGGAGGCGTTGGTGTGCCTCCGCTCTATTGGCTTGCGCGTGAGCTGCGTGCGCGAGGCTTGGCAGTGCGTGTAGTGCTCGGTTTCAATTCGCGAGCAGATGTGTTTTATGAGAAAGAATTTGCGGCTTTGGGATGTGATGTTTGCCTGACGACTGCCGATGGATCTTACGGTACCGCTGGTTTCGTCACTGCCTGTATGCCACAGCAGCACGAATACTCCTATTTCTATGCATGCGGGCCGATTCCTATGCTTCGCGCTGTGGCTGCTGCCAGCGGGGATACCCCCGGAGAGCTGAGTTTTGAAGAACGTATGGGATGCGGATTCGGCGCGTGTATGGGGTGCTCACACTGGGTAAAGCCTTTAGTGAAAAGTGCTGCTTATGGGGCTATCTCCTATAAGCGTATATGCGTGGAAGGGCCTGTATTGCGTAAGGAGGAAATCGTATGGGAGTAAACGCGCTCGAAGCGCAAGCCGAAAAAGCCAATACAAGCCGTCGCCTCGCCGTCACTCTCTGCGGGCACGAACTAGACAATCCGATTATTCCTGCGAGCGGCACATTTGGATTCGGATATGAATTTGCGAAACTCTACGATATCAACCTCTTAGGCACGTTCAGTTTCAAAGGCACCACGGGCGAAGCTCGCTTCGGAAACGAACAGCATCGCATCGCAGAATGCACAGCCGGAATGATAAATTCCGTGGGTTTGCAAAATCCTGGAGTAGAGGCGGTAATAGAGCAGGAGCTTCCTGCTCTCCGTGCAGTTTTTCATAAACCCGTTATGGCAAATGTGAGCGGCTTTTCGATAGAGGAGTATGTGCGAGTGGGTACTGCCCTAGCTGCTCAGCCTCAGGTGGGCTGGTTAGAAATCAACGTGAGCTGCCCGAACGTGCACGGCGGGGGAATTTCTTTTGGGCAGGATCCCGATCAAGCCGCAAGAGTTGTGCGAGCTGTGCGCGCCGCCGTCACGATCCCGCTTATTGTGAAGCTTTCGCCCAACGTCACAGACATTGCCAGCATGGCGTGCGCCTGCGAAGAAGCCGGTGCAGACGGAATCAGCCTCATCAATACGCTTCTTGGCGAGCGAATAGATCTATGCACTCGCCAGCCTGTGATTGCACGGCGTGACGGCGGCTTTTCAGGGCCGGCGATTTTTCCTGTGGCGCTTCGCATGGTGGATATTGTCTCGCGGGCAGTTCACATACCTGTGGTGGGAATTGGAGGAGTGAATTGTGCGCGAGACGTAATCGAAATGATGATGGCTGGAGCTTCGGCAGTGCAAGTAGGCACAGCAAATCTTGTGCGTCCGTATGCGAGCTTGGAAATTGTGGCAGATCTGCCTCGGCAGATGGATGCACTTGGAATAGATAACCTCAAAGATACGATTGGAGTGGCTCACTGATGGCACAAGATGTGATAGTGGCATGCGATTTTTCAAACGCTGAGCAGGTTCGTGATTTTCTCGGCGCTTTTGAAACCTCCGAGCGTAAACCTTTCATAAAAATTGGCATGGAACTTTATTATGCTGAAGGGCCAAAGATCGTGAGGGAAATAAAAGCACGCGGGCACAAGATATTTCTCGATTTGAAGCTGCACGATATTCCGCATACAGTGCAGTGCGCTATGAGTGTGCTTTCTCGGCTTGATGTGGATATTTGTAACCTCCATGCGGCTGGCGGCACTGCAATGATGCAGGCGGCGCTTGCTGGGCTGACGCGCTCAGATGGCACGCGTCCGCTCTTGATTGCCGTCACCCAGCTCACAAGCACAGATCAAGAAACAATGGAGCGAGATCTTTTGATTCGTGAGCCTATCGACGACGTAGTGATGCATTACGCGAGCAGGGCACAAGCTGCAGGGCTTGATGGTGTAGTCTGCTCGCCTTTGGAAGCTGGGAGCGTCCATAGTCGATGCGGAGCAGATTTTTTGACGGTGACGCCTGGCGTGCGGTTTGCAGATGGAGAAGTAGGCGATCAAAAGAGGGTCACTACCCCGGCTCGTGCGCGTGAGCTGGGCAGTGATTTTATTGTGGTTGGGCGTCCGATTACTCAAGCGGCGGATCCTGTGGCGGCATATGAGAGAGCTATAGGCGAATTTCTTGGCAAGGAATGCTAATGGGCGTACCAATGCGGTACCAGAAGTAAAAGCGCTGATGGAAAGGAAAGAAAAATGGAATTGAATGAACAAATTGCGCACGATTTATTAGCAATTAAGGCGGTGTTTTTACGCCCTAGCGAGCCATTCACGTGGGCGAGCGGAATTAAAAGCCCGATCTATACCGATAATAGGCTTACTCTCACTGCGCCTCAGGTGCGCGACCACGTAGAACATGGGCTGGCATACCTGATTCAACAATTCTATCCCGAAGCTGAGGTACTCATGGGTACGGCAACTGCTGGAATCGCGCATGCTGCTATCAGCGCGCACATTATGAACCTGCCGATGGGGTATGTGCGTTCAGGCGCAAAAGATCATGGGCGCGGCAATCAGATTGAAGGCGAGCTGAAAGCTGGTGCCAAAGTAGTGGTAGTAGAAGATCTTATCTCTACGGCTGGTTCTGTGATTGAAACAGTAAACGTATTGCGTGAAGCTGGTGCCGAGGTGCTCGGTATCGTCTCAATTTTCACCTATGGAATGCGCAAAGGGCTTGATCGTCTCGCTGCTGCTAAGGTTACTCATCATTCGCTTACCGATTTTGATACAGTTGTGCAGCTTGCCGCTCAGCATGGGTATATCGCACAGGAAGATGTGCCGCGCTTGCTTGCTTTTCGAGCTGACCCGTCAGATGAAAGTTGGGTGAATCTGCTCTGATAGGAGGCGGTTTTAGCGTTGGTACAGCAGCGGTGGTACAGCGTCGGTGTGCTAGTGGGGTGCTAGTGTGCGTTGGTGAGGTGCCAGCAGCGGTGTGCTGGTAAAGGCAAGAGTGAGGCGCTAGTAATGTAAAAGTGAGGCGCTGCTGTATCGATACTGTGAGAACAAAAAATTTGGGTAGTGCGAAATTTCTCTTTGTTTTTTATGGATACAGATTCAAACGATAGAAAGGAATCAGAATGAATATAAGGTCGGTATCGCGGCCGCGCAGTGTGATCGATATTCTCAACCTCTCAGTTGATGAGCTATATTCTCTCATTGCAACAGCAGAAGATATTATCGCTTCGCCAGAAAAATATGCGCATATATGCGCAGGAAAGAAATTGGCGACGCTCTTTTTTGAGCCTTCTACTCGCACGCGCTTGAGTTTTGAAGCGGCAATGTATGAGCTTGGCGGAAACGTGCTGTCGGTGAGCAGCGGGGCCAGCAGTTCAACCAGCAAGGGCGAATCCGTTGCCGATACTGCAAAAACTGTTTCATGCTACGCAGATATTATTGCTATGCGTCATCCCAAAGAAGGCTCTGCACTTGTGGCAGCAAACAATGCGTCGATTCCTGTGATTAATGGCGGTGACGGCGGGCATGCGCACCCGACTCAGACTCTTGCTGATCTTTTGACGATTCATCGGCATAAAGGCGATTTTTCGCATTTGACGATTGGGCTAGTGGGCGATCTGAAATTTGGACGCACAGTTCACTCCCTTATCGAGGCGATGAGCCGCTATACAGGAAATAAGTTTGTCCTTATTTCTCCTGACGAGCTTAAGCTGCCGAGCTACGTGAAGAAAGGAACGCTTGAACGGCAGGGGATTGCGTATGTGCAGACCTCTTCCCTAGAGGAAGTAATACCAGAGTTAGACGTGATTTACATGACTCGTGTGCAGCGTGAACGCTTCTTCAACGAAGAGGATTATCTGCGGTTGCGAGATACATATATTTTGACGCCGGAGAAGATGAAACTGGCTAAGAAAGACGCAATTGTGCTTCATCCTCTTCCGCGCGTAAACGAGATTTCCGTCGCAATTGATGACGATCCTCGCGCAAAGTATTTTGAGCAAGTTCTCAACGGAAAATATATGCGCATGGCATTAATTTTGAAATTACTTGTTGAGGCAGGGCAGCTTGAAGGGAGCATACTTCGATGAACGTCAATTCGATTCGCGATGGAGTGGTGATCGATCACATTAAAGCCGGCCGTGCTATGCGGCTTTATGAACTGATGAAACTTGATGAACTTGATGCTTCGGTGGCAGTTATACAGCGGGTTCCCAGCAGGAAAATAGGGAAGAAAGATATTATTAAAATTGATGCAAACGTTCCCGTGAACCTCGATCTGGTCGGTTATGTTGATCCTAGCGCCACTGTGAACGTTATTCGAGAGAAAGAAGTTGTGCAAAAGCGTACACTCGCACTTCCTGAAACTTTAACCGATGTGATTACCTGCAAAAATCCGCGGTGTATTACCTCCGTTGAGCAGGAGCTAGCGCACGTTTTTACGCTTTCGAATCCGCAAGAGCGCTTATATCGTTGCCTTTACTGCGAGACAAAAGCAGATCTATTGCGCTAGATATTTTCTACTGTGTGGATCTTTTCTATCGTGAGGATCTTTGATAATGCACTCAGCTCGGGAAGGATGCGGATTCTTTCGCTCCTACCGTGGCTGGGTGCATTATTATTGTGCTATGAGTAATGAAGTTGAAATTGGAAAAGGACGTTTGGCGAGAGTTGGCTTTAGTTTTGACGATATCGCTATCGTCCCCTCACGCCGAACTCGAGACGCTGCAGACGTCAGCACTGCCTGGCAGCTCGATGCCTATCTGCTAGAAGCGCCGATTATTGGTGCTCCTATGGATTCGGTGACGTCTCCGGCTACAGCTATTACGCTCGGACGTATGGGGTTGCTTGGCGTATTGGATTTGGAAGGCGTGTGGACTCGTTATGACGATCCAGAGCCACTGCTCGATGAGATTGCGCGCCTACCAGATGAAGGCGTGCATGCGCGTATGCAAGAGATATACAACGAGCCTATAAAACCACGTTTGATCGTCGATCGCCTTGCCGAAATTCGTGATGCAGGCGTGACGGTTGCTGGAGCGTTGTCTCCTGCACGTACGCAAGAATACTGGAAAACAGTTGTTGATGCTGGCGTTGATCTTTTTGTGATTCGCGGAACTACGGTCAGCGCTGAGCACGTGAGTTCCAACCGTGAGCCGCTCAATCTGAAACGATTTATTTATGATCTTGATGTGCCAGTAATCGTGGGCGGTGTAGCGTCTTATCAAGCCGCACTTCATTTGATGCGTACAGGAGCTGCAGGCGTGCTTGCTGGTTTTGGCGGAGGAGCGACAAGCGCTAACCGCCGCACAATTGGAGTTGCTGTGCCAATGGCAACTGCCGTGGCATCAGTTGCTGCTGCTCGCCGCGAATATATGGATGAAACAGGCGGACGCTACGTGCAGGTAATTGCCGATGGGCAGGTGAGTACCTCTGGTGATATGATTCGCGCAATTGCGTGCGGTGCTGATGCCGTTATGTTGGGAACTGCGTTAGCTCGAGCAATTGATGCGCCTGGGCGAGGATACCACTGGGGAAATGAAGCCTATAATCGTCATTTACTGCGCGGTGAGCGTGCGCAAGTAGAGCAGGCAGGTATGCTGGAGCAGATTATTAACGGTCCTTCCCTCAATTCCGCGGGTACTACTAATTTTGTGGGTGCACTCAAGCAGGCAATGGCAATGACGGGCTACTCGGACGTTAAAGAATTTCAGCGTGTCGGCATAGTCACGGGCAGAGGGTAAACTTCCTTTTTGTTTTCTCCGCGGCTTAGCTAATTATTGGATGAGCACGTGGAGCGTTTCAGTGCGCGGAGTGCTGAAAGTGTATCAACTGTTTCAGTGTGCGGAGTGCCTCAGTGTAGGGAGCGTCGGATCAGTGTAGATAGTGTCGGAAATGCGTTGGGTGTAGAAAGTGTGTTGAGCATTTCAGTATGCGGAGCATCGGAAACGTATTAGTGCCGAAACGCTCTGAATAAGGCAGGTCGCAGGCACTGAATAATGCAGATCGACACGTACTGAATAAAGTAGGCTGAGGCGCTTGGCTATTGTGGCTTTAGATCTCACGTGCCGCTGCTTTGCTGCGTGGGCATCTGCTGTGTGAGTGTACGGTGTATACAAAATGTAGCCCTAGAATGAGGAAATATTTCAGCTATTGCTGGTCTCCTCACTCTAGGGCTACGGCTGCGCTTGAATAGTTTGTTTACGCCTTAGATCCGTATTTTATCCTTGGCACGGCTTTTTGCCGAGGGTAATGCTGACTTCCTGCGAATGGGCGAAGAAATCGTTACCCTTATCATCAACTACAATAAAGGCTGGGAAATCTTCTACTTCGATTTTCCATACGGCTTCCATGCCGAGTTCTGGATATTCGAGCAGCTCAACGTGTTTAATGCAGTCTTCGGCAAGCTGGGCTGCTGGGCCTCCAATCGAACCTAGATAAAAACCGCCATACTTCTGGCAGGCATCCGTCACTTGTTGGGAACGATTGCCTTTGGCAAGCATGACCATTGATCCACCGAGGCTTTGGAAGAGATCAACATATGGATCCATGCGCCCAGCAGTTGTTGGTCCGAAAGAGCCAGAAGGCTTGCCCTCTGGGGTTTTAGCAGGTCCAGCATAGTAAACTGGGTGGTCTTTAAGATACTGAGGCATTCCTTTGCCATGCTCGATGCGCTCGCGAATTTTTGCGTGGGCAATATCGCGTGCCACGATAATCGTGCCAGTGAGAGAAAGACGAGTTTTGATAGGGTAGCGTGTCAGCTCGGCGCGTACCTCGTCCATTGGGCGGTTGAGGTCGATCTTGACGACGGCGTCACCCTCTGTGTGTCCGATTTCTGCATCCGTCGTCGCCGGCAGGAACTGCCCGGGGTTAAATTCGAGTTGTTCGATAAAGACGCCTTCGGGGGTGATCTTTGCTTTGCACTGGCGGTCTGCTGAGCAGCTGACGGCGATAGCAACGGGGAGGGAAGCACCGTGGCGAGGGAGGCGAATCACTCGCACATCGTGGCAGAAATATTTGCCGCCAAACTGTGCGCCAATGCCGATCTTGCGGGTGAGATCCAGCACGGCTTCTTCCATATCATGATCGCGGAAACCATAGCCTTCTTCTCCGCCTTGCCTAGGCAGTTCATCGAGATAGTGTGCGGAAGCGTATTTCGCCGTTTTGAGAGCGAATTCTGCGCTCGTGCCGCCGATGACGATTGCCAAATGGTAGGGAGGGCAGGCTGCTGTGCCAAGAGAGCGGATCTTCTCTTCCAAAAATGGCATCATCGAATCAGGGTTGAGAATAGCTTTCGTCATCTGATAGAGATAGCTCTTATTTGCGCTTCCTCCACCTTTAGCCATAAATAGGAAGTGGTAGTCCATTTCGTGCCCGTGCTCAGTGTTTGCATAGAGTTCTATTTGGGCAGGAAGATTAGTGCCAGTATTTTTCTCTTCATACATCGTTAGCGGCGCATTTTGCGAGTAGCGCAAATTGAGTTTTTCGTAGGCATTTTGTACGCCTTGGGAAAGAGGCTTTTCATCTACTCCGTCTGTGAGCACATGCTGACCGCGTTCGCCTTTAATAATTGCTGTGCCTGTGTCTTGGCACATAGGGAGCACTCCATCAGCTGCGATATTTGCGTTACGCAAGAGCGTTTTTGCTACGAAACGGTCATTTGGTGACGCTTGGGGGTCGTCAATAATTTTTGCTACCTGCTTGAGGTGTTCTGTGCGCAGGTAAAAAGAAATATCGTGATATGCGGTCTCAGAAAGAAGTGTGAGCGCACTCTCGTCGATTTTGAGAAACTTTGTGCCGTCAGGACCTTCAACCACGTGCACGCCCTCACGTGTGAGCAGGCGGTACTGCGTTTTATCTGGCCCTATAGGGAGCATATCTTTATATTTCACTTCTGCCATGGGGTCTCCTGAAATCAGTTGAGAAAATAAATGTACTCTCTAAGGATATTCCGAGGTGCGCAGAAAATGTTGATGCTAGGGGCATTATTGAGTGAGGATTTTGTTGTGTTTATAGAGTGCGACTCCAGTGAGCTGTATCTTTCTGCAGGGGATGTATTGCATATATGTGTATTTTCAGTAATTCCTTTTTTGTGGGGGCGGTCGGTGCGGTCGGTGCATTTTTAGTTTGCTGTGCGGCAAGATTCCTCCTTGCTGTGGGGAGGGGTGTACTGAGACGGCAAAACAACGTCAGCGCGAGATGCCTCTTTGCTGTGGGGAGAAGTGGTAGATATGTCTATGCCTGCGGTATGCCTGCCGATAAATTTTCGTATGCGTTTGATTTGCCTAGGGGGGCACTCAGGGAATCTGTTTTGCGCGGCGTTTATAGTTTGGCTGGAGCAAGCTTGATTCTGTGATAGTGGCAATAATTACTATGATGCAGAGCTGGTGCGTATAGTCTTTATGGGGCTTTTTGGTTTAACTCTGTTGGTTTTGTCTTTATAGGATAACGATCCTTCTTATTTCTTTTGCTGGTTTTACACGTGGATAGAGTGATGCTTCAGATTTCTGCTTGCAAAATATAAAGAAATTTGATGCGTGAAATCATTGGAAGCTGTGTGGCTGAGGTGAGATCGGTGTTAGCTTTGTGCATTTTCGTGAGCGTAATCTTACTGGCTAGTCTAGGTTTATTTTGGTCTAATGCACTCTAGCGTACTTTTAGTTTGCTTTGGTGTGATTTGTATAGCGTGCATTTGGTTTAGTTTAACTTGGTTTAGATCTAACTTAACTTAACTTAACTTAAATTAACTTAACTTAACTCTCATGTATCTCGATGTAGAGCAATTATTGGAGGGGGAGTGAATTTTAAATATAAATAATTTCTCTTATTCGTAAGGCGGGGTTGGTGTTGTTCTGTATTGCTAATGCGCTGGATAGACCTGGGGAAAAATTGACCTGTGAAACTCGATGTGTAGAATTTTACCTATCCATTTTGAGCCTATTCGTGCTTAGGGTAGCCTAATGGTTAAGATTTTGATTAGAGCTTTTGCTTGGCTCTCTAGGCTCCATCTGGGGCTTCTCGCTGAGAAAAGTAATTCGATCGTCAATAAGTGATGAGAGGAGGGGCGCAGTTGAGGCTTAAAAAAGCAATTTTTTGCGCCTTGGGCTTTATTTTTACGGGTCTTGCCTTTTTGGGTGTTTTCTTGCCTGTACTACCGACAACTCCGTTTCTCTTACTTGCTGGTTTTTTCTTTGCTGGAAGCTCTGAGCGCTGGCATAATTATCTGTTTAATCATCGAATTTTTGGTCAATATCTTCGCGATTACTACAACCATGAGATGACTGTCGCAAATAAAGGGCGCACACTTATTGTAATGTGGCTGGGTATGGGAATATGTATGTGGCTGCTACGTGAAAAAATATGGCTTGTTGTGCTGCTGGTAGTTATTGCTATAGGCACGACGATTCATCTATGTTCGTTGAAATCAGCGCAGCGTGAGTGTAGCGAGCAGGGTGAAGCTTGCGAATAGTACGAGTAATAAAAAGAAGAAAATGTTCTACAAAAGGTAGTGATTGCGCTAAAAATGAGAGTGTGCTAAAATTTTGAGACTGAGCAAGTTGTGCGTCACAAATAATGCTGTTGCTAGTGGAAGACGTTCAGCAAGCTCGTGTTAGTTGTTGCTCTGGCGTCACGAATACTATTGGAAATTAGTATAAGCTGACGGAAAAGCAGCATTGTTGAATGAAAATTTCATATGGGGCTGATCGGTTTCGACGGTAATGACTGCTGAAGAGAAGCGAGTAGAGAACGCACGGTGATCTCTTAAAACTCGGTGCGAAAAAATAACTGCCAATAAGCAGAAGTCTGACTTCGCCCTCGCTGCCTGATTGCGCGAGCGCACTTAAATGAAGTCCGTCGCACCCGCCATGCTTATGGGTGGGATTCGCGGCGTCGTTTTTATAAGCCACTGGTTCGCGAGCTTGTTAGTGGCTCGCATACGACTTTTAGCTAACTAGGTTTGTGGGCAACTTGTTTGCGTGAGTGCCCGAGCCGAAAATATCGCTTAGCAAACTGCACTCGGAGAAGGCTTGAGTTTTGCATTATCGGACGGGAGTTCAATTCTCCCCAGCTCCACTAACTGCCTGCTGGTGTTGATACAATTTCGCGCCAGCAGGTTTTATTTTGCCTTTTTGCTCCAAAAATCGCGCGTTTGCTCCAAAATAGGGGTTACGCGTAAAAGTTAAGGCTTGCGCGTAAAAGTTGGGTTTGACTAGGGCAAATACGGGCATAAAAGAAAGGCCAGTAGCAGTGGTTGCTACTGACCTTGAATGTTTCTGTGCTCGGGCGGGTTTAATGGCTTTCAATCTCGGTACCGTCTTTGAAGATTACGGTTGCCTGCCCGTCAGGGTTGATGCCGATTCGCTTGCAGAGGGCATAAAAAGTGGCGGGCTCAAATTTGCCTGCGTGGTCGAGTCTGGAGAGGGTGCGTCGGTAGTTGGCGAGTTGGGCTTTGACTCCTTTGCGCCGTTCGATCTCTGCTTGGGTGGTGTTGTAGGCATCAATCGCTGATTGCTGCCGTGCTTCGAGTCCTTCGAAGCGTGCCTGGTATTCGTCTTGGTTTTGCACCTCGGTGGCGTTGGTGTTGATGGCTTGCCTGATGAGTTTGGTGCAGACCTCTATCTCGGTTGCTTGCTCGAGGGCGGTCGCCTCCAACTGGTTAGTGTCGGTGAGCGTGGTTTCGAGCAAGTCCCAGTCGATGAGGTCACGGCGCTTAAGCAAGGTGGCGAGCGCGGTTAGAAAGATTTGCTCGAGTTGCTTATCACGTATCACTGGCATTTGGGCTGGGTGTGGCGTGCGGTATTTGTGGTTGCATTGCCAGATCACGGTTTTATAGGCATCGGTGGAATGCCAGGTTTTCGATCCGTATGCGTTGCCGCAGTGGGTGCAATAGATTTTGCCGGTGAAGCAGCGTTCGCGTCTGCCGCTGCCACGCGCGTTGAATTCGGCTTGGGCAAGCTCCCACGTCTCGGGATCAATGATCGCTTCGTGCGAGCCGGTCACATAGTATTGGGGCACCTCGCCCTCATTTATCTTCTTGGTTTTGGTGAGGAAATCAACGGTGAACGTCTTTTGCAGCAGAGCATCGCCTTTGTATTTCTCGTTCGTCAAAATGGACTGGATGGTGGTGTGGCTCCAACGGGTTTTGCCACGCGGAGTGAGCACACCGTCAGCGTCGAGAGCGGTGGCGATTTGCGGAATGCTCATGCCCTCTAGGTATTGACGGTAGATGCGCCTGACGGTTTCGGCTTGTTCAGGATTGATGATGGGCTCACCGTTTGGGCCGCGATCATAGCCGAGAAAGTTTTTGAACGGCATATTGACTTTGCCGTCGGAGAAGCGTTTGCGCTGGCCCCACGTCACATTCTCACTAATGGAGCGTGATTCTTCCTGGGCAAGGCTGGACATGATGGTGATGAGGAGTTCGCCTTTAGAATCTAAGGTCCAGATGTTTTCTTTCTCGAAGAACACCTCCACCCCCCCACCCTTATCTTTCAAAGCCCTGACGGTGGTGAGGGAGTCGACGGTGTTGCGAGCAAAACGCGAGACGGATTTAGTGACGATCAAATCGATCTTGCCGCTCAAAGCATCACTGACCATCTGGCTGAAACCGTCACGGTGTTTCGTGGAGATGCCGGAGATGCCTTCGTCGGTGTAAATGCCTGCATACTTCCAACCATCGTGGGAGCGAATGTAGTGCTCGTAGTAGTCCACCTGAGCGGCATACGAGTTGGCTTGATCCTCATCATCAGTGGAAACGCGGGCATACCCAGCTACCCTGCGAATATTGGGTAGGGCGTGGCTGACGGAGTGGAGGGGCTTCGTGGCAGGTATTGCGGTGATTTTTGGCATCAGTTGTTCACCTCCTGCCCGGTGCGGTAATCAACAGTGATTCTTCGCCCGTCACGGAAAACGATGGTGAGGAGCCAATCAGGGCTAGCATCAATGCCTGCGACTTGCTCAATGACGGCTTCATCATCCCAATCATCTTGACCCAAAGCGCTGCAGATGATGGCGCGTAGTTTGGGCTCGCGTAGTTGATGGGAGCTACAAGGGTTGCCTTTGCCTTTGGTGGCGGTTTCGCACCACCAGTACTTGTATTCTCCATGGGCTTGTTTCCTGGTGCGGCGCTGATAATGCTTGCCGCATTGGGTGCAGGTGATGCGGTGGGTGAGCGCGCCGGTGCCGCCGGTGGGTGTGAGGCCGCGTCCACCGGTTGCGCGCCGCCTAGCAAGCTCCGTCTGCACCGCATCGAAAACTTCACGGGTGATGATTGCGGGGTGGGAGTCCTCAACCAGATACTTGGTGAGCTGGCCAGTATTGATGGTGCTGGTGCTTTTACCCACGTGGGATCGATAGTACTTTTGGCAAATTGCATCGCCCGCGTAGGTTTCGTTTTCCAACCAGTCACGGGTAACCGATGCTCGAAACATGCCGCCGCCACGAGAACGCAACCCCTCAGCATTGAGTGCATCCACAGTTTTCTCAGGGCTAATACCGGCAAGGAATTCATCGAATACACGGCGAACAATCACCGCTTCTTCCTCAATGATGCTGAGGTGGCCATTGGTGTAGTGGTAGCCGTAGGGTTGGCGCGAATGCAAGGCTCCGTCAGCGTATTTCTTGCGGATACCCCATTTCGCATTCGCCGATATGGATTCAGATTCAGCTTGAGCAAACGATGCGAGCAAGGTGAGCAGGATTTCACCCTCAGCCGTTGCTGTATCGAGGTGCTCGCGCTCGAAACGCACCGATACACCGGCGGCAGAAAGTTCACGCACCGTTTCCAATAAATCCACGGTGTTGCGGGCGAAGCGGGAGATCGATTTCGTGAGGATAATGTCAATACCACCACCCAGTGCGGTAGTAATCATGTCTATGAATTCATCGCGCTTGGTGGTGCTTGTGCCTGATGTGGCGTAGTCGCTATATACCCCTGCGTATTCCCAGCCGGGTGTGGAGCTAATCAACTGGTTGTAGTAGGACACTTGCGCGGAAAAAGAATGAGAGAGACGTTCACTCTCGCGTGAGACACGCACGTAGGCTGCCACTTGCAGTCGTTTGGTGGGTGCGGGATGTGGGGGTAGTTTGCGTATCTCCATTCTCTTTCCCTTTTGTATCAATACCGGTGTTATTCCTTGCTTCTATACATCACTCTGTTCGCACTATTTATCCAGTCGTTGTTGGCTTGTTCAGGCTGCTGATGGGTGGCTGATGGACGCAGATGAGTGCCTGCTCGAAGCGCTCAAGATCGGCTCGGGTGATGATGCCTGCCTGAAAGAGCTGGGTGGCGTGAGCGAGCGTTGCGCGTGTGGTGGCTTCGGCGTCGAGTTGGGTGCGCGTCATGGTCTGCTCCGATGAGCCACATAGCAGGCATGGGTGCAGTACTTGCGCGTCTTATTCCCATACGCGCTAAACGGTTTCCCACACCCTGCACAAGTGTAGGTGTAGGTAGCGGTGCGAGTGCGAGCCTCAGGGTGACAAGCCCACCAGGCACGTCGATGCTGATCGGAGCAAAACCTTCGTGTTTTGCCATCAGTTCGCTGGTAGATGCGGCTGCCGCACCATGGGCACCAGCCGACCACCGTGTCAGGAACTTGTGCTTGTGGTTCTGGCAATGTTGCGGCATGGCGGCGAACGGCTGATGCGGGCAAGCCGAGCAACTCTGCGATACGCCGATACGGTAAACGGTCAGCAAACAGAGCGGCGATAGCTGCTTCTTCACGTGCGTCAAAACCCATCGTGGTTCCTCCTTATAGCTTATGGTTCGCTATAAGCCACCCCGGAGCCTCAAACCGGACGGGTGAATACCAAGAAAACTAAAAATGGCCGCCCCACCACCCCGAGTGGAGTGGCAGGACGGCCATAGATGCTCAGCGTGGAGAGGGCTTAGCTGAGGATTTGGTTGACGCGGTTTTGTACCTGTTGGTAGTTGTAGCCGGCAGCGGTGAGGCGGTTGTAGCGTTCTTGCCCGTTACCCCAATCCCCGCGAATCACCTCACGTGCGAGAGTCTCGATGGACTTGCCTGTGGGCTTGGGCGTGATGCCGAGGATTTCGTTGACGCGGGCTTGCACCGTGTCGTAGTCGTATCCGGCAGCGGTGAGGCGCTGGTAGCGCTCGTTGCCGTTACCCCACGCGCCCTGAATCACCTCGCGTGCGAGCGTGTCGATGCTCGTGCCACCAGTGGTGGTTGGCTTCGGAGCAGGGGCAGGAGTAGCGGGGCTGTTGCTGCCAGTCATCTGGTCATACCAATACTGCGCTCGTTGCATATATTTGCTGTTTTGGGTGCCTGCGATTTCACCAGGACAACCAGTCGCAGCAAAATTCTTATGCCCGAACACATTCTTACCCCATTCGGGTCGGCCGAGCTTGTAATAGCGGCACAAGGCTGCAACCAAGTGCGCGCCGTTGTCGAGTGTGGCATCACTGATTGTCCAGGGATCACCGATGTGGTTGTTGGCATGTTCGATACCAATCGAGGTGCAGTTAGCTTCCCAATTTCCCGCGTGCCACGCGGTATCCCGATCCCACACGAGTTGCCCGATACAGCCGGTCACATCGACCTGGTAGTGAGCGCTCGCTTGACGGGTTTGCCACACATCCCAGCAGCCTTTAATGCTGAGGTTGCCAGCGTTGTGGTGGAGCACGATCTTGTTGATCGAGCGTCCTGCCCGGCCTGGCGTGTAGTGCTTGTTCATGAGCAGGTTCTGGTCGGCCTGCAGGTTGTTCCAGTCCTTCATAATTCTTGTCCTTTCTAGTTGTTGGATTGTTTAGGTTCGGATAGTGGCAATTCCGGCTGGGTATCCAGTGTCAACGTGGAGCCATCCGTTGCAGAAGTGGGAGTCCCGTCGGTGATGTCATGCTTCATCAGCACGGCGAGAGTTTCTCGGAGTTGGGCTGGTACGGGTAGTCCGAGCCGGGTGGTGTTCTCTAAGAGGGAGATGCCTTCGTTGGAGAGGTAGAAGAAGACGGTCGCGGTACGCAGCACAGCTCCAGCACCCAGCACATAGGCGTCAAGCAGGTTGGCCAGGCCAACCAATGTGAAGATCAATAGTTTGCGGGCGATGCCTGTGAACCCGACCGAGCTCGACAGCTGCTTTTCCGATATCGCTGCCAGTACGCCGGTGAGATAGTCGGCGATAACGAAGGCGATGAGGGCGTAGAGGAATCCATCGAGTCCGCCGAGGAACCAGTCGAGGAATCCGCCTAGGGCGGTGAATGTGCCTTGAAATAACAACCAGAGCGTTTTCATGAGTGAATCAGTCCTTTCAGGGGATACGAAAAAGGCACCCAACAAGGGGTGCCTGATAAGGGGTTGAAGAAGAATCGGTTTATGGGATTGGTAGTTCAGCGAGCGTGGACTCCGCACTGCCTGGTCTGGTCAGATAGTCCAGGAGTGCTTCAGCGACGGCCGGAGCATTCACGGTGTTGGCGTTCAAGATGAGCGAGCCGGTCTGCACCTGTGGCAGAGGTGGCTGTTCGATATCGTCATCAGCCGGTGGCAGGGCAGCTGGGATCTCGTCGATGCCAGGGGCGGCGTGGAGGAGTTGTTCATTGACCATCAGCGTTTCCTTCCTCCAGTGCAGTGAGCAACGCATCGTAGGCATCAGCGTCCGTGCCAGACATCTCCTCGTCGTAGGTGGTGAGCAGGTCGATGCAGGCTTGCCGGTGACCTTCATAGGTGCCGCCCTCGATGTGGGCGATCTCGGCGAACAGGGCGTCTCGCTCAGCAAGGTAGGTGGTGGCGTGCTCGCTGTCTTTCAGTGTGAACGAACCATCATCGGCAATAACCAGTTTGCTGTCCTCCCCGCAGATGGCGTGTTCGGTGACGAGGGCGTATTCGGCTTCTTGCAACGCCTCCAAATGCGGAGCGAGCAAGCGTATGAGGCGGGTGCGTGCCCGAGAGTCAGCACCAGCAAGCTTCATCCCATCGAGCAGGTTGATGGCGGGCTGTAGATAGTGGTTAGTGAGCGTGAGTTTCATTAGCGGTTTCCTTTCGTTTCTAGGTGAGGGTGGTGGACATGGCTTGATAGCCGGTATTTGAGTAGTACTGCCACGAAATATTCGAGCCGCTGCCGCTAATCGAGGTGATCCAACCGTGATTCAAGAGATTAATCAGGGTGTTCACTCTGCCCATGAGGTCTTTAATCCGTGACATGACCGAGGTCATGTTGTAGAACGTATTTTTCGTCACCACATACAAATCGTTACTGCCGAAGACGACCTTGGAATAGTTGTTGGTGGACGCCCAGGCAGGGAACGTACCGGTGTTCGTTAACGTCGCATCCTGCGGGTTAATCCCACGATTGCCGTTGGTGTAGAACGTCCACCCGTGCGTACGCAGGTCAGTACCGAGATGGATGCCTTTCACCCCGTAGTAGGAGCCTTTCGGGTCGAGGGTGAAAAACGAGGTGTAGGTGCTGATGGTGCTGGTGCGGTATGACCAGGTGACGAAATCGCCTTGCCCATTCAATTGCATGGTGATTCCACGAATGGCGGTGTTGCCGTCCTTGTAGGTCTCGCCCATGCGCCCGATGTATCGATCCCCGTAATAAAACTCCATCCCATTCGAGTTGATTTTCCCTTGCAACGTGGAACCGGAGTACCACGCAATCTGGTAGGGAGTAATGCGGATACTGTTTACCCACCCAGCTAGCCCGACCTGGATAGCGTTCGAGGCAAACTTATCCGCCGTAATCGTCCCGGCTTTGATACGGGCTGCAGCTAAGTAGCCGGTAGTGATTTTCGCGGCGTCCACATTCGCGACCTTCACGTTCGTGATGGCAGCATCGGCAATCATCGCTGTCTTAATAAACCCGTTCGCGATCGTGAGCTTATCCGACGTAATACTCCCTGCGGCGATTCGTGCAGCAGCGAGCGTGCCGGTCGTGATCTTGCCAGCCGAAAGCGAGCCGATCTTTGCGTCCGTGATTGCCGCGTCCTTGATCATGGCGGTGGTGATGATGGCGTTATCGATACTGGTTTGGCCTGTGATGTGAACACGTGCGCTGTCAATCAAGATAGTTTCAGGGCTGATATTAATCTGAGCGATAATCCCGTCTTTTGTTACCCGTAGATTCACTGCATTCGATAGTTGAGTGATGTGGGATTGCATCCGGTGCTGCTCGTTGGTGACCGTGGTTCGATATGCTTCAAAATTATTCCATAGAACCGAGGAGTCTTTAGCTGCCGCATCAGCACAACCGCGAGCAATCGCTACCTCGTTTTCTAAACCATCAACTTTTGTATTCACAGCCTGTGCAACCTGCTTGGCTCCTTCTGCTGCTTGTTTTGCTTCATGGACCTCGCTCGCTGCTTGTTCGAGTGTCTGGAAGAAGACGGCTTCGTTGATAGGTGAGATGAGGGGTATCCAGCCTGGCTCGCCGTTATCAGTGATTGTGTACGTCCAGATGGATACACCAGTATCGCCTTCGTCTTTGAACCAGGTATCGCCTAGATGAGGAGCCGCAGGCGCAGTAGACGAATAATAGTTGGTGTTTTTCCCATCCGCCGATGCAAGCGCGATAGCTGCTACCTCGTTAGCTTCAGCCACAGCCGTGCTCATAGCGCGCATGGTTGTCGCTACCGACGTGAATGCCGGTGCAGCATTACCTAGCTGGATTGAGAGATAGCTGCCAGTGAGCGGGTTGAACGTGTAGGCGATGACGCGGGCGCTCAGGTTTACGCCCAGGTCAGTGTGTTTAATGATGACGGTGTCGCCCAGATTCACGTGCTCGAGCTTCGCGAGATCAGCGTATTCGCGGGTGGTGGATAGATCCACGAAGGACACATCATAAGTAGCGGTTGGTAGATCAACCCCGGCCGCGTATTCGGCTTGTGCGAGTTCACGCAGCTTGGCGTATGCCTGCTCAAGTGGGAGTTCGTCGTCTTTGGGTGTGTCGGGGTTTTTGATAGCTTTCACCTTGTCGTATTTGATGACCCGCACAAACGGATACGCATAATCAGTGATATGCGGCGAATCCACATACAACTCTGGCAGCAACAGACCGTCATAGCCGACCGGCAGAATCCGGGTAGCCAAGCTAGCGGTGTCGATGCTGGATGTGTAGCTAGTGAGGTTTTTCCGGTCTTGGATCACTATGCCGGTGAGGGAGCCGCGGCGGGGTGCGTGCTTGATCTGCCAGTTATCGAACGTGAACTCGCCACCCCAACGAGCAAGAAAACCATTGTCCTTATCACCGTCCAACATCGCGGCAGCAACCGAGCAACGTACGATCCGCGCAGTGGCAACCGTGCCCGTATCGGACGATACCGCAGTGAAAGGGTGGGGATAGTTCGCGGCTCCCAGTAGTTGGCTGAGCGCGGCAGCAGGTGTTTTGTTCACCACGAACGTGTCGGCAATCAGGTTATGCGCCAGATCGACATACACGTGGTTCGCTTCTACGTGCAGTACTTGGTCAATGCTGGTGTCGATAGCGGTGATACGAAATGCCTGCTTCTGGTCGCTCCACGGCACCGGGCAGGCCACAATCTGCCCAACCATCAGCTGCTCGGTATACTCGCCCCACGCCGGATAATCAAAGGCCAGAGTGAAACTTGCGTTGAGTTCCTCAGCAACGACCGGGGAGATGATGTGGTTATCGAGAACGCCCAGACCGGTCGCATCAAACCGGGTAGCGGCACAATCGTGCAACGTAATCATCAGTGTTTCGCTTTCGTTAGAGGCTGCGCCAGTTGGGTTCAATCACGATCTTGGAAATGCCCGCGCCGAGGCTGATCTGGTTGCTCATCGGTGCAAGGATCGGGAAGTCACCGATCAGGGCATCGGTTTGGATGTTTCCTGCCACGTGACAGATCTTGCGCGGTGTGTCGATAGTGACTTGCCCGCTGGGAGACGTCACCGTATGCATGATGTCGCCGATGTTGATGGTGAGGGTGCCGCTGCCATACACCGTGATGACCGGCTCGGCTGTCACTAGGCACGGATTGACCACCTGCCCGCTGGCGGTGAGCGTAATCGGCTGGACCCCGCTCAGGTAGTTGAACGGCTGGCAGGTAAACGTCACAGTGAAGTCCCACCAGTGGCTCGTGAGCTTCGTGAGGTCGCTGACGTCGATATGTTTCACCGTGTAGAACACGCCAGGATTGCTGGACAGTTCCAGGCGCTCTATTCGCCCCACGCTAGCGACCGTGCCCTCACACACGGCCCGCAGGTGACAGAACATCTCAAGCGCCGTCATGTCGTGGGCGTTCGTGATGGCACAGTGAATCGTGATGCTCTGGTCAGCCCACCCCTTCTCGCGCGTGAGTGTTCCTGCTCGTCCTTCGACCTCGATATCCTCAACGATTCGCTGCGTGGTGGGGATCGCGGGTGGCTCGAGAATACGAATACCGAAATCACTGTAAGAGTCGTATTGGTTGTTTAACGTGAAGCTACGCATACACACCTCCCATCAGCGCGCCAGCCCTGCGTGAGCGCAGGGCGAGTTGTTTATCAATACGTGGTGTGAGCTTGCCGACCAGCGTGCCGTCATCAAGCACCACCCGAATATCCAAACCACCCAGAATCACCCGAGCCGTCTGATCAATCAACCCTCGAACATCCAACCCACCAGCCCCAGCATCTTGCCTGGTGCGAGCATCAGCCTTACCTAAAGACGTAGTAATAGCTGGTAGCTCGAGCTGTGGTATCTCAAAAGCATCGGGCTGAATATGCACAGGCACGTGTACGCTGGCTGCTAGCTCATCAAAAGCTGAGAGCGTACCTGCCGCCATATCGGTAGCTGCATCCACGGCCTGTTTACCGGTAGCGCTGATGCCTCCTGCGAGGCCTGTGGTGAGCATTTGGCCCACCCACGCCATTTCCTTTGAGGGAGAGTGGATACCGAAGAAGCCAAGAATGCCATCCCACAAGTCGGCACACCACGAACTCACCCGGTTCCACAACCAGCCCGCGAGTCCTTGGATACCGTTCCACAACCCGCGCACGAGATTGCTACCCACGTTCGCCATCTGACTGACCCCGCCACTCATCGCGTTAATAATGCTGGAGAGAATATTGCGAGCAGCTGCGGTGATCGAGGAGATGACCGAGCCGATGTTACGGATCAAGGCCATGAGCAGGTTATAGCCAGCGCTCACCATCGACCCAACCCCGCCACCAATCGCCCCGAGGATACCTGCCAGTATCCGTCCCACTGCGCTCAGGATTGCACCGATAATCGCAGGAAGATTGCGCACCAACGCAACCAAGAGTTG
This sequence comes from uncultured Arcanobacterium sp., assembly GCA_958428545.1. GTDB lineage: Bacteria > Actinomycetota > Actinomycetes > Actinomycetales > Actinomycetaceae > Arcanobacterium_A. Next base: position 164,517 of record CAUAGM010000002.1, on the reverse strand, counting down.
CACGCCTGCCGTGATGATTTGCGGGATAGCCCCGAGCACGGCACCCAAGATGGCTGCGATGATTTGCGGCAACGCATCCACAATCGTCGTGATGATATCTGGCAGGGCACCAATCAACGCCACGAACAATTGCACGCCAGCATCCACCAGTAGCGGCAGATTCCCCAGCAACCCAGTAATCACCGCGTCAATGATTTGCGGCAAAGCCTCGACTATTGCCGTAATAATGTCTGGTAGCGCGGTCACCAGTGCGGTGAATAGTTGGATACCGGCATCGATGATGAGCGGAATCGACACAACAATGAAGTCAATAATCGCCGTGATCAACCCCGGCAAGGCTTCTACCAGCACCGGGATAGCAGCCAGCAGGCCTTGAGCGAGGCCCATGACGAGCTGCAACGCCGCATCAAGAATCAACGGCAGGTTCTCGATCAGTGTGGTGCACATATCAATCACGAGTTACACGATAGCCGGAAGCAGGCTCGGCAACGCCTCAGCCAACCCAGTAGCCAGCGTGGCAATCATCTGCAAAGCAGCCTCGAGCAACATTGGCAGGTTAGCGATAATCGCATCCACCAACCCCAACACCAACTGAACCGCACCCTCCGTCAACCCTGGCAGCGCGTTGATGAGGCCTTGCACGAGAAACACGACGATTTGGGTTGCCGACTCTATGAGCAGTGGCAGGTTCGCCATAAACGCCGAACCGAGCCCACCCACGATGCCCTCGACTGCTTGAAGCACCGATGGCAGGGTGGAGAGTAGGGAGCTGGCGAGGCCTTGCACCGTGTTGGACATAACCTCACTGATCTTTGCCTAGTCACCATCAGCCTCAACCAAACCCTGAGTGAATTCGCCGAGCAGGTTCACACCATCATCAGCCAACAGCTGCAACTGTGGGAGGAGGACGGTGCCGAGGGCGTTTTTCGCTGCTGCACCACCAGCTTTGAGTCGCTGAATCGAATCATCAAACTTACCGAGCTGCTCCAGGGTTTCATCTGAGAGGACTGCGCCCATGCGTTTAGCTTCCTCAGTCAGCTCGCTCATACCCGCCGAGCCTTGCTCGATCAGCGGATTCAACTCCTGAGCGCTCTTTCCAAACAACTGGAACGCGATAGCGTCCCGCTCGGTTTCGTTCGGGATCTTGCCCAGAGCGTCAATCGCCTCCCAATACACCGTCTCGCTATCGCGCAGCTGACCACTGGAGTCGGTGACGGAAACACCGAGCTTCTTGTAGGCCTCAACCGCGAGCTTGGTGCCGTTGTGGGCAGCAGCCATCGACTTAATGTTTTTCCCCATGGATTTCGTCATCGTTTCCACGGAGACGTCCACCAGCTCAGCCGCATACGTATACGCCTGCAACTTCTCAGCCGACACCCCAGTCACCGTCGAGGTCGTCAAAATATCGTCCGCATACGCAGCAGACGACACAGCCATGCTGGACAGGCCTTTCGCGGCAGCAACACTGGCTGTGCCGACCGCGACGAACGCCGCACCGAGGGCAGCACCCATGGCTTTCGCCGCACCCGACAACTTAGAAAACTTACCCTCACTATCCGCAGCTTCATCACCCGCTTGGTCGAGTTGCTGCTCGAGCTCGTTTGCAGCACTAGCTGCCTGACCCATCTCGGTATCAGACTTCGCCAGAGCGGCGTTGTTATCCTCAACCTCGCGCTCCAAATTATTGAGCGTGGCTTGGGCGTGGTTGAGCTGTACCTGCCAGTTCTGGGTCCGCCGATCCGACTCCCCAAACGAAGACGAAGCGTTCTCGAGTGCGTCACGCAGGGTCGCGATCTTCGCCTTCTGCGCCTCGATCTCACGCCCCAGCACTTGGTTACGGGCCGTCAGCTTCTCGGTCGAGTTGTCATTCTTGGCGAACTGAGAATCCACCAGCTTCATCTCAGAGCCGAGCACCTTAAAACTGGCGTTGATATCACGCAGCGCGGCCTTAAACTCCCGCTCACCCTCCAAAGCAATCTTCAAACCAAAACCCTCAGCCATGGCTAAAGACTCCTTTCAGATAATGCGATTAGGTTGTTAGATGCCGAGCGGAATCACATCGTCGATGGTGACGTGACGTAGGGGTTTGCTGATGCCGGTTTCTTGTCGCCAGCATTCGATCAAATCGAGTAGGTAGCCAAAGCGCAGTAAACCCACCTCCGCCCGGGTGAGGTGGAGGTGGGCTAGCGCGATGTATTCGATCCGTGTGAATGCCGCCTCGTCCGACTCTGCGCTCACTGTGCTGGTTTGGCGTCTGCTTTTGGGTCTGGCTCGGAAACAATCGCCCGGCGTGTGCCTTCCTCCAGTGCCGCCGTGATCGCGCTCTTATAGCCGGTCAGGTCAGCGGGCACGGTGAGCAGCTCAACAACCTCAGTCGATAGTTCTTCGCGCTTATCGTCGGGGTGCCCAAGATTCCAGATAGCGACGTCTTGGTTAGCGAGCAGGCAGATGAGCCAGATGACTTCTTCGATAGCTTGCTCAAAGTTCTCCGACTTCATGAGTTTGTCACCCAAATGATCGAGCCCGCCATAACGGCCAGCAATCTCACGGGTCGCCCTCGTGGTGAGGCGTAGCTGATAGTCTTGCCCGTTAATCGTGATCACTGACGCCGGCTTATTCGTGGTTTTGGTGCTCATGGTTATGCTCCTGCCTGGGTAAAGGACGGCTCATACACGGTCTTATACCAGTTCGAAATAACATCATTGGTGGCGGTTGCTTCGTCGGCTTCTGCTTTCCACGGATGCTTACCAGCACCATCAGGTTTCGTTCGGCGCAGAATCGTTCCCTCAATCTCCGGGGTGGAGAACTCAATCGAATCACCCTTCGTCGTCAAGCTCGTGGTGGGCACAGCGAACTTCACCCGATACAACCAGAAATACCGGTACGTGCCATTCGCCTTGGCGGCACGGAACGCGATCGCTACTCCTGCTCCGCCGTCCTCGGTAGCGGACACGAGGACTTTGTTTCCGTCCACGCGTGCCCCGATCAGGTCTGCTGCCACGTCGGCACCAATATCATCCACACCCAAAGTGATAGTGCCGGACTTGAACTCTTTCACAATCTCGGATGCCCCGTCATCGGCATACAAAATTGCCTCAGCCAGCTCCACACTTAGTTCAGCGCTGATAGCTTTCGCTAGGGGTTTCGGGGTGTTGTAGGTCTCGTTACCTTGGTCGTTCTCGGTGAAGGTGGCGTAGTAGAGCTTGTCTAAACCAATCGTTGCCATGATTCTTTTCCTTTCTGTTGGTGGCGGTGGTTTGAGAAAATGAAAACTGGAGGAAGGCGGTGAAGCTTTATGGTGATGGCGATGCGTGAGATTCTCGCGGCACTCAAGCGTGCGATCCCAGATGCTGGTGTGTGGTGGCCGGGCGATACCCGCTTCGAGATCCTCGCTGGCGCGATCTTGACGCAGAACACGACGTGGACGAGCGTGGAGAAAGCCCTCACCAACCTCAAAAACCAGGGTCTGCTCAACCCCGCTGCGCTGCGGGAGGGCAACGAGAAGCTGGTGCAGGAAGCGATTCGTCCCTCAGGCTATTGGCGTGCCAAGACCCGTTATCTTGCCAATATCTCCACCTGGTTCACCACCAACGACCATCTAGCCCCGGACTTGAGCGATGCTGAGTTGCGCTGGTCGTTGCTTGAGGTTCGTGGGGTTGGTGAAGAAACCGCTGACGATATTCTGCTGTACGCCTATAACCGTGGCGTCTTCATCTATGACGCCTACGGTCGCAGACTTTTGAACGCTGCCGGATGGGGCGAATACCCAACATATAAGGCAGCGCGACTGGCGTGCGATGACGCGATTCGCACCGAGGAACTGACGGTTAGTGAATACGGGCTGTTGCATGGGTTGATTGTGCAGGCAGGGAAAAACGCGCGGGCGGCTGGCGGCTGGGACATCTACTGGCCGATGGTGACTAGTTCATAGGTGGCAAGGTCGATTGCCCAGTGGTGGTAGCCGGTATCGTCCTCATGACCCACATACCTGCGAGCTGTGACCGTTAATCCGGCGTCAATGCAGGCGGTGGTGATCCGCTGGGCTAGCTTGCGGTAGTTGGTTGTGCAAAACAGTGAGAGCCGGACTTCTTCCACATCGATGCCAGGCTGGTTATCCCGATACAGGCGGAAAACCTCATCCAAGGGTGTGAGTACAGCGTAGGCATCGGGTGCTGGGCTTTCGGTGTAGAGCACAGTAGCTACAGGAAGCTTCAGCTTCTTGCACATAGCGGTGAGGTCGGCGAGTAGGCTCATGATCTGCCTCCAATTGCTTCCTCGAGCCGGGTCTTCATTGCTTCCACGACCGTGCTTTTGGTGGCGTTGCGGGTCTTGTTCAAAAACGGGTGGGCTTTACGGTTGGAGCTGCCATATTCGAGAACCATGGCGATGAGCGCGTTAGGGCGTCCGTCGGTACGGTTCTCGGCGAAGCCGACCTTAATGTTGTGGTTCCCGTTCCTATCGGTTTTCACTGGCGAAATACCAAGAGCAGCGACGAGCTGCCCGGTCGAGCGAGACGTGTCCTCGCCCCGTCCGATAGAGGCTTGCAGGTTGGAACGCATCACCGGCTCCATAACGTCGGCTCCGGCTTTGAGCACATCATCTGCCAACTCATCGGTCTGAGAAGAGAGCTTCTCAATCTGCTTGAGGGTTTGTTCTGGCATGGTGATTGTAGTTCGAGCCATGGTTAGCTCCCTTCCGGTGCCACAGCGGTCGCCAATATTTCGAGGTACCTGCCTCGTCCGCGTATGTCCTCAACAGAGTTGATCTCGAAGCGTTCACCATCAGCGGTTTCAATCAGCATTGCCTCAGTGACGTCAATGCCGGGTAGGGTTCGGATGCGGAATAGGTCGGTGGCCCGCGTGAATGCGGCGCGGTTCGCCCACGCGCTCGAGCCGTGCCTGCCCTCCCGATACGCCCGCACAGTAGCTACCGCTCGTAACTCTTTGCTGGTGAACCCCTCGTCATCAGTGATGACGTAGGGCGTGAGCAGGGTGATGGTCTGGTTCATTTTCCCAAACGACATCAGCGCCTCCGATCTTCAGATTTTCCATTCGCGGTCAAGTATCAGCAGCCGGTTGACCGCATCCCACACGGCGCTAGCTGCCTGTGGGTTGTCTCCCCAGAAGCCAGCGGTCGAACCGTCACGGGATTCGTAAAAGTGGGAGGCGAGCATGATGATAGCCTGCCTGGTCGCAGGACTCATCTCGCTGGTCTGGTAGTGGCTGGGTGGGAGGTGTTGATAGTCCTCGGCATACCCGACCGCATTCCCAATTAACCCCAGCAATAGCTGGTCGTCGTAGTTGTGCTCCACGATCAGGTTGGCTTTCACGGCGCTCAAGAGTTCTTGCGCGCTAGTCATCTATCAACACCTCCCATCCATCAGTAACCACGCCGGCTATTACGCGCCAGTGGTGGTTTTCTGGGTAATCACTTTCACAGCCTCGGGGATAATCAGCTTGCCATCGACCCGCTGGGAGGCAAGGAACGCGACCTGCCCGGTGGTAGCAAACAGCTCGTTGAGCCGCTTAAAGGCACGGCTTTGACGATCCGCAATCCAATAGAAGCTCAAGTCGCCGAAGGCGATACCTTTCGCCCCGCCTTTGAGTTCGGGTACAAACTGCGAAGTGTAGACGGGGCGGTTCAGGATTGTGTCTGGTGTGCCAGCAGTGAGTGCGGGCTGCCAGAGGTATTGGCCGTTGCCATCTTTGAGCTTACGAATCACCTTCACGGTCGAATCATTCATCACCCACACCGCGTTCTTGCGATACGGGGAGCGCAAAGAGTAGTGCAGATCGATGAGTTCATCGGCAGTGACGGTAGTGGCAGCACCGGCTTTGAGACCTTCTTCGGCAGTGGTGAAAATCCCGGTGGGCTTATTCGTCCCATCGCCAGTCAAGAATGCTTCTTCCTCAGCGGCGCCAATCCTGCGCCCAAACTCACCCGACAGATAGCTCTCAATGTCGAACGCGGAATCGTTCAAGAGTTCTTCGCTGATTTTGAGGAAAGTGCCGAGCTTGAAAGACCCGAGGGTCATCTGGTCGAAGACCTCGTCAGATTCGCTATAGGCTTTGCCTTCCTCCAACCAGGTCGCAATACCGTGCGTGGCAACGACTGGGATCTTGCGATCCCCGGAGCTGGTTTGGATGACTTTGGCGAGGCCGCGCACAAAGTTTTCTTCCTCGAGTGCGGCGACGACGTGGGTTTCGAATTCGTCCGGCACCAAATAGCCGCCCTCAGTGTCGACACCTTCGGACAGGGCATTGCGGATCTCGTACGGATTCGCATTCATGCGCATCGCATCCCAAAACGCTTTGCGGTACTCAGCAGACGCACGCCCAGGCTTCTCGTTCGCCGTTTGTGGTGCGCCAGTGCCGGGCATGACAGTGAGCGGCGTGGAAGTGGCGCGAGACATTTCCTTATCGATGGCTTCTGCCTTTTCCATGCGAGTGATAGCAGATGCGAGGGCGTCCATGTCGTCCATCATCGCGCTGTAGGTGGCATCGTCCTCGGTAGACAATCGTCCGTCGTCTCCTTGGTGGGTGTCGAGGAACGCTTTGGCTTGTTCCCAGGTTTTCGCGCGCTTGTCACGCAGGTCATTCATTGTTGCAGTCATCGGAATATTCCCTTTCTAGCTAGATAGTGACTGACAGGGGGTTCGCTGCCCGAGCGCCAAATAAGCCTCAGACAAAGACCGACCCCGAGGAGGAATCTCCACGGGGTCAGCAGAATCAGATATAGGTTCAGGCGGTTTGATAGCAGCCACCACCTCGGGTTTCGGAGGTGCGGCAGTGGGTTGATAGTGGTTGACGATACGTTTTTCCAGGGCGCGGCGGTCGAACACCACCGGCTCTGCACCAGCCTCACCACCCTGTAGAGGTGGGTCGATTTCGTCAGCGAACCCCATCGTGAGGGCAGCACGGGCGTCCATCCAGGTTTCGGCATCCATCAGTTTGGCGAGCTTAGACCTACTCATGCCGGTTTTGGCTTGGTAGGCGTTGATAATGGATTCCTTCACGCTGCCGAGCATCTCAATCGCCCGACTCAGTTCCTTGGTGTCTCCCATGGCCATGGTGGCGGGGTTGTGAATCATCAACATCGACACTGGCGACATGATCACGGTCTTGCCAGCCATGGCAATTACCGAAGCAGCGCTGGCGGCGAGCCCGTCGATACGGACAGTGACGGTGCCGGGATAATCGGTGAGCAGGTTATAGATCTGTGCGGCGGCGACCACGTCACCACCAGGGCTATTAATCCACACCCTAATATCGCCACTACCAGCGCCCAGTTCTTCGGCGAAAAGGGCTGGGGTGATGTCATCATCGAACCAGGTTTCTTCAGCAATCACCCCATCAATATGCAAAACCCGAACGTCAGGTGCGTCCGGGTTTGTTTCTTCATTGACTGGGGGATTGCTCCAGTTCCAAAAACGTTTGCTCATCGTTTCCTCCTACGCTTCTTGGACTCATCGGCTTCTTCTTTCTGCTGCTGTTCTTGTTCATCGTGCGGAGGCTCTGGCTCGCTTGGCTCGGGTTGCTCTGTCTGCTGTTCTGCTTGTTGCTTGTCGGCGTAAGCACCAGCTAATCCGAGTGGGAGCATATTGCCATTCACCAAATACACATCCCCGCCCTGATTCTCAGGAATCAAATCCAGATTCTCCAAGGCTCTAATGTCGTTGGCACTCATCCACCCATTCTGCCGAGCGGTGGCATACCCGTTCATTCGGCTCACGTAGTCGCCACGCAGCAAGCCTTCGAGGTTAAACTTCACGAACACGCGAGGCTTCTCATTCACACTCAGCAGGGTTTTGGTGATGGCTTGTTCCCACCTGATCACCCACGGCTCGAGCGTGTATTTCACAAACTCGAGCGACTGCTGCTCAATATTGGAAAAGGACGATTTTTCGAGGTCGCCGACCATGTGCGGCGGGATACGGAAGATTCTGGCGATTTCGTTGATCTGAAACTTCCTAGTCTCCAAAAACTGTGCCTGCTCAGGAGAAATACCTATAGGCGTGTATGTCATACCCTCCTCAAGCACCGCAATCTTATTCGAATTACGGCTACCGCCGAAGGTGGACTGCCACGACTCACGCACACGGGCGGGGTCTTTAATCGTGCCTGGATGCTCGAGCACGCCACCAGGAGCAGCACCATTAGCGAAAAAGCTCGCGCCGTATTCCTCGGTGGCAATCGCTAATCCGATAGCGTTTTTCGCCATCGCAATCGGCGAATAGCCCACCAAACCATCAAAACCCAGCCCTGGAATATGCAACACATCCGCCGCCATGAGTGTGACCTTGCGGGGTTGGTCTTGATCTGGCTCATCACCGGTACGGGTATAGACGTACTCGAGTTCGCCCGACTTCGAGCGTCCGACCTCCATATGGTTCGGCATCAACGGATACAGCCCGAGCACCTCGCCCTTACCGTTACGAATCACTTGGGCATAAGCGTTACCCCAGAGCAGCAGATGCGTCATCAGGGTTTCTCGGAACACAAAGCTCGTCATTTCAGGGTTCGCCTCATCATGAAGCAGACCGTAGAGTGGATGATCCAACGCTTTCACCCGCGACCCGTTCTCCTCATACCGATAAACGTGCAGCGGCAGGCCAGCGATAGCCTCGGACAGGATTCTCACACACGCGTACACGGCAGTCATCTGCATCGCCGAGCGTTCCGTCACCGGACGCCCCGACGACGTCGCCCCGAAGAAAAAGCTATAACCGCTATGCGTAAGCGCCTTATCCTCGGCAGCGCGTTTCTTGAAAAGGTCAATAATGCCCATGTGTGCTCGTTCCTTCTATGAGAAAATAAGGTGCATGAGATGGACGACGAAAACGACATGGCTCCGTATCGCAGCGCTCCTTGCCGCTTATCTCGCCCTGCCAGCAATCCTGTTTGGCATTACTCGCGCCACACAGCTATGGGATACCGGCCTAGCTATGTCGCTTCTCATCCTATTCGTCCTACTACCAGCGGCGACTATCGCTTTGGCTACATGGGACGGAGTGAAACAAGGCTTCACCGTCCTGTGGGTGCTCGCCCCAGTGCTGTGCTTCCTAGCACCAATGTTCCTGTTCTTCAACAGCAGTACCCTCATCTACAGTGCCATCTACAGCGTGCTCGCCCTATGCGCGAACGCCATCGGAGCACTCTTCCACCCGCGACCAGCTAAATGAACAACAGTCCGCGCTCGTCATAGACGGATTCGGAACTTTCTACGCTGCCGCACCTTATCGCCCGATCCAGCGCCATAATCAGGGCAACGATACCGTCAATCTTCTCCGTGCTCTTCTGCTTATCTGGCTTGATGTTGCCTGCAGGATCTTGGCGCACGGTGATGTTGTCAGCCATCCAGGCGAGCACCGGGTGCCCGCCATGGGCCAGCTTGCCCTCCAACGCCAGCTTCATCAGTTCCTTGGATGGTGGGGACATGTCTTTGAACCCTTGCCCAAATGGCACCACCGTGAAACCAGCATCCTCAAGGTTTTGGCTCATTTGGACGGCGCCCCAACGGTCATAAGCAATCTCGCGAATGTTGAACCTGAGGCCGAGTTGTTCGATCTCGTGCTCGATATGGTCGTAATGAACCACATTGCCTTCAGTGGTTCTCACATAGCCCTGCTTATGCCATAGGTCGTAGGGCACGTGGTCGCGGGCTACGCGTAGGTCGAGGGTGTCTTCTGGGAGCCACAGCTTCGGCAAAATCCAATACGGCTCGTCAGGCTCCTCGGGAGGGAATACCAAAACGAAGGCGGTGATATCCGATGTGCTTGAGAGGTCGAGACCGCCGTAACAAACCCGCCCCTCTAAGGCTTTCTCGTCCACGGGTGCAGAGTTTTGGTTCCACACGTGCATGGGCATCCAGCGCACTTCTTGCTTCACCCACTGATTCAGGCGCAACTGGCGGAACGAGTTTTCCTCGGCAGGGTTTTGCTTCGCGCTCTCGCAGGCGTCACGCACTTTGGAAATATCAACGGTGATGCCAAGGGAGGGGTTGGCTTTCTTCCACACGGTCTCACTCGTCCAGTCCTCGTCCATGCCTGCTCCGTAGATGACGGGATAGAAGCGCGGATCGTGCTTCTTGCCTGCGAGGATGTCGAGTGCTTTCTCGTGCTGCTCCCAACAAATACTGTGCATATCCGAGCCCGCTGTAGTGATCAAGAAATACAGCGGTTGGGTTCTCGCATCACCAGAGCCTTTCGTCATCACATCAAACAGCTTGCGGTTGGGCTGGGTGTGCAGCTCATCAAAGACAACGCCAGAAATGTTGAAGCCATGCTTGGAATATGCCTCAGCACTGAGGACTTGGTAGAAAGAGTTGGTGGGCGTGTAGATGATGCGTTTCTGGCTTCGCAAGATCTTCACCCGCTTCGCCAAGGGCGGGCACATTCGCACCATATCCGCTGCCACCTCAAACACAATGCTGGCCTGCTGGCGATCGGCCGCACAGCCATACACCTCTGCGCGTTCTTCGCCATCGGCGCACGCGAGCAACAATGCGACAGCAGCAGCCAGCTCACTCTTGCCTTGCTTCTTCGGAATCTCCACATAAGCAGTCGTGAACTGGCGGTATCCATCGGGTTTGAGGGTGCCGAAAAGGTCGCGAATGATTTGTTCTTGCCAATCAATCAACTCAAACGGCCTGCCAGCCCACCGGCCTTTCGTATGCGTGAGCGCTTGAATGAACGCCACCGCATAGTCCGCAGCCCGCTTATCGTAATGCGAGGTCGGCAGAGCAAAGCGGGTTGGCTCGTAGCGTTCTAGGCGGCGCATTGCCATTAAGGCACCTCCAATCACAAAGAGAAAGCCCAACCAGCTCGGGTTGGGCTCGTACATTTTTACGTGCTGCTATTGAGTAACGGCGGTGATGCCTGCCTAGGTATCGGCGAGGTCGGCTTCGTAGGTCGTGCGCAGGATCTCGGCGAGACCCCAGACGGTGACTTCTGAGAAATCATCCTCATCGTTGTGGCAGGCCTCGAGGGTAGGAATGTAGTCGAAACGCTCGGCGACAATCTTCTCGAGTTTGGTTTACAGGTTCTTTTCGCTGACCGTGGTGACCATTGCTGTTTCCTCGCTTTCAGATCATTTGGTCGAGGGCGTCGTATTCGCGCTTGAGCCGGTTGTATTCCTGGGCGAGGCATTCGAGGCGGAACTTGTTTTTGCAGGCTCGTCCTTGCCGCTCGATCCGCTCGAGCTGGGCTTTGCGTTCACGCAGGATCATGATGCTCGCATCGGCATCGGTTTCCATCAGTTTCAGGTCTTTGTCGAATTTCGTGCTCATAGCCTTTTTCCTTTCGTTACCGTGGTTGTTTCGGTATGTATATACAGCCATAGGTACGCGACTATATCCAGTCATAATTGGCTTATTTGCAAGGAAAAATAGCGATATACATCTCTATCGAACAAAGCGCTAATGACGAGGAGAACCCCTCGTGGTGCGGGGCTCCAGGTGCTCTAGGACGTGGTTTATGCGGCGGCGAGGTCAGCGGCGGTGAATGCCCAAGCGAGCGCGTGCCCGTTGTCAGGGAAAATCTCGTCGGCCTGCTTGATCACTTCGAGACCGCATTCGATGAAGGACTTGCCGTGCCAAGGGTTGTCGGAGGGAGTTTCAGCCAGGCGGTAGATGCGGGCGTCGTTGCCGTAGACCCCGCCCTCATGCCAGCCGTAGCTCGTGGCAAGCACCAGGTTGCCGTAGCGCACCACCGCGCCGTAGCTATCGGTGGCCATTTGTAGGCTTTCCATTGTTGTCGTTTCCATCGCTATATTTCCTTTCTCGCGTACCGTTTTGGTATGTATATACAGCCATAGACCCGCACGCTTATCCAGTCGTTTTGGGGCTTATTTGCAAGGAAAAATAGCGATATGCATCTCTATCTAAGAGGCAGGTTCGTCAGTGAGGAAAGCCCCGCACTAGGCGAGGACTTCCTGAGCTGATTCGGTGTTAGTTGGTGACTTTGTAGTTGACCACGCCGCCTGCACTGAGGTGGTTGAGCTCGTGAACCATGGCGATGGCTCTCTGGTAGCCTTCGGTGACTTTCTCGATCTGCTCGATGCCAAGGGTGCCGTAGGCGGTGGTTTCGATCTTCCACTCCTTACTATCCCAATGCCGGTACAGGATCGGCGTGTAGGAGTTGTCATCGGCAGGAATGATCGTGACCCACAGGTTTTTGCTATCGGTCTCAATCTCGACGATGATGTAGCCCAAGCGGTGGCGCGGGAAATGAACCGCTGAGTGTTTTCTTGCTCGATGCTCATTTTCGGCTGGATGCTCATGACTGTATTTCCTTTCAGGTTCGTACCGTTTTGGTATGTATATACAGCCATAGACGCGGGGTTATATCCAGTCGTTTTGCCGCTTATTTTCAAGGAAAACTAGAGTTCCGCTCCGCTAGTATCTGGCGGGGTTTTCCACGCCGAATTCCCATCCAAACGCCCGAGCAGAAGCTTGCGGACTTCCTTGTGCTCGTTGCCGCCGAGGCCTAGCCGGTAGAGCAGGGATCGCATCACATACTTTTCATTCACCACCGGCTCGCGAGGCTTGCTAGCCATCCTTTGCACTTTTGCCGCGTAGCCTACGAGGACCGCACACAGCTCGCTGAGTAGCGGGATGTCGTCGAAGGGTGGGAGCCGGTTCCACCAGGCAAAGCCAATATTTCCGTCCTCAATGGTGAGGTCGAGTTGGTCGGCGTTCGTGGCTTTAATAAATAGGCCTGCTCTAGCATCGAGTAGCTGCTGTAGCTTCTCGAGGGATTGCTTCTGCTCGACAGCGTTCTTGCCGAGCTTGTCGACGGGCAGTTGGATGACGAGTCCGGTGTCTGCTGCAGTATTCGTTGCTTCGCTCATTGGATGGCCTCCTGGAATCCCTCTGATGTGGCTTCCCACATGATCAGCTCGCGCAGGGCTTTCTTCGTGCCTTTCTCCCAATGAACCGTGCCATCGGTATCGATGCGGGTGTAGCCGATCAGGTAGGAGCCATCCGGCTGGTCGATGAGGATGTAGTCGAGCATATCCGCGATCAACGCCGCAAGATTCAGCAGGTCTCGTTTACCGCTGACCTTGAAATGAGTAGCTGGCTGTTTCATGGTGACCTCCTTAGTTTCTTCTCGTTTGGTCATGTATATACAGCCATAGGTTCGCAGGCTTATCCAGTCGTTTCACGGCTTATTTCGGGCAAAAACTTAGAGCTCTGCGCCACGAGCACACGCAGCAATCCGCTCTAGCACGAACTCGGCGCATGGCAGGGCTATCCCGTTTCCCCACAGCTTGTATAACGCCCGGTCGGTCACTGGATTAGCCAGCCATGTGCGTACTTGGTTGCGGGTTTTAGGTCTTTTCAATCCTTGCACCTTGCCCCAGCTAGACCAGACCTGCCACCAATAATCCAGCACGTCTTCGCTCGGGTTCTCGATGGCGAGTCCGTCTGTCCAAGTATCAGGGAATCCTTGTAGGCGGGCGCATTCGGTTGGGGTTAAGCGCCTCACGCGGTATTCGGGTAGGCAAGGGTCGGTGACCAGGGGTGGCTCTGTGGCGTCGGAAGCCAACAGAGTACCTGCAATATTGATGTTGCCTCGGCAGAAGAAGTCTGCCTTCGAGGCGCTCACAACGTCGGGTTCGACGATGGCGATGCCGCCTTGGTTGCAGGTCGGAGTTATCCCTGACGTATCGAGCGTCTTGGATACCTCGGTTGGGTAACCGTATCTGCCCACTGCCGAGGCGCGTCCCTCATGCAGCGCATTGAAACCGTAGGCGGTAGCGATGATGGGAGTATTGCCTCCGCCAGTGCCGTAACGAGCGGTCACGGTTGGTGCTATCTGGCATGGTCCGCCCACTCTGGCATCATGAGGATGATGGTCAAACAGTAGCGGCTCAATAATCGTCTGGTCGTTACTGCATCCGAGCGTGCCCGACAGATTTGTTTGTACGAGTGGGCCTTTACCACCACCAGGTTTACCTGCCCGCATCCGCAAGGCGAACACCTCTAAAGATTCGCTTGCCTCGTGAGTGCCCGCTCCAAGATTAGTGGGAGGGTTTTGCCTTTCACTGCAGCCCTGCGCAAGATTCCTTGAGCTGCGCGAGGGCTCAAAGAGTATGTGTCCGGCACGCCCGCTTGCAAAATCTGCGATAAGGTAGATTCTTTTGCGTCGTTGGGGTACTCCGAAAAATTGCGCGTCCAATACTCGCCACGCAATACTCCAGTGGTCTGCCACGATCGCTCCAGCTTTTTGCCACTTTTGTACTCGAGGTAGGTCAGCCGCTGCTTGCTCGTCGACAACCGAGATGAGGTTTTGCAGGACGCTGTGGAAGTCTGCTCCTTTATTGCTTGAGAAGGCTCCGGGCACGTTTTCCCAAACAGCGAATCTTGGATATAGACCATTGGAGACTCCTCTCATTTCCTTGATGACTCTGACGGCTTGATGAAACAAACCCGAACGCTCGCCAGCTAAACCTGCCCTTTTACCTGCCACCGACAGGTCTTGGCACGGTGACCCAAACGTGACCACATCCACCGGCTCCACCTCAGCGCCGTTGATTCGAGCAACGTCACCAAGATGCGTCACGTTCGGAAAACGCGTGGTGGTGACCAGGATCGGGAACGGCTCAATCTCTGAAGACCAGATTGGTTCGATACCCACATGGGTGGCGGCGAGTGGGAACCCTCCCGAGCCATCGAAGAGCGAGCCGAGTTTAAGCGGTTTGTTTTCCATCAGAGACTTCTTTCACCACATCAGCAAAACGCACCGTTTTCTTGCCTCGCTTACAGGTGATGTCCTCCGACCCGTAGGTGTCGGCGTAGCGGCGCAAGATCACGGAAGCGTATTTCGGATCGAGTTCCATGCAATAGGCGATCCGATTCAGTTGGGCTGCAGCCATGAGTGTGGAGCCTGAACCGCCAAAGCAATCGAGGATAATCGCGTTCTCGGACGTAGAGTTTTGAATCGGATATGCCAGCAAATCCAGCGGCTTGGATGTGGGATGATCAACGTTGCGGTGCGGCTTATCGAATTTCCACACTGTCGTTTGCTTACGATCAGCGAACCATCGATGCTTACCGCCTGTCTTCCAGCCGAACAGGATCGGCTCATGCTGCCACTGATACGGCGAGCGACCGAGCACGAGCGAATCTTTCACCCAAATACAGGTACCCGAGAGATACAGCCCAGATTCTTTGAATGCGCGGCGGAAGTTCAGCCCCTCGGTATCTGCATGGAAAACGTAGGCCGAAGCGCCTGCTTCACTTGCCGCAACCATGTTGGTGAAGGCTGCGAGTAAGAATTGGTAGAACGCTTCATCTTCCATCGAGTCGTTCTTGATACTCAAACCAGAAGCCGATTTAAAGGCGACGTTGTAAGGGGGATCTGTGAGGATCAGGTTGGCTTGCTTGCCGCCCATCAACCGCTCCACATTCTCGGGCTTGGTGGCGTCACCACACAGCAGTCGGTGCTCACCAATCTGCCACAGATCACCGTCCTCAACGAATGCGGCCTGCTCCAAAGCGGCATCGAGGTC
Organism: uncultured Arcanobacterium sp.; assembly: GCA_958428545.1. Classification (GTDB taxonomy): domain Bacteria; phylum Actinomycetota; class Actinomycetes; order Actinomycetales; family Actinomycetaceae; genus Arcanobacterium_A. The sequence continues at coordinate 149,005 of CAUAGM010000002.1, read as the reverse complement.
GAAACCATCATCAGTGACTTCCTTGTCGTCACCGAGGGAGAGGAGTTGTTCGATTTCTTCGAGGTCGAAGCCGGTCAGGGAGACGTCGAAGTCGCTCGCTTGCAGGTCAGCAATCAACAAGGCCAGCTTGGGCTCGTCCCATTCACCACTGATCTTGTTCAGCGCGATATTGAGTGCTTTTTCTTTGGTTTCGTCCAAATCCACGATGACGACATCGGCGGCATCAATGCCGAGGTCAGCCATGACTTTCAGGCGTTGATGCCCGCCGACAATCCGACCGGTACGCTCGTTAAAGATTGCGGGTTCGACGTAGCCGAACTGCTCGATACTCGCTTTGAGTTTTTCGTACTCGGCGTCGCCGGGTTTGAGGTCTTTCCTGGGGTTGTAGTCCGCTGGGGTCAGCTCGGCAATAGGTCGTTGTTCGATTCGCATCAGTAATGCACCCCCAACGCTTCGCGGAGTTTATCCACCCACGCCCAATCACGCTCCCAGGTGGGATACCCGTGGCCGAAATGCCCATACGCTGAATAGGTGCGGAAGTTTGTGTGCTTACCCAGGTCGAGGGCTTCAATCATTCCTGCCGGGCGGAGTGGGAACACCTCGCAGCAGGCGGCAGTGAGCTGCAGGTCATCAAACCTGCCAGTGCCGAAAGTGTCCACGGTGAACGCGACCGGGTCGGCTTTACCAATCGCATAGGAGATGCTGACTTGGGCTTCTTCGGCGAGCTTCGCATCAACCAGCGTGCGAGCAATCAGCCGCGCCATATAAGCACCCGTGCGATCCACCTTGCTAGCGTCTTTGCCGGAGAAGGCTCCGCCGCCATGGGGCGCGAGCCCGCCATAGGTATCCACCATGAGCTTGCGCCCGGTTAAGCCGGTGTCGGCTTCAGGCCCACCAACAATGAATCGCCCGGAAGGATTAATCAGGATTTCGGTGTCCTCGTCGATGGGGAGTTCTTTACAGGCTGGGGCGATAATCAGCGAGGCAATCTTTTGATGCAGCTCATCGTTGTTGCAGCCAGGCTTGTGTTGCACCGACACCACCACGCTAGAGACGCGCTTCGCTTTGCCGTTCTCGTAGTCGATACTCACCTGAGCCTTGCCATCTGCGCCAAGCCCTGGCAGCTTGTTATCTGCGAATGCTTCATCGAGGCGCTGGCAAATCCGCTGAGCAAACACCAACGGTAGTGGCAGGCGTTCCTCAGTTTCGCTGCTTGCATACCCGTAAACCGTGCCCTGATCTCCAGCACCAATCGCGGCGTAGGCATCCTGTTGGCACTGGCGTGCTTCTAACGATTGGTCAACGCCGCCAGCAATATCCAAGCTTTGGCGATGTACGCGCACGCGGATACGGAAAGCCCGTGGATCATAGCCGCGTACGATCAGTGCCTTGCGTACCACGGCCGGGATCTCAACTTTGGTCTTGGAGGTGATCTCGCCAGCCACATAAATCCTGGCTTTCGTCGCCAGCACCTCCACAGCCACTCGCGCAGCCGGATCGCCATAGAGTGCCTCGTCCAGGATAGTGTCGGCGATGAAATCACACAGCTTGTCAGGATGACCGGCACGAACTGATTCAGCAGTCTTCAACATGAGCAGTTAACCTTTCCTGCCCATGAGCGGGCATAAGAAAACCCGCACGGACGATCCGAGCGGGAGAATGTATATACAGAATCGAAAGCTAAGAGCGCGATTGAAGCAGGCGTTCCATCACGTTATCGCTAGGGGTCGGCCCCGAATAATCGACAAGGCTGTTTTGTTTCACCACATCGAAAATCTCATACCAGAGCGTGTTCGCCTGCTTAGAAAAGGACTGGCTCATGGCTACGAACGGGCTCGCAATCGCCGCCCCCGTCGTCGGATGCTTACCGAGCAGACCGAAGTTGGAGATTGCTTCTTCGCATTGAATGAACCGAGCAAAATTCTGAGCATAAGCTTCAATCAGGCGTGGTGCCACGAGTTTTTCGCAGCCACGTTCTTTGAGCCAAGCCCAGGTGTCGCGGTAAATCACGTCAGCACCCAAAGGGTTACCATCACGCTGCACCGCAGCCAAATAAGAGCTCGGCTCAGGCATCTCCGAGCCCTCAAGATCTGAACCTGCCTCAAGATTGGGCGGGTCGAGCGGCGCGATTTGAAGCACGCGAGCGTCTTTGCCTTCGGTGATTTTCTCGAATGCTGGTGTGGGTTTAGCGCCAGAGCCTGCACGCCTACCGCCACGGTTCGTTCCATCTTTAGCCATCTTTTCGTCCTGAGTAGGGGTGCCTGAGTTTGAATCAAATCAGAATCAGGTGTAGAACCAGCATTTATTGGAGGTAGTATTAAATAGTGGGAAGTTCTGGTGCGAATGACTAATACGTTGATTGTGAAGCAGTGTAATGCAATATATGACGAACAGACCTAAAGTCGAGATTGGCTGGTGGCTAGGCGGCATTGCATTCATATTTTTTGCATGCCATTTTTCCTATCATTTTTTACTGTTTGCTTTTCCGACCTTTCAGCTTCTCGGATCGGTTCTAACAATTGTTTCTATACCATTAAGTGCTCTACTTGGATACAAGCTGCCACTAATGGATTTTACTACTAAAACATTACTAAAATGTGGATGCGCAATTTTCGTGGGAATCTCGGCAGCCTACTGTACTCGTTTCATGGTCGACAGGGTTGATGTGGCGATATGGAAAGAAGTGTGCTGGAGCTCTTTGCTTAATATTGGAATATACGCTCTCGTATGCTTGCTCGCCGTCTCGTATCGTAAAACTGATAGTGTGAAGTTTATGAAAGCCGCTTCCCAGTATTCTGATGATTCTTCAGAAATAATCGGAGCCTGAGCCCCGCGGTTTTAATTCTCAGGTGCAGGGTGCATGTTAAGACCGTCATTGAAGGCATCAGTGAGCTTTTCAATAAATGATTCATGATGCTCAAAAACTACTGTTTCTCCTTCCTTGATCAGAATGTGCACTGATGTTGTGTTTGGATGTCCTGCCTCAACTTTCTCTGCTCCGCCGTTGAGAGTAAACCAGTCAAGAGTGATATCACTAGGGGCAATTTTTCTTGCTGTAGTTACGCAAGTCTGATGCGGGATATCTGCTTTAGAAGTTGAGTATGTGTCTGCGCAAACTTTGCCATCGTGCTGATATATATCAACCTTGTTCTTCCCAGAGGTAAAGCTATCGATGAGATAGTCCCTATCAACTTTTGAAACAGTGACGTTAACTCCTGGAATTAGATTCAGATATAGTGCAACGATAATCCCCAACAAAGAGAGTGCGCTGGCAGTAGCAATGAGGGCAGCCTTCTTTATTCGCGCTACAAGCACATGTGCATCCTCGCGTCTACTGCCAGCACTCATTTATATTCTCCTTACTGCGTAGCTACCCCCGCTCCAATAGCAACCACTCCTGCTACTAGTGCCGCTTCGGGTGCAGTTATGATTATTACCCCGGCCAACACCACGAGCGCCAGAACGCCTACGACTACTTCTACTTGTTCTCCAGAAACTTGTGGTAGACGCCATTCTACGCCTGATGCTGGATGCAAGGTGACATCGTATGTAACAGTAACTGACATTGTTGAATCAATACCAGAATCATCACTAGCTAGATTATCTGAATCAACACGAATCCACACCTGTAATGAAGTGTCTTCGGTCATGGTCGTTCCAAAAGTGATTCTTCCTGATTTTACTGATCCGGCTATGCTTTTAATTCGTGAAGCGAAATCTCCGCTAGATCCCAGATCCTCAATGTCAAATGTTACACTGGCAGAATCAATTGCGTTTGCAGTTGTAGCTGACAGCTCTCCAGCGTTATTTACTCGAATATCTGTAGAAAACACTCCATTAGAAGATGTTGCCCCTTCAGTGGATAGATGTGCAGAAATCTTCATGCTGAAAGTTGGGGTATGTATGTTTCCAAGTTCAAGTGTCTGCCCATACTCCCAACCAATCGAAGAAAAACTAGGGTAATACCCCAGTGGCTCAAGCACACGTCTGACAAAAGTCTCACGTGCGATCTCCAATAAATTCCGCTGATTTTCTTCCTCGAGTTCTTCAGGTGTTCTCATTGGCACCTCGTCGAAAGAACTTGTTCCGCGATCTCGTCCTGAGTAAGCATCTTTATCCAAAGGGAAAGACGGAGAAGATTCGAATGTAAATTCATGGAATTGGTCGAATGCCCAGTTATCTGGGATTGGATATCCAAGATTTCCGGAAAAACCAGTGGACATATCGCCAACGAAAGAAAAAGATGCATATCCTGCGTCACTAACTTTCGTACACACCAAGCGCGGCCCGTATACGCCTACCTTGTAACGCATTGGATTTTTGGAAGAGTTAAACGTGGCGCTAATTTGCCTAAAATACGGCAAAATCATGGAGTCAATTTGAAACTCGTACGCATCAAAATCCACAGCGAAATAAATTGTTGCACCAAATGGAACACCTACGCGTTCTGCAGCGGTGATTGCGGTAACAGCGTCGATAGTTCCTTGGGAGCTATTAGCAAAATATTCTTGGTAATAACCCCCATCTTGATAAATTGGAAAAACGGCTAAGCCAGCGCTGGTGATGTGCCCTATTTCTTCTAGGGTTAAGGCTTTTGAGGTATTTTCAGAGCCTACACTTCCTGTTAAGTATCGCCCAATGTGTGTGTATCCAGCTGTCCTCAAGTCTTTTGCTTGCTGTCGATTTAACACTGTTGCGCAATCGCACGCGCGAGCTATTCTGTTCGGATCGCCTTTTGAAGTAAGTAGGCTCATCCACGTGGTAGTGTCAACGACGCCAGTGACGGGCAGGGCGTAGTTTGTCTGAAATTCTCGGATCATATTTGCGATAGTTGATGACCAAGAGTTGGTCGCAGTGATTTGGTATCCGTTACATGACAGCGCAACGCTAGCGAGCCATACCCATTCGCTCGTGCCACTACTGATTGTTTGTAGGCGTGAGCGGGTGCCGTTACCAAAGTTGCCGGTCGCCTCAGCTGGAGTGAATCCCTCGATAGCTTGCAACACTTGGATCAGGGCAGTGTTCATTTCACGCCCATACAAGCCATCAGTTGGAATGATGCCCGTGTATGCCTTGTATTGGCGATTTACTGCTTGCTGCGCCGTGCGGATAGCACTCTTGCCACCATAGGCAGACAATAGTTTGAACTGCTTCATTGATAGCAGTGCCATCATCAGCTCCAGATCAATCGTAGAAGATGATGACGATAACCCGATATCGCTCTTCACATCCCGAATCGAGGAAGCAACATTATCAGTAAACTTGGTTGTGATACCTCCGTATTCTGCTGGGTATCCTTTACACCATAGGGCGCCTTGGATAATGCCATGCACGTTGCTACTCGAATCGGTTTTGCTGATCCCGTTCGGCCAACGATTCTTGAAGCGTGACTGTGTCCCGGCACCGAAGTTATTCGCTGTAGCGGTGATACCCAGCTCGATTTGCAGGGCACGAATCAAAGCATTAATTGTGTCCCACCCGGTTCGACCGTTCTCTGAGACTGAACCGAACCCAGTCTTACTGCCGTAGGTAGTGTTCAACCATTGCTGTGTTTTCAAAACCATTTGATCTACCATGATTCCTCCTTCATAGAAATCAGTTATTAACTCACTGGCAGGAGATCACCTACCAGTCGGGAAAAATCGCCGCCAGTTTTATGGTGTGCGTTTATTTTTCCCCGTCACTCATAAGCCATGGGAGAAGACGAAACCGGACGGGTAAGAAGAAAAGTGATGGCAACCTAGTGCGATTCCCATCTCCACACCTACTGCCTTGCGGTCTATTGGCTTTCCAGAGCGGAAAATCCCCAAAACAACAAATAGTGATGAAGCAAAGAAGGACCAATGCGGGTTAATACCCTGTTTGATTCGGTCTTTTTACGTACGGTTGGCCAAGCCCGCTGACCTGTACCTTATCTCGTAGAGATTCGACCGCCCCTACCCAAGCGAATCGCGTCTGGCTGACCTTCCATTTCGCCAACGATCACCGTCAAGAGCGGAGATTCGTGAGTGGCAGGGTTTGCACAGTGACATCAAATTAGTGAAGTCATGTGTCCCGCCTTTGGAGAGTGGGAGGATGTGGTGGACTTCCTGGGTTGGGGTGAGCCTGCCTTCTTTCTGGCACTGCTCACACAGCGGATGTTCGCCAACATAGCGGGCACGAATCTTGCGCCACTGCCGTCCATACCTGCGGTCGATCTCCGGGTCACGCTCATAGCGCCGGTAGTTGTGCTCGGCGAGTTTGGCGTGCTCGTCACAGTACCTGCCGTGCGTGAGGCGCGGGCATCTGGGATAGGAGCAGGGCGTTGGGGGCTTGCGTGGCATCATTGCCTCCCGGTGGCAACGGCAAAGCCCCAAGAGGATTTTTCTTCCGCTTAGGGCTTTGACCTTTTTCTAACTAGTTACACTATACTGGACTTGAAACGGGAAAGTCGTCCGCGTTTTGTCCAGATAGTCTCATGGACATGTCTTTCGATACTTAGCTAGTTTTTATTTAATTTGGTTTTGGTCTACGCATGTGTACCCAGAATTGATAAAGTCTCTAGCTGGTTGAGTATTTCCTTCTTTGATTGGGCTCACGTTGTCGTTAAGAAATGTTTCATAGTCAGGAAACATTTCAATTTCAGGTTTTTGTTTCAATGAGTCAAGCTGCGTTAGGGCTTGATTTAGTCTCGTTTCGTCGTCTGCTTCTTGTGCAATAACAGCTTCTCTTAGCCAAGCGCATTGCCACTGTACGAGAGCATCGGATTTGAAATATCCGGGCTCGTACCACACTTTCTCAACTTCAAATTCAGCATCTTCGGTTGAACGTTGCATAGTTTGCGCTTCTACTTGCTGCAATTGATCGTTAATCTCTTTGAATGAATAATCTGAGACAAAAGTAGCGTTCGGAGGTAGCTCATATTGAGCTTCAATCTCTTTTAGTTCAGTATTAAGCTGTTCGTTTGATTCACGCAGATTCTTCTCCAGTGTTTCCTGAGCTTGGGTAGCTTTTTGAATATTAGGGTTTTCATCGTTCGTTAACGTCAAAGACGAAAATCCAAAATATCCGGCAACACCGATTCCCAATATTCCAACAAAGGCGGGCGTTCCCCCAACGATACGGCGAGCGAATCTCTTATCCATCTTAAACTCCTAAAACATATTTCAGTAGGATAGATTTCCACTAAAAGGCATCGGGCTAGGCTCAGGACAATAAGATCCTTTAGTGTTTATTTTGAAATAAGTGGCATAGTCACCACTAGCCCCGCCTGTGCTTGGAAAGGTACCTGACCCAGTATGACCGCTAAACTGAAGTCTGGTGAACTGTACGTCATTAGACGCGTAGCGTAACCCAAGAGCCCATGTCGCGTACTCTATACGCACAATATCTGTATCCCAAAGATCTGGGTTATCCCAGTTGCGATAAGTGCAATATCTCTGGGCTAGCTTTCCGTTAAAACTTACACCAACATATTTACTTTTGTAACGCTGAGTATTGTACATCCGCACATACTCCGAAACTTCTCCAGAGATGGTTTCAGTTTTAGCGAAAGCAACTGATGGTAAGAAAAGCGTGGTTATTGCAGCAATTGATGCAATAGCGGAAGTGAAGAATCGTTTGTTCATGACCCCCTTTGCTAAATTAATTGGAGTCTACCAATTGAGAATAGTTATTTCAACTATATATTCCTTTTTAAGTTGATGTGAAATACGGTTGTGTGTATACTAACACGCTAATATTCATACTAGTGTATGAACGTTAGGGCAGGTAGCAATTATTATTTGCAGTATGCGCGTTACAACCGGTTAAGACATATTAGCCTCAAGTACAACACCGCTAAAGGTTTGTCAAGCTACTCAGTATCCATAAAGCAAAACGGTGAGGTGATCGAGAGCGGTTTTGCGTCGGTTGTAGGCGGTGGAGCGTTCCACGTTTAGCCGCTCTTGCACCTCATAAATCGCATCAGTGGCGGACTCATACCCAGAGAGAAAGCAAACCTCCAGCACGTCACGTTCCTCATCGGTGAGCGCTTGCCATGCGGGGTTGAACCAGTCCATGTAATCCTTGGCTTGCAGGTATTTGCGGGTGCGGTTATCGATCCGTTCCAGGTGTCTAAGGATTTTGTCCTCAGCCGCGGTGGGATTAAACGCACGGCGGCCGCCATCCAAGACGGGGGAGGACAGACTGGGCAGGTCGGATTCGATGGCTTTCAGGTCATTGGGAGTGTTATCGATGATGGTTTCCATAGTGGCGTAGTCACGCAGCGCGTTGATAGCAGCGGCGCGACGGTCAATGTAGCGCCAGGTGATGTCGGTTTCTTGATGCGTAACGCTCATTTCGTTTCTCCTTTCAAGGTCTGTGCTACCGCGTCGATGAGCGCCGACTGGGTCATGTTCTTCGATTCGAGTGCCCTAAGAATCCGCTGATCAATCGAATCCTTGGTCGCAATATGCGTAATAGTCACCGGCTTGGTCTGGCCTTGCCGATACAGGCGGGCGTTGGTTTGCTGGTAGAGCTCAAGGCTCTAGGTGAGGGAATACCAGATGAGGATTGAGCCTCCTTGTTGGAGGTTAAGCCCATGCCCAGCGGACGCTGGGTGAATCAACCCGAGTGGGATCTCGCCAGCATTCCAGGCCGCAATATCCGCTGAAGTTTTTAACTGTCTGGCTTTGCGGGAAGCGCTGCCGGATGCGTGCCAGGTCGTGCTGCCACCAATACGCCACAAGCACGGGATTCCCATTCGCTGCTTCGATGAGGTCTTCAAGGGCATCGAGTTTGCGGCCGTGTACCACGATAGGGTCGCCGGCTTCGGTGTAGACCGCACCGGACGCTAGTTGGGTGAGCTTACCTGCCAGGACGGCAGCATTGGCCGCGTCAATCACCTCATCGCCCAGCTCGACTACCATCTCTGCCGCTAGCTGGTTGTAGACCTTGCGTTCCCTGCCGTTCATGGTCGCCTCGGTGGTTGTGACGGTCAGTGGTGGGAGGGTGAGGTAGTCGCTGGTTCGCATAGACAGCGTGATATCCGAGATTGTCTGATAGATTTCGTCTTCAGCGCCAGGTTTAGGTTTGTAGGTGAACACCTGCATCCCACCCCGCTTATCGGGCACGAACCATCTATCGCGGTAGTGGGAAATGTAGCGCCCGAGCCGCTCACCTAAATCGAGGAGGCGGAACTGGGCCCATAAGTCCATCAATCCATTGCTGGCTGGGGTGCCGGTAAGCCCGACGATGCGCTTGACTTGTGGGCGGATCTTCATGAGCGCGGTAAAGCGTTTGGCGCGGTGGTTTTTGAAGGAGGAGAGTTCGTCGATGATGACCATATCCCACTGCCACTTGATGCCACTACGGGTAATAAGCCAGTCAACGTTCTCCCGGTTCATCACTGTGATGTCTGCGCCTGAGTTGAGTGCTTGGCGGCGTTGGCGTTCGGTGCCGACAGCTACTGCCAGCCGTAGCTGGCGTAAGTGGCTCCACTTTGCCTGCTCGGCAGGCCACGTGTCCCTTGCTACGCGCAGCGGCGCAATAACCAGTACCCGGTGGGCTTCGAAGGAGTCGAAGAGGAGGTGTTGGATTGCTGTCAGGGTGATGACGGTTTTGCCAAGTCCCATCTCGAGCAGTAGCGCTGCAGCTGGGTGTTCCTCAATGAAAGCCGTTGCTAGCTGTTGGTAGTTATGCGGCTTGTATTGCATGGCACACCTCCTCAACCTCATCAGGGTTATTGAGGACGAGTGCGGTGAAGCCCAGGTGCTTCAACTGCCTCAGTCTGTGTTTTTGGATTGCGCGGACTTTGCCGCCGGGTGCTTTGACTTCCACGAAGCCAACATGCCCATCAGGTAACAGCACGATTCGGTCAGGTACACCGGCAGTTCCGGGGCTGACTAGTTTCCAGCAGACCCCGCCCAAAGCCTCAACGGTTTTTACGAGTGCTTGTTCTAAATGTTGTTCTTTCATCACGTGTTGCTTTCTGCTCACGTGGTGTAGGTTGATGAAGGTCTATTACAAGACTTTTCTTTAAGGACTAAATCGAAAAACCTATATATAAAAAGTTATGTATATGAGGTTCATCGACCTACACCAGCCAAGGCGATTAGTCGAGAAATTCCTGCTCAGCGCCAGAGAGGCGGATGCCGTAAACAATCACGCCCGCCTTGGTTCGGCGGCGTTCAAAGCCTTGGGTTTCTAGGGCTGTGTAGAAGTCGGTGGTTGAGCGCACGTATTCACTGCGTGCCGTGGCAAAGGCTCGGTAGGCGGCATAGAGGTCACCAGATTTCTCTGTCAGTCCGTCACCGAGGTTGCATTCTTCATCAAGGAAGTGCCCGAGCCAATTGTTCGATTCGCGATAGGCTTCGATAGCTGCCGCGACTTTTGATGGTGGCTTGAGTACGTAGTCGTCTGCGATGATGCGACGAGCACCGTCCACGATCCACTGGAGGATGGCTCCGGCAGCATGTTGGTAGAGGTGTTCGGCGTAGTTTTTGATGTCGCTCGAGCCTTCGATTTTCGCCTCGAAAGGGATCACGATCAAGCGTCGCCAGATGCCTGCGTCCATCGCACCCACCCTTGGTAGGTGGTTGGTGTATAGGACGAGGGTGTGGGTCGGCTGGTAGGCGAAAGGTGCTTTGAACTTTTTCTCCGCATACACCTCATCGGTTGACGCGAGCTGCTTGACGTTGGAGGTTGATAGGCGCATCCCTTCTTCCATCTCCGCTGCTATTAACAGACGTTTGCCTTTGGCTTCAGCCAACTCGGGTTTGACGTTTCGCCGATTGGAAATGGTGAGCACGTCAGCCGACAAATGCCCAGAATACGAACCCAGCACGCGCGCGATAGTGTTCCAAAACGTTGATTTGCCATTCTGCCCATCCCCATAAGCAATAATCAACGCTTCTACATAGACTTTGCCGATAGCAGCGAGTCCGACGACGCGCTGGACATACTCGATCAACTCGGCATCGCCTTGGAAGAAGAGCTGGAGGGCTGCCTGCCATACATCCGCACCGTCGCTCGATGCATCGGTGGTGGTTTGTTTCGTGATGAAGTCCCCGTACTCGTGGGGCTGGATGTCGCCGGTGCGCAGATCAATTGTCCCAGAAGGCGTGTTCAAAGCAAACGGGTCATTATCTAACTCAGCTTGAGTGACTTGCAGCATCGCCGTCGCTTCCTTGAGCGATGCGGTGATTGCTTTCGAGTCGCGGCGTTTGAGGACGTACTTCTCATATGCTTCGGCTTCTTGCAGCTGTGTGTATGCTGCCCATTGGGTTGAGGTGAAGATCTGCTTGGCTTTGGTCAGGCTCATCGCCCCAAGGAGCTGAGTCACGCCTGTGGCATCGCAACGCTGCCGCGCTTGCTCTTTCAACTCAAGGGCTTGCTCTAGCTGTCGGCTGGTGAGGTCTTGAGCTACCGCGCGAGCGCCAGGTTTGGTTTCCTCCCAAAACGAGCCGTTGTAGACCAGCCAATCGGTCGCCTCGCTATAGGCGAGCTTCGCTGCATATTCGTCAGCTAGTACGGTGGCTTGGCCGACGTCCGTGTAGTCGGAGGGTTTGAGACCGGTCATCTCGGCGTAGCGTTCGGGTGGAATATAGCCGGGCGTTGCGGCGACTTTCGCACCGAACTTGAGCGCCGAGTGCCAGATCGCATCCAACTCCGACGGCGGCAAAGAGGGTACGCACTGCTGCGCTTTCTGCTCGAATAGCTCGCGGGCTTCATCGGTGTTTCCAAAACGCACGATCACCCGCCCGGCGAAGCGACTCATCGTCGCATTACGTGAACCCTCACGGATCTCACCTTCATGCATGGCCAGCGCTGCAAACTTGTCCGCGTCGAGGAAATCGGTGATGGTGAGGTCGCCGTCCGTCCACGTCACCTCAGAACCGTTTGTGCCGTAGATGAAGCGAGCAGCATCGAGCGCGTTGCGATCAAAGATGCCGGTAAATGATGCGAGCTTGCGCTTGATGGACGCGTACTCGTCGCCGTCGGTGATGGTCGTTATTGGGAAGTAGGCGTGGAAGCGCGGCCTGGCGGTCTTTTCACCCTTCGGCTTCAAATGATTCCGTGAGGTCGCGGTCGCCAAAGCGACGCCCGGGAAAATGAGAGCGAGCGATTCCGGTGTCACCCAATCAGCGGGTGAGTTGGAGTGGTCGTTATCGGCATCCATCACCACACACGTGGATTGCAAGAACCTGTCGGTGGAACGAATATCGCCCTCATAGCTGGCGGCTACATGATCGAACGCCATGGCTTTCTTGAGATCAGCGGCGTTGGTGATGAGGGTGCGGTTTGGGTAGTGGAGGTTGCGTTGCGCACCAGAGACGGTGGCTTGGCAGAGATGGAATTTAGTCATCGAGACATACCTCCTCGAAATTGTGGTCGAAATAAGAAATAGGAAGTTCGAGTTGATGAGCCCACTCAATTTCAAGCCGCATACCTTTCGAGACGCGCGGCGTATAGACCCACATCGCCTCGCACTTGGAGAGCAGCACGCGGCCCATGAACATGGCAAGCTCGCGATCCCACGGATCGGTATCATCCATAAACTGGGGAAACAGCAGGTGGGGTGCGAGTGGGATACGGCGACAGTGCACCGCATAGGCACTGAGGTCTTGGGCGATCTTGACGTTTGCCTCCACGTCGCCTGAGTACGGTGAGCAAATGTAGGTGAGCGGCCGATGCCCGAACTCGGCCTGCTGCACCAGCTTCAAAGCCTTATAGGCGGTGAGGTCTCGGTAGCCTTTCTCGTCCAGGCGTGGTATCCCATACTCCAAGGTTGCGGTAGTGCTCATTTGACCTTACCTGCTTGGCGCTCAATCACGGGCAGGATGCCGCAGCGGTTTTTCAACAAGTCATAGATGAACAGTCGGCCTTTCTGCGTCCAATACGTATGCAACACAGTCTTGCCACTCTCCAGCAGGTGGGTTTTGGATTGGGTGTAGCCACATTTCGCATACTCGGCGTACAGATACCAGATACCTGACTGCTTGAACTGAATATGTTCATCAGCTAACAGGCGGTTAAGTTTCTTCGCGGATAGCCCGTAGTCTTTAGCGATAGCAGTAATCGGCATCAACGATGGTGACTGCAGCACGATATCGTAGTAGGAAACTTTCGGTGCTGCCTCGAGCAACGCCTGCTCAGCAGCAAGACGCTTGACGCGCTCGGCACGCAGACGTGTGAGGGCTTGTTCGAGCAGTTCATCGTTGTCGAGTAGTTCATCGATTGCGTACAAGCCGGTCCGACGAATCGATGGCAGAACCTCATCAAACACCCACGCTTCGAATTTCTCTGCCGCTGGTAGATGGCTTGAAACAATCAGGCGATACACGTCACCCTCGGTAATGAAGCGGATCTGTTGGATTCCACCTGGCGTTTCAAGGGGGTAGCGATTCACGACCCCCTTGCAATGACGGGTCAATGCATCTGCTGGGTTGGCATAGCCCAAAGCGATAGCAACATCTTTACCGCCAAAGAGGACGGCGCCATTAACTGTGACGGTGCGGATCTGCCCGAATACGGGATTGGTAAAAATCTGAAGGTCGGCAGCCATTCCTGGCTCCTTTCATGGACTCACAGAGAGCCACCTTGTGTGGATCTCTGTTGTAAGCCACGGCAAGACCCAAAAACGGACGGGGTTGGGAAAAAGAAAAACGGACTGTTTCGAAGCGGTAGTATTTCGCTATTGCTGGTGACGGTAGAGCTCTGGTATATTTACCTGTGGACGCATTTCGGTGCTCCACTTCCGAAGCCCGCGATTTCGCGGGCTTTCGTGTTCGTAGCGGGAGGTGACGTGTACGTCGGGTATTTCGATGAGTTTGGGCATAACGGTGCATACGTGAGTCGATTCGACCCGTCCTATAAGACTCACCCAGTATTCGGACTCGGCGGTTTCGTAATCCCAGCCCAGAACATTCGCAAGCTGTCTGGTATTTTCCGTTTCGTTAAGGAGCATGGGCTACGTGAAGAAATTGAGGCGAAAGTAATCCCGGCAGGTAAGCGCGTGGAGCATTGGGAAAAGAAAGGCTCAGCGTTGCTCACCACGAAGAATATCGAGAAGTATCGGGAAACTCGCCGCCTCATTTTCAGGGTTTTAGACACGCTGAAATCGTTGGATGCTCGCGTGGTGTTTTATGGGCAGGAGAAATGCGCGGTACTCCGATTGAGGCCCCTGAGACGAATGCTGAGCGTTACGACCATGCGATGAAGCAGCTGATTCAACGAGTGAATTGGGATTTGCCCGATGGTGAGAATCTGTTGATGGTGCTCGATAAACAGGGCGAGAAGGAACGACTGGAGATTTTCGCTGGCGCAGCAGCGTTCATGTTCAGCAGTGAAGATGCCACGAAACTTGTGGAGCCGCCGATGGAGGTGGAGAGTCATCTTTATCAAACGCTTCAATGCGCGGACTGGATATGTGCAATCCTTGGCCGCATTGCTGCATACAAGTATGATTCGAATTTTGCTGAATATAAGTGGGCACTCAAGTATTTTGGCGACCGACTCAGTGCGATTACGAGCGAACACTCCAAAATCCGCGCCGCAAGCAGCGCCACGAAAGATCTCTACCCGAAATTCCTCGGCAACTACGCCACCTGCTACTAGATCGCGAGCCGTGCACTCAATCCTTCTGATAGAAGTCGCATTCGTACCCGGCTGCATCAATCGGTAAACCCTCAGCCCATTCGGGTAGCTCGTTCATGAGGGCGCATATGTCGGCAACGGTGATGTCAGAATTGATGGGTTCGTCGATGACGACCTCATCGTGAATATGCATCACAATCTGGTGCCCGGCACTCTCGATACGGGTGATGGCTTCGGCGAGGAGGTCGCGGGCGGTGGCTTGGACGATGTTCTCCACGAGCTTGCCGCCGTAAGTTTCTAACTGTTGCCATTTGCGGTTGATGCCTTGACCCCAGTAGGTGATGGACGTGCCACCGAACCTGTTCACGCCCAAACCGGGTTTCACGTAGGCAAGTCTCCTACCGGATGGGAGGGTGATGAACAGCATGCCTTTCGTGCCAGTGAAACTCAGGTTGCCTAGTGTTACGGTGCTTCGGGTGGTGATTGCTTGGATTGCGGTCTGGTCGACGTCGTGCCACATGGCGACGATGTTGGGGTTGACCGCACGCCACGCATCCACAATCGGCTGCAACTCCGACTCAGTCAAACCCATCTTCAAGGTACCCATGGCTTTCAACGCACCCACAGAGCCGTTATAGCCACACGCGAGCACAGCAATCTTGCCTTTCTGCCTGAGTTCTGCATTTGCTCCGTGTTTCTCGACTGGCACCCCGAACATCGCGCTCGCCGTGGCGCAGTAGAGGTCTTCACCGTTCGTGAACGCGGCGAGCGTGGTTTCCTCGCCAGCGAGCCACGCGAGCACTCTGGCTTCGATAGCGGAATAATCGGCAACAATAAAGCGATGGTTCTCAGATGGGATGAATGCGGTGCGAATCAGTTGGCTGAGCGTGTCTGGCACCGATGGATAGAGCATCTCCAATACATCGAAATCACCATAGTGTACTAAGGAGCGTGCTTGGGCGAGGTCGGGCAGATAATTTCTGGGGAGATTTTGCACCTGCACCAAGCGCCCAGCCCACCGACCAGTACGCGACGCACCATAAAACTGCAACAGCCTATGCGCCCGACCATCAGCACAGGTCGCATCAGCCATCTTCCGATACTTCGCCACCGAGGATTTTGAGAGATCTTGACGCAGCTCAAGTGCCTCACGCACGCTGCCGGTGGCAGTGTCGAGCGCACTATCGACATCTTCTTTCGCCATCGAGCTGATCTTGCAACCCTCCTCAGCAAGCCAGCTCTGCAGCTGCAGAGGTGATGCAGGATTATCTAAACCCGTCAACTCCTGAGCGCGGGCGAGTGTGCGCTTGCGGTATTTTTTATCGCACGCCATCGCGTTAGTAGCTAATCGGGTGTCGATGTGGATGCCGCGATCATTGATCCGCTGATCCACCTCATACTGTCCCCACACTTCATCCGGTACTGGATGATGGGAGAGCTTGCGGCGGATCGTTGTTTCTACCTCGACGTCGCGGGCATTGTACTGCTTGAACAGCGCCCAGGCGGCAGAATCGTCACTCGGTTGGTGGCGGATGCCTGTTTTGGTAGGGAGAGAGAAGTATTTGATGAGGTCTTTGCCCTCAGCCAGTTTCTGATGAGCAAGACCGAGCACAGTGCCGACGTCTTTGAGGGAGAGAGGTAGTCCGAGGGTTGCTGCCCAGACCATGGTGCAGCGCCACCCAGTAGGATCAAGACGGTGGCCGAGATGGGCAGAGAGGCAGGTGCGTTCAAAGGCAGCGTTATACGCCCACTTGATCACGCTCGGATCATCTAACGCAGCGACCACTTCTGGTGGTAGTTGCTCGCCAGAGGCTAGATCCACTGTCACCACGTCACCGTCATCGACGCTATATGAGCAGAGCAGGATACGAAAGCTTGGATCATCGCAATATCTGTAAACCCCACACTGGGAAAGGTTAACGGCGGAGAATGTTTCTAAATCCAGAGCTAAGGATTTCACGTGAGGGTTCCTTTCTATGCGCGCGTAGGCGGGATGAAACCGAGATAGTTTCATCCCGCCAGCCGTCTGTTAGTGGTTAGTCGAGGAAGTCCTCATCCGCATTCCACGCATCAAACTCGGAGGCTGCCGAGACATGCCCGCCGAGGGGTTCTCCGTCCCGAGTCTTTTGAATGTTGCCCAGTCCGCAGGCTATGCCGCGATTCCCGTTGGTATTGAATGCATAGAAGTTGATCGAGACTCGTGCGTAGCAACCCGAGTAGACCTCCGAGCGATCCAAGATGGGTGCCACGTTGCCATCCACAATTTGTGGCTGGTTGATGGAGTTGGCGTTCACGAAGTAGTGCCCGGCGTAGGCTTCGTCATCACGCTCTGTATCCCCGTCACGCAGCGGGAGCTTGAGGGAGCCGCGTGGTGGAATCTTGCCACCAAACTTACCAATACCTTCCTTGATCGCAGCGTCAATCGCCGCCTCAATCGCGTCCAGCGTTTCCTTATCGTCTTTCGGAATCAAGAGGCTGGCAGAGTATTTCTCCTTGCCGCCATTGATGGATTTAGGCTCCCAGACCGTTGCGTAGCTGAGCCGGACTTCGCCAGTGATTACCTTGGTTGTGTTCTTCTTGTTCTGGATTGTCTTGTTCATTTGTTTTCTCCTTGTAATTCGTTGAGTTTGGCGAATTTGCCTTGGTAGTTGATTGCTGCTTTGTTGTAGGCGGCGGCTGCTTCTACTTCGGACTCAAAACTGCCTAGGTAGATGTGCTTGTCGTGATGGCGTATGGATGCTTGCCAACATTGATCACGCACGTGATACGTCACGCCCTTGAAGCGTGAATGGTGTTTGCCTCGGAATTTGCTTCGGTTGCACGCATTCTGCGTTCTCGTGGCCAGCCTGAGATTTGCTCGGCGGTTATCGAGTCGGTTGCCATTTACGTGATCGACTTCGATTCCAGCAGGAGCATTAAGGAGTTCACGGTGCATCCGAATATGGCTACTCGATCCTTTGTTATGCCCTCCGTAGCGAGCTGCATATTCGTTTCCTGGACGGCCAACGGCGTACCAGGAGTATGGCGATAGCTTCGAGTAGTCTGCATCATCGACTACCGCGACGAGGCCTTTGGTGAGCGGGATAGTTTTCACTTTCCATCACCTCCGAAATCGTCAGCCGCAGAACTCATGCTGAGTTCCGGGCGTTTGTCAGATAAGGGGACGAGTGTTGGCTTGCCCTCAGGCTTGACCACCAGGTCACCGAGAACCTCGGCAAACTGCTTCCTGCCCATGAGCTTTTCCATCGCCGTAATGGTCAAGAGCTGTTGCTTGTAGATGTCCTTATAGCCAGCAGCTTTCGCAGCCTCAGCCACTGCAGCCTCATCGGCGTATTTGCGGATTGAGCGGCTTGCCACCAACTTGAAGCCCGCATAATGCTCACCTTCAAGAGCCTTTCCGAGGGCGTAGTCCTGTACGTCGCTAGCCCATTTGGTTAGTTCAGGAATCCGCGTGAGCACGTCGGCTACCTCGTCAGCAGAGAGTTCCGCTGGGGGAGCGAACTCGTGTTTGGCAAGCTTCATATTCGCTTCAGCCCTGGCTCGGCACGTCGCGGCTATGGGGCAGAACTGACACCAGGCACCGGCACAAAACTCGCCGCCACTGTTCGCAGCCAACGCGGCAGCAGGCTTGAGCGTCTGTTCCGCCCACTCGTTCAGCTTGGTCACGCTGATCGTCCAGGTAGAGACGTTGTCGCGCCGTGGCTGGAAAATAGTCACCGTCACCTGTTCAATGTCATAAAGCGCATCGAACAAGCGAAGCGCCCCCAAAGCGTAGAGCTGAAGTTGTGGATTGGCTTCTGCCTCCACCAGCACCCCGAGTCCGTACTTCAGGTCGATGACCTGCAAGGTGCCGTCGGCAATGATGAGACAGTCGCCAGTGCCGAAACCATCTGGCACGAGGTGGCTAAAGTCGAGGCGTTGCTCGATATAGATCAGTGCATCAGCCGATGTTTCCTGGGCTTTGGCGTATTGCTCGAGTACAAACTCGACGTAGTCATCCGTGTACTCGTCCATCTCGTCGTCTTCGAATTTTGAGATGGGTCGTTTGGACTGCTGCTTGAGTGCCCGGCGGAGCTTGTGCTCAGCCAGAGCGTGTGCTGCCGTGCCCTGCAACGCAGCCTCCGAAGGGGCATCTTCATATCCTTTTGCGAGCAAGGAAGAAGGTGGACAGTTGAGCCATCGGTGTGCCGAGGAAGCGGACAGTGTTGCGTGTTTACTGGGTGGCATTGGCGGCCTCCCTCGCCGAGATGAGCACCTCGTTGACCTGCTCAAGGCTCAGCTCGGAGAGCTTCACTTTGCCTTGGGCACGAATTAGTGCCTTGATGTCGTCGGTGAACCCTGCACGCGAGATTTCGGCGAGTTCACCGCGAGCATCCTCAAGGCTAACCAGCTCCACAGGCTCTGATACCGGCTCGACCGGATCTTGTTCTGGTAGCGTCGGCTGAGTATCGTTATCGGTTTCGGTGGTGAGCATGTAGTCTGCCTCCACACCTGATTCCATCCAATACAGCAGGTCAGTCTCGGTAGCCTCCAACTCTCTGTTCAGCTCGGTGAGATTTTGGCGAATGTTGGCGAAAATTTGGCGCAGATTCTCAATATGGTTGATCGGAGTCATTTCACGGACTCCTTCACATCCATGCCGTAACGCTCGGGGTAGAGCGCCTTAGCGAGTGCCATCAGATCGTCATCATCATCGACAAGGTTCACTGTCTGCGGCTCGACTCGTGGCTTGCGATGCTTGCCAACTGCGACGCGGTCGGTGCGGCCGGTTGCTTTCCGGATCAGCCTGCCTAGCAGGCTTGTGTGTTTTGTTTTGCGCATTGCAATCACTCCTTATTTCTCGGTCTGTTGTTGCCTTGCTCTATAAGCCACGCCACAGGTCGATTCCGGACGGTCGGCCTCGAGAACCTTTCGCGCCCGCTTAATCGCCCTGTTGTAAGCGTGACGAATAGCTGACTCGTCCTTGTTTTCAGCTCGCGCTATTTCGACAAAGGAGTACCCATCTAAGACGACTGCTTCGATCAGGAATCGTTGGCGCTCGGACAGTCCAGCGAACGCAGTAGCAACCGCCTCTTTATTGATGACATTGCGCTCGATATCAATATCCGCAGCGAAATGCATCCCTTCCACTGGGAACTCCGATGGTGACGAGTGCCGATCTCGGCGCGTGTCTGCCCTGTTAGTTTTCTTCCATCGCGCATCATGCTCCAGCAGGGCCTGCGTAATCGGGCTATCGGTTGGGAGTTGGACTTCGATGCGCTCGTCAGTGACGTAATCGAAGCGGAAAGTGACGTGATTTGGCGTGTTGTCGGTCGTGCTCATGGCAGCGCCCTTTCTTTGTCAGAAAGAGCCGCATGAGCGAGCTGCCGTTATTCACTTGTTTCTGCAAACCGAAGCCGTCTTGAGCGCTGATAAAGAAGTGGCGGGCAACCCATAATCGGATTGCCCGCCAGCGTCAGCTCACTCAATTGGCTCCCTCGGTTTTACAGAGGAATCTGCCTGTGTAGCTTGCACCGGCACCAGTGGAGCCACACGCCGATGTTTGCAACCATCAGCGCTCTAGCTGGGCGAACCTGCCACCAGCTTTGCGCACCAAGCGAGCTGAGCTATTTTTAGAGCCAATTTCGATAGAATTAACTCTGGAAATCTCTCGCACAACCTAGGCTTCGATTCGCTTGGCTTCTACGATAGAAAACAGACATTTGCTAATCGATATGGTTTAGGACAGTGCAGAACAAGCAGGACAAAACTGATGGGGTGAGGTGAGCGATGAGCCTATTCACAGAGCTGATGAAAGCCGCTTACCCGCACCTGAGCGAGGGAATGAACGTTGCCCCTTATATGCGGAGCATGATTAGCCGACTATGCTCTGTGCCTGAAGAACTCTGGTACACCTCACGAGACAAAACCCCAGACGCTGCCCGGGCGGATACAACCCTAGAGCAGTACTACAAACGCGGAGCATCGAAGAAACTAGCCCGGGAAATGCTGAACAATCCAACTCGCAGGGAGTTCGTTGATTCGCTCGATTATATTGAGGGTGTCCCAACAGAGGCCGCAGATGAGGTAAAAGCAGCACTTGCCGAATCCATCGCCCCGTTCACCGACAAGGAAGTTAGCGTCGATAACGTTGGAGACGTATTCTTCGATCTGATTCAGGAATCGCTACGTTTAACTGTCGATCCGTCTCTTGAAGCTGATCGTAAGTTGCAGCGAGCCAAAACAGGCTCGATGGCAGCTATTAATAAATACGGGTCGCGTCTCCTTGAAGACTGTAAATACGTGTGCTCAAAACCCGGTTGCGGAGAATCTTTACAAAATGTTGCTCCTAGTGGGCAATCGCAGGCCGTATATGAAGCGGCACGTATCGCTGGAGATAAAGCCGAATACGGAAACCTCGTGGCTTTGTGTTCCAAGTGCTTCAATCAGTATGTTCTCGGCCATAAAAAGGCCGAGGAAAAAGAACTGAAAAAGATTAAAGAAATTCAAGAACGAAGCGCTAGAGCTAGGCAAACCCTCACCGCTGTCCAGATTGAGCGTGGCATCACGAGGGTAGTAGAAAACCTGGCACGCGCGAATCCGAAAGACTTCGAACCACTCAACTTCGATCCCGTAGCGGTTAAAAGCAAAATAGACGAGGCCTCCGACTTTTTCCTTTTCGATGAGGTCATGCAGCACGTGACGAGATTCTTCAGATTCATCCAAAACCAGCTAAAAGAACAAGCCCGTATTAAAACTTTCGATGAAGAACTACTGCGCGCTCAAATCAAGGCCTCCTATCGAAAGCTCGCGGATAAGAAGTTCGATAAGCTCGTCATTCACGACGAGCTATCAAAACGCCTGAGCCAAATCACGAAACAAGACCAAAGATACTGCGCCTACGTGATTTCCTATTTCGTTCAATCCTGCGAGGTGTTCGATGCTGCTACCAAGTAAACTTTTCGCCTACCAAGACAGCGTGCTACCACTGCTGCCAGAAATCCTGCGCAACCTCGAGACGTCAAAAACGCCTAACGAAATCGCCCTAGATCTTGCCAGCACCAATACTGATCCAACTAGGCTCATTGAAGCCCTGGATTGCCTGTATGTGCTTGGTCGGATTGCGCTCAGTGAAGAAGGGAAACTACACCGATGCTAAAACAGATCAGCTGTCGACTATTCCGTGAAGATGGACAGCTACGCCCGCCTATCAAGTTCGCTCGTGGTCTGAACACTATTCTGGGTGCAGTCAAAGGCGAAGCTGGATCTATCGGCAAATCAACCATGATGCTCATCATCGACTTTGCATTCGGTGGTAACACGTATGTTGGTAGTGATGCTGTCAAAGAACTGGACGACCATACGATTTACTTCACATTCGAATTCGCTGACGGGCTGTACCACTTCGCTAGGACTCCCACCGACCCAAAACTTGTCGCACAAGTCGATGAAAACCAAACCGTCATCGGCACAAGGGATATTGAAGAGTTCAACGCTTGGCTTGCGGAGAAGTACCACATGGATCTGCCAGGACTGAAATACAGGAATACGCTCAGCCGCTTCTTCCGAATCTACGGCAAGAACAACCACAACGAACTCAGGCCCCTGCAAACGCGTGGAGGTGACGAATCCCAAAAGGACGCAATCACCGTCCTAATCGCGCTATTCGGGTACTACGACGAAATCAAGGACTTCAAAGAACAACTGCAACAAGCAGAAAACAAAATCTCAGCATTCAAAGCGGCACGCCGCTATGAATTCATACCCTCAGCCGTTGATGGAATGACCAAATACAAGCAGAACGTAGTAGAAATCGCTGCTCTAGAGGAAGACCGGCGCAAACTCGCCCAATCCGATGAGACTGATGTAGAACCGGCAGAAATCGAGAAAGCGAACGAACGTAACGAGCTCAAGCGCCAGCTCAATGATCTGCACCGCGAGATTACAAGCAAGAAAGACGAGCTGCACCTGCTTGACCTGAATATCCACCACGGCGCATACCCAACCGAAGCTGACCTCAAAAGCCTGCAAGAATTCTTCCCAGGGGCGAACCTTGCAAAGCTTGTAGAGATTGAGAAGTTTCATACGAAGATACAAGCAATCCTCGGTGAAGAACTCGAAGCAGCTCACGCCCACGTCACCAAGCTACTTGCAACACTCGAGGAGCAGGCGGCTGACTTGTTAGCGCGTATAGATTCCATACCAGCTTCAAAAGCATTCACAGACGAGTTCTTGGATGCCTACACAGAACTCGATCGGCGCATCAATAAGCTACAAGATGAAAACGATGCTTTTGATACTCGCGATCGGCTCCAAAAAGAAAAGCAACAGGCCAATACCCGCTATCAACAGCAGCTTGATGCGGTGCTCTCGCACATTGAAATTGCAATCAACAGCCAGATGGAAGCCATTAATGAAGAAGTAACCGGTGGCGAATACAACGCTCCAAGGCTCTCGCTCAACGCGTTCAACAGCTACGATTTCGAGACGCCCCGAGACATAGGAACCGGCACCAACCATCGCGGCATGATCATGTATGACCTGGCGGTAGCCCAAAATACAACGCTCCCAGCCATCGCGCATGACTCCATCATGTTTGATTCCATGTCACGCACCGACCTCAGCAACCTCATCCGTGTATACAACGACCAAGTCGAGAAGCAGATCTTTATCGCCGTCGATAAAATAAGCGACTGCACCGAACAAGCCAAAGCTATCATCAAGCGAACCATGGTGCTCAAGCTCGACAACAACGAGCACGCCTTATTCGGCGAAAAGTGGAGCCGAAAGGACCGCCCATGAAGATCCAATACAACAAGCTTTGGAAGATCCTCATAGACAAAGAACATGAACAAAATACAGCTCCGTGAAGCAGCAGGCGTATGAGAGAAGCAGATACTTCGCAGGCGTTTTTCAATTACACGCCCTTGGAACTCTGGCTAATACCCACTAGATATCTTCCTATCAACTTCAAAACAAGTAGGAGCAAAGCCCCGTATGCTTCAAAGCTATCTAAATAAGTTAAGAGCTCCGCCTGCACTTGGTTAAAAGTCCATAAATGAGTATACTATTTCGCTATTGCCTGGCTTTTCACCAGTTCTCTATACAAGTTGCAGTCTCTCAACAGCTCAAAATGATTCCCTTCGGCAACAATCCGCCCTTCGTCAATGACATAAATATTATCGGCTGAAGATATTGTTGCCAAACGATGGGCAATCACAATAACCGTTTTATCCCGTCTAAGCTTGAATAGCGCTTCATGGACTTCTTGCTCAGTAATTGAATCAAGACTTGAAGTCGCTTCATCAAGCAAAATAATCGGTGCGTCAGACAAAAATGCACGAGCTAACGCTAGACGTTGCCGCTCACCGCCGCTTAGGCCAGTACCACCTTCACCCAAGGTCATAGACAACGATGCCATTCTGCCACCAATATAGACTCGCGCCTGACCAAGAGCAATATTCAATTCTTCATCAGAGGCTCCAGGATTTACGAATTTCAGATTATCCTTTACGGATCCTGCAAAGACGGGGGCATCTTGATCAATGAGAGCAAAGTTCTTTCTCCACTGATGCATAGGGACACTGCCTAGCGAAATCCCGTCAACGAAAACACTGCCCTCCTGAGGTAGATAGAAACCTTCCAATACGTTAAAGATGCTGGATTTACCAGCTCCAGAACGTCCCACAAGCGCAACAAAAGAACTGCTTTCTACAGAAATGGAAACATCGATTAGAGCATGTTCTTCACTATGGGACGATTCTTTTGCATCTATTGGATACGATAAGTATATATTATTTAATGCGACTTCTAAGTTGTTGTCCGGAGGAGAGGACTCATGCTTTCCAAAAACGCAAGAGAGTTCTTGGGGCCAAGCCCTAAATCTCGCAACGCGTGAATACGCACCAACACCTTCAGAAATTGATGCGACCACACCTCCTAGCATCGCCGCTGGAGTAAAGACTAGCATCACATACATAATAAAAGAGGTGAGATCGCCAATAGTCAGGCTTCCGGAAGCCACCCTAATTGCTCCTAAACCGACAACCACAAAAAGAATGATTTGGATAGCGGACTGCGTGAACCCAGATACAACTGCTTTCAAACGAGCGACCCGAAGACCATTAACACGTGCTAACTCAGCAGCTTTTTGAATGGATACGAGAAAAGACTGTTCACCGACAAAAGCTTTTACCGTACGAATCCCACCTAGCACCCGACTGAAGCTTGCGGACATTTGTCCCACGCTTTCTTGTACAGCCTCTGCAGCAGGGCGTGTGTGAGAACCCAGAAGGATACCAGAAAAGAGCAAAAGTAATACAGCTACGACTACGACAGCAGAAAGGATCCAATCAACAGAAAACATCATAAAGAGTGCACCTAACAAGGTAAGCGATTGAACGACTACTTCAATAACACCCTGACTAAGTATTCCTCGTAACTGCGCAGTATCAGCTCCAAGCGCTGAAGCCAGGTCTCCGGTTTGTACAGATTTGATGGTCGCTAACCTCGCTCCAACTACCCTCGCAGCTACATCGTTCCTAATCCTAAAAACCATCATCTCACCAATCCGCTCAAGCAAATACTGCTCGAAAGCGCTCAGCAGAGCCGCAAATAGAAGACAGCAGGCACTCAGTACAACAAGTCTAAAATCAAGACCACTTGAAACGCTATTAACGATAGAGCCAATTAGAAGCGGTTGCAGTAATGACAACCCGGATACTACAATCCCAAGAACGAGCGCTATAGTTAGCCCAAACTTGTGAGGTTTCAATTCACGAAGAATTGAAAACCAGACACCTTTCCCCTTTTGAGACGATGCTTTGTCACTGTCGTTAGGCATTTTTCGACCTCCGCATTCCAATTATCAGCCAAGTCAAAAAAAATAAGAGAAGGGTAATAAAGACAAAAAAGCTTATATCAACCAAGAGGTCTCGCATCAGCAAAGTACCATCTTGAAATTCTTGAATACGAGCACCCATACCTCGTTCAGTAATAAACGGTACTAGCCGTTCAACTGCCGGCTCCAAAAGGATCGAATACAAGACAATACCTGCAACTGCCACTACCCCTTTTCCCACCAATTGCCCAATCGCACAACCAAAACATGCAATGGCAGCAAACTCTGCTAACAATAATAAAGATATATTCAGGCGACACGGTATCCCTTGGCTACTCATTGTCGCCAACTCGATAAATGCCAAACTTCCGCACAACATCCCAAAGCATAATATAAAACTATAAGAGGGAAGAATGCTCTTATACTGATTGCTTGCAGTGAGGAGAAGTCGAATTTCACTATCATAACTATTGCGGTTCACACCGGAAATCCATGAAGCGGAAAGCAATAACAAATATGCAATAACCGGCAAAGTGGTCGACGCCTCTACAGCTACTTTTGTTCCATTAATTTCAGCGCCAACCGCAGCTAACGCAGC
The DNA here is from genome assembly GCA_958428545.1 of uncultured Arcanobacterium sp. Classification (GTDB taxonomy): domain Bacteria; phylum Actinomycetota; class Actinomycetes; order Actinomycetales; family Actinomycetaceae; genus Arcanobacterium_A. The sequence goes on along the minus strand of CAUAGM010000002.1, from coordinate 123,032 downwards.
CCAAACCGGAATAACAGCAAAAGGCATAACCAGTGCTAGCAAATTCGCAGGTAACGTAACTGTAGCAATAAAATAGCTAGAGAGTGATCGCATATAGTCACCGGCGCTTTCTAACCGCTACAAGCAAATACAGAGTAGAGGCGACTATTAGCCAAGCGGTCAGCAGTATAAAAGATTGACCGATTGGAATTGAACCTTCACCATTATCCCAGAAAGCGAATGATTTACCGCCGATCAATGGAAGAAGATTATGTAATAATGGCACGCCCTGAAGCATTCCGGTCAGGGAAAGAAATAAAAGCCCAAGAAAGAATACAACAGAGAGAAATAATTTGTGCGTTAGAGCAGTAATCAATAGTGCCAAAACTGCGAAAAGTACTGCAAATACTGCGACGCGACAATAGACAAAGAAGGCCTCGGCAATAGAAAGCGACTCTCGAATTTTGTCACCCGCCTGCAGAAAACAGATCACATAGTTCACTATAGCTGCTAACAAAGTCGCTGATAATGCCCAAGAAACAACTGCAAATACACTACCGATTTTTCGAGATAGCAAATTCTTGGAATTTAAGAGAACAGATTCATGTTCACCCAAATTGTAATCCTTTTGTATAAGAAAGGCAGCCGTTAAAGGAATGAAAATCACAGAAGACTGGTAAACAGGTCCAAGGTAACCTTCAGTGAGCAGCTTTGAAAGTGGCTTTGAAGCCAGCGAAGGGTCTAAACCATGTCCTGCAAAATCTCCGGACTCTATCGCCAGCATAATCTCTCCATTAATTACCGAAAAGATTATACATAGCACCAGAACTGGGAGAGTAGCATATATCACTTCAGTCCTAGACCAGAACCTTATAAATTCGGATCTAAAATCGTGCATGCGCTTACCCCTCGCTCCGTGAGTGGTTAATTTGGAAGTATGCCTCCTCCAGAGATGCATACTTTTCGCGTAGACGCACTCGATCAAGCTGCTCGGCTACGATTCCCTTACGCAAGAAAACGAAGGAATCTGCTAGCTGCTCAAGCTCATTCATTAGGTGACTCGTTATCAGAACAGTTCCACCGTTATCCGCAAACTCTTGAAGCAACGTTCGTATCCACAATACTCCCTCAGGATCCAGACCGTTAACTGGTTCATCCAACACTAAAACACTTGGATTACCCAAAAGTGCTGTCGCTATCCTTAGTCGTTGCTTCATCCCTAAAGAAAAACCCTTAATTCTTCGCTTACTAACATCCCCTAAACCCACCTGAGACAGCTTTTCAATGCAGGTCGTCTTCGGTAATCCTTTTGCCGCAGCTACCCACCACAATTGATCAAGCGCTCGCCTAGAGGGGTGTGGTACCATTGTGTCAAGTGACACGCCAACGCCGTGATTGACCGAGAATTCTGTGTAGGACTGACCATCAAAAAGAGCCTTACCCGAAGTAGCACTTTCCAGCTCTAAGAGAATACGTAAGAGAGTAGATTTCCCCGATCCGTTGGGACCCACCAGACTGACAATCGATCCAGAGGGAACTACAAAGCTTACTTGCTTAAGAACTTCGTTAGTATCAAACTTCTTTGAAAGATTATCGAAAATGATCATGACTGTCCTCCTACCACCAAACTGACGGAAAAGTTAGATAGATCCATGTTCTCGCCAACTGGCTGACCATTTACTTCCACCCATGCATGGGCAATAAACGGGCTAACCCTGAATCCGCTTTTCCATGTGAGAGGTATTCTACGGAACCAGGAAATAATCATTACAGCAACTGATCGCTGTAAACATCCATTTCCTGCACATCGTGAACTAACACTGTTAACAGAAGTACGAATCCTCTCAACTTCCTTATAATCAGCTCGCCCTTGCTTAACCACGAACAGCCGTAGAATATGCATTAAGAGTGCGGGCTTCAATTTCACTATGAAATACGCTACCGTTGCTGCAATCCGCGCACCCCACTTTTCACAGAAACTTAGCTGTGCACGTTTTTCCATATAGATAGGGGAACTCATCGCGACTCCTCCAGTATCCTTTTATTTATCAGAGCATTGATAAGCTCTTCATAGTCGGACTGGATTTGATTTGGATTAATATCTGGATATTGATTACTTAGTTCCCTAACTAACTGAGTTAATGTCGCTCCGCCTACCAGTCGCCGTATGGCATAACATGTTGATGAATCAAAATGGAGGTAATCCCCTGTAGTGTGCACTAAGATTACAGCACCGTCATCAACTTCATTCCAGGTAATTGCTTTTGATAAATTGTACATATCTCGTTCTCTACTTCCCCGATAGCCATGCTTCTAAGGCGGCAGCCCGCATCAGGTGATCTAACTCTGTACCATCAATGCTAAACAAATTGAGAGCCTTCTCAACCAATTTTGCATCAAGCAAACCCATTTGGATCAATACGCCGTTGGAACTAAGAAGATCTCTAACACGTGATTTCACAGACTCAAACTCTGAAAATGTAGCCGAGGAATACTCGCCTTTATCTTGTCTGGTGAAGATTTTTCTGTCGACCCGTTGGGGCCAAGTATGATATAGCATTGGTTTGGCGACTCGCGCTAGGAACCTGTCATCAACTGCAAGAGCCATAGCAGCAGAAATCACCGAAGGCGACAAAAACAAGGAAGCGAAATGAAATTCACCAAACCCTGACTGAAAGCTATTCAGCCCTCTCAGTAGAGAAACATGAGCAACTACATCCTCGGCTATACGATGCTGAGAGCGGTCGACCGAATAAGGTTCCCTTAATTCAGTGACCAAAATACCAATGGCTCTTTCGATCTCAGCATGCAGCCCAGCCGTAGAATACGACGGAAAATCTGGAGCAGGGAGCCAACTAGTATCATACTTTTCAGAATTTAAGCTGCCTCTGCTGGTTCGTTTGAACCCATTGACCAGCTCCTCGCTGAAAGGATAATCAAGTGAAAGAGCTCCCCTAAAATCTGAATACTTAAACTTATTGGCCGACGCAAAACCAATAATATTTTTCATGCGGCTTACCCTGCTGCCATGTCCATATCGAAGATATGACCACGACATCGCGGCGTTTGGGCCAAACAGTTCATCCCCGCCATGCCCATTGAAATGGAGTGTGGCACCAAATTTAATAGTAAGGTCTCTCAGGTACTGCGCCAATGTCGCATATCTAAATGATTCGTCGAAGCCAAAATTCATTCTCGTTCGGAGAGTATTGGGCTCTGCGCCTAGTACGGTTGAATGACTGAGATAATCAAGAACCCGATGGTGACTATGGATTTGTTGGGCCACCGTATTAGCCCAATGTCGGTCGTTCTGATTTCCCTCACCATCGTCAAGAAAAACTGTCTGAAGACCTGACACGCGGTTACTGAGCATCGCAGCAGTATATGAGGAGTCTAATCCTCCCGAAAGATCACAAGACACCCTCTCGGCGTCTCCGAGCAGAAAATCTAGCCTACGGATGACACTTTCACGGAATCCTAGAACCGCTTGATCCAACTCAAGATCAGCAGAAGGGTATTCTGCCACTCGAGTCAGTTTCGGCTTTTTCTCCTCAAGCCCAGAGAGCATGCAACCGGGAGATAATTGCCTAACCCCCTGCCATACAGTAAAGGAATCGAATGGGTAGGTCTGGTTAAGACCAGCGAGAAAAACCGCACAATACAAGTGTGAATATGACTTACCGGATTGGGCAACCTGGCGTAGGTCAAACCATATACAAAGTGACCCATCGTACTCCTCGCAATAGTACAAGGGGTAAAATCCAAACCGATCAGCATAGGCGCGCCAAGTACCGTCTTTGAAAATCTCTACAACCGTAAAGTCACTCAGCGCAGCAGATTTAAGCAGGGACCCCGAATCAAGATTGTGCAGTTCTGATAACTTCAGGTGGCCTTCTGTGGATCCTAATACATACCTCGTAGAATTGGGGGTTTCAATGACATTCAGAAAGTGTCCACGCTCAAGATACGGTACTGCGAGCTTTACGCCCCCGTCTTGACTCACCGACACCCAATCTGGCAACACTACCGCAACAGAATTCCAGCGGTTCGCAAACGTCACGTGACACCCCCAAACAAGTCGTAAATACTAACCACACAAGTTAAAGCGATAAAAAGACAGCAAAATCGGTGTAGAGCAGCCATTAGGCATTAACGCTTAACACTGCTCTACACCAATCGCATCATCTCAGTTCCAAGGCCAGTGGATTACAATCAAGGCACGGAAACCGAGAAGATCCTTCTCACGAGCTTTGCCCGCACCATTGGTAACTTCCTTGAAGCTTCCGATAGTCGTCACCGTCGGTTTGCTGTACATGAGATCCTCCTGTGGTAGTTTGACGGATTTAGTAAACAAAACGGTGCTCTATTACATCGCTTCTACAAATTTATATCTTCCAAAATCGTTTGACAAGGGTTAGATGAAATCCCGGTGTTCACGCCTAAACAATTTGACGAAGCGCTATACAATTTGACGCTCTCATGGTCAAGGCGCCCCACACTACCTCCTGAACCCCAGCTACGCTTACCAGAGTGTACCCTAGTACCCTCCAGTTCACCCACCCAACAGGCAGGCGCTCCCTTAGAAACCAGCTCTGCCAAGGAAAAACCGCCTCATACGACAAAACAAGAGAACACCCATTTTGCTACAGAGTGCTGGGCGGGTACAAAAGTCAATAGCCTGGGTACACAAGTTTTTCCGCTCTTTTCTTGGCATTCTTCCACTGTCTCGTTGAGAAATTAAGATCAATTACGCGACGTGCAATCAGATCCATAGCCTCCCTATTTCTTTTCTCAGCATCGCTGCGGTGGCAAGCATCTGAGCTTCCCACCAGCGTTGCAACAGCTCCCGCTATAAAAGTTAGTATTGTGATGATGGCTTCTTTTGACAGCTCTCTTAAGAAGGAAATGAATGCTGGAATACTGTCGAAGGCGCCTTCAGAAAAAGCAACGAAAAGACATACCCCAGTAGGACCAAGCCGAGAACAATCTTCAAAATTGAACTTTTAACCCGTGATTTACGAGTCTTGGTGACAACATTTTTTCTGTGACACCATTCGTACGCTAGGCCATCAATATCAAAGAGGTCATATATGGATTTGTCACCAATATTTTGATTGAAAATGTTTCCGTCGCCAGAGTTATTTATGTTATTGATGGACATTTTATAACTTCCTCCAAAATATATCTGACTGCTAATATGGCTTATGCAAGCATCTATTCTTGCCCCAAGATAAACTGTCAACGAGCTTTGGTTTGATGAAATACCAGACAATTGACCAGGTAATGTGGATTATCGCCAGTCACGATCGTTGGCTGATTGACCACTGGCGCGGTCATCGCCTTCATCTAAATCCTGTACTCCCGTCAGCTTCACCACGAGAATGACAATCCGTCACGGAAAGGGAATACAATGATGCCGTCTGCGTCTACTACGGAAGAATCAATGATCCGTCAGAAGAATGTGGAGCAACCTTTGCGCGGGAGGAGTAACTTTTTCGCGGCATGGCTTTCGCGGGGTAAAGCCCGCTCCAAAATTCGTAGACAGATAATCCATTAGTGATGTGCTCCGATCATTTGCGACCAAACCAATGCCTTCCAACTCAAATGCGTAATCGGCATTTTGGCTTGTTATCAGGCGGAAAAGCCCATCTTCACCACCGCCGTCACTCCTTTCGTTTTGTATCATCTTCGGCAGCCAGATAACTACGAGCACGAAGCGTCGAACTCTATTCTTTTTCAAGAATGAGTTCGCGCTTGTCTATAAATTCGAGGGTTGCTAATAGCAACCCTCGTTTTTTTTGTTTGCAGGAAAAGCAGGATTTCAAGAATAAAGACAGAGCGTGTGCCTCACGGCGCTGCCGCGCCGCTCGCCACACGAAGAAGAAGGAGCAGGGCACAGAGAAAAGGCGGGTATGTCTGTGGGTGTTTTTCGTTTACCTGCGATTCGTGGCACAGCAAATTGTGCCAAATTGTGCCAGTATAAGTGCGGACGGGGTGCGAACCGCCCATCTGAAAATATTTTCTGCCTCTTCCTTAATTCCTACTGAAAACGAAAGTAAAATGTAAAAATTTGCAGAAAATACGTGCAAAAAGAAAATACGCAAAAATTAAACAGAGATAAATGCAAGAATACAAATATTGGTGACCGTATTTTTCTTACGGTCACCAATATTTTTAACTATTGTAAATTATGCTTATTGCAATTCTTATGAATCGCGACGTTTCTTGCTCATCCCGAGCAGACCTGCACCTAGCACTAAGCTTGCGCTGATCAGTGCAAAAGTATCTGCACCAAGAGTTCCACCTGTTTGTGACAACTCCTTTAAGTGCTTTGGTTGCTGCATCGCATTTGGAGTCTTTAGTGTTGGCGTCGCAGGATTTGGCTTCATATTGTGGTTTTGGCTCATCTGGAGTTGTGCCTGATATTGTGCCATTAGCTTAGCGTAATTAGCGCGTGCTTTTTCTACGCGTTCGGTCGCTTTTTGCAAGTCCGCCGTTAAATCACCGAGTTCTCCGCTTGCAGCGTCTTTCTTCTGCTTAGCTTTTGCTAAAGCAGCATTAGCTTTCGCTAAATCAGCTTGTGCAGCCTTTAGTTTGTTGAGAGCTTCTGTCGTTGCTTGGTAAGCTTCGTTAGCAGTTTTTGCTTCGTTTTCAGCAGCTGCTAGTTTAGTGGTAGCTTCTTGATCTGCTGTACGTGCCTTTTTGTGTGCATCTACTTTCGCATCAGCGTCTGCCATGAGTCTAGCGACTTCTTGCTTCTTTTCATCGTTGTTTTTCGTCGCTTCTTGCTTTGCTGTTTCTGCAGCCTTGACGTCGCCTCCTAGTGTCTTAATCTTGGCATTCCAGTCTTTTTTGATGGCGTCATACGCTGTATTTAATGCTTCTGTTTGAGTCATTAACTGCTGTTTTTCTGCTTCAAGAGCATCTTTATCTTTGTTTAGCTGATTTAGGGCAGTTGTTTCAGTAGTAATTGTTTCGTTTATCTGTTTGATATCGTTATTGATGCGTTCAATTGCTGGTTCGATAGCTTGAATTTTTTGCTCGGCTTGAGCTTTATTATCTTTACCTTCTTGGATCTTTCGCTGATTTTCTTTCAGTTCAGCATCTGCTTCATCAACAAGTTGTTTAGCGGTTTTGTATTCAACTGAATCTTCGGGTTTACCTTCTTGTATTGCCTGAGCCAGTGCCTGCTTAAATGAGGTTAATTTCGTTTGAATACCTGCAGTTCTGGCCATTTCGGAAGCGATCCAAGCTTCGGCTTTTTGTTTTTCTTGCTTTTGCTGCTCAAGTTCAGAATTTTTCTGTTGCAGTTCGTGCTGTTTTACTGCTAATTCTTCTTTTTTAGTCTGGATAGTTTTTTCTTTTTCCGATATCTGGCTAATAGTATCTTGAATCTGTGTTAGTTTATTCTGAAATTTAGCGCTACTTTCTTGAATTTCTGCTTCTTTTTCTTGCTTTAGTTTCGCAAATTGCGAATCGCCTTCGGTTTTTGCTTGTTTAGCTGCTTCAAGATTTTTTATTGCGTCTTGTTCTTTTGCTTCAAGATCTTTTTGCTCAGTTTGCGCGGTAGCTAAAGCTTTTTGTGCTTTTTCCGATTCTTCGCTGTCTTTCTTTAAAGTAGCAGCAGTTTGCTCTTTATTCGCTTTTGCATGCTCTAATGCTTGATCAGCTTTTTGCTTTTCTGCAAGTTTTTTCATTAGATCTGCTTCAGGCACTCTTGGGAGCTTTTCTTCTGCAGCTTTTGCTTCGGCAGCCATTTTTTCTTTTACTTTAAGATCTTTTTCAGCAGATTTTAGATTGTCGCTGGCGATGCCTTGAGCTACTGCAGTTTCTTTTAAGAATCTTTCGCTAGCTTTTAATTCTCGCTGTGCTTTTTCCACGTCTGCTGCTGTGACGGTCGTGTTTGCGGAGTTTGTAGTCACATTTAAGTTTTGTGGAGTATTCTCGGTGGAAGTTTCTGCTGGGGCGGCAGCTGCGAAAGTTGCTGACTGGCTTGCAATCATCACGCCGGCTGCGACGCCAAGTACTTTTTTGAAGTTAGACATCTGATATCTCTCCTTGCTGATAGTCCAATAAAATTTACTGGTAAATGATTGTTTGTAATTTGTCGAATGCAGTATACAAATAGTTTCTTGGAATTAGCTTGGGTTCTAGGGGGGGGGCGGGCAAAAAGTTTTTGAAAATATTTAATATTGCAAATTTTGATGTATAGAATTTTAAAACCTGACAATAAAATAAAGAGAATAAGCGGAAAATTTTATTTATTTTTATAAACGGGCTGGAAAAAATATACGAAAGATTTGCAAGAGTTAATAATTTAGTATGGCGAAAGTAACAAAACTGCAATTCGCTGAGAGAATAATAGGCGTTAATCTTGCAGTATTTAAGCTGGATATTTTCAATATCTGCAGTTAAAACGCAAATATTCGATGCTAAATCTTGGAATGCGCGAAGATAAATCAGCACTTTAAAAGCCAAATTCAAGCTAATGTAAGAGCGTAGATGGATGGTTGCCATGGTGGACACAAGAAAATTACTTGTATCCACCAGACAGAACCCGGCGTATCGGTCAGCTCGTTCTCATCTGTTCATCGCAAACTTTTTCAGCGCCAAAATCAATTATTTATCTCTTGATGCGCAAGCAAAGCAGCCCCCACAATCCCAGCACTATTACGCAATTCAGTTGGCACAATCGGTGCACGAGTATCAATAAAAGGTAAAAACTTTTTATACTTCTTCGAAATTCCATCACCAATAATAAATAAATCTGGGCTGAAAAGAAGCTCATAATAACGGAAAATTATCTGAAGTCGCGCTGCCCATTCCTCATAAGAAAGCCCGTCACGCTCAAAAACGCCAGAAGAAGCCCACTTCTCAGCCTCCTGACATCAGCCAAAATCACGTGACCAAGCTCAGAATTCGGCAAAAGCACACCATTATGCACAAGCGCTGAACCAATACCAGTACCCAAAGTGAGCACAATAATTGTGCCATTATGCCCATGAGCTGCGCCAAAATACACTTCCGCATATCCGGCTGCGTCAGCATCATTGATCACCGTGACAGGACGCTTGAGAGTTTTACTTAAAAGCTCACTTACTACGAGCACACTGAATTGATACCTTTGCGCAAAACTAGGGTTTTGCGCAAAGGTGCGCACAAAATTTGAAAACGCGCGCAAAATCTATGGGGCATCGTCAAAAAGTATCGGGCGTCGTCAAATTGTTCTGGGGCTCCATCAAAAGGTTTGGTGTGGGACGTTACCAGCGGAAAAGGCAGTACTTAGGCAGAGTCCCCGTAGATCATTGATCTCCCAATTCAGGTCCTGAGGCGCTGTCTCGGCGACAAGTTTGGCGGAATCGCCTCGTCCAATCCCGTGCGATGCACCCAGCGTAGTGGCCACCACGTGAGCCGCCAAAAAGTATGGCTAACCGTCAAAAAGTATGCTTGGCTTGCAATTTCACCACTCGCGAGCAAATGTATGAACCCGAAGCGATCACGACCAAGCCTGCAAAGAGGTGAAGAATGGGTTCATCGCTGAAATGTTCCTGTTCCGCTAAAAGATGCGGCACTCTAGGCCAGCTCAGCAGATCGTCGTTTAATTCTGTCGTGATGGGGTGGGTGAGTGTTGCCCTGCTGCTCGACCGAATCGAAGGGGGGGGGGCACTTGGGTGCCGCCAGTTTGCTCCGTTTCCCCACGTTATGTAGTTCTGTTGCTTAGAAGAATGCCGCCAGAGGGATTCTTGCTAGCTAACACTTTCGCTTCTGTAGTCAATAAAGAGAGTTGGGTTAGGCGACCTAACCAAAATGTGAGATAAAATACAAAACCTAGTGTTTCGACTGTCTTGCAGATGTTACTTTCTTGACGGGTGGGGTGTTGCAACCACCTAGTAGCGAGGCCTAATCGCACGGAAGGAGGAAATCTGATGAATGCCTTTGCTGTTGATGTTCGCGTTCAACCGAATATCGCAACCGGAGCTACTGCAGACCCAAACTCAGTGACGCTTGTTACGAGGTTGGTTTGTAGCAAGGTAACTTGTCGACCTACTTGTGGTTGCACGCCGCTCTGCATTACGCAGAGTCCGCTTGCTTGTTGGTGAGTACTGCGGGGCTGCCTGCGGAAACCCTCGGAAGGGGCGCCTGTAGGCAGCCATCCGTGGGCTAAGTCGAAAGTAATAATAGGAATAGATTTCGAATGAGTATTGAGATAACCCCTGGAGAACTTGACGGCCTTATTACCGAGATAGCCATCCGTCTCGCAGATAAGGATGTAGTATCTTGGTCGGTGCAGCAGGTAATTGATCGTGCTAATTACCCGACAGGTTGGGAGCCAATTTCTCTTGCCATGGGCCCCTTGGCAATGCGATTCTATTCTTAACGCTACACCGTAGTGGAATAGAACCTTCTTGCAATTGGAAGGCTCTGGCCGACGATCTGCTGGAAAGTTGTTTTAGCGATGTTGTGCGGGATGCGGCTCAAGCTGATTCTTTGTTTGGCGGCGCAGGTGGAGCCCTTCTCGCATACGTGATAGCTACAAGTTGTGACGAAAGGTGGCGCAGCACGGCGGAACTGATGGCTGAGAATCTAGCTGACCAAACACTTGCACTTGATTCCGTGCCAGACGAAGGTGACCTGGCGGACTCTGATTACGATCTGATTAGTGGTCGCGCAGGAACGCTTGTGGCAATTTCTATCGCGTCTCAGCTGTTCCGAGATTCCGATGTCATCATGGCTGCGCAAAACAGGATCTTTGATGCTATTGAACAGCGTGCTCTCGATTTGTGGGCGCTGGCTAACGACGCGTATGAGAGACGTTTGCGAGCTCTCTCCAAGGACGAAAAGTAGCTGTTTTAGCAAGACAATACAGAGAAGAGGAGAAACTATTGAAGAAATGGAAGCGAGTACTACAGCTTATTTGGTCAACGGGACGAGGTGGACTTCTCGGCATACTCATCTCAACAGCAATAGATGCGCTCATACCTGCTGCTCAGGTGGTGTTGATGGGGTTGACGGTTAACGGCGTTCTCAATGCGAAGGCCGCTTCAGACCTTCTGGTCTATCCGTTGCTGTTCGGTGCCCTTGCCTGCTTGAGCTTGATTCTCACCACTGTGCAAGGTTTCTGGCAGGCATCACTAGAACAAAAAATTGCAAACGCCTTCAACTTGAAGCTGATGGAAAAATCGGCGGAATTAAGCCTGACAGACTTTGAAGACCCTCAGGTTTACAACATGCTTCAGCTAGCTACACGCGAAGCAACTAGTCGCCCTTATCAAATGTTTGCACAACTAGTGGCCATGGTCTCGGGTGGGATTTCGCTAATTACGGTCACTGGAATCATCGTCAGCTGGAACCCCTTGGTGGCGCTTCTTGTGCTTTTATCGCCGGTGCTTCCAGTGGTGGTGAACCAGTTTTTCGCTAGACGCCTGTGGCAAGTAGAGCGCGACCGGTCAGAGGAAAGACGGCGAGGGCAGTATCTTCTTGCTTTAGCGACAAATGACAAGTCGTATAAGGAAACGCGCCTTTTTGGTCTGATCCCTAATTTCATTAGCGCATACCGTCGCATGCTTGGTCAGTTCTACGCGGTTGACATGGGGATCGAACGCAAACGGAGTCAAGCTGGGATTATTTCAGGACTTTTAGGCGTCGTCGTGACAGCCATGGCTGTCTACTTCGCTATCGCGGATTCATTCACGACAGGGGATGTTGGACGTCTTGCTTCCTACATCAGTGCGATAGCTGCCGTAACAGCTGCTGCACAAATGTTTATCGGAGGATTCGGGCAGCTTTTCGAACACACCCTTTTCCTTGGAAACCTGTTTGACTTCCTTGATCTGTCGCCAACACAGAAGACCGATACTGACTCATCTACTGGCATGGTCACGAGCGGTGAGAGTCTAAAGTCTCACGAGATTGTTTTCGATGACGTGACGTTCCAGTATCCCGGACAGTCTCGCCCCGCACTGCAGAATTTCTCAGCTCGCTTCTCGCCAGGTCAAACGGTCGCACTCGTTGGACAAAACGGGGCAGGTAAATCCACGATCGTGAAGCTTTTATCCCGCCTTTACGAACCCACATCCGGAAGAATTCTTCTCGGCGGCATCGATATTCGGCAGATTGATATGAATGTCTATCGACAGCAGCTTGCTGTCCTGTTTCAAGACTTTATCCAGTACGAGGCTTCGCTTCGGCAGAACATTGGTTTTGGGCAGATAGAAAATATGAACGATGCAGACGGAATCCTGCAAACAGCTGAGCGTGCCAAGCTCATGGACGTCGTCGAACGCCTTCCCAAGGGAATCGATACACAACTTGGAAAATGGTTTAGTGATGGCCTGCAACTCTCTGGCGGTGAATGGCAGCGTGTCGCACTTGCCCGAGCCCTGTTCCGTGGCGCTCCGATCATCGTGCTGGACGAACCGACAGCCTCGCTTGACTCTCAAGCAGAGGAAGCAGTTTTCCAGCAGATCAATGACGAAGCTTCACAAGCAACAAAGATCCTCATCTCTCATCGCTTCTCAACAGTTCGAATGGCAGACGAGATCTTAGTCATCGGTGACGGACGACTCCTAGAAAACGGAACACATGACGTCTTAGTGGCAGCTGGTGGCGTATATGCGCAGATGTACGCAACCCAAGCAAAAGGCTACCGCGATTCTGAACAAGACTAAGTTGCACACGTCCTGGGCGTTGAGGCGGTTGCAGATCTTCTGCATCGAGACGTTGTGGGCATAGTCGTCGAAGATCTGCGTGACGATAGGAGCAGTCTCAGGGTGCTCGATGTAACGCTTGTCCTCATCTACGGTGAAGCCGAAGATCTTGTGCCCGTTGGAGAGGGCTCGCTCAGCGTTGTAACGCTGGCCTCGCCTGATGCTGGCGACAGCTGGAGCGAGTAGTACTCGGCGAACGCATCTGCCACCCCTTCCGTGAGTACGGAGTCGGGGGAGTCTGTGGGGGGGGGGATCCCCTCGATGTAATGAACGCGAGCACCGACGGAGCGGATCGCTTGCTTGGCGAGCAGTAGCTCGGCTCGATCTCGTGCGAGACGGTCGTTCTTCCAGACCGCGCGTAGGCAGGCTTAATCTTTGGTAACTCGCGGAGCATCAGCTGGTAACCAGGGCGATCAGCATTCGTACCGGTCTTCGCCGCCTCTTCGTACTCAGAGACGACGACAAGACCCTGAGCCTTGGCCCACCGCTGAACCATCTGACGTTGCTGCTCGATGCTCGCCTCGTTCTGCGAAGAGGATGAATACCTGTAATAGGCCACAACCATCTGGTTGTCGTTGTACTCGGGATGTAGCTTCACCTCATTACCTCTTTCAGGCTAGGTCAAACGTAGTGCTTTGGCGATGCTTGCCCCGCCGTCAGTAAGTACTACTGTCGGGGCTGGTAGCTGGTTCATTAATGCTTGGTAGGCGGCAGAGTTTTCCCGCTGGCGCCAATGCTAAGCGATAATCTTTTCCCCATTGGTAGCGGTGATTGAGCACCAGACGTAGGAAAGATGGATTCCATCAAGTAGCACCTGATCGTAGACCTCGCCAGTGACCGACGGTCTAGGCACCTGGACTTGCCAACACCAGGCCGTTTTATTGGCAAAAGAGGTTTTCGCTAGACCGAGTTGACGTGCCGAGAATTCTTCCAAAAGCCATCTTCTAAACAGTCTGGCTTCGGCTTTAGCTGTCACGTCGGAGCGGGTCTGAGTACTCGAGGCACCACAAGATTTACAACGCCAACGAGTCCTACCTGCGCTAGTGGAACCATTCTTAACTAGCTTCCAGCCGCATACACCACAAACAGGTTGATTACAAGCACCCTTCACACCACATGCTCTCAAAGCATGTGCAAACCCCTAAAATCTCTAGTCAACCAAGAAAAACAACGATTCTGTACACACAATTTGGGTATTAACCCGAAATGTGCGACAATTCAGACGTATATCACCTTCGGATTTAGATTTCTTCATACGCTATTCAGCTCGCGCCGCGGCATCATCAGCTCACGCAGAGTTTTACCGTCACATATCGACTCACTGACCTAGTAATTTGACCGACCATCAGACCAGACTTGGAGTTCCAATGATCGCGCTACTCATCATCATCGCCATTCCCGTGGTTCTTGCACTGGCAATTGTCGGCTGGGCAATCGCCACCTACAACAGCTTTGTTGGTCTGCGCGAACTGGTGCGCAATGCGATGGGCCAGATCGCAGCACAGATTGAATCTCGTTGGGACGCGATTTCCTCGCTGATCAACGCAGCTCGCCAGTACGCAGAATTCGAGTCGTCAACGCTGACGAAGATCACCGCACAACGCCGTCCGCTGACCACGCAGTCCTCGGTGAATGACGCGACCGCCGATGATGCAAACTTTGCGACCGTACTCAGCGGGATCAATGCGCTGGCAGAGAACTACCCGGAGCTCAAGACGTCCGAGGTCTACATCAACGCGATGAACGCCGTCCGCGAGTTCGAAAACAACGTTCGTTCCGCGCGCATGATCTACAACGATTCGGCAACGAAGCTGAACCGCAAAGTTCTGTCGTTCCCAGCCATGATCATCGCCAAGATCTTCGGCTTCCACGAAGAGGCCTACTTCCAAAACACCGCATCAAAGGCAGAGATGCCGTCCTGGTGACACTCGCCTAAAGGCTTCCGCGTCTGATCGTCCGATCTGGCGCGGTGGTCTTGCACCCAATCACGGACTCAAGAAGCCAAGGAGTATCCCATGTCCCCCGTGCCTCTTCGTCGAACACGTTTACTGGTGCTGATTGTCAGTGCGTGTGCATTCTTCGGCTGGATTTGTGCCCCATCTGCATCCGCTGGAGAAGACGAAAACCGGATCCAGGACCTCGCGATCGTCGCTGAGATCCAGCCTGATGGTTCGGCGATCATCACCGATACGCGCACGTTCACTGCGGTTAACGGCACCGAGCATTACATTTCACTGGGCAATCTTGGCCCTTCTACCGTAAAGGATTTTGTCGTCGAGCTCGATGGTCAGCACCTCACCAACGTTGACGACTGGGATATCGAGGCGTCCCTCGAAGAGAAGGCAGGCAAGTCCGGCATTCTGCAGACTGACATCGGCTACGACCTCTGTTTCGGCTTCGGTTCATACGGGCAGCACGAGGTGACGATGATGTACACCGTCACTGACTTCGTCAAGCAATTAAACGATGGAACCCAAGCGATCTACTGGGAATTCTTACCGAAGAACTCGACGCCCACCGACAATGCAACCGTGTACGTCAGGGACTCACAAGGCTATCAGTTCGACGATGCCACAACGAAGATCTGGGGCTTCGGCTACCACGGCGAGAGCGCGATCGATCCCGATGCTCTTTCCCTCACCGCTGAAGGTGGCACCAGCGAATCTGACCACCTTGTCATGCTCGCCGAGTTTTTAGAGGCTCCTTTCACTGCGCCCCATTCGTTGGATATGAGCGCAACTGACCTTGAAGAAAAGGCGAAGGATGGATCGGTCTGGGAAGAAGGGATGATCGAAAGCCTGAAGAACCTCTGGGCGACCGACAAGCTTGGTTTCATTAAAGTAGTCGGCGCTATGGCGCTCGTTGGATTCTCCGTTCTTCTCGGCGTGCTTGGTGTCATCTACGGTGCTCTGAGCAACGCGAAGACGAACAAGGTTTCCGCAAAGCGCGACGATCCATGGAAGCCGAACTTTTTCCGCTCTCACGCAGGTAAAGGGGACTATTACCGCGAGGTTCCCTACAACGGTCCCCTCTCGGACGTCGCTTCGATGGTGGGCTCGACGATGCCCGGCCTGCTCAATGCTTACATGCTTGGCTGGATTCGTTCTGGCCGAATGGTGATGGTACCGAACCCGGATCCGAAGAAGCACAAGCCGAAGCATCAATCCTGGCAGTTCACCGACACGGGTCAGCCGTTTGAAAACAGTTTTGAAGAGCAGATGTGGAACCTGTTGTTCTACAAGGACATTGACCCGAAGAAGTCGAGGAAACAGAAGCGCCTCGAAAAGGCTACTCAGGCGAATGTCACGCTCGGTCAGCCTGACGGATTTGCGCCCACGACCGACGCATACTCCGGGGAAGCGAGCGCGGCCTCGTCGCGCACGAAACTGCTGACTACCGCGGACTTTGAATCTATCGCCACGCGCCAGCACGAAAAGATGAAAACGTGGGCGAAAAAAGTGAAGGCGCACTCTGAGCAGTGTGTCGAGGCGCGCGGGTGGACACGCATCGAGGAAAAGCGCGTCTACATGTCGAAGATTGATGCCCTGGTGATTACGGACGCCGGTCAGCACTTCGTCGACAACGTCAAAGGACTGCAGAATTACCTATCAGACTTCTCACTCCTCGCTGAACGTGAGGCTGTGCAGGTGAACCTCTGGGGTGATTACTTCCGGTGGGCGGCATTCCTCGGCATTGCCGACGAAGTGCGCAGCCAGCTACTGAAGGTAGCGCCGAAGCTGGGCGATTCGCTGGACGGAATCGACCTCAACACGCTCTACTACGTGACCTTCGTGTCCAGCCATTTCGATTCCGAAGTCCGCAGTGCCCAGAGTGCCGCGGCACGTGCGGCGTCGGGCGGTGGCGGCTCATCGTCGTGGGGCGGCGGAGGTGGCTCCTTCGGTGGTGGCAGTGGCGGAGGTATTCGCTAAGCCACGTTTGGCGAAGGCGGGAGTGCGTATTGGGTTGCGTGCTCCCGTTTTCGTATTCACGAGGCCACTAGTTGCATTTCCTTCATGCATCGCAGGATTGGAAAGGCTCTAAATAGACTCTTGAATGAGAGATTTGATGAAGCTAAGAAGGCGAGCGAAAAGGGTGACTTCGACCTAGAAGAAACCTTAATAAAGTCGATTTGTGGTGATTTTAGAGTGTTATTGGAGCGCTCGATTGAAAATGATTTGTTATGGGGAGTGATTCAACGTTTCCAGCGCCCGGTCGAAACGTTGAAAATCAGATATTTGGCCAACTTGAGAGAAGAAAATATTAGTCTCCTTGATTCGCTTATGACTAAATACTCGGGATTTGAACATTCGCAGCCAGTAGAATCTCCAGTAGAGCTACCGAAACTAGACGATCTCTGGGACGACATGACTGCCTTGAAAACCTGGCGTGAAGAATACGTAAAGTGTGTCTAAAATTTCCTGGCAGCTAAATAATTCTCGAGGAATAATCGTGGATTCGCGCGGAAAGGTTAATTGACAAAAAGAGTTTATATGCTGCCTTGTGCCCTGAAATCCTTGCTCGACCTAATCACGAATTTGCCAAGGTTATAGTTGGTGTGTAGGGTGCATCTATTTTGAGGTGCTTGTGTTAGCCTCGCTCAAGCGACGGATGCGCAGATGATCAAGCAAGAGGATAAAATAACACGGCCCCTGTTTTCTTGCCTCTAGAGGGTTCTCGCTGCGGTCGTGGCACTCCCGTTGTCTAGTAGTCTGGTCGTAGGAGAGGAGACTCGCATGGAATTGAAGCGGGAACACATCGTTAGGAGTAAGACGAATGGTTTGGTATTGTCTTGCAGGTTCGTCCCGGCTGGTTTGGTATTCGTAATACAAAGCCGTGCTGTCCAGATCCCTGCCTACGCTCATGCGGTTCGGTTGTAGCGGATACAAGCCGATGACTTCGCCCAAGCCGTTGCGTACGATCTGGGCGAACGCGTTACCCCACAACAACAGATGCGTCATGAGGGTTTCTCGGAACACAAAGCTCGTCATCTCGGGGTTAGGTTCATCGTGAAGCAGGCGATATAAACCATGATCGACTGCTTTTTCCTTGCCGCCACCGTCCTTGTAACGGTAGACGTGCATCGGCAGACCAGCGATAGCTTCGGACAGGATTCGCGCGCACGCATAGACGGCGGTCATTTGCATTGCGGAGCGTTCTGTCACTGGCTTACCTGCAGACGTGGGGCTGAAAAAGAAACTATAGCCGCCGCTGGTGAGGGCTTTGTTCTCTGCGGGGCGTTTCTTGAACAGACCAATGAAATTCACGACGATTCCTACCTCCAGCCTTAAACCTATAAATGAAGAGTCCTCAAGATCGGACGATCCTGAGGACTCTAGAGGTGGAAGATACCTGTAGGTCGCTTCCTAATTTGTGTTCCAGCTTGATTCGCTTCCGGTTTAACCGAGCTAGAGCAAATGTGTGCTGAGCGACGAGCTTGCCGACCTCTATCACTGAGGGCAGGTGACGGTTCGCGAGTTCTTCATCAATTTCTGTCTCACGTCCATCTGCTTTCATCTCTTCAATCAATGACTGCGCTTCTTGCACGCAATCTTTCGATAGCGGATTAGCAGCAATCTCTACTTTCACCACATCCAGCTCGCTGCGAAGCTGTGTTATATCTTTTCTCCCGAAAAACATCATCGACCTCGAATACAACAGAATGGAACTTAGAGAATGTTCTCAATTCAGCCTTTCATGGCAGATTTTAACTGTGCCACCAACGCCAGCCTTCGAGAGCAGCACACCCAACAGTTGCGACTGCTGCTTGTGCGGCAAACCCAACGCCTGAGGAGTTCAAAATTTGTTTTAAGGCAACTTTTGCTCCAGCTTTAGCTCCATGTTTTTCCATATAGCGAGTAACACCCGACTTCAGATAGTTAAGAGCTGTTCCCCAATTTTTCGCTTTAATAGCTGTCCCAAATTCTTTCCAAGCGACATATGATGAAATCTCTTTCACCTGTACGCCAGTAACTCCCGCTACAACGCAGAGCCCAAAAGAACTCCAGCTACGTGTAGAATATATTGAAGGTTCATTGAGTTTGGCACTAGGTTGGGAATTTAGGATATCGACAAGATTTTGAATAGAAGCAGCATCACGTGGATTTATACCGTTATTCTGCATGAGTTCGTAGTCTACAGCGTATACACCCTCAAAATCTGAAACGATGTATCGATCCAGCTCCTTGAAACCTTCTAGAAGGTGTTCGGCAACTTCATCTATCAAAATTTGGTCTTGACTGTTCACAACTGAAGTCGAAGTAGAGGCTACTGACGTAAAGTGATATTCAAAAGCGGAAGCGCTTGCAGCGGGAACCATACCAAACAACATTGAGGAGGCTGCTATGCTAGCAAGAACAGTACGGAACGAATTTTTCATGTCATCACCTCTTTTTATGATTTATTTTTAAACAGCGGTCTTGAGATTATGTCGGCTAAAAAAATGATTACGCTTACACCAACATATGTGTATAGAATTTCGCCCCATGTTTCAAAGACCCACAGGCGGCTCCAGTTCCCTACAAGAACCCCCAATGCAATGCAAGGCAAAGCTACTAAAAGGCATAGAATTGCATCAAAAAAGTATTTCTTTGCTTTCACCACTCACCCCTACAATAGAGAGCAGACTTTCCTAACGCGATTGCAAGACCAACTGCGTTAGCCTTCCATCCTAGACTCAAGCCAGCCGATCCAGCTATTTGAAGAATTGTTTTTGCCGCCAATGGCCACTGAGCCGCACGTATCGCTGTGTATAGACCATTAGTTAACCGTGACACCATGTTAACCCCAACAGCGTCAGCGATAACACATTTTGCAAATGACCAACCATCACGAAAACTTATTCCGAGATTTTCATTGTTAAGTTCATTCATTAATTCCGCAAACTTCTGCAATTCCTCGATATTGTGCGCATATTGAGATGCGCGCACTTCTTCAGTGTTGACATGCATATAGTTTCGGTCATCAAGAGAAATGTACTTTGTAAAAAGTTCTTCAACCGAGGCTTCATCAATGGGATCTAAATCTGGAATAGACTCCGTTGACAATGTAGTGGAGATAGAAAACGAAGGATCGCTTCCGTCAATGGTCATATTACTCGCCGAAGCACCTAGTGCCACTGGTTCGCTGGCGTGAGCAGCTAGAGAGCCGGAAAACACTAACCCAATACTGCATCCTAGAGCGATAAGTGTTTTTGAGATTGTTGATTTCATTATATGTTCCTTTCGTTATGCCACTGTCGTTGGTGGTGGGTTGCGTAGCTGGAATATGGGCTGCGATCTCCTCTTAGAGATGCTGTTAGTTAACCATTTCTCGGCAGTGTTACAACACTGACATTTGTCGGTATACAATACCGACATTCGTCAGTATGCTGGCACAGGTGAATCGCGCTACACTCATCGCTGCTACTAGAAAATCAATAGCCCCGTGGTCGGATGCTTACCCAAAAAGGCCGAAATTAGAGATTGTGCTTCTTCGCATTGAATGAACCGAGCAAAATTCTGAGCATAAGCTTCAATCAGGCGTGGTGCCACGAGTTTTTCGCAGCCACGTTCTTTGAGCCAAGCCCAGGTGTCGCGGTAAATCACGTCAGCACCCAAAGGGTTACCATCACGCTGCACCGTAGCCAAATACGAGCTCGGTTCTGGCATCACCGAGCCCTCAAGATCCGAACCTGCCTCAAGATCGGGTGGATCAAACGCGGCGATTTGAAGCACACGTGCGTCCTTGCCCTCGGTAATCTTCTCAAACGTCGGAATCGGCTTCGCACCGCTACCAGCACGCCGCCCACCGCGATTGGTTCCGTCTTTCGCCACTGAAGTAAGCCTTACTGTTAAAATACAATTTTGAAAATGGTTCGAGAGATTTTGGTAAGTATGCGGACAAATCGTACGTATTTCAATCGCAGCGCTGTATGGCTGTGTTTTCTGTTTGTATCCCTGCTGGGTCTTCTCATGTTTCTAGCACAGATTTATTATTCAAAAGGTAGTGTGGTACGGGGCGTGCCTGTCCTGCTAATAGGAAAACCTGTCAATATTCTGCTACTTCCTGCCATAATCTACATAGTTGTGTCAGTTTTAGCTTTAATCTTGCTTATCGCTACGCTGAAGCAAACAAATAGTGACATTAAAAAGAGAAGTGTAAAAGCAATTCTCATGCTTGCGTTTCTAACAGGCATAACAGCTTTTGCAGGGACTGTCATTAACATGGACGGTTATGGCATAGTTCCTTCTAAGCACAACGCTACCAATTGTCGAGTTATCTATTCGTGGGGAAATAGCTCGCTGCATCACAGGTTTGGGCGATTCTATACCGTGGCGAATAATTTTCATCTTGGCGTTAAAACGCCGTATTCGTGGTCGGCCAAAGGCTCAGGGAAAATACATGACACTGCTTGGGAAGTGCGCTGGGAATCAGGAGTTGGGACACTCCGAACTTATTCGAGTATCGGAATAGCTGACACAGATATCCCAGCGCGCTTCAACTGCAAAATAGCAGATTCGCGTTGATCTACGGCTGAGATATTGAACAGCTTGTGTTGATAAAGGACTGAGCAACGTCGGTCTCGCCCTTTGTGAGCGGGTAGACGGCGTCTTGTAAAAATACCTCAAAATCGGGGAAATGTTTGATGTATGAGCTTTTCTTGAATGATTCAAGCATGGCAATATCACGATCCACTTTCTTAAAGTCTTTCTCTTGGCTATGCTTGACGGCTTCCATGAGCCAAGCACATTGCCAATCTGATGCAGCATTCGCAGCAAAGTACCCTTCTTCGTATTTGACAAGTTCTGGAGTGGGGGAGTCTGTGGTGCCCGAACTTCGCTCGGATATCTGCGATTCGAGAGCTTCAGATTGAGAAGTGAGTGAACCAAATTTCTCTCCATCACTATAGTTGTAGCCATCGGGCATTGTAAGCTCAGCCATCACAGCTTCACGCTCTGCCTTTTGTTGCTTTTGTGCCTGTGTGAGGTTCTTAGAAACTTTGCGTAAATCTTCTTCCGCTTTCTGTGTGCGTTCCTGAGCGCTTGGAGCATCTTGCCCTGTGGCTGCCAGTTTTGGCATCAGCAGTGTGAAAAAGACGGCGAGTACGAAGAAAAGTACAATGAGAATAGAAATAAAATAGGTAATTAGTGCTCGGCGCGGCATAAGAATCTCCATAATCTATTATGAGTTTTAATTATGAAATAGAACCAGTAATATCCGCTACTTGTGATCCCATGGGAATACTTCCTTTAGTGTTAAGTGCAAAATTAGTAGCAAAAGGTTGCGAAGGCTCTGTGCCAGGGAAAATACCTCGCATAGTCTTTTCTTGACTTTCCATACGGGCGAATTGTTCTTGATTGCTTTTGTAGCGAAGTCCAACAGCCCATGTGAGTGCTCCACCACTATTCCCCCATGTGGTTCCCCACCAATAAACAGGAGAAACAGATGCGTTAATGCTAACAGGGCTTCTATAGGGTTTGTATCGATACGTAGAATACTGAATGAGATAGGAAGTAACCTGCGCCCCCTTAAGCTCATCTGTTGCCGCATACGCGGGTGGATTAAGGCAAAAACAGATAACAAGAGCAGGGATAGTAGAAAGACATAAAGATTTTATGTGATGGGTAAGCATCTTTACCTCCCCGCACAAGAATTTAATCTTTTTCATATCATATACTAACATGGTAGAAAATAGATGTACTGAATTTCAGTGAAAAATAATCAACATTCAAGTTATGACCTGCGTCATGAAATACTGGCTGCAAGATTTATTGAAGGGGAAACACTTGGATTAGTCCACTAACTGTGGGGGGGGGCTTAAGGTTTATAAATTTGAGCTGCTTAAAATACTTGACGATGCAGATTGTGCAGACATTTAGATTTTTCCACGGTAGCGAGTGAAAGCGAATTATGGCTCAAGAGAATATATTTTGGCTTATCGTTTGTGCGCTAGGAAAACTGCAAAACTTGCGTCAGAACGTCTTAAAAAGTGCGCTAGAGCGTCTGCAATATGTACGCTAGCACCTTCTGAGCTGCATTAACCTAGGAGCGCCAGAGGAATCACTGCCACCCCGTCTTTGCGGCGGTAGGCGTAAGTGCCAGTATATACTAGGATTTTATCCAGTAGCCGATTTCCGAGGCTGGTTTCTAGCCAGTTGAGGTGGCGGACGTCTTCTGCATCTATGATTGCGGAGGACTTCGCCTCGAATGCAATAGTTTTCCCGTCATAGCGCTCGATAATCGCATCTACCTCACGTTCTCCCGAAGGAGTGCGGAAGTGAAAGACCTGAGATTCGCATTCTTGAGCAGCTCCCCGTAAGGTGAGCAGCATCAGTGATTCAAATAGCTGCCCATAAGTTTCTAGGGTTCCCTCGGCACCACTGGTCAAAACATCTTCACTAACCCCCATAAGATAAGCGGCCAACCCTGGATCTGCCAGGTGATGTTTAACGGCTTTAGATAATCTCGCGAAGGAAGTATACGTGGGTGACCAAGCGGGAAGCGGGTCTAAAATCCAAAGTTTTTCTAGGAGATTCCGGTAGGTGCTAGTAGCTGATTTTGAAGGTAAGTCGCCCTCTGTCGGTAGTGCAGCCTTCAATATCTTAGTGTATGAAGCGGTGGTGGCAGTGGCAGCAGAATAGGCACGCAGCCATGCGCGTAGTGCTGCGGGTCTGCGCAAGCTGAGTCCCTGTTCGGGGAAATCTCGGTCAACTATCCTCGAAATGTAGCCGTCAATACTTGCTCTGCGTGCTCGGGGAGAAAGAGTTTCAATCTGGGGGAAGCCAGTGGAACAGATGGCTTCGGCGTAATCGGAATAAGAAAAATTACTTTCCCCAGATATCGGAGTTGAAAAGGGCTTTGAAGAAAAAATATTGCGGATAAAAATCTTTGGGGTGGTACCAGGGCGCTCCGATAATGCTAGAGGACGCATCCGCAGCGAGATAATTCTCCCAGCGCCAGAGTGGGTGTCTACATTTTCAATCGGGGTGGCGCTGCCGGTAAAAAGAAAATGGGTATCGGTTTTTTTATCGATAAGCCGGCGGGCACTATCCCAAACCGGCGGATAGTTTTGCCATTCGTCAAGCAGCACAGTTTTGTGGGAGGTAAGCACTGTTTGCGGCTGTGAGGCCACTAGATTACGTACATCTGGAGAATCCAGTTCGAGGACGCGCTCGACCCTACGTGAAGCGGTAACGGTTTTTCCCACACCCTTAGGTCCGTCAAGGGCGATTCCATGTAGCTCTGGAAGCAGCGCATCAAGCTCATTGTCTACGTAGCGCCTTAAATAATTTCCGGAAGAACCTGGAAGCATTGTTACCTCGATTAATAGATACTAAAAGTCGCTTTACATAAAGTCTAGCAATCGTTTTACAGGAAGTCTAGCAATCGTTTTGCAGATTTTGGGTGGCTGCGAGTATTCGCCTGTGTGGAGGAGGGTGGCAGTAGTAGCCCACGAGCCCCTGTGAACTATATGAGCTGTGACCTAGCAACTAGATATGAGATAATGAGCGGGTGCTGCAAAGCTATAACGATCAGGCGATAGTCCTTAGAACTACTAAAGAACTACTAAACTAGGGGAAGGAGACATGATCTTGACTCTGCTGACTCTAGAGCATGGCAGGTGTTGGCGGTAGCCAAAGGGCTGCGTCGCACGTCCTCAAAATTTGTGACGCGCCTGAGTGTACTGATCCAGCTACTGAAAACCTTTTAAAAATCTCACAGCACCAATAATCCCCGTGAGTCGTACATTGAGACGAATCAGCCATGAGCGTTTACCTCTCTTTTCGGTAACGAAAGTTATGGGATAATCAGTGAACGAACACGTAAAAAGGGGAAAGGGCATGTATGGGAAAGAGCAATGCGCGAGTGCGTAATTGGTTGATGTTGGCAGCCGTTGGGCTATTATTTGCAGCTGTCTGTTTTGCTGTTTTCGGGTTCACGCACGTGGTTTCGCCAGTCACCGCTATTGGAAATGCTGCTGGTTTTCCGATAACTAGTCTGGTTGCAGGTTTTTTCGCGCTGCGTAAATGAATGATTCCCAAAAGGTCGTGTTTTTGCACGGGTTGGGTGAAACCCGTGATGTTTGGAACCCAGTAATAAAACAGCTAACACAAACCGAGTGCATAGCTCTAGACGTTTTGAGAATGAAACCGCCGCTGGCTTGCTGGTCGCTCGAAGACGTATGTGCCCAGATTGCTGACTCACTCACCGAACCAGTTCACTTGGTCGGGCTATCGTTGGGTGCAGTGATTGCTTTAAATATCGCGGTCACCCATCCAGACAAGGTGTCTTCACTGTTTGTTTCAGCTCCGCAAGCTAAACTCCCAAAAATGTTGATGAATCTGCAAAAGACACTAATGCGAGTTTTACCAACAAAATGGGTCTGTCCGCCACAGCTTAGCAAACCTGAGCTGCTGAGTGTGCTCGATAGTTTGAAAGATTTAGACCTCACTTCGCAGCTACCGGCTTTATCCATGCCCGTAACTGTGGTTTGCGGCGGTAAAGATAAAGCAAATCTGCCTGCCGCCCGCAAAATCTCAAGTCTTATTCCCGCGGCTCACCTAGAGGTTATCCAAGGTGCAGGCCACCAGTGGCACGCCGCTTATCCTCAGCTATTCGCCTGTTATCTCACGAAACATTTAGCTCGCTAAACTTCAGCAAGAATAATATCGTTGATAAATTCAAGTAAGTAGTAGCACTTCTTGCTCGTTGTAGTTGCGATACCCGTTTGCATTCCTCGCAGGATTCAGCAGTCCCTGAGCTTCGTAATATTCAATGGCTTTGGAAGCCAACCCAGTTTCGATTTACACCTCTGAGTGAGCATTAGCATCGAGAGTTGCCACGGTAAATTCTAGTGAATATACTCCAGCTACTGCTTCTTTAAGTTTTAAAGGTCCTTGCTTAATCCAACCTGTTCCGTACTATTGTGCGGCTATTTTCCATCCAGAGGCAGCCTGACGCTCATTCCAAAAATCTCGGTAAATCCCCTGGCAGCTTATTAGTTGATTGTGGGTGCCAATCTGAGCCACATGCCCCTGATCATCTAGAACCACAATCTGGTCAGCCTGAGTAATCGTGTGGAGTTTATGCGCGATTACCAACATGGTGGATTGGCGGCGTAATACTTCGAAAGAGCGCAGCAGATTTGCTTCATTCTCGGCATCAAGAGCGCTGGTAGCTTCATCGAAGAGTACAATCGGAGCATTTTTTAAAATAGCGCGAGCAATTGAAACTCGTTGGCGTTCCCCTCCTGATAATGCGCATCCACCTTCACCAACTTTTGTATCCCAACCATCGGGAAGTCGGCTGACAATATCGTTGACTCCTGCTAGTTCTGCCGCATGTAGTAGAGCCTCTTTAGTGGCATTGGAGTTACCGATGCGGATATTTGCTTCCAAAGTGTCATCGAAAAGATAAACATCTTGAAAAACCATTGAAATTTGGCTCATTAAATCTTCAGTCGTTAGTTCTCTAACATCTCGATCACCAACGAGTACTGCACCCGAGTTTACGTCCCAAAAGCGGCAAATCAAGCGGGCAATAGTGGTTTTGCCGGCTCCCGAAGGGCCAACAAGTGCAGTCATAGTGCGGGGAGCGACGGTGAAGCTGACTTTGTTTAGAACCTGTTTATCTTTCCCATAAGCAAAATCAACCTCTCGAAGCTCAACTTGATGGGGTAGAGATTGGGGTAGCGAAGTTTCTGGCTCGGGCAGAGGGCGTGCATCCAGTACTTCGTTAATAGTCGCCATTGTCGGGCCAACTGCCAGCAGCCCGGTTCGACAATTAGAAATAGTGGAAAGGTAATGAGTGATTTCTAGGCTTATCCCAATAACCGCCACCACTGCCAGGGGAGCAAGGCTTCCAGTAAAAGCAAGATGAACACTGGAAATAATCATTACAACGCAAATTGTTTGCGAGGCAATGCCGCCGAGAAAATTCCCGATACATTCTACCCATAGTCGGCGAGTGGATCTGTGGCGATTTTCTGCTAGAGCCGTGGCCATTTGGGGGTAAATCGTTTGGTCACATGCGCGGAGCATGGATTGGCAGGTAGAGAATTCTACGATTCGATCAGCTAGTTCAGTTGCCGCCGGGGCCGCATAGGCACTGGCGGCACTGTCGAGGTAGGTTAGTGCCCACATCAGAATCAGGTAACAGATTAGGCATAACGCAAAAATTGAGCCCAAGGTGGGATACCACCAAAGCAGACCGGTAAGCAGTGTCAGCAAAGTGACGGTGGCGGCGGATAGTTCCGTGAGTAAGTGGGCACTCAGGTTTCCGAGGTCATTGACAGTAGCTGCCCCTAGGCGGGATAAACGCCCGGTAGTATCGGTGGAGAACCATCCTAGGGGCAGTTTTGCCAACTGATCCCCAACGCGGCGATGAACAGAGCGCATCACCGAAAAAGCGCCTTCGTAGGAGAAGCGATCTCTTATGTAGATACTGATTGCCCCGATAATCGCCGTGACGATCAGGGTTAAGATCCAGGGGGCAGCGTTATGAGTGCTTTCTTCCTGCCTGCTAGCCCAGGTGTTTGCGAGCTGAATCAGCGCAAGTAAGCCTACCCCCTGCGCAATACCGCTGATAATCCTAGTTGCCCAGCTGATACTTCTGCTGTGATTTTGCGAGTTGGCGCTGAGTCGGAAATTTGTTCGAATTATGTCGATAGCTCCCATTGACTTATCCATTTTAGTTTCGTCCTCTTTCCGTAAACTCAACATTGGATGCCGACCACAGGCGACGGTAGAGTTCTATATTTTTTAGCTTCTGGTGATTACCGCAAGCCACCAACTGCCCTTTATCAAGTAGGGCGATTTGATCGACGTTCTTGACCGAATCGGGACGGTGATCGATAACCAGAACAGTACGTCCGGCCATTAGATGGTTAATAGCTTTTTGGATTTGTGCTTCGCATTCCGGATCTACCATGGCGGCTGCCTCATCCAATATGAGTATCGGCGCATCCAATAGTAAGGTTCTGGCGATTGCAATCCGTTGAGCTTGCCCTCCCGATAGCTTCAGATCTTCCCCGACAACACTGTCATATCCTTTAGGCAATGCCATGATTTCGTCGTGAATCTGTGCCTGGCGAGCAGCATTAATAATCTCGGCTTCATCTGCATCGTGCCGCCCGATAGAAATATTGTCGCGAATAGAAGCCCGCAAGAGTTGCGCATCTTGCAGGACGAATCCAAGGTGAGAGTAGAGATCGGTTCTGCTCAGTTCCCTAAGGTTTACTCCACCGATTAGTACTGTGCCAGTATCGGGATCCAGGAAGCGGGCAGCCAATTTGGCTAGGGTGGTTTTCCCAGCCCCTGATGGCCCCATGAGAGCGGTTACTGTACCGGGCGCACAACGTAAGGAGATATTATCCAAAGCTAGGGTATGGCCATAGCTGAGCGACACATTTTTAAATTCTATGCTTGCGTCTTGAGGTAAAGACGTCGATTTCTCGGGGCAAGTGAGGGGCTTTACCCTAAGAAGATCAAGAATCCTTTTGGCTGCCGCACCCGCTAACTGATAATTCCATGCAAGCTGGGTTACTAGGTTAATTGATGAGGGCAGTGCAATGGCAATTAAACAGCCGGCAACTACTTCTACCGGACTAACCCAATGCTTGGAGACGAACCAGGGGCCGACAATCCCAAATAAGAGAACTACCAATGGAGTAGAGGTGAGGGCGGCGGTCAAGGAAGCCGCATGTACCATTGGCCGATTCCATTCCTCCATATAGTCACAGGCTTCATTGGCGCTATGGGAATATTTGCGGTGTGCTTTTCCGGTGATTCCAAAAGTTTTAACCACCTGGATGCCTTTTACGAATTCCACCATTGCGGAGGAAACCTGATCAAGTTTTGCATCAAGTTCTAAGGATTTATCACCCATTCCCCGCATCATCACAGCGTAGGAAATAATGTAAATCGGCACCGCAACAATTACTAAAAGTCCGAGTCTTAAATCAATAATAAAGGTATAACCCGCGCAAAATATGGGCATTAGGGTAGCGATTAGTGAATCTACGGGGCGGTGTGCCACTAGCATATGTAGATTTTTTACATCGTCTTGCAGCACTTTACGCACATGGCCGGAAGTATTATCACTAAACCAAGTTAAAGGAGCTTGCCCTAGAAAACGAATAATCTTTTGCTGAATACTTGCGGATAAGCGATTATCGGCAATATGGGTAACCAGCAAGCCCACAAAATAAGCGAATAGACCTCCACAAAATGTTCCGATTAACACCTGTACCCAAAATATGATGACACTTTGGTTGGGTGATGCGCCATTACCTAGTGAAGTTAGGAGTTCGTTGCCAATCCCCACTAAAGCAACGAAAGGAAAAACTCGCAAAATAGCGGATATAACCGCCATTACTTGACCAACTCGGAGCGCCAATTGTACAGGAGCTAAGAGTTCTCGTAATGCGGCTTTACCTTGTTTGCTGGTCAGCTTGATATTCGCCGCTGTATCTTTCCTTGGTTCGCTAACTTGATTATCAGTCACTTGGCTTCCTCTTTTAATGTTTCTCTTGATCAGCTGCAGTAAGTTGCGCGTTTATTCCGCTATCGAGAGGCCAGAGCAATAACTGATAATCAGCAACTTCATTGATGAACTCCAAGTCGTGACTGATTATCAGGACTGCTTTGCTTTTAGCAGCTAGTGAGCGAATCTGGGAACTAATCGATAGTAGGTGCCGGTAGTCAACTCCCGAGGTAGGTTCATCGAATACGTAA
This sequence comes from uncultured Arcanobacterium sp., assembly GCA_958428545.1. GTDB lineage: Bacteria > Actinomycetota > Actinomycetes > Actinomycetales > Actinomycetaceae > Arcanobacterium_A. The sequence continues at coordinate 93,634 of CAUAGM010000002.1, read as the reverse complement.
AGCTCTGCTTGGCTCGCCAGGGCGTTGGCAATCACGAGGCGTTGTTTTTGCCCCCCAGAAAGAGTCATTGGGTGCCGTTCAGATAATCCTTGCAACCCTAAATCACCTAGAAGCGTCTGCACCTGCTCTTCACTAAAATTGTCATTTCCTAGTACGACCTCTCCCGCTACTGTTTCGGCAAATAGCTGGCGGTTCACATCTTGCATTACTAGCACACTGCGGTTTCGTCTTTCTGCCGCCTGGCAGGATTTGCCGCTAAAACTAATATCGCTGCCTTTCTCTGGGTGAGCTAACCCGATGAGGGTGCGTGCGAGAGTAGTTTTACCCGCTCCGTTCGGGCCGACTAGCGCAACTACTTTTCCCTTAGGTAAATATAGGGAAGGAATATTGAGGACGCGGTGTTTGCCGTAACTGAACCTTAAATTTTTTGCGGTAATACCGTCTGCCTGCTGATTAGGATTGGTGCTAACGCACATTTCCGGTTTTTCCAGGGTGCGCAGCCCCAACTCTTTACGCTGTGTAGAAGACAAGCTAAAAAACTCATCCGCAGTAAATAAATGCTGGATTCGCCCTTCACCCATAATCGCAACTTGATCCGCTAGACCTTTTAGAGGGTAAACGCGGTGTTCTGCTACTATCAGTGTCCAGCCTGCGCTTTTTAGCCTTTGTAAGACTTTGCTGAATGCAGAAATTGCTTCCGGGGAAAGGTTAGAGGTGGGTTCATCTAAAAGCAGAATTTGCTGCGGTCCGGCCACTGCCGCTGCGCAAGCAACCAGCTGTAATTCACCTCCGGAAAGCTGACGTAACTCTTTGCCCAGCAGTCGCTGAATGCCCCAGGTATTAACAGCTTCCGCGATTCGGTTAGCGGTTGTTTGAGGGATATCTCCAGCATTTTCGCTCGCGAATGCTAACTCTTCTAGTACGTTTGCCGTAAAAAACTGGGAACGGGGATTTTGAAAAACTGTCCCGGCGGTGCGCCCTAATTGTTGGATATCGGTTTGCGCGGTATCAAGACCAGCAAGGAGGGTACGTCCGCTCAGATTACCTTTATAAAGTTCGGGTATTAAACCGTTCAGAAGTTTTAATAGGGTCGATTTGCCTGCTCCGGAAGGACCGGTGATTAAGGTACAAGATCCTTTAGGGAAATCGAGGTTAATATCGCTGACTGCGCTAACGTGAGCTGATGAGGTTTCTTCGTCTGGGTTGAACTGGTAATCGAAGGAGACATGGTCGATTGAGGTTCTCATTTGAATCCGCCCGAGAGTATAGCTAGGTGATCCGAGTAGGGGATGAGAGCAATCAGGGCGACTAGCGTCAATATCCAGAGGGCGTCTAGTCGATTAAATCGAAGCTGTTTCAAAGTGCTTGGGCAAATGGTGGATCCTAAACCGCGCACCATGCCGGCGGCGGTCATTTCATCAGCGGTTCGGGCGCAGGATGCCAGCAAGGGAACTAAAACCATTTCTAGAAAATGGAGGGGGTGCAAGAGGGCGCGCCATCCCATTTGTAATCCTCGCAGGGACATTGCTTCTCTTACTGCACGGTATTCTCGAAATACTGTCGGTATGAATCGTAATAGCACTACCAGAGGAACGGTTATAGCTATCGGTATACGTAATTCGCGAAGACCAGCTACGAGTTCTCCGGGGACGATAGCTTTAATCGCGTAACCTGCCAGGCCGCCGACAGTGCAGAGCTTTATCATCCAGTAGCCTAAAACCATTAGAAACGCAGTGAGGGCGCTTGGCCAGATTCTTGGGAAAAGATAGATACAAGCAATCCAGGTTCCTTCCACGGCAAGGAAACCTAACGCCCATGAATAGCAGCGCGTCGATAGTAAAGCCAAGAGTGCGATGCCTGCCACCAGGAAAGTTATCGCTATGGGTAGTTGCGACATTACCAGGGCATTTAATACAAAAATAGCCAGTAAAATGGTGCGCGGATCTGGCTGGGAGCGGCATTGGCTGGCTGCTAAGATTTCAGCGCTGGTGACTTGATTCTGGCGATAGCTTGCTGCTGATCCGTGGTTGCTGGTTTGGCATTGAAGAGTCATTGTCATTACTTTGCGATGCCAGCTTTACGGAAGTGCCGAGCCATTAGAGAATTTCCGAAGACTCCACCGATAAGCCCTAGAATGAAAACTCCCACACCCCAGGCCACAATCATCCATGGTGACAAGAACCAGCGTAATGAATCTGCATAGGCTGTTCCCATAGAGTCAGCAATATAATTGTAGTAGCCCTGAGCATCAATGAATACGGGGAACCAGGGCACCACGTACCATATGGACATGACGGCGTATCCTAAAACCCGAAAAACCGTTGAGTTTTTAGCGAAGAGGAAATCTGCGGCTAATCCCAGCACAGGTGCAAGCAGAACAACAACCCAGGGGTGCCCAGTAATTACCATTAAACTTCCTACTAATAGTCCCATTAGTGCCAGGGCGCCAATCTTTGGTACCCGCGACTTAAATAGCATGACTACGGCGCCGTTAGCGATAAGTCCTAAGGCATAGCCTACGAACATCATTGCTGGATTAATAATGCCTAGCATGCTGGTGCCGAAAACTAGCACAAAATAAATTGCAGTGAAAACGCCAATGTTGATAAAGTCGCGTGTTTTCATGCGATATACCCCTTCTAATTATATATTAGGTGAGCCTTACCTAATAAAAGATACGTGAGTTCCCCTATTGGGTCAAGTAGTATCTGGGTAATCTAACCGGCACATAGGCAGAGGAAGGGAAGGGCGAAGTGGATAACTATTCGTCAGACCAAATCTATTAACAGATTTACTAGCCCCTAAACAGCGGCGAACCTAGAAGGCATCCGAGGTGTAGACCACCAGTGGCATGCTACCCATCCTCAGCTATTCACCTGTTACCTCACGAAACATTTAGCCCACTAAATCTCGGCTGGAATAATATCATCGATAAATCAGATGCGTTTCGGCTGGGCTCTGCCTGTTTCAATGAGCCAGCAGTCCACCAGATCTAACAGTTCACCGAATATGGTCAGCTCGATTTGCCTGCGGGTCAGTCCCAGGTGGGCGAGCCTGATATGGGTCAGGCGGGTAAAGATTGCCTCGTCACTATCTATTAGGTGTCCTTTTTCTTGGTTTGTCCTTTTGGGTCTGGGGTCTCGCATGATTGCTCGCCGGGTGCCGCACTGTAATGCCTGGGCGATAGCCTCTCGATAGTCAGCTAAATCTGCAGGCACAGTTAGGAGTTCTACTGCTTCTGCGGTTAGCTCTGGGCGCTTATTGTCTGGATGGGTGAGGTTGTGTATTTGTACGGACTGGTTAGCGAGCAGGGCGATGAGCCAGATTACCTCACCGAGTGACTTATCCATATCTTCGCTAGTTTCCAGGGCTTGACCTAAATGTTCTAGCCCTCCGTAACGTTGAGCTATTAGGCGGGTCACGTGGGTAGTGAGGAAGCCAATAGCGGAAGATTTCGTCGGCTTCTTTCTTCACGTTGATGTTCATCGAAGAGGTGATCCAGAAGTCGAGATGGAGGTTTCCTCTTCGTCCATACGCAATAGGGTGGGCTCAGTCTTTAATGTAGGCTACGGATTCCTGGGAGAAGCCTGTGTGCTGTGAAGGGTGATAGCTAGTTCATTGGTGGTGCCGTATGCAACGTAGTCGTACCAGTTGTTTGGGAAGCTCAGGGCATGGTGGATTTTCTTGTATTCATTGGAAAATCGCAGGAAAATAGAGGGAGGGGCTGAAAAGGCTCTGCTCTTAGCTGGATGCCTTGTGATTTTGGGTAATATCCTATGTGTATCGATAAGATCTCTTACTCATAGGTTCGTTACGCGTTTTTCGCGAGGCAAGATCGCTATCTCTAAACCTGTGAGTACGACTTCTATGATGATTTCAAAGTATTCCTGACTCATGAGGTCTTCGTTTTTCGGGTTGGCTAGCGGAATTAAGTAGTCCTGGAGGATGTCAGCCAGCGTTGTGGAGCAGGCAGCTAGGGGTTGAAGCCGGGTAATCATTTGGTCTAGGTCGTGGCGCTGTTCCTGCTTGGTTGGGCTGCGCAAGTTGCGAGCAGTAATGCTCCACAGCATCGTGTTGATGATAATTGTGTATGCGATGTGAATGTACTGGCTAAAACCAGCGTCCCGTAGTTTTTCGTAAGCTATCTCCAAGATTGGTAGTAACGTGGCGTCCATATGTCCATATATCAGTTTGTCGGTGACTCCGGGGAATTCAAGAAAGACGGGTCTGACATTTCCTGCTAGGGAGATGAACCAATTTTTCCATTCCAGCTGCTCGTCCGGTAGCTCGATGGTGCTAGCGATTTCGCTGATTACAGAAGCGGTAATGGCGTCACGGTTGTGGTAATGGTGGTAGATGACAGAAGGAACTACTCCCAGACGCTGCGCAAGGTCGCGAATCGACCATTTTTCTAGACCACACTCTCGGGTCAGTTCCATTGCGGCGTACATGATCTTTTCCTGCGTCAGCCAGGCGCGTCTACCCGTGTTTGCCCGCTTGTCTTTATTTCCCACGAAAACAGCATACCCCAACCTCGACAATACTAGAACATTGTTCTAGTATTGTTTCAGCTTGATTGGCAGCTCACTTTGGAAAGGGTGTTTTAATGTGCGCCACTAATGAACAAAACGAGAAAGTTGAATCAAAAATAACGGGACTGTTTCCCCTGTTTTTGACGGTGTTGCTGGCATATATGGGGCAGATGATCCTTAATCCAATTCTGGCTCCGCTATCGCGCGAAATCGGGTTGAAGGAATGGCACATTGGCGCCACCATTTCGTTAGCGGCCATTATATTGTCTCTTACCTCCACTAGGTGGGGGCGGGTCTCATTGCGATGGGGATCTCGGCGTATCTTGCTTATTGGCATGCTTGTGGGAATCCTGGCTCTAGGCGGATTTACTATGGTGGTGTGGCTAGGGTTTAAGGGTCTGCTCACCGGCATGACGTTGATTCTAGGAGTAGTCATAACTAGGGGTGTGCTGTACGGCGGTGCCATCGCAGCAGTTTTCCCAGCCGCACAAACCTACGTTGTGACTCATACCTACAGCGAGACGCAACGGGTAAAAGGTGTGGGAGTATTGGGCGCTGCACAAGGATTCTCGTCTATTCTTGGAGCCTTATTGGGCGGCATCCTTGCAGCTATAGGAGGTTTCATGATGCCCTTGCTGGTGATGCCTCTGGTCATGCTTTTAGGCGTTGTAGTTTTGCTGCTAACATTCAAACCCACAGATGGCGAAGAAAAAGTCGCTCAACCGGCAAAAGTTTCCTATTTTGATTCAAGAGTATTCGTGTTCTTGGCTTGCGGTTTCCTAATGTTTACCGCTTTTTCTACCGTGGCTACACTTTTCGGCTTTTTGCTGCAGGATGTTTTGAATTTAGCGGCGGGCGCCACAGCAGGGCTTACCGCTTTGTGCATGTCAATAATGGGTGTGGTGATGATACTGGCGCAGGCTTTGGTGGCTCCAAGGTTAAACTTGGGTGCTAAAAAACTCTTTAGAAGAGGATTGATAATCGTTCTTCTCGGGTTACTGCTCTTAGTTTATCCACTAAATCTTGGACTGTTCATTGCGGCCAGCATCTTGACAGGCTTTGGTCTAGGTTTGGCGATGCCTGGCTACAATACGGCGCCTACTTTGCAAATGAAGCCCGAAGAGCAAGGTGGGCTGGCTGGGTTGATTAATGCTAACAATGGTGCAGCCTATGTAGTGGCACCGATAGCATCCACTGCATTTTACGGGCTCTCTCCGTGGCTACCAATGGTATGTTGCACAGTCTTGGTAGCTGCGGCAATTGTGCTGAGCTTTTACCATCCCGTGTTCCGCGAATGATCTCTTTATGACTAGAAGCAAAAATCATAAAAATCCCTGCTAAATCGGTGTTGACTTCAGCAGAGATACGATGCCTAGTCGGTGCGGGATTCAAACAAACTTAAACGTCACAAAAGCCCCATGCAAACACGGGGCATTCAGCTCAATCACTACCGCTGGTGGGATTTTTGCTAATGCTTGCGTAGTAGAGCTTGTCTAAACCAATAGTTGCCATGATGTATCCTTTCTTTTGGATCCTCGTAGTGAGGGGTGATCTGTTTTTCTCGGTTATTCTTGAGGTTAGGTGCGCGTGAACTAGGGGCGTGGTTGTGATGGCGCGTGGTAAAGCGGTGGAGCTTTTTCTGGTCGATGGAACCCCTGGTGGTATGGCTACTGCGGGGATAGCGGATTGGACGGGCATTCTCACCTCTGCACGCCGCGATCAGCTTTCGCAGCTTTATAAGCGAGAGGAAGCCAATAGTAATGGGGTATATATCCTTCTTGGGAATGACCCTGAAGCTATTGAGAACACCTGGTGCTATATTGGCAAGACTGAAAATTTTGTTGAGCGTTTGCGTGATCATGACAAAAAGAAACCACAGTGGGAAAAGGTCGTTATTATCGCTAGCTTGCAACGGTCTTTTAACGAGGGGCATTGGGGTTATTTAGAAGCCCGTCTGGTTGATATCGCTAAGAATGCTGAGCGCTGTTCTATGCCTGATAACAAGCAAACCCCTCGCAACAGGAAGCTTTCTGAAGCGCAACGGGCCTCAGCCGAGTCTTTCTTAGATAATATGAAGCTGATTTTGCCGATCCTGGGAGTCAACGTTTTGCGTTCCCCAGAAAATACCGTGCAACCAGCTACCGCTCAGATAGTTTCTTCGCCTGTTTTCCATCTGCGTAGACAAAAAGATGGGATAGATGCCTCGATGCAGCTGATTGATGGCGAGTTTTTCCTCCTCAAGGGATCTATCGTGGTTGCTAGCTGGGAAACCAGTAAAGCCAGAAGCCAGACAACGGTCAATTCGTATGCGACTATAGCTAGTCGTCACCAAAAGTTGGTTAGTGATGGGTCAATCCGCATAGAAAATAATCGCGGCGTGGTCACCCGGGATATTGCTTTTACTTCTCCTTCTGCCGCAGCAGCCATAGTGCTAGGCACCTCCGCCAACGGTAGAGCGCGCTGGGTGAATGATGAGGGGCAACAATATGGAGCCTGGGAGGAAAACAATAACTCCTAGAAATTAGCTGGCGAATAATCCGCGATGTCGATTGAATAGTGGTGGTAGCCGGTATCGTCCTCGTATCCGATATAGCGCCTGCCTGTGATAACCAGGCGAGCGCTGATTAGAGCTTTCGTGATCTGGTCTCTTAGGGCTAAGTAGTTGGTTTTCGTGAACAGGCTGATTCGGGCTTCTTCTATTTCGACGCTTGGGGTGTTGTCGGCGAAGATCTCGAAAGAATCTGTTAACGGGGTGAACACTAGAGACGTGTCTGGGGCTGGGGAGGCGGTGTAGCAGCTGACTGCATAGGCGAGCCCAAGTTGTCTAGCGATGTGGCTTATGTTTTCTAAAAGCCCGCTCATGGTTTCACCTGATCGATTCGTGTGGCTAGTGTTTGTTTCATTTACGCCCTACCTGAGCAAACGCGTCCCCCCACAACAACAGGTGCGTCTTGAGTGTTTCTTGGAACACGAAGCTCGTCGTCTCGGGGTTAGGTTCATCATGCAACAGCCGATAGAGGTTGTGATCTGTGGCTTTCTCTTTGTCGCCACCATCCTTGTAACGGTATATGTGCAGGGGGAGACTAGCTATTGCTTCAGCCAGGATTCATGCGCAGCTATAGACAGTAGTCATCTGCATCGCGCTACGTTCTGTTACCGGACGGCCACCGCTCGTTGACGGACCAAACAAGAACGAATAGGAACTACTAAGTGCATGATCAGTCGCCTTGCTACTATTAGCGGCACGTATCCAGGTGAAAAGACCCATCGGTATTCCTTGTCATAGATAAAAATTTGGGTGTTACCCCTAGGGGTAACACCCAAACGTAAGTGGGTGCATGCTCAGGTTCTATTCAAACACTCACATAGAGCATGAAATGAACCGATGGTTTAATGGCGAGTTCTGTACCAATAGGCAAAACACGCGATGAAAGCGAATCCAGCCGGACCGATCCAAGCACTTGGAGTAATCCAAGTGTGAGCATTAAGCGTAGCTCCATGCTGCACAAGGTCGATCACGACCCGCGCGACCATCAGGGTGAATATGAAGGTTAGGAAGAACCCGATAATACTTGTCCCGCCCTGTTTCTCAGGCTCCCTACCTGTCACAGTTTCCCCCTACAGCTCCAAGCTGCCCAGCCCAGAGCAACTCCGATGCCTACGGGACCTCCCGGTGCTTTGGCAACAGAGGGCCCCAGAATTCGCGCAACTGTCTTCGCGGTGAGACCCCAGTTCCATGCTCGAATCCCTTCTTTGATCGCATTAACGAGACCGGGAGAAGCGCCTGCTGCAGAAATCCCGATACCCTCCAAAAGGACGCAGAGCGCAAATTCTCCTGCTCCAAGTGGTCGCATCACAGGTTGCGTTGGCAATCTACCACCGAAAGAAGAATTGTCTTGTGACAAGGCGTTTAGGCCAGCGGCAAGCCGTTGCATACCCAGCAAGTCTTTCTCGTGGCCATCGGCGATAAGATTTGCTTCATTGACTTCAAAAATATCAGCTTCGTTCAGCTGAACGTACCTAGTGAATAGCACTTCGAGCTCGTCAGTGAGCTGTTCTTCTTCACTAGCGGACATCGGTGAGGAGTAGCCAGAGGTCAGAGTTCCGTTTAGCGTCGTATCGATAGACGCTACTACTGCTACGTGGCTGGACTTTACGGGTTCACTTTCTACAGCAGAGGCAGTGCCGGTGGTTGCCACAGCCAGAGCTCCAGTGGTGACCAGTGTGATACCCATACGAGAGAGATACTTCATTGATCTCATTATCGTTTCCTTTCGTCAGACCAACATCAGCAATAGGTGTCGGAAAGAGGGATAGCTGGGAATTTCTAGAGCTGCGCCATCTTTACTTGACGACATTAACCTATATGACGTATGTCACATCAGTCAATATGAAATGAATCACAGTACGAGTAGCCCGCGCGAGTCATACACCACGCTCTCGTGTTTGCGTTGCCGCCTCGGATGGCTCTGTCGAGGGCCATGATGGTGGCGACGATGCCGTCAATTTTCTCGGTGGACTTTTGCTTGTTGGGCTTGATATTCCCAGCTGGGTCGGTGCGCACGTGAATGTTATCGTCTATCCAGGCGAGCATTAGGTGCCCGCCATGCGCGAGCTTGCCCTCCAACGCCCACTTCATCAGTTCCTTGAATGGTGGGCTCATGTCTTTGAAGCCTTGCCCAAACGGCACCACCATGAAATCATAATCCTCAAGGTTTTGGCTCATGTAGACCGCGCCCTAGTGGTCGAAAGCGATCTCTCGGATAGCTGGGTGCCAAGATCCTCATGTTTGTATTGTCGACACGCGCGCACAGCACATACAGCTGCACGCAGCCCTCGCCGCGCAGTATCCGAATTTTCGACACGCTCGAGCACATCAAATACTCGTGTCAGAGCGCAGAGGTTTTCTAAAAAATCACAGATTAAGTGTCACGAGAGGTTAGCGGAAAGGTGTCAGCGGACACTGACCTCAGTGCTGTACGCAAGATGGTCAGATTTTTTAAGCAGAATCGACTGACAAGATCTTGTTTTCATACTAGGGGAAACAAGAATATGATCGATAGGCGTACGAAGGAAGTTCGGTAATTGTGCAGGCCATGTCCCAGTTTGCCAATGTGAACAGTGTTCTTGCGAATCGATCAATACTGCACGCGCAGCGAGCTTTCCATGCCGCAGGGTAGCGTTGAAGTCTCCTGCTAGGATTATCGGCTTATTGGAGGATTCCGCAAACTCTACTACTCGACTCACATCTTTGCGCCATTGCTCCATCAACCCGGGCAATGGTGGCGCGGAGTGGATGCCAAGAATGATCGGAAGGCTAGGGTCTTCGAACTCAATGGCGACCGTTCCAAAAGATGTTGCAGGGCCATGCAACTGTTTCGCTTCACCCAACGTCCTGTTAATCAATATTGTTGTTGGAGCGATCTGCCCGTCGTAGGTTCTCGTGAAACCCGTTTCGAGGGGTTCAAATGCAACACTATCGAATCCCACAGTTCCAGCTACACGTTTTGCGTCCATCAGAGTTGTCTCGGGTAAGACAATCACATCGGGAGTAACCTCGTCAAGGAGTTCTTGAAAAACAGCATTGGTCAGCATCGAACCTGAATTAAATGTAACCACGGTTAGAACACGCTTGAAGTTACCTTCCGATGGTGGAAGGCTCTGGGGTAGACCATGAGGGAACACGATTAGTGCAATGCCAACCAGAGCCACGGTCAAGGAAACAACAGCGGCGAGGAGCCTAGAGCGTCTCCTCCAGCACAAGCCAAAAGCTATAAACCCAACAACAATGAGCCCTGCGCCAGTGGCAAGAGGAAAGGCTAGAAGTTGAGCAAACACCATGGTGGTGCTCACCATCTGAGAGAACCCAAACTCGGGCCAGAGAGCAACTACTAGACCCGAGCATGCCATCGCAAATGTGAAGACAAATAGAGCCACAGACCAAAATGACTGTCTTGAAGCTTTAGCATTTAAATTGTCGTGGATTTCCTGCATAACTACCTATGCTACTATTTTAGCGTCACCAGCTTGCCGTTACGGGCGAGCCATTCGCAGCGGTTAGAGGCGCTGTTGTACGTCTTGTAGCTCTTACCGACCGATCTACCAGTTGCATTATTTGCCAAATCTATAGACTTATCGGATCCAGAAGATTCCGATTCATGGCGATCGCCGAAACCCTTAGCTTCGTCTGTACCCATGTCGATCGTCATTCGAGCACTCCAAATGTGAAAGTTAAAATGTGAGGTTACGTTATTTCAACGTCTTAGTTTTATATGCACAAACACGTATATATGCACAAGCACTCTACTAAAAGAGGATTACAAGAGGCGTATGTGTGTGTGAGATGATTAAAGTATGGGAGATAACATAAACAATACTGGTTCGAAGGGATCTTCTGACCCTAATGGGGCGCCTCTCGCGTACGGTGCAAGTGTTGGGACGCTTTTTGGCGTAATCATTGGAAGTATCACAGGCAACATGGGGTTGTGGTTAAGTATCGGTATATGCCTAGGGCTTGGTTTAGGTGCTGCTCTTAGTAAAAAACGCTCTGATTAGTTGAAAAATCGGTATCGCGCAGCAATTACGATGCGCAAGAATGCTCTAGGCATATGTCATCTTTGAATTAAAATCGAAGTGAGCGCTTAGCAGCTCCTGCGCAATCTCGGTGTATCCGTGTGTCCGTGCGTCCGATTGTGAAGCTATCAGTTATCATCTCATCGGGGTTCATCCTACCCACACTTTTTCAACCAGTTTTAGTTAGGTGTCGCGCTAGGTGCATTTTTATCTGTATGTAGGTGCATTTTTAGCCGTAGAGTTTTTCTGTGGTTTCTTTCAGCGCCGATATGACGTCGTGCCCGCGTAATTCGGAAAGTTTGGATGCGGTTTCTCGCAGGCTCGTCACTATCTCTGTTGCGTAGATGCGCCCCTGATCCGGCTCGATAGTGGCATTTTTGGGAAGTTCTTTTGGCGGAAAATCCGTTTCCAGAAGAAGCCGATTTTCTGGTACCTGGCAAGCGTACGCTCGTGCGCGTTTCGATTGCAGCATACGTGGATGGATAGATATGTATCCGCCAAGGCGTATAAGCCGCGTGAGTTCATCACTCGTGCCATTGAAGCGATGAATAATGGGCGCTATTGCTTGATGAGGAGTTGCGTTGAGTTCTTCAAGAAGGTCAAGCAGGGGAGTGACGGCGCGAACAGCATGAAGTGAAAGCACGTAGTGCATTTTGGCTCTGGTTTCTGGGTAAAGGGCGGCAGGTATGCGCTGTGTGTTGAGCGCGCCACGCTCAACGCCGATAGAAGGCTCGATATGTTTCGTAGTTTGACGATTCTTGGCGGCGTTATGTGTTGTGGCAAGATGAGGCTTTGTGTCGGCGTATTGAGTCGAGGCGTGACGATTTTGCGCAGCTTCGCACAGCGTCACCAACACAGAGCGAAGCACACGAAGCTGCAGCTCGGCTGGAACGGCAGCTATGCGCTTCTCGGTGAAGTCTAAGCCAATTTCGCCGATGAAATGAGTGTGTGCGATAGCTGTGGTAAATATATCTAGCTCGTGCTTGTAGTTTTCGTTGATATACCAAGGGTGAAAACCAAGAGATGGGAGTAAAATATCGGTGTTTTTGCTAGCTGTGTGAGCAAGAGGAAGAAATTCCGAGGGCAGGAGCGTCTGCGCCACAATACGAACTCTCTGCGTGCGCAGAGCGTGTATGCATTCTGCTTGAGTGCTGCTGGGCAGAAAACTGAAATGGCAGTGCGAATCTGTGAGAGGTTTCATAATGTATCGTCTACTGGAGGCTGCGTGGCAGTATGCGAATTATCAGGTGTGACGCTAGGTGAACCAGAGTTTTCTTTGGCTGCGTGCCCAATACGAGGAGGCAAAGGCCATTCTTCTATTCTGGCAATGCGGCGAAGCACTTTTCCTGCAAGCATCTGCCCCATAATCGGCGGCATATAACTGATTGATCCAAGAGTTTGAGCTTTTGTGCGGTGTTTAGATGAGGAATCTGAAGCAGGTGGGAAAATCTGCACAGGTTCTTCGGAAGAATAGAGCACTTCGAGTCCACGGATTCGCCGTTCTATGCATATTCGGCGCACAGATTTTGAAAGGGGGCAATTTTGTGTTTTCTGTATTTTGGCGAAGCGGAGATAGGAAGGATCGAGTTTATTGGCTGCGCCCATCGCTGAAATAAGATGAATTGAATGTTGAGCGCACCATTGAGCAATTTCAATTTTTGCGGCAACGGTATCGATACAGTCGATCACGTAATCAGGGCGGGGCAGGGAATCGAAAATTTGTGCTAAGTTTTCGCGCGTGAGGAAGACCTGCGCTGTGTGAGTTGTGCACGCTGGGTTAATATCTGCCACTATCGCTGCCATCGTATGGGTTTTTGGCTTGCCAATTGTTGATATAAAAGCGAGAGCCTGACGATTGATATTGCTAGGCTCGATACTATCGCCGTCAATCAAAATAAGGGAGCCGATTCCGCCTCGCGCGAGAGCTTCTGCACAGCTGGAGCCGACGCCGCCTAGACCGACGACCATCACAGTTGCGCTTCGTAGCCAGCGCATGCGTGCGGCTCCGAGCAGTAATTCTAATCGAGCAAATGGATTCACTCATCGATTATTGCATATCGGGAGTGAGAAAATATGGTGAAGGCTTAATCACCTTGAGGGTGAAGTGTATATTGCGGTGGCATTGCATAATCTGAGTGAGAATATGAGTTTTTAGAGCAGCGGGCACTCCGATTCTGCTTCCTCTCTTTCTTGAAAAGCTGCGAAACTTAGTTCTTTGAGTGCAAGGCTCTTGCAGTGATGGTTGGAGAAGGGGAGTTGGTGTATATAGCAAGAAGTTCAGTGCATGTAGGGAAGTTTAGTGTATGCGTGCGTATAGAAGGAGATAGTGTAGAAAGAATTTTACTGCATATAGTATAGAGCAAGAAGCCTTCCAAAACCTTTTTAATGGCGATGCGACGGCACTTAACGGCGAGCGTGAGATACTTAACTGCAGCAACTAGGTAAGCGTGTGTGAGAAGTCATTAGTTGAAATAGCGCCTTTGTAGCTTACCTCTCTTATATGCGTATAAGTTGCACTATACGGGGGGGGGAAGTAGATTATTCACTATATTAATTACAATAATTATATTAGGCTACGCTTACCTTAGATAAAATGTACTACTTGAGGAGGATGATGTTTAAAGCGAAATTTTCAAATCGTTTTGTGTCTGCTGTATTGGCTTCATTCTTGATGTTTTCAGCGCTGCTATATGCTGGTTCAGCGCGAGCAGCTTGGGCAGATGCTCCAGCAGGCGGGCAAGACGATAAGCATATAGCTGAAGTTTCTTTTGGTCTAAATCTCTATGGATTCGGGAAGCGAGTTGCTGGTGTTAATATCACCACGCAGACAGATCACGTATCGCTTCAATATTGGCAGGTTTTTACTTCTGATAAGGATAATCAAGATTGGAAGAAAATCACCGATGGAAACTTCACTAATGAAGCGAAATATCGTCTCAAGATTTTCTTTAAGCCCAAAGATGGTTATGATTTCGATAAGCTCACAGCTGATAACATCACTCTGCAAGGTCACGGCAAAGTTGTAGAGTATGGGGATCAGGGTGGCGATAAGTTTGCCCTTTTCGACCTTACGGCTATACCACCTAATCGCACTCTCACTTTTTCAACTGGCGGCGGCAGCGCAATTGATCCCGTCACTCGCCCAGAAAATACGGTTATCGATCTAGCTGATTACGTGCCTACTAAGGATGGTTTTACTTTTGAAGGCTGGTATATCGACGAAGGGCTTACCAACAAGGTTGAGTCCGTGACGTTAGGGCAGGATATGACCGTTTACGCGAAGTGGATGGAAAAACAGAATCCAATGCCTAATACTCCAGAAAAGCCAGGTACTCCTGATACGCCAGATAAGCCAGGACAGCCTGATACTCCAGGCAAGCCAGGTACTCCCGATACGCCAGGCACCCAGAACCCTGGAGGCTCAGCAAATCCTCCAGTAGTTCCGCCTACCAAACCGCAGGATTCTTCTTCTTCGAATGCTATGAAGCCAGAAAATAATGATCAGAAGGAAAAGAAGAACTCTGGCAATGCTGCTTCAGTTAAGGCTCCAAAGTCTTCTCTTTCAAATACTGGTAGCACTTACGCATCTTTGCTCGGTGCAGCTTTAGCAATGACTGCTCTAGGAGCAGGCGTTCTTATGCGAGTGCGTTTGAAGCGGAAATTCTAAAGTAAAGCTGGAGCGGGATAGAAAAATATTCTAATCCTTTTAGCAAAATCCAATTCGAGACCCTTTTCTTCACTAGAAGAGGGTCTCGAATCTTTATTAAGGCGGCTCTTTGCTTGAATCGTACTTTGATATGCAGTTGTGCTTTCTCATTACTACTCCCGTATTCTAAGTGTGTGCAGATAGATACCCCCGTAGATATTTCTTCCGAGAATCTTTTAAATACTCCTCAGATGAAACGGCGCCTTAAGCCAGAGATCCTTGCTCCAGCTGGAAGTTTGGCAACGCTGAAAACTGCAATAGATTTCGGCGCAGATGCCGTCTATTGTGGGGGAAAAGCCTTCGGGATGAGAGCTGCACCCAAGAATTTCAGCCTTGAAGATTTCGAGCAGGGTGTGGCGTATGCGCACAAGCGCGATGCGCGAGTGTTCGTCACCTGTAATATCCTTCCCCATAGTAGCGAAGTCGCTGCTATGAACGAATATATGGGGCAGCTGGGAGAGATTGGGGTCGATGCGTTAATCGTCACCGATATTGGCATGCTGATGGCGGCTCGTAGCGTGGCTCCGCACACCGATATTCATATCTCTACGCAGGCAGGTGTGACTAATTATCAAGCCGCGCAGGCTCTTGCACAGCTGGGGGCTGCGCGTGTGGTGCTTGCGCGTGAGCTGGATTTAGAGGCAATCCGTATGCTGCGGGCGAATGTGCCCGACGATCTAGAAATTGAAGCCTTTGTACACGGTTCGATGTGCATGGCATTTTCTGGGCGCTGCCTTATTTCGCAGCACACCACGGGCAGAGATGCGAATCATGGCGACTGCGTGCAGGCATGCCGCTATAAATATCATGTGGTCGAGGAAAAAACTCCAGGGCGCTTTATTCCTGTTGAAATCACAGACCAGGGCACTTTCCTTTTCAACTCACAAGATATGAATATGGTGGAGCATGTGGCAGACGTAATTGATGCTGGCGTCACCAGCCTTAAAATCGAGGGTAGAGCTAAGAGTGCTTATTACGTGGCGGCAATGGCAAATGCTTATAAATGTGCGGTAAATGAGTATATGACTCAGCGCGGTTTTGAAGATCAACAGGGCAATCAGCTTCAAGAATTTCATCTTTCGAATACTTCTGCGAGCCGTGTGCACCTTCCTGAATGGATTGGCAAAGAGCCATATAAAGTGACGCATCGTGAATACTCAACTGGTTTTTACTACTCCGATCGCCCAGCAAGCGAGGCGATTGTGACTGGTGGCTATATTAACGAATGGCGTTGGCTGGGCGATGTGCTCAGCTATAACGAAGCCGAGCGGCGCCTCTATATACTTGCAAAAAACAAAATGACGCCAGGAATGCCAATCGAGTTTCTTATTCCCGGAAGAGCACCGATTGCTTTCACGCTTCCTGCTTGTGGATTCTGGGACGAAAAAAAGCATAATGTGGAGGAAATTAACTATCCAGCGCACGAGTTTTCTTTCCCATGCTCGCTAGCTGTACCTGCTGGAGCGATGATTCGCGCTAAAGTTCGTTAATTGATTATGGTCTTTATAGAATCCCGAGTGCGTTTTATGGGAAACTGAGCACGTGAAATATGTATCTACACGTTCTGCGCAGCGCGATCTCTTTCCTTTCAGCGATATCCTCTTGGAAGGCTTAGCTGCTGACGGCGGTCTCTACCTGCCGCAGAAGTATCCTCAGCTCGATGATAGTGCTCTTACTATTTTACGTGAGATTTTTGACGAGGGGGGATACCCAGCGCTCGCGGGATTCGTCTTAGGGCTTTTTGTGGACGATATTCCAGCTGACGATATAGCTCAGATCGTTTTGCGCGCCTACACACCTGAAAAGTTTGTGCCTGGCTCTGCAGAGCCTGCCCTGACGCCAGGCGGGCAGCCTATCGTCACGCCTGCTACACCTATTGGTGAAACAGGTATATGGCTTGGGCATCTTTCCAACGGGCCGACTGCCGCATTCAAAGATATGGCGATGCAGCTTCTGGGGGAGCTTTTCGAATATGAGCTACAGCGCAGGGGAGAGACGCTCACGATTTTGGGGGCAACTAGCGGTGATACCGGCTCGGCTGCCGAGTATGCGCTGCGTGGGCGCTGCGGTATTTCGGTGTTTATGCTCACTCCAAGCGGGCGCATGACTCCATTTCAGCGGGCGCAGATGTTTTCTCTGCACGATCCCAATATCGTCAATGTGGCAATTGACGGTGTATTTGATGATTGCCAAGAGATCGTCAAAGCGGTCAATGCTGATAAGCTTTTCAAAGCGCAGTACCGAATTGGAGCTGTGAACTCGATCAACTGGGCGCGTCTGCTCGCCCAAATTGTCTATTACATTGCGCTATGGATCCAGGTGGCGCCTACGAATAGCCACCGCATAAGTTTTGCTGTGCCCAGTGGAAATTTTGGCAATATATGTGCCGGGCATATCGCGCGGCAGATGGGTTTGCCGATTGATCGTCTTATTCTTGCCACCAACGAAAACAATGTGCTCGATGAATTTTTCCGCACAGGAGTTTATCGCGTGCGTGCCGCTAGCGATGTGGAAAAAACCTCAAGCCCTTCTATGGATATTGCAAAAGCGTCTAATTTTGAAAGATTCATTTACGATCTTTTAGGAGGTGACGCCGAGGCGGTTGCGTCTTTGTTTGGGCAGAAGCTGCGTGAGTGCGGTGAGTTTTCGCTTGCAGGCACGCCTGAATTTGCGCAGATACCCAAGAAATACGGGTTTATCTCTGGGAGTTCTCGGCATAAAGATCGGCTCGAAACAATTGCGAGGCTGTATAGCGATTATCAGATTCTTATTGATCCGCATACAGCTGATGGCGTGCATGTGGCAACGCAGTTAAGAGGCGAGATTGAAACGCCGATTATCGTTTTGGAGACGGCGCTCCCCGTGAAGTTTGCGCAAACTATCAGTGAGGCGATCGGGCGTGCTCCTCTCGTGCCGCCACGCTTTGAAGGGATAGAAAATGGCGTGACGCGCGTGGTTGATCTTCCCAATAGCGTCGATTCCGTTATGGCGTTGATTGCAAAATATTCGCACTGATAGTGAATTAGCTGACGATATCCCACTCGCTGCGGTGATTGAGAAATTCCTGCACTGCTTCTTGGGCGCCGCTGAGGCTGTGATTGGCACCCCACCCGCACTGGATTTCGTTTGCTGCAGGGACTTCGGATGCGGCCAATATATCTGTGCACGTCTGGGCTAAAATATCGCAGAAATCTTCGTAGTTAAGGTCGAGGGTGACGGCATAAAAACCTGTTTGGCAGCCCATTGGGCTCCAGTCGATGAGACGGTCTGTATGGTTGCGCATCAGCTCAGCCATAAGATGTTCGATTGAGTGAACTGTTTGCGCATCGAGGTGCGCCGTATTTGGCTGGGTGAAACGCACATCATATTTGCGCAGCACGTCTCCTTTCGGAAGTGTTTTCATATCAGCCAAGCGCACAAAAGGAGCGCAGACGCTGCGGTGATCGAGATTGAAGGATTCAACGTTCATTTTCTGAGTCATATACGTATTGTAGATTTTTCTTCTGTGCTGTGCTCAATAGCGACTGTGATACGTGTGTTCTCTCTTTGAAATTTTCGTGTAAAAATGGGGAGAGCCTCATCGGCATTCCCTAAATCTTCTTAGAAAGTTCTAGCGCTATATTGTTTGCGGCTAGCGAGAATATGTGTGTAGAAGTGCTACGAGTGCATCGATTCCGCTTTGTAAACGTTCGATTACCTTGGAAGTGAGTTCGCCGTTTTTGTTGATATATGTATGTGCGTTGGAGATATAGAGCTCGGGTTGTGCGACGAGGGGTGCGTTAAAAAGTGTTAGTACTTGCCGCAAATGCTGATTGGCATTAAAGCCGCCGTAGGGGCTAGGGCTTGCTGTGACGATCAAGGAGGGCTTTCCGCAGAAGCGTGTGCTTCCGGCAGGGCGAGAAGCGATGTCGAGAGCATTTTTGAGTGCTCCTGGAATCGAGCGGTTGTATTCTGGCGTGATGAAAATGAAACCGATTGCTTCCTCGGTGGCGGCACGCAGGCGAGCCACGGGGTCAGACCATTGCGCTGAATCGTCACTGTCTGCATCGTCATTAAATAGCGGAAGATCGTTAATATATATAAATAATGCTTCGTATTCTGGCGGAAGTAGCTGTGCCAGTGCGTTTGCGTAGATGCGATTGATGGAATCTTTCCTGAGGCTTCCGACGAAAAAGCCGATTTTCTTTGCCATGTTCTCTCCTTTGGTTTACGACTCATCTATGCAACACGTAAAAGTGGTTGAATATTCCACTATTTTGGTGTGATGTATGTCTGAATATGTCGGCAGTGTAAAGATGGCGGAAACATTGCCGTATGGGCAATGTTTCCGCCATCTTTTGCCTAGGAATCGGTTTGCCTAGGAATCGGGAGATGTATATGCCTAGGCGGCAGATTTCTCCAACGACTTTGCTTTCGCATAGCGGTAGAGCAGAGCTAGAACTGCAACAAACACTACCGGCCCCAGAATATTGGCAACTGGAGCAAAAGCGTCTGGGACGATACCGAGCACGTCGGCATTTCCCGATGTGCCGATAATAGCCGCATTGAGAATGCCCCAGAGGGAATCGCCAACAATAAACCCAGTTGCGAGTAGCACGCCCATACGTTTTGAGCGCTCAACGTTCGCTTGCTGCGCTGCCCAGCGGTCATATACCCAACCCACGAGGGCGCCAATCGCAATAATGAGAGTTGTGGAGATGTTGAGGTACATACCCATACCCACGGCAAGAGGAGCCAGATGGAAGCGAGTAGTCTTACCAAGGATTTCATCGATAATCACCACAGCCACGCCGATGGCGGCTCCAATTCCGAAGAGATTCCATTGCATTGAACCGCCGAAGATACCGCTAGAAATTGCTGATAGTAAAGTAGCTTGCGGAGCCTGCAGTGCGTTATCGACGCTGCCTCCTGCAGGGCCACCCACAAGTGCACCATTCACGTCGAGGAAGCCGAAGCTGCCCATAAGGAGCTGAAGCACAGGTGGTATCACGATAGAGCCGAAAATAACGCCGATAATGAGAGCCACCTGCTGACGCCACGGTGTGGCTCCCACGAGCTGACCAGTCTTAAGATCCTGCAGGTTATCATTAGAGATCGTTGCGATACCAAACACAATAGCTGTAGTGAAGAGAGTGTATGCTGTGAGCTCAGTCGGGTGAGTCTGAGCCTCGTCACCCGTCACCAGTAAAATCAGCAAAGCTGCAATGACTACGACGATAATACCAACGCCTGAAATCGGAGAGTTTGATGCACCAATCAAACCAGCCATATAGCCGCAGATAGATGCCACAATCAAACCGATGAGCAGTGTGAAGATAATCGTCAGAAGCACGAGTGCAACCAAATGATGCGAGATGGGTGAATCTTGCAAAAAGAGCCAGAGCAAAATTCCAATCGGAATCATCGAAAGGAGTGTAATAATTGCAACATACTTAAACGGAATATCTTGCTCGGTAAGAGGGAGTTTTTCTCCCGCCTTGCGCTTTGAAGAAGAAGCGAGAGATTCTTTGATGCCTTTGACGATTGGGCCGATAATCTTCAAGAGAGTCCAGATTGCGGCAACTGCCATTGCGCCTGCACCGATCATGCGCACGTCTTGTGCAAACGTTGAGTTGATAAGAGCGTCGAGCCCATTGCTCATATCGCCGCCTTGGGTGAGCACGGGAAGAAGCACGCCATACGACAGCGTAAAACCTACGAGCATCGCAATACCAACGGCAGGGCCAACAAGGTGCCCTACGCCCATAAGTGCTAAGGAGAAAGAACCAGCGATCATCGTGCCGCCAGCGCCCACCTTAAAAGGCAGAGAGAAAGAGCCTGCCACTGCCTTGAGTGATGTGAGCAGAGCGTAAGCGGCAGAGGCTATGCTGCCCCAGATAATCACGAGCAAACCACGATGATTTTCCTCGGCAGAGCCATGTTCGTCACCTACTTTAAGAACTTCGGCGGCAGCGACGCCTTCTGGATAGGGAAGATCGGATCCCGTCACCAGTGCGCGGCGCAAAGGAATCGAATACATGACGCCAAGAATGCCGCCTACGATGCATACGGCTGTAGTTTCCCAATAGGGAAAACCGCTCCAATAGCCGACCATTACGAGACCAGGAATCACGAAGATGATTGCAGAAAGTGTGCCTGCGGCTGATGCAATCGTCTGCACGATATTGTTTTCAACAACTGTATGATCTTTAAATTTACGTAAAACAGCCATCGAAATTACTGCGGCTGGAATTGAGGTAGCAAATGTAAGACCTACCTTTAATCCCAAATATGCATTTGCTGCAGTGAAAATCAACGTGATGAGTCCGCCGATAATAACTGCGCGAATAGTCAGCTCTTTCACAGAACTAGATTTTTTAACGCTCTCGTTCATTATTGCTATCTTTCTTGTCGAGATGCAGGCGATGAGAAAAGCGCAATTAAATAGTGCAATATGCGCCTAGAGTACTCTCATGCTTCCTGTCTATCATCTCTATCATGCCTTGTTTACTGCGCAGAAAGAAATTTCATAGCTGCTTGCGTGGATTCTTGCGCTGCGGTTTGTGTGCTTGTTTGCGCTGCTGTCGGTATTTTATGCATCGTGTGCATGGCCTGCTGTGTGCAGATTTATAGAGGTAATTGCTTGTTTCTCTGCGGTATTGTGCGGATTTTTGAGCGCTGCGCTACTGCTCGTTTCGTATTGTGGATAGTCGTATATGTTAATAGTGATGACGTGTACTTTAGATGTATGTTGAATTGCGTACGCTCATATGGATACCTCGGTGAAATTGCCGATGAGTGTGCTGTGCGTACGTGTTGGCGAATGCGAATGCGTTGAAGCGTCTATTCGCTGGGCGGCAATAGACGCACTATATGCGCAAAAAGTAGAAGTAGTAATAGAGCTGCGGTGCATCTGTTTTGCAGTGTATCTATCTCACAGCATACGGCCTCGGCTCTTCTCAACAATCAGAAATATCCTGAAAGCGCACCTCATATCGCCTAAATTTTCCTGAAAAATTCTATGCAGCACAATATAAGCGTGGCGTATCTTCAGCGCTGTGCGTATATATGCTGCGATATATCTTTGCGTGGAAGAACGCTATGTCTATCAATGATTTTACTTTTAGTGCATCGGTTGAAGCTTCGCATATACGCAATCGCTCCAACCTTATTGTGAGTTTTGAGGTGATGCCTCCTCGCTCATCTGCCGCTGTGGAGCCATTTTTCCGCACTCTGCGCGAGCTTATCGCCGTCAGACCTGATTTTGTATCTGTCACTTACGGTGCTGGCGGTAAAGACAGAAAAAATGCTACGAATTTGGTGACGACGCTCGTTGCTGATACGCCGACGCATCCTATCGCCCATCTCACCACAGTTGGAGCCTCAAAGGAAGAGATTTCCGAAGTTATTGAAAGTTATCTTAATGAGGGAGTGCGCACGTTTTTAGCGCTGCGTGGAGATCCTCCTGCTTCTGACCCAACGTGGGTGCCAGGAGCAGATGGGGTTCGTTCTGCGGCGGAGCTTATCAGTTTGATTAAACTTATTGAGGCTCGGCGAGCAGCAACGGATAACGGGCTTGCATTGCGCCAGGCAGTTCGCCCGCTCACACTTGCAGTGGCGACTTTTGTGGAAGGCAATCCTCAGGCCAAAACTACTGCTGAGCAAGAAATAGATAACCTCTTTGCCAAGCAGGAAGCTGGCGCAAATCTTGCCATCACTCAACTTTTCTGGAATGCCCGCGCATATCGGGAGTTTGTGAGTGAAGCGCGCAAGCGAGGCGTTCGGATTCCAATTATTCCAGGTGTCCTTCCTTTGGTAAGTGCGCAGCGAGTGCGGCGTGTAGGAGAACTGACAGGAGTGACGCCGCCGTCATGGATTATTGACGCTCTCGAAAACTCTGATGATCCGCAAACGAGAGGCGTACAGATTGGCACAGAGCTGGTGCACGAGCTGTTGGAAGAAAATGTGCCCGGAATTCATATCTACACCTTCAACAAGAGCGAGCCAGCGCTCGCACTCCTCCGCAGTGCGGGGCTTATCGTAGCAAATAATACAAACAATTAAAAAGAGGAAGAAAAATGAGTAAACTGACGTCAACTATTGCAGGATATCCAAGGATTGGCCGCCATCGTGAGCTGAAGAAAGCCCTCGAAGCCTATTGGGCTGGAAACCTCGATGAAGAAACATTCGAACAGGAGGTATCGCAGGTCGTCCATGATGCTTTTTCTGCTTATACGGCTCACGGGCTGAGCGGATCTCTTCCAGACAGCTCAACTCTTTATGATCAGGTACTTGATACAACAGTGCTTTTGGGAGCTATTCCTGAAAGGTTTTCGGGAGCAGTAGGGCTGGAGCTATATTTTTCTTTAGCTCGTGGAAACGCGGCACACCCGCCGCTCGAAATGACGAAGTATTTTGACACAAACTATCACTATCTCGTGCCTGAAATTGGCCCAGATACGCCTATTGCACTTACAGATCGTCGTATTATTGAGCGTGCGCGAGCGCTGCGCAGTGAAGGAATCGACGTGCGCCCAGTGCTCGTAGGGCCAGTGACGTGGCTGGCATTGGCAAAGGGAAGTGAGCTGGGCTACGAGCCGCTTAGCCGAGTTGCCGATGCTGTTGAAGCATTCAAGGATGTGCTTCGTGAGCTAGCTAAGGCTGGAATTGATTGGGTGCAGATTGATGAGCCAGCGCTCGTCAGTGCAAACTTGGCTGTTTCTCAATCGAGCATTGCCAGAGAAATCGTCCAGGCGTATTCCGAGCTGGCAGAGCTTTCTGTGCCTGCACAGCGTCCGCAGATATTCTTGAATTTCCCCTATGGTGATTCTTCCGAATACGCCGAACGCCTTGCAGCGACAGGCGTTGAAGCAATCGGTATTGATGCTGTGCGAGGCTGCGTGCCAGAAAATGTTGATTTGTCTGGGGTGACGTTGGCTGTTGGGGTCGTTGATGGGCGTAATATCTGGCGAACCGATTTGGCTTATGCGCGAGAAAAACTGCAGCGAGCACAAGCAACAGGTGCGCGGATTGTGGCAAGCACGTCTACCTCACTTCAGCATGTGCCTCATACGCTTGCCGATGAGCAATGGGATAATGCCGAGCTGAATAATAATTTGCATAGCTGGCTAGCTTTTGCTGATGAGAAAATTGACGAGATTGCACTTCTTGCTCGAGGGCTTGAAGAAGGGTGGGAGACGGTTGAAACTGAGATCGCCCGTGTAAGCGAAGTATTGGCACGGCGTGCAGAGGCTTCAGGCGTTGATGTTCCTGATATTCGCCAGCGTGTTGCTCAATATGCCAGCAACAGAGATCGGGTTGCCTACTCTCAGCGAGTCGCTGCGCAAAATTCCCTTCATCTGCCAACTTATCCTACGACGACGATTGGATCCTTCCCACAGACTCGTCAGATTCGTTTGGCACGTGCAGCTGCTGCTAAAGGGGAGATTACTGAAGCTGAATATACTCAAGAAATGAGAGCGGAAATTGAGCGCGTGATTCGGCTTCAAGAAGACATTGGTCTTGACGTACTCGTGCATGGGGAGCCTGAGCGAAACGATATGGTGCAGTATTTTGGTGAGCAGCTTACGGGGTTTGACGTCACCAAGAATGGTTGGGTGCAAAGCTACGGATCGCGCTGTACACGCCCGTCAATTTTATGGGGAGATGTGCAACGCGCCCAGCCCATGACGGTGCAGTGGTGGAAGTATGCTCAGTCGCTCACCGATAAGCCAGTGAAGGGTATGCTCACAGGGCCAGTGACGATTATTGCGTGGAGTTTTGTTCGTGAAGATATTGCTCTTGGTGCGGTAGCCGATCAGATTGCTGTGGCTTTGCGAGATGAGGTTGCCGATCTTGAAGCAGCTGGAGCTCGAATTGTGCAGGTGGATGAGCCGGCATTGCGGGAGCTTCTTCCTCTGG
This sequence comes from uncultured Arcanobacterium sp., assembly GCA_958428545.1. Lineage (GTDB taxonomy): Bacteria > Actinomycetota > Actinomycetes > Actinomycetales > Actinomycetaceae > Arcanobacterium_A. Next base: position 68,923 of record CAUAGM010000002.1, on the reverse strand, counting down.
ATCAGCGCAAACATGAGGAATATATTAACTGGGCGGTCGGGGCGTTCAAACTGGCGACTTCCAGTGCGCGTGAAGGTACGCAGATTCATACCCATTTATGCTATTCAGAGTTTGGGCAGGTGATAGGGGCAATTGCTGCCCTCGATGCAGACGTGACGAGTGTTGAAGCTGCTCGCTCAAAGATGGAAGTTTTACAAGATTTAGCAAGTAACGGTTTCAGCCATCAGATTGGTCCTGGGGTATGGGATATTCATTCGCCGCGCGTGCCGTCTGTTGAAGAAATTGCTTTACTGCTTGAACAGGCGACAGGCGTGATTGATCGAAACTGTTTATGGGTTAATCCCGACTGTGGGTTGAAAACTCGCGCTTATGAGGAGACGATTGCGACCTTGAAGAATATGGTTGCTGCAGCTAAAAAATTGCGAGCTCGCTTCTAGGCAGCCGCATAGGTACCGTTCGTAAGTATCGCTAAGGGAAGCTATGCATGATGATGTACGCGTATAGTGCGCGTGCAGGCATAATTCATGCGTAGCGGTATATATGCGGCGAATGTGCTGCGCATAGCTCACTGGGCATGGCTATCCAATACGTTATAGGCTGTTCGGGGAGTTATGCGCAGCTTTTTCTTGTGCCCTCTCTTATGCATTCCTTGTGCGCTTCTTCTGTGCGTTGTGAGGAATGTCTGGCTGTATAAAGAAGCAGATACTATGCGGAGCTATAGGCGCTACGCAAGGGTATGAATAAAAAGTCCTGAAGCGAGTTTTGGTTCAAACCACGTGCTCTTTGGCGGCATGATTTTTCCAGCGTCACTTACTGCCATAATGTCGGTGACGGACGTGGGGTAGAGACTGAATGCCACGCCGTGTGATCCAGCAGCTGTTTGCAATCCGTGCGTTCCTGCAGATCCGCCGACGAAACGAATGTGTGGATTCGTGCGCAGATCGTCAATACCTAAAATTGGGGTGAGTACGTGATCTGTGAGGATTGAGGTGTCAAGATCAGAAATGACGTTTCCTGTGAGAGGCGCGGTAAATGTGGCAGTATACCAAGTATCGGCAGCTCCTATATAAACTCCGAAAGAGCCTCGAGAGCAGGGAGCTGGATTGGATTCGCAAAGCCGCACACTAAATCCTGCGGTATGCATACGCTCTAAGAAATCCTCTGGAGAAAGCCCGTTGAGATGATCGACAACTCGGTTATATGCGAGCACTTTCAAATCGTTGCAGGGAAACAGCACGGCCATAATTGACGCTCGCGGATCATCATCGGCTAGACCTCGGGCGCCGGCAACTTTGACGGCGGAGGCAGAGCGGTGGTGACCGTCAGCAATATAGAGTGCAGCCAGAGAGCTAAACGCCTGTGTGAGTTTTTGTGTGGCATCAGAGCTGAGCACCCAGAAGCGGTGCCTCACGCCATTGTCACTTGTGAAATCATAGTGCGGCTGGGCGCTGGTGGCACCAGAAACGATACTGTGTACAGCATCATCAGGCTGATGCATAAGAAATACTGGTTCGGTTTGTGCGTGTGTGGCTTCAAAATGGTGAATGCGGTTAAGCTCTTTTGCAACCAGAGTTTTTTCGTGCTGTTTAATCGTGCCGTTACGATAATCGGCGGCTCTCACGCACCCGACTACGCCAGTTTGAATGTGCCCATATCCTATCTGCTGGTAGATATAGAGTGTTGGCTTCGGATCGCGGATCAGCACACCATCTTTTTCGTATTGGGTAAGTTGTGCGGCTGCGTGTGCATGGGCTTCCTGATCGTCTTCGTGCACGTTGAGATCGCAGCTGATTTCTGGGCGGATGACGTGCAGAAAACGATGGTTTGGAGCTAGCTTGGCTGCCTGTGCTCGCGTTACAACGTCATAAGGAGGGCAAGCGAATGTTGGAGCGTTCTCAGGGGTAGGGCGCAGTGCGGCAAATGGGAGGACGTGAACCATAGCTGAACCTTTCATCATGATGTGCGCGGCGGCGAGTTTAATCGCCGTACTCACGTCAATAGTAGCGTGTTTTGGTGTGTGCATCTGCAGCTTTACTCTCAGCTCGGTTGTGCCATACGTTAAAATAGAAGGAAGTTACGATCCAACGTATGAGACGTCGCCTGCATCGCCATGTAAAAGAGCGGGTGTTGGGTGTGCGCGGAGCGGAGAAAAAATGAGCGTACGCACTGATGCATTGCCGTTGGTAGATGCGATTCAGCCTTTTGATGGCGAGGTTCAGAGTGGGATTATGCAGCCGATGCAGGCGCAGCTGGAGATGATCGCTTTTAATCTTAATCAGGGGATGGAAGCAGACGATCTGGTCGGTCTGCTCAAGGAATGGACTATTCTTGCGCGTAGCCTCACTCAGCGGGCAGATATTCCTGGTTTCTTCGCTACCGATATGGTGAAGGCTGTTGCGAACCTGACGATTACTGCGGGTTTTGGTGAAAAAATATTTGATGTTTTAGGCAAATCAGAGCTGAAGCCAGAGGGATTACACCCGATTCCAGCATTTGATAAGGATCGTTTGCGCCCTCAGTGGGGGCAGAGTGATCTTGTGCTGCAGATCTGCTGTGACGATGCTGTCACTCTCTTTATGGCGGCTCGTCTAATGATTAAGAAAGCTTTACCAGTGTGCCGCGTGGCGTGGATGCAAAAGGGATTTGCTCGTTCTTTCGGTGCGGCGCCATATGGTGCAACGCCCAGAAATCCGATGGGGCAGGTTGACGGGACGATCAACCCTCGAAAACCAGAAGAATGGGCTGAACAGGTGTGGATTGATTCGGATGAGGAGTACCTGAAGAATTCCACCATTATGGTCGTTCGCCGTATTGCCATGGATCTCGATGCGTGGGAGCAGCTCGATGTGCCGCATCGGGAGGAGGTAATCGGCCGGCGCTATCATTCTGGTGCTCCGCTTACTGCAGATATTGACGACGAATTCGAAGAAGAGGATATGGGTGCTCGTGACGACAACGGCGAGTATGTGATTCATCGCCATTCCCATTTGGCTCTTTCTCGTGAGCAAGAAGGGGAAGAGCCAAACGATCTGCGCCGCCGTGCTTATTCCTATGACGATCCTGTGGGAAACTCTGGTATGACGACGAATTCGGGGCTTGTGTGGATTGCTTTCCAGCAAAACCCTGATCGTCAGTTTACTGCGATTCAGCGACGGCTTGATGCGAATGATTTGTTGAATCCGTGGGTGCGGCATATTGGTTCTGCTGTCTACTGGATTGTGCCTGGCACTACGCCGGATTCTTATTGGGGGCAATCGCTCGTTGAAGCCTAGTCGAAGCCTAAAGAGTGAAAGATGTTGCAAATGTGAAAATTGTGAACCGCTATCAGTGATAAATGGCGCAATTATTCTCAACACACCGCAATAACTAGCTTATTTCCTTGGGTTTCGCTAAATTTCTCTGTGGCGGCTCATTCGAGTCCTACTTCATATTCGTAATTTTTTATGGGAGGAAATTTAGATGTCCCTCAACCGTACTGAACTTGTGGCAAAGATTGCTGAAAACGCTGGCATCACCAAGACTGATGCAGATAAAGCTCTTTCCGCTCTCCAGACCGTGCTCGTGGATTCTCTCAAGGCAGGCGAAGCCGTGAAGATCACGGGTCTTATGTCTGTGGAGCGCACCAACCGTGCAGCTCGCAAAGGTCGTAACCCACGCACTGGCGAAGAGATCGAAATCCCAGCAGGCTTTGGCGTGAAGATCTCCGCTGGCTCCACCCTTAAGAAGGCTGTTGCCTGAGCTAGCTGACGAGTACGTCATTATTGAGGAGACCTCGCACACAAGTGAGGTCTCCTTTTTCTATGTGCGATCAGCTTCTATTCACGATCAGGGCAGAAAAGGTTAGAATTTTGGCTATGACTATGAAAACTTCCAGCATCTATCAGGGTATACAGAAAATAAGCAACGTGGGAGAACCGCAGGCTCCGAACGAGCCTTCCTCCCCTGAAGCCCCTAGTCTTGAACCAGCCAGTTCGACTGCGCTCCTTGAGCGAGAAGAAGAAAAACTTGAACCTGGAGATCACGAGCGGTACGCCCACTATGTGCGTAAAGATCGCGCCATGCAGTCGGCAGTCGAAGGGACGCCAGTGGTTGCGCTGTGCGGAAAAGTATGGACGCCTGTGCGCAATCCTGATCGTTTTCCCATTTGCCCGATCTGTAAAGAGATATATATGCGGCTTGGAAATAGTGGAGGTGACGGTGCGTGGCCGTTCGGCCCTAACCCGCCACAGGCGTGATCAGGCGTTTAAGAGAGCTGATCGTCATCGGCAAAAATATCTACTATTTCTGTTGGCAAACCTGGCTCACCTTCAGAGAGCCGCCATGCCGCGTAGGGAAGAGCGGCACGAGCATTGCGGTGCCGCTCGGCTGCACGAGCAAGCGAAGATGTGTCGGTATGGTAGGTATCTGAAATTCCTGCACTCATAAGTTTCACCTGCAAAGGGCGTGCATCACGCTGTTTAAGATATGCCATGCCGTGATCCCAATCTTGCGCGCAGGCAATAATTTCTTTAGAAGCCCGCCCAGTTTCGTCGTGGGTACGACCAGCCACTTTAAATCCGCCAACTGTATTTTTATCTGCGCTCTTCTTAGCAACCTCGTGCATTTTTCCGTCTGCGCCTTCGCGCGCAACGAGCTTATACACCATCTCTGCTGTGGGTCTGCCCGAGCCAGTGACGAGCTTTGTACCTACTCCGTAAGAATCAACAGGAGCTGCATTCAATCCAGCGATAGCGTATTCGTCAAGATCATTTGTGACGGTGATTTTCGTCGTTACAGCTCCGAGGGCATCGAGCTGGGCGCGCACTTTAAACGCTTGCGCCACTAAATCTCCAGAGTCGATACGTACAGCGCCAAGCTCTCCGCCAGCTTCGCGAGCCGTCTTCACTGCCAGTTCCACGCCGTGCTGAATATCATAAGTATCGACAAGAAGAGTAGTTCCCGTACCCATTGTTGCAATCTGAGCACGGAATGCTTCTTCTTCTGAATCGTGCAACAGTGTGAACGAATGAGCGGCAGTGCCAATAGCTTTAATGCCGTATTCGCGAGCTGCTTCAAGATTAGATGTGCCCACAAAGCCGCCAATAATCGCCGCGCGTGCAGCAGCAACTGCACTCATTTCGTGAGTGCGGCGTGCTCCCATATCTAGGCATGGACGATCATGAGCAGCAATCGTCATGCGGCTCGCTGCTGTGGCAACGGCAGAATCGTAATTGAGAATTGAAAGGAGGACGGTCTCCAGAATGCATGCCTCGGCGAATGTGCCCGTCACCGTCATAATAGGAGAATTAGGGAAGTAGCATTCGCCCTCGGGGTATCCGTAAATATCACCGGAAAAGCTGTAGTTTGCGAGCCATTCGAGAGTATCGTCACTTACAATCTGAGCGCGGTGGAGAAAATCGATTTCAGCTTCACCGAAATGGAATTCTTCTACTGCTTGAATTGCTCGCGCTGTGCCGGCAACCACCCCATAGCGCCGCTGCCCAGGCAAGCGGCGAGCGAAAAGCTCAAAAACTGATGAGCGATGAGCAGTGCCTGATTTCAGGGCGGAATCAACCATTGTGAGTTCATACATATCGGTGAGAAGTGCCGACGTTTCTAATGGAGTAGCCATACATCTAAGATAGTCGTTTCTGCGGGGATATGTACATATCGTCGTGAGTCGTGGTGCTACTCACGGAAAGCAACATAGGATTACCTATGAAAGCTCAGTAGAATAATGATTATGAACAACGCGCCTATTGGAATTTTTGATTCAGGCTTAGGAGGCTTGACGGTGGCGCGAGCTATTCTTGATCAGCTGCCGCGAGAATCGATCACCTATATTGGTGATACGCTGAATACGCCATACGGTTCAAAGCCGCTTGCACAAGTACGTACGCTGGCTCTTGATATTATGGATCGCTTGGTCGAATCTGGCGTCAAAATGTTGGTCATTGCCTGCAATACTGCTTCTGCTGCAGTGCTGCGCGATGCGCGTGAACGCTATACACTCGGGCGTGGTATCCCTGTGGTTGAGGTGATTCAGCCAGCTGTGCGGCGCGCAGTTCGAGCTACTCACAATGGGAAAATTGGCGTGATCGGCACGCAAGCAACGATTTCTTCCGGCGCTTATGAAGATGCGTTTGCAGCAGCTCCCAATCTTGAACTTACGATGCAAGCGTGCCCAAGGTTCGTAGAATTCGTTGAAAACGGCGTCACAGAAGGAATAGAGCTGCTCTCAGTTGCGCGTGAATATCTTGCTCCCGTGAAGGCTGCCAGAGTCGATACCCTCGTGCTAGGGTGCACTCACTATCCGCTGCTTGCTGGCGTGGTGGGCTATGTGATGGGTGACGGCGTCACTCTCGTCTCTTCTGCCGCAGAAACAGCGCTTGACGTTTACCGCCAGCTAGCCGACGAAAATCTCATGCGCTCGCGAGCTGCAGGAGATCCTGTCTATCAATTCTATGCAACGGGAGATGCGCACTCTTTTAGCACGCTGGCTCGGCGCTTTCTCGGGCCTGAAGCGGCTCACGCTCAGCCTGATTCATTTCTCGCCGTGAAAGGAAACTAAGCATGAAACTCACAATTGTTGGTTGCTCTGGATCAATGAGCGGAAAAGAAGGAGCAGCTTCATGCTATCTCGTGCAGGCTAAAGGAGTAGACCCAGAATTTGGCGGAGCAGAGCGCACGTGGAGCATTGTGCTCGATTTTGGCCCTGGGGCTATGGGCGCCTTGCTTAATTATGTTGATCCAGCAATGCTTGATGCAATGATTTTGAGCCATCTGCATGCAGACCATTGCGCAGATATTGTGGGTATGCAAGTTTATCGCCGCTGGTATCCAGAGGGTGCGCTGTCTGTGATTCCCGTCTATTCTCCTGGTGATGGTGTGGCGAGAACTCGAGGAATTTCAGACGACCCAGCAGCTGAAACCTACGAAACTGAGTTCGATTTTCATCAGGTTGCTCCAGGAAATTTTGTGGATATAGGGCCTTTCCATATCGAATTTTTTGCTGCGCAGCACACTATTCCTGCTGTGGCAATACGTATATCTGGGCCGTCTGAAAGCGGCAAGGATGAGTCTGTGGTGCTCACATATACTGGTGATACCGACTACTGCTTAAGTGAAGTGCAGGCTGCACGCGGAGCTGATCTACTGCTCAGCGAAGCTGCTTTTGAAGAAGGGCGTGATACTGTGCGCGGCGTTCATATGACTGGTTCTCGTGCAGGGGAGCTTGCGCGGGATGCCGATGTGCGACGATTGCTTCTCACTCATCTGCAGCCGTGGACGAACCCGGAGAAAAACGTCACCGATGCCGCGTCTGTATTTGATGGCGATGTGAAGGCTGTACGCCCTGGCGACGTATACGAGGTGTGATCCATTTCTAGATTGCGTCTCGGTGCGGCTGATTTTTGTTGTTTAAGCGCATGTATGTGCGTGCACCAGCGATATGCGGCGAGAGTAACGTTGCTACGCACCAGATTTCTATGCGCACTAAGGCGTTTATCAGTGTATGCAGCAAAGCTATGCTGGGCTGTATACGGATATAAGAATGGCATGATTTTGCGGCTTGCGGATGTGAAATCTTTTGTGTGTGGAATCTTTCAGGTCTTGTATCCGTGAGCTTTTCTATGTGAGCTTGTCTATCGCTTCGTTGTAGTATGAGGGCATGACTATGCATAACATATCTGATTTTTTGCGCGCAGACGGGCGCGCTGCTCATGAACTTCGACCAGTGTCGATTCGTCGTCACTATCTGAAGCACGGCGAAGGAAATGTGCTCGTGACGTTTGGGGATACGACGGTGTTGTGTGTGGCGTCATTCGTTGAAGGCGTGCCGCGCTGGCGCAAGGATTCGGGGCTTGGCTGGGTGACGGGAGAGTATGCGATGCTTCCGCGTGCCACAGATTCACGCTCTCAGCGCGAGTCTGTGAAAGGTAAAGTTGGAGGGCGCACTCAAGAAATCTCACGCTTGCTTGGGCGATCGCTGCGAGCAGTTGTCGATATGGCTGCCCTTGGTGAAAATACTATTACTCTCGATTGTGACGTTTTGCAGGCAGACGGAGGTACGCGAACAGCTTCGATTACTGGCGCATATGTTGCGCTTGCAGATGCAGTGAGCTGGGGAATTGACCGAGGTTTAATTAAACCCCGAGATTCGCAGCCAGTTCTCCGTGATTCCGTGAGTGCAATATCTGTGGGGATTATTGATGGTATGCCATGCCTTGATTTGCCCTATGAAGAAGATTCTCGGGCTGAGACAGATATGAACGTCGTTATGACGGGCAGCGGTAAATTTATTGAAGTGCAGGGCACGGCTGAAGGAGAGCCATTTGACCGTAAGGAGCTTGGAGCTCTCCTCGATCTTGCGGCTGCAGGAAATGCGCAGCTCACGCAACTGCAGAAAGAGGCTCTGACCGAATAATTGTCTGCTGCATCATCCCTCGGAGGGCAGGTACCTCGGGGTAAATAAAAGAGCGAAGCGCTGTTCGTTCTGGTGAGATTATGGAGATAGGTACGATGGCTGATACACGGATTATTTTTGCGACACGCAATGCCCACAAGTTAGCAGAAGTGCAAGAAATTTTAAGCGGTCTTATCGGTGAGCTGCGTGTGCAGAGTATCGGATCTGCCGCTGATCTTGATCTTCCGGAGCCTATCGAAGATGGCGTCACCTTTGCAGAAAACGCAGTGATTAAGGCGCGTCAGATTGTGCAGGCGACAAAGCTTCCAGCTTTTGCTGACGATTCTGGGATCTGTGTGGATGTGATGGGCGGTGCGCCAGGAATTTTTTCAGCCCGTTGGGCTGGTATGCATGGTAATGACGCTGCAAATCTTGAGCTTTTACTGGCTCAGCTCTCCGACGTGCCGCCAGAGAATCGTTCGGCTCATTTTCGCTGTGCCGCTGCTCTTGTGCTGCCATCTGGAGAGGTTTATATAGAAGAGGGGGCTGTGCATGGGGTTTTGCGGTGTGAAAAGACGGGTTGTGGTGGGTTTGGATATGATCCAATTTTTCAACCTGATGGATATGAGCAGACGCTTGCGCAAATGAGCGCACAGGAGAAGAACGCTATTTCTCACCGTCGGCAAGCTTTTGAGGCGTTGGCACCTAAAATCGCAGAAATTCTTTAAGCAATCGTCATTCCAGCGCAATTGTTGTGTTTAATCAGGTGTCACGCCAGCGCAATTGCTGCGTTTAAGTAATCGTTACGCTAAGTTACATCAGCACGCCAAAATCGTGGGTTGTGGTTATTGTTCATGTGCTGCTACGTAAACTTTTACCTCCAGCATCGCGATTACTATCACGATTACTCAAGGAAAACGAGAGTGTACGAGGCTTGATAATTGCTGTGGCGCAGGTACGCGCGCCAAAAATGGTGGTTGCGCTGAAAAGAACCGAAAGGAATAGTCGTACCGAAAAGAACGGTTGAGCAAAAAAGGGTATAAAAAAACGGACCTCTTTGTCCGTCTTCCATCTAGCTTTTGCTAGTGCCAACCACTTTGTTGGCTCTATTGTGCGTTCTTCTTAGCCCATGAATGATGCTGGGAAGAACAATTCGTTGCGGATTTCTGCTTGATGAGCGCGAGCCTCAATCATGTCGCGGTTCATGCTCTTATCGCTGCGGAAAAAATTCTTGAACATCCAATTCACCTCCTAGCTTCTCTCTCATGGCTCTTACGAGAAGAGCCTTTAGTGTTTCGATAGCTTGTTGTTTCCAACAATTCCATTTTAGACTTTTGGCAGAAAGAATCATAGTGGAGAACTTGTCAGACACATCTCATTGCGTGTTTTATCTGATTGTCGAATATACTTTCTGCTCCTAGTCATTGATTGGAGTATGTATCGTCTAGGTGAAATCTGCTCCGTGGGTTTGTGTGATCCGCATAGTATGGCATCGTTTCAACATGCATTCAGATAGGCAAGCGCGCGTTTGAGGATCACTGCATGGCTCGATGCTATTTCTGCCTGCAGTTCTTTAGTGTTCAGCTCGCCAAGCGTGAACCACGAAAACTCCACCGCATCAGACACAGCTTCGGCGTCACCAGCAATAGGAATCACATAGCCCAAAGAGACGGCATGTTGGCGTTCATCTACAAGCGTTTCGCCAGGAGTGGGGAAGTATTCGCCTACGGTAAAGGGAATGAGAGAGGCAGGAAGCTGGGGGAGTGCCATATCTCCAAGGTCGTGTTCGATATTTCGAATAATGGCTGCGTGAATACTTTCGTGAAAGAGCACGCGCCCGCTGACGATTGTGCGTACAAGACCAGAATCGTTGGCGCACAGCAATAAACCAACTGCGGCAAGATGCCCGTTATCGTCTAGACGCACGGGTACAATATCTACATAAAGTATCGGAACTTTGGTGCGCACAAACGCTAATTCTTCAGGAGAAAGCCACGGTTCCATATCGTCTGCTGAAATATCGTGCATATACTGATTGTGCCAGCTTTGAGCAGAATATGGGAGAATAAAACTATGCAGAAATACGAAGCCCCGATGATGCTCCTGGGCAGTCTGTTTGCTATCGTCATGGCTGTACTCGGCTGGCGTTCTGCACTGCTCACTCATTGGGATCCGGCAGTTGTGGTGATTTGTATGGTCGCTAGTTGCGGTGTGCTTCTGATGGGTATCGGGTGGTGTAAAGGTGCAATGATGTGGGTTGCAGCAGCTGTGCTGTGCTGCGCTGTACTTTTCCCAACGCCGTGGGGGCTGATTCCGATGATAATCGGTTTCGTGATTTTTATGATGATTCTAGGGCTTCGTCTTTTTGAGATGCTCGATGAAAAGGAGAAATAGTAGTGCAAAGAGTTGTGTTGGAGCCTGGGCAGCAAGCTCCCGAATTTAAGCTTCCAATTGCTGGTGGTGGGAGCGTTTCTTTATCGGATGAAGTGCGCAAAGCTCAGCGTGGGGTAGTGGTGTATTTCTATCCTCGCGCTATGACTCCAGGTTGTACAAAAGAGGCATGCGATTTTCGTGATTCTGAAAATTCCTTACGCGCTGCAGGCTACACTGTGATTGGAATTTCTGGTGATTCGGTGCAGCGCCTAGAGAAGTTCGTTGCCAAGGAGTCTCTTAATTTCCCGCTTGCTTGCGACGAAGATCGTTCGGTAATGATGGCATACGGAGCGTTTGGGGAGAAAAAGAACTATGGCAAGCTGGTTCAGGGCGTTATTCGATCAACATTTGTGGTGGATAAAAATGGTGTGCTGAGCAATGTGCACTACAATGTGAAAGCGACTGGGCACGTGGCACGTCTGCGCAAGCAATTAGAGATTGATTGACCGCCTGATCGCTGAGTGGCTGATCCAGTGGCGAGTTGGCGTAAAGTTCACACGACGTTAGTGTTGAGTTGACGTAGAGCAAAGAAAGTGGCGTCTCGCTTCCTAGAAGCTTAGGCGCGGATTTCGCTGTTGGCTCGAGGTTCGGTATGCTAATCATGCACATGCCCAAGTGGCGGAATTGGTAGACGCGCTGGATTTAGGTTCCAGTGCCTTCGGGTGTAGGGGTTCGAGTCCCCTCTTGGGTACTTAGTTTTCCTTGATATATCAGGAAAAAATAATTATGTTAGAGCGTGTGCAGTGTAAAAGTAGTGTAAAAGCATAGAGCGAATAAATTTTCTGTGGCAATGGTGCTCATATTAATTTTCAGCAGGTGCGCATAAAGGGTGGCATATATAACGGCACCTATATATGCCGCGATAATGTATGTGAGTTTTTGGCAATTTTCCCCATGTCAGATGCTACCCTTATCTACGTATCACATTCAGGTTCTGCACATTGCTGTGCTCGATAAAGTGAGGTTTTTATGGCGGATAGTTTGAGTTTTGGGCGCGTCACCATTCCAACAGATCTCGATGTTGTTCCCCAGACAATCGAAGTTGCCAAGCTATGGGGTGCGGATGCGATTCGTGACGCCGATGGCACTGATTTCCCTCCAGAGCTTGCCGATACAGATCTCAAGGTTTATTCCACGTATTACACCACGCGCAAAGACAATGCTTGGGCGAAAGCAAACCCTGATGAAGTGCAGCAATGCTATATTATGACCGGTTTCCACACGGCGGAAGATGCTCCGCTCAGCATTGAGCTGATGGGCAATATCAGCGAAGAACTGATGAAAGTCAATACCCACGACGATATGAAGCGCTGGTGGGAAGTCATTGATCGCAGCACTGGCGAGATCGTGCCGCCTGATAGCTGGAGCTATTGTGAAGAGACGGGCTGCGTCGTCATTGAAAATCCGATTCCGTATCACGAATACACTGTCTCATTCCTCACCTACCTCATCTGGGATCCAGTGCATATGTATAATTCCGTCACCAATGATTGGACGGACGTTGAGCATCAGATTACCTTCGATGTGCGTCAGCCCAAGACCCATAAATTCACGATGGAACGCCTGCGTAAGTTCATTGCGGATCATCCTTATGTAGACGTGATTCGATATACCACGTTCTTCCATCAGTTCACGCTCGTATTCGATAAACTTCGCCGCGAAAAGTATGTAGATTGGTACGGCTATTCAAATTCCGTTTCACCATATATTTTGGATCAGTTTGAGCGTGAAGTGGGCTATAAGTTCCGCCCCGAATTTATTGTGGATCAGGGTTACCACAATAATCAGTACCGCGTACCCAGCAAAGAATACCTCGATTTTATGGCGTTTCAGCGCCGTGAAGTAGCAAAGCTTGCCAAAGAGATGGTGGATATCACTCACGAGCTCGGTAAAGAAGCAATGATGTTTCTTGGGGATCATTTCATTGGTACCGAGCCGTATATGGATGAATTCGCCACAATCGGTCTGGATGCCGTGGTTGGCTCGGTAGGTAACGGCTCCACGCTTCGCTTAATCTCTGATATCCCTGGAGTGTCGTATACAGAAGGGCGTTTACTGCCATACTTCTTCCCGGATGTTTTCTGCGAAGGCGGCGATCCTCTTAAAGAAGCAAAAGTGAACTGGGTGACGGCACGCCGCGCTATTTTGCGCAAGCCTATTGATCGTATCGGTTATGGTGGCTATTTGAAGCTTGCGCTTGAATTCCCAGAATTCGTTGATTACGTCACGGAAGTAACGAATGAATTCCGCGAACTTTACGAAAATGTGAAGGGCACAACTCCCTATTGCGCTAAGCGTGTGGCAGTGCTGAATTCGTGGGGCAAGTGTCGTTCATGGGGTGCGCACATGGTGCATCATGCGCTCTATCAAAAGTCTAACTATTCCTATGCAGGCGTGATTGAAGTACTTTCCGGCGCTCCTTTCGATGTGCGTTTTATCAACTTTGATGATGTACGCGCAGGTGCTTTGGATGATATTGATGTGCTTATCAACGTAGGTGATGGTGATACCGCTCATACGGGTGCAGAAATTTGGGAAGATCCGGAGATCTCTGCGCTTGTAAAAGGTTTTGTGCATCGCGGAGGTGGGCTGATTGGTGTGGGCGAGCCCGGTGGGCATCAATACCAAGGGCGTTATCTACAGCTGGCGTCGGTTGTTGGCGTGGAAAAAGAAACGGGCTTTACTCTTGGCTACGATAAGTACAACTGGGATGAGCATCGCGATCACTTTATTTTGGAAGATGTGCAAGGAGAGCTGAACGTCGGCGAAGGCAAGCGCTATATGTATGCATTAGAGGATACTGAGGTGCTCGTCGCTCCCGATAAAGAAGTGCAGATGGCTGTGAACGAATATGGGTCAGGGCGCGGCGTGTATATCTCGGGCTTGCCATACTCTTTCGAGAATGCGCGCGTGTTGCAGCGGGCTGTTCTCTGGGCTTCGCACTCTGAGGATCAGTTGCACGAATGGTTCTCCACGAATCAAAACGTAGATGTACATGCATATGTGGCGAACGGCAAATATTGCGTGGTCAATAATACCTATGAACCGCAGAGTACCACGGTGTATCGCGGAGACGGCAGCAGTTTCGATCTCGATCTCGAAGCGAATGCAATCCTCTGGTACAACATCTAGCAGGAAATTGTATTGCTCCCATTAAGATGCTTTGTTCATTTTCTCTTGCCCTAAAAAGTAAGAGAGCTTAACAGAGATCAACGTACGTGTGTGGGGCGAGAAAACTTTAGTTTTCTCGCCCCACACACGTATAGTTGCACAGCGCTGCAGGCGTACTCGATTCCGATAGATAGCCTGCTCTTCCCCTCCGCACACTCATAGGTACACATCATCGTAAGGGTATCCGGCTCTAGTAAGACAGTTCATCCCACAATATGTATGCCTGCAAAGATGCTTTTTGCGTCGGAGGTATTCATTGAGCTTGTGTGCGAGTTTTCTCGCAATCATTTGTGCGGTGATACTCTGCGGCTGAGTGCGCGGTAGAATAGCGCACATGACTACTGTTCCTGAAGTGATTCCCGGCGAAAACGTTCGTGTTCGATTCTGCCCTAGCCCAACTGGCACACCGCACGTCGGTATGGTGCGCACATGCCTTTTCAACTGGGCATATGCCCGTCACACGGGCGGCACATTCGTTTTCCGTATCGAAGATACGGATGCAGCGCGAGACAGCCAAGAGAGCTACCAGCAGATTCTCGATTCTCTTGCATGGCTTGGAATCACGTGGGACGAAGGAACTGAGGTTGGCGGGCCGCATGGACCGTATCGTCAGAGCGAACGCATGGATATTTATCGTGACGTTGCGGCGAAACTTCTTGAAGCCGGCTATGCTTACGAAAGCTACAGCACTCCAGAAGAAGTAGAGGCACGTCACCTAGCTAAAGGTGAAGACCCAAAACTTGGCTACGATGGCTTTGATCGTGATCTTACTTCTGAGCAGATCGCGGCATATAAAGCTGAAGGGCGTAAGCCTGTGCTGCGTATGCGTATGCCCGATGAGGATATTACGTTTACGGATCTTGTGCGCGGTGAGATTACTTTTAAGGCAGGTTCTGTGCCCGATTATGTGATTGTGCGGGCAAATGGCGATCCTCTCTATACGCTCACTAATCCTGTGGATGATGCAATGATGGAAATTAATCACGTGCTGCGTGGTGAAGATCTACTCAGCTCTACGCCGCGTCAGATCGTTTTATATCGCGCGCTTATCGATCTCGGCATTGCACAATATATGCCGCTTTTCGGGCATCTTCCTTATGTGATGGGGGAGGGTAACAAAAAACTTTCCAAGCGCGATCCAGAATCGAATCTTTTGCTGCATCGTGAGCGCGGCATGATTCCTGAAGGTTTGCTCAACTATCTGGCTCTGCTGGGGTGGAGTATTGCGCCAGACCGCGATATTTTCTCAAGTGAGGAGCTTGCTGCTGAATTTGATGTGGAGCGTGTAAGCCCAAATCCCGCACGCTTTGACGATAAAAAATGCGTGGCAATTAATGCCGAACATATCCGTATGCTCGATGTAAATGATCTGCGCGATCGGTTAGTGCCGTATCTTGCACAGGCTGGCGTGCTCAGTGCGGCAAGTTTTGAGGAATGTGACGCTGAAACCCAGCGCCTGCTTACAGGGGCGGCACCTCTTGTGCAGACCCGTATCCAGCTGTTGGGTGAGGCGGCGAAACTTATGGCATTCTTGTTTAAGCGCTGTGATGAGATTGAATACGATGAAAAAGCTGTGGCTAAGCTGCGAGATACAACGCCTGCCGTTTTTGCTGCAGCAGCTGAAGCATTTGCGGCTATTCCGGCTGACGATTTTACGGCGGAAAATATCAAAGCAAGCTTTGATGAGCGCGTTGTTGCAGCGCTCGATGTGAAACCTCGTTTTGCGTATGCGCCGCTCTTTGTGGCGATGACGGGCACGAACGTGAGTTTGCCTGTGATCGATTCTATGGCACTGCTCGGTAAAGAGGAAACGCTCGCCCGTATCGAGCGCTGTGCAGCTGCGTTGTGATTGCCTGCGGTACGCCGTTATAAACGAAGTGTGGTGTTATAAACGGGGTGCCATTATTGTCGATTAGCCTCGCGCAGCGAGGCGTTTTCGTTCACCTCGCTTGTGCCAGCTAAGTTGGTTTGTTGAGGTTCGGTAGTGCGTGCAGTGATGTATGTCAAACAGCGCGCTCTCGTATAGATGCTGGATGTGCGGCGTTATATTCAGCGAGGAATCTGAGTGCATAGTCGTTATCACTCGGAACTTCTACGTATGTACTGCCGCGAACATGAGTTGTCTCCAAGCCTTTGCCAAGAAGGAGCACGACTCGCTGCACTGTGTCGTCTTGCGCTGTGCCGTCTAGGATTGCTTTTCTAATGCATTCTGCGCGATTTTCGTTAATAGTGTGAGGTATCGTCACGTATTGGGCAATATCTGCAGCGATTGATTCAAATGGCTCGTAATAGTTATCGTCTTCCGTGATCCACGCATGGGTGCAGTATTGGCTGACGGCTTCGCCCATATCTTTGCGCCGGTCGAGCGCCTTGCCTCCTGTGGAGCCGAAGACTGCGAGCAATGTGTGCTCAGGATATTCGTTGTGCATACTGCTCAAAACTGATTCGAAGCTTAGTTTATTGTGTGCATAATCGACGAGCACAACGACTTTCTTATCGTCGCTTATATAGCGCTGCATACGACCAGGAGCTTGCGCAGCTTGCAGACCTTCGCGCACGTATTCTTCTGGAACTCCAAGCACACCGCAGATTGTGATTGCACATAGAGCATTGCTCACGTTGAATAATCCTGGCATAGAGATAGTGAATTCTTCAGAGGAATACCAGGGTGAATGCGCGGAAAAATGAATACCGCGCACATCGGTTGATATGCTTTCGGGTGGGCAGTAGACGCTATCTTCTGGGTGAGAACCGTAGGTAAGGGTTGGGCAGTGGGCTCTGGCGTGTGCAATTGTGCGTTCGGCGAGCATAGCGTCGCTGTTGACAATAGCTGTATCTGCTTGTTTAAAGATGCGAAGTTTTGATTCGTAGTAGTCGTCAAAACTTGAATGTTCGCTGGGAGAAATGTGATCTTCTCCGATGTTTGTGAAGGCTGCTATGGCAAAGCGCATACCGCAAACGCGCTCATATTTAAGTGCCTGTGAGCTTACTTCCATCACCATATGTGTGATCCCTGCGTGGTGAGCATTGGAAAAATGCTGGTATAGCTCAAGTGGTTCAGGGGTAGTCAGATGAGATTCTTCTTCTGTTATTCCGTCGTAATTGTTGATGGAGCTGAGGATTGCCGGCCCGTCGAGCTTTTGTGAACGGAGCCATTTTTCGAGTATGTATCGCACAAAATATGTGGTGGTGCTTTTCCCTTTTGTGCCAGTAATCCCAATAGTTGTGAGTTTATTAGTCGAATTGTCAAAGAAAAGTTGGCCGAGAGCGAGAGTTGCCTGGCGAATGTTTGTGACGGGGATGGCTGGAATCGTTACTGTGTTGGCTAGTGTTGGGGCAAGCGAGCGATCAACCACATATGCAATAGCCCCAGCGGCTTGTGCGTCAATCAAAAACTGTGGAGTGAAATGTGCTCCTTTGACGATGAAGAGGGCAGAACTTTTGACTAATCGCGAATCGTAGGTGAGGCAGCTAATAGGGGTATGTCGCACTTGGGCAAGCAAGGGGGAGCGAAGTGAATCTGGATCCGTGAGATTCTTTTCCTCAAGGAGGCAGAGGTAATCGTCAAGAACATGAAGCATAGGATTAAGAATACTCGTTTACTGCAGACAATACGAAGAGTCGATCCCTGTGAGAAGTGGATTATCCTTCTGAATGTTTCAATATGTCAGTGAGTCGATTTGCGGCGGTGACGACGGCTGCGGCGTGTCTGCGCGCAGGCTGCGAACCCATGCGTTCAATCGGGCCTGAGATTGAGACTGCGGCAATGACGTGCCCGTTTGGTCCGCGTACTGGAGCTGAAATAGATGCTACGCCAGGTTCTCGTTCAGCGATTGATTGCGCCCAGCCGCGTCGGCGTACTGCTGAGAGAACGGTTGCTGTGAATTCGGCTCCGTGAAGACCGCGGTGCAGATGATCGGGTTCTTCCCATGCGAGAAGAACCTGTGCGGCAGATCCGGCGCGCATGGAGAGAGTTGCTCCCACGGGAATTGAATCGCGCAGTCCCATAGAACGATCGGCTGCGGCAATGCAGACGCGCACGTCTCCTTGCCTGCGGTAGAGCTGGGCGGATTCGCCTGTATGGTCGCGAAGTGCAACGAGAACTGGATTTGCTGCTGCTAGGAGATGATCTTCTCCGGCTGCAGAGGATAGCTCGGAAAGGCGCGGTCCGAGTGTGAACCGTCCCTGCATATCTCGCGTCACCAAACGGTGATATTCAAGGGCGACTGCCAAACGGTGTGCCGTTGGGCGCGCCAGCTGTGTAGCTGAGACAAGTTGTGCGAGCGTCAGTGGACCGTCTTCGAGCGCCGAAAGTACTGCTGCGGCTTTGTCTAGCACGCCAACGCCAGATCCAGATTCTTCTTCGTCCATACCATGATATTGCCATCTTGAAATCTGAGACGCAAACTTGCTTTTTGTAAAAACGCGGAATGCTGTATGCACACAGAAAGAAAAATGCATGAGAAAGAGGGGCATATGAGCGGCACGCTAGCTGAAAAAGTGTGGAACGATCACGTCGTCAAGCAGGGGGAAAACGGTGCGCCAGACCTTCTTTATATTGATATGCAGTTGTGCCACGAGGTGACGAGCCCGCAGGCATTTGAAGGCTTACGTATAGCTGGGCGTAAAGTGCGCCGCCCAGAGCTTACAGTCGCGACTGAAGATCACAATACTCCTACTTTGGATATTGATCTCCCTGTGGCAGATATAACAAGCCGCACTCAGCTTGAGACATTGCGAAGCAATGCGAAAGAGTTCGGTATTCGTCTGCATTCTCTCGGAGATGCCGATCAGGGGGTTGTGCATGTTGTCGGTCCGCAGCTTGGGCTCACGCAGCCTGGCATGACGATTGTCTGTGGTGATTCCCATACGTCTACTCATGGCGCCTTTGGTGCCCTTGCATTCGGTATCGGCACTTCCGAAGTGGAGCATGTGCTTGCCACTCAAACGCTCCCTCTCCAGCCGTTCAAGACAATGGCAGTGAATGTGCATGGTGATCTAGCTCCTGGTGCAACTGCGAAAGATATTATTCTCGCGCTTATCGCAAAAATCGGCACTGGCGGAGGGCAAGGCTATGTGATCGAGTACCGCGGCGCAGCAATTCGCGCCCTTTCGATGGAAGCACGTATGACGATATGCAATATGAGTATTGAAGCTGGAGCACGAGCTGGAATGATTGCTCCAGATGAGATTACTTTTGAGTATCTCAAAGGAAAACCTCACGCTCCCGAGGGCGAGGACTGGGAGAATGCCCTCGAATACTGGAGAACTCTGCGCAGCGATGATGATGCAGTTTTTGATGCAAATGTTGATCTTGATGCTAGTGAGCTTGAGCCTTTCGTCACATGGGGCACAAATCCTGGGCAAGGTGTGCCGATTTCTGGAGTTGTGCCAAATCCACACGAGATAGAAGATTCTGCTCAGCGGCTTGCTGCTGAGCGAGCGCTTGAATATATGGGGCTAGCTGCTGGTACACCGATGCGAGATATTGCTGTTGATACCGTTTTCATCGGCTCGTGTACAAATGGAAGAATTGAAGACTTGCGCAACGCTGCATCGATTATGAAAGGACGCCGTAAAGCTGACGGTGTTCGCGTGCTTGTGGTGCCTGGTTCGGCACGTGTGAGGCTTCAGGCCGAGCGTGAAGGGCTTGATAAAGTATTCAAAGATTTCGGTGCGCAATGGCGAAATGCTGGATGCTCAATGTGTTTAGGTATGAATCCAGATCAACTTGCGCCGGGGGAACGTTCGGCATCTACCTCAAACAGAAATTTTGAAGGTCGTCAGGGCAAAGGCGGGCGTACGCATCTCGTCTCGCCTCTCGTGGCGGCGGCAACTGCTGTGTGTGGTACGCTCTCAACTCCCGCAGACTTGGAATCTGTATCTGCTTAAAGCTGGCACTTAATATCTAGGAAGGATGAAAACGATGGAAAAATTTATCTCGCATACAGGTATTGGTGTGCCGCTTCGCCGTTCGAATGTCGATACCGATCAGATTATCCCAGCGGTCTATCTCAAGCGCGTCTCGCGCACAGGTTTTGACGATGCCCTTTTTTACGCGTGGAGGCAAGATCCGAATTTTGTGCTTAATGATCCAGCGTATGCGAGTGGGAGCGTCTTAGTTGCTGGCAATGATTTCGGCACAGGATCTTCTCGCGAGCACGCAGTGTGGGCTTTAAAAGATTACGGTTTTCGCGCAATTCTTGCCCCTCGTTTTGCCGATATTTTCCGAGGAAATGCAGGTAAACAAGGATTAGTTGCCGCAGTGGTTGCCGAATCCGATATTGAGCAGTTATGGAAGATTCTTGAATCGGAGCCAGGTACGCACATAACGATTGATCTTGAGCATAAGCGCGTCCGAGCTGGCGAGTTTACGTGTGAATTCGATATTGATGATTATACGCGCTGGCGCTTGATGGAAGGGCTGGACGATATTGCTCTCACACTGCGTGATGAAGAATTGATTTCTGCTTACGAAGCTAAGCGAGCGAGCTTTAAGCCATGCGCGTTGCCAGAAAAAACTCTTCCGAAAGAGTATGTGCAGCCTGCACGCTCTGCCGATATTCTTGGGTGAGGTATGCGTATTTTTATGCAGGTTTTGTGCGTATATGTTTGAAAGAAAATAGTGCTCTTTGCTGAGATAGCATGCGACACAGCGATCTGAGATATTGAGCTTTGGCTCGCTGCGTACTTTTAGAGGTATCTTAGTTTTAGAGTTTTTATCAAACAAAGGACGGCGATGGCAGACGGCGTACTCAAAGTAGATGGCGGTTTTCCGCTTAAAGGCGAGATTACTGTGCGTGGTGCGAAAAATTTCGTAAGCAAAGCGATGGTTGCTGCGCTTTTGACGCCAGAGACGTCAGTGCTGCGTAATGTTCCTCTTATTCGTGATGTTGATGTGGTCAGTGAGCTGCTGCGTTTGCATGGTGCAGACGTGGATTACGATCAAGAGTGCGGCACTGTGACGATTACGCCTGGTCAGCTGCATCTGCCAGATCCTACTGTAGTGATGCAGTTAGCTGGATCTTCGCGTATTCCGATTCTTTTTTGCGGACCTTTGCTGCATTCGCTTGGTGAAGCATTTATCCCCGATCTTGGCGGTTGCCATATTGGTGAGCGCCCAGTGGATTTTCATTTGCAAGTGCTGGAAGATTTTGGCGCTAAACGCACGCAGGAAGATGTTGGCTTGCATCTTTCAGCTCCGCGCGGTTTGCACGCCAAGAAAGTACATTTGCCTTATCCATCCGTGGGGGCAACAGAGCAGACCCTACTGGCTGCAGTTCGCGCTGAAGGGATTACAGAGCTTAGCGGAGCTGCTGTGGAACCAGAGATTATGGATTTAATTGCCGTGCTGCAAAAGATGGGTGCACTCATCAATGTGGATACGGATCGTACGATTCATATTGAGGGCGTTTCTGAACTGCACGGATACACCCATACTGCGCTCGCGGATCGTATTGAAGCAGGATCGTGGGCATGCGCTGCTTTGGCAACGGATGGCGATATCTATATTCACGGCGCTGAGCAAGCTACAATGATGAGCTTTCTTAATGTTTTCCGTAAAGTTGGTGGAAAATTTGAAGTATTTGATGATGGAATTCGCTTCTGGCATCCAGGTGGAGAGCTGAAGTCAATCCCGATCGAAACAGATGTGCATCCAGGTTTTATGACGGATTGGCAGCAGCCAATGGTCGTGGCTCTTACTCAAGCACAAGGCGTGAGCGTGGTGCATGAGACTGTGTATGAAAATCGTTTTGGTTTTACTGAGGCACTCAACAAAATGGGGGCGCATATTCAGGTGTACCGTGAGTGTTTAGGCTCGAAGAAATGCCGTTTTGGTTTGCGCAATTTTTACCATAGCGCAGTGATTCAAGGACCGACGCCGCTGCGTGGTGCAGATATTGAAGTGCCCGATCTGCGCGGCGGTTTTTCGCACCTCATCGCAGCTCTTACCGCTGAAGGTACCTCAAACGTGAGCGGCACAAATATCATCAATCGCGGCTACGAACATTTTATGAAGAAACTTCACGCACTCGGGGCGCATGTGGAAAAACTCAGCTGAGCACCGTAATGTGAGCACGGTCGTAATGAGAACACGACTGTAATGCGGAAACGGTATATGCAATGAGGTGGAAAGAAAGAAATAAGCATATGGTTTCAACGAAAACTCGAGTTGCTGTTGTCTATGGCGGTACATCTGGAGAGCACTCAATTTCATGCGTGACGGCAGGTGCCGTGATGGCTGCGCTCGATCCGAATCATTATGACGTTATCTCTATCGGCATCACGCGAGAGGGTATATGGGTGCCTGGAGAAACAGACTTATCGCGCCTGCGTTTATCAGATGCCGGCTTGCCAGAAGTTGCGGCAAGCAGTGAGAGGGTGATTATTCCTCCGGGAGACGGGTCGCAGGAGCTTTTTGTGCTCACTACTGCTTCTTTCGATGCAAAAGTGTCTGTGCGAAGCTTGGGGTGCGTTGATGTGGTTTTCCCCCTTCTGCATGGTCCTTTTGGAGAGGACGGGACGATTCAGGGCCTTCTCGAGATGGCAAATCTTCCGTATGTGGGGTGCGGAGTATTTGCGTCGGCTGCTGGTATGGATAAGCACTATATGAAGCTCGTTCTAGAAGATGCGGGTATTGCGGTAAGCCCTTATGTGGCTGTGACGGCACGGCAGTGGAGCTGCGATCCTGAGGCGGTGCGTTCTGCCGTCAGTAAGCTGAAGTTCCCGCTGTACGTTAAGCCAGCTCGCGCTGGCTCGTCACTAGGTATCTCTCGAATTGACTCAATAGATCAGCTAGATGCTGCTATTGAAACGGCGCATCAGCACGATCCTAAAGTGCTGATAGAGCAGGGCGTTGATGGGCGAGAAGTTGAATGCGGTGTGCTTGGCGGGCATGGCTATGAGCCTGCACGTGCGTCCTATCCTGGCGAAGTAATCCTCAACGTTTCTGATGATGAATTTTACGATTTCAATCATAAATACCTCGATACGGATGCGCTGACGAACCAGGTTCCTGCGCAGCTTACTGAGAGCGTCACGCAGAGTGTGCGTGAAACTGCACGGAAGGCTTTCGAGGCATTTGGATGTGAAGGGCTTGCACGCGTGGATTGTTTCGTTGCAGAATGCGGCGAGGTATTGGTAAACGAGATTAATACGATGCCAGGGTTTACGCCATTTTCTATGTATCCAGTACTTTGGGAAAATATGGGCATGAGCTATTCGCAACTCGTTGATGAGCTTATTGCTCTTGCGCTTGAAAGAGGGACGGGTCTGCACTGATGTGCTGATTCTTGTGCTGATAAGCGCTTGTTTGATTGTAGGCAGGAGTCTAGCTGAGCGGTGAGATACAGCCTATAGGGATGCTTATATGCAGAGCCTGCTTATAGACTTTTGCTGAAAGCCTTATAGGGCGAGTAAATTTTTGATATACTTCTCCCATGAGCGCAAAGAAGCACCCATGTATAAATGTATTAGTATCCGTATTATTTTCATTATCTTTAATTTTTATTGGATTTTTTGGAGTTGAAGCTCCTGTATATGCTGCCGATCCTACTGTAGTTGGCAGTGAGGAAACAGATGAGGTCAAACTCTCGTTACTTCTGATTTCAGGCGATCCGAAATCTGCTGATTCTACTGTGGAATATAGATTGCAGCTAACGAACAAAAGTTCTTCGGCTCGATCTTTTGAGAGTGTAGCATCGAATCTTAATGGTTATACGTCTTGCAAGTGGCGAGATGCTCAACCAAACGTTATGCAAGAATGCTATTCGGCTGGGAATCAAAATAAACTTACGCATGTCGTCACCGCAGAAGAAGCAGCCCAAGATAATGGTTTCGTCCCATATATCACGTTCAGAATGTATTCTGGCACTCAGTATCAGGGAACTGCCAAAAACGTTGGGGGAATCAACAGCCAGCTAGCTCCATCAAATGCGAAGCTCACTATTATGAACCCTAAAGAGCCAGGCGAGAAATGGTTTGTGGGAGAAAAAATAGAATACAAAGCCAGTATTAGAAACGATACGGGCACAGCGCGTTCTATGAGCGTGAAAAGCTCCAACCTGGAAAACTATAGCGGCTGTAAATGGAGTTCCGTTGCGGCTGATAATAAGTGGAAAGAATGTACGTTCGCATATCACGTTGTGAGTGAAGCCGATAAAAATGCGGGCACGTTTACGGCCTCAATAGTCTGGCAGTCGTATCCAAGCACGGGTTATAGCGGCACTCCTGCTGATTATGCTACGGCTGCGAGTGAGGCGCTCAGTATCGGTTCTGATTATCTTAAATTAACAAAATTTAGCCAAACTGCAGATTCCGTAAAAGAAACGTATCGAGTTGGCGATAGCATCACTTTCGATGTTTCTTTCCAGAAAATTGGAAGTACGCCAATGAGTGTGGCTCTCTCAACTGATACAGCATTCACTAATGTGAGTGATGAGCCAGCTCATTCATGCGTGGTAGCGAGCCTTGCAGACGAAAATTCTACCCATCATTGCCAAGTGTCTTATACTCTCAAAGAGAGTGATCTGCAGCGTGGGGAAGTGGAGGCAAAACTTGCGCTCACAGGATCTTTGAATGGTGTGCCAGAGCACACAGTAAAAGCACGTGCCTATGTGTATACACAACAATCTTGGGATCGTGCAGATCCTGCACAAGCGAAAGACGCAGATCCTGCCGCACCAGCACGTGAACCTCGCGAAATCACTACTCTTTCAGCAAGTAATAGTGACGCCAGAATAAGAATTCCAGCTATTGCTGTGGCGCCCAATGGAGATCTGCTGGCGTCGTATGATTATCGCCCACGAGCCGGGCAGGCAGGCGGAGGAGATTCCCCAAACGAAAACTCGATTATTCAACGCCGTTCCAAAGATAACGGGAAAACGTGGGAGCCAGAAACAATAGTGGCGCGCGGTTTAGTGAAGGATAATCTCACGTCACCTCTTGGATACTCTGATCCATCGTACGTGGTAGATCATGATACAGGCACAATCTTTAACTTCCACGTGCATAGCCAAATATCCGGCGTATTTGCTAATAACCCCGCGTACACTTTTAAAGATGACGGGACGCTAGATGAGGCTAATGAGCATACAATGAATCTTGGCGTATCTGTTTCCACTGATAACGGCTATAGCTGGGAGCAGAAAGTAATCACCGCTCAAGCACTTGGCGATAAAGCGAAAGAGCTGAAGTCGTGCTTTGCCACTTCTGGCGCTGGTACGCAAAAACTTGCTGCTCCCAATAAAGGAAGGCTTCTTCAGCAAATGGCATGCGTGAAGAAGAGCGGCGGTATTTTTGCGTACACTATCTATTCCGATGATCACGGTCAAACATGGCAGAGCGGAAATGCTACTCCTGCTGTGGCAAAAAAGAACTACGATGAAAATAAAGTTGTGGAGCTTTCCGATGGTTCCTTGCTGCTGATGTCTCGTTCTCAAAATGGCGGCGGGCGCCTCGTCTGCACCTCCGATGATTCTGGAGAAAATTGGAAGGATTGCAAGATATTAAATGGGCTATCGGATGAAAACAATAATGCCCAAGTGATCCGCGCTTTTCCGAATGCCAAACCCGGCACCGCACGTTCTAAAGTGTTGCTCTTTTCTGGTACGCCAAGTGGGCGCAGCAACGGTACCGTATGGGTATCTTTCGATGACGGGAAAACTTGGCCTGTGAGTAAAAAATTCCGTCAAGGCGGCACCGGCTATACCACAATGGCAGTGCAACCAGATGGCAGTATCGGGATGCTGATGGAATCAAAGGTGTATGACGATATTGCGTATACCAACTTTAATCTGCGTTGGATTGAAGACGATTTCCGTACAGAACTGAAAGGTACAGATGTTTCTGGAAAAGGGACAATCGGTGAGGAATTTTCTACTTCATTGGCTGATCTCTTCCAGCGCAATGATCCTGCTTTGGCGGATACGTTCACAGTGGAGGGGCTGCCTTCTGGATTAACTGTCGATCCTGCAACTGGAAAAGTAAGTGGCACTCCTGTGGGTTCGCTTACTGAAAATAAAGCGTATCCACTGAAAGTTACGTTAACTGAGGCTGAAGATGGCACGGGCTATCCTCGCACTGCCAGCGCTGTCTATACGCTCACTCTCAGCCCACGCTCTGATGATAACCCTGCACCAGATCCGATGATAGGCACAGTTGCCGATCAGAAGGTGCAGGTGGGAGAAGCTATTGCTCCGATTACGCTAAGCGTAAAGAATGGCGCAATCAGTAGCGTCAGTGGTTTGCCAGAGGGGATTACTTACGATGCTGCGACTGGCATTATCAGCGGTATACCCAGTGCTGCTGGTGATTATGTTGTGACGATTAACGCTGTAAATGTGGATGGGGAAGAAAAAGTCTCTGCAACGTTCGCAATTAAGGTCGAATCTGCTGTGCCGCCTGCTGATCCAAGCGATTCTCGTAATCCACGTGGAAATAGTGTTCAAAAAGCAGCTACTCCTCAAGGCAGTGCAATAAGAGATACCGTTGCTCATACAGGTATAACTGGTGTGGTGAAGCTGATAGTGGTGGCTGTTGTGAGCGCTGCAGGTGGAGCCGTCTTGTTGCGGCGCAGACGTTCAGAGCTAGATATCTAAACGTCTAAACATCTAATGCGTTCGATTATATGCAGGGGTGTTGTTGAATCATCGATTCAACAACACCCCTAAGCACTAGCAATCTTCTTAAGCTATAAAGTAAAGATATAAAGCGAGCAGTAAAAGGCTCTGCAACGTGAGCAGAAAAAACCCGCAACGTGAGCAGCAAAAAGCCCCGCAATGCGCGGGGCTTATCACGTATCTGCAAAAGATCAGATGTTGCGCGTCACCTTACCAGCCTTAAGGCAGGAGGTGCATACGTTCAGGCGCTGAGGCGTGCCCTTTACGAGGGCGCGTACACGCTGAATGTTTGGATTCCAGCGGCGGTTCGTGCGCACATGAGAGTGCGAGACGCTCTTGCCGAAGCCTGGACCCTTGCCGCAGATTTCACATACAGAGGCCACGATTCACTCCTTTACGTTTTTCATAAAGCCAAATGGATTGGCAACTTCTCAATGATAGCTAATAATCCTCTCAGGTTCCAACCTAAAAGATACGTGGCATTGAGCACGTTTGTTTCTTCCTCTACGGCAGAGCTGCGCGCAGTAGCTTGCAGCGTACAGCAAGTAAGATAAAAGCCAGTATGATAAAACGCAGAGGTGGTGAGGATGGATTCTCAGGATCTGCATACTGTACAAAACGAACAATACGATCGGCGCGAGCAGAATGCGACCAGCTTTTCATCGCGTCATTCTAGAATAAACGATGCTGCTTTGGTGAGCGAAACGCGTGACGTGCTGAGCACTCATCTCGAACGCTTCATTGGGAAACGATCTGCCAATCGTCTAGATAAGCTTGGTATATCAACCGTTGCTGATCTTTTGAGTCACGTACCATTTAGGTTGGCTCATCGTGGAGAGCTGATGCCTATAGAAGCTGTGCGCGAAGGTGATGCCGTGACGGTTGTGGCTCGCGTCCTCAGCTCTTCACTGCGCCCGATGCACGCACGTCGAGGCTATATCCTCACTTTGCTTGTCACTGATGGCGAGCATGATCTAGAGCTTACATTTTTTGCTAAGAATTTCAGACCGTTAAAATTCCACGAGATGCAGCTGCAGCCAGGAACGATCGCCACGTTTTCGGGAACTATCAGTTCGTATCGTGGGCGTTTACAACTGACTCACCCCGATTATGCTCATGTAGACGAAATGAACGGCATAGATGCTGAAGTGATAGCGCGCCCAATACCTATCTACCACGCGACTACTTCTGCTCCAAGCTGGAAAATTCAGCAGGCGGTAGAGATGATCCTCCCCATGCTGAGCGAATCTAGTGTGCCAGATCCTCTTCCCGAAGAATTTAGACGCGAGTATGCCTTGCCCACGAAGTTTCAGGCATTGATGTATCTGCATAAGCCGAGCGATGAAGGGCAATGGCAGCTTGCAAAAAAACGTATGGCTTATGAAGAGGCGTTCGTACTGCAAACTATACTTGCTCGCCGCCGTAGAGAAGCACAAAATGATTCTGCGCCTCGTTGTGTGCCAGGGCGTATATCGGCTATGTTTGAATCGCAACTGCCATTTGCATTAACAGCAGGGCAGCGCGCGGTAGGGGAGACTATCGCACGAGATCTTGCTCAAACCCAGCCTATGCGCCGATTACTGCAAGGCGACGTCGGCACAGGGAAAACAGTTGTGGCGCTGAGAGCTATGCTGCAGGTGCTCGATTCTGGCTATCAGGCTGTGCTGCTTGCGCCAACGGAGGTGCTTGCTCGCCAGCATGCCCAAACCTTCGAGCATATGCTTGGAGATCTTGCTCATGGTGGAGAAATTGGTGCACCCGAAGAAGCGATTCGCATTGAGCTTCTCACAGGTTCCCTTACTGCTGCCCAGCAGCGCAGCGTGATGGCGCGTCTAGCGTCAGGAGCACCGAGTATTATTGTGGGCACTCACGCCCTGCTTTACGAGCGCGTCCAGCTTCCGCGTCTCGGATTTGTCGTCATCGATGAACAGCACAGATTTGGAGTAGATCAACGCGATACGCTTGCCCGAGGTGCACATCTGCTCGTCATGACGGCGACGCCTATTCCTCGGACAATTGCGATGACGAGTTTTGGGGATCTGGATATTAGTACTCTCGAGGAGCTTCCTCGGGGGAGAGCGCCGATCAGCACAGTGCTCGTGCCTGCCGACAACGATGTGTGGGTGCACAGGATATGGGAGCGCGCTCGCGAAGAGATTGAGCATGCAGGGCGTGTGTATGTGGTGTGCCCGCGAATTTCTGGTGCAGATCAGCATAAAAGCGATACTGACAGCTGTGCCGATGAATATGCGGGTAGTGACGATGAAGCTCTTCCTATTGTGCATAGAGGTCTTGGCTCTGGCGGTGCTTCTGTTAGTGGAGGCGCTCTCAACAACGTCTATAGTGACGGTGACGGCAGTAGCAGTGATAGGCAGCTTGCAGCTGTGGAAGATGTCGTCACTCAGCTTGAAGCAGAGCCTGCACTTGAGGGAATTGGAATTGGATATGTGCACGGAAAACTTGATTGCGCTGCTAAAGACGCCGCGATGAAATCTTTTGCATCGGGTGATTGTCCGATTCTTGTATCGACTACAGTCATTGAGGTTGGCATTGATGTGCCTGCCGCGACGATGATGGTCATTTTAGACGCGGATCGTTTTGGGCTTTCTCAGCTTCATCAGCTCAGAGGGCGTATTGGGCGCGGCAACCAAGCGAGCGTATGCTTAGCGGTGCATCGTGCGGCTGAAGGCACTCTTGCATGGGAGCGGTTATCTGCTTTTGCGCACACAACAAATGGTTTTGAATTAGCCGAAAAAGATCTGGAGCTGCGTTCAGAAGGAGATGTGCTTGGCACAGACCAGTCTGGCACTCACAGCTCGCTTACCTACCTCTCAGTGCTGCATGATGCAGATATTATTGAAAGTGCAAAATCTGCCGCGTATGCGTGTGTATCTGCTGATCCGAGCCTTGATTTGCCCGAGCATAGCACTCTTAAGGAGGCTGTGCAGTCTATTGAGCAAACTACGCGTGCAGAATATATCGACAGATCTTAAGATCGTAGGGAAGGCGTGATGGTAGCGTGACGAGAATTGTGGCAGGGTGTGCTAAAGGGCGTCAGCTTGCAGTGCCGAAATCTGGTACGCGCCCAACTTCAGAGCGTGTGCGAGAAGCGTTATTTTCACGTCTTGAACACTGGGGATATGTTGATGACGCTGTCGTAGCAGATCTCTATTCTGGCTCTGGGGCGCTCGGTTTAGAGGCCGCGAGCCGAGGCGCGCGCACAGTAGTGTGCGTAGAAGCTGCTCAGAGCGCTGCGAGAGTAATTGTGCGCAACGTTTCTGTGACTGGTCTTGCCAGCGTCGTCACCGTCAATAAAAAGGTGCAGAGCTATCTAAGAGCAGAGCCGGGAGCTATTCCCGAGTTTGATATGGCATTGCTGGATCCTCCCTATGCGTGCGCTGACGATGAACTTGCCGATACGCTGAGTGCCCTTGCGCAGCACATGGTATATGACGGCTTGATTGTGGTTGAGAGAGATAAGAGATCGCCCGAGCCTATGTGGGCTGAGGGATGGGAACTTATCGACGAGTGGATGATGGGTGATACGAAAATCTGGAGTGCGCGCCGCTCCCAGAGCTTGAATGGCTAGCGAGATAGTATAAAGACATGAGTATTGCAGTCTGCCCCGGTTCCTTTGATCCGATCACGCTCGGTCATATCGACGTGATAGAAAGAGCGCTCACCATGTTTGATGAGGTCATCGTAGGGGTAGGGCGCAATACGAAAAAGCAGTATTGGTTTACAGACGATGAGCGGGTCGCATTGGCGCGTATGGCACTTTCTCATCTGGATCACGTGCGAGTGGAGCTTGCGGATGGGCTTACTGCTGATTTCGCTGCAGATCAAGGGGCGCAAGCGATTATAAAAGGTTTGCGTGGGGCTGCCGATTACGATAACGAACAGGCGATGGCACTGCTCAACCGCCATCTGAGCGGCATTGAAACGGTATTCGTTATAGGAGATCCAAAACTCGCTCATGTGGCATCGTCTTACGTGAAAGAAATTGCCAGCTTCAATGGATTGTTTGAAGATTTAGTGCCTGCGAATGTGGCTCTTGCTCTTCATCAGAAAGTGCTGGATCGGCATAGGTCATAAATCTGGGTGTATGTATGCGGTATGTGCTTGGAATATGTGTGATTTTAGGTATGAGCGTGTGAAAATAAAGAAATCAATCGTATCGAGCTGGTGTAAGAGCTGTATACGATTTATCGGAAAGGGGTATAGCGATGAGCGAACTTGATATGAACGAAGAAACGGGTGCGTCACTTCTGGAAATTCTTGAGGAACTTACTGACCGCGTCAGGCAGGCAAAATCTATGCCGCTTTCAGCGTCGGTACTTATTAACCAAAGTGAAGTGCTCGATCTTTTGGAGACTGCTCGGGCAATTGTTCCTCAGCAGATTGTGGACGCCGATTCTGTGCTTCAAGATGCTTCTGCTCTTACCGACAATGCTCATGTTCGGGCAGAAAAGATGATGGCAGACGCGCGAGCTCGGTCAGAAAAAACGCTGGCAGATGCCCGATCGGAAGCAGACAGCGTAATTGCCCAAGCTAAAGCTCAAGCACAGAAGCTCGTTGAAAAAGATGCAGTAACCGTTGCTGCGCGCGCACATGCTGCAAAAATACTTGATGAGGCTCGGGTGAAAGCCCAGCACATCAAGCAGGGGGCAGATGAGTATTCTGATGAGCGATTGCGCGATCTCTGTGAAGATTTAGGAGCAATCTCTCAGCATATCGATATGCTGCAAGATCAGATTGCTGCTGGGCGTGAGGTGCTTGCTGAGCGTCTTTCAAGCATTGCACATACAGATACTGCAAACGCAGGATCCAAACGACGCGCTGCTAAAGCTGCTAGCGCACATGAATAATTGCGGCAGTGCTGTTTGAGAAATCTATGCCTTGTGAGAGAAAGTGACGAGAAAGCAATGGATATGAGATCGCCTTTTGTGGTGTCTATTTCAGATTTGCCGCGCCAGGAAGGTGCACAGCGCGAGTATAGCTGCACGTTTGCCGCTCCGAAAGGAACGGGCGTGGATCTGCTCAAAGTTTCCGAAGGATCTCCGCTCGACACTGCGCTCACATTTACATCTGTAAGTGAGGGTGTTTTTGTACAGGGGAGTGTGCGCGCCCACGCAGAAGGGAGCTGCGCGCGATGTTTGGCTCCGCTGAGCGCTGATATATGCGAGCAGATTGCCGAGATTGTCTACTACCCCGAGAGCCTTTATGCTCTTGAAGATAATGGGCAGGATGATAGTGACGAGCTTCCCGTGATCGATTCAGATCATATCGATCTCGAACCTATTGTGCGCGATGCTGTAGTACTCGCCTTGCCTCTGCGCCCTTTATGCTCTCCAGATTGCCAGGGGCTATGCTCAGAATGTGGTGAACGCTGGGAAGATTTGCCAGAAGAGCATACACACGAATTTCTCGATCCTCGATTTAGTGCATTAGATCAACTGGCACAGCAGATGCGTGCAACGGAACCAGGAGAGTGCGTCTAAATGTACAATCCGAATACTGTGGAGCTAATGGCGGCGTGGGGTATTGATCTGGATGCTCATCTTCGCACCCTTGCACTCACTCACCGATCGTGGGCATTTGAACACGATACAGAGCACAATGAGCGCCTCGAATTTTTGGGTGATTCAGTGCTAGGCTTTATCGCTGCCGATTGGCTGTATCGCGAAGCTCCTGGAGATTCTGAAGGAGATATGAGCAAAATAAAAGCTGCAAGTGTGAGCGAAAAAGCTTTGGCAATTGTAGCTCGCAATCTTAATTTAGGAAGCTACATTAGGCTCGGTGTAGGAGAAGAGCGCACAGGAGGTCGGGATAAAGATTCTATCCTTTCTGATACTGTGGAGGCTTTGATTGCGGCAACCTATCTTCAATACGGCATGGACACTGTGAGAAGAGTCGTTGAATGCCATCTGGTACCAATTCTTGAAAAATCATCTCACCTAGGGCCGGCATTAGATTGGCGTACAGCTTTTGAGGAAGAGGCACGCAAAATAGGTGTACCGGATATTGAGGATCTGCACTACGAGATCACGGGAGAAGGCCCTGATCATGCTCGCATCTACACGGCTGTGATGTATTTAGGAGAAAAAATGTGGGGTACAGGCACAGCAAGCAGCCAAAAAGCGGCAAAATTAGCCGCGTGCGCAGATGCATATCAACGTCTTGTGGGATAATACGCATAGCTGAAATATGAGTGCTTTAAGGAGGGAATATGGCGGATAAAGATATTCAAGTGATGATTATTGACGATCATGAAGTTGTGCGGCGCGGCATTGCAGAAGTTGTCGATCGCTCGGAGGGTTTATGTGTGATTGCTGAAGCTGGATCAGTTGCTGAAGCCTTGCGCCGAGCAAAACTGACGCTTCCTGATGTTGCCCTGGTTGATTTGCGACTTCCTGACGGCACAGGGATCGATATTATTCGCGGTCTTGCACAGGAAAGCCCTGAGACGCGTTCAGTTGTTTTGACGAGCTTTGATGATGACGATGCTTTGGCTGAATCGCTTGAGGTAGGTGCTAAAGCGTTTTTGCTTAAGAGTGTGCGTGGAGCAGAAATCAATGAAGTGATTCGCGCAGTTGCCGCCGGGCGGGTTTTGCTTGATGAACGTACCGTCACTCGTCGGCGTGCAGATCATGACGATCCTACAGCTGATCTCACGCCTAGCGAGCGCAAGGTGCTCGATCTGATTGGTGATGGTTTGTCCAACCGTGAAATCGGAGAACGCCTCGGAGTGGCAGAGAAAACGGTGAAAAACCACATCACGTCTCTTCTTGCAAAGATGGGTATGCAGCGCCGCACTCAAGTTGCGGCGTGGGTTGCTGGGCAGCGAGCGGCAGGTTGGCGCAACAGCTAATTGTGAGTGCTTCAGCGGTATTAAGTGTTAGCTCAGTACTTTAGCTGAGCGGGCATTAGTTGAGGGAGTATTAGCTGAGAGATGCCGTCCATTCCAGTTCGGCGCCCTGCACGCCGTCAGAGCGTTGCCTGAAGGAGAAACATCCGTGATGTCTGCGTGCTCGGGCAGCGAGGTTTGATAGCCCTGAACGGCGCGAAAGAATATGATTGACGCCTGTGCCGTCGTCAACGACCCGCACTATTATGTGAGCAGGAGTTGCGTCAATCGATATTGCAACGCTTGATGCGTGAGCATGGCGAGCCGCATTAGAAAGAGCCTCACGCACAACGGCGACCACGTCGTCTGAAATATCAGCTCCAGCAGCATCGTCAATAAGTGTGAACTCTTCTCGCACAAGCTGTCTGCCGTTAAACGTAGCGACGAGTGATGGTGCAAAACCGAGCGATTGCAAAGCCATTGTGGTTTCATAGCCGAGTCGATCAACAAGCGCGAGAGAGGAGCCTTCGTCTCTGAGAGACTGCACGATTGTGCGAATCTGCCCTACTGATGCATCGATAGCGCCGAGCGCTTTATCAAGAGCTGCTGTGACGGCTTCTGGAGGATTATGCGCAGTGAGTTCTTCTCGAACTGCCGTAATATGCATTCCTGAGGCGAAAAGCTGCTGGATTGCAAGATCGTGCAGATCGCGCGAAATTCTTGAGCGCTCATCAAGTTCGGCAGCAGCTACTTTTGTGCGCCGTGCTTCAGCAAGTTCAAGGGCGATTGTGGCTTGCTGGGCGACCGTCTCAGCCATAGCAAGATCGTTCAAATCAAATTCAGCAGAGTTTGGGTAGCGTAAAAGAACAATTACTCCACGCCCGCCGTTGGAGTTGCCGTGTGCGGACTGCTGCATAACGGGTGTAATAAGAGGAGCATAGAGCGCAGGTCCGAACTTTCGCAGGCAGGCGATACGTACGGTAGGCATACGCTGCATAGAATCGACGACAATCCCTGCTTGTTCTTTAATAACGGTTCGAGCGCGACCTTCTGGGGGGAATGTGACACCAAGATATTGAGCGCAATCTTCGCCGGCCACAAATTCGCATGCCCATGTATCTCCAATTGAGGGCAAGACCATCATAGCAGCATCGGCTCGCCCGGCAATCAGCATTTCATCTGTGATGAGTTGAAGTGCTGTTTCTTCATTCGCATCTTCAAGCAGGCTTGCTACAATATTTTGGCTCGCTGTGAGCCAGCGAGAGCGGCTCTGTGCTTGGGCGTATAGGCGAGTATTATGTACGGCAACTGCTGAAGCTTGAGTGAGTACGTTCAAGCAGTAGATAGCCTCGTTCGAAAAACCATTTTTTGCGTTGGCAATGAAGAGCCGTCCCCATACGTTGCCATCTACGATTATGGGAAGCCCTGCAAAATTGTGGATTTTTAACAGGCGTTCAGGGAAAATATCAGCGAACGTTGATAGTGGAAGCTCATTGTAGACGTTAATTGATTGGGCGGATATGTTTGCGAGAATATCTTCTCGCTGCAGCGGAATCGGCAGGTGGGCGCTTTGTTCTGCGCTCATGCCAGAGGTGACGAATTCAGTGATTGAACCTTGCGAATCCATAATCCCGATCGCACTATATTCAGCTTGAGCAATATCTCGAGCTTTTTGGGCGATAAAATTAAGTGCATTCGTGCGGTCGAGACGGCTCGTAAGAGCGAGCACCATCGTCACCAGCTTATCGATAGTTTCGGAAGAAGTGACTGCAGATGAGGATCCCAAGGAAGCACAATCAGCGGTGTTCGTCGTCATTTTCAGCTTCTTCTCCTTCCTGAGCAACGGCCCATGCGTATTCTGGCACAGTGGCGATGAGGTGTTCATGGGTGCCTCGAGCAGTTACGTGTGCTGGGCTTGCGGGAGGATCATCAGGGGTACGCCCGATAATGAGTACTTCGTCAGCAGCGGCCAGAGCAGATAGACGATGCGTGACGACGATAACTCCGCGATCGTCACCTCCAGCTTTCAATAGATCTGAGATAAGCGCATCGGCAGTTTTCGCATCTAAATGCTCGCCTGGTTCGTCAAGAAGAAGGAAATGTGCACGAGATGCGAGACAACGAGCTAAAAGAAGACGGCGGCGTTCTCCGCCAGATATTGATGACGATTCAGAGCCCAGGATGGTGTGCACGCCGTCTGGCAAAGCGTCAAGCCATGATCCGAGCCCTGCGCGTTCGAGTAGATCGCGGGCTTCGTCAGCCGTCACGTCTGCGCGGGCAACTCTAATATTTTCGAGCACAGTAGTATTGAAAATGTGTGCGTCTTCGGCTGTGAGAATAAGTTCGCGAGAGACTTCTGCCCGATCTAATCGATAGGCATCTCGCCCTGAGAGCTGCACGCTTCCGTATTGAGGTGCCAGCATACCTGAAAGAGTATAGAGCAAGGTTGATTTGCCAATGCCCGAATGCCCAACGATAGCAATCGTTTTTCCTGGTGTGAGTTCGAGAGAATCAATGCTGCCAACGGATGCGTGGTTCGGCCAGCCAAATGTGAGATTGCGAGCCAGCAGTATAGGCTCAGTGCATGGGCGTGTATCGTGCTCTGGAGCAGAGGCTGAGTGTGCGCGGTCAAGAATCTCCATAAGCCGTGCGGCGGCTCGTGCAGAACGAATAAGCTGCACAGCGGCTTGTGGCAGGCTTTGAGTCGCTTCAAAAGCAGCCAGAGGGGTGAGCGTGCATACAACTAACCCAACAGTGCTGAGCGTGCCAGATCCAACCTGAATAGTTCCCAGTGCGAGTGCGCCGATCACGGCTATTCCCATTGCGCATGTATCGATTGCTGTGGCAAGAGCGACAGGCCGAGCAGAGGAATTACGGCTGCGGTGGATATCTGCCTCGATACGATCATGTGCCGCTTCCATCGCAGCAAGCTGCCCATTGACCCGAAGTTCTGCGCAGTTATCCAGCAAACTTAACGCAGTAGTATTGAGCGTGGCTCTATGCTGCACCTGATCTATTTCAGCTCTTCGCCCGCCAAGCATCGCACAATATGGGGCAATGATTCCTGCAGTGAGCAGGCACACAGTGAGTATTGCTGAAATTGGGAGAGAATATAGGGCAACGATCCCCACAGAAATAACGCTCACAATGCCTGCAACGCATATAGGCTGCAAAGACTTGACAACCACGTTTCCCAACTCATCGACGTCAGATCCTGTGCGTGCCAGCAGGTCGCCTCGGCGTATAGAAGAGACGACGTCTGTGGTAGAGTCTGCCAGTGCGTCGTAGACACAAGCGCGTACTGAGGCCATCCCCATCAGTGCAACCCAGTGGGAGGAAATGCGCTGAAGATAGCGAAACACAGCTTTACCGATGCCGAATACTCGTACGCTTGTTGCTGCAACTGAGAGATCTAATACTGGCGGCAGCTGCGCTGCGCGTGCAATGAGCCATGCGGAGACGGCTCCAAGCCCCACTCCAGAACCGACCGCGCCAGAGCCAAAGAGAACGGCGAGTGTGAAGCGTTTTTTATTGATCCCTAGAAGTTTGATAGCGCGGCGCAGTGCGCGGCGCTCGGCACGAGGAAATGCACGTTCGAGAATATTCATCTCTATTCGTTCCTTTCTCGCTGCGACCACGAACTTGGCATTGCGTAGTCGATCTGTGCAGCGCGTTTTTTCGCTGCTGCGATGCGCTGAGCTTTTGCGTGGCGCTGCTGTGCAATATCTTCGCAGATATCTCTCTTTGAGGAAGATACATCAATCACATTATCTGCAAGCTGGACGATTGCAGCTCTATGGGCGATGACGATAACTGTGCGCCCAGTTTTTTTGAGCTCTTTAAGCGCTCGTGCGACGTATTCTTCGCTCGCCGCATCGAGATGAGCGGAAGGTTCATCGAGGATGACGATATCTGCTGTGCTGACGAGCGCACGCGTGAGGGCGAGGCGTTGGCGCTGCCCGACTGAAAGCCCTACGCCTCCTTGCCCGATACGCGTATTCCAGCCGTCAGCAAGGCTATTAATGACGCAATCGAAGCCAGTGATGGAGCAGGCTCGTTGTAAAGCAGGATCATATTCAGGCAAAAGAGAGTCTTTAGAATTTGAAGTATCTGCTCTCATATTGCTGATAATCGTTCCTGGCACGATTGCTGGCTGCTGGGGAACCCATGTAATGCGCTGCCACCAGCTTTCTCTATCTAATTCATTCAGATTGATGCCGTCAATCAGCACGCGTCCTTCATTTGGCTGTAAAAGAGCGAGCAAAGCATGGATAGTTGTTGATTTTCCTGCGCCGGAAGATCCACGAAGTACAGTGATTTCTCCAGGAGAGATAGTGGCGTTGAGATGGGAGGGAGCGACTGTGGCACGCCCTGGGGCAAAGATGCTGAGATCTTCTATCTGAATCACTGCTGTACGCATATCGGGCACAGCGTGTTTGCCTGTGTGTGCTGTGGCAGATGTTTCCAGCACTGTGAAAGCTTGTTGAGCGGCCACAATACCGTTGGAAGAAGCATGAAATTGGGTGCCTACTTCGCGCAGAGGGCGAAATACTTCTGGCGTGAGCATAATAATTGCAAGCCCTTCGAAGAGGAAAAGATTGCTAGATACCATGCGGAAACCGACTTCTACAGCGATAATTGCTGTAGAGAGAGTGGTGATAAATTCAAGCGCTGCTCCAGAGAGAAAAGCTATGTAGAGTGTTTGCATCGTCGTATGAGCAAAATTTTTTCCCAGATCCCGTACGCGTTTTTTGGGGCCTTGTTCGCGCCCAAGTGCTTTGAGGGTGCTAAGTCCGCTGAGCAGATCGAGAAGCTGGGTGCCAAGAGCAGCCATTGCCTTGAGGCGCTGCCCAGAATAGTGGGCAGTCATTTTCCCGATAAGGATCATAAAAATAGGAATGAGTGGGATACATAGCACGATGGCAACGGCACTGATCCAGTCGAGGAATATAAGGATGACGGCGATAAGCAGGGGAGTGGCAGTGACGCACAGAAAAAGTTCGGGAAGGAAGGAGACGAAATAGGCTTCGAGATCGTCAAGGCCGCGCGTTGTGTGCGTGACGACTTTAGCTGAGTTGCCTTGTGAGAGCCAGCGATCTCCTAAATCTCCTGCGTGACGCAGCACTTGAGTGCGCAGATTAGCAATTACTTTCACAGCTGAGCGGTGGCCAACGGCTTTTTGAATATAGGTGAGGATAGACCGCAGGATAAATGTGCCAAGCAGCAGCCATAAGAGAGGCTGTATATCGTTGAAGGTGTGTGTGCCGTAAAAAATTGAGGATGCAGCTGCTGAGATAAAGAAAATCTGCGCACCGATCAGTGCTGTGTTGATAAGCCCTAGTATGACGAGAAATATGATGTATCCGCGGGTTTCTTGAGCGTAGCGTAATAGCCGTGGATCAAAAGGTTTCATAAGTATCCTCGCTGGTGAATAAATGCAGTGTCTATCAGTCTAGTATGGGCAGCTAAGCAGCTGGAACTTCAAAGAGAAATTGATGCGGTGAAAAGAAACAGCCGCCAATAGTTGTGGGGGCGATTCCATTGCTGGAAGCGCCCCCACAGATCAGATGGTTGAACTATTTGGTGGCTCAGCTGACCTTTTCAAATTCGCGCACGCGCGCAAGGTCAAGCCCGCCAAGCTCTTCTGGGATATTGTCTGTGGAGAGACGTTTAGCGAACTTGGCATATGCCCAAATTGTGTAGAAGAGGACGATCGGCACGAAGATCACAACGGGGATCAGCATGAGCGTCTGGGTGGTTCCAGTCGCGGCAGCCTGTGCCAGAGTGAGCGTATATGCAGGATCGATAGAACTCTTGAGAGCATTCAAGCCGATAGTGGAGAAGATAAACACCACGGCAACGGCAAGAGCAGCAAAGTGTGAGAAGAACGCGAACTTATCGTTACCTTTTACTGCTAGGAGCAAGGAGACAACGAGGAGCACTGCTGCGAGGAGCAGTGGTATCCAAGCGAGCACGTTCACTGAATATGCAAGCTGACCCCAGATTGCCCACACAGCGGTGAGAGCGGTGGAGACCAGTGCAGTTTTAGGAGCAAGAGCGAGCGCACGATCATGAATCGCGCCTTTCGTCTTGACGGCTGTCCAGAGCACGCCGTGGTTCAGGAAGAGAGTGAGAACCACAAGACCGCCGAGAATAGTAAATGGCGTCAGTAGCGAGAAGAAGCCGCCAGTGAGGAAGTGCTGGTCGATTCCTGCCGTCTTTGCACTCAAATCGACTGCAGCTGGATCGAGAGCAACGAATGCGCCGTTCTCGTAGTGCCCAACTTCAATTTTCATGCCTTGGACGAGGTTGGCAAATGCCACACCCCAGAGAAGCGAGACGATAAAAGCGACTGCGCAGTGGATAGTATCCCATGTGTTTTGCCACTTGTGCGTATTTACTTTACTGCGCCACTCGATTGCGATGATGCGAAGAATTAAGCACAAGAGAACGGCGACAAGTGCGAAATACATGCCAGAGAACATTGTGGCATACCATTCAGGGAAAGCTGCGAATGTGGCACCGCCAGCGGTGAGCAGCCATACTTCGTTACCGTCCCAGTGTGGACCGAGAGTATTAACCATGAGGCGGCGCTCTTTGTGATTCTTTGGAAGAATTTTAAGGAGCATGCCAGTGCCAAGGTCAAAACCATCGAGGGTGACGTAACCAATCCACAACACAACAATGAGGATCAGCCAAAGAACTTGCAACCATGAAGTTACCATTGTTATTCCTTTCCTTTCCTCAGTAGGAGAAGCTCAACACTGTGTTGTCTGAAAGTTCGACAACGTCTGTGGTGATGGTCTTCTTAGTGTTGATGCCTTCTTGCGTGTAGCGCTTCATCAAGATAAACCAGATGATGCCAAGCACAAGATAGAGCAAAGTGAAAATAATCAGAGAGAACCAAATCTCAAATGGGTGAACCGTAAGGGATACGCCATCCATTGTGAGCTGGCGAACTGATGTGTCTCCTGCGAAGTTTGGATAGACGACCCATGGCTGGCGTCCTACTTCTGTCATAATCCACCCTGCCGAGGAGGCGATAAACGGAAGGAGGGTACTCCAGAGGAACATCTTCGCAAACGCTGGGCTGATGGACTGCGGTTTCTTCAATGCGAGTAGCCCGATCACTGAGAGGAGTAAGGCAATGAACCCTACTGCCATCATGATGCGGAAGGAATAGAACGTCACCCCAACATTTGGAATGTAGTTAATAGGATCGCCATTAGCGTAGGTTGCACCAAATTCTGATGCAAACTGTTCCTGCAGATCCTTAGCTCCTTGAATGACGCCGTTTGGATCGTTCGTTGCCATGAAGGATTCAAGCCCTGGAATAGGGAGTGTGATGACGTTGCCTTCACCTTTGGCAAGATCGCCGCCAGTGTAGATCAAACCAAGCTCCGCGCCAGTTCCTTCTTCAGTGGTATTGATGCCCATTGCAGCAGCCATTTTGGTTGGCTGTACTTCTGTGATGTGCTGACCTGCGAAGTGCCCTGTTGCAATCACGAGCACAGAGCCAATGAGCATTGCTACCAAGCCAAAGTGAGCTGCTGGCTTCCATAGGTCTTCAGCTTCGGTTGCGTGAGTTTTTACTGTTTTAACGAGCCACCATAGCGCAATTGCTGCGATACCTGCGCCTGCAATCAAAATAGAGGCAGCAAGAGTATGCAGGAAGGTGTACATCGATGTTGCCGAGAAGAGCACATTCAGGAAGCCGCCCATAGAAGAAAGCTCTGCGCGCCCAGTCTCTGCGTTGAACGTTGCGCCAGTTGGGTTTTGCATAAAGGAGTTGGCTGCAAGAATGAAGAGTGCAGAAATATCTGAACCGATTGCAAATAGCCAGATTGCAGCCGTGTGAACCTTTGGAGTCACGCGCCCGCGCCCGAAAATCCAGATCCCTAAGAATGTGGATTCGAGGAAGAATGCAAGAAGAGCTTCAAACGCAAGCGGAGCGCCGAAAATATCGCCCACGTAGCGAGAATACTCAGACCAGCCCATGCCGAACTGGAATTCTTGCACAATACCGGTAGCAATACCGATTGCAAAGTTAATAATCAATAGTTTGCCAAAGAACTCAGAGAGCTTGAGCCAGTGCTCTTCGCCATTCTTGAGCCATTTGGTCTGCATAATCGCGACGAGTGGAGCCATGCCAATCGTTACTGGTACAAAAATGAAGTGGTACACAGTAGTGATCGCAAACTGCCACCGAGCGAGGTCGAGGATATCCACCTGATCACCTTTCGTTCGACCGAGTGCTAGATCTTGTGTAGTGCCAGCCAACGGTGTGGGTATATAAAATACTCATAGTGTTGGCTTACATAGTAATCGTGCGCTATTTTGCAGCATTTTTTCCAGTTTTTACATGTCTGAGTTTTTCGGCTTTTTGGCTCAACTATAGGGAAAGGTGCTATAGCGCCATTTCTGAGGAGCAGACACGGCGTAAATTTGAATAAAGAAACTAAATTGTGCCGAAAATACTATATGTATATCCTGGTAAAACGTTCAGAAATATCTGAATATCTGCCTGCTTATTTCTGTGCGAACCTTCAGCTGTATGCCCTCATATATGAGATATT
This sequence comes from uncultured Arcanobacterium sp., assembly GCA_958428545.1. GTDB lineage: Bacteria > Actinomycetota > Actinomycetes > Actinomycetales > Actinomycetaceae > Arcanobacterium_A. Next base: position 26,893 of record CAUAGM010000002.1, on the reverse strand, counting down.
GAAATATAGGTATAGAATTGAGCTATCTCGTGAGCGCCACATCCGCTCACACGGCATAAACCCTGTGCGCCGCTGATGCGTAGCTGCCGGGTTTGAGCTGGGCAAGAGAGGTGTTTCTCTCATACGGAAAGCTTGCACAACACAACGTTGTGATCGAACATAGGCGATGCTGTGCAGATGTGAGCGCGTGCATCGCATGGGAGCATACCCGATGGTACGTAAGAATACGCAAGGCTTAAGTGAAGCCTCGTCCGCACAATCCAGCGCGCCAGATTTCAGCGCTGCTGGAGGATTGTTTTTTTCGGCGCACACTGGCGATGAGTCAGCCCAGATTCCTGCTGTGACGCCAGTTCATGAAGCTGCTGCTGCAGCTACGATGGTGCTCTTTCAGGAGCCAGACGTCTCTCGTGCTGTGCAGGCCCGCAGAGAACGCCGTCAAAAATCTGAATCTTTTTCCGATACAGAAGATGCTGCTGCTGGCGATTTGGCTGGCGATGCGGCTGGTGATTTGCCGAAGCGTTCACGTCGAGGCACACGAGGCGGGCGAAAATCTGCTGAGACGCGTGATGCTTCTGATACGAATATGTACGAAGCAGATGATACTGCGCAAAGTGATGTAGCGGATGACGAGTCGTCGCCAAAGCGCACACGCCGCCGTCGGAGTGTTAAAGCAGAGAGTACTGCGATCAGTTCACCTGAAACGCCTGAAGAATACACAGAAGACGTATCGGAGTTGAAGCAAAAACAGAAGAAAGCAAAGCAGGTATCCGATTCAGCTCCGAGCGATGAAGTGATTGCAGGAGCAGTGAGCGTGCGCAAGCGCCGCCGCCGTTCTGCTAGCGGTGAGGATATATCTGCTGATCAGGTGGCTGCTCCTAAAGGTTCCACCCGTCTTGAAGCTAAGCGGCAGCGCCGTAAAGAAGGGCGTGAGGCTGGGCGGCGGCGTCACACGATTTCCGAATCAGAGTTTCTTGCACGCCGCGAATCTGTGGCTCGTTCAATGCTCGTGCGTGAAAAAGACGGGCTGAATCAAATCGCAGTGATTGAAGACGGTATTTTGGTTGAGCATTACGTGGCCCGTCACACTCAAAGCTCAATGGTGGGCAACGTCTATCTCGGTCGCGTGCAAAATGTGCTTCCCTCGATGGAAGCTGCATTCGTTGATATCGGTAAAGGGCGCAACGCCGTACTCTATGCGGGTGAAGTAAACTGGGATGTGGCAGGGCTTGAAGGTAAGCCGCGCCGCATTGAAGAAGCTCTTAAAAGCGGCGATACTGTGCTCGTGCAAGTCACCAAAGATCCGATTGGGCATAAAGGGGCGCGCCTGACTTCTCAGATTACGCTTGCCGGGCGGCACTTGGTGCTCGTTCCAAGCGGGGCAATGACTGGTATTTCGCGCAAACTCCCAGAGAAAGAGCGCACACGGCTTAAGAGAATTTTGAAAGATCTCGTGCCTTCAGAGCATGGGGTGATTGTGCGTACAGCTGCTGAAGGAGCAACGGAGGAACAGCTCAGGCTTGATGTGGAAAGGCTCACCAAGAGCTGGAAAGATATTCAGGCAAAATCCAAGAGTTCCAAAAATGCGCCAAGCCTGTTGAAAGGTGAACCAGAGTTAGCAGTGCGCGTAGTGCGTGACGTTTTCAACGAAGATTTTGATTCTCTGAGCGTACAGGGCGAAAACACGTGGGAGACGATTTCTGAATACGTGCAGGAGCTTTCTCCAGAGCTGGTTGCTCGGGTGCGTAAGTGGGAGGATAGTGCAGATATTTTTGCAGCTCACCGAGTTGATGAACAGCTCGCTAAAGCATTTGATCGCGCAGTGTATCTGCCTTCGGGCGGTTCGCTTGTGATTGACCGCACAGAAGCGATGACTGTTATCGATGTCAATACTGGAAAGTTCACAGGCACTGGTGGATCTCTCGAAGAAACCGTAACCAAAAATAATCTGGAAGCCGCGGAAGAAATTGTGCGGCAGCTGCGATTGCGAGATATCGGCGGTATCGTCGTCATTGACTTTATCGATATGGTGCTCGAAGCTAACCGTGAGCTTGTGCTGCGCCGCCTGATCGAATGCCTTGGCCGTGATCGCACTCGTCATCAGGTTGCTGAAGTGACGAGTCTTGGTTTGGTGCAGATGACGCGCAAGCGCGTTGGGCAAGGCTTAGTTGAGGCGTTTTCAACAGTATGCGAGCACTGCGAAGGTCGTGGATACGTCACCTATGACCACCCGATCGAAAAGGGAGAAACTCCGGATATTGACACGATGGTCGTGGGCGGAGCGGCTGGACGCACGGAAAAAGTTGAAAAAGATGTGGATCCAGAAGCTGAAGCAAAACAAGCTGAGGTAAAGGCTGCGCTCAATAATATTGCTGCTGCAGCTGCTCATAAGCATAAGGAAAAAGAGAAGAAATCGAGCAGTAAAGCTTTACAAGAGAAAGAACATAAGCAGGCGCAAGCATCGAGTGCATCTGTGAGTACATCTGGCAAAGGAACGAAAAAGCCGCGAGGTATCGTTACCTCTTCTGGAACGATCACTCCAGTGAGTTCTATTTCCGCCACAAGCGCTATTATGAGCTTTCCAGTGAAGAAAAATGAGTAAATGTGGCAAGTATCGCGCTTTCTTAACTTGTTTAGACAGGCTTTAAACAGTTAAGCTAGGGTGCTGGCGCACAGTAGTGCGTCGTTCCATTTTCAGTGCAGAGGCACGCAGTTTGAAAAAGAGCCGCGTGAAGCTGCAAACGAATCGACAGAGATGAGCTAAACGTGGTTTACGCGATTGTGAAGGCAGGCGGGCACCAAGAGAAGGTGGCTGTGGGTTCCATCGTGGTTATGGACAGGATTGCAGGCGAGCCGGGCGACAAGGTTGAACTTGAGCCATTGATGCTTGTTGACGGTACCAAGATCACCACTGCGGCTGATGGCATTAAAGCTAAGGTAACGGCTGAAATCGTTCGTGACGAAAAAGGTCCGAAGATCACGATCGTCAAGTACAAGAACAAGTCTGGTTACCGTAAGCGCCAGGGGCATCGTCAGAAGCTCACCCGCCTGAAGGTGACGAGCATTAAGTAGTTGTGTTGCGCAAGCAGCAGCTGAAAAGATGATGAGAGACTAGAAGAGGTAGAGCACATGGCACACAAGAAGGGCGCGAGCTCCACAAGCAACGGGCGCGATTCCAACGCTCAGCGTCTTGGTGTAAAGCGTTTCGGTGGACAGTTCGTCAATGCTGGTGAGATTATTGTGCGTCAGCGTGGCACCCACTTCCACCCAGGTTCGAACGTTGGGCGTGGCGGCGATGATACGCTGTTCGCTCTCGCAGCTGGCAATGTTGAGTTTGGTACTCACCGTGGTCGCAAGGTTGTGAACGTGGCTGTAGCTGAGGCCTGATACGCAGTAAGCATATAATCAGGGGCGGATCAACTCCGCCCCTGATTGCTATATAGATAGGCGAGATACGTGGCAAGTTTTATCGATCATGTAGTTTTGCATGTGCAGGCAGGTAAAGGTGGAAATGGCTGTGCGAGCGTGCATCGCGAAAAGTTTAAGCCGCTCGGAGGACCTGACGGTGCGAATGGCGGGCATGGAGGCGATATCGTCTTACGGGTTGATGGGCAAGAAACTACCCTATTGCATCTTCATCATGCCCCTCATTTAAAAGCAGGAAATGGGGCACCTGGAGAAGGTGATATGCGCCAGGGGAAGAGAGGTGCCGATCTTGTTGTGAGCGTGCCTGCCGGCACAGTTGTTAAAGACTCAGAGGGCAACGTACTCGCAGATCTCGTTGCTATCGGTGACGAATACATCGCTGCTGAAGGAGGAATTGGCGGGCTTGGAAATGCTGCTCTTGCTTCTGTGAAACGAAAAGCGCCAGGTTTTGCCCTGCTCGGCACAGAAGGAGAAACTCGGGACGTCTATCTCGAATTGAAATCTGTGGCAGACGTCGCTCTCGTCGGTTTTCCCAGCGCGGGAAAGAGTTCGCTTATCGCGGCGATGAGCGCTGCACGCCCCAAAATTGCTGATTATCCTTTTACGACGCTTGTGCCGAATCTCGGTGTAGTCGATGCTGATCGTGTGCGTTATACAATTGCTGATGTGCCAGGTCTCATCCCAGGAGCTTCAGAAGGCAAAGGGCTTGGTCTGGAGTTTTTACGCCATATTGAGCGTTGTGCAACCCTCGTCCATGTGCTCGATTGCGCCACCTTGGAGCCTGGTCGAGATCCGCTTTCCGATCTGGATCAGTTGGAATACGAACTTAGCCAATATGCTGCGCAGATTCCTCCGATTGAGGGAATGCTTCCACTTATGGACCGTCCGCGAGTGGTTGTGCTCAATAAAGCAGATGTTCCGCAAGCTCGCGAGCTGGCTGATTTCGTGAAACCAGAGCTTAAAGCTCGGGGGCTTCCTGTCTACGTAGTGAGCGCAGTGAGTCATGAAGGCCTAAAAGATCTGCGATATGGGCTTGCAACGATTGTCACTGCTGTGCGTGAACGTGAGAAGGCTGAATCAGATATGAATTTGCGCCCAGTGATTCGCCCGTTGAATCAGCAGGAAACGCAAGTATTCACCGTCACTCGCAAAAAGAATTCCGAGGGTGAGTATTTCCAGATTCGCGGTGTAAAGCCTGAAAGATGGGTAGCGCAAACTGATTTTTCAAATGATGAAGCTGTTGGGTATCTGGCTGATCGTTTGGCTAATCTCGGTATTGAAGAAGAGCTAATGAAAGCTGGTGCTCGCTCTGGTTCGATGGTCGTGATCGGTTCCGATGCCGATGGCTATATTTTTGACTGGGAGCCAACTGTGGTAGCTGGAGCAGAGCTTCTTGGACCGCGTGGCACAGATCTTCGCATGAATGAGCCAAAGCGCGCTTCTCGTAAAGAGCGTAAAGCTGCGTATCACGAATCGATGGATGCCAAAGCGGCAGCACGCGAAGAGCTGTGGCGTGAGGGTGCAAGCGGGCATTGGATAAACCCAAGCATTGATGAATGAGGCGAATATATCTTCTTGGATTAGGAGAGTACACATATGGCGAATGTATTTGCGAATAGGCATCTTTTAGGTATGGCTCGGCGTATCGTCATTAAAGTAGGATCCTCGTCGCTCACCGCCTCTCATGGCGGTTTAGCTCAGGAAACGCTCAACGAATTGATAGATGTGGTCAGTGATGCTCATGGGCGCGGGCAGGAAATACTTCTCGTTTCTTCGGGTTCGGTGGCTGCAGGAATTTCACCTTTGGGGTTTAAGAAACGTCCGACTAATGTGCGAGATCAGCAGGCAGCGGCGATGGTTGGGCAGCCTCGGCTTATGCGTGCATATTTTGACGGTTTTGCTCGCCGAGAGCTGACGGTTGCTCAAGTTTTACTCACTCCTGACGATGTGGTTGATCGTTGCCATTATGCGAATGCGCAGGCGGCATTGAAACGCTTGCTTCACTATGGCGTGATTCCTATTGTGAATGAGAATGACGCTGTTGTCACCGATGATCTGCGCTTCGGAGATAACGACCGTTTAGCGGCGCTGGTGGCACACGTCGTTGGTGCTTCTGCGCTTGTGCTGTGCACAGACGTCGACGGATTGTATACTGCGCCTCCGTCGCAGCCAGATGCTCGTTTAATTCCCACAGTTTCCGATTTTTCGGAGCTTGCTAACTATTCGATTACTGGCAAAGGGTCAGATGTGGGAACTGGCGGAATGAGTACGAAAGTACGTGCCGCAGATATTGCAACAGCTGGCGGAGTTGGCACGCTGCTGATATCGACGAGCGATTTGCGCCGCGCGCTCGATGGTGACGAGGTGGGGACATGGTTTGAGCCTCGCGCTATGCGTGGCAGTGCTCGTGATTTATGGCTGCGATACTCTGCCGAGATTTCAGGAGTTCTCGACGTTGATACTGGAGCTGCCAAAGCTTTGGCAAGCGGAGGGGCATCACTGCTCGCAGTTGGTATCACGCAGGTTTATGGCAATTTTAGTGCGGGCGATATTGTGAGTGTGCGCAGAGCTGATAGTGCCGAGATTATTGGTCGAGGCCGTGTTGCCTTTTCAACTGTTGAAGTAAAGCGCTTTATCGGGCAAGAACCATATTCTGCCGATCGCCGCCGAGCGCCTCGAGCCGTTGTTCATGCTGATGATTTTGTGTACACAGCAAATTCTCGCTAGAAAGAAATACTCATAAAACTTTTCTATAGTTTCGTGCGCTTTTGCATAGACGAGGCTCGCGCATAGAGAAGCAAATATCGCACTGCTTGGCACTGCACGCTAGAATTTCTACTAGCTGTAGGTTTGGGTAGGTGATAGGGAGGTGCGATGCCTGTATCAATTGCAGCCAGTAGCCATGCTCTTCATGATTCCACGCCGATTGATATGTCGGATCCGAGCATACTTCCAGACGTGACGATACATGCTCCGATTGGTATGAATCTTACGCTTCTAGGGGCAGCGGAAATGGATATTCCTGGGCAGGATGTGCCCGAGACTTTTCTCCAGCGCGTCAATTTGCCTCTCCTGGCATCGTCAGTGAGTGCTGCCTATGCAGGAGGGGTAGATTCCATCACGTTGGATCGAGATTTTCATGTGCACCCAACGGCTCCTCCGCGCTCTGCTGCCCTGGATGGAGTGACGATGGCAGGGAAGTTAGGCTTGGGGAAAACGCCTCAAATCTGCGCTGAAATTCCTTCAGATCCGCTCTATATTCGTGAAGCTGTGAGTCTTTTGACAAATGCGCGGGTTGTGAGCGCAGCCGTAATGCTCACGCTTCAGGAGATTGACGATTATCACGATTTTAAGCGTGCAGCGGATGATGCTCGTGCAGCTGGCGTAAGTGTGTGGCTGCTGGCCACTAATCCTCAGGTGACGGGCGAGAATGCTGAGACGGTTGCCAATATTTTCGATGCTGTGCGCGTGCGGCATCCTGATCGGGCAGCAGTGCGGCAGATGAGGTTTGCTCTCAAAGAAGCGGCAAGGAAAAGAAAGAGCGATTTTACGGTGTTTGCCGATTTAGGAATCGTTATTTCGGCAACGCTGCAGGCGGCAGAAGAAAGATCAATTCTTATTTCTCAGCTTAATGGCGGCGAGCTATTTTCTGGTATGGCGTCTGTGGTGGGCACTGTTTATGACGTTGCAGACGCTATCGAGTCTTGGGTTGGGATGGGCGCTGCAGATGGGATGGTATTGACACCAGCGTCGCTGCCTACCGATCTTGCATCTGTGCTGAAAGGAGTACTCCCGCTCCTTGAAGCGCGAGCCACAATTGAGCGGGAGTAATCGGATACGAGCACAATAGCCCGTGAGATAAGCGTAAACGGAAAACTCAGGCCTGTTCAGCCGCTGCTTCCTCAGCTTTTGCACGCACTTCGTCCATATCGAGAGCGAGTGCATTGGTGACGAGTTCTTCCAGTGCGGAGCTGGAAAGTGCACCTGGCTGCTGGAATACCTGGATTCCATCACGGAAAACCATCAGAGTTGGAATAGACATAATTTGGAAAGCTCCACCGAGTTCGGGCTGCTCATCGGTGTTTATTTTTCCGAAAACGACGTCGGGATGAGCCTCGGATGCTTTCTCGAAGACAGGTCCGAACTGGCGGCAAGGTCCGCACCATGGTGCCCAGAAATCGAGAAGGACGATGCCTTCAGCGATTGTATCTTTAAAGTTATCCTTTGTTACCTCAATAGTGCTCATAGTTTCCTTTCTTTCTCTTGCTTTATGAGCTTATTTTGCTTCCTGCGCTCTGCGCACTTGGGAGCATACAAATTTCTTTACTAACATAGCGTGTAACGCTTTTTAATAGCATGTATTCCCGATAGGAAAAGATATGGAAAACATCACCCCTTCACGCATTGGAGTGCGGAAGATAGCGCGCGATGCTCGTGCAGCTAGTGCAGTTTTGCGCAGGGCCTCAGCGAGCGAAAAAAATCGACTCCTTGAGGCAATAGCTTCGGCACTTGAAGATCGTGCAGATAGTATTGTGCGCGCAAATGAGCGAGATATGCAGGCGGCACGAGAGAAAGAGATGAATCCAGGTTTGCTGGATCGCCTCGAGCTGACGAATGAGCGTATAGCTGCTATCGCTCAAGCTGTGCGGCATATTGCTTCTCTTCCTGATCCTATCGGGGAAATAGTTGAGGGGCGAACGCTCGATAACGGTTTGCGGCTTAAAAAGGTTCGCGTGCCTATGGGCGTGATCGGAATGATTTATGAAGCCCGCCCAAACGTCACTGTTGATGCGGCGGCGCTGGCGTTGAAAGCTGGAAGTGCTGCGATTGTGCGGGGAGGTTCTGCTGCTGCGCACTCGAACGCAGCATTAGTTGCCGCTATACAAAGCGCACTGGAAGAATGCGGCTACGATCGGGCACTCGTCAGTTCTATCGATTCTTTTGGGCGTGACGGCGCTGTGGAGTTGCTGCGCGCTCGCGGTCTTGTAGACCTCGTAATTCCTCGCGGAGGAGCAGGGCTTATTCAGATGGTTGTTCGAGAAGCGCTTGTGCCAGTGATTGAAACAGGCGTGGGCAATGTGCACGTGTATGTTGATGAATATGCAGATCTCGATAAAGCGCTTGCGATTGTTCTCAATTCCAAACTTCAGCGCACAGGAGTATGCAATGCTGCAGAATCACTGCTTGTGCATAGTAGCGTGGCAGAAAAATTCTTACCTAGAGTGTATGAAGAATGCGAGCGTGAAGCAGTGCTTGTGCATGCCGATCCTCGGGCGTTAGCTGAAGCGCCGCCGTCACTTCATGCTCTTTTAGCTACTGAGGAGGATTGGGCGAAAGAATATCTTTCTAAAGAGATTGCTGTGAAAATTGTCGATAGCGAAGATGAGGCAATTGCTCATATTCTGAGCTATTCTACGGGGCACACCGAGGCGATTGTAAGCGAGAATTTTGGCGCTATTGAGTATTTTGTGAATGCGATGGATTGTGCCGTGGTGATGGTAAATGCTTCAACTCGCTTCACTGATGGTGGTGAGTTTGGGCTGGGGGCGGAAATCGGGATTTCCACTCAAAAACTACATGCTCGCGGGCCGATGGGTGTGCGAGAAATAACTACGACGATGTGGATCGTAGAGGGAGATGGCCATGTGCGCGTCTGAAACTTTTTGTCACAATAGCGATGCCGTTGTGACGCCTGGCTCTGGCATATCGTCTTCTCTTGATGTTGCTGGCAGCCGTGAAACTTTCGCTGCTTGCGAGGTGAAGCGCCGCAGAATCGGTATTATGGGCGGCACATTTGATCCGATTCATAATGGGCACTTAGTGGCTGCTTCTGAAGTGCAGCATGAATTTGATTTAGATGAAGTAGTTTTTGTGCCCACAGGGGAACAGCCATTCAAAAAAGATCGACGAGTGACGCTTGCGGAGCACCGTTATCTCATGACGGTGATTGCAACAGCGAATAATCCTCGCTTTTCTGTGAGCCGCGTCGATATTGAGCGTGCAGGCACAACGTACACAATTGATACGCTTCGCGATCTGCGTTGCGAATATCCAGATGCACAGCTCTTTTTTATTACTGGTGCAGATGTGCTTCCGCAAATTTTGAACTGGAAAAATTCCGATGAACTTTGGAATCTTGCACATTTTATAGGAGTCAATCGCCCTGGGCATGCGCTCGCTCTTTCTGGGCTGCCCCGAGAAAATTTTGATTTGCTCGAAGTGCCTGCAATGGCTATTTCTTCAACCGATGTGCGTGCCCGAGCAGGAGAAGGGCGGCCAGTATGGTATCTCGTGCCAGATGGGGTTGTGCAGTATATTAAGAAGTATCATTTGTACAGACCAGATCAAGCTCAGAGCACTGCACTTGCTTCTGTAGTGGGAGAGTATCACAACGAGGTGTATGCTAGTTATGTCACCAGTGCTGGAAAGGACCAACAATGAGTGAAGAACCACGTCTGAGTCGCAGACAATTACGCGAGATGGGTGAGCTTGCCCCTCGCGATGCTTCGCTACCTTCATTAACGGAAACAGAAGAGCTTCGTTTGCGCCGCCCGTCACGCCGAGAGCTGCGCGAAGCGGAACGTTCTAATACTGAGGCAGAAGATCGAATTAGAGCAACTTTTGAACATGTGAGCGGCACTGATCTTCCAGATGCTCCTGCTGCATCTTTTTCTGGCGATAATAGAGAGCCAGCTGCTTTCGGAGAATTTTTTGAGGATTTCACTGCTCAGGAAGAAGCTGAAGCAAATACTCGCGAGCAGCCCAGTGAAAATATCTCGCCTCTTGATACGCAATCTTCGCCCGAGAGGAAGTCTCTTTTTGAACGTTTCGGTGATGAAGAAGACGACAAGCCTGAACCTTCATTGCGTGACCGCTTAGTGGGGCGCACGAGTGAGGATTTTTCCTCCGCCGCGGAAGATGACGCTGTTTCCGCCGAAGCGGGCGAGAAAATTGAAGGAATATGCGTAAAAGAAAATAATGCAGATGCTGCTGATGATGATCTAGCCGATCCTCTCACTAGTGATGGCGGCGAATCTGGCGTTGAAAATTTCGTAGATTCTAGCGATGAATCATCAGAGTCTGATGCGCTTGATGAGGCTGCTTGCACTGAAGTGACGTGCTCTGAAGCTGCTTGCGCCGAAGAGTCTTTCGATGAAGCTGCTTGCACTGAAACAATGAATGAGGATACGGCAGATTCTGAAGATAAAGATTCTTCTTCTGGTGATTTCTCTGTGGTATCTGTATCTGATGATTGCGGCGATGGCGATATGCTCGCCGAAAATAATCAAAGTGCCGATAATCCTTTGAATACACAAGAAAAAGAGCCGAGCAGTGAACTTTCGAAGCTCTCCGAAGAAACTGCACAATTGGCAGTGCGGGAAACGAAAGAATCCAGTGCTGATAAGGATTCCGAATCAGTCGTCACGGTGAGTGCTGCTTCATCAGGTTCTTCACCTTTCGGCTGGCTGGTGCTCCTCATTTTGATTGTGATAGGTGCAATGATCGGCTATCTGGGCGGAATGTGGTTTGCTGCTGTGTGGCTTACGGCGCCGAGCGTAGGTATCGAAAGTATCGTTAGCTCACTTCTCAGGATATGATGAGAGTATCGAATTGAACTTCTGGGCGTCGTCACTGCTAGTGGGGGCGCCCAGTTACTAGGATACGCATAAGGCACATTAATATAACGAAATGAAAGGCACTCGTGAGCGCTACTCAAGAATCTATTGATATGGCAGTGACTGCTGCTCGGGCAGCATCTGATATGAAAGCAACGTCGATTTGTGCGATTGACGTTTCGCAGCGTCTCGTCGTTACCGACGTCTTCGTTGTTCTTTCTGGCTCTACTGAACGCCAAGTGCGTGCGATTGTTGATGCAGTTGAAGAAGCTGTAGAGAAAACTGGGCATAATCGTATCCGTCGTGAGGGTTTAGAGGGAGAAGCGCATTGGGTGCTCCTTGATTTTGGTGAGATTATGGTGCACGTGCAGCAAGATGAAGATCGCGAATTTTATGCGCTGGAAAAACTCTGGGCTGATTGCCCTGCAATCGAATTGCCTGAAGATATACAAGCAGATCCAGAGCATGAAGAATCCTCATTGAGAGGGTACTTTGATTTCTCTGATTTAGGAAACTAAGGAGCGCAGGCGGCTCATGGGCGTGGAGCGTATTATTTTGTGGCGTCACGGCGAGACAGACGCAAATCGTAGCCTGCGAATCCAAGGGTCGATTGATATTCCGTTGAATGAGCGAGGGCGTGCGCAAGCGCGAGCTTCAGCCCAGCAGCTTGCGCAGTTCAATCCTTCAAAAATTTATGCATCATCGCTGGGGCGTGCTCAGCAAACAGCAGGGGAGTTAGCAGCTTTAGCGCAGGTGCCTGTGCACATTGATCCGCGGCTTGCTGAGCGTGCATACGGCTGCTGGGAAGGATTGACCGCCGAAGAAATTAAAGAGCGCTGGCATGATGAATGGGAGCAGTGGAAGCTCGGATACGAGCCTGGGCTTGATATTGAGAGCAGGCAGGCATGCGGCGAACGTATGGTAGCTGCGATTCTTGCCGCAGTCGAGAAAGCAGAAGATAGCACGAGCGGGCAAACTCTCGTTTTTGCGAGCCACGGAGGAGCAATCTCTTGTGCAGTCAGTGCACTTGTGGGGTTGAATCCGTCCACATGGCAAGGGCTTCGCGTAATGGATAACTGCCATTGGGCGATGCTTATTCCTCGCCCTGGATCGAATCCGCAGTGGCGCATCGTCATGTATAACCGCTGGAATGCATGTACGAACGATATGGTATATGGCTGGGATAGGGCGTGAGTGCACAAGCATATGAGAGGGAATAAGTAAGTTTCAAGGTTTGCAGCGCAGCAGTATTGTATGTGGACAATTATGATTCTTACTCCTTATGCACGGTATTCTATGCATATAGAATCTGCGTGCTGGAAGAATATGGGAAACACAATGAAATTTAACGGTATTGATTTTGATACGTATTTTAAGCATTATCCTGATGCTGAGGGCTATTTTGGTGCATACGGCGGCTCTTTTATTCCCGATGAGCTGCAAGTAGCTATGGCTGAAATTAGTGACGCTTACGAAACGATTTGCAAATCGCGCAAGTTTATTAGTGAACTTCGTCGTATTCGCAAAGAATTTCAAGGTAGACCCACTCCTATTTCACATCTGGCTCGGCTTTCCGACAAACTCGGCACTGGTGTGCAGCTTTATGCCAAACGTGAGGATCTGAATCATTCAGGAGCGCATAAACTCAATCACTGCATGGGTGAAGTGCTGCTTGCTAAATATATGGGCAAGAAGAAGGTGATTGCAGAAACTGGAGCAGGTCAGCATGGCGTCGCTCTTGCCACGGCAGCCGCCTATTTCGGCTTGGAATGCGATATCTATATGGGAGCTGTGGATATTAAGAAACAGGCTCCAAATGTGGCGCGAATGAAAATTTTGGGCGCACGAGTGGTGGAAGTAAATCATGGTTTACAGACCTTAAAAGAAGCTGTAGATGCTGCTTTTGATGCGTATTGCCGTGAGTATAAAGAAGCTATTTATTGTATTGGCTCTGTTGTTGGTCCGCATCCCTTCCCGATGATCGTTCGTGATTTTCAAAGCGTAGTGGGCTTTGAAGCCCGTGAGCAGTTTATTGAGATGACGGGGGAGCTTCCGGATGCTGTTGTGGCATGCGTGGGTGGCGGCTCGAATGCAATCGGAATGTTTTGTGGTTTCTTGAACGATCCTGTTGATATTTACGGAGTTGAGCCGTTAGGGCGTGGTACGGGGATGGGAGATCATGCCGCGAGTCTCACATATGGTGAAGAGGGAATTATGCATGGGTTTAAGAGCATTATGCTCAAAGACGAAAACGGGGAGCCTGCGCCTGTGTATTCCGTTGCGAGCGGTCTGGATTATCCTTCCAGCGGTCCTGAGCATGCTTTCCTGCATGATATGGGCAGAGTTACCTATGATGTGGTAGACGACGAGGAAACTATCGATGCTTTCTTTGGGCTTTCTCGGATGGAAGGAATTATTCCAGCTATTGAGAGTTCGCACGCTGTGGCATATGGAATGAAGCTCGCGCAAAAGATGCATAAAGGCTCAGTGCTTATCAACCTTTCTGGCAGAGGCGATAAAGATATGGATTACATTATCGAAAAATACGGTATTCGCTAATTACTGCAAGAAAGCTGTATTCGAGGGTGTGATGCTGAATAAAAAACAAGAACATGCCTCAGAATAGATATTGTTTCTTAGGATTGCTAGCGCACTGAAAGTAATGGCGAAATAGGGAATGCATAAGAGATAGTAGTTAGTTTGGCAGGTTTAGTTCCCGTATTTTGATGGCTATTTCTCCGCGTCGTGCGCCTAGTAGGTTGATAGTGTCGCGTACGTAGCTTCCTACGGTGTGTTCGGATAGGCCAGTGGCGCGGGCTATTTCGCGATTTGTGTATGATTTGGCGAGGTAGTGTACGATTTTCTGCAAGCGTTCGGGTAACGTTTCTAGGCGAGTGGCGAAATCTTTATCGGTGAGTGTTTGCTGGCTGTGTATGTAGTGGTCTCGTAGTATATCTATTGGTCGTTGGTCAAGTACGGTTTTTCCGTAGTAGGCGTTGTGTAGTGCGCAAACGAGTTCTTCGGTTGATGTTTCTTTTGTGAGGAACCCTTTTGCTCCAGCTGCTAGTGCTTCGCGAAGTGTGTGTGGGCGTTCAAAGGCGGTGAGCATGAGAATGACGGCATTGGGGCGGATTTTTAGTAGGCGTTTAAGGGTTTCGATGCCATCTAATTGTGGCATTGTGATATCGAGCAGTGCGACGTCCCATTCTACGGATTGTGCGATATGTAGAAGTTCGTTTCCTGATTCGGCAGTTCCAACGAGTTGTATGCTGGAGAATTTTTGTAGGAGATTGCTTTGTTGTTCGCGGTATATGCGCGAATCGTCAGCAAAAATCACTCGTAAGGTGTCTGTTTCTGGTTGGGTGTGATTGGTTGAGGGTGTGTCCGTGTTGCTATGGTTGGTGTGGGTCACTTATTTTCTCTTTCTCGAGTGGGATTTCGCCGTGAACGTGCCACCAGTTATTTATTGCCCATACATCTAGCTCGCCTCCAGCGAATTCAAACTTTTCTTGAAGGTTTTTGAGTCCTTTGCCTGAGCTGGTAGCTGAATCATGCACGATATCGCGATACTGATTTTTCATCATTATTTCGATTGTGTGTGTGCTGCGAGAAATACTTAAAACAGCGTTTGTTGAAGGAGTGGCATATTTTAGTAGATTGGTTGAGGCTTCTCGAAGGAACGCAAATAATATATGTTGTATTTCTACAGGGATTTCTTGTAACTCTGTCTCTTCATATTCGAGTGTGAGATCAATGCCTGCACTTGAAGCGATGCTTTCTGTTCGTGCTAGTGCGCCGATAAGGCTGACTTCGTGATTAGTGGGTTGGCGTGCGTCATCGAGCAGTTGGATAGTTTCTCGAAGTTCTTTCAAACATGCGCGAGCTTGTTCTTCTAAAAAACCAGCTTTTACTGATAATGCCGTATTGGCGGGTGCTTCTTGGCGTACTGATTCAGCAAGTTTTGTTATCACGGATAACGTTGCAGCAAGAGAATCGTGCAACTGTATAGCTAGATTAGTTTTAATGCGTTGAGATTCTTCTAGTTGCTGTATTTTAGCTTTCCATAGGTGTGCTACTGCAGTATCTCGTTCTTGTGCGAAACGATACATCACGTATCCTAATGTAAAGGCAGTGATGAGCAAGATAAGCAGCATAGCGGTTGCTGGGATTTGAAAGAATACCCCGAAGGAAAATCCTGCAAGTAAGACCAGTATTCCTACAACAGCATCAATCGTGTATCTATGCCATCCCCATAAGAAGAAAACGACAACGCATTCATATACAAGGATTCCTACAGAGATAGATGGAATAGCGACGAGCAGAGCGTCAAGTACAAGAAAAATCCAGCCCCAAAGCCGAGGAGATAATACAATGCATGCCGCGATACACACTAAAAGCATTGTAGACACAGTGCTAATGGCAGAAGCTGCCGCATCAAGAAAAAACAGATCGATAAGAGTGATAAACAACAGAAAAAGCCAGAAGATAAGGCAGAAAATATTGATGCTTTTCAGCCTGCTGTGTAGATGTAGAAACACAATGCCTGCTCCTAGTTTTTACACGCCCACGGGAAAATCGTACATACCGGATGAGTCGTAACAATAACATGAGCTGTATGACTTCCTGCCCAGGGTGACGAACGCACATAATCACTACTATTCACTACACTCGGGGAGAAACACACAAAAGCACACATCACAAGAACTCGCATAACGCCTCCTATAACAACCCGACAGCATTACACCAAGTCTACTCATACAATCAACATTACACGTACCCCAATTTCGGGGTATTCCTTTTCGGGCTAGGCTATAGCATACTGATAATCGATAGCAAGCCTCAATACCATCAATGACGCATCTATTAGTTAAGGAGATCAGCTCATGGCATTCAAGAAACGAATCCTCGCAGCAACCGCTGCGATTGCAATGCTAGCTAGCGGCACCAGTGTTGCCTACGCAGACAATACTTATGTCTCAGGTGACCTTAATACCTCTGGTGCCCTTGTTCGATACGATTATACTCGTACGCATACTTTCAATGGGCCAATTACGCTGAGCGTTAATAATATGCCTAGCGGGCATCTTCGTCTGGGATTGCGAAACATGAACCAATCAGATGGTCCACAGTTTACAGAAACGCTACAATGGAACGCTGAGGGCACAAAATCGTGGGACGATATACTTAAGGGTACTCGTTTTGCTTTCCAAGGGCGCATGAAGGAGTGCCGCTGGTTCTGTGATAATACGTGGGGTGGTAGCCTTACCTACTGAGGAATTATGAAAAATTCAGTTATGCGAGCTGCTTTTGTGTGCTTGGCGTCAATAGTTTTGTGCCTATCAGGATGCACTGCTGATGGCACAGGCACACAAAAGGCAGGAGATACTAGTGATGTTCAGGCTTCATCTACGGTTTCTGTGGAAAAACGCCAGATCGTGCCAACGTTTTCCGCAAAAGCAACTGTGGAACAAGCTAAGTCTTTTGTTCTTTCAGTATCTTCACGTGGCACTTATCGCTCTGCAGTTAAGGTAAACGATTCTGTAAAAGCTGGGCAAGTATTAGGATGGAACAATGGCGCGGAGATAAAATCGCCTGTAGATGCCGTTGTGCGCAGAGTCGGGGAAGCATCTGATGATATTCCGATGTATTATCCCGTTTTTGAGCTGGAATATCAGGGATTTGCTTTCAGCGTAGATGCTTCAGTGCTTTTATCAGCCGCTTCTATCGACTCGTTGAGTGGGAAGTTTCAGATCGAAAATTGGGTTGGTCCTACTGAAATTAAAGCTATTCTTGCTTCCCCTGGAGTTCAAGAGCCAGTAAATGAAGATTCGAGCGAAGCAGGATCGCATAATGCAGGATTTCATATCTCCAATGCTGCAGGCATCACTAATGCCGTTTTCCAAGATACTTCAGCTGCGTCTGGAAGATATTCGTCTGAGCAAGATCAACCATCTGAAACCAGTTCGCAGCAGCAGCTCAGACCGCGAGTTGCTTCGCAAACTTTAGTGTGTCTTATCGGTAAAGATCAGCCAGTACGCCCTGGGCAAGCCGCAACTGTGGTGCTTGCGGGGCGAGTTAGAACCGATGTCCTTGCGTTGCCAGTAAGTGCTGTTGCTGGCAGGATAGGGAAAGGTTCTGTCACCCTAGTAAAAGACGGGAATACATCTCTCGTGGAAGTTGGTTTGGGTGCCTCTGATGGAGCTTATATTGAAATTACTTCTGGGTTGAGTGAAGGCGATGTGATCAGTGCGGTTGCCCCTAATCTTGATCCTCGAAAGAAATAGATGATGAGCGAAGTGTTGCTTAAGCTCGAAGATGTGACGGCAAAAGTAAAGCTCGGGCGGCGTCAAGTTTTAACAACCGTGGATAGCGTTTCTCTAAGCCTGATTCGCGGCACGTCGAATGCGATTATTGGAAAATCAGGATCTGGAAAGACGAGCCTTATATCTATTTTAGGTTTGTTGAACTCAGAATTCACTGGGCGATACACGTATGGAGATTACGATGTTTCTGGTTTGAGCGATCGGAAACGATCGAAACTGCGTGCAAGCAACATTGGCTTTGTGTTTCAAAATTATTCTCTTATTCGCCACCTCAACGTAGCTCAAAACGTAGATTTGAGTTTGCGCTATTCGTGCGAGAAGCTTTCGCATAAGCAGCGATTCGACCGTGTTAGGCAAGCTCTTGAAGATGTGGGTTTGGCAGAACGCGCTAAAGAACATCCGGGAAGCCTTTCTGGCGGCGAGCAACAGCGCGTAGCTATTGCGCGTGCACTAGTATTGCGCCCCGAGCTATTGATATGCGACGAACCAACAGGAGCGCTCGATACCGATACAGGAGTGCAAGTGCTTAATGTACTGATGGAGCTTGTGAAGTCCTCACGTACCACGCTTGTGCTCGTCACACACGATAACGACGTGGCAGCACGTTGCGAAAACCTTATGTACATGGATTCTGGAAGGCTTACTTATGTTTAAAATGATTATCCAGGATCTGCGAATATCTCCAGGGCGAGCATTCCTCACGGGGTTTTCAATGCTTATTGGGATTATTGCCGTTATTGTTTCTGTGCTCGCTGGAACTATCGGAAAAGAATACCTTACTTCGACTATTGAACAGCTATATGGGCGTGTCCCCACGTATTCGATTCCGATCAGTTCGCCGCGCCTTTCCGACCCATCAGCCATTTCAAATCTGATCGCTGCGCTTGAGCGGCATGATCTACACGCCGCTTTAGCTCTTACTCCCGATGAAGAGCATTCGTACATTGCTGGTCGCGATATAGATAATCCGCCTAGCAGGGAAGATATCTCCAGTGGGTTGAGCATTGATACCGTTTACACCACGGCAAGATATGCGCAGGTGTACAATTTGCCGATTGCGCAGGGGCGCTGGTTGACGCCAGAGAATCAGATGCCGCGTTTGGAAATAGTAGTAAACAAGCCTGCTGCCGAGTTTTTTCCTCTTCGCTCGTATGCCTATGCGACCACTAGATCAACAGTGACGCCAACTCCGCTTGAAGTTGTGGGAATCGTCAACGATGGATCGAGCCTTCCACGCGTATACGTGAATGTGGAAGGGCTTGTCTCGTTAGCTCCTCATCTTTGGAGCGGTAAGAATGGGAGTTTCTACTGGCACGACACATCTTCGAGAACGAATGAGCAGCGCTCAGCACTCATTGCCGATTTGCTGCACGACTATGCTCCTGGTACGACAGGTGTTATCGGCCGTAAAGACTCTCAAGAGTATGAGGAAGTACTGCATATTATTTCTCTTAGCTTTATCATCACCTCAGCGCTGCTGCTTGCTGTTGCCGCTATCGGGCTGGTCAATATAGGTCTTGCAAGTATTGAACAGCGATCACATGAGCTCCTGATTCGCCGTGCGCTGGGAGCGACAAGAGGATCTGTTGCAATGCAAGTGATTGGCTCGTCTGTTTTGCTTGCAGCTATAGTTGCAAGCGCAGCTATTATTTTCTCGGTTATCATTGTGGAAAGTATTCCTCTGTTTCTTCCGCCAGATAGCCCAAGCGCCAAACCAGAATACCCCTATTTTGCAGCGTTAGCGGCGGTAGGAGCTGCTATTATCACTGCTCTAATCGGCTCGATTGCGCCAGCTTTCCGAGCAGCTCGGCTCCAGCCTGCTCTTGCTTTACGCTAAATTGCACAACGAAAAAGATACAAGCGAGGAAAAGATATAAGCAACGAAAAGAAAGGAAAATCATGAGCAATAAGAACAATCGAATAAGAATTATCGGGGCACTGCTCGTGTGTGTAGCTACGTTTTCTATGCCAGCATGCAGTCGGCAAGAAGAGTCACAAAGCGCTGAAAACCGCAGCATTGTTTCCTATGAAGAGATAAATAAAGAATATAAAAATTCCGTTGCTCAACTCGACTGGCCAGATTCGTACACTCCGCCAGCTGATCTTGAAGAGGGAGATACTGAGAGCGTATTTCAATCAGGCTATGGAGATACGCGTGCTTCTTTTCTATTTGAATGTGCGTGGGAAAAAGAATGGCTCAGCAACTATGCCACAGATGCAGATAAAGCAAATAAAGCGATTGAGCAGCTTAGCAAAGTGCCCGATATGGGCTATATGAGCCCTCAACGAGCTGACGATTCCGTACGTGAATTCTTCAAAGATTATCTTGAGCGCGCTAAACTCGGAGATCCTTCAGGATTTCAAGAAAACGTCAGCATTAACTGCCCAAAGTAGTGAGGCTTTCAAGGATTTCATACTGTGAGCTTATCGCCTTGCTGATGTGAAAAATTTTTTAAGACTCACTATTATCGCAGGGTGTATGATTCGTTAGCGGTTTATATATAGGGTGCGTGATTCGCTAAGGGTTTATACATCTGGAAAAGAAGGTACGCATTGTACGCATTGTATAGAATTTCAGCCTATTTAGCCTATGGGCGTAAAGGAAATTAAGTTTTTCGGCAAAGATAAGGAAGTACATTTTTACCATAATGTGCTTCCTTATCTGGTGGAGCATAGGGGATTCGAACCCCTGACCTTCTCCATGCCATGGAGACGCGCTACCAACTGCGCCAATGCCCCTCGGACTGTTTAATGATACTCATGTAGTAAAGAAAATACAAATAAATACTTTCTTTCGCGAGTTTCTTTCACTGTGAATGGCTAGGCTCAGTGGGTGATTGAGATTAACGGGCGGCTAGATTCATCGAAAATCAGCTTCTTTCTTCTGCTTCGAGCGCCTCAGGTAGGATTCCGTGCAAAATATAGTTCCTCAGGAGCTTATCCATTTCCATATACACTTTAAAGGGCGGAATTGGCGTGCCCAAGGTAGTATCAAAGAAGTTTTTTGCTCGCGCCTGGTCTACTGTGCTTTTCAGATCGTCAAAGCGCCCGTATTCATTCAGATTCTTTTCGTTCACGTGAGCTTGCAGTAAATCCACGAGTAATTGTTCGAAAATGCCAAACGTCGTTACGAGTTTTTCTATTTCTCGTTGTTTGCTGTGCTTCTTATAGTCGTTGAGGTAATCGCGGAAAGGTTTTCCATCTATGATCTGGGCATCATAGCTTAGCACATCGTGGATAAAGAGATTTGCAAAATCCTGATCTTCTTTGCTGAGCGCTGCAAAAGAGCTATGGAGATCATCTAAAAGCGTTTCTTTTTGCTTTTCGTCTACGTCGGCAGAATCGAAAGTCTTCAAGAATTTTTGGAATCGTGATTCCATATAGTCTTTGTCGATCCGATCTGTGTCGATTTCAGAAAGATGAGTTTTAATATCGATATATATATCATCTTCTGGCGGACTTGGGCTTCCTTCACTCGGTTTGGTCAATTCTTTATATCGCTGAGCAAGGATCAGATATCTTTGCTCACTTAGCTCGATAGTTATCTCGATAGGGGTGACGATTTCTCCTGTTTCTTTATTGATTAGCGCATTTTCTTCTGCTTCACCTTCAGCAATAGTGCTGCTATGGTCTTTTTCTTCTAACGCTAGGTTTGTGTGCGGATCAATTGTGTAGGTAGTTTCTTTCCAAGAAAAACCTTGAATAAGAGCGGCTTCGAGATGGTCATTCAAGATAGCAAAAAGTTTGGCAAACTTTCCGCACACTGCTGGTTCTTCAGGAAGTTCGCTTAGATCTTCTTTTCCGTTACGAGTAAATAAACTGATAATTTCGCGTGAGGTTTCATTTATTTTAATCAGGTTATCTTTAAGATGATCGACGAAAAGTGCGAGTGGTTTATCGCCCGAATAAAGCGCCACAGCAGCTTCGATATTTCGTGCCATTGTGGCTGGTTTACGGTAATAGCAGATAGTGCCGAATTGCTTATCTGGCCCGAAAAGACGGTTGGTGCGGGAGAACGCTTGGATCAGTAGTTCGTATTCGATCACTTTATCGAGGTAAAGCGTATTGACCCATTTTGAATCGAATCCAGTCAGCATTTGATCTACCACAATAAGAATGTTGAGCTGTTCTTCGGGTTTATCAGCTATGCGTTCATGCGGGCGCTTATGTGCAAGCCGAGCGGAGACGTCTTTCTTAAACATTGGGTGTGTTGTTTGGGTATAGTCGCGTCCGTAGCGTTCGTTATAATCGCGCAAGATTTCTTCTAATGCGTCAGTTTTGAAATTAGCGCTTTCGTCATGGTCGATATTGGGGTCAAAAAGTGTGGTAGTTTTCAGCTCGGGAGCGATTTCTTTAAAGAGACGATAATAATCAATTGCCTCACTAATTGAGGTGGTTGCAAAGATGGCATGGAATTTGGAGTTTCTGCTCAGTCGCGACCATTTGTTGCTAATATCGGTGACGACTGCTTTCCGGTATTCTGGTATTTCGTATTGCCCTCTCGGCAAGAGATCTTCGATCCCTGCGGTGTATTTTCCGTTTTCATCGCGCTGCCCAGCCATTGGTATTTGTTTGGAATCTAAGTATTTATAGTAGACGGCCGCTTTTGCTGGGTCAGCTAATGCTTCTTCTTCGCTGAACGCGCGCGCTTTTTCCAGCGCTATTGCCTTGCGCAGTTCTTGAGGTGGAAATACTGATATATGGTAGGGATCAAATCCGAGGACGTTTTCGTCGCGTATCCCATCGGCAATGGAATAGCGGTGTAGTTCGTCACCAAATATATCGGCTGTGGTATTTTTCTTTTTCTGATTTTCTTTCTGTATCGGCGTTCCTGTGAATCCGAAGAATACTGCGCGTGGGAAAGTCTGTTTAATGCGTACAAGCATATCGCCGAACGTGGATCGGTGGGCTTCATCGACAACGAATACGATTCGTTTTGCCGTGATTTTTTCTAAATCTGCTTGCCGCCACTGAGCATCATCGTGTATGCGGCTCATTTTTTGAATTGAAGTGACGATCAGCGTGTCGTTTGGGTTAGAGCTGAGTAGTTTCGCAACGAGGCTGAAGGTATTTTCCGTTTCCTGCACTTCTTGATGTGCTTCTGCAAATCCACGGTATTCTCCTAGAGATTGCGTGCCCAGCTCGATTCTATCCATTAAGAATAAGACTTTATCAGCAGTTTTAGCGTCTGCGATCAGCTGTGCTGATTTGAAGCTGGTCATTGTTTTTCCAGAGCCTGTGGTGTGCCAGACGAATCCGCCGCGCTGATTGGGATGCTCCCAATCTATTTTTGCCACGCCGTCCACAATTTTATTCGTTGCCCAGTATTGGTAGGATCGCATCACTTTCAGCACTCCATCGGTGCTGTCGGCCACAGTGTAAAAACCTATCAGCTGGTGTGCCATCGGAATTGCCAGCAGATTGGAGACGACGTCGTTCCACTGGTTAATTGGTTCGTTATTGTAATCTGCCCAATGGAAGTAGTAGCTGGGGTTGAATATGCCGTCTGGGCCGGGGTTGGCAAAATAGACTGATTCTTCTGGCGTTGATGCCACGAATACTTGGATAAGGGAGAATAATCCGCTAAATACTCCGTGATGGTTATACTCTGCGATTTGATTGTAGGCTTTGCTGAGTGGGATTCCTGAGCGTTTCAGCTCGATATGGATCACGGGCATCCCATTTATCAGGAGCATAAGATCGCCGCGGCGCTGCCCGAGAATATGCGAGTTGGTGGCAAATTTCGGTTGGCGTACGATTTGATAACGTGATTGCCCTGCGGCTATTTCTCGGCGGTCATAAATTTTGAGGGATATTTCTTTTCCGAGATGTTCTGGGTCTTGGGGATTATCGCGCTTAATTCTTACGCTTTTGCCGTTAATGAAGCCGTTGAGTTTCAGTGGGGTGCGTAGGGCGGTGATCTGTTCGATAATTTGCTGCATTTCTGTGCGCGTGAGGGGAGCATCGCCGAGTTTATCTTTGTGCCGATTATTTTGAAAGAGTATATCTGCCCAGTTGCTAATAAGTTTTTCTTCTGTGTAGCCAGTGAGGACTTTATCCTCCCAGCCTTTGCGTTGCAGAGCGCGGATCATAGCATCTTCAAATTCTGCTTCATTGCTAAACGTCATGTTATTCCTTAGTTTTAGCGCAGGAGAGTATGGATAAGCTTCTTCTGCCACTTTACCAGCGAAGTAACGTTTACAGCAGCTTCTGTGCCAGCAAAGATGAGTACTTACTGGCACAGAAGGCTGTTTGTGTTTTTAGATTTTAGATACGGGCACTGATCGGCTGCCTTTAGCTTAAGCTGGTCAGCAGGCGCATGACTGTATCAACATCTTTATTTTCTAATTCTTGAATCACGTGCAGATAGGTTTTTTGTGTGGTGTTGATAGAGGAATGCCCTAGTCTCATCGCCACAGAAGCGATGGAGACGCCAGCAAAAAGCAGAAGGGAAGCATGGGTGTGGCGTAAACCGTGAACAGTAATCACTGGTATTTTCGCTTCGAGGCAATGCCTGCGTAAGACGTCGTTTACAGTGGAGTTATAGATAGCAGTAGTGACGAAAATAGGTTTATCTTCGGGCAGATTCTTAAGAATTTCGCTGAAGCGAATTACTGTTTGCCAGTCGATTGGAATTTTTCTCATGGAGGTGCGGTTTTTGGTGGGCATAAATCCGCTGCCAGTTTTGTAATCCCATGTTTTCGTCACGTTCACCGTCTGGTTTCTGAAATCAAAATCGGCAGGGGTGAGCGCGAGTGCCTCCGAAAAACGCATCCCAGTTTTTGCCACAATGAGCAGGAAATAATCCCACGATATTTTTTCTTCCAGCTGAAGAGTAGCCAGCAGAGTTTGCAGCTGAAACTGGTTGAGATATTTGATTTTCTTATCTCTGGGAGCTTTTCCTTTAATCACAGCTTTTCGGGTGGGATCGCGCGCGATCAAGCCTTCATCCACAGCGTCTAAAATTGCGCCTTTGAGCTGGTGATGAAAATCCATCACAGTTTGGCGTTCGTGGCTTGCCGCATAATCGTTGAGAAGCTTTTGATAGGTGATTCTATCTAAATCGCACATTCTCAAATCGGGGATTAAACGTTTAAGCCAGCGGTTAGTCATAATATATTTATTGAGAGTGACACTGCGCACTGCGCCTTGCTTATAGACGCTTATCCAGCGGGTGTAGTAGCTATGAAATAGTTCTTCTTTGCCATTCATTGTTTTCCCTTTCTTTAATGCCGCATTGGTGCGACGAAAGGGAGCATACGCTCACACATATGCAGTGGAGTGTTTTGCGAGTGAATTGTGCGTATTGCGCGGCGCTTGGATACGTATTGAATCTGTATTGCTCAGGTATATATCGCTTGAATCAGATATGCATCGCTTGAATATGCATTTCTTTCCGTAGTGGCTGCTTTCGGAAAATCTTAAAGCGTAGAAGAATAGATATATAGCTCGTGCACGCCATGTGCACGGATTTCGTCTGCCGATGCTTTATATTCTCCGCATCGCGTCATCTGCCTGTTTTCGTAAAACTGCCAGTTGCAGGTTGTATCTGTGAGAAGATAATAGGATTGTGCTCCGCATGAGCGTAAATAGTTGGTTGCACCTGCCAGCAGTTTACTTCCCACGCCATAGCCTTGAGCGTGGCTGGATACGGCAAATAACACTAATTCGTAGGTGGTATCGAGATTTATTTCTCGATACATATCTGCGTATCGTGAATGGAGAAAGTGATAATAATCGGCTAGCTTCTGTGCGTGTTTTTCATTGCACTCGCTGATGCTGAGCAAAGCTTTATCTGCAATGTTTTGCCAATGTTTTTGGTGAGAGTGTGCCGCTTCTCCAGCTTTTGCTGCAATGAGCCCCAAGATGTGGTTATTGCATTCTGCTACTTTAAGGAAAGTTGCCCGTTTGGCGTATGTTGCCAAATCTACGCGCCCTGCATTGAGCTTTATCTCTTCTGGCTCGGGCATCCAAATGTCTGCTACGAGGGCAGCTGCTTCATCGAAGTCTTTCTCGTGGAAATCTCGAATATGTATCTCTTTGTTTGCATAAAGAGCCATGATTTTCTTTCTGTATATATGCTGTGCTTATGCTGTATCTGTTTGCCTGTAGTTTCTGGGCACTATTTTACAAATGCAATACTGCTCTGAATCAGACACAGAGGTCAAATTGTCTTCTATGTGACTGGCTGTCTGGAAGAAGCCAGTATAATCTTCTCTGGAACAGCCGAAGCTGATTGCTGTTCAATTGCGTTCCAAAAAGAAATCGCATCTGTAACAGAAAAATCGCATCCATTTAGGATTGCATGATTGATACTATATGCATAGTATTCAAGATCATTGCTGATGATGTTCTTGTGTGCTTTATAAGCGCATAGCCTACAGATCCTGTACCTGCAAACAGATCAACAACGGTCTTAATAGATTTATTTTTGATTATGGGTTCACATATACGATGCATCAGCTCTCCAGCCTTTTATAACGTCGTACTCGTGCGTATCGATTCCATATTCGGCAATGAATTTTTCGGATAAGACTTTGTAACGCCTTGAATCGTACGCATCTCTATGTTTCATCAGCTCTGCAAGCCAAGAAAGGGTATTGTGCTCTTGAAAATCTAAAATCTTCAGATCTGTGGTGTCTAATTTATACGTATGAACCCAACCGTTTACTTCATCGGGTCTGCAAACTGCCCATTCTTTAGCAAGTTTAATATCTTCAGTGAGATAAAAGCCTTTTCCATAATCATGCTTGATTTCGCCGAAACCATACGTAGGCACAACAACTTTATCGGGGCTGCCGTGATATAAAATGACGTTTCCCATTTACTTTTCCCATCAAACAAACATTTTTTCGAGCAGCGCTTTTTTGATGCAGTGCAGTTTATTGAGTTTATGTTGATGAAGGGTGGCGAGGGAATCGAGGTACTGAAAGCAACTAACAACGAAATTTTGCTCATCTATTGTTGGAACTGTGATGGGCATATTTAAGAAAGTATCTGTGTGTATCCTTTTAGCTTTCCTGCTACCATCAGCAATAGATCCGTGTTTGAGATAGAAGTTCTTCTGAGTTGCCGTAAATAACATGAAGTACGGATTCATTCCGTCCAAATCAAAGGCTGGTAAATCAGCAGTAGACTCATAAGTATCGAGGTTTTCTGGGATAACACCAAACGCCGCATTAAGGAAATCGAGTTTACTATAAATAAACTGTCCTTTCCTGCGAATAAAATATCGAGTGTGTTCGCTTCCGCCAACATCATTTTTTTCAACGACACCTTTTCCCCGTAATTTTACAGTTAATTTTTTAGCTTCAAGTCCTGTATTTCCTCTAATTTGGCTTTCAGTTAAAAAATCTCCGACTTTATGTAGTTCCCATGTTTCGGTGAAGCCTTGAAAGCGTATCTCGGGAATGGTGCTGCCGGGTGTGGGAAACATTTTTTCGAGTAGTGCTTTTTTGATGTGGTGGAGTTTGTCGAGCTTACGCTGATGAAGGGTGACGAGGGAGTCGAGCTTAAAGAACAGGGAGCCGA
>CAUAGM010000001.1 GCA_958428545.1 uncultured Arcanobacterium sp. | reverse complement strand
TCCCCTTCCCGAGATACTAGAGAAAGAATATTATGAAGCTCCTCGTCATCGGTGGCGGCGGTCGTGAAATGGCAATCGTCACGCATCTCGCCCAGCAGGGACACGATGTCTATACAGCAGGCGCAAGTGACGCAATAGCCGAAATTGCTGCGTCTGTACCTATGCCCAGTACTCAGCCGCCTGGCTGCTGGCACGAACTCGCACAAACAGCTCGTGATCTTGAAGTTGCCCTCACTATTGTGGGGCCAGAAGCGCCTCTTTCCACAGGCATTGCAGATGTTTTTCATGAGTATGGGCTCCCAATTTTTGCTCCGACTCTTGCCGCTGCCCGTATCGAAACATCGAAAGCATTCGCCAAAGAGGTGATGACACGCGCTGGAGTGCCAACAGCGAACTATCAAGCATTCACGAGCAACGCCAGTGCTATGGCATATCTGCACGCCGATAATACCCTTTACCCCACAGTATTGAAAGAAAATGGCTTGCGGGCAGGAAAAGGCGTCACTATTGCGGCTCATCGCGAAGAAGCTGAACACACATTGGCCGAGCTTGAACTATCCGAGGATAATCCGCTCATTATCGAAGAGTTTCTTGAAGGCTTTGAGTTTTCCCTTATCGTCATGGCTCACGGCACACGCTTTGTTGCGTTGCCTGTCGCACAAGACCACAAACCCATCGGAGAAGGGAATACCGGAGCCAATACAGGCGGAATGGGAGCAGTTTCTCCTGTGCCTCGAGTTTCAGATGCAATCTATTTTGAAGCTGTTGAACGGGTCATTAAACCAACTCTTGCCCAGATGGCTGCTGATGGAACCCCTTTTACGGGCTTTCTCTATGCGGGGTTAATTGCCACGCCCACTGGCGTGAAAGTCATTGAATTCAATGCTCGTCTTGGCGATCCAGAAGCAGAAGTCATCCTTCCCCGCCTCGAAGCTGATCTCGCAGAAGTTGCATTATCTCTTTTGAGTGACGGCGAGATCCCGCATTCTTTCCCCGTCACGCCTCATACGTGCCTCGGCATCGTCCTCAGTGCTCCTGGCTATCCAGGGAAAGTGACAGCGTATCCTGAGATTCCGAAAGCCTTATTGAGTGCTGTTGACGCCCATCCAGATGCAGGCATCACGCATATGGGCACAAAATTGCGTGAGGATGGCGCATGGACTGCCGCTGGCGGGCGCGTTGCTATCGTCACGATGGTTGGAACAGATATTGCGCAGTGCCGCTCACAGCTGCTTGCTTTGCTTGAGGAAGGACTTAGCGATTCAGAGCTTTATTATCGCCGCGATATTGGCACTTTCGCTTATTAGATAAAGACACAAAATGAAGATGCAAATAGATAAAAGGTGTGCCTCGGAAAAATCCGAGGCACACCCTAGCTTAATCAAGCTCTACGCCAGAGAAAACTCACTTCTCTTCAGCATCAGCTGCTTCCTGCGCAGGAGCAGCTTCAGCATCTGAAGAAGCTTCAGTTTCTTCAGCCTCTACAACTGCTTCTTCTACTTCCTCTGCTGCAGTATTTTCTTCAACCGCAGCTAAGTTCTCTTCTTCAACAGCTTTTGGAGCAGCTTTAGGAGCAGCCTTCTTGGTCTTCTTAGCAACTGGTTCAAGCACCAAAGAAACCTCTGCCATCGGAGCATTATCGCCCTTGCGGTTTGGCAGTTTCACCAAGCGAGTATATCCACCGTCGCGATCCTTAAACTTTGGAGCAAGTTCCTCGAACAAGATGTAGGCTGTCTCGCGATCGCGCAAATCACGCAAAGCCAAACGGCGGCGATGAGTATCACCCTTCTTAGCCTTGGTAATGAGCTTTTCCATATATGGACGAACACGACGAGCCTTAGCTTCTGTCGTCACCACACGCTCATTGTGAATGAGCTGGCGGCACAGGTTGTTGATAATGAGACGCTCGTGAGCTGGGGATCCACCCAGACGAGGGCCTTTTGTTGGTTTAGGCATTTCTATTTCTCCTCAAAATTTCTAAATCTCTTCAGAGCACTCATCAGAGATTCAGATCGTCACTGAACGTCATTGCGTAAGTATCGTCAGCAAATGCTGCTGCAGCATCAAATCCTGCAGGCGAATTCTTCAAACGCAAATCGAGCTTTGCAAGCTCATCTTTCACATCTTCAATCGATTTCGCACCGAAGTTGCGAATATCAAGCAGATCTGCTTCGGAACGTTGCACGAGCTCACCGATAGTATGGATCCCCTCACGCTGCAAACAGTTCTGCGAACGAGCAGGAAGATTCAAGATGGTGATCGGGCGCTGTAAATCACTGCTCTGCTGCTCAGAGACTGGAATCTCTTTAAGCTCCAAGCCCTCGATTTCTTCGTTAAGCTCAGTCGTCAAACCAAAGAGCTCCACAAGAGTCTTACCAGCAGATGCAAAAGCATCACGCGGAAGCATTGACGGCTTCGTCTCAACATCCACAATCAGCTTATCGAAATCGGTGCGCTGCCCCACACGGGTAGCTTCGACTTTATAGCTTACCTTCAGCACTGGCGAATAGATCGAGTCCACAGGGATACGACCAATCTCAGCGTCTGGATCTTTGTTGAGAGTAGCGCTCACATATCCACGCCCGCGCTCAACAGTAAGATCAAGCTCCAGCTTGCCCTTTTCATTAAGATGAGCGAGTACAAGATCTGGATTGTGTACTTCCACTCCAGAAGGAGGTGTAATATCACCAGCGGTCACCACACCTGGACCTTGTTTGCGCAGATACATCTGCACAGGCTCATCGTGCTCTGACGTGACAACGAGTTCTTTGATATTCAAAATGATCTCAGCAACGTCTTCCTTCACGCCATCAATAGTGGAGAACTCGTGGAGAACTCCATCAATATGAACAGAAGTGACGGCAGCGCCTGGGATAGAGCTGAGCAGGGTACGGCGCAGAGAGTTACCCAAAGTGTAACCGAAACCTGGCTCAAGCGGATTGAGCGTAAAACGAGAACGTGTATCAGACACGACCTCTTCATTCAGCGTTGGTCGCTGTTCGATGATCACTATTATTCCTTTCGCGAGCGCCCACTATATGACGCTCATATTCTCTCGCCGAGATGCGGCGGTTTTTCCAGCGAGTTATTAAAGGATCAAACGCGACGACGCTTTGGTGGGCGAACGCCGTTATGAGCCTGCGGAGTGACGTCAGAAATTGACGTCACCTCAAGACCACACGCAGTGAGGGAACGGATTGCAGTTTCGCGCCCTGACCCTGGCCCTTTAACGAAGACGTCTACTTTCTTCATGCCGTGCTCCATAGCGCGGCGTGCAGCATTTTCAGCAGCGAGCTGAGCAGCATAAGGAGTGGACTTACGAGAACCCTTAAAACCTACCATACCGCTCGAAGTAGCTGCGATTACTTCACCGTTTGTATCAGTGATAGAAACAATTGTGTTGTTGAACGTGCTTTTAATATGAGCCTGACCGACCGTCACGTTCTTACGCACACTGCGGCGCGGGCGACGCGCCTGAGTCTTTTGTGCCATGTGTATTTTCTCCTGATGATTTCTCTCGCCCAGTTCTTTAGGCTGCTACAGGATTGAATTCCTGTGCGCATATATTCGTGGGCAGAACTACTTAGCTTACTTAGCCTTCTTCTTACCAGCCACTGTACGCTTTGGACCTTTGCGGGTACGAGCGTTTGTCTTGGTGCGCTGCCCGTGCACGGGAAGACCGCGACGGTGGCGCAATCCTTGATAGCTTCCAATTTCAATCTTGCGGCGAATATCTGCTTGCACTTCACGGCGCAGATCGCCTTCTACTTTGTAGTTCTCGTCAATATGAGCTTTGAGCTTCACGAGATCATCTTCAGTGAGGTCTTTAACGCGGGTATCTGGGTTTACGCCAGTTGCTGCAAGTGTCTGTGCAGCGCGCGTACGACCAATGCCATAAATATATGTAAGCGCGATTTCAACCCTCTTTTCGCGAGGTAAATCAACGCCAGAAAGACGTGCCATTCCTTGTGGCTCCTATATTCTTTTCTGCCGAAAGTGTCGGGCGCTGCTATCTTCGCGATGCCGTATGGCATAGTCTGCGCGAAGCCTCGGCTTTCGGTCCGAGGGTTGCGTAAACTTCTCATAAATCTACGCTAGCAGTGCTTCTTTTCTATCTAGCTATGCTAGTTCTGCCAGGGGATAATCTCGTTCGATTCAGCCCTGACGCTGCTTGTGCCGCGGATTAGAACCGCAAATCACCATCACGCGTCCGTGACGACGAATGATTTTGCAGTGATCGCAGATCCGCTTCACACTTGGCTTAACCTTCATTCTCTATCCTCTGCTATGTAGTTTACTTTGCAGTAAACGCATAGCTCCTCGCGCGTCTACTTAAAGCGATACACGATGCGACCGCGATTCAGATCGTAGGGCGACAGCTCCACAATCACGCGATCTTCGGGAAGGATTTTGATGTAGTGCTGGCGCATTTTGCCAGAAATATAGCCGAGCACCATATGCCCATTTTCTAGCTCTACACGAAACATTGCATCGGGAAGAGCTTCCGTAACTCTTCCTTCTACCTCAATTTTGCCTTCTTTTTTCGCCATTAGTCTCCGCTAACCTGATGTTTTATATTATGTGATCCATGCGCAAAACACATAAGACCACGGATCATTATACCTGTGATGTTGAGGCAAAAAAACTCAGCAAAGCGTGCTTTCTCTCACGCACACAGAAAAGAGATCGATACTATGAGCACGCCTTACTTCTATCGTTAGCATGAAAGCCTCGGCAGAAAACTTTCAATGTACTGAAAGCTGCTGTTCTGTCTCGCATGAGTTCACTTTATATCTTATTATCATATTTACCGTTAAACGCGTGAAAGTTCAGTATCTATCATGCATCGATCAGTATCTATCGCACATCGAAACGAAATAGACTCTATAAATTTCACTACGAAACTCAACAGAAAGTATCTAGAGTTTATTTCCCTCGATCTCATCAATAATGAAATCATCCTATTATTTCTTCATACCGCGTACTGCTATCTGCGCACGTTTGCCAACATAGTAAACGATATCTTGCCGCACGTCTTGCCACGCATCTTGCCACCAAGAAATGTATGGCTCGATATTCTTACCCCTTTGCCGTCCTTTGATTAGGGAGAGGGGATACAATGCACCAATCACCTAGCGGAAATATCTCCTGTGCCATATTAGCCTTCAAGAGGCACAGGCGTGATACCGAAACGGGCAAGCTCTGATGCCCCGCCGTCACGTGCACTCAGCACCCATATCCCCTTCGAGTGTAAAGCAACCTCATGCTCCCAGTGGCAACCGTCAGAGCCGTCATACGTTTTTACTGTCCATTGATCTGGCAACGTGTAGTTTTCGGCAGATCCCGCAGCAAGAATCGGCTCAATGCAAAGCACCATACCAGGCTGAAGTTTTATTTTCCTAGCGCGAGCACGGAAATTATAGACTTCGGGATCCATATGCATGTGAGTGCCAATCCCATGCCCAATAAATTCTTTCACAATAGAGGGACGCGTCTGCGCAGGTAAAGCATCGATGTAATCATCAATTGCAGCCCCAATATCCCCCACATAGCGCCCAGTGGCCATTGCGGCAATTCCTTGCCACATAGCTTCTTTTGTGACGGCACTGAGTTCTTCACGCCGGCGATGACGTTCGGCGTCACCCCCTGGGATCACAGCAGTTACGCACGCGTCAGCATTCCAGCCGCCAAGAAAGGCTCCGCAATCAAAACTGACGATATCTCCAGGTTGTAAACATTCATTACTCGGGATACCATGCACCACGGTTGAATTGACGGATATACACGTTTGAGCTGGGTAATCATAGTATCCAAAAAAGTTTGACCGAGCATTGTGGGAAACTAGAACATCTCGCGCAATATCGTCAAGCTCCTGCGTGGAAATTCCAGGGGTAGCAGCTTTTAGTAATGCTTCATGAATATCTGCCACGACTAATGCCGCTCGGCGCATCTGCACAATTTGGGCATCCGATTTTAGCTCAATACGGCCAGATTTACGCATTCAAAAAACTCCTCAACGCTGCGATAATCCGTTCGTGAACCTCATCAATCGTCCCCGTACCATCGATAGTAAGCAAGATGCCTCGTTTGTGATAGAGATCAACAACCGGAGCAGTTTGCTCATGGTAGACGTTAATACGATGACGGATAACATCTTCTGTATCGTCAGAACGCCCTTCGAGCTTAGCGCGATTGAGGAGACGATCCACGATCTGCTCATCTGGAATTGTTATCTCTACGACAGCATCGAGATGTGTACCGAAAGACTCAAGAATTGAATCAAGCTCGTCCACTTGATGAGCGTTACGCGGATACCCGTCAAGTAAGAATCCTTCCGATGCATCAGATTCTCCTAAGCGAGCACGCACCATCGCATCAGTAATCTCATCTGGAACGAGATTTCCCGATTCCATAAACGCTCGTGCCTGCTCTCCCAGATCAGTTCCTTGAGCCATGTTGCTGCGGAAAATCGCGCCCGTCGAGATATTAGGAATTTCCATTGTGTGGGTGAGGGATACAGCTTGAGTCCCTTTTCCAGCGCCAGGAGGGCCTACCATAATCAAACGCGCTTTCATCGCGCCTCCTTTATATTCTTTTATCTGTCTATGCTCTCAAGCATCCGCACCAATAGTACCGCGCGCTCACAGCCGTTATATACGAAAAACGTCACAGAATATGCGTGTTGGGTGAATTTCAAAAACTCACCCAACACGCATACCTAAAACACTGTATTAAATTATTCGCTTACAGCAGCTCCCGTTAGCACGCACTAACTCTTTAGTTTGTGCCGGCTTAGCCAGCTTTTCCAATCGCAAAGTTTAACGCAGGAAGCCATCATAATGGCGCTGCTGAAGCTGTGCGTTAATATCCTTAACCGTCTGCAGACCGACACCAACCAAAATGATAATTGATGTGCCGCCAATACCTGTATTCTGCACACCAAGAGTGTTGAATACGATATACGGAATCATTGCCACAATCGCCAGATAGAAAGCGCCGACCCAGTTGATGCGGTTAATCACATAACGCAGGTAGTCAGCAGTTGGCTGCCCTGCTCGAATACCTGGAATAAAGCCGCCATACTTCTTCATGTTGTCTGATATCTCTTCAGGGTTAAAAGTGATACTCGTATAGAAGAAAGCGAAGAAAATAATAAGCAACGCGTATGTAAGCAAATACCATGGCGAACTGTAGGTGAAATGCGAACTAATCCACTGTACCCACCCCTTTGTCTGATCACCGAATGTTGCGATCATCTGCGGCAAGGAAAGGATCGAGCTAGCGAAAATCACTGGGATCACGTTTGCCATATTTACTTTGATCGGGATGTACGTGCTGGAACCTCCATATGTGCGTCGCCCGACCACACGCTTTGCATATTGAACGGGAATGCGGCGCTGGCTCTGCTCCACAAATACAACGATGGCCGTAATTGCGAGGAACATAATAAGAACGACGAGCACATCTTTCACTGGGTTGGCACCCTTTGCAACAGTACCGACAAGAGTTGGGAAATTCGCTGCAATACCAGTGAAAATCAGCAGCGACATACCATTGCCAACACCTTTTTCCGTGATAATTTCAGCGAGCCACATAACTAAACCAGTACCCGCTGTCATCGTCAGAATCATCATCAGCAAAGTCGGAATCGAATGATCAGGAATAGGCTTGACAGTGCATCCAGGGAACAAACTTGAGTTTGCCACAGAAACGATCACAGAGCTTTGAAGAATTGCAAGGAAAATCGTTACATAGCGCGTGTACTCAGTAAGCTTCGCCTGCCCAGTCTGCCCTTCCTTATGCAGTTCCTCGAAACGAGGAATCACAACGCGCATCAGCTGGACGATAATCGATGCCGTAATATACGGCATAATGCCAAGTGAAAACACCGAAAGCTGCAGCATACCGCCACCAGCAAACATATTCATCATCGTGAGCAGATCGGCACCGCTACCTTGCTGAGCCAAGCACTGCTGTAAGTTCGTATAAGAGACGAACGGTGCAGGCATATAGGTACCCAAGCGATAAAGCGCCATGATAAACATGGTAATCAAAAGCTTGCGGCGTAGATCTGGGGTATGGAATGCCGCGATTAGTGCTTTAAGCAATTGCGTCCTCCTATGTCAGCACCTCATCGTCAATGCGTAAAATGCGATGCAAGAAATATTTAATGTTTACACTCTACATGAAAACTAGTGGTCTTCATTGTGCGTGGTCGGCTTCCATCAAAAAAAAGGAAACCGACCACGCACATTATACAATTATCAGACCTCACGCTGAGTGAGAGAACCGCCTGCAGCTTCAATCTTCTGAGCCGCAGAAGCACTCCACTTATCAACGGTAAGATCGATTTTCACAGTAATCTCACCGTCACCGAGAACCTTCACCAGTTCCCCAGCGCGCACAGCGCCTGCAGCAACGAGATCTTCAACCGAAATCGAACCACCTTCAGGGAAAAGCTCCGAGATGCGATCCAAGTTTACAACCTGGTAGACAACTCGATTTGGATTCTTGAAACCACGAAGCTTTGGAAGACGCATATGCATCGGCATCTGTCCGCCTTCAAAAGCTGCACTCACC
Source organism: uncultured Arcanobacterium sp. (assembly GCA_958428545.1). Classification (GTDB taxonomy): domain Bacteria; phylum Actinomycetota; class Actinomycetes; order Actinomycetales; family Actinomycetaceae; genus Arcanobacterium_A. Next base: position 422,906 of record CAUAGM010000001.1, on the reverse strand, counting down.
TGGTAACGAGCCTTCGTACCCTTGGTACCGCGACCAGCAGTCTTACCTTTAGAACCTTCACCACGACCAACGCGAGTACGGCTCTTTTTGGAGCCTGGAGCTGGCTTGAGATCATGTATTTTCAAGATACTCTGCTTTTCAACAGTTTCTTCTGCCATCAGGCCACCTCCTCAACTTCCACAAGGTGTGCAACAGTACGAATCATACCTCGCACAGCTGGTGTATCTTCACGTTCAACGCTCTGATGAATCTTACGCAGACCGAGCGTACGGATCGTGTCTTTCTGGTTCTGCTTTGCACGAACCAGACCTTTCACCATCGTAATCTTCAATGTTGCCATCAGGCACTCACCCCCGCAGCAGCTGCTTCATTTTCAGCGATCTCAGCTGCAATCTTGGCATCTTCACGTTCTTTAGCCTCAGCCTCAGCACGCTTACGAAGCATTCCTGCAGGCGCAACCTGGTCGAGCGGAAGCCCACGACGCGCTGCCACAGCTTCTGGCTGTTCAAGCTGCTTAAGAGCAGCAACCGCACCACGCACGATATTGATCGCATTTGAGGATCCGAGACTCTTTGAAAGCACATCATGAATACCAGCAGCTTCCATCAATGCACGTACTGGACCACCAGCGATAACGCCAGTACCAGCTGATGCGGGACGAAGCATAACGATACCAGCGGCATCTTCACCCTGCACCATGTGCGGAATAGTCGTGCCGAGACGAGGAACTTTGAAGAAATTCTTCTTCGCATCTTCAGTACCTTTAGCAATAGCTGCAGGAACTTCCTTAGCTTTGCCATAGCCGACACCGACAGTGCCATTGCCGTCACCCACAACCACGAGAGCTGTGAAGCTCATGCGGCGACCGCCTTTAACGGTCTTTGCCACGCGATTAATCGTGACGACACGCTCAACATAAGCGTTCTTTTCTTCATTACGGCGCTCACCACGGCGCTCGTTGCGACGTTCGCCACGGCGAGTGCCACGACCACGCCCTTCGGAGCGTTCTTCACGCTCTTGGATCTGATCTTGAGTCTGATCAGCCATCACTGTTTCCTCTCGATCTGCCATTAGAGCACCAGTCCTGCCTCGCGCGCACCGTCAGCTACTGCTGCCACGCGCCCGTGATACTTATTGCCACCGCGGTCGAATACAACTGCGGTAATACCTGCTTCAACTGCACGTTTACCAATGAGCTTACCAACTTCACGTGCTTTATCCGTCTTTGCAACAGACGATGCACGAAGCTCAGCTTCAAGAGTTGATGCCGAAACGAGAGTCTTGCCAACTGTATCGTCGATAACCTGCGCAACCATGTGACGGTTAGAACGGGTGACAACGAGACGTGGGCGCTCTGGCGTACCGTGCACGAGTTTACGAACACGCTGGTGACGGCGTGCACGAGCAATAAACTTGCCTTTGCCTTTAATTGAAACGACCATCACTTACCAGCCTTTCCAGCCTTGCGGCGAATGCGCTCGTCAGCATACTTGACACCCTTGCCCTTATATGGCTCAGGCTTACGCAGCTTACGAATCTGAGCAGCAATTTCGCCCACCTGCTGCTTGGAAATACCGTTCACAGAGAATTTAGTTGGACCGTCCACTGCGAAAGAAATTCCTTCTGGAGCCTCAACCAAAATCGTATGCGAATAACCGAGCGAAAATTCGAGATCTTTACCCTTCGGGACAACACGATAACCAGTGCCAACAATTTCCATGGCTTTTGAATAGCCCTGGGTTACACCGATGATGTTGTTGTAAATAAGAGTACGGCTCAAACCGTGAAGCGAACGAGAAATACGCTCATCATTTGGACGAGTGAACGTAATCTGATCTCCGTCAATCGTCACCTCAATCGGCTCTGGAACAGCCTGTGAAAGCTCGCCTTTCGGACCTTTCACTGTGACTACGCGATCATCGAGTTTTACTTCAACACCTGCAGGAATGGTGATAGGGAGTTTACCAATACGAGACATTGTGTAATTCCCTCCTCTCACCAGACGTAGGCGAGGACTTCCCCACCCACGCCCTTCGCTTTGGCTTCGCGGTCTGTGAGCAGCCCGCTTGAGCTTGAAATAATTGCTACACCAAGACCGCCGAGTACCTTAGGAAGATTGGTCGACTTTGCGTATACACGCAAACCTGGCTTGGAAATACGGCGAACACCAGCAAGCGCACGCTCACGGGATGGACCGTATTTGAGTGTAAGGGTGAGAGTCTTGCCCACGCGAGCATCCTCTACCTCATAGGCTGCAATGTAGCCTTCACGCTGAAGAATCTCTGCGATTCTTCCTTTCATCTTCGAGTACGGCATTGCTACCGTCTCGTGATACGCCGAGTTGGCGTTGCGCAGACGCGTGAGCATATCTGCGATTGGGTCTGTCATAGTCATGTGGGCTATGCCCTTCCTCGTAGCGGTTTCCTTATCGGACCTGCCACGTAGTTATTACCAGCTGGACTTCTTAACGCCTGGGAGCTCGCCTGCCAACGCCATTTCGCGAAGGCAAACGCGGCACAGGCCGAACTTACGGTAGACCGAGTGTGGGCGACCGCAACGCTGACAGCGTGTATAGCCACGCACAGCAAATTTTGGCTCGCGAGCTGCCTTCACTTTAAGAGAGGTTTTCGCCATATCTCAGTCCTCCTTGAATGGGAATCCGAGGTGCTTCAGAAGCGAACGCCCCTCGTCGTCTGTTTTACCAGTCGTCACAACAGTGATATCCATACCACGGACGCGATCGATCTTATCTTGATCAATTTCGTGGAATACGGATTGCTCAGTGAGACCGAATGTATAGTTGCCGTGCCCATCAAACTGTTTAGCAGAAAGACCACGGAAATCGCGAATACGTGGAAGAGCTGTCGAAAGCAAACGATCGAGGAATTCCCACATACGATCTCCACGTAAAGTGACGTGGCAACCAATTGGCATACCTTCACGAAGCTTGAACTGAGCAATGCTCTTACGAGCACGGGTAACCTGAGGCTTTTGACCAGTGATCACAGTCATATCTGCGATTGCGCCTTCGATTACCTTAGAATCGCGGGCTGCATCGCCCACGCCCATATTCACAACGATCTTTTCCAAACCAGCGATCTGATTAGGATTAGGATAGTTGAACTCCGCCTGCATCTTTTCAACGATTTCGTTGCGGTACTTGGCCTTCAAGCGTGGTAGAACTTTTTCTTCACTCACAGCTCGATCTCCTTACCTGCTTTACGACCGATACGCTCACGCATCAGCTTCTTGCGACCATCGCGTTCCACTTCAACCTCGCGGAAGCCTACACGAACAGGCTTCTTATCTGGACCGACGAGCATCACGTTGGACACGTGGATCGGAGCTTCGATCGTCTCGATACCGCCAGTAGCAGCTCCACGACTATCACGTCCAACCTTTGTGTGCTTCTTCACGCGCTGCACGCCTTCAACAATCACACGGTCTTCTTTTGTGAGTACTTGGAGCACACGCCCTTGCATACCTTTATCACGACCAGCGATCACCTGAACGAGGTCACCCTTTTTAATCTTGGCTGCCATCTCAGATCACCTCCGGTGCGAGCGACACGATACGCATAAACTTCTTCTCGCGGAGCTCACGAGCCACAGGTCCGAAAATACGGGTTCCGCGTGGCTCATTTTCATTCTTAAGCAGCACTGCTGCATTTTCTCCGAAGCTGATATAAGAACCATCAGCGCGGCGCGTTTCTTTCTTCGCACGCACAACTACGGCCTTAACAACTTCGCCTTTCTTTGCGTTACCGCCAGGAATTGCATCCTTTACGGTGGCGACAATCACGTCGCCAATACCGGCGTAGCGCTTACCAGAGCCACCGAGCACGCGAATGCAAAGAATTTCCTTCGCACCGGTGTTGTCGGCAACCTTGAGTCGCGACTCCTGCTGGATCATTTATTTTCTCCTATCGTCTGCTGGTTCTCGCCAAGCGAGCCTTGCCGAACGGATGGGTTGATCGGAATGCGGCGGCAATACGTTCGCACTACCGCCTCACTCCGAAAACTCACTTCGCCTTTTCGATGATCTCGACCACGCGGAAATGCTTGGTAGCCGAGAGTGGACGGGTCTCCATGATGGCAACGAGATCACCTACATGAACTTCGTTATTTTCATCATGAGCCTTATACCGCTTCGTACGAGTCATAACCTTACCGTAAAGCGAGTGCTTACGGCGATCTTCAACCTCAACAACAACGGTTTTGTCCATTTTGTCTGATACTACGTAGCCGCGACGTACCTTGCGGTGGTTGCGCTGCGTCTCTTTCGTGGTTTCTTCGCTCACTTCAGACCTCACTTCTTAGCGCCACGAGCGGCAGGAGCGGTACGGATACCGAGCTCGCGCTCACGAACGATGGTGTAAATACGCGCAATATCGCGGCGTACTTCCTTCAACCGACCTGGATCGTCTAAGCGATGAGTGACGGCAGAGAAGCGCAGATTGAAGAGCTCTTCCTTAAATTCCTTCACCTTTTCAGTGAGTTCAGCATCGGTGAGCTTATCTAATTCTTCAGTGGATATACCCTTAGCCATCATTCACCTTCCTCACGCATCACGAAACGTGTCTTCATGGGGAGCTTGTGCATTGCGCGAGACATAGCGCCTCGTGCAAGCTCTTCGCTCACACCAGTGATTTCAAACATAATGCGACCAGGCTTGACATTTGCAACCCACGTTTCCACAGGTCCCTTACCAGAACCCATACGCAGACCAAGTGCTTTCTTGGTGAGCGGGCGATCGGGGAAAATGTTGATCCACACTTTACCGCCACGCTTAATGTAACGAGTCATTGCAATACGTGCAGCCTCGATCTGGCGGTTGGTAATATATGCAGGCTCCAAAGCTTGGATACCAAAATCACCGAATGCCAAGGTGTTTCCACCCTTGCTCATGCCAGTACGCCCTGGGCGGTGCTGCTTACGATACTTAGTACGACGAGGAATGAGCATTAATCTCAGGCCTCCGTTTCTTGAGTAGTAGCTTCTGGAGCCGATGCCTGAGCAGCAACGGCTTCGTTTACGCTGGCAGCTTCAGTTGCCTGAGCTTCTTCAGCCTGTGCGTTTTGAGTACGGTTTGCACGATTGCCACGGTTACCACGATTGCCACGGTTACCACGGCGGTCATCACGGTTTCCAGAGCGACCGCGCCCACGTCCTCCTTCGTTAAGGGAACGGAAGTATTCTTGCTCGGTCATGTCGCCACGATAAATCCACACTTTCACACCGATGCGCCCGAAAGTGGTTTTTGCCTCATAGAAGCCGTAATCGATATTTGCGCGAAGAGTGTGCAACGGTACACGACCTTCACGGTAAAATTCACTACGGCTCATTTCTGCGCCACCGAGACGCCCTGAGCATTGTACTCGAATACCTTTTGCGCCAGCGCGTTGAGCACTCTGAATCCCCTTGCGCATTGCACGGCGGAAGCTCACGCGCGCTGCCAGCTGTTCGGCAATGCCTTGAGCAACGAGCTGTGCATCAGCTTCTGGATTCTTAACCTCAAGGATGTTGAGCTGAACACTCTTACCAGTGAGCTTTTCAAGATCCTGGCGGAGACGATCTGCCTCAGCACCACGACGCCCGATCACAATACCTGGGCGAGCTGTGTGGATATCCACTACAACGCGCTCAGTGCGGCGCTCAATGTTGACGCGGCTTACGCCTGCGCGTTCCAACTTCATTTCCATGAGACGGCGAATTTTAATATCTTCACCGAGATAATCGCGGTAACGCTGCCCTTCCTTCTTGGAATCAGCAAACCATTTTGAACGATGATCCGTAGTAATTCCCAAGCGGAACCCTGTTGGGTTTACTTTCTGCCCCACGATCAGGCCTCCTTCTCGTTCTTACCATCAGAGACAACCACCGTGATATGGCTCGTGCGCTTCAAGATCCGATTTGCACGACCTTGAGCACGCGGGCGAATACGCTTCATAGTTGGCCCTTCATCTACATAAGCGGCGGTGATAACGAGTGCTTCTTCGCTCAAACGCTCGCCAGCTTCATCTGCTTTAAAACGAGCATTTGCAATTGCTGAAAGCAGCACGCCCTTAATATCACGAGCCACAGCCTGAGGAGCATACGTGAGCACATCGACGGCATCCAGAGCACGCTTACCGCGGATTTCATTGATCACACGGCGCGACTTCTGGGGCGTAGTGCGCACAAATTTTGCTTGCGCCTTAGCTTCCATATTTCTGCCTATCTCTTTCCTACTCACGTGCCTCAGCGGCGACGACCCTTCTTGTCGTCCTTCTCGTGCCCTTTGAAGGTACGGGTTGGAGCGAATTCACCAAGTTTGTGACCCACCATTGATTCAGTGACAAACACTGGCACATGCTTACGACCATCGTGCACAGCAATTGTGTGCCCGAGGAAGTCTGGCGTAATCATGGAACGGCGGCTCCACGTCTTGATCACATTCTTCGTGCCCTTTTCGTTCTGCTCGTCCACCTTCTTCATAAGGTGTTCGTCTACGAATGGACCTTTCTTCAAACTACGCGGCATAGCTCATTCCTCCTATCAACGATTCTTGCCAGTCTTGCGACGGCGCACGATGAGCTTGTCGCTGGGCTTGTTTGGATGACGCGTACGACCTTCAGGCTTACCCCAAGGTGTCACTGGGTGACGACCACCAGAAGTCTTGCCTTCACCACCACCATGTGGGTGATCCACAGGGTTCATCACAACACCGCGGACAGTAGGACGAACGCCCTTCCAGCGCTTACGACCTGCTTTGCCCCAGTTGATATTGCCCTGCTCAGCATTACCAACGGTACCAACAGTAGCGCGGCAGCGAGCATCGACGTTGCGAATTTCGCCAGAAGGCATACGCAACTGTGCATATTTGCCTTCCTTAGCCACAAGCTGCACAGAGTTACCAGCAGAGCGTGCAATCTTTGCACCGCCGCCTGGCTGCAACTCTACTGCGTGCACAACTGTACCAACTGGAATGTTGCGCAACGGAAGGCTGTTACCTGGCTTGATATCAGCATTCGGACCATTTTCAATGATCATTCCCTGCTTAAGACCATCTGGTGCAAGAATATAACGCTTCGTGCCATCAACGTAGTGAAGCAATGCAATACGCGAGGTGCGGTTTGGATCATATTCGATATGTGCCACTTTCGCGTTGATACCGTCTTTATCGTGACGACGGAAGTCGATCAAACGGTACTGACGCTTGTGCCCACCGCCTTTATGGCGAGTGGTAATGCGACCATTATTGTTGCGGCCACCAGTCTTATGAAGCGGACGTACAAGGCTCTTCTCCGGGGTCGTGCGCGTGATTTCGGCGAAATCTGCCACACTAGAACCACGGCGCCCTGGCGTCGTCGGCTTATACTTACGAATTCCCATGAGTGTTCTTCCTCAATCCTCGCTACGCAACGATGTCGCCGTAGATATCGATCGTACCTTCACGCAGCGTCACGATCGCACGCTTCGTGTCTTTACGCTTACCAATACCCGTCCGTGAACGCGTTGTCTTACCAGCGCGATTAATCGTATTGACGGAAGCAACCTTCACGCCGAAGATCTTTTCAACTGCGATCTTGATCTGCGTTTTGTTGGCATCAGGATGCACAAAGAAGGAATACTTACCTTCATCTTCGAGACGAGTAGCTTTCTCAGAAGCTACCGGGCGAAGAATGACGTCGTGCGGATCTTTGTTCCAAAAAGCTTCGTTCGTCACTTCGTGGCCTCCTTAGCTGTGGAATTGAGGTCTATCCACGTCCTCAGTGCCTCTTCGGTGAAAACAACGTCATCTGCAACGAGCACATCGTATGCATTGAGCTGATCCACATAAAGAGTATGTACTTCTGGAACGTTGCGCAGTGACAACACATCAACATCTGAATCACGACCAACAACAGCGAGCACTCGCTTTGCTTCAGTGAACGTGTTGAGGAGTGTCACAGCTGTCTTAGTTGAAGGAGTTTCAGATTCTACGAAACCCTTCACGATGAAAATACGGCTAGCGCGTGCACGATCAGACAGGCTCTGACGAACAGCAGCTTTAATCATTTTCTTAGGTGTGCGCTGTGAATAGTCGCGCGGCTTTGGCCCATGCACAATGCCGCCACCAGTGAAGTGTGGAGCGCGGATCGAACCTTGACGAGCGCGACCTGTACCCTTCTGCTTAAAAGGCTTCACGCCGCCGCCGCGAACTTCGCCGCGAGTCTTGGTGGAGTGAGTACCTTGACGAGCTGCAGCGCGCTGAGCAACGACAACCTGATGAAGCAGTGCCACGTTTGTATCCACATCGAACAGCTCTGCTGGAAGTGTAGCAGTGCCGGCTTTCTTGCCAGCGTAATCTAAAACGTCAACCTTGAAGTCTGCCATCTAAATCAGGCTCCCTTCACGGCAGTGCGGATCACGACTGTGCTGCCCTTAGGACCAGGGATAGCACCTTTGACGAGAAGCAATTCATGCTCAACGTCAACAGCGTGAATGGTCAAATTCTGAACTGTCACACGTGCATTGCCCATGCGACCTGCCATACGCATACCTTTGAATACACGTGATGGCGTTGCGCAAGCACCAATTGAGCCAGGCTTGCGGTGGTTACGGTGTGCACCATGAGATGCAGAAACACCAGCAAATCCGTGGCGTTTCATAACGCCGGCAAATCCTTTACCCTTTGATTTGCCGATCACGTCTACGATGGCGCCAGCCTCGAAAGTCTCCACACCGAGTTCCTGCCCGAGCGTATACTCAGAAGCATCTACAGTACGGATTTCTGCAATATGGCGGCGAGGTTCAACACCTGCCTTTGCAAAGTGACCAGCCAACGGCTTCGTCACATTTTTAGCTTTGAGTTCGCCAGAAGCGAGCTGCACAGCTTCATAGCCATCAACCTCAGGAGTACGTACCTGAGTGACGACATTCTTTCCTACTCGCACAACGGTGACGGGCACGAGTTTCGCATTCTCATCCCATACTTGAGTCATGCCGAGCTTGGTGCCGAGAAGAGCCTTTACAGGCTTCGGCGCCACTGCTTGGATGTTCTTTACCATTATCGTTACCTCAATACCTTCAGAGCCGATCAGAGCTTGATCTCAACACTCACATCTGCTGGAAGATCCAAGCGACGAAGCGTATCGATCGTCTTCAGGGTTGGATCAACGATGTCGATCAAACGTTTATGTGTGCGCATTTCAAACTGCTCACGGCTGTCTTTGTACTTGTGGGGCGAACGGATAACCGTAAATACATTCTTCTCCGTTGGCAGAGGCACAGGCCCCACAACCGATGCTCCCGTACGGGTAACTTCGTCGACGAGCTTTTTCGCTGCATTGTCGATGACCTCGTGGTCATACGACTTCAGACGGATGCGGATTTTCTGTCCCGCCATGGCGTCGTCTCCCTCTCTTCTTACTTCGACTTTACCGAAACCCGCACTCGGGCGTGTCGCAGAGAGACCCACTGAACGCCACTATGGAATTTTGATAAAGCCTTGAATTTGCGCTGATTCTCTTTTGTGAATCAGCCACGCTTTCACACTCGGCATACCGAGCAACTCATCTAGTATGCCGTAATTATCTACTCATTAGCAACCTCGTTCAACGTTAGGTGGGGCACAGCACAGTAATTTTCCCTGTCTTGGAAAAGCAATAGATACACATAATGGCGATACTGAGAACTGCCTGAGCAATTCTCGGTATCGCCATTTATCGCATTCGTTACGAATAAATATCCAAGCGCGATCTGCTTACAGTCACTTGGCAGAATCTTCGCCTTTGATTTTATCGATTGCAGCCTCACCATTCGCGCGAGCTTTATCTGCAAAATCTGAGACCGTATCTTTCATTTCTTCAAACTTTTCTTGAACTTGATTAGCAAGTTCCTTTGCTTTGCCGCTCATCTGATCCGCATTGCCTTCAGCTTCAAGATCGTGATCACATGTTACTTTTCCTGCTGCTTCTTTTGCTTTTCCGCTCAGCTCTTCAGCTTTATTCTTAATTGTTTCGGCGAAACCCATGATCATCCTTTCATATACAAGAGTGATTCCTTTTATTTACTGGAATCTTTCTTTTCTCTTGCCAATCACAAGCTATAACGATCAAACATTCAATAATATTCCCAAAAAAAATATTAGAAAAAGAAAGTGTGCTCGCAACTGATATACAGCTGGGAGCACACTTTCCTAAGCAATAAGCTTTAGTTTCAGATCAGCGTATGCCTCACTTAATAACCTTGGTCACCTTGCCTGAACCAACGGTACGACCGCCTTCGCGGATAGCGAAGCCGAGACCCTCTTCCATAGCGATTGGCTGAATAAGCTCAACCGTAATGGTGGTGTTGTCGCCAGGCATAACCATTTCGGTACCCTCTGGGAGAGTGATAACACCAGTCACGTCAGTGGTACGGAAGTAGAACTGTGGACGGTAGTTTGTGAAGAACGGGTTGTGACGACCGCCTTCGTCCTTGGTAAGGACGTATACCTGACCCTCGAAGTTGGTGTGAGGGGTGATAGTTCCTGGCTTAGCCACAACCTGACCACGCTCAACTTCGTCACGCTTGGTACCACGGAGAAGAAGACCGCAGTTCTCACCAGCGTCTGCATGATCCATGCTCTTGTGGAACATTTCAATACCAGTCACTGTAGTCTTCTGAGGTGCACGGATACCGAGAATTTCAACCTCTTCGTTCAGGTTGAGCAAACCGCGCTCCACACGACCAGTGACCACGGTGCCGCGACCAGAGATCGTGAACACATCTTCAATTGGCATGAGGAATGGCTTATCGAGATCACGCTCTGGATCCGGGAAGTAGCTATCAACTGCATCCATGAGCTCTTCGATGGTCTTAACCCATTCAGGATCGCCCTGGAGTGCCTGATAAGCGGATACACGCACAACAGGTGCGTCATCGCCTGGATAATCCTGATCAGAAAGGAGCTCACGAGCTTCCATTTCAACGAGATCGATAAGTTCTGGATCCTCAACCATATCGCACTTGTTCAATGCAACAATGAGATCCGGCACGCCTACCTGGCGAGCGAGAAGCACGTGCTCACGAGTCTGAGCCATTGGACCGTCAGTAGCAGCAACCACGAGGATTGCGCCATCCATCTGAGCTGCGCCAGTAATCATGTTCTTGATGTAGTCGGCGTGCCCTGGAGCGTCTACGTGTGCATAGTGACGCTTTTCGGTCTGATACTCAACGTGTGCAACGTTGATAGTAATGCCGCGCTCACGCTCTTCTGGTGCATTATCGATGTTCTCGAATGCAGTTGCGGAGTTGAGATCCGGATACTTCTCAGCCAACACCTTGGTGATAGCAGCAGTAAGGGTGGTCTTGCCATGGTCAACGTGACCGATGGTGCCGATATTCATATGCGGCTTGGACTTATCGTAAACGGCCTTTGCCATTATTAGTGTCCTCCTGGACTCGGGTAGTGATTTTCAGCTAGCTGAACGGGTGCATAACCGCTTTACGCTCACGCACCGCATCCGCGGCTATATGAATCCTACTGGTTGAATTGTTTCTTTGTAAATTTAACCTGCTGGCTCACTCGCCACGGGTCTTTGAAATGATTTCGTCGGCCACGGCCTTCGGAACCTCTTGATACTTTGCGAACTGCATGGTGTACACAGCACGACCCTGCGTCTTGGAACGCAAATCGCCAACGTAACCAAACATTTCGGAAAGCGGTACGAGCGCACGCACAATCTTAACACCTGTGGCATCTTCCATAGAAGAAATCTGCCCACGACGAGAGTTGAGATCGCCGATCACATCGCCCATGTACTCCTCGGGAGTACGAACCTCCACGTCCATTACTGGTTCGAGGATAACCGGCTTAGCGCGCTTTGCACCTTCACGGAATACCATCTGTCCAGCAATCTTGAACGCCATTTCGGAGGAGTCAACATCGTGATAAGCGCCGTCCTCGAGAGTAGCCTTAACTCCTACCATCGGGAAGCCTGCAAGCACACCGTTTTCCATAGCTGCCTGAATACCAGCATCCACGGACGGGATATACTCACGAGGCACGCGACCGCCTGTCACGGCATCGATAAACTCGTAGGTCTTGCCCTCTTCGTTTTCTTCGAGTGGCTCGAAGGTGACGAGAACCTTTGCGAACTGACCAGAACCACCAGTCTGCTTCTTGTGGGTATATTCCACATTTGCAGCCTTGGCGCGAATCGTTTCGCGGTATGCAACCATTGGAGCACCCACGTTTGCTTCGACCTTAAACTCACGACGCATACGATCTACGATGATATCGAGATGAAGCTCTCCCATACCACCAATCACGGTCTGCCCAGTTTCTTCATCCAACTTCACTGTAAAGGTTGGGTCTTCTTCAGCAAGCTTCTGAATCGCGATACCCATCTTTTCCTGATCGGCCTTAGACTTTGGCTCAATCGCCACGTGGATCACAGGATCCGGGAAAGTCATCGACTCAAGGGAAATCGGGTGTGACGGATCCGAGAGAGTATCACCCGTCGTCGTCTCTTTCAATCCCACAACAGCATAAATATGCCCAGCATGAGCTGCATCCACAGGATTTTCCTTATTGGCATGCATCTGGAAGATCTTACCGATACGCTCTTTCTTGCCCTTCGTCGCATTCATAACGCTAGCACCAGCATCAACCGTGCCAGAGTAAACACGAATAAAGGTGAGACGTCCGAAGAACGGGTGCACAGCAATTTTGAATGCGAGAGCAGCAAATGGCTCCTTCTCGTCTGCTTTGCGCACAAGCTCCTTGGTTTCGTCTTTAGGATCAACACCCTTGACCGACTCGATATCGAGAGGAGATGGCAGATAATCAATCACAGCATCAAGCACTGGCTGCACGCCAATATTCTTGTATGCGGAGCCAGCAAAGACAGGGAAGATTTCACCAGCAATCGTCAGCTTACGAATCGCAGCCTTGATTTCCGAAATTTCAATATCTTCGCCGCCAAAGTACTTTTCAAGCAATGCATCATCGCTCTCAGCTACACGCTCAATAAGAGCAGCGCGGTACTCTTCAGCTTTATCGAGCATATCTGCTGGAATTTCTTCCTCGACCACAAGGTTACCCATGGTCTTATTGCCCTTATCGTCTTCCGCAGGGAAACGAAGAGCTTTCATTGTCAGCAGATCAATCACGCCAGAAAGCTCATTTTCAGCTCCGATTGGGAGAGCCATGACGAGTGGAGTTGCGTGGAGACGTTCTTCGATTGTCTTCACAGAGAAGTAAAAATCGGCGCCCATCTTATCCATCTTGTTGATGAAACAAATGCGCGGAACGCCATACTTATCAGCCTGACGCCACACAGTTTCAGACTGTGGCTCCACACCTTCCTTGCCGTCAAACACCGCTACAGCGCCGTCAAGCACACGCAAAGAACGTTCCACCTCAACAGTGAAATCCACGTGCCCAGGGGTATCGATAATGTTGATCTGGTTGTTTTTCCAAAATGCCGTCACAGCAGCAGAAGTGATGGTAATACCACGCTCTTTCTCCTGCTCCATCCAGTCTGTCGTGGATGCGCCGTCATGCGTCTCACCGATCTTGTAGTTAATGCCGGTGTAAAACAAAATGCGCTCAGTGACGGTGGTCTTTCCGGCGTCAATATGCGCCATAATGCCGATATTACGGACCTTGTTAAGGTCGGATAGCGCCTCAAATGCCATAGAGAATTCTCTTTCCTGTATCGATGCCGAGCCTTCTGGTGACGCTGTAAAATTCCGTCATCTTCAAGCTCCGCATACGTATTACCAGCGATAGTGCGCGAATGCGCGGTTCGATTCGGCCATGCGATGCATATCCTCACGACGCTTCACAGAAGCGCCCAAGCCATTTGCAGCATCCATGATTTCATTTTGCAGACGCTCAAGCATCGTATTTTCACGACGCTGGCGTGAGAATTCAACGAGCCAACGAAGTGCAAGAGTATTTGCACGCCCTGGCTTCACTTCCACAGGCACCTGATAGGTAGCGCCACCAACACGGCGAGAACGCACCTCAAGCTGTGGACGAATGTTATCGAGTGCACGTTTAAGCACGCTCACTGGCTCCTGCCCCGTCTTTTCAGCGACGCCATCAAGTGCGCCATAGACGATACGCTGAGCCACAGACTTCTTACCATCAAGAAGCACACGATTGACGAGCTGAGTGACGAGCTGAGAATTATGAACCGGATCCGCAATCAACGGTCGTTTACGAGCTGGACCTTTACGTGGCATTACTTCTTCTCCTTCTTAGCGCCGTACTTGGAACGCCCTTGGGAGCGGTTCTTCACGCCCTGGGTATCGAGCGCACCACGAACGATATGGAAACGCACGCCAGGAAGATCCTTCACACGCCCACCGCGCACAAGCACGATGGAGTGTTCCTGAAGGTTGTGACCTTCACCTGGAATATATGCGGTGACTTCGATGCCCGAGCTCAAACGCACACGAGCAACTTTACGAAGAGCTGAGTTTGGCTTCTTCGGTGTAGTGGTATAAACACGAGTGCACACGCCGCGACGCTGTGGGCTTCCTTTGAGCGCACGCGTAGACGACTGCTGCACCTTCTTGCTGCGGCCCTTACGAACCAGCTGCTGAATAGTTGGCACTATTGTCTCCTATGTATTCTATTTCGACGAACTGCCCGCCTGTTTCATTCGAAGCTGCGGCTGGGAGGCGTCACCGTACTCCCCTAGCGTCTAGCCTTTTCCAGAGCACATCGACATATTGCAACTTCGTCATCGTGCAGATAGCAACGTGGAAAAGCCCAGAACGGGCACCATTGCCTAGATTAACCTTTCGGCGCCATGACAGTCAAAAGAATTAGTACAAGAAGCAGGGTGGCACTCACCACAGAAACTCTGCTTCGCAGATAACCTACAAACCACAAGAGGAAATATGCTCCCAGCCAAACACAATTCAGCATCATGCGTAAAATAGCTTTCGCCGCAAGATACACAACGCAGATAAGCAATACGAGATAGACGCACAGAAATAAAAATGCTGCAGAAATAAAAGTAATGCTGCCATAAAAATAGTGCGGACGCTTCATACGATACGCCCGCACTATTTATAGAGAGAAGTTAGAAACTACTTCCAAACCCGTAGCCTAACCCCGAATCGAAATCATCCGAGGAGTAGCTGTAAATATCATCGAAGGATTCAAAATCGCGAGAGACGATATTATTGAGCTTCTCATAGTCGGCACGAGCTTGTGTGGTAGGCTCCACGCGAGGTTTACGCAAAGATTCCATACCTGTACCAGCAGGAATAAGCTTGCCGAGAATCACATTCTCTTTCAAGCCTGCCAGCGGATCATACTTGGAATTCAGCGCAGCCTCAGTAAGCACCTTCGTCGTCTCCTGGAAAGACGCAGCCGAGAGCCAAGAATCCGTGGCAAGCGACGCCTTCGTAATACCCATAAGCTCTGGACGACCGCTCGCAGGCTTACCGCCCTCAACGAGAGCTGCACGGTTAGCATCTTCAAAAACGGTAACGTCTACAAGCTCCCCAGGAAGCAAACGTGTATCGCCAGAATCGAGCACCGTAACGCGGCGAAGCATCTGGCGCACAATCACCTCAATATGCTTATCGTGAATTTCCACGCCCTGCGAGCGATAAACGTTTTGCACCTCACTCACAAGATGCAGCTGAGCTGTGCGGCGCCCAGAAATACGCAGCACCTTCTTTGGATCTACAGAACCATCAACAAGCTGTGTGCCGACCTCTACATGAGATCCCTCAGCCACAAGCAGCTTAGCGCGCTTACCCACCAAATAAACGAGATCTTCATCAGAATCGTCACGCTTAATAATAAGGCGGCGGCTACGTTCCATATCTTCTACAGCAAGCGTGCCTGCAGCCTCAGCAATCGGCGCTTCGCCCTTTGGAGTACGAGCTTCGAAAAGCTCCTGCACACGAGGAAGACCTTGGGTAATATCCTCAGCAGATGCAGCGCCACCCGTATGGAAAGTACGCATCGTCAGCTGGGTACCAGGCTCACCAATCGACTGAGCTGAGACGATACCGACAGCTTCGCCGATATCGACGAGTTTGCCTGTTGCAAGTGAACGACCGTAGCACTTTGCGCATGCGCCGTGACGGCTCGTACACGTGAGCACTGAACGCACTGTAATATCCTGGATACCAGCATCAATCATAGCTTCAAGAGCCACATCGCCAATATCTGTACCAGCTTCCACAATCACATTGCCGCCGGCATCAACAGCATCTTTCGCAAGAGTGCGAGCATATACCGAAGTATCGATATCTTCACTGCGCACTTTATTGCCATCAGCATCAAGATCAAACAGGCGCTTAGCAAGCCCCCGCGAGGTGCCGCAGTCTGCTTCATTGACGATCACATCTTGGGCAACGTCAACGAGACGACGAGTAAGGTAACCAGAATCTGCGGTACGAAGCGCTGTATCTGCCAAGCCCTTACGAGCACCGTGCGAAGCGGTAAAGTATTCGAGAGCAGAAAGTCCTTCACGGTAGTTCGACTTAATCGGGCGAGGAATAATTTCACCCTTCGGGTCTGCCACCAAACCGCGCATACCCGCCACCTGACGAATCTGCATCCAGTTACCGCGAGCACCAGAGCTCACCATCTGGTTGATATTGTTCCAGTAATCAAACTGATCGCGCATCTCGTTTGCTACCTGATCTGTGACTTCAGTCCACAGATCCACAAGATCCTTGCGGCGGTCTTCATCGCGAATATTGCCTTCTTGGAAATCCTGTTCAATCTTGGCAGCCTTCTTCTCAGCCTCATCGAGAATTTCCTGCTTGTTGGCAGGCACCTTCACGTCAGACACAGCAATCGTGACGCCAGAACGCCCACCCCAATAGAAGCCTGTATCCTTCAGGGCATCGAGCGATGCACCCGCCTCAACTTTCGAATAGCGCTCAGCGAGTTCATTGACGATTGAGCCCAAAACCTTTTTATCTACCACACGGTTGATATAGGGGAACGAGGTCGGCAAAGCATCGTTAAACTTTGCGCGCCCAAGAGACGTCTCGAGCAAAATCGGGTCGCCTTCTTCGTATCCTTCAGGAGCTTCCCAATCGCGCGGAAGGACGACATCTTCAGGCTGGAAACGAATCTTCACTTTCGCGTTCAGATCAAGCTCGCCGTTATCCCACGCCATCTGCGCTTCATCAACCGATGAGAAGAGACGCCCTTCTCCTTGCGCTTCAAAGCGAATCATCGTGAGATGATACAAGCCGATAATCATATCCTGGGAAGGAACTGTGACAGGGCGCCCATCAGACGGCTTCAAAATATTATTTGCCGAGAGCATGAGGATACGTGCTTCTGCCTGAGCTTCCACTGAGAGCGGCAAATGCACAGCCATCTGGTCACCATCGAAGTCTGCGTTGAATGCCGTACATACGAGCGGGTGCAGACGGATTGCTTTACCTTCAATGAGCTTTGGCTCAAACGCCTGGATACCAAGACGGTGAAGAGTTGGTGCGCGGTTAAGCAGCACTGGGTGCTCCTTAATCACGTCTTCGAGCACATCAAATACTTCGTCACGCTGACGGTCGATCAGACGCTTGGCAGCTTTCACGTTCTTTGCTAGACGACGATCCACAAGGGTCTTTTGCACGAACGGCTTGAAAAGCTCCAGAGCCATCGTCTTTGGCAAACCACACTGGTGCAGCTTGAGATCAGGACCAACCACAATCACGGAACGCCCAGAATAATCTACACGTTTACCAAGCAAGTTCTGACGGAAACGTCCCTGCTTGCCTTTGAGCATATCAGAAATCGATTTCAACGGACGGTTGCCTGCACCCTGAACTGGACGACCGCGGCGACCGTTATCGAAGAGCGAATCCACAGCTTCCTGAAGCATACGCTTTTCGTTATTCACCATAATCTCCGGCGCATTAAGATCAATCATGCGCTTAAGACGATTATTGCGGTTGATAACGCGACGATACAGATCGTTGAGATCGGACGTTGCGAAACGACCACCGTCAAGCTGAACCATCGGACGCAGATCCGGCGGAATCACTGGAAGAGCATCGAGAACCATCGCTTCAGGCTTTGTACCGGTGTGCAAGAATGCATTCACAACTTTGATTCGCTTGAGAGCACGCGTCTTGCGCTGAGCAGTACCAGTCTCGATCTGTTCTACGAGCAGATCATGCTCTGCCTGCAGATCAAAATCGCGCAGACGGCGCTGCACAGCTTCTGCCCCACGATACGCCTCGAAATAATCACCCCATCGGGCGTTCATTTCACGATAGATGTCTTCATCACCCTCCAAATCACCGACTTTGAGAGAGGTGAACTTATCCCACACATTTTCTAGACGGGCAAGATCCTCCTCATATTGACGGCGAACACGGCGGATATTAACTTCACTTGTGCGCTTCACCTTTGCCACAGCGGCTTTATCTGAACCGTCGCTCTCGAGAGCGGCAAGAGCATCTTCTTCCGCTTTGAGAGCTTTCTCTACCTCAACATCACGCTCTTTTTCGAGCGCATCATGCTCAAGCTGATATTCCTGGCTGAGAGTTGGCATATCGTCATGACGCTTGCCCTCATCGACGTTCGTTACCATGTATGCAGCGAAATAAATAACCTTTTCAAGGTCTTTTGGTGCCACATCAAGCAGGTAACCCAAACGGGAGGGCACACCCTTGAAATACCAAATATGGGTAACGGGCGCTGCGAGTTCAATGTGCCCCATGCGCTCACGGCGCACTTTCGAGCGGGTCACTTCCACGCCACAGCGTTCGCATACGATTCCCTTGTAGCGAGGGCGCTTATACTTGCCGCAAGCGCACTCCCAATCTCGGGTTGGACCAAAAATCTGTTCACCAAACAGACCATCTTTTTCAGGCTTAAGAGTACGATAGTTGATCGTCTCAGGCTTCGTCACTGTGCCGTGGCTCCAGGAACGAATGTCCTCAGATGTGGCGAGCGAAATATGAAGTTGATCAAAAAGATTAACGTCGAGCACTTTTCCTACTTCCGATTGTTTAAGTTCCTAGAATCTCAGAATTCTGCACCAGTTTGAAGGTCTTCCAAACCTGTTGCAATACCAGCGCTTTGCGGGGCACGGAATGCGTCTTCATCCGCATCTTGCAACGAAATCGCAGTGCCTGCGGCATCAAGCGCTTCAACGTTCAAACATAGGCTCTTCATTTCCTGCACGAGCACCTTGAAGGATTCAGGAATACCCGGCTCTGGAATGTTATCGCCTTTGACTATCGCTTCATACACTTTCACGCGCCCGACGGTATCGTCAGACTTAATGGTGAGCATTTCCTGCAGCGTATGAGCAGCGCCGTAAGCTTCAAGTGCCCACACCTCCATTTCGCCGAAACGCTGACCGCCGAATTGCGCTTTACCGCCAAGAGGCTGCTGGGTAACCATCGAATATGGACCCGTTGAACGTGCGTGGATCTTGTCGTCCACGAGATGGTGAAGCTTCAGCATATACATATAGCCAACCGAAACTGGATCTGGGAATGGCTCACCAGTGCGCCCGTCAAACAAGCGAGCTTTGCCGTCTGCATTGACCATGACGTCACCGTCGCGGTTTGGAAGCGTATTCGCAAGCAAACCGAAGAGCTCATCGGAGAGCAAACCGTCAAACACTGGCGTTGCCACGTTTTGCTGCCCGTCAGTCTTTACGGCGTTTTCTGGGAGACGAGCTGCCCATTCTTCACCATCTTCACGAGCTTGAGTAGCATCCCAGCCTTGGGAAGCGATCCAGCCAAGGTGAAGCTCGAATACCTGCCCGAGGTTCATACGGCTTGGCACACCAAGCGGATTCAAAACGATATCCACAGGAGTGCCGTCTTCCATGAATGGCATATCTTCGAGCGGCAAAATACGGGAGATAACGCCTTTGTTGCCGTGACGACCAGCCATCTTATCGCCGATTGTGATCTTGCGGCGTTGAGCAATATGCACGCGCACAGTCTGGCGTACGTCGGCTGCTAACTCGTCATCGTTTTCTTGTGAGAATTCTTTAACTGCAATGACGATGCCGGATTCACCATGCGGCACGCGCAGTGATGTATCACGGACTTCTTTAGCTTTCTCGCCAAAGATTGCGCGAAGCAAACGTTCTTCTGAGGTTAGCTCAGTCTCACCTTTCGGCGTGATTTTACCGACGAGAATATCTCCAGCACGCACCTCAGCACCGATACGGATAATGCCGCGCTCATCGAGATTTGCAAGCATTTCCTCGGAAACATTTGGAATATCACGCGTGATTTCCTCTGGACCAAGCTTTGTATCGCGCGCATCAACTTCGTGCTCTTCAATGTGAATCGAAGTGAGCAGATCTTCGCTCTGGCAACGCTGGCTCAAAATCACGGCGTCTTCGTAGTTGTAGCCATTCCATGCCATAAATGCCACGAGCAGATTTTGCCCAAGAGCCAATTCACCGCCTGCCGTTGCAGGCCCATCAGCAATCAGAGAGCCTTTTTCGACGCGGTCGCCTTCATTGACGCGCACATGCTGGTTTGTGCAGTTACCTTGGTTGGAACGCTCAAACTTGAGCAGCTTATAAATACGGTGCTTGCCACTATCTTCGAGCACATGCACTGCATCGGCCGAAACTTCAGTGACGACGCCAGGAGCTGCTGCTACAGTCGCATCGCCAGCATCAACGGCTGCGCGTGCCTCCATGCCGGTGCCCACAAACGGAGCTACTGGGCGCAACAGGGGCACGGCCTGCCTTTGCATGTTTGCACCCATAAGAGCACGGTTCGCATCGTCATGCTCCAAGAACGGAATCATAGCGGTACCCACAGAGCACATCTGGCGTGCAGAAACGTCCATATAGCCTACATCACTTGGATGAACGAGCGCAGGCTCACCGCCAGGCAGGCGCACAAGCACCTCTTCTTCAGTGAAATAGCCATTCTCGTCGATCGGGGAATCAGCCTGAGCAACGTTAAAGCGATCCTCATCAGAAGCGTTGAGGTAGTCAATCTGATCTGTGACGCGCCCGTCGACAACCTTGCGGTATGGAGTCTCAATAAATCCGTAGGCATTTACACGAGCATAGCCTGCAAGGGAGCCAATCAGACCAATGTTTGGACCTTCAGGAGTTTCGATCGGGCACATACGCCCATAGTGTGACGGGTGCACGTCACGAACTTCCATCGATGCACGATCGCGCGAAAGACCGCCAGGACCAAGCGCTGAGAGGCGGCGCTTGTGGGTCAGCCCTGCCAGCGGGTTATTTTGATCCATAAACTGCGAAAGCTGAGAAGTGCCAAAGAACTCTTTAATCGCTGCCACAATTGGACGGATATTGATCAAGCTCGACGGCGTGATTGCTTCCGCTTCTTGAGTGGTCATACGCTCACGAACCATACGATCAAGGCGAGAAAGCCCTGTACGTACCTGGTTTTGAATCAGCTCACCGACTGCACGGATACGGCGGTTTCCGAAGTGATCAATATCGTCAGTTTCCACCGCAACAGCAAGGGTATCGTCGCCTGTGACGACGCTCGTCTCTCCCGCATGCAAAGCCATCAGATACTTCAAAGTTCCAATGATATCTGTGAGGGTGAGCTGACGCTCGAGTGAATCCACATCCAAACCGAGCTTCTTATTCACCTTGTAGCGCCCAACTTTGGCGAGATCGTATCGCTTATTGTTGAAATAGAAGTTGTTGAGAAGATTACGCCCTGCCTCTGCCGTTGGCGGCTCGCCTGGGCGAAGTTTGCGGTAAAGATCCTGCAGAGCATCTTCCTGCGTCTCAATCGAATCTTTATCGAGAGTGTCGATCATCACTGGATAATCTTTGAACTCTTCACGAATCTCAGCATCACTCATACCAAGAGCCTTGAGGAAGATGCTCACAGACTGCTTGCGCTTACGGTCGATACGCACGCCCACAGCGTCACGCTTATCGATCTCAAATTCAAGCCATGCACCGCGGGAAGGAATGACCTTTGTGGAATAAATCCACTTATCGGAAGTCTTATCTGGAAGGCGCTCAAAATAGACGCCTGGGCTGCGCACGAGCTGAGAGACGACCACACGTTCAGTGCCATTGATAATAAAGGTGCCTTGCGGCGTCATCAACGGAAAATCACCAATGAAGGTAGTCTGGCTCTTAATTTCGCCAGTCTCGTAATTTTGGAATTCTGCAGTGACGTAGAGCGCAGCAGAATACGTCATGTCTTTATCTTTACACTCCGCAACAGGCGCTTTCTCGTCTTCGAGATGAGGGTTTGAGAGCACAAGCCCCATCGTGCGGGCAGTATTTTCGATAGGAGAAATTTCATCAAAAATTTCTTCTAAACCAGACTTCTCGCCAGGATGAGCTTCGCGCCATTCTTCGGAGCCAATCAGCCAGCCATACGATGCTGTCTGAAGCCCCAAAAGATCGGGCACGGCCATCGGCTCGTGAAGTTTTGCAAACGATACGCGATTCGGCACAATTTTGCCGTCTTTTACTGGTAATAAAGAGGTGCTAGAAGCAGCCAAGAGATGTCCTTCCCTGGGATCCGGTAGGGATGTGTACAAGGTGCACCAGCCGTAGAAGCGAAAGCCGCTATATGCATGTCAAAACTACGCGCGCACAACAAGTTCCCAATATACCAGAAGATAGGCAGCGATATCTAGCCATAATATACCTCTTAGGTTATGGCGGCTATCACATCGGAGATAATCTAAAACACATTTGCGTATTAATCTTCTATCCTGCGCTCATCTATACCGGCTATGCTCCAGCTCACTAGGCTATCTGAACCGTCTAACTCTCCAGAAATGCTTCTTGCCGCTAGTATCGGTACATCACGAACCGTAATTCTTCTGCGTATTCCGCCTCGACTGCGCTGGTAATAAAATCCGTGCGGCTAGAAGCTGCAGCACTGCTCACTTCGTTATCAATAAATTCCACAAGGGAATCGGAAAGCCGAAGCGCACGTTGAATCACCATGCGCTCAGCTTACTAAAACGCATTATTTTATATGCTGCACACTAAGGGAAGTACGCAAGTCACAACGCTGTAGCTACTGCAGTGGCACACGCTACACAAAGAAGCAAGCTACCAAAGCATATCGTCAGCACAGCTGGGCGCACGCGCGCCGTCAGCGGTCCGCCAGCAAACCCGCCGATCATCGATGCCGCCGCAAACGCCGTGATAACTGCCCAATCAATCGTCACTGAAGTCCCAATGCGAGCCAGCAAACCGCTCACAGAGGTAATCACCATAATGAGAAGTGATGTAGATGCCGCTTCACGCATCGGCATTCGCAAAACGAGCATCAGCATGGGGACCACAATAAATCCTCCGCCAACACCAAAAAAACCCGTGAGTACACCAGTGCCGAGCGCTGCAGTAATCACAAGCCACCACGATAATTGTGCCGAATTTTCACTCCCAGACTTTTCATCTCCTTCTTTTTGCCTGCCCGAGGATTTTTCGCTGCGCTCCTCACAATCAGCAACACTGCATTCTCGTACCCCTTTTCTAAGCATCACGATTCCCACGCAGATAAGCAGCCCCGAAAAGAGATACATTAAAAGATCGGCAGGCACGAATTCGCTCGTTCGAGCACCAAACACAGATCCACCAATAGCTAGAACTCCGAACACTGCTCCATCACGATATTTCACATATGCTGAACGCCCTGGAGAAAAAAGCGAAATAAGCGCCGTCAGCCCCACAATAACCAGTGACGATGCAGTTGCGTTATGTGGCGCAATCCCAAGCAGATACACAAGTACCGGCACGGAGAGAATGCCTCCGCCTGCACCAAGCGCACCCACAACTACTCCGATACATAACCCTAAGACGCATCCCAAAATGAGCATTTCTAGCACCTTCGCCCTACAATTTGCTTCATATTTTCACTATTTTACTACCAGCTATTCTTATACCATCTAGACATAAGCACAGCTGAAACCTTTACACATATGCGCCTTGCAGTATGCGCTTTAAAAACTGCAAATGCGCAACTCCTAGGCAACCATCGACTATCACCAACTATTGCCACACTGGCAATTCTCAAAGCACTGCGCGAAAACAAGCTTTTACACCAAGCGCTATACTGAATTTTTTGGATTTACAGAGCCTGCCGATCCTGCAGGCCGCAAAGAAGCCCGCACGTTTGGATCCATAATATCGCTTGCGAAGCGCCCAGCCCGTATAAGCCGCGCCATTGCTACAAGATCAGGTTTAATGCTGCTGTAGAAATGATAGTACCCCTCACACAGATAATTGTGCTGCTCATGCCCGCTCTGCCCTGGATCACCCACAAAACGATCTTTCGGGCAGCCGCCATTACACAATCTTCGTACCGAACATTCACGGCAGCGCTGCGGAAGATAAGTATTTTTCTTTTTCGCAAACTCTCTCATCACGTTTGTTTTTGGCACAGAACTGAGCTTAGTAGAATGGATATTTGCAACGAGCCAATCTGGCTCTACCCAGTGATCGCACGCATACACGTCACCGTTAAACTCAAGAGCCACATTGTTGCCACATTCTGGTGCATGCACACAAACTGTTGAACCAGTGAAAAAAGCTCCGAGCGCAGAATCAAAATCCTGCACAAATACACTCCCCACATCTCGCTGGATCCATTCTTGAAAAATTTTTAGCAGAAAATCACCATAAGCTTGCGGATCTACAGAACGAGAGGTAACGCAGCTACCTTGCTGACGATAGAGAAGCTGAGTATCGCGCCAGCCCGTTTCTGCTTCTTTGAGATCATCACGATTCACTCTCTCAACGATAGGTATAAACTGAATAAAATCAGCCCCCAAATCGTCTCGAAAATAACGATATACTTCAAGCGGCGAGCGCTCATTAACATGGTGAACTGTGCATAAGATATTGCATCGCACACCTGCATCACGCAGCCAATTCCACCCTCGAATGACTTGCTTATGACTTCCTCGCCCCGCGCGATTTACTCGATATGAATCGTGAATATGAGCAGGTCCATCAATCGACACTCCTACGAGCACATCGTTCTCAGCTAAAAAATTAGCCCATTTTTCATCAATAAGAGTGGCGTTGGTCTGCAGAGCGTGGCGCACCTGCTGCCTCGGTCGGCGATACTTTTCTGCTAGCTGCACGGCACGCTCAAAGAACGGCAGCCCTCGCAGAGTTGGCTCACCGCCCTGCCAGAGCATCGTCACCTCTCCATCGGGATTAGCATCAAGGAAAGTGCGCACATAAGTATCAAGAGTCTCTTCGCTCATCTGCTGACGGTGCTGATCGTACAACAGCTCTTTGGAGAGAAAAAAACAGTACGAACAATCGAGATTGCATGCGGCTCCCGTAGGCTTTGCCACAACGGAAATTGGAATACGCTGTGCGTTAATCCCATGTGCACAATTCAAAGAACCCATCATCACAACTTCTCATTCTTCGCGATGTGTGTGAGATTCAACGGCAAAATCTGCCGCGAATGCGGCGCCAAGCGAAGACCCACGATGCCCTAAAACCTCCTGAACCACAGGAATTTTATGGCTCAGCACTGGAGGAAGATATTTTTCAACTGCAGACGCTATAAGAGGAATAATTTCTGGAATAAACGCTACCAGCGAACCTGCACACACAACAATCTGCGGATTAGCTATAAGCACGACAACAGCAATGTGTTCACCGACAACTCGCCCAACTTTTTCCAGCACATCATATGCTTTTTTAGAATTTTCATCTCCCGAATCCAGCATTATTCGCAGTTCGTTAAGCGAATCAACTCCAGCAGCTGCACACACTGCAGATTCGGACGCAATAGTTTCAACACAGCCACGTTTACCGCATCGGCAAGGAAGATCAAAACCTGGCACTTGTATATGCCCAAATTCTCCAGCATACCCAGCTTCACCGCCTGTAATGGTGTCTGAAATAGCCAGGCAGCATCCAACTCCGCCGCTCAGGCGCACATAAAACTGGCTCGAAATTCCTCGCCCAGCTCCCCATCGCGCTTCTCCGATAGCTCCTAAGCGTACAGTGTTTTCAATTAATATCGGCGCCCTCCAATACGCGCTCACGATATTTTCGATCAAAATTTTCTGCTTGAGATATGCTTGAGAATCTTCATTGATAGGCACAGGAATACCAATCCCTACTTTAGAGACGAAAGAGAGAATAAGCCCGCGCGCTTCGCCCTCCTTATACAGAGTAGAACACACACGTTTGAGCGAATCTGTAAACTCTTCACCTTCGCGCACATCACTCTCAACGCGCAAAATTTCTCTATATACTCGATTGAGTACAACAGCACAACAACCGATACGCGAAATATCTATGCCAACGCGGTATCCCACATGAGTATTAAGAATCAGTTTTTGTACTGGCCTTCCAGGAGTTGAAAACTGCCCTTGCGAAGAAACCGGCACATCTTGCGCAAATTCCTTCACGCAATTCCGATCTAAAGCAACACTATGCACGAGATTTGGTGATGATTGTGCAGACGACTGAGCTAAAGGGAGCGGCGTCGTTGTGATCGGAAAGAATTCAGATCCGCCAAGCACGGTTCGCTTTTCTTCACAAGAAGACAAAAACGAACCGTCGCTTAGCAGCTCAGAAATTGCACGACCGAGGGACGTGCGTGAAACACCCAGCTCTTCGCACAGCTCTTTACGAGTTGCTGGACTTTCAGCCAAACGCTCCGCAACAAGGTCACTCAACAGCGGAGGTGCTGGTCTCATAAGATATTTCACGCTTGTTCCCTCTCAACTTTCACTAGTCGAATTTTACTTCGTCAAGATCAGAGCGCGCCGTATTAACCAACGGAATATCGAAATCAACCATAGCTGCCATCCATTTTGCAAACGAATTATCCCCACGAGCACGCAACTGCCTGTACAGTTCCGTTGCCAGCTCTCTACGCACATCGTCATAAACTGGAACGGTATACACATTGTTCATTTCAGCTGGATCTAAGCGCAGATCATACATCTCATTAATCGATTCTGGTGAAATAATCAGCTTAAAATCATGAGTACGAATCATACGCTGCTGCAGCGGGAAGTGATGCCCGTGAAATTCACAGACAATATTTTCTCGCCATTCAGGTACAGTATCTGAGCGCGTCAAATCGATAATTGAGCGCCCATCTTCTGCAAGTGAAGGATCTATTCTGGCTACATCGAGCACAGTGGCAGGAAGATCGAGCAGCGATACAAAAGCATCAGATTTCCCAACCCTTGAAACACCTGGAATATGAGCAATGAAGGGGACGCGATAAATATCGTCATACATTGCCGGGCCTTTATCGTTGAGACGATGAGAGCCTGTAAATTCGCCGTGATCTGCACAGAAAAAGAGCGCTGTATCATCAAGAACGCCCAGCTCTTGAGCTGCCTGCATAATGCGCCCGATCTCAAAATCAATCATTGCCACATACCCCCAGTAAATGGCAATAAGTTTCTTCCACTGTTCGTTGGTGAAGGACGAGGTGGACCAATAGGTGGCATAGTTTTGCTGAATCTGGGGTTTTCCGATCAAAGAGTCTCCAAAGTTTTCTGGAAGTTCCACACACTCTGGGTCGATTAAATCGAACCATTCATCAGGCAGAAAATAGGGAAGATGAGGCCCGAAGAAGTGCACATCCAAGCTGAAAGGTTTTCCTTGCTCTTTCCAATCTTTTGCATACTCGCGCAGTTTTTCAATGGCCCGATCTGCCAAGAAGCGTTCAAATGTTGCTTCTTCTGGCTGATGCAGACGAGCCGCAATAATGTGCCCATCTCGATTTCCCGGAAGTTTTCCACGATAGAGATCGTGCGCGCGCACTGGTGGAAGATTGTTTTCTTCCAGCCATGCCGCATATTTTTCATTGCCCACTGGATTTTCAGCACCCCAATAGGAATCGTCATCCATGCCAAAGCAGCTCGGAAGATTGTGCCCGCAATGGTATTTTCCGACGATACCGACGTTGTAGCCGTGATCGCGAAGTTCTCGAGTATATGTCCACGCATCAAGAGGAATATCTGTTTGATAGGCGATATTCCATTCTGGATTTGCCAGCACTTGATGTTTAAAAGGATGCTTGCCTGTGAGCAGCGAAGAACGCGCAGGCGTGCAAATTGCCGTTGGCGTATAGCAGTTGGTGAAAGCAAAACCATTCTCTCCGATTTTATCGAGATTTGGGGTTTGTGCATACGGATTACCAAGGCATCCGATCGTATCTGTGCGATGCTGATCCGTCATAATCACCAAAATATTACGAACGTTATCTGGTATGTCTCGGCGCAAATTTTCTTTTTCAGCCATGAACTTATCCTTTCTTCTCTTATACCTTTATCAACTACTAATCGCCCATATCTTCAAGCTGTTTACCAGCAGTTTCCTGCACAAACTTCCCTGTGAAGAGAACTGCCAAGACGCCGAATACGAAGAATATCCAATAGATACCTGCTGGTGACCAAGCCACCAAGAACGGGAAGAGAAGAACGACAAGGAAATTGACGAAGAAATCTGCACCAGAGGCAATCGACATTGCGCCGCCTCGGATTTCATTCGGAAACATCTCGCCCATCATGATTGAGAAAATAGGCCCCCATGAGGATGTAAAACCAAGTAAGAAAAGGCACAATCCCGCAACTGCCAACCGCCCCAGCCAAGGATTACCCGAAATATCTGCAACTCCATCAACCTGCGGAGCAACAGTGAAAACAGTAGCCACAATAGCCAAAGCAATGAAGATCAGTGTGCCACCGTACATAAGCATACGTTTACGTCCGACCTTATCAACCAGCATAATACCTGCCGTCACGCCAACGATTTTAAAGAAAGTGAGCAGGAGGGTCTGCTGGAAGGCCATATCTTCTGTGAAGCCAACAGATTCAAAAAGCATATTGGAATAGAAGAAAATACCATTTGTGCCCGTTAGCTGCTGGAATGCAGCAATTGCACATGCCACAAGCACTAAACCACGCCATTTTGAGGAGAAAATTTTACTTATCGAGAGTTTTTCTGCCGTTTCGCCAAATGAGGAACGAATAGAAGCAATACGAGCATCCAGATCACTTTCGCCTGCTACTTGAGCTAAAACTTTCTTCGCTTCCTCATTTTTCCCAACAGATACAAGGTAGCGTGGAGATTCTGGCATAATCGCCGTAAAAATAACGAAAAGCAGAGCTGGAATAAACAGACAGAGAAACATCCATTGCCAAGCCTTCAATCCAAATGCGAGCACTTCGGTGGAACCACCAGCAACTCTGCCCATAATAAAGTTCACGCACCCTGCGAAAAACAACCCCACAATAATAGCTAGCTGGCGAAAACCAATAAGACGCCCGCGAATATCGGCAGGAGCAATTTCAGCCACATATCCAGGAGCAACCGTCGTAGCAGCACCAAAACCTATGCCTCCCAGTACTCTGCAGAATATGAGGAAGGGGTAGCCACCTAATACTGGGCTGAATGCTCCAAAAATTGCTTCAAATAGTAGAAAAGGCCCTACAAACATCAACGTTGTTTTGCGCCCAATTTTATCTGAGATACGCCCAGCAAAGAGAGCACCAATAATACCGCCGATAATACCTGCTGCTCCAGCAACACCCGATGCCAGAGGCCCAAGCTTAAATTCACTTCCCACAGCGGCAATAGCGCCGTTAAGTACCATCCCTTCAAATCCGTAGAAGAAAGGACCAAGAGTTGCGATCAAAGCGAAAAGTGTGGCTCGTTTGCGCGCTTGAAGCTGTGCAGAAGTAAATTGCACGGCAGCTTTTTGAGATAACGATGCAGACATAGACATCCTCCGAATAAACGTGCAGCTTTCTGCTCAGACTCCTTTATCTGAGCGCTGCTGAGGAGATCATATAAATCTTTATTTTTGCCCGTTGCAGAGGTCAATATTATTTTAATAACGATTATATTACAGAAAACAGACAGTGAAGCAGCACCGAAAAGGTGCAGTACATGAAGCCAGCAAAGAAAACCTTGAAAAATCAGCACTTTCTACCCTGCAGTACGCGTAGAAACTAGATTGCAGGTTTTTATTCGCACACTTATACCCCGAACCTATATCTGTGCTCATGGTACTCTTAAGAATGTGACTGGCATATCTTAACGCGCTAAATAACCCAACATCTAGCAGACTTTTGGAGTTATTTGGAGTTATTCGTGCGAAATCTACAATGCTGTAGATATTAGCTGTTATTGGGACTGTCACACGCACTCTTGTAGAGACTCAACGTTGGTTTCTACACGTTCATACAGAAAGGTAAGTTATGAGATATAAGTTTAAGGCTTTTGCAGCGATCACAGCTTCTTTGGCCCTAGCTCTTTCCGCTTGCTCCTCAACTACTGACGCGAAAAAAGACGGAGACGGCGATAAGACCACCCTAGAATTCGCAGCGTTTGAAGGGGGCTATGGCACTGAGGTTTGGGAAAAAGTCGTCAAAGCATACGAAGAGCAGAATCCAAATGTTAAGGTCAATATGAAGATTTCGAAGACCATTAACGAAGAGATTGCTCCAAATATGAAGGCTGGCAAGTATCCAGATGTGGTTTATTATTCTGCGGGTCAAAAGTCTGGCTTTACAGAGACTCTTCTTTCTGAAGGCGCAGTTATGAAAATTAACGACGTCTTTGACATGAAAGTTCCAGGCGAAGACAAAACTGTGAAGGAAAAGCTTCTTCCAGGTATTCTTGGCGGCACTGCTACTAACCCTCTTGGTGGGGATGATACTTATCTTGCACCTCTCTTCTACGCACCAAACGGTCTTGTATACAACAAGAAGCTTCTTGCTGATAACGGCTGGGAAGCTCCGACCACATGGGAAGAAATGTTCAAACTTGGTGATGAAGCAAAAGCAAAAGGCATTGCTTTGTTCACTTACCCAGTATCTGGATATTTTGATTCTGCGCTTCCTTCAATTATTGCTAATGCTGGAGGAGCTCAGCTTTGGTCTGATATCGCAAACTATAAAGAAGGAGCTTGGGAGACGGCAGGCGCTAAGACCGCACTTGAAACTGTGTCTAAGCTTGTTTCTAGTGACTATCTACTCAACTCCACAGTAGGTAATGCAAATAAGGAAAACTTCATTAAGAATCAACAGGCAATTCTTGACGGCACCGCAATCTTCATGCCAAACGGCAACTGGATTGTGAATGAAATGAAAGATGCTCCACGTACCGATGGCTTCGAGTGGGGCGTCATTCCAGCACCAGCATTCAAAGCTGGCGCTGAACGCTATGCGTTCTCCTTCGTTGAAAATATTTGGATTCCAGCACAGGCTAAGAATGCTGATGCAGCTAAAGATTTCATTGCTTTCCTCTATTCTGATAAGGCAGTAGATATCTTCGCTGGCGCAGGCGCTGCACAGCCTGTTGAAGGTGCAGCGGATAAGGCTATCGCTGCAGCGAAAGATCCTGGCGTTCAGGCATTTTTCAATATGATGAATGCAGAAGGCGTTTCAGCAGTTGCTGGCGGTCCTCTTGCAAAAACTGCTGAAGGCGTCTCATTCAAAGATTCTGTCTACATTGCAATTGATTCAGTTGCTTCTGGAGATAAGACTCTTGAAGATTGGCACAACGATATCAAACGCGTTACCGATACACTTCGCAATGCTAAATAAAACTAACACAGAGTTGTATCTGTAACTCACTGTTTTAGCGGGGGCGACTTTTCCGCTCGCTCCCGCTAAAACATACTGCACACGATGTGCATACATTAGCTACCTATTTTGGCAGTAAATATTTCCTGTCACGCAAAGTCATAAAGTCGTGGAGGACGTCATGGCAGACTCTCGCGAAGGGCTGATGGAAAAACCAGAAGTCTCTCACAATAAACAAAAAAAATCGCTGAATTCAGCGAGCATTTCACAAAAAACAAGGAGCACAAAGCGCTTTGCTTTATTTTGTTCTCTTCCTGCCGCAATATTGATGTTCATTTTTATCGTTATTCCGACGATTCAAGTGTTTCAAATGTCGGTATTTAAATGGGGCGGTTACTCCCCCAATAAAGAGTTTGTGGGTTTGAATAACTTCAAGATTCTTTTTTCTGATATGAAGTTTCTTGAAGCTTTCCAAAACACAGTCTTACTTTTAGTTGTTGTCACCTCAGTCACTCTTCCAGCAGCTGTAATTTTTGCTGCGATTTTAGTACAGCTGAAGATATATGGAACTGGCTTTATTCGTTTCATTCTTTATCTGCCTTCCATCCTTTCAATGGTCATTATTGCCGCAATTTTCGCTGCTGTGTATTCGCAAAGTGACGGTCTTTTAAATTCACTGCTCACAGCTGTTGGCTTAGAAGAATACACCCAAGCATGGCTAGGCGATCAAAATATAGTCATTTACTCTATTGGGTTCGCTATGCTTTGGCAATCATGCGGCTACTACATGGTGATGTATATGTCTGCTATGGCAGGAATTGATACATCTATCTACGAGGCTGCTCGTATCGATGGCGCTTCAAAAGTTCGTCAGCTTTTCGTCATTACCATTCCTCTTATTTGGAGTAACATTCGCACAACGCTCACATTCTTTATAATTTCATCAATCAATCTTTCCTTTGTGATTGTGCGCGCGATGACGGGTGGCGGTCCAGACGGTTCTTCTGAAGTGCTTCTCGGCTATCTGTACAGCCAGGCATACGACAATTCCCAGTTCGGATATGGCATGGCAATCGGAGTCGTCACATTCACCTTTTCGTTTGTGCTTTCACTTGTGGTGAGCCGTGTAACTAAACGCGAAGTTATTCAGTACGGCTGAGGAAGGAATAGAAATGTCTCATACACAAGCAGAACAAAAACTTCAGTCTGTGCAAACTAAACAGCACATGAATAAGAAATCTCGCAATTCAGAAGATAGATGGACTGTTGGGCGAATTTTGGCGCATATTGTGCTGTTTATTGTTTCGCTGACGATTATTGTTCCAGCTATTTGGGTGCTTATTGCTTCATTCAAACAGCAGTCGGAATTTTATGGAAGCCCATGGGTTTTGCCCAAGGGATTGTATCTGCAAAACTATATTGACGCATTTATCGATTCTGGGATTGGGCAGTCTTTCCTTATCTCAGTGATCGTCACCGTGATTGCTATGGTGATATCCATGACGGTGGCACTTCCCTGCTCGTACGCTTTAGCGCGCTACGATTTTTTAGGGAAAAAGATCCTGCAACTTGCGGTACAAGGCTTACTCTTTGTCAATGTGAACTACATCGTTGTTCCGATCTTTCTTCTCTTAATAGGCGCAGATAATCTTGTGCGTGCGATTCTTCCAGACGGTTTCTTCATCGATAATATTTTCATTTTGGCATTGGTGTACGGAGCTACATCGCTTCCATTCACAATTTATCTTCTGCAAGATTTTTTTGCCGCTATCCCCAAAGAGTATGAAGAAGCTGCAATGATTGATGGTGCAGGGCTCTCACGTACAATGGTTCAGATTTTCTTCCCGCTAGCAAAGCCTGCTATTTCTATGGCAATGCTCTTCAACTTCCTCTCTTACTGGAATGATTACGTCATTTCAATGACACTCATTACAGGAGATCGCAAGACAGTACAAGTGGGTATGCTCAACCTGATGAGTACTGCTCACTCAGCAACGAACTATGGGCGTCTCTATGCTGGCATGATTATCGTGGCAATTCCAGTCATTATCTTCTACATCATCGTGCAAAAGAAGCTCCTGCAAGTGTCTACCGGAGGTGGTATCAAGTGAACGAAAAAACTGCAACGATCCTGCGGATCACATTGGGAATAATCGCATATATCGTATGCATTGCCCTTGCTATTTATGGCAATACCATTGAAGGCTGGCGAGGGCTTGGAATTATGATGAGTGGTTTAGTAGGTATTTTGGTTATGCTTTATCTCTATAATCGCCGCCACCGATAAACTTGGTTAAAAATGTGCCAGCTCACGAGATGAGCTGGCACATTTTTTATACGTATGTGTGGAGCTAGTACAGGGGGGGGGATTGCCACAAATGGCACTCCCCTAAAGCAACCATCCATAAATAGCTAGCCCGAAGTAAACATGATGCTTACTTCGGGCTAGCTATTTATAACTCAGATTGAGCTAAATCGTCACTTAAGGGTAACGGTTGCGCCAGCGGCCTCGAGCTGTTCCTTAGCCTTCTCAGCGGTTTCTTTGTTGACGCCTTCGAGCACTGCCTTAGGAGCGGAATCCACGAGTTCCTTTGCTTCCTTCAAACCGAGTGGGGTCAGAGCGCGAACTTCCTTAATCACACCGATCTTCTTATCGCCAGCAGATTCGATGATGACGTCGAAAGAATCCTTCTCTTCTTCAGCAGCAGCTTCAGCAGCAGCTGGAGCAGCAGCAACAGCAGCAACTGGAGCAGCAGCTTCAACGTCGAATTCTTCCTCGAAAGCCTTCACAAAATCGTTGAGCTCAACGAGAGTAAGTTCTTTGAAAGCTGCGATGAGCTCTTCAGTGGTGAGCTTGGCCATGATAGCCATCCTTTCATTGCCTACGCGAGGCGGTTATTGTGTAGTTATATACCGATACTTGCGAGTGCGGGTGCACTCAGGTTTATCAAGCAGCGGCTTCCTGCTTCTCGCGCAGGGCATCGACTGTGCGCACGGCCTTGACGGCAGGCGCGGTGAATACGTATGCAGCCTTGTAGAGCGAAGCTTTGAGAGCCCCAGCAGTCTTGGCAAGCAACACTTCGCGCGATTCGAGATCAGCGAGCTTCTTTACGGCGTCAGCATCAAGATATGCGCCCTCAAGAACGCCTGCCTTCATGATGAGTGCAGGATTCTCTTTACCGAACGTCTTGACTGCCTTAGCAACGGAAGCAACATCACCTTTCACGAACACAAGTGCAGTTGGCCCCTTGAGATCAGCATCGAGGCTATCGATACCGACTTCACGAGCTGCAATGCGCGCAAGCGTGTTTTTTGCGACTGTATAGTTCGCTTCCCCAGCCATTGAGCGACGCAACGTCTTGAGCTGCGCCACAGTGAGTCCGCGATATTCAGTCACAATCACGGCCGAAGAACTGCGGAATTCCTCCACTAGCTCTGCGATCGCTGCAGACTTATCGGGCTTTGCCATGAGCCCTCCTTCCGAATATCCGCCGCAGATTCCGAAAAACAGCAATCCAGCCTCGGTGATGCTTTTGTATATCGTCGCGGTATAACGCCGCGACTGCAACAAAAAAGCCTCACGCATATAGCGCAAGGCAATCTACATATCTCGGCATATGCCTTGATATTTCTTTGATATTACCTGCGCTGGCTTCGATCTTCGAATTTCACCCCGTTGGCTACGGGCAGACCTGCGGTCTTGGGCACTAAAAATACTACATATCACCCCAAGAAAAACCAAACTCACAGCAAGGTTCGTGAGCTATTTCTCTCAAAGAGAACCGCAATTTTCCCAAACTTCTTGTCCTATTTCTTACGCGTCACCCTCGACACACATACAGCCGCAGAACACGTCTCTTTTCGCACAGCTTCCTTACGCGTCGCGTTTTCTAAGCTCGTGGCTGATTCTGTGAAAAAGCATATCCAATGCCACGAGATTATGCCCTCCTTCAGGGATAATAATATGTGCCGTACGCTTAGATGGCTCTACGTATAACTCATGCATTGGCTTGACAGTCGCCAAATACTGCTGTTCAACCGATTCGATTGTGCGCCCACGTTCAATCACATCTCGCTTCACTCGCCGCAAAATACGCACATCAGCATCAGTATCTACAAAAATTCGTACATCGCACATTGCACGCAGCTGCTCATGCGCAAAAAGCAAAATCCCCTCAACAATAATAATCGGATTAGGTTCAATCCTAATCGTTTGAGCGCATCGATTATGGTTTGCATAATCATAAAGAGGGCAGTCAATAGCATGCCCCTCAATAAGCGAAGAAAGCTGGCGCGCCATTAAATCATTATCGAATGCATCTGGAGAATCATAGTTAAGGCGGCATCGTTCATCATACGATAGCTCATCATGAGCTTTGTAGTAATTATCGTGATATACCACGGATGTACACTGCCCAAAGCGCTCTTTAATTTCTTTAGTGAGAGTAGTCTTTCCGCTGCCCGTACCGCCAGCAATACCGATCACAAATGCTCTATCCACCAGCTGCTCACACTTTCACTACACATACAGTTCTATAGCAAAGGAGGCTGCAGACGAATCTACAGCCTCCTTCATTTATACGCTACATAAGCTATGGCTCACTTCTTTTCAGGAGCAAGCTTCGTGATATCCAGCGGAATACCAGGCCCCATTGTGGTGCTCACGGTAGCCTTCAACACGTAACGACCCTTTGCACTAGCTGGCTTGAGTCGAATAATTTCATCAACGGCCGCATAAAAATTCTCTGCAAGCTGTTCGCCCGTAAACGTGGTATTGCCGACGATAAACGGAAGATTTCCATGCTTATCCACACGGAATTCAATACGTCCGCCCTTAATATCGGTGACGGCTTTTGCCGTATCCATCGTCACGGTACCCGTCTTGGGGTTTGGCATCAAACCTCGAGGTCCGAGCACACGACCGAGTTTACCGACCTTGCCCATCATATCTGGGGTTGCTACAGCAGCGTCGAAATCCGTCCAGCCGCCAGCAACTTTTTCAATCAATTCATCTCCGCCGACTTCATCGGCACCAGCATCGATTGCATCTTGTGCTTTCGGACCAACAGCAAAGACAATCACGCGAGCGGTCTTGCCTGTGCCGTGCGGCAGGGAAACGGTTCCACGTACCATTTGGTCAGCTTTACGAGGATCTACACCGAGACGCAAGGCAACCTCAACAGCAGAGGGGAACTTCGTCACGGAGGTCTTCAGCGCGAGGTCAAGAGCCTCGGCTGGGGTGTAAAGCGCGCCAGTTTGAATAAGTTCAGCGGCTTTACGATAGTTCTTTGAGCGCTTTGCCATTCTGCTTTCTCCTTCTTAGCAGTTGTGGTTCTTCGAGCCAGCTCCGGGCTCAACCACAGCACACATGGTCTTGCTCACCTTGTATGCCTGCTCCCTTTCGGGATATTTATTTCTGTCTAGCGAGATCAGATCTCGTCGGTGGTCAAGCCCATCGAGCGTGCAGTACCAGCAATAATGCGAGCAGCGTTGTCGATGTCATTTGCATTGAGATCTGGTTCTTTCGTCTTCGCAATTTCACGAAGCTGATCGGCAGTCACATGCCCAACCTTGACAGTGTTTGGTGTACCAGAACCACTCTTAATACCAACAGCCTTCTTGAGAAGTTCCGCAGCTGGAGGCGTCTTGAGCACGAATGTGAACGAGCGATCTTCGTACACGGTGATTTCCACCGGCACGATATTGCCGCGCATGGATTCCGTGGCCGCATTATAGGCCTTGGTAAATTCCACAATGTTCACACCATGCTGACCGAGAGCCGGACCAACTGGCGGAGCAGGAGTGGCAGCGCCGGCCTGGATCTGCAATTTGATCAGGCCAGTAACCTTTTTCTTCGGTGCCATCTAATATGTTCCTTTTCTTGTTTGTTCCACTGCATGGCAACAGCAGTGGTTGCATTCAGCCTCGCCCAAAGCTGATTAATAGTCCGTAAAACTGATTAATCCATCTTCTGAACTTGGTTAAATGCCAGATCGACCGGAGTTTCCTGACCGACCAAAGTCATGAGAACTGTGAGCCTGCGGTTCACAGCGTCAATATCGGAGATCGTCGCTGGCATACCAACCCACGGCTCCGTTGTGAGAGTGACGGTTTCGCCAATTTCGTACTGAGTAACGAGCTCTGGCCCGCCACCAGGAAGCGGCTTACCTGCAGCCTGCGCTTCATGCTGCACTTCTTGCTCAACCATTGGCGTGAGCATTTCAACTACTTCATCCATAGTCAGAGGCACAGGATTACGACCATTGCCGACAAAACCCGTCACACCATTCGTCTCTTGTACAATACGCCAAGACTCGTTGGTCATATCCATACGGATCAGAGCATATCCAGGCATACGCACATGCGAAACGAGCTTGTTTTGCCCTTTACGCACTTCAATGACCTCTTCCATCGGCACCTCGACCTGGAAAATATAATCTTCCATATTCATCGAGTGCAGACGAATTTCAATATCTTGCTTGACGCGCTTCTCGTACCCTGCATAGGTATGCAAGACGTACCAACGCCCCGGAAGCCCCTTAAGCTTAGCACGCACCATCTCCGGCGTGACGACGCCGTCACCAGCTTCTTCGCCAGCCTCCAGAGGTTCTAACTCTTCTACAGGCTGTTCAAGTTCCTCGTTCGCCATGTTTATCCTTCACTCACCCTATGCGCGAGCGCATCAGTGCGCGCTTATCCAAAAATCCAGAATATCGATTTGCTGAATGCAATATCGAGCACCAGCACAAATGCCATCACCACGAGCAGGAACGCAAGTACAGTGAGAAACATACGCCACAGCTCTTCCTGAGTCGGGCGCTGAACTTTCTTCAGCTCACTAAACACCTGCTTGAAAAAGGTGACGATGCGAGCGATCAGACCCTGCTTATCAGCGTCTGCTCCTTTAGCACTTTTCGCGCGAGCTACTTCGTTCACAGCGATTACCTCCGTTAGATATTGCTCGTAGAAGCATATCTTCTACTAACGTAGAAACGCCCCCGTTTGGGGGTGTTTCTAGCAGGGCAGGAGGGACTCGAACCCACAACCGCCGGTTTTGGAGACCGGTGCGCTACCAATTGCGCCACTACCCTATAAGTACAGGCATTAGTTCGTATGAGACTCATACACACATCTGCAGTACTTCAGTGTATGCTATCGCCGACGCGGAGCATCGAAGCACTTAAGCAAGTCTAATAGCACAGCAGCCATTCGTCCAACCCTAATACTGAAGCGTGCCCTATTTCTCACAATACAATTGATTGCACACATCAGCCTCTGCGTAATCAATGGTATAAAGAGAGCATGAATCTAGCCGAACGTGCCCGCCTCGAAAGCGAACACTTCTCACTCCTCACAGGATCAGATGCAGGCAATATGCTGCGCCTTGCACTTGCTTCTCGAGGGAAAGTGTATGCGTGGCGTGTTCACCGCATACATCATCGCCCTGGAGCTGGCGTCACAGTAGGCTACTGCGTCTCGCTTCAATCGTCACCTCACGCTAATTCGAGCCGCGTGCGCGAAAAAGAAATAGAAGACCTCTATATTCTCGCTTCAACAGCTAAAATCTCTGCCCACAAACTCAACGCAAGCTCCTCAATTACTCTCACAATAGGCGATACTCACGTTCACCTCTGGGAATATCCAAATGATCCAGAGCTTCCAGCACTTGCACTCGCTTCTGATGCACAATCGCTGGAAAAACTGCTCGGCGCAAGCGTCAATATCGACATGATCTCCTATCGCCCTACTCGCAGAGCTGTATTTCATATCGAACAAACTGACAGCAAGGCAGACGAAACAAACAACAGCAGTAAAAACAGCGAAAAACATGAGGAGAGCAAACAGCCGATCGCCTTAAAAAAAGACGATGAAGCTCGTCTTGATCTTTATGCAAAAGTAATTCGCCCAAGCGCACACGCCGATCTTATTCAGCGCTTGAAACTTCTGGAAGATTCTGGCATTCCTAGTATCCGCATATATGAGCCACAAAGAAATTATGGACAGCAAGCTGATCTCCGCGCAGCGCATTCCCCCTCTTCTGCCTTTCCCCTTCCTGCTGGATTGGTGTTTACACACGCTGCCCAGGGCGTACCTCTTTCCCGTTTTTATGCTGCGATAAACCCAAAAGATCTGAGTAACGCCGATCTGATGCTCGATCAGCTTGAGGAAATTCTTGATGCTCTACCCCAAGCTGCCGCGCTCTTGCCTAAAAAACCAGCATGGGCAGATCGCTGCGAACACTATGCTCATGCTGCTGGGGTCGCCTATCCAGCAGGAGCAGCACGTGCAAAAAACATTGCCCGCCAGATCAGATATCTTTTCAGATGCGCCGATTTCGGAAAAATAATGGCTGTGCATGGCGATTTCTATGAAGCAAACGTGCTGATAAATCCCAGCTCTCAGCGCATTAGCGCACTTCTTGACGTCGATTCTCTCGGTCCTGGCTATCGCGCGCATGATTGGGGATGTCTGCTCGGGCATCTAGCCGTCTTGCCCAGTCTTTCACCTACACGATATCGATGGGCTGAAACGCTGTGTGCTCGATGGTTCGATCAGCTTAGCGAGCGAGTAGATCCAGTTGCGTTGTGCGCATCTACTGCTGGAGTTGTGCTCTCGCTGGTAGCAGGAGGAGCTAAACAGAGAAAAGGATCTGGAAACTCAGATAGCTCCAACCTGGCTGAACAGCGCTTACTCGTAGCAGAAGAATGGGTGAATGCGGGCATTACAATTGCGAATGATCCGTGCTTTAATGCACACATCATCGAATTAGCCCGCTAAATCCACGCGTTAATCATGCAAATAGCTTGTGCAGCCTCGTGATCCCCTCAACAAGATCGTCGTCACCAAGAGCATAGCTTAAACGGAGATAACCAGGAGCACCGAAAGCCTCACCAGGCACCACAGCAACCTCTGCCTCTTCCAAAATAATTGAGGCAAGCTCGCTCGTAGAATCAGCGACGCGCCCGCAAATATTCTTACCGAGCAATGCTTCAACATTAGCGAACGCATAGAACGCACCGGTCGGCTCTGGCACCTCAAACCCATCAATCTCGCGCAGCATGCGAAGAATTGTGCGGCGACGACGATCAAATACCTCACGCATATCAGCCACCACTTGCTGATCACCTTCAAGAGCAGCAAGAGCAGCACGCTGAGAAACGTTCGCCACATTCGATGTAGCATGGCTCTGGAAGTTTGCAGCAGCTTTCATCACGTCTGCCGGCCCATACATCCACCCCACACGCCAGCCAGTCATCGCATAAGTTTTTGCTACACCATTTACAACAATAGTCTGATCTGCAAGCTCAGGGCATACCTGCAACAGATAGCTCGGCTCTCCAGAATACACAAGATGCTCATAGATTTCGTCTGTAATCACCCAAATTCCGTGCTCATACGCCCACATACCGATCGCACGTAGCTCCTGAGCATTATAGACAGCACCCGTTGGGTTACTTGGCGAACATACCAGCAAAGCCTTCGTTTGAGGTGTGACCGCCGAGTCAAGCTGCGAAACAGTGACCTTATAGCCCTGATCAGAACCAGCAAAAACGTCAATAGGATACCCTCCACACAAACGTATCGCCTCAGGATACGTGGTCCAATAGGGAGCTGGAAGAAGAACGTCGTCACCTTCGTCAATAATTGACGCAAAAGCCTGATACACAGCCTGCTTGCCGCCGTTAGTGACGACGATATTCGAAGGATCTACCGCGACCCCGCTATCACGAAGTGTTTTTGCCGCAATAGCTTTTCGTAGCTCTGGCAGACCAATTACGGGCGTGTACTTATGATTTTTTGGGTCTTTCGCAGCTTCAGCAGCGGCATTCGCAATAAAGGCAGGAGTTGGAAAATTAGGCTCGCCAGCACCGAAGCCAATCACAGGCTTACCAGCAGCTTTAAGAGCTTTTGCCTTAGCATCGACGGCAAGAGTAGCGGATTCTTGAATGGCGCCAAGGCGCTTAGATACGCGGCGCATAGTTTCTTTGCTCATGCTTCTATAGTGCCACGCAAAACGAAAACATGAGAGTATATCCGTATTCTTAGATATTCACTTTTTCTTTCAAAAATGGCGCGCCACAACAAAAAGCTATATGTCTAGCACAATGACGTATCACAATAGTGATATTCACCGCCAAATGCTGATGATTTCACCTATCGCAAGCGTTCACA
Source organism: uncultured Arcanobacterium sp. (assembly GCA_958428545.1). GTDB lineage: Bacteria > Actinomycetota > Actinomycetes > Actinomycetales > Actinomycetaceae > Arcanobacterium_A. The sequence continues at coordinate 381,254 of CAUAGM010000001.1, read as the reverse complement.
TACCGCAAGCTTCACCCATAGCAAACGCGCGCATACACCCTTATCATGCCACTGATCTTCACTTTGCAGCCACAAAGCGCATTGCAACATATCAGGATTCCAGGCTTTATTGAGATGAGCAAAAAATGCTTAAAATAACACCATGCGAGATCTTAACCTACTGCCAAAAGCGCACCTTCACCTGCATTTCACTGGGTCAATGCGAGTGAGCACTCTTATTGAGATGGCAGAAGAAGAGGGAATCCGCCTTCCTGATAACCTCACAGACAACACAGCACTTCAAGTTCCCGCTGATAAACGCGGCTGGTTTCGATTCCAGCGCGCATACGACGCCGCAAGGAAAGTCGTTCGCAGCGAAGCAGCCATGCGCAGAATCGTACGCGAAGCTGCCGAAGATGACGCCTGCGAAGGATCTCGCAGGCTCGAAATTCAAATAGATCCCACCTCATATGCGCCATACGTTGGAGGGCTCACACGGGCACTCGACATCGTGCTCGACGAGGCACGATCCGCAAGCGCTGCCACAGGCGTTGAAATAGGGGTGATCGTTGCGGCAAGCAGAATCAAAGATCCGATGGATGCTCGCACACTTGCACGCCTTGCCGCAAAACATGCTGGCCACAGTTCGGGAGAGGTTGTTGGCTTTGGTCTTTCCAACGACGAACGCTCAGGCGAAACCAAACGCTGGGATCGAGCTTTCGATATTGCCCGAGCCGCTGGATTAGCGGCTGTGCCGCATGGAGGAGAGCTGCTCGGCCCTGAACATATCGTTCACGTTATGAAGTATTTGAAGCCCACACGTTTGGGGCATGGCGTACGAGCTGCCGAACACCCAGCCCTCTTGGCAGAAATCATACGCCGCAACATTGCGCTCGAAGTATGCCCTGCATCAAACGTAGCTCTGGGCGTCTATTCCGACCCCTCACATGTGCCTCTGCGAGCATTATTTGACGCAGGCGCAACTATTGCTTTAGGTGCTGACGATCCGCTCTTATTTCTCTCACGCCTTACCGATCAGTATCGTATCGCGCGAGATCAAGGCTTTTCTGATACAGAGCTTGCTCAGCTTGCTCTTGGATCAATTAACGCCAGCTTTGCGTGCGAAAAATCAAAAACGCTCTGGCGAGAGCAGATCAATCAGTGGCTTCACAACGAATCAATTAACCAGTAAATACCAAGCAATAAATGCTAGGGGTGCATACATGCAGTAATATCGAGCAGTTCATACTGCGCACGCTTCATACAAACACTGAGCGCGCTTTATGCAAACATCTCATTTAGCCACTCAATCTATATCTAAGCCGATCAAAACGGGCTCTGGCTCCAACCATATTCCGCTAAATTCGTGCACACCTTGGCGAATCTCACGTGCTAGCGCGGCAATGTCTTCTGCGCTAGCCTCGCCGCGGTTTGTGAGCGCCAAACTGTGTTTCGAGCTGAGCGCTGCTCTCAAAGGATCTCCATATGCAGGCTTAAACCCTGCATGGTCAATGAGCCAAGCTGCAGAAGTTTTGACAAACCCTGGCACTTTCGGCGCAGCAGCTCCAATTTGATTGATAGCCGCTGGATCTGTGAGCTCATATCGCGGAGCATCATCTGGAAGACTTTCAGCTTCCTCAACGCTAAGAACTGGGTTGGTGAAGAATGATCCTGCCGAGAACGTATCTCTATCGGCATCGTTAAGCACCATTGCTTTGCTTGTACGCAGCTGTAGCACCGCCGCACGCACATCTACACTAGGCACTCGCTCGCCTGGCGTCACTCCCAAAAGATCAGCAAGCTGAGCATATCGCACTGGCTCTGAGAGGCTCGCTAAACGCAGTTGAAAATCAACATCAAGCACAATCCAACGCGGGCTTGGGCCCCACGTGTGATTATCAAGGTCTAACCGCCCTTTCACCACTCCAAGATGCGGGTCTATATCTCCTAGGCGAAGAGAATTGCCAGAACGCTTTCTCATTGACTGCTTCAAAATAGATGTACGATACCCCAGCTCTAGATCGCTCATCATAATAGTTCTGATACTTTGAGTAAGCCGATCAAAGGTACGTACACAGGCAACCGTGCCAGAGACTTCCTGCCCATACGCACCGATATTTTGTACAATCGCAGCCCCTGCACTGCCTGGAATCCCTGAGAGTGATTCCATTCCCATCCAGCCGTGCTCTACCGCATAGACGACTACAGCGTCCCAAGGAGTTCCTGCAGTCACATGCATTCGAGCTCCAGGGCACCCTTCTTCAAAAACAGTGGTGATTTCCTGGCGCATATCTCGAATAATAACCCCTGCAAACGGTTCACTCGACGCCAGAATGTTAGAAGCTCCTCCAAGCATGAGCACAGGAAGATTTTCTTGATCAGCAGCTTTAACTGCATCAATAATCTCAGCTTCGCTCTGAGCATTCACGACATGCCGCACTGCTCCGCCCACACCAAACGTCGTCATCTGAGCAAGCGATTGCGCATTATCCTGCCATCGGGTCCATTGCTGCACAGGAAGCGCAGTCGTATTTTCATACGGTTCAGGGATAAAACAACTCATGCCTTTTATCCTACGGCATATTTTGCATACAGTGAGGCGTAAAAATCACTTGCCTCACAGATTAAGATATATAGACGGCACAGCGCCTCGATATATGCGTACTATCTTTCTCAAAAACATTAAAGACCTCCGCGAGCGGAGGCCTTTTATGAAGCAGTACTGCCAGATTAACGAGTCTCGCGGTGAGTCGTGCTCTTCCGGCAGTTCGGGCAATACTTCTTCAGTTCGAGACGATCTGGGGTATTGCGACGATTCTTCTTTGTGATGTAGTTACGCCACTTGCACACCTCGCATGCGAGGGTGATCTTTGGGCGAATGTCTTGAGACTTACTTGCCACGGTTTTCCTCACCTTCGGTGTCTAGTAGATAGTAAAGCGACCTTCCACCTACAAGGCCTCTTCCGTAGCGGGGGCGGGGTTTGAACCCGCGACCTCACGATTATGAGTCGTGCGCTCTGACCAACTGAGCTACCCCGCCGCAGATTTATTGGTGACGCCAGCTCATCTTTTCGAGCAACGCGACACACAAAAAACCGAGCCTCGGCAGGGAATCGAACCCTGGACCTTCTCCTTACCATGGAGATGCTCTGCCGACTGAGCTACCGAGGCATGTGGAAAACCACGCGGAAGAAATCATACCGATTCCTTCCCATTCGAGCAATTCAGCTCGTGCGAAACAACGCTTAAGAAGCTATTCAGCTTTCGCGTTTAGCACCGCTGCGTTCTAATAATCCATACGTGAATTATTACATACAGCTTCGCCGATTTTTGATTCGAAAGCGATCTTTCGAATCAAAAATCTCCTCGCTGTGGCGGGTGAGGGATTTGAACCCCCGAAGCATTCCGCAGCTGATTTACAGTCAGCCCCCTTTGGCCACTCGGGTAACCCGCCTTTGCGCTCCGCTTACGCTTCACACGCCTAGCAACTTTAGCAGTTCGAGGGGCTATCGTGTCAAGCTCGGAGCATATAGATATACGTGTGGTTACCCACAGTAATATTCAAAAGTGAGTGCTACGCACATATTCTGCACAGACATACACTGTTCTAGCAGTGCAATCACCCGCGCACTACGCGTAACACTCACTTTCCAAAAGAGCATTTCTACTACAGAAAATACCTCTTTCCTACACATCATTCACTGACGGCAACGTCTAGACGAATCACACCGTACGTCCATCCATGCCGACGATATGCAGCGCAAGGCTGCTTCGTCTCTTCATCAATAAAGAGATAGAAGGGGTGCCCCACAAGCTCCATCTCATACAGAGCCTGATCGACCGTCATAGGTTTCGCTTCATAAAGCTTCTGACGCACATGAACTGGAGAATCACCCAACTGAGTTTCTATCTCTTCACCATGAGCAGTAGGCACACGCATACCACCTTGCTCATTATCTGCAACCTCAACCACTTTTACGCTCTTAAGCTCTTCAAACAGAGCATCAAGATTCAGCTCCTCAGCTGTCGGCTCAATACCGCGCCCACGCCGATGATCTTTCTTCCTTTCGTGCGCACGGCGCAACTGCTCAACAAGCTTTTCAGAGGCGAGATCCAATGCACTATACTGATCTGCCGAGCACGCCTCAGCGCGAATCACAGGCCCTTTATCACGGACAGTAATTTCAATACGCTCAGCCCTTTCAGCTTGAGCAGGATTAGGCTCATGCGTCAGCTCCACATCCACGCGCTGTGCACGAGGAGCAAACTGCTCGATTTTTGCCAGTTTCTCTTCAACATGATTGCGAAAACGGTCTGAAATTTCGGCATTTCGACCTTTAACAACAAATTCCATCATGACCTCCTGATATTCGGTCTGAGAAGATGATGGGCGCTACCCCATCGTGACGCAGCCTTTACGGCTATCAGGCATCACCTGCTTTCCTGTTGGTAGCTTCATAACCAGCATCTATGCAAGCCTGAAGCCATATATGATGTCGTTATCGACTCTTTAAGTATAGCGCGTCACACCCATAAGCAATGTGACTTAAGCCACGATATTCTCTGATTGCGAACATCTACAACCAGCAGCAGCTAAAGCCAACATTCCGATTACTTTCCCTCCAGATTTTTCAATCGCACGCACCATTCCCAAAGCTGTTGCTCCAGTAGTGACGACGTCGTCTACAAGTATGACAGCGCAGCCCTCAAGACTCGCGGCACAAAAAATCCTCTCACTCTTACGCCTGCGCTGAGCGCGATCAGCCACGTGGAATCCGCCGCTTTGCTTCACAGCAAGCCAACGACTAAGACTCTGCCTCACCAGCGAAACAAGAGACCCCAAGCTTCTCAACTCCGACCCGATACGCACCACATTTCGCACCTCGGCATACCCCTCACATTCACTCTCCACAGCTCGAGCAAGTTTTTCCGCAACGAGTTGACCTCTATGCTGGCGCTTCCATCGAGACGGCGCAGAAACAATCAAGATACGCTCTACACTAGGGCAATTCGTTATAATATCAGCACACATATTCCCCAACGCCAACTGACGCACCCCACGCGCCCACAACTCGCATATCTGCCGATCAAGCCGCGCACAATTCGAGTGCTTCCATGAAATAATAAGGGCTCGCGCACGCCCAGAATACGAACCCAGCGCATAACACGGGATAATTGGGCAAAGCTCACCATCCTCACCACCGATACTGAGAAGATACGGCAAATTCTCAGCTATAGATATCCACGGCCCTGATAAATACGACCTGCATTCCTTGCACACATCTTCATCCCATGCGCCACATCCAGGGCAGAATCTAGGGAAAAGAATATCTGCGCACGCGCACGAAAGTAAACGCAGCCAGCACCACACAGATTGAGCATATTGTGCTATCAACTCCTTCCCAGATCCAAACATCAGCCCTTTCCTATACCTAACTGCCATTGTTTAGATGCCACTGCCCTCTACGCGCAGTTATCTATGCCTACCGTATTTATCACCTTGGCGTATTCAGCGCTTGCCGCTACCGCCTGTATACATGTGCCAGTATGGACGATTGCGCTTTTTCCTGCTTCATGCATATATATCCGTGGATATCTGGGGCAGAGGAAATATATGCGACCAAGCCTCCCTTGCTGTAGCAGAGCCAGCATCTAAAATTCTCAGGCTATACAGCAAAAGTGTTATTTAAGCGTTGTTTAGTTGTAGTAGTCGTTTCGACATCGACTCGATTTGCATAACTTCTTCCATATAATGATATTTCCTCGGTATGCTTACGCCATACATACAATCATTTTCATCACTGACGCCCTGCACTTCGAGCAGTATTTTTATATGCTCTCATACCGCTAGCACAAAAAACTTTTACATCGACTTTCCGTTGATATATCAAGAGAAAACATCAGCATATCAGCGCCTATCCCCACTCAAAACCCAATGCGGGGCTACTCTCTATCACTCTTCAAGCACGCCAATACAACACCGTAACATCGTAAAAACACCCACACAGCACGCCACTAGATTAAATTCTCGAAAATAACGCCTAAGAGGTTTTGAGGTTTTGATAAGCTATGCGAATCACCATCTACGCAAAAGCAAGCCTACATAAAAGTAAAAGCTATCGAAGCTACACGGCAAAGTTCACACACTCCATCTTTACGCTAGTACAAAGATCACGCGGTATCTATTTATATTGCACGGCTTCTATCTGCCACCCTTAAGCATTATCGAATAAATATCCAGCGCATAAGAACACTACAAACACTACCCAGGGAAAGCTATTGCCGTCACACCTGTCGCCACATTACTCCACGCAGAGCCGAAATAACCTTTAACGGTACCATCAGACCCCATAACAAGAGCAGAATCAAGCGAACGCCCCGCAGTCAAAGCGACAACGCTGGAGACGCCCGTCACCGGCTCAGATAAACCTCCGATATCAAGAGTGAAAAGCCCTTGCGCGCCATCGCGCCCAACGGATCCCAACACAAGCATTCGAAGTTCACTCACCCACGCAATATCGCGCACATCTGTAAAATTCTGCCCAAACCACAAAGGCTCTCCCACAGCAAGAGGCGTGCCACTATCGTCACGCACCGCACCATATACAGCCATACGAGTTGCAGAATTAGATTTCGCCACCACAACAATTCGTGAATTTTCACGAGAAACAGCAATCCGATCAATCGTACTATCCGCAAAATCTGGCACATTGAATTTCAGCACTTGCTCACTTTGAAGATTCATCGCCAAAAGCACGCCAGGAGAATCTGCGTCAGCCGTCCATAGCCACCCCGCTTGGTCAATTGATGGACGAGCAAGGTTCCTTCCCTCTAAAAGAGTATGCAGCTGTCCATTCGATGTATTGAGCCGAGTTAAAGCCGAACGCCCAGAATCTTCTCCAACTGCCCACTGAGCTGGCATGGAATAATCCACAGCAAGAAATGAGAAATCTTCAGCATCGAAAACGCCTGCTGGCTGCAATACAGCGCTCTTACCCTCGCGAATGCTTACGAGCTCTCCATTTTGTATCGCAAGCGCAGGCACAGTGGCATAGGGATAGGCTTGCACATCTGGCACGCTCGGAATTTCCAGCGGCGCGCCGCCAGCCAGCAGATGAACATCTTGCACAAGCCCCGAACCAACAAACGTTTTCGTAAACTGAGCTTGTAAAAATCCCAGATCTTGCTGTTTTAAACTTGCTGCCTCTGCAGGCAGATTAACGCGAGCCACACCCCCTTCAATGGATACTGAGAGATCAGTCTTACCATCAGTAGACGTAAAAACACTATGAGCTACTTTGGAGAGCCACTCAGATGGAGCAGAAATGAGAGCTTCACTCATCATAGCAAGCGCTCGCGAGCGCGGATACCAACGCACATCTGGCACAAAACTAGATGATGCCGTATTTAAAAAATATAGAGGCGAACGCACATACAGAGACGTAAAAAGCGTTTGCACCATGAGCACAGAATCATCTAACTCAGATATCCGCCATTGCCCATCAGCATCAATGATGAGTGAAAATTTTTGGCTAATCGTGGAGCCTTGCACAGCGGAGGTATAGCGACCTTTTGCATCGAGGTTCGCTAAAGCTGGGACGCTCGCGACCACGGCTCCCGTTGGGGTTCTCGAATACTCAATAGAATCTGAATCGGAAAAAATGCTGACGCTCTTAGCAGGCTTCCATCGCTTCGCAGCTTCTGGAGTGAGGTACTCACGTGCAACACGATAATCATCGGAAGTACCTGCAGAAGCGGCTCGTAAAAAGCCTTGAATAAGCTCTTCAGGCGTTGCCCCGGCAGATGGCCCTTTGGCATCAAGTACCACACCCCCCGAGGGAATGTTTGTTTTTGGAACAACGGTGACGGCGCTACGCTGCGGCAGCCCAGCGCAAGCTCCGAGAAGTAGCGTGAGAGCAATCAACATGGCAATGAAGATTCTGCGGCAACTACATTTTCGAATCATTGCTCATCTGCCCTTCTGAAATATCTTCTCGCTGAGTACTGCTAGATTCATCGAGATCTACCCAAGCGATATTCTCGGATATCTTCTCAGAAACGAGATCGGTATGCAGATCAGCACTGGTATCGGCGATTTTTATACCTTCGATACGCGATTTCATATCGGGATCAGTGGTATCTAGATTAGCGTCTGAATCACTATCGCGCTCGGCGCCTTGATATCGAGCCGCATCAATAGCCGCATTGTTATCTTTGAAAGTATCTGCGGGCGTATCTTGTGTGTCTTGCGCATTATCCGCATTATCTGCGCACATATCCTCAGTGTTGCTCGCATCTGCATCACTGCCAGTAGCAGCAGCGCTGACTGCATCTGTATCGATATCTTCAGTGCCATCAGCAATCGACAAGTACGGGTGGAGCTGAAGAGCAATTGGCGATACATAGCTTGCTCCCGGCTTCTTGGGTACGGCAAGCAAAAAAGTCGATCCTACCCCCAGCTCTCCCACAGCAGAAAGAGAACCTCCGTGAATCAAAGCGTCTTCACGCGCAATCGTCAAACCTAGACCTGTGCCGCCTGTCTTTCGCATACGCGAAGAATCAGCGCGCCAAAAACGATCAAATACGTGAGCTGCTTGCTCATGCGAAAGCCCCACACCGTTATCTGCTACCTCTACAGCAACCGCAGAATTATTGCCAACTACTCGAATGCGCACTGGCTTTGCTTCCCCATGCTCCACAGCATTCACTATGAGATTGCGCATAATACGTTCGATACGCCGAGGCTCTACTTCAGCTCGAGTATCTCCCTGCGCCACACAACTCACCAACACGCCATTATCGTTGGCAAGGGGCTGTACCATCGTCACTACATTTTGAACAATCGAAGAAATATCAGTGCTCTCTGATGCAAGATTCATTGCTCCTGCGTCATAACGAGAAATTTCCAGAAGATCGGAGAGCATACTATCGAGATTTTTGAGCTGATCATGCTGCAGCTCAGCGCTGCGTTTAAGAGCCAGCGGCAATTCTTCACGCTTATCGTAAATCAGCTGACCAGCCATACGAATCGTCGTCACAGGCGAGCGCAGTTCATGCGAAACTGCAGAGACAAATGCTGTCTGCACTGCGCTCATACGCTCAAGCCGCGCAAACTGTTCTTCCAGCGAACTCGCCATTTGGTTAAATGAATTTGCTAACTGAGCTAATTCATCCGAACCCTGTACTTCCATGCGTGTTTCAAGTTCACCTTCAGCCAAGTGCCGTGCCCCTTCTGAGGCTTCCCGCACTGGGCGCAACACAAGCTGCAAGACCATAATAATTAGTAACGTCACTAAAATAATCAAAGCAACTACGCCAAAACTAAGCACACGATACGTGGAATTTAGCAAGGATTCCTGATTCTCAAGCGAATACACTGCATAAAGTTCGTAGGCGCCCGCACGTGGAATATCGATTGCTCTGCCAACCACGATACCTGGAATCGAGGCAGAAACAGGGGTAGGTGAATCACGAGTAATAGCTACTGACTGCCATGCAACATCGCCAGTACTCGCCACAGATTCTCGCAGTTGATTGGTGACGAGACTGCGTAGCGTCGCTACACTTGCTGTTGAAGGTTCAATAATTTGTGTTGTCTGGGGTGCTGACTGCTTAGCTGAACGCATGAGCACTGCTCCCATAAGACCGCGCACAGGATCATACATACGAGCAACAAGCTCGTTGGCGATCTGCTGAGTCTGCCCAGCGGTAGTGGAAGCAGTAGCAGAAAATTTCTCTTGAGCAACGCGAACCTCAGATGTAAATTGCTCGACATTGGATTGCACCGTCTGCTGAAATACGACAGAACGAATTTGGCTCGTAATCACCATACCGGTGACGCCCGCACCGAGCACTCCGCCGCACACAATAAGCACAATAACTCGCAGACGAAGCGAGCTGAACCATACCCGCCGAAGAGCAACTACAGCGAGCCACAAACGTTCAAATACTGGCGGCTTTGCAGACTTATTAACCTGCTCAGTTTTTTCACTCACTCGCGCACAGATCCCGCTCGATAACCAACTCCGCGAACAGTGAGAATAATTTCAGGATTCTCTGGATCTCGCTCCACTTTAGAACGCAACCGCTGAATATGCACATTGACGAGACGCGTATCTGCAGAATGACGGTATCCCCACACGATTTCGAGCAATTCCTCACGGGAAAACACTTGGTGAGGCTTACGGGCAAGTAAGCTGATAAGCTCAAATTCCAATGGAGTCAGATGCACGAGCGAGTCTGCGCGCTTTACCTCATGAGCCGCAAGATCGATTCGCAAATCACCAATAGCTAAAAGCTCTGGCTCTGGTTCTTGACGGCGAAGCCTCGCCTTGACTCGAGCGAGAAGTACCGAATTCTCAAAAGGTTTAGTCACGTAATCATCTGCGCCTGCTTCAAGCCCAGCAATCACATCAACAGAATCAGTTTTGGCACTCATCATAATGATCGGCACATCGGATTCTGCGCGAAGCTGTTTGCAGACGGAGACGCCATCAAGCCCCGGAAGCATCACATCAAGTAACACGAGATCTGGGCGTTCAGCACGAAAGAGTGGAAGCACCTGTGCACCATTTGTCACAGTGAACGGGCGATACCCTTCTGATTCCAAAATAATGGCAACCATTTCTGAGATACCTGGATCGTCATCCACGACTAGAATTACCTGCCCCATCCTTACCCCCTTCGCTCAATAGCAACCGATTTACCTATATTCAAGATTAGCGCATCTAGCAACGAACGCATGTATCAATTAAACTAATCTACAAAATTATTCATACAAGACAGCACGACACGAGAGAAAAAGTATGACCAACAGCGAAAACCCATTTGCCCCCGGAAACGGAGCGCCTTGGCAGCCCCAACAGCCAGCAGCGACGCCGCAATCACATTCACACCAGCAGCAAACATCGTGGCAGCCTGCACAAGAGGCTGCACAATCGTCTTTCCAATCAGCCTCACACATGCCCTCACAAACACAATCGCAGTGGAGCGCGGGGCAGCGAGAAGAGCGCACACAATTCGAGGGCTATGCGCAATCACCGCACCTGCAGCAGCCACAGTACTCAAGCTCCAGTGGTTATGGGCAATTCGGGCAGGCTGATGCTCATGCCACCTATTTCAACAGTGGATATGGAACGGTTATCCCTCTGCGCCCGCTCAATGTTGGAGAAACCCTCGATGCCGCATTTCGGCTTCTGAAGTTCAATCCTATTGCATACTTTCTCATACCGATGGTTCTTTTCCTCGCAGTAGGTGTGCTCGATGCAATAGTCAGCCTCATGCTAGGAGAATCAAGCGTAAATGATCCGTTCGGCGAAATCGCATATAACTTAGCATCAATCGCTGGTCCAGGAGTTTTTGTTTCACTGCTTCTCAATATTTTTGCGGGATTTGCCGTGCAGATCGTGGGCACTCGCATCACAATTGCTTCTGTACAAGGGAAGAAAATTTCTTTCAAAGAAGGCTTGAGACTGCTCAAACCTCAATTCTGGAGCACGGTCTGCCATCTTTTCCTATTTAATGTACTCATTTTCCTTGCTGTAGCGGTAGTCGTATCTTTGCTTACTCTTATAAGCCTTGTGGGAATTATTGCCAGTTTCAGCAGTCTACTTGAAACCTCAGCGCTCACTGCTGGGCAAGTAATAACTATCGTGCTTTTCGTTCTCTTGATTATTGCTGTGAGCATTGCGTGCGCACTTCTCTATCTGCGTATAGCTCTCGCTCCAAGTGCGATAGTTGCAGAAGGTATCGGGCCGATTGCTGCTATTAAGCGTTCGTGGAACCTCACAAAAGGCTCTTTCTGGTATCTTGTAGGAACTGTCGTAGTTGTGAGCATTATCGTCACCACAGTGATGACGATGATATCGCTTATCTTTGGGTTTATTGTCTTCTTTACTATTTTTACTTCTAGCGCAGTAACAACCATTATCAGCTCGATGGCATTTTCTGTTGGAGTTTCTATTGTCCTTACTCCAATGGAATGCGTATTGCTCAACCTCCTCTACGTTAATATGCGTTTCAAACGAGAAAATCTTCATCTGAATCTAGCTGCACAGTATGAAAGTACCATTGCGTGATTCCTATGATTCTTGAGCAAGCTCCACTAGCACTAAGCTGTTTCTGCACTCATATGATGAGCGCAGATCCTAGCCACCCAAGTGACGGCACTGCCCAAGAATGGGCTCGTGAGGAGCTTGCCAAGAATAAATATCACTACAATGAAACTCTCCTTCAAAAGTTCATAAACTGGCTTAGCAATATCTTGAAACTGAGTTTCGGAAAAATCGCAAACGGATCTACTGCCGATCTCGTGGTATGGATACTCGCTCTTCTTCTCAGCGCAATCTGCGTTTTTTTGCTGATTAGATATATTCGTACACGCCGCAAACTCTATGCTAATGTGCGCTCTCCTGAGGTATCTGCGCCCATATTCGACGACACTCGTTCATCTGCGGAACTTCTTGAAGCGGCTCAGCTTGCTCTGCACGAGCATGATAATGATCTCTTCGTCATCGAGACGTTCCGCGCCATCATCCGCATCCTTGAAGAACAGAAAAAAATTTCGCTGCATCCAGGTTTGACGGCAACAGAAGCAGCAGCAGCTGGTGCACATAAGCTTGGATGTGAGGAGCTTTTCCTGCGCAGCGCGCAATGGTTTAATCGAATATATTTTGCCGATGAGCACGCATCCCAAAGCGCTCTCAACGATCTGAACTCTCTGGTACAGCACGTGAAGGCAGCCGCAGCTCTTCCCCAAAATTACACCGCAGCTGGAGGTGACGCATGAGCTTTACCTCCACCTCCTCTTCTTCTGCGTTGCGTGCACCTAGGCAAACTCGTATGCGAGTATTACTCGTCGCAATTATTATCGCACTAGCAATTGCTGCAGGAATTGCAAACGCTGCTCTCACAGGACGTGACGATATGAGGGCCTATTCACCAGGTTCGCTGCAACCACATGGCGCTGCGGCTGCAGCTCAGCTCTTAGAGCGTGCAGGCGTGACGATCGTACACGTACGAACTCAAGACGATTTTTCTGCTCTCAGCTCAGCCGCAACCGTCCTCATCACTGAAGAAAATTCCCTCTCAGAGGAAGATAGCGAACGAATCAAAAAATCTGGAGCAACGACGGTTCTCTTAGGAAGCTCTGCTTTTGCACATACTGAATCTTGGGGATTTTCCTCAAACGCATGGACCTCAGAAACGTTCACTCCGCCAGAAGACTCCCTCGCGCGCAGATCGATTAACTCACAAGAGCTTACACACATATCTGCATCTGAACGCACCTGCTCACCTGGCTTTGATATAGCTGACGATGATGCAGACGGCTCCACAATAACCCCCGTGAGCCAAGTAATGATTTCGGGCGATCCCACGTATAGTTGCTTTGATTATGGCGACGGATCAGCATTAGTACAGTCTGAAAAGTATCCTCACGTGATCTATTTCGGTGCCGCGCGCATCATCACAAACCGCTACCTCGACACCGCTGATAACGCAGGCGTGATACTGCGTCTGCTTGGTCAGCATCCCACTTTGCTATGGGTCGAAGGCTATGCATCGATCGAAGAAGGAGAAACGCCTACGAGCAGATTGCCAGCATGGTTCCTCCTGAGTTTTGCTGCACTCGGCGCAAGCGGATTATGGTTTGGGGCTGTGCGTGGCAGACGCTTTGGCAAGCTTGTTGCCGAACCGATGCCTGTGGTAGTACCAGCAGCAGAAGCAAATCAAGGGCGAGCACGCCTCTATGAGGCAGGAAACGACGCTGCTCATGCGGCCCGAATCCTACGTGCCAGCTTTATTTCGCGCTACAGTTCACGCCTCGGACTCACACCTTATTCACCGCAGCATATCGTCACCAGCACGTGTGCGGCGGCTGTGCAGCGAGAAGAAGAAGAGATCGCTCAAGCTCTTTACGCCTATCCCGTTCACACGAACGCAGACCTCGCCCACGTGGCAGCCCTTCTTGGAGAACTAGAAAAGGAGTTCATCAATGTCTATTCCAGATAATCAGCCGACGTATGGTATGCCGAAGCTCAGCCTAGAAGATCAGCCAGCTTCAGAGCTGGATAGCACTGTGCAGCCGCAGACATCAGATCAGAGTACTTCTGCAGCGCAGCTCTCTGGCACGGCACGTATTTTTGCAGATATCCGCGCAGAAATCGCAAAAGCAGTGGTTGGGCAGCACCATGCCGTTACAGCTGTGCTTATCGGCCTACTCACCGATGGGCACATACTTCTCGAGGGCGTGCCAGGGACGGCGAAAACTCTTCTTGTCCGCTCGCTGGCAGCTGCAATGGCAGTCGATTTTAAGCGTGTGCAATTCACACCAGACCTCATGCCAGGCGATCTCACAGGATCACTGATCTACTCAAATGCAAACGGAGAATTTACTTTCCGCCCTGGTCCAGTATTCACACATATCCTACTTGCAGATGAGGTGAACCGAACTCCTCCTAAAACTCAAGCAGCCCTTCTCGAAGCAATGGCAGAACACCAAGTATCTGTAGATGGAGAAGCAAAACGCCTGCCTGACCCTTTCCTCGTAGTAGCAACGCAAAACCCGATTGAATATGAAGGCACGTATGCACTGCCAGAAGCACAGCTCGATCGTTTCCTTATGAAAATCACGGTACCTTTGCCACCGCGTGAGGTAGAACTTGACATGCTTCGCAAACACGCAAACAACTTTGATCCTTCTCACTTGGAAACTGCTGGCATTACGCAGGTTGCACATGCTGACGATGTACGCCGGGCACGCGAAGAGGTCAAAAACGTCACTGTTCATCCAGCAATTTTGGAGTATATCGTCGAGCTCGTGCACGCCACGCGCGCCAATCCTGCAGTACAGGTTGCAGTATCTCCGCGTGGCGCCACCGCCTTGCTTGCTGTGGCACGGGCCTGGGCTTGGCTCAACGGGCGCGCATACGTAACGCCAGATGATGTGAAAGCACTGGCTCTCCCCGCTTTGGCTCATCGTATGCAGCTGCAGCCAGAGGCTGAACTCGATGGACTCACCTCAGAGCAAGTGCTCAGCACAATTTTGAGTTCCGTCCCTGCACCTCGGTAAGGATCTGGTGTGTATATCCGATTTCCTGCTGTTGCCATTTCACTTTTTGGAGTGCTCATTGCGTTACTCACAAGCTCGCCTATCGCACTCATACTCTTCGAAATAGGGCTTGCAGCGCTGTGCCTATGCGATGCAGTATGCGCTCCTTCTACACGCTGTATCGAGATCGCTCACAGCACAGTGAAACCGACACGAGTTGGCGAACACGCTCCTATCACACTCACCGTGCGTAGTTCATCTACCCGCATAATTCGAGGAGAGTTGCGAAACGCATGGCCGCCGAGTGCTGGAGTAACGCCGTCACGCTTTTCTTTTGTGATTACTCCCCAGGGAGAAAAAAATCTCAGCGGGAGCATGGCTCCAATGCGCCGCGGGACGCGAAAATCGGAACATATCACACTCCGAACGTGTGGACCTTTACGTTTGGCAGGGCGGCAGCGTTCACGCCCAACATACTGGGAATTGCGAGTTTTGCCAGCGTTTTCTGCACGCAAACATTTACCCTCGCGCATTGCACGTTTACGCGAGTTGGAAGGGCGTGCACTTTTGCTTGTACGAGGGCAGGGCACAGAATTTGATTCACTGCGCGAGTACGTGGCTGGCGACGATGTTCGGGCTATCGACTGGCGCTCAACAGCCCGCCTAGGCAATACGGTAGTTCGCACATGGCGCCCCGAACGTGATCGACACGTAATTATTCTGGCGGACTGTGGGCGCTCTGGTGCGTTGAGAATCGGCGAGGCACCCGCTTTTGATACTTATATTGAATCAAGCCTTCTCATGGCAGCTCTCGCCACGCGAGCTGGCGACCGCACAGTGACGTGTGCATTAGATTCGCGAGTGCAAACACGAGTGGCAGATGCAAAGGGCACTCCTATTATCAATCGTCTGGGTGAAGCGCTCGCAGATGTGGAGCCTTCGCTCAATGCAACTGACTGGAATCTTGCCGTATCAACTATTTCTCACATCACCCATCAGCCTGCGCTCATTATTATTTTGACGACTCTTGGAATATCGAGCGTTACTGATGGGCTTATCGATGCCGTTAGCCAATTAGCACGCACACATACAGTACTCGTCGGTTCGCTTCAAGAAGAATATACACCGCTATCGGCCAACCCAAATTCTCAAGAATCCTATATGCAAGCCGCGC
The DNA here is from genome assembly GCA_958428545.1 of uncultured Arcanobacterium sp. Taxonomy (GTDB): domain Bacteria; phylum Actinomycetota; class Actinomycetes; order Actinomycetales; family Actinomycetaceae; genus Arcanobacterium_A. The sequence goes on along the minus strand of CAUAGM010000001.1, from coordinate 365,052 downwards.
GAGCAAAAGCAGAACTTGAAAATACTGCCGTCGCAAGCGCCCTGCGTCGTTTAGGATGTAGCGTTGTGCAAGCTGATTGTACGCAGCTTCCGCCTAAAATTGCTGATACATATATTGATCTCAAAGCTGCAGGCAAGCTCTGACTCTCTTTTCCTTCTCAAGGCTGAATGCAATCCAACAGTCTCTCCGAGGTATGGCAACGAGATGGACTCCCGACCACACCCATCGCCGAGCCTACTTCTCTTCTTCCCTAGAGGGGACAAAGAGAGTTGCGTTTTTTCGGCTCATCTCTTCATTTTCACGCCATGCTAAGTTTTCGCTAAGTTTTCACGCTCCTTTAAGTTTTCACACTCGCTGAGAGCCATAATAAGGAAGAAGGAATACGGAAGATCTAAAAGATAAGCAGGGGAAGCTGATTTTCCTCTTTTTCAGCTACACATTCGAGCCTTTCACCCTAGCTACTACCCTGCGTATTCTATATGCCAACCAGTCTCCTCTGGATCCTCTTGAGCATACCCGCGAGCAACAGCACGCCTGCCAAAATAGATAATCCACAACCAAAACCCTATAAGTGCTGCAGAGCCTATACCGATTTTCACCGCCCATGGAAGAAACGATGGCGTGAGGAAGCCTTCAAGTAAACCAGACAGAAGTAAAACGAACACAAGCCCCACTGCCACCATCATTGTATGGCGCCCTTCGCGCCCAAGAGCAGCAATACGCGGCATATCACCAGGAGCAATAAGCACCCAAAAAATACGTAAACCTGCTGCTCCAGCCACAAAAATTGCCATGAGCTCAAGCTGCCCATGAGGCAAAATAAGTTGGAAAAAGATAGGAAGCTCATCGAATCTATACATAACTGCCGCACCTTGGCCAAGGTTTGCCGAATTTGCGAGAAGCACATATGCAGGATAGATGCCAGTAAATCCAGCTGCCACACACTGCGCGGCAATCCAAGCATTATTAGTCCATACAAGTAAAGAAAAATCAGAATGCGAATATTCAAAATAGTATGCTTCAAACGCTTGCTTAGCATACGCCTGCTGCGACGAATAGGATCCCAGCGTTTCCATTAAATTTGGGTTGAAAGCATAGATCGCAAAAACGAAAAAAGATACAGCAAGGCATGCAGCCGTCACCGCCCAGATCCAGTGCCGGATTCGATAGAACGCTACAGGAAGCACAATCGTCACAAAATGTACACAGACCGACCACGCAGAAACTGGAGTGAGCGTAATGCGAGAACGCGCTCGTGCCAGCACAGCAGATAAACGCAAAATCACATCAGGATCAGGAGCGTTTGTTCGAATATACGCAAGCTGAGCAGCTGTACGCTGATATAGTTGGACGAGCTCATCACTTTCTGCTCCGCTCAAGCGCGAACGCCGAGCCAACGTTTCAAGGCGAGCCCATTCGTCACTATGAGCTTGCGCATAAGCCAATGAATCCATACCTTCTACTGTGCCACATACTGGCTGTATTGCAAATAGTGATATTGCGCATGATGCTGCATAGCAATGTATCCAGCGCTATTCATAGCCTACACATCACACAAAAACTCTGCTAAGTGCATGCCGAGTGCATGATCCGTCTATACAAAATAGGCACTCATCCAATAGGCTTAAAGGGTGACTCGCAATAACGATCAGTATGAGCAGCTTAAAAAGCAGGGCTATCTCGGGGAAGAAATTATCACGGGTGAGGGCGTGGCACTAGAGCTTCCTGCAGCAACTGCAGCTGCCCGATTTGTCTCTGGCGCAATCGACTGGTGTGTGAATGCACTAGTATTAGTGGTGTTGCTTGTCACGATTTCTTTTAACTCAGATGCATTCAGCTTAGCCGCACTTCAAGCTTCTATTACAGCATCTATTGCATTTTCTATATGGCTGCTCCCAACTCTCATTACTGGTTTATCTCACGGAAATTCTCTTGGAAAACTCGCCACCCACACAAGAATTGTGCGCAGTGACGGCGGCGTTATTACGCTACGCCATGCCACGATTCGCGCTACTGCCGGTATTGCCGAAATCTGGCTTACACAAGGCGCACTCGCTTTCTTAGCAGTGATTTTCAGTAAACGCGGGCAGCGCATAGGAGATATGCTTGCCGATACATACGTGGTGCGCTGGCCGAAAAAGACAAACTACCAGATGAATATCTCGATGCCTCAATCGATGCAGGCATGGGCAGAAACTGCCCGTATTAGAGATATTCCAGGCGGGCTAACGCTCAATATCGCCAACCACTTTAAAACTAATACAATCCTTACGCCCGAGGCTCGTATTGCTGAGGCTCGCACTCTCGCAGCAGCAGCCGAACAGTACGTAAGCCCTGCTCCGCCATGGGGCACTTCACCTGAAGATTTCTTGGCAGCAACACTCACACTGCGAAACCGCCTAGAATTTGCACGCAGGGCAGCAAGCCGTGAGCGTCAAGAACGAACGCTTGCAGCAGTTAATCGTCTTCCATAAGAAGCAGTCTCTCTTATTCTCTATTATGTGCACCCAGTATGCGCTTATGCATAGGTACATGTACATATATAGATAGGAAGATCATACAGCTTATCTGTCTTTCTCAGCGTTTTCCCCGCCTTCAATAATTCGCAGTTTAGGGCGCTGCGAGCGCTGAGGAATCTCCACACGCGATATCCACGGGTTTGGAATATCGCCAATACTCGGAGCCTGCGCGCTTCGTTCGCTCAGCTCTCTCGTATTGCGTGGATCCTGATTGCTGCCACTCAAGACGACGCAGTGTGCGGCAGAGGATTCACGCCGATCAGTTGACGTGATTTTTGCCGATTCCTCAGCCTCTGCCAAGGCCTCAGCAAGTGCCGTCAGACCATCACGATTTCTCTCTTCTTCAACGCGTTTCGCGGAATTTTCACATTCGTTTTTCAGCACAAGCATTTCCCATCCCACAGGAACGGTTGCTTTCTCAGCATGCTCGGCGCACAAATCCAATGCTCCAGGTATGGGCTGAGCTGAAAGCCCTCCCAATACTGCACGCGCCTCTTGATAGCTAAAAGTCATTGTAACCACAGCTGCACGGGCACAATACGCACGGGCACATTCACGAGATTCGTTCATGTTGCTAAGGTAGCATCATTCACCTCAAAAGTGGCTGAGCACGCTACACTTGAGCCATGCCGAAGGAAAATTCAAGCGTAAGGAATCATCATATTCGCCGCAATCGCCACGGACGCACAATTCGGGGGCCTCTGCTTCCCCAGAATCTTCCAGCCTGGCGTACTCGTGCAAAAAAGTTTGACGACCTCATTGCTTGGGATATTTCCACCTTCCGCAGACACCTCGGCTCTGCTTTAGACCGCTTCGATTTTGCTGTGCTCGATGTGCCTCATTCTGATCCAGCGCCATGGGAAGATGGCGTGCCTCTCGGGCGCGTTATTCCTTTCGAGCGTCCCTCAAAACTCGAAGCACGTATTATTTTCTACCGTATGCCAATGCTTCAAGCTGCTAAAAGGCACGCGCAACCACGACTTTTTATTCACCAAGTTGTGACCAATCATCTCGCATCTGCGCTCTCCGAGCGCCCCGAAGATATCGACTATATGAGGTAAAGCTCTGCACAACGGATAGTATGCGCTAATTCGCGATACTATGCGCTAATTTTCGAAGTTTATATGCGTTGTTGAGTTGGCTGAAACATTTTCGCTAAGCCCTGCCCATGAAATTCCCTGATCGAGACTTCCTGCAACAGCCGCATAAACGGGAACGTCAGAAGTAAGGCGCACATACGCTGCTCCTTGCGGCATATCGACACCAGAGGTTCCCCGAATAGCGCCCGTGTCTTTTCCTATTTCCTTACCCTGCGAATCATAAGCTGTCCATTCGATATGCGCAGTGCGAGTGATATTTCCTGCTAGTTCGGGAGTGACGACGAGACGCCCGCGGCCAAGACCAAAATAGGCACCTGCGTCAGTAATTGCGCTCTGAGCGGCGAGCCACGCAATATCAGAGCCATCAGAATCACTGCCATAACTAGCATAGGCTCCAGCAGCTACTACTCCATCTGCCGTCACGCGAACAGAGTAGTCGCCAGGAGCCACTCCATCGAGACTAAGATCAAGTACTCCGCCTGCGAGCAGCTCCACATCGTCTCCCCCAGGCAGCTGCTTCACGGCTCCTTCAGAGTCGATAAGAAAAACGCTTGCCTTTCGATTTTCTTTTCCAGGATTGACGAGGCGCACACGCGCTTTTAGCTTCGGATCGACAAGCGCTGAGGCTTCCGATTCTGTCGCTCCTTCGATGCCTCCCAAATTAAGCTCACCTGCAGAAAGCACCAATCCTGGAATAACAAGATCATTTCCAGATCGCCCCGCAGAAATAAAATCAACACCTGCTGGCATATATCCATCGAGAGCACTGGTTTGGATTGTTGCCACAAATTGCCCTGCGCTTGAGGAAAGGTAAAATGCTACGCTATCGTCTTCGTCTATTAAACCATCGAGGGCGACGGCACGCACTGATTTTGGTGGAAGAAGCACAACTGAGCTAGTCCCAAGTGCTACCTCGCCTGTAGAGCTAAACGCACGAACATTTACTTGGATATTGGTAAGAGATGGATTTGCCACCACTAAACGATTGGAATTTCCAACCTTGGTTGAGGAACCAACATACCATGCAGCGTTTGTGGGCCAGGCGCAAGAATTGTAAGCAAGACCTTTCAAATCCCCTGCTTGGGCGGTGTGGGCACTTCCGCCGATAAGAGCTGGCGTACCATCAGTTCCGCGCGCTATTGAAACGGCTCCTATCAGCGCAGGAATATCAAGATTTGTGTGCTGCTCTTGAGACGGAGTCAGAATCGATGAGGTGACGGCGCTTCCTGGCAACTCAGACGTATCAGAAACTGCTCGATGATCCGCAGAGGCTGCTTTACCAGCTTCTTGAGCGCTCTCGTCATTAGTCTGTTTATCGTTTTGTTCACCGCTATGATCATTTTGGGAAAGGAGCGTAAAAGCTTCCCACTGTGTGCGAGCTTTTTCTGGTTCAATACCAGCAATAAATGCACTAGATGCGCCAGATATTTTTTCATCTGCGGATTCCACGCTGACGCCATTTTGAATGGTACGCTCAACGCCGCCGAGGCATACTAAACTCATGCGGCCTTGCGCTGATTGAGCAGAGCCCGGCTGCAGGCGAAATTCGGCAGATGAGAGCTGGGATTCCGGTAAAAGAGCACCCCCTAGAGCCACTGCTCCAGCAAGCCCTACAACCGCAATGCCGGAGAGAAGTGAACTGATCGCCCGTTTTTTCATGCGACGTCCTCCTTGCGGAAATGAAGAGGCGCCGCCACAAAAATACCGATCACTATAGCGAGAATTTGAGCGGCAAATAAACTCAGATGGAGCCATTGAGAATAAGAAAGTGTGAGATCGCCGCCCACTCCAGCAGGCAGCTCCCAAACCTGCGCCCACGAAGGAAGATCCACGTTTGCAATTTCTTGCTCTGAAAGAGGCGTGAGTGTGTGCCCGTTGACTTCAGCATTCCAATGATTATCTGCTCGTTCTGCAAGAACGAGGTAACGCACTGAGCCTGCTGCACGGATAGGAGCGGACGCACCGATTTGTTCAGAATCGAGAGAATAGGAGGCATCGTTTGTTGGATCAACAATGCGCAGGCGGGCGGGCGCATCAACAGCAGCATTATCTGGAGCTGCCTGCCCGTTTATACTTGCCAAGGGGACGCGCCAGAAACTTCCTGCCTCATTGCTGGTAATAAATTCCAGCCCTGGCACAGCGTTGAGGTAGCCAATGAGCTGAGCTTGTGCTTGTGAATCAGTATCTTCATGAGCAGGAGGCACAAGAACGATTGAAATAGCATGCTCGGCGAGTATTCGGCTCACATCTGTGCCTGCAGCCGATATATCTGCCAATGCGCGTGCCATATCTGCTTCGGCAGAATCGAAATCACGAGCAGCATCTGAATCCGCACGCACACCGTGCGAACTAAGCGGATAAATCCGTGATGCTTTCCGTGCTTCTCGAGCCATCGTATATTCATGCATCGCCACGCCATCGCCACGCCATATTTCTACATCGTAGCCGTTAGCGGTTGGGTTGATAGCAAGCACGCGAGAACGTGCTGGCGATTTTTCGTGAGAATGTGCAATAGCGGGAGCTTGTACTTCAGGCTCCCCGTATATGGCTCGATCTTCAGCCTTCCACGTGGAATATACCCAGAAGCTGGATATCGAAAGCATTGAGAGCGGTACACACACAGCAAGGAGCGCACAGAGAATAGTCAATGGGCTAAATGCTGCTTTGCTTAAGCTGGTTCGCATTTCGTTTGCGCCAGCAACAATAGCTATCCACACTCCAAGCCACGCCAGAGAAAAGCCCACTCCATACCAGGCAGCTGCTGGCTGAACAAGCGCACTGCCTGTGCTTATGCCAGCAGGAATACGCGATGCGGTGAGTGCCAGAGCCATGCCAAGCGCAATGACGAGCCAGGCAAGACGCACGGTTGGTGCCACTCGCAGGCATCCGAGTGCTGCTACGGCAACAAAGACAATCAGGAGAGTCGGGATAAAAAGAAGCCAATTTGGCTGTGCGGACGTGAGCGTAAACTCGTGGCTCGCAAAACCAGAGAGAATTGAACGCACCTGCGTTGGCGAAGAGAAAGGAACACCTGGCTGAGCAAACAGGAACGATATCCAAGCACGCCACGATAATCCCAAGCTTCTCAGCGCAGGAATCAACATAACGAAAGAAGGAATCGGAATCCAAAGCCAGCGTTTGCGAGCTGCCGGGCGCCCAATCCAGCCAATAATTGCTATAAGGAGAGCGCATAGGGCATATATGGGAGCCGCACTGGCGAGCAGAGCGCACGCAAGCGAGAGAATCCCGATTTGAGCGCCATCGTCATACGTATCACCATTTGCCGTTCGTCTCCATGCCCCAACGAGAGCGAAAAGGGCAAGAGGGAGAACTACATGCACAGTTACGGCCGCAATTCTTCCTTGTGCAAGCGCTTCTAAGAACGAAGGCGAGATCACCCATAGCAATGCCATAACTGTACGCAATGCTGCCGATTTAGTGTAGCGCCCTGCGGCTAAATAAGCCCATATTGCCGCGCATGGAATTGCCGCATAGAGAGCTATAGTCACAGCCTGCCCTAGAGTTATTCCCCAGGGAGAACCAAGGGCAAGGAAAGGCATATAGAAAAGCCAATAGGCGTCGATCGTACCCGAATATCCATCTCCAGTGAGCAGCCAGCTGCGAGCAGCTGCATTCCATACATCAACAGCTGTGCTTTTATCCGTTGCAAGTGCTCCGCCGATAAGAGCGCCCTGGGAAAAATACGGAATGTTGAGCACAGCAGCAAAGAGAGCCGAGATGAGAAGAGTAGCTCCAAAACCTCGGCGAGTACGCTGGCGTAAATCCCGCTGGGCTTTATGCTCAATTGGATCGATGTGAGCTGACGCCGCCTCATCAAGAGCGGCGATGTGTTGAGCTTTTTTCGCCAATCTTACTTCTTTGGCAGACGCTTCAAGGCTTGCCAGCACACGCATATCACCACCCAAGCGTGCAATCTCGCGCCGCCCTGCAAAGATTGCTGATGCCGCACCCAGTATCTGCAATCCTGCAGTCAATTCTCCCTGAGCACGAACAGAATCTCTCCACATAAGACGTATAAGGGCACGCGGAAGGGAGCCAAGAATATACCCAATCCATAGAGGTATAACCACGGCAGTCTTAGCAGCAAGTAAAGCATTATATACTTGCGCATAACGGCGCATACCAAAAGATTGAGCACTATCGCCACCATGAAGCAGCGAACGCGAGCCATGCTCAACTATCGCACGCGGAGCAGCAACTACACGATACCCAGCAAGCCATGCTCTGCGAGAAAATTCCAGACCATCTCCAAACGGCCCTAGATGTGGATTGAAACCTCCGAGATGAGTCCACACACGCTCACGCACGAGCATACCTGCACTGCCGACGCCTAAAACGTCTTCTCGTGAATCATACTGCCCTTGATCGCGTTCTCCTTCACGCAGTTCAGGGACGCGGCGAGCGCTTCTCGTGGCATTAATTCCCATTTCGAGCAACACGCAGGGATCTGAGGCATGCGTGCGCGGAGCCACCTGTTTCGGCCCTACTATCGCAATTTTTGCTGAGGCATTTCCTCGCTCAAGAAGTTCTTGCAAAGCGTTGGGTGCTGGAGCACAATCGGCATGCAACAGCCATATCCACTCTGGCGATGCGTCGTCGTCATTTTCTAATTTCTTCGCTACTTCTTCGTAATATCGGCGAAGAGCTGCAGATACAGCAGACCCAAAATTCGGCATATCTCCCACTGGGATTACGTAAAGACGCGAACCGAAAGCTGCACATATCGCAGGATCGGCAGTCACTTCTTGTGCGTGTGCGGCGGTTGGAACAGCAAGAAGGACGCGCTGGGGAAGAGTTGTCTGCGTGGCAAGGGCAGCTACTGCGCGAGAAAGCACAGAGGCGTCACTACCAATCGATACCACAACTGCAGTAACACGATTCTTGGTGACGCCAAAAGTACTTTGCGAAATAGGCACGAGTATTTACCGACTTCCGTCTCGCGCGATACGCTCCATACGGCGCTCGCGAGCAATTCGCTTACGATCGTTATCTGAGGTGCCGCCCCAAATTCCGTGACGAATATCGTTAGTGACGGCATATTCAAGGCATTCTGCTCGAACTGCGCAATTATTACATACAGAGGTGGCTGGAGCCGTAGATCCGCCCTTTTCTGGATAGAAAATATCTGGATCGGTCTGTGCGCATAGGGCGTCTTCCATCCATGCTCGATCAGATAGCCCTGAGGTACCGTATCCCAGATCGAAAATACCGCTCATAAGGCGCTGTGCCCCCTGCGCACTCAATTTATCTGTTGGAGCAGAATCCACCAGTGAGGCAAACTGAGAGGAATGCGCAAGGTGCAACACTGGAACTTCGTCTCCGATGCACTCACTATCTGTTTCCCACATATGCTCATCCCTCCACGGATATTGCAATAACTACTAGGTAAATTACACCCGCGTAAGCCCCTAAAAGTCAAGGCGATTCAACAAATTGTGGGTTGCGTGACGGCGAAAAGAGGGTTGCGCGAAAACGATGCTTCACACACCCAAAAGAGCACATTACCCTTTCTTATTCACATCTAAACGCCCGCTATAACCATTCAGACGCCCTTCAGATGAGTATTGCCACAGATCATAAGCAAACTCAGGAGCGCTCGCACTCCATTGCGCCACCCAGATCGACATTCCAGCATTCACTAGCTGTGAATAATCAAGCTTGTTGTAATACCAGCTTGAGGAAGCGTACACGCCTGCACGATATCCTGCAGACTGAACTACTGAAGCAAACTGCAGTGACTGCTGCGTGAGAGTTGCTTTGGATGCCCACGATTGATGGGTTGGATCTTCTACGTCAATATAGATCGGCAGATCAAGATTTCTCCCGCCAAGAAAACTTAATGCCGCACGAGCTTCGTTTGCACCCTCACTGCCTTCATTTGCACACGAATACCAGTACACCCCAATTGGTACTCCGCGTTGTGCAAATTCTGAATAATGCCGCTCGAAAGATAAATCTTCATTGAGGCTGCTGCCTGAGCCTGTGCCCGTATATCCAATTCGCAAAATAACTCCGCCGATACTTTGAGCTAATGCATCATAATCGATAGATGAAGGCGGCTGCCAAGCAGATATATCAACAATTGGCCGCGAGCTATCAGAAATAAGCGGAGCAGAGGATCCTTGCCCTGCCTCTCCAGCTTGTGCAATTGGAGCCGATAGCTGCTGCGCCGCAGCGGCTGCGGCAGCTTCTCTCGCTTTTCGATCTGCCTCAAGCGCTTCAAAGCGCTGGGCTTCGAGTTCTTTAGTCGTATTTTTTTGAGCTGCCAGCTGAGCTATGAGCTGATCTCGCTGAGCCGCAGTATCTTCTTCTTGCATCTGCGCAAAAGCCAACGCTTGAGCCGCTTCATCAGCTGCTACATCTGCTTCCTGCAGCAGTTTCTTTTGCTCACGAGCTTTCGCTTGGGCACGCTTATCGAGATTCTTGGCCGCATCTTGCAGAGCCTTAAACGCTTGGACTTTTTGATCAATAGCACCTGCTACACGCCCAAGCACGCGATCACGATCTGCCGCTTCCGCTAAGGAATTTGCCCCAAAGAGTAAATAGCTATCAGCTAATTTTCCTGCAGAATTTTGATAGATAGCTTGAGCTACAGATGCAAGCCGATCTCGAGCTTCATTAACGTTTTCCTTGGCTTTCGCCGCCTGCTGCTCGGCACGCTCAGCTTCTTTTTTCCCTTTCTCAGCAGCGGCAAGAGCATCGTCATATACAGCTTGCGCCCGCAAGGCTTTATCACTGGCTTGCGCACGCTGAGCAACGAGATTTGCGAGTGTAGTTTCAATGCCTGAAATAGATGATTGAGTATCGACCTCGTGGCGTTTTGCCGCTGCAATATCGTCTTCGCTCGGAGGTGCGGCATTGGCGGAAGATACCGCCGAGAATGCTAGAGCAATAGTTGCCACTGCGGTGACGGCGGAGCGTAGGGAAAGCCGCATAATATGCCTTTCGTTGCGGTGGTCAATACGTGCAATGCTTTCCCGCGAGCCAGCCTTACTGCCGAAACCCTAAGCTGTATCTGGCAATTGACCACCTGAAACCATATGTCACGAATATATTCGAAACGTCTTCACGTTCAGCGGCCTTTGAGGCGCTTTCCCCATGCGCCTCAAAAATCGCTACTAGAACAAGATATAACAGCTTTCACATATGTGCAACTTTTACATCAACTTTCACAATTTTCACATAAGTAACATAGGGGCGCTAGAAGTGATAAGATTCTCAGGCCCATTCAGGCTATCAGGCGAAGAAACATACCGATGCTGGCAGAGATGAAAGGTAAAAGGAGCCAAAACCCCGAGAACGCAAATACCTCCCCCCGATGCCAGAGAAAAATACAGGGGGGGTAGGTAGGAAAATAAATACGAGGGGAAAAGTAGGAAAATCAAAGAAATGCAGAAATACCAGGGTCTCAAAGCGAAAAGGAATAAAAGGGATATAACCAGCGATACCTAAGCGCACCCCACACACCTAGGAGGGCCCCATACATAAACCTATCGAAAAGGCTGAAAATCTTCATGCTTTCCCATAAAGTACACGAGGCACTCCACGCCCATCTACATTAGATGTACATGAGGCGCGCTCCAGAGCTACAGCGCGCAGACCGCTGAACGCTGTATAAAATCGCATAGACCGTATATATCCCGATCATCAATACACACACAAGGTATTAGATATACCAAGTATCAGACAATACAAGGCATCAGACGTGCAAAAAGTTTGGAATCTGCTGTGCTTTGCCCTCAAAGAACGGCACAATGAGATTATCCGTGTGCGAAAGAGCCGAGCCAATAGCCATGTGCATATCGAAGTATTTATACATACCCAAGCGCCCGCCAAACATTACGTTCGGCGCTTCCTCGCCCGCAAGAGCGCGATATGCCTCAAGTTTTGCTCGATCGTCAGGGCGATCAATAGGATAGTACGGCTCATCCTCACGCTCAGCAAAACGTGAGTATTCGCGCGCAATCACCGTGCGATCCTGCGGATAATAATTGCGCTCGGGATGAAAATGCTTGAACTCGTGAATGCGCGTGAACGGCACATTTAGATCACCGTAATTCATCACGCTTGTGCCTTGGAAATCGCCCGTATTTAGCGTCTCTAGCTCGAGATCGATCGTGCGCCAGCCCAGCTCCCCCGCCCGATAATCAAAGAAGCGATCAATCGGGCCAGTGTAGACCACAGGAATCTGCCCGATCACAGCATCGCGGCTCAGCGGCTGAGAGGAATCGAAAAAATCGGTATCGAGAATAACCTCGATATTCGGGTGATCTGCCATGCGTTCAAGCCAAGCAGTGTACCCATCAACGGGCAGCCCTTCCCAGCGGTCGTTGAAGTAACGGTTATCGTACGTAAAGCGAACCGGCAGGCGCGAAATGATTGACGATGGCAGCTCCTGCGGATCCGTCTGCCACTGCTTCGCCGTATAATCTTGAAAGAATGCTTCAAAGAGAGGGCGTCCCACCAGAGAAATCCCCTTGGTTTGGAAGCTGGCATTTGCCCGATCTCCTTGCACCTCCTGCGCCTGCTCTTGAAGGAGCGCGCGAGCCTGATCGGGAGTATAGGCAGCACGGAAAAACTGGTTAATCGTCCCTAAATTTACGGGCATCGGAAAGACTTCTCCACCCACAGTCGTATAGACCTTGTGCACGTAGTTCGTGAAGCTCGTAAAACGATTCACATACTCCCAAACCCGCTCGTTGGAGGTATGAAAAAGATGGGCACCGTATTTGTGGATCTCGATGCCCGTCTCAGAATCAGCATACGTGTAGCAGTTGCCGCCGATATGAGGGCGGCGATCAATAACGATCACTTTCACGCCGCGCCGAGCCATCTGCTCTGCCACAGTAAGCCCAAAAATACCAGAGCCAACCACCAGAAGATCTGCATTCATGCGTTCTTTCCCTTCTACAAACTGTGAAAGCTGGTGTGCGCCAAACTGCCTATAAGCCTACTGAGCGTACAGCGCAGCAACTCGTCACCGTTCTTTCTATCCCCCATTATGCCAGCTCAAACAAAGGAGCAGCACAACAGATACGGAAGACTTTCTCACGCACCCCCCCCATGAAACAACACTTACACCGCGCCACATTCTTTGAGAAGCCATTTTGCGCATTTTCCGCACGTGACGAGAATACAAAGCTTTATTTATACAGAGTTATACGGAGAAAATTACACCCCAAATTTCCCCTGTATATGCAAATTTTTACTTCCTCAGCACACCTACGCCAATTGCCGAAAAAGCAAGATCACCTATAAAAATTTAGAATACTTTCTTTCGTAGTAAACCCGCATTCAGCTAAATCTAGTTTCGGCGAATCTTTGGGCATGAGTGTATATCCCCATGCCAACATTTCTGAGATAGCAGGAGTCGGTATATTCACAATCTTGCCCAATTGGGCAATATGTGCAAGCCCGAACGCTATATCTTCAGTAAAATATCGTGAGGCATAATCTAGTTGAAACCCATGAGCTGTTGTTTTCATCGGCGACTTTATACCAATAAAAGCAGGAATAGTAGAAATCTTTTGCGTAAGCTGAGTGAAATTTTCAGACTCATAATAATCCGTAAGTCTGTTTATTTCATTTCCTCCGACTTCAGGAAATGCACGTGCCACTTCAACACGCTCCGCATCCATCGCAAAGAATAGTTGAGAAGACACATCATCCCATGTTTCATAGAACGCAAGATTGTCTGCGAATACACGATATGGATCGCTATCGCCTACCATCGCCCTTAAACGCGATGAATGCAAAATTGGATTAGAAGCACCAAGTGAAATAGGTAAATATGCAGGGGTGGCACGAACAGGAATAGAGAAAAGCTCTTCCAAATCTGCTGATTTTTCAGCATTACCACACAATACTCCACACACAAGCTCAGGCTTAGTTCCAGATAATACAGCAGATTTCCCATACTCGATAGCGCGCGATATAAAAACAACACGCTGTAAACCGAGTATCGTTACATCTTTATCACGTAATGGCTTCACTTCGTATTCACGAGCACAATTTCCTGGAGATAGATAGAGTGTATGCCGTTTAGAAGCATAAGGAGCAAAAGCTTGCGCAAACCTTCTCAGAGCATACACAGGTAACGTCACAAAAATGGCATCAACTTCTGCCGCAAATTCCTGCTCATCTGCTGTGATTCGTGTAAGCTGTGCGCTGTAATTAGCACCCTCAACTCTATCTTCAAGAGAAATTACTTCATTCCAACGCTTTGGACTGCGCGTAAAAACAGTAACTTCATGCCCCCGATGAGCTAGATAAGCGGCGTAAACTGTTCCAGTATGTCCACCACCTACGATACCGATTCGCACGATTGCCTACTCCCCGTCACGTAAAGCGGCGAGCAGCCGTTCATTATCTTCGGTTGAACGAACTGCCAGGCGAATATATTGTTTGCCGTCAAAACCAGTCTTCCCCGAAAGATCTTTGATAATAAGATCGCGTTCCAGACAGGCTATTGTGAGTTCTTGAGCGGTATGCGGAGCAAGCACTTCTGCCGTCACGAAGTTTGCCTGCGAGGGAATCACTCGAAGATAGGAAATAGCATTGAGATCAGAAATGAATTTCTCGCGCACAGCTTTGATTTTTTCTAAAGCGCACGCGTAGTCTTTCTTGTATTTTTCTTCGATCTGCATATAAAACTCTGCAAAAGAGTTGATATTCCAGATCGATACGTCTTTTTTGAAGCGCGCTATTGCCTGCACGTCTGCACTCGCCAGCACGCCCAAACGCAGCCCTGCCACACCGTAACTCTTAGAAATTGATTTCATAATGAAAAGATGAGGGTGCGCATCGAGCACTTCTTGCAGCAAAAGTGAATTGCTGGTGCCTTGCGCAAAATCGATAAAACTTTCGTCAAGCACGAGCGTGATCCCTTGATCTTCCGCCCAATCCGCTAAGCGCAGAGCATCTTCCTGAGGAATAAAGTTGCCTGAGGGGTTATCTGGATTGATGACGATCAGAGATTTGATTCGCTGCCCGTCAGCAGTTTCAGCGCTCTCGGAGCTTCCAAAGAACTCTATGAGATCATCGGCTGTGTAGGAAAAATCAGGATTATCTGCTTGGAATACGACAGGCGCATCATCACGGCGGTTTGGATATTCCTCGAAAGTTGGGCGAATCACGCCGTAAGGCATCGGAAGCTCTGCCATAAGCGATTTAATAAGCTCCGCAGCTCCGTTGCCAACCACGATATTTTCCGGTTGCACACCAAAGTTTTTTGCCGCAAGTAAAGCATTAACTCCCATACCCGAGGGATAATCAGCAAGCAGTGAATCAAAATTCGCTTTGATTTCATCTTTCATTCGCTGAGGAGGGAAATAAGGATTCACGAGATAGCAGTAATCGAGCATTTTGGGATAGCGCCAATAGCCTCCGTAGCGCGATTCAAATAGTTTTTTACGTTGAAGCGGATCGGGATGGAAGATAGACGAAGCAATATCGAGATCTTGCATATCATCTATCTCGTACCATTTTTGCCCATCGAGACGTTTCGCTTTTATCTCTGGGTCGTCGAGCAAGGTAATTACGCGGAGCACCTGCTCGTAGTATTCATTGCGCCCCAAAGCCTGCGTGTAGGCATCTAGAAACGGCACATAGTGAGTGGCTGAAAACTTTTGGGAGAACTTATAGATATTGACGGTTTTGTAGTAGGAATCAATATCTTCGTATTTAAATTTCTTGCCGGGCACAAATGCCGAGATGCTATCGTCTCCATCGAGCTTGACGACAGTGCCATCCATCCACGATTCGTATTTATCCACAAGCGCGAGCGTTTCACGAGGATCGCTCAGAAGGACGTCTAAAACCGAATCTTCAAAAATGAGATCAGATTCCAAGAGGAGAGTATCGTCTTCGAGGAGCTGATCTTTTGCGAGCCAGAGGGAATAGATATTGTTTGTTTTGTCGTAGATAGGGTTATCAATAAACTCCACAGGAGTGGAAATGCTCAGCCCCTCAATATATTCAACGAGCTTTTTTCCTTCATAGCCAGTGACGATCACTATTTTTGCCAAAGATTGAGTATCGAGCTGACGAAGCATACGCTCAATAAGCGTCACTCCATTGACTTTCACCATACATTTTGTGTTGTTTGCGGTGAGATCTTTTAGGCGAGATCCCATTCCAGCTGCCAAAATAAGTGCTTGCATGAAAACTCAACTTTCTTTCATTCTAGGATGTCAATTCCACGGGCTTATTTTCTTTTCGCAATTGTACCGAAGTAATTATATCGAACGCATAGGGGCAATTATCTAGCTTGGCAGGCTGTTTTTACGCACAACTAGACAACAACATTCACATCTGTAACTATAGAATCATGTTTATCTGCAGTAACAGACTTTTTTCCCGTATGCTGACGATTGCTGCGGCAGCGCTCCTCTTATGCTCTGGCATCGCGTCTATACAAACCACTCCGCACGCATATGCAGCTCCCGTTTCCGACTGGCAGGCTGGATATATCATTTCCGATGAAAACTTCTACACTCAGGGAAATATGAGCACTGCTCAGATACAAGACTTCCTCAATGAAAAAGGAAAGTACTGCTATGGGGATCGCTGCCTGAAAAATTATCGTGGAACCTTAGGTACGTTTTCAGCAGGCTCCTGCCCACGCACAGTGCAGGGCGGAAACGGGCTAAGCGCTGCAGAAATGATCTATAGAGTATCGAAATCCTGCAATATTTCAGCAAAAGCGCTTCTCGTCACTCTAGAAAAAGAAAACTCATTGGTTACCTCACCAGCATGGTACAACTCACGCACAGGGCGCTCAGCATTTCACACCGCTTTAGGCTTTGGCTGCCCAGATACTGCACCTTGCGATTCGCAATACTACGGCGTTGGAAATCAGATTTACCATGCAGCAAAGCAGTTCAATATCTATAAAAAATATCCGTATTCCTTCAATCATCAAGCAGGAAAGACAGCGTGGATAGGATATAATCCATCCAGTTCGTGCGGCGGATCCAACGTCTATATACGTAATGCTGCAACTGCTGGCCTCTACAACTACACCCCCTATCAGCCAAACGCTGCTGCTCTTCAAGCTGGAGTAGGCACTGGGGATTGGTGCAGTGCATACGGAAACCGAAATTTCTACGTTCTTTATAAAAACTGGTTTGGCGATCCGCGCACCAGCACACCTGCTCGAATTGTCACTAAAGAAAAAATCGCAGCGCTTAAACCCTTGTATTCAAGCAGCAAACTCGCACCCTGGGGCTGGAACGATACAATGAAAAAGCTTCAGGAAGCAATGCTGCTGGCTGTCCCTACTTTCCCTGAGTTCACTCCCGATGGCGGCTATGGCACACGCACTATCGCCATCGTGAAAAACTTCCAGGAAGAAAACGATCTTCCCGTGACTGGCGAAGTCGATCAAGATACCGCATACGCTCTTATCCGCAAAGGCTTCCCCGTTTACGTTGCCACACCGCATACCTACTACAGCTCGATGGCTCAAGGAGCTTACGGAGACGCCGTCCTCACACTGCAAATAGGGGCTAGAGGTCTCTACCCACAGTGGTTCTCAGCCACTCCGGATGCATCATATGGAGCAAAAACCGCTTCATTTGTGAGTCAATTCCAAGCTTCACACAATCTCCCACGTACAGGCATAGTAGACGCCGCCACCGCGCAAGCGCTGCAAAAATCAGGAATCCCTCTTTCTATAAAAGAAATTCCTGAGCCAGAGCCAATCTATTTGAATCACATTCTATGGAATTACGAATGGAGCTTAGACGTCTTACAGGTGCAGCGCGCGCTCGTCAAATACTTCCCTCAGTACGCACAATTTGAGCCAGACGGAGGATTCGGCCCCAAGACGGAAGAAGCCGTGAAAGCTATACAACGCGCGAACGGAATATATCCTGACGGCGGTGTGGGGCAAAAAACGCTGCAGCTTTTGCGCAGCGTGGGAGTTGAAGCAGATATGATATCTCACGCCTCAT
Organism: uncultured Arcanobacterium sp.; assembly: GCA_958428545.1. GTDB lineage: Bacteria > Actinomycetota > Actinomycetes > Actinomycetales > Actinomycetaceae > Arcanobacterium_A. Next base: position 347,457 of record CAUAGM010000001.1, on the reverse strand, counting down.
CTCAAACGTTGCTGACTAAAGGCGTCTGGTATTCCCCTTCCGTGCTGACTCTTCAGCAAGGACTGCGCAAACATTTCCCACAAAATTTCCCTCATCAGCCCGACGGCTGCTTTGGCAACGGGACTGAAGAAGGCGTGAAAGCAGCTCAGAGATATTTCGGTATCCGTGCAACAGGAATTGTAGATGCAGATACGGCAGAAAAATTCCAACAGCTTGGCATTCCTCTCAGCGTATCTCATCCTCCGCAAGAGCTAGCGCACCCATTGAACACTCCGCTCGGGCAATGGCAGTGGAACTCAAACGTACTTGCATTGCAGAAGATATTAAAATACTACTTCCCTGTGCAAACTCCGTATACTCCTGATGGCGGCTATGGCGTAGGCACAAAAGCTGGCATGATCGAGGTGCAAAATATAATCGGAGCGCCTGCCACTGGCGTATTTGATGAAGCAACGGCAGCCGCATTGCAAGCATACGGAATACCTCTTCTATATAGGTAATTTATGTAGATAATCTGTATAGATAGCCCGTGCATTGCGTATACACAATCCTGTACGATTTCTTTTCGACCAGCATTGAGGCGAGAATCGGAAATATACGCAAAGATAAGGAGATGAAGCAGCATGAAAAAATATCTATCAATTGTAGCAGCTGCTGTGATGCTGCTCAGCGCATGCAGCCCAGCTCAGCCAGACGTTTCTTCTCATCACAAGAATTCCGCTTCAAGCTCGTCACAAGCAGAAAAACGCACAAGAGAAGATATAGTTCCTGACGATAAAAAAGACGAAACACCTCAGCCCTCTGATTCTGCCGCCAGCGCAGCAGCCGACGTCACTGCAGATCAGAGCACGCCCGAGGGAGCTGTATTACTTTATCTTCAATCTTTCGCATCAGGCGATATATCAACTTTGTGTAAAACTATCGCCACCTTCACGATCAATCGTCTCGAAGCGATAGGAGAAACATGTGAAAGTACCTACGGCGGATCTTCTACGCCAGAGCCGGCGCAGCACGTGAAGAATCTCCGTTTTGCCGATAATGGCGAAACGGACGATGGGCGAGGGCGATCTGTGCGCGTTTACGATGCCAACAGCACATACTCGTTCGTATGCATCGAGGAAGAAGGCAGCTGGCACGTAGATCCAGAAAGCTACAGCCGAGTGTAAACTGCCAGCGTTTAGCTTTATCTTCTGGTACGTTTAAGTGTGCGCATTTATTAACGTATTGATGTGCGCGTTGTAGTGTGTATATGTGTATATGCGCGTATGCGTATATTTCGCTTCTATAGATATGCGCGCGCAGCAAAGGTCTGTACGCGACGAAAGGTTGGCAATGATAACGCAGATAAAACGCTGGCTTCGCACGTGCGCAGTGACGAAATCTTTATATCAGCGCCTCTACGATATTAAATTTGCCCGCGAAGAACGCTGCGCCAATGCCGCCTTAAAAAACAGCGGAGCTGAGGTGCTCTCACAGATAAAATCGCTTATGCACAGCATAGACGCCGAATGGTATCTCGCCTACGGCACATGCCTTGGTGCTCTGCGCAACCATCAGTTTATCGGGCACGATACGGATATGGATTTTTATCTTTGCCCCAAGCCAGGAGCCACACTACACGACGTCAATGCAGCACTCGCCGCTGGCGGATATAGGCATCATCACGATTATGAGGTGAATGGAGTTCCCGTAGAAAGCAGCTGGGAGCTTGATGGCGTGAATTTCGATATATTCGTGCTAGAGGAAAAAGAGGAAGGATACGGCTGCTATCTTTTTAACCGTTTTCCAGATGTTTCTTACACGTGCGAAACTGAATATAGCGTGAGCCTGAGCCGAGCACCACACTTATCAGGCGTAAGCAGCGTAGACTTGGCAGGCGTAAGCGCCCCTATTCCCACTAATGCACAAGATTTTATGAGCCTCTATTACGGAGAAAATTGGATGACGCCTGATCCGAGCTACACATGGGAAAATTCGCTAGATTCCCGTATTCGCTGCAGCAAACTCGGATATTATAAGAGCTATTGATCCCTACTTCTATTATTTTTAGGAGCCTTATGCCATCTTTTAAGCAGCTCATCCACCCAAGAATTTCCGTGGGCATTATTGCTTTGAATGAAGAGTCTTATCTTCCCGATATGCTTTCGTGCATTGAAGCGCAAGATTATCCCCACGAACGTATCCAACTGCTACTTATAGACAGCGGATCGCATGATTCAACTCCTGCGCTTATGGAAAAGTTTGCACAGGAAGCAAAAAATTTTGAATCCGTCATTACTCTGCCTAACCCTGGGAAAACTCTTCCCCACGGGTGGAATGTGTTTCTCGCACACGCCACAGGCGAGGTGCTTGTGCGAGTTGATGCGCACGCACGCATTGCGCAAAATTTTTTGAGCAGCGTGGTTGAAGTGCTTCAGGAAGACGAAGCTGTTGCAGGAGGTCCTCGCCCCACAATCGTCCCACCTAATGCGAGCAATTGGCAGCGAGTGCTGCATGCTGCAGAAGAATCGCTTTTCGGAGCTTCTATCGCTAAATATCGCAGCGGAGCAAAGGCTAACGATGGCGATGCCCCTGCAGATCCACAATACACAAGCTCTGTTTTCCACCCAGGCTATCGCAGATGCGTGATAGAAGATGTTGGATACTTCAATGAAGATCTCACCCGCACCGAAGATAACGACTATTCGTATCGTATCCGAAAAGCTGGCTACAAAATCCGTTTCGATTCTCGGATATATTCCGAGCAAATTATCCGCCCAAGCCTATCAGCGATGGCAAAGCAAAAACACGCGAACGGATATTGGATAGGGCGCACTCTTTTTATTCAGCCAGGCTGTATAGAAATATATCACCTCGTGCCAGCCGCTTTTGTGGGAGCTATGATCGGAGGAATAATGCTCGCCTTATTCGGTATGAGTATTCCTCTTTTTCTTCTTCTGGGAAGCTACGCACTTGCCGATCTAGCACTAAGCTTGCTCTCTCTTCTTTCTATCAAGCCTTTGACGCCAGCATCTATCTGCCTGCCGCTTATTTTTCCTATATTGCATATTTCCTACGGGATCGGCACGTGGAGAGGAATTATTTCGGGTGCGGCGCGGAGCATTCTCCACCTCCTCAAGAAAGGGCAATAACGATGGATGCATATCTTCACAAGATAAAAGATACGATGCTCACGCATTGGCATATATGGCGAAATAAGCGTCTTAAAAATCGCGACGTGACGATTATTTCAAATAACTGCATTGCAGGGGTGATCTATCACGACTGCGGTATGCGCTTTCTCTCTCCTACCATAAATCTATGGTTGTCTGCTGAAGATTTTTTCACTTATGCAGCCCACATACGCCACTACTGCCCTCAATACGGAGCTGATCTTACTGAGATACACGAAAAGGGCATTGATTATCCTGTAGGGCAGCTCACCCCTCTGCCCACAACTAATCTCCCGACGCTTACGATCTATTTTCAGCATTATTCCCATTTCTCTTCAGCAAAAGAAAAATGGGAAGAGCGATCGCGGCGAATCAATCTGGAAAATATCTGCATGATATTCGAATCCTCACAAGATATTCCGGCCGATAGCCCTATTTACGAGCTTTTTCAGAATGCACCTTATACACATAAAGTGCTGGTGACGAGTAAAAATTCTGCGGCTACTGCCAAAGATTTACCCGTTGTACACCTGCCGGTCTATAGCAAACCCCACTATTTTCCAGGCAAAATTTTTGCAACAAAAACGAAACTCTCTCTTTCTAGATGGCTGGACGATTTTGATTACGTGACGTTTCTCAATGCTTCTCAAGGCACGCTCACTTACGAATACAACGAATAGCGATAAAAAGAGATATCACGGGATATTGAGGCATACGAGCGCTCCTGTCCTCGCGATTTCATAAAGAAATGCGATTGCCCGCAGGCTCAACGCAGCCCATATAGCAATAGGTTTCCTTTATCCAGAGCGTTTAAAATGCAGCTCAGTTATAGAGCGCCTGTGATCTTTTGGTATCGATCCACGAGCATACGCGCTTCGTGCTCGATATTAAATCCATGCTTCGTCACGAGATTTTCTGGATTTTTGAAACGCTCCGAGGAAAAGATACAAGCATATCTGCCCATTGATTCGCTGGATCATGCAAGCTAAGCTGCCTATGCGTGGGCAGAATTCTTGCTTCACTAGGTACGTGATCGGAAGAAAGGCACGGAAGGCCATTTGCCTGAGCTTCGATCAATGCAATACCTAGGCCCTCAAATCGAGACGGCAAGCAGAAAGCATCCATCGCGTTCAAAAGCGCCCCAATATCTGAGCGAAGCCCTGTGAATATTACAGAATCTGCAATTCCAAGCTCTCTAGCACGCCTGCGCACAGATGGAAGCAATGTGCCGTCCGCTCCGATTAAAAGCAGATAGGAATCGGGGGCGCTGCTGCTTAACTTCAGAAAATACCCGCAGCAAAAATTCGTGGTTTTTCGGAAGCGTAAAACGCCCGATATGCCCAAGCACAAAAGCATCATCAGGAATAGAAAACTCGCGCCGAATTTTTTCTCGGTCACTCACGCTATACGCGAAGCGTTCAATAGAGATTGCATTATTGACGACCGTGATTTTTCCAGCTGAATCGATCCGCGCACCAAAAGCCGTTTTGCCTGCAATATGAGAAGCCGCCCAGAAGTGAGTAGAAAGGCAGGGCAGTGAACGATAAAGCAGCCAATTTCGTAAAGCAGAAGCAGAAGATTCAGAAAACTTAGAAGAATGGCTGTGAGCAATCCGCACATTCACGCCATATTTTTTAGCAATAGGAAAAATCACTGGATTGAGATACAGATCGTAAAGCTGCACGGCAGCATACTCATTCGCATGCTCAGCAAAGAAATGATCAACGAAACGCCAATACTTTCTCAACGAACACGCACTCGGCTCAGGTGTGAGAAATAAGCGCCCCCCCCCATCTGCTCTATTTCTTGGCGAAAACTCGAGCTTTCATCCCAAAACACCAAGAAATCAAAAGAAACATCCGAAGATATTTGGCGATAATAATTCATCACTGTTTGCGCTACACCGGAAACGCAAGCGCATGATGCCATCACGTGCAGTATTCTCATCAGAATCTTCTTTATTGATTCCCTTTGACGCTTGGCACTAACTCCGCCTCACGCGCTATCACAACAGGAAGTTTTAGCTTCTCAGAGAAAGGGCGTGATATAAGGAAGCTCATAATAAGCATCAACAAGCCAAACATATAATCAAAGCCCAGGAAAGAATCAGTCAAAAACAGCACTCCAACCATCATGACGATCCATGCTGTGCCAAGCAAGACATCCGCCCAATCGGTATGCCGCCGTTTCAGCGCTTTTGCATAGCTGACCAAACAGCCCACAAAAAATACCACATAAATCCCAAAGCCAACTGCTCCATAGCTAATGAGCACATCGAGATAAGAATTATGCACGGCAAAACCGCGTTCGAGCATTTTCTTTTCGCTTGGCAAGTGCTCAGCTTTTGCATAATCTTGAGTATTGTACGGACCAATCCCTACTATTGGGTGCTTCTTCCATAAATCAAAAGTTTCTTCCCAAATATAGACGCGCGCCGATTTTTCCACCTCTCCTTTATTGGAACCAAGAAGATCAACATCACCGAGCATCTTCCAATCCGCGCCCTTTTTCTCCGAATTTTCTGAATGCAGCAGAGCGAAAATTTTTGAATAATATGCGATTTCTTGATCAACCACCGAATCTATGAGGGCATTTGCGCTGATATAGCCTGCGCCTGCGATAATTACAACCCACACAACGAGAAGAGATTTCGCTTTCTTGCGCATACATTCACTTCGGCGATAATACACCGCAATCAGCCAAAGGAAAACAATTCCTGTGGCAGTGAAAAATGAAAGACGTGCTCCACGCGAGTTGCATGCTGGAATCGCAAGAACAAGCAAAACCAGATTTATCCAATAAAGCACTCTATAGATGCGCTGCCCGCGCAGTGTGGCAAAAATTTTGCCGCGATAGATGAACGCCCACGTTGTCACAAAAACACTGATAATTCCAAAAAGGGCAGCATGGTTTGAATCCATGTTCATGCCAAACACAATAAATACTCGACTATTGCCATATGTAATAGACTGCACTCCGAGATGGCGAATACTCCCTGCAAATTTATCGAGAAACGTATAGCCCACAGCAATCATCAGCATCGACGTGAGCGCCTGCAATCCCGTGATTATTTGCGCAGGCAGCAATACTTTCGCAAATTCACGATAAGGACGCGGGCTGCGAGCAATATAACTGCCAAGCGGATAGACGAGCAGAATAACTATCGTAAGCAATATCGCAGATTTTATTTGCGCGCCGGGATTAAAAGAAAAATTCAGTGCAAGCGTGATCGCAGCGCTCACAAGCAACAACATCAAAACTTTCAGCCACGGCGCTTGAAAAAACGAACGATCCTTGAGCAATTTATAGATAATAATCAGATATGCCCACGCCACAAGCAGATACTGCACAGCCCCCAAAAAATCACCAGCAATAGCTATTTGACGAAGAAGCAGATACACAAAATAGACACTCACACAATAGATAGGATTAAAAAATCCTGCCACAATTTTTGCCCTTAGGCCGCTGCGCTCTGTGCAGATACTGCCATCAGCACAAGCGGCAGAATAACTCATCGGCTCAGACCCCATTTGCTCCACTACATTATTCACGCAATTACCTTACGATTGAGAATCATATAAAAGACACAATAAATTTTTCTATGTAAATTTATCACAAATAAAAAAGGGTATCTTTATAAACAAAGCAGATGTGCAATACTAAATACATGATGTTTAGCGTAATCATTCCTTTTTACAATGCAGCGCAATTCCTGCCGCGCCTTGAAAAGGTACTTCACACACAATGCGAATCTCATGCGCAAGCACCCACAGATATGGAAGTGATTATCGTAAATGATGCTTCTCACTACGAAGAATCATCACTATTGCGCGAAGCAGCAGCGCGAAATAATTGGAAGCTACTGGAACTTTCGCAAAACGCCGGCCCTGGCAACGCTCGAAATGCAGGAATTGACGCTGCAACAGGCGATTATCTGATTTTCTTAGACGCAGACGACGAACTTATTCCTGGAGCGATCAGCGAATTATCCAGCGCCGTCACACAAAAAAAATGCGATGTGCTGCTTTTTGACGCCACAATTATAAATGATTCAAAAGAGCATGCGTGCCCCATGCTCCCACAATCTCCTGATTCTCTCACCTATGTGCCTACTGACTATGCACTTGCCTTTGCCCGAAGCTGCACATGCGGCAAGGCATACCGAGCAGATTTTGTGCACGCAAACAATCTTCACTTCGGCACAGGAAAGCGCCATGAAGACACCGTCTTTACAAAAAGTGCTCTTGCTCGGGCAGATAAGGTCGCATATCTGCCTACCTCGCTTTATCACTATCAGATTCATGAAGGCTCTTTAATCACCAATACCGCACACGCCTCATTCGAATCTTCTTTTGACACAATGGCAAGCATACGCGCTGCAGCTGAGGGAAAGTTTCCCCAAGAAATTGAGTATGTGTATATCGTAGAGGTAATCATTTCCTGCGTGATGAAATTCTATCCGCTGCGCACATCACGTGTACAAGCCGCACAGCTTTTTAACCGCTTCGACACAGATTTTCCACACTGGGGGCGCAACCCGTACTTACGGCAAACGAATATGCGCTATCGTCTCTACGCCGCTTTAGCGCGGCGTCACGCCTATACTGCCCTCGTTGCTCTTTCGCGCGCAGAAAGCATCGCACGCAAAATCCTGCATCGAAATTATTAAGCGATACTCTCTTGCACATCTATGAACAATCTATAAGATGCACACAATTCTTGAACAGTGGCAGATACTGCCTGCGAAAATGAAGCGCTGCATGAGCCAGCTCATGTAAGCCAACACTCACGCACCAGCAAATACTTACTATATGAGGAATAGTTACGAAAGTAGACGGCATGAAAGCAGAAGAGATAAAGAAACCTCAAACCAACAGCGCGAGCGCACAAAAAAATAAGAAACGTCTGCTCAAAAATACGATTATGCTCTATATACTCGTATTTTCCGGCTATTTCTTTTCTCTTATCACTGCCCCCTACCAGACCCGAATTCTCGGAGCCGAACTATACGCCAAAATCGGCTGGGCAATGGCTGTGATGGCTTATTTCAGCGTGTTTATTGAATTCGGTTTTTTACTTTCTGCCACTGCTTCTATTACTCGCAACCGAGATAATAAAACCTATGTTGAAAAAATAGTCGGAGCCGTCACGCTAGATAAACTTTTACTCAGCGGCTTAGGGCTTGCCATACTCCTTCCGATGGCGTTTTTCTGGGAAAAAATGAACGACGATCCGTGGTTCTACATTCTCTGTTTTCTTTCAGTATGCTCAGCGAGCTTTATGCTGGATTTCTTCTATCGCGGTATCGAAGAGATGCAGACTATCACCATTACGTCTGTGGCTCTGCGCGCATTTTTCACCATTGGAATTTTCGTATTTATGCACAGCCCAAGCGATTATTGGATGGTTCCTGCTCTTAATCTTGGCGGAAACCTGCTTGCAGTTCTTTACGTATACGGGCACATGATATTCAAACTAGGCTACAAAATGCGTTGGCCCACACTAGCGTTTTCTTGGAAGATTTTGAAAGAATCCTTATGGTTCTTTTTCTCACGCGTGGCGAGCACAATCTATACAGCAACCAATATCTTCCTTCTCGGATTCGTCTATCCTGTTGCCAGCGTACCAATCGGCGTCTACACCGCTGCCGATAAGCTGCTCAGCGTCATGAAACAAACAATGGGTCCAATCTCAGACAGTCTCTACCCCTATATGGTACGCAATAAAGATTTTAAGCTGCTGAAAAAAATACTCATCTGCTTAATGCCCATCATTACTGTGGGCTGTATTGCGGTCGCTTTTATCGCAGAGCCTCTGTGCAGCTGGTTTTTCGGAGCAGGATTTGCTGATGCAGGAAAAGTGCTGCGGCTGATGATGCTTATTCTGTTTATTACACTCCCAGTCTATCTGCTTGGATTTCCAACCCTTTCCCCTCTCGGCGGAGCAAAAGCTGTGAATCAATCCGTGATCGTAGCTTCTATTTTCCACGTGGCTGCGCTCAGCATAGCGTTCGCCTGTGGTTTTCTCAACATATATTCAGTCGTGCTGCTTACTTTCTGCACCGAAATGATTATCTTGCTCTATCGAAGCCTTGCCGTCGTGAAGTATTGGAAAAAGTATAAAGCCGAAACTTCACGCACTGCCGATCAAGGATAGAGGCTGTATAGCACGCACGCTATTTCACATACGCTCTATTTCATTTCATGGGCACGTATTCTATACGCACATTATTTCATGCGCAGTGCAAACCGATATACGCGCACAGCAAGCGAGATATTTATTCGCGCTACAAGCACCGTTGCGGCGTCTACTTTTCTCAATCCTTTCAGCGCCACACGCTGCGAAAGCGCATGCACACGCTGTTGAAGCTCTCGATAGCGCGAATCTTTACGATAAGCTCCATCGGCAGCAAACTCTGCCAAGCAGGTGATTCCCGCCTTAAAAGCTGCAAGCAGTGCAAGAGGTGCATAGGCACCTTCACGATTATTCAGCATTGAAAAATGCTCCTCATAAAAATCCACGCCATCGATATGGCTCCATGAAGGAGTAGAGGTGATCGACGCATTATTATGCCGATATAAATAAAGCTCTGCGGAGGTGAAGGCTATCCGCTCTGCCTGCATCAGCACAGGAAGCGATACTGCTACATCTTCGTGCAGTTTCCCCTCCGGAAAATACAGCTGCGTATAGATACGCCTAGGATAAAGTTTTGAGCATGCTACAGTAAGCTGCTGCATCAAAGCGCCGCCATACAGTGCTTGAATTGCTTCATCTTGAGAAAGTACCTGCCACGCCACTGCCTGCGCATCTGAAGCCAAAGAATCTATATCGTCAGTATCAGAAAAACGCACAAGCGAGCATACTGCCAGATCGGCTTTGTTCTCGTTTATTCCTTCCCAAAGAGCGCGCACAAAATCACGATGCAGCACATCATCGGAATCAACAAAACAAAGATACTCACCGCGAGCGCACGCAATGCCGGCATTACGGGCACTGGAAAGCCCTCCATTTTCTTTTGTGACTATTTCAAGGCGCTTATCGGCATAGCTTTCCAAAATACTTTGAGAATCATCGGGAGAGCCATCATTAACGGCAATGATCTGCAAATTTTCGTAGCTTTGAGCCGCAATAGAATCTAAACATTCACGCAGGTATTTTTCGACCTTATAAACAGGCAGCACAATGCTGATAAGCGGATTATTCAGTGTATTCACTTGTATCCTTGCCCTGAAAATTATCGGTTTCTTTTCTTCTTTCCTCGGTTTTTCCGCCAAGGAAAGCTTTACGCTCATCAAAATAGCCATGCGTCATATACTGCTCGCACGGAGTATCAAGATCGAGGAAATAAACCGGATGATCTGGGCGCTGCTTTTCTGGCGGGGGCGGCGTGAGATAGTCGTCGCCAAATTCGGCTCGTAGATATGCATCATAATTATCTGGCATACGGAATTTCTTTTGCTCACCGGCTACTTTCAACGGCATATCAATGCCAGTTCCAAACCACTCACGCCGAAATGGAATAAACATTATTTTCGGGCCTTCGCACAGCGTTGCCGTCCATTCGTGAGTATCGTAACCCCGTTTACTCATCTGCCTTTCGCACCAACGCCACATTTTATATCGCCAACGCGCACGAGGAAGAAGAGCAAGAGCAATTTTAGATCCCAAAGCAATCACTGCACCATGGTTCTTCGGCACTTCTGCCACACTATACAAATTAAATAGCTGCCCCATCAGCATTTGCCACCACCATGCCATACTCTTTGGGCGAGGCGCTCCATCGAGCGGGAAAATATCGAGCATTAAGCCTTGAGGTATTTTTTTATTCACCTGATAAGGTTTCACAACCGTTGTGAAATTATCGCAGATTTTTGCCATCACATCGCCTGTGTGCATAGTGGCGTTTGTGCGCACATAGCTAAAACGCTCGGTATCGGCTTCTTTTTGCCATAGTTCGGCAAGCCGCTCATAATCTGGGCGCGGCATAAATACGTCTACATCGTCATCCCACGGAATAAATGCTCCGTCACGCGCTGCTCCTATTACGCAGCCCCCGCAGCCATAAAAGCGCAGGCTGTGTTTTTCGCAAAAATCAGCAAAATATTCGTAGATCTCCCACGATTTTGCCTGCATTTTCTGCAATTCTTCATCAGTGAGCTCTCTGGCCTGAGGAAGCTCGAAACTTGGCATTATGCTGCACCTCATCTTTCCCGATACACCTGTGCTATTTTCCTGCCATCAAGATTATTGCGTGCATACATGAAAATCGCCTGCTCTACTCGCACAGATTGCCAGATAAAAGCCGATACTTTAGGGCATTCATAGAGCACTATCACATTCTGCCTACAATGTCTGAGCGCTTATCAGACACTCTTAGCCGAATACAGCACTGCATCTTTCGCCGTCACGGCATCATGCTCGGCAAACAACTCTTCTGGAGAAATCTCAGGGACGCTCGTATGAGAAATAAGCGGATGGAACGGCCGCTCATCTATCTCATTATCAAAATGCAGCACTTCCGTGAGCTTCTCGCCAGGGCGCATACCAGTTATTCTGATTTGAATATCTTTTCCACTCATATCAATCATGCGTTGAGCAACGTCCATAATCTTCACAGGCTCACCCATATCCAACACGAGCACTTCGCCTGCGCGCCCGATAGCCCCTGCCTGAATCACCAGTGCACACGCTTCAGGAATAGTCATAAAGTAACGCTCCACATCGGGGTGCGTGATAGTGATCGGCCCACCTCGCTCAATTTGGGACGTGAAAGTCCACAGCACCGAGCCGCGCGAACCAAGCACATTTCCAAAACGTACACTCACGTATCGCCAGCCCTTATCGGCAACTTGATGGGAATAATGCGCAACGATTCTTTCAGCCATACGCTTAGAGCGCCCCAAAACGGTAGTAGGCTCCGCAGCTTTATCGGTTGAGATATTCACAAGATTCGTGACACCGTATTCCACAGCAAGCTCCACAACGTTCTTACTGCCAAGCACATTGGTTTTCCAGCCTTCATCCGGATACTGCTCCAACATAGGCAAATGCTTGAGCGCGGCAGTATGGAATACAACCTGCGGGCGGTGAGCTTCAAAAATAGCCCGCAAAGCCTCCCGATCTCGAATATCGCAGAGGGCAAAATCAGGAGTGTCGAGCATACCCGAGCCATACAGATCCAACTGGATCGCATGAAGTTCTGATTCGTCACGATCAAGTAAAATCAGTTCACTAGGATTGAGCGCTTTCACCTGACGGCAAATCTCAGAACCAATCGAACCGCCAGCACCCGTCACCAACACTCGCTTACCTTCAATATAGCCGGCAATTTCCTGAAGATTCGTTTTAATTTGACGCCGCCCAAGCAGATCAGTGACGTTCAGCTTACGCACATTTGAAAGATCGACAGTACCATCGAGCAGCTCCCCTATTTGAGGCACAACCAGTAAATCAATGCCAGCTTGTTTAGCTATCTCAGCATACGCATTTTTCACATCTGAATCAGCACTGTAAATAGCAAAAATGGCAGTCCGAACACCCAAATTTTTCGCTACTCTCGCTAAATCGTCACGCTTGCCTTTGACGGGCACTCCACGAAGTCTCAAGTTTTGTTTAGCAGGTGAATCGTCAATCAACGCCACTGCCTGATAAGGAGAAGCCATATCGACCTGCAGCTGGTGAATCAATTGCTCAGCTGCCCGCCCAGCTCCAATCAAAATCACAGGCTCGGGATCGGCAGCTCCGTGGCGGCGCACTTTCTTGATAAGCCGCCATAGTATTCGTGCCGCAGCCATCAGGAGCAATGCTACTGGCGGTGCAGAAGCTGCCACCGCTCGGGAAACGAAATATCCAGGATAAATTAGTGCTGTAAACAGCACTCCCATAGCGCTGGCAAAAATCACAAGCTCTGCCAGCGACACCACTTCTTCAAATGATGCCAACCAGTAGCGATTCAGATAATGCCGAGAGATAAATCCTGCAATCACCTGCACGACAATCGCTGTGAGCGCAAAAGCAAGCACACCTGCGATGTCTCCCGCACTCAACGTAAAATCAAAACGTAGCCACGTAACAGCTGCTACAGCTATTGCCCAACTCATCACATCTACACACACAACAATGCTTCGGCGCAGCCACGTAGAAATCAGCATACTTAGTCTCTTTCACTATTGATCTGCCTATAATGCTAGCTCTATGCTAGCTCTAGTGTAGCGTGCAGCACTATAAATTCGGGTAAGCCTTAGCGCACTCAATGGGCAATAGTGAGATAATAGACGTATGAACATTCCTTTTTCTCCTCCAGATATTCGCGATGAAGATATTGAAGCCGTTGTGAAAGTGCTTCGCTCTGGATGGATTACGAGTGGGCCTGTTGGCGAAGAATTTCGCACGCAGCTGCGTGATTTCTCTGGAGCAGCAGGAGCAGTGCTGCTCAATTCAGCTACTGCCGCTTTGGAATCGGCACTGCGCTACCTGGGCATTGGCCCAGGCGATGAAGTGATCGTGCCAGCCTATACCTACACTGCCTCAGCTTCCGTAATCGAGCACGTCGGAGCAAACATCGTGATGGTTGACGTTGATCCTGGCAGCTATTTCACGAGTGCGGAGCGCATTAGCGAAGCAATCACCGAACGCACAAAAGCCGTCATCGTCGTAGATTTAGCCGGGCGTATGGTAAATCTGGATCCAATCTATGAAGTGCTCGATGCCGCACGGTCGCGCTTCCTTCCGGCCTCTCCAGCACAAGAAGCTTTCGGGCGTATTGCGCTCATCGTTGATGGTGCTCATTCATTGGGAGCAACTCTTGGAAAACACCGTGCAGGAAGCTACGGAGATTTCACAGCATTTTCCTTCCACGCCGTGAAAAATCTGACCACCTCTGAAGGCGGAGCGATCACGTGGAGCTATGAAAATCCAGCAGACCATGCTGATATCGAAAAATTCCTGAAATTGAATATCTTGCACGGACAGTCTAAATCGGCTTTAGAAAAGACTAACTCTGCCGCCTGGGAATACGACATTATGTTTCCTGGATATAAAGCGAATATGCCTGATATTCTGGCAGCTCTCGGGCTTTCGCAGCTGCAGCGCTATACGCAAACTATTGCTCGGCGTCACTCCATTATCAGCAGCTATAGCGAAGCACTTGCAGATCTTCCTCTCACCCCAATGCCACATGAAGGAATCGATGCTCAAGGGCGGCACTGGCGCAGCTCAGGGCATCTATATCTGCTTGCACTCGATACACTCACGCTCGATCAGCGCAATGCTTTTATTGAGCGCATGTATGAGAGAGGAATTTCCTGCAACGTCCACTACAAGCCCCTCCCCCTGCTTACGGCGTATAGGGATCTTGGGTTTAATATCGCTGATTATCCGAATGCTTATACCGCATACGAACATGAAGTGACGCTTCCTTTACATACCGTACTCACAGACGAACAGGTTGAGTACGTTGGCGAGCACGCTCATTCAATTCTTGCCGATATGACGAAGTGAGCCGCAATGAAAGCGAAAAAAATAATCGACCAAACCGTATCTGCTGCGGCGCTCATAGTACTCTGCCCAATTTTTGCCGCAACAGCACTCGCGATAAAAATTGATTCTGATGGCCCCGTCTTTTTCCGTCAAGAAAGAATCGGACTTCACGGAGCGCCTTTCAAAATCCACAAATTTCGCACTATGCGCGATGAGAAACCGCTAGTGAATGTATCAGCCACAGGAGATCCTCGGGTGACGCGCGTAGGGCGCGTACTGCGTAAAACTAAACTCGATGAGCTTCCTCAGCTTATCGACGTTGTTCGAGGCACAATGGCACTCGTAGGACCTCGCCCAGAAGTCCCCGAATACGTGGCAAAGTGGCCTGAAGATCTGCGCGATCTGATTCTCTCGGTACGCCCTGGAATCACGGATCCTGCATCTATTAGATACCGCAACGAAGCAGACGAATTAGCGGCTGCAGCAGACCCAGCACGCTATTACGAAGAAGTACTCATCCCTAAAAAGACTGCTCTTTACGCACAATACGTAAAAAACAGATCTCTTTGCGGCGATGCAAAACTTATTTTCGAAACGATCAAAACAGTATTCACCAGCTGACGGCACTTTGCTTTATCTTCTGGGCTGCGTGGCGTATTCCTCATCGGCATATCGCCACTCTTTAGTGCAATTCCAACTATGATAGACCTCATGGCAAAAACTTTGAACGGTGAACATGAGCGAAATATCGCAAGCCGTACGGATTCGAGCCATGAGCTGCTGGCGCGCCATGCTGAATCTGACCGCAATCATCATGCCCCCGCCCACGCCCGCAAAACAGGAGTACTCAGCGTTGTACTGCGTTCTCTAGGGCTTATATTTCTTGCCATCTTACTGAGCGGCACTTCGGCAGCCGCAACGATGTATTACAAACTGCAAGCAAATGTGCAGCAGCATCAGATTGTTCGCGCACCCACTAAAAAAGCCAAACCCACTATCCCGATCGATCAAAAAGCAGGGCAGCCTCTTAATATCTTGCTGCTTGGCTCTGATGCACGCCCTGAGGAAAATGAGGAAGGCGTCGAGGGTATGCGCGCAGACACTACAATGCTCGTGCATATTTCAGCAGACCGAAGCCGCGTAGACGTCATCTCAATCCCGCGCGATACCCTCGTAGAAATTCCTGAATGCACTCTTCCAGACGGCAATACAACATGGCCTCAAAGCAATGCGATGTTTAACTCCGCGTTTATGATTGGCGGCAGTACAGGAGACGTAGGCGCAGCAGCCTCCTGCACACTTGCAACAGCAGAAAGAATGAGCGGATTGACGATTGACGGTTTTGCCGTCGTCAATTTTCAATCTTTTCAAGATGTTGTAGGCTCAATTGGCGGTGTTGATATGTGCTTTGCAGAAGACGTTCACGATGCCGACGCCCAACTTAATATCAGTGCTGGCTGCCACACCTTAGATGGAGCTCAAGCTCTGGCTATTGCGCGCGCACGCCACGCTTTAGGAGACGGTTCTGATCTTTCGCGAATCGGACGTCAGCAAGAACTCGTCTTCCAAATTCTGAAAAAGCTTTTCTCAATGAACGTCTTTACAAATACTCAAACGTTCTACCAGGTAGCCACAGGCGTCACCAAAAATCTTGACACCTCTGAAGGTCTCGGAAATCTGCCCTTCCTCGGAGGTCTCGCCTATTCGCTCAAAGGGCTAGATTTTGAAAACAACGTTAATTTTATGACTCTCCCTGTGTACAACGATCCTCATGATCCGAATAGGGTTCGAGAAAATGCACAGGCAAGTATTCTGTGGGAAGCAGTGAAAAACGATAAACCTATTCCTGCTTCAGCAATCCAAGAAGCTCCCGAGCAAAGCGAAGTCGTTGTGCGAAATCGTCACCCGAAAGATCCCACAACCTCATCACCAAAGGAAACGGGCGATAGTGCAGATTCCACCACATCTGAATCAGATACGCCGTCTCACTAATTCTTAATTCTCAAGCTTATCGAGAGGATATCTCCTGCCATGCCGAATCCGCCGTCATTTGAACCGGAATCTCGCCCTCCTCGCCCTTCAGCACACGGAGCTAGGCGCGTTGGCACAGGTACATTCTCTTCAGCTGCCAGCAGCGCTCATGGCGATAAGCACGGCACACCGCCTCAATCTCCCAGCCGCGTGCCGCTGAAGCGATCGTTTAATGAAGATGAACGAGCATTGCGATCTTCTGAGCGAGAATCCTATAGAGCGCATTTTTCTTATCGTGACGGCGAGCACGGCAGTGAGCAGCTCCTAGCAATCCAGCCGCCAGCTTATACCCCTCATGCTAAACTCCGATCGGCAATCCCTGAACATCCTCAAACACAGCCACATTCTCCTCGAACTTATCCACCGCACGCCCCCTCATCTGGGCAGTTTCAACCTCGCAAAGCCGCCTCGGCAGCTTCACAATCTTTCGCGCGAAGAAAGCCAAAAATAACGCTACACAGCACCGTATCTGCCGTTGCTCTCGTGCTTGCTTTCGCTATCATTGCCACACTTTGCTGGGGTATGCATCTGATCAACTATGGAAATTCCCAGCTCACACGATTAGATATTTTATCGGATCGAAAAGGCACTGCGGGCACAACCTATCTTATTGTCGGCTCAGATGAACGCGGAAAAACGATAAGTGACGACGCAGATGGGCAGCGCGCCGATACGATTATGCTGCTGCACAAACCACGCTCAGGAAATGCTTCACTCATTTCCCTTCCTCGTGACGCCTGGGTACCAGTCGAAGGATACGGCAACGCTAAACTCAACGCCTCTTTCTCATGGGGTGGGCAGAAGCTGCTCGTACAGACAGTACAAAACTACACAGGGCTTACAATCGATCACTACGTGCAAATCGGTATGGATGGAGTTAAAGATCTCACAGATGCAGTAGGAGGGGTTAATCTCTGCCTTAAGCGATCTTCTATTATTTCTGAAAGTATTTCCGAAGATAGCGCCGGAAATTCTACTCTCGTTGATCCTGAATCAGCTCTTACCTGGAGCTGGGCAGAAGGAGAAGAAGAAAGTTGCCAAAACGCAGACGGCGATACCGCTCTAGCTTTCTCCCGTATGCGCAAAGCAGATGTTGCGGGCGATATCGGGCGCGGCTTGCGCCAACGGCAAGTAATCGGCGCAATTATGAATAAAGCGTTCACCCGCGAAATAATCCTCAGCCCATCGAAGCAAAAAACTCTCGTTGGCGCAGTCGCAAGCGTACTCACAGTAGATGACGACGATTCCATCACCAATGTTGCTTTTGCTGGTCTTGACCTGAAAAATGCAATGAGCAATGGAATTTCCGGCGCTCCCCCAATCGCAGATATTGCTTATTGGACAGACGATGGGCAGTCTGCTGTATTACTTGATCGAAATAAACACGATATTTTCTGGCAAAAAGTACTAGACGGAAGCATTACCCAAGCAGATTTTTATAATCCACTGCGCTGAGAAAATCTCGCAGCTTACGGCGTGGGCAGATTCAGCTCTTTCAGCACCTCTACCCGAGCCGCATTGATCGTGCCAATCCCTTCCAACTCTGGAATGTCGTAAGGCTGAATATTGAAGCCGTGAGGATCAAGCTGATAAAGCACCTCAGCAGTTTTATGATCCACGAGAATACCGTTTACTGGAGCGACGCTACACAAACGCGACGCAAGATTGACGCTCGGTCCGAAAATATCACCAAAACGGCTGATCACTCCACCCCACACAAGAGATGCACGAACATCAGGCATATTGTGCGATTGGGCAAGAGCTTTGACGATATTGTTTACCACCTGCACACCAGTTTCGATATCGTCAGCAACATAAAGCACGGCGTCTCCCACCATTTTCACCACACGCGCTCCGTATGTGCTCACAACGTCTCTCACAGTAAATTCAAAAGTTTGAATAAAATCGACCAAAGCATGCGGAGAAAGCTGCCCAGAGGTATGCGTAAAATTCACAAGATCAACGAAGCCAAGCGCGCGCTGCAATGGCAACATATCCGAACGCTCTGGTTCTTTTTCTTCTTTTCGAGCATCAAGCTCGGTCTCCCAACGCCGCATAAGCGCCGCCATATGCCTCCGCCACGCATACTTCATCTGATAGATAAAAAACTCTTCGTATTCGTCAATGCGCTCAAGCACCTGATGGCGTGCCTCTATTTCAGGCAAATCAAACCTGCTTTCAAACTCTGCCACGAGCGCTTCATATTGCCACAGCACCTGCCGATCAGCGAAATGCGATTGCGCACGAATCAAAGAGTTGAGAGTATCAAGATCAGCAAGCCCTTTATCCGTCAAAGATATATACGCACGAAAAACGTCGATATCGTAATCTGTGAAAAGCGGGCGGGAAGGATCTGTGACCGAGGGAAAACCCATCGCCTGCCAAAAACGCCGAATAATCCTTTCGGGCAATTCAGTTTTTTCCATAACTTGCTCAAGAGTGTATTTTTCGGCGCCACCAATCAGCCGAGATACGTGCTGTTCTACGTTACACGGCTGCTGCGCAATACTGCATTGCCTATCGCGCGCTTGAGAAAGATAAGTATGGCTTGTGGTGGGCATCACAAACTTACTATAGTGCATTTCACCGCTCTTCGCAGTAATTGATACATACGTCTTACTTATTTCCAAAAGCTTGTGATGCCGTATCCAAGCTGAGCAAGCAAATTCCTCAGCAGCGGTAGAGAAATCCCCACCACACCGTGATGGTCTCCTTCAATACGCTCCACAAACGGACCACCGCGCCCGTCAATCGTAAAAGAACCTGCCACATGCAACGGCTCTCCACTGGCTATATATGCATCAATATCTTCATCACTAAGCTCAGCAATATAGACTCTAGCCTGAGAAACGGCACAAGCCTCCACACTGTTTTCCTCTGCCGCTGCTTCCGCCACAGCTCCGCCCATAGCCCCCGCTGCCATATCGATCACACAATGCCCTGTATAAAGCTCTCCAGCATGACCGCTCATACGATGCAGCCGTTCGCGTGCCACCTCTTCAGTATGAGGCTTGCCCACCACATCTGCGCCCATCTCAAACATCGAATCGCAGCCGACGACCGCCGTCACCCCTAAAGGATTCCCCTGCTCACGTACTTCTTTTGCTACCGCACGAGCTTTCGCACACGCTAAAATCTGCACTTTCTGTGCGGCTGTCAATTCTGCGTCGTCAGCTTCCTCAATAGCTGTGCGCAGCACGGCATCTTCGTCCACATCAGAGACAAGCACAGTATGCCGAATGCCGGCAGCGTCTAAAGTTGCTCGACGCGCAGGTGAAGCAGAAGCCAGGAGCAATATATGAGAATGAGCCATGAGCATATATTAACCCTCGCAGCCCACCCACTCGAACTTATATCCACTCCACCAGCCGCATTTTCCACGATGCGAAGCCTTGTATAACGCGAAGCCCTGCGTAAAATTAAAATTAAATAAGAGCGCCTAGCGAGAAATATATCTGCTGACGAGCCCCACCCCTGAAGCGAAGTCCACCTAGAGCGAAAAGCAGCCAGCAAGTATTGCCAGTAAGCATTGCCAGCTTTGCCTAAATAAGACCCCCAGGATCTGGAGTGTAGGTCCAGTTGAGTTTCTCGCGCTGAGCCATCGACATCACTGGGCGCTCGTCAGCTCCCACATACACCTGACGCGGCCGCCCAATCTTTGTGTTCGGATCGTTAATCATCTCGTGATACTGAGCAATCCAGCCCGGAAGACGACCGATCACAAACAGTGGAGTAAACATTTGAGTTGGGAAACCCATCGCCCTATAAATCACGCCAGTATAGAAATCAACGTTTGGATAAAGCTTGCGTTCCACGAAATAATCGTCATTCAGAGCAATATCCTCCAGCTCGCGAGCCATATCGAAAAGCTGAGTATCGCCATCAATTCTCGGAAGAATCTCATCGGCAATAGCTTTCACAATTTTTGCGCGCGGATCGTAATTCTTATACACACGATGCCCGAAGCCCATAAGCCGCACGTCATTCTTCTTATCTTTTACCTGATTCACAAAATCAGAAATCGAAATACCGCTCTTACGGATTTTTCCGAGCATATCGAGCACAGCCTCGTTTGCTCCACCATGCAAAGGACCAGAAAGAGCGCCAATCGCAGAAGAAATAGAAGCATAGACAGAAGCCTGCGACGAGCCGACCAAACGAGCAGTTGACGTGGAACAATTCTGCTCGTGGTCTGCATGCAAAATGAAAATTTTATCGAGCGCACGCACAACCGCTGGATCTATTTCATTTGGCTGATACGGCAGACCAAATGCCATGCGTAAAAAATCTTCCGTATATGAGCGTCCGTAGGAAGGATAAAGCAGCGGAGCACCAGTAGCGCGCTTTGCAGCATAGGCCACGAGAGTCGGCATTTTCGCTATCAAAATAGCGGAAGCAAGATCGAGCTGCTCATGATCGAGAGGATCGAGAGTATGAGGATAGTACGTGCCCAAGCCAGCAATTGCCGCTTGAAGCATACTCATCGGATGCCCGTTACTCGGGAAAGAAGTAAAGAAATGCTTGTAATCTTCGTTAAGTAAACGGTGCTTCTTAATGCGGCGCGTAAAAGCTCCAAGAGTATCAGAATCTGGCAGCTTCCCATAGATAAGCAAAAACGCCACTTCCAAGAAGGTACAGCTATCGGCAAGCTGATCGATAGGATAACCGCGATGACGCAAAACGCCAGCAGCGCCGTCAATATACGTGATCTTTGAAGTGCAGCTGGCCGTATTAGTAAAACCTACATCAAGAGTGACCGAGCCAGTTTGTGAAAGCATACTCTCAATTCGGAAGCCGTTATTACCGTTTACTGCATCAACACGCTCAAGCTCCAGCGTTCTCCCATCAACGGTGAGCTGTGCACTTTCTGCCATAAGGATATTCCTTTCACTCGTGTTCACCATCGAACGATAGCTAAACTCTACCCGATAAAAAGCTACTGCACCTCAAACCATCTCGCTATGAAGACACCGTATGAAGACACCACAAGAGATGCTGGCGCATCTACTACTGATGTGGTCTACGAGATTAGCACACCCGCTCAACAACAAAAAGCGCACAATACCGCACGCCAGCATATGCTATATGCCGAATAGACCAAGAAAAATCAGTAACGAAAAGACAAGAAACAGCAGCTAGACAGCAATCACGCCTGTGGTGGAAGCTCAGCGACAGCAGGATGATCTTTGCCGATAGCTCCAAGCTTACTGGCACCCCCAGGTGAGCCAATCTCGTTAAAGAATTCAGAGTTAATCGTCAGATATTGTGCAAAATCCTCGGGAAGATCATCTTCATAATAGATAGCTTCAGTGGGGCACACTGGCTCACACGCGCCGCAATCAACACATTCATCCGGGTGGATATACAAAGTACGATCACCCTCATAAATACAATCAACTGGGCACTCATCCACGCATGCACGATCTTTCACATCCACACACGGCAAAGCAATCACGTAAGCCACGTCTGATTCCCTTCTCTATTTTCCACGTGCACACTCCTCAGCATGCATATCACTACCTCAAGTATCGCGCTTATCACCAAAACTAAGCAATTTATTTTAAGAGAATTACAGCACGAGTGTATCGCTTAAACACATAGACGTATCATGCGGCGCACAAGCAGCATACCCGCATATTAAAGATGATCCGATTCCAACACAGAGCTGCCAGACTCTGCCACACCCATATCTTTACACTCGCTCCCGTCACCTAGAGAAAATGCATCACGAGCCTCTCTCCAACGAAACAGAAGAAACCCTGGAAGCACGGAGCACACCACACTCAATAAAGGCCACAACTGCGCAACTGAACTTCCACCAAGTGCCTCAGGAAGAGTCAGCACATCATTCGATTGCGAAAACGACATGAACCATAGCGTCGTGCCAAAAACTGCAAGCGAATAGGCTAAAACTCCTGAAGTCTGTGCCAAATTTTCAGCAACACAACTCCCCATAGCGACCACAGCAATAGCCAAACCCACACCAAGCCAAGGCAAGCCGAGCGGCCCGGGGCTGAGCACCACACCGATAGCGCCAACGCACACACCCATAAAAATTGCTGCACACACTCGCATAACACTCACACTACACCTCTCACGCTTTCCCTTGCCTCGCGGTAATAGTCACGCCCACATGACCTACCGCTTCGTGAGCCTCACTCACAAGAACCTGCGGTTCTTGCAGTTCGCCTTGCCTCGCGGTAACGCTCCGTTGAATCTAGAATGACTTTGCGGATACGCACTGTTTCTGGCGTCACCTCAATGCACTCATCTTCAGCCGCAAACTCGATCGATTCTTCGAGGGTGAGCGTGCGAGAAGCCTGCAGAGTCTCAAATACATCTGCCGTTGCACTGCGCATATTCGTCATCTCTTTAGCTTTAACGACGTTTACGTCCATATCCTCGTTGCGCGGATTCTCCCCCACAACCATTCCCTCATACACTTCATCTCCAGGCTTAACGAAGAATGTGCCTCGATCTTCAAGGCGCTGCAAAGAGAAAGCGGTGACGGCTCCAGCGCGATCAGCCACCAACGAACCAGTAGTGCGCGATTCAATCTCCCCTGCCCAAGGCTTATAGCCCTCACTAATCGAAGCGCTGATGCCAGTACCGCGGGTTTGGGTAAGAAATTGCGTACGGAAACCGATCATACCGCGGCTCGGCACCACAAACTCCATGCGAACCCACCCCGTGCCGTGATTCGTCATTGTTTCCATTGTGCCTTTTCGGGCAGCCATCAGCTGCGTAACGGCGCCAAGATACTCCTCAGGCACATCAATCGTCGCACGCTCCCAAGGCTCAAAAACTTTCCCCTCGTGAATCTGCTTCACCACTTGAGGTTTTCCAACGGTCAGTTCAAAGCCTTCGCGTCGCATTGTCTCCACAAGCACTGCGAGCGCTAATTCTCCTCGGTCTTGAACTTCCCACGCATCTGGGCGTTCAGTTGGCAGCACACGAATAGAAACGTTACCTACAAGCTCTTGCGCCAAACGGTCGCGTACCTGACGAGCCGTGAGCTTATGCCCTTTTTCTTTTCCAGCAAGTGGAGACGTATTGATTCCAATCGTCATCGAAATTGCAGGATCATCCACGTGGATTCGAGGAAGCGGGCGCGAATCTTCCATATCGACCAGCGATTCGCCAATCGTAATATTCGGCACGCCAGCAATTGCCACGATATCCCCTGCTGTCGCCGATTCTGCAGGCACACGCTCCAATCCTTGCGTACGCAGCAACTCTGCAATATGCACTTTTTCAAGCGTACCCTCTGGACCATTCATCAGCCCTACCCACGAATTCTTTTTCAACTCGCCGCTGTAGACGCGCACCAGCGCTAAACGCCCCAGAAATGGAGAAGAATCGAGGTTCGTCACCTGCGCTACGAGAGGAGCGTCGTCATCATATTCAGGAGCAGGAACGTATGTAAGAATCGCGTTGAACAGCGGTTCAAGGTTTGGTGACGCCGGCGCCTCGCCGTCAGCTGGCTGCAGCGTATCTGCACGCCCTGCTTTCGCTGCACAGAAAATCATAGGAATTTCGAGCAAGCGATCCAGATCCAGCCCTTCAGAATCTTCAATATCTGATGCTAGCCCAAGCAGTAAATCTTGAGTTTCTTCGATTACTTCGCTGATTCGCGCATCCGGGCGATCGACTTTATTTATCACTGGAATCACAGGAAGATTAGCTTCTAAAGCTTTACGCAAAACAAAACGCGTCTGCGGAAGCGGCCCCTCAGAAGCATCAACCAGCAGTACGACCCCATCAACCATCGAAAGCCCGCGCTCTACCTCACCCGAGAAATCGGCGTGCCCAGGCGTATCGATCACGTTGATGACGACTCCATCAGGCGCACCGCACTCTGCAGCGCTCGGCCCTTTATACGTGATCGCCGTATTCTTCGCTAGAATCGTAATCCCTTTTTCGCGCTCAAGATCACCTGAATCCATAACGCGTGTACCCGTTGATTCCACAGTTGCATGGCTGGAAAATGCTCCGCCCTGCCAGAGCATGGCATCGACGAGAGTAGTTTTTCCGTGATCGACGTGTGCCACGATTGCTACGTTGCGAAGATCCTTGCGCTGTTTCATACAGACCTTTCATACTTCGGTGTGTGGTCACATACAGGTGCACATCTTCCACACTTCCCTGCGCGTGCCGCGTTCTTTGTGCACTTCCTCGAAAAGTCTAGGCGCCCAAGGAATATAAGGCACAACTGACATGAAGATTGGGAGCAATAGCACGAATTTCGCTAGCACCGAGTAAGGCAGCAAGTAAGGCACCGAGGAAATACTACGATAAATCCGCATCCGCACATGATTCCACCCTTCGTAAATAGAAGGCAGGCGCGTGCACATACTTTTTTCTCTTCTTTTCCTCCCACGAAGTAGTGGAAGAACTAAATAATCTGCACTGCCGGCTTACCTCCCGAGCAGCAGGAATAATCTGGCACATATTTCTAGCAGCGCTCTTGCCCCCCCCCTCCTAGCAGGCACAGCACCAGCGATATACCACTTCGCAAAATTAGGGAGAGCTTGCGCATATCGCACAAGCTCTCCCGTTTATCGCCCAGCACTCATAATGCCAGCACACAAAACATACTGATCAGGCAGCTGTATTGCCTCCAATGAGCAGATTACCGCCAGGAATCGAATCAATAAGATTGCGGGTATATTCGGTCTGTGGAGACGCAAACAGATCGTCAGCTGCCCCAGTTTCCACAACTTTGCCTTCCTGCATCACTACGATATCGTCAGCGATTTGGCGAACCACAGCCAGATCATGCGTAATGAAAAGGTAGCTCAAATGCATACGTGCCTGAATATCGTTGAGCAAATGCAGAATCTGATTTTGCACGAGTACGTCTAGAGCACTCACGGCTTCATCTAAAACCAGCACTTCTGGCTTCAAAGCAAGCGCGCGCGCGATAGCGACACGCTGCCTCTGCCCGCCAGAAAGCTCGTTGGGATAACGACGCATAACGGAACGTGGAAGTGCTACAAGATCAAGAAGCTCCGCAACTCTCTCTTCACGCTCTTTCTTCGTACCGATTTTATGCACTCGTAGCGGCTCTTCAATCACCGAAAATACAGAAAACATAGGATCGAGTGAACCATACGGATTTTGGAAAACCACCTGAAGTTTACGCCGAATATCGAAACGTTCTTTATCGCTTAGTTTCGTCACATCCTGCCCACCAAAAATTACTTGACTCTCCCCTTTATCAGGTTCGAGCAAGCCAAGGAGGATATTGGCAGCCGTAGATTTTCCAGAGCCAGATTCACCAACCACGGCAAGAGTCGTGCCTTTACGCACCTTAAAGCTCACATCGTCAAGCGCCTTAAAAACGGCGCCTTTGCCTCCGCGCACTTTGAAGGTTTTTGTGAGGTGACGAACTTCGGCTGCAATCTCCTCAGATTTCCCTCCTTCGCCAGCTCCCAACAGCTCATCTTCTGCAATCGCGATACCGCGCTTATGGGCGCTCTCAATTCTCGCAGATGCCAGCGAAGGAGCAGCAGCGACTAAACGCTGAGTATACGGATGCTTAGGATCTCTCAAAATCTGCAGAGCTGGACCCGATTCCACCACGCGCCCGCGATGCATCACCACAAGGTGAGACGCTCGTTCAGCAGCCAACCCCAGATCATGAGTAATAAACAGTACAGACGTACCCAGCTTATGCGTAAGCCCTTCCAGATGATCTAAAATCCTGCGCTGCACAGTCACATCTAACGCAGACGTTGGCTCATCAGCAATCAAGAGTTTAGGGCTGGCTGCCAAACCAATAGCGATGAGTGCACGCTGACGCATACCGCCAGAAAATTCGTGCGGGTACTGCTTTGCCACGCGATCTACATCTGGCAGACCAGCTTCCTGCAGCAGCTCATTCACTCGCTGTTTGCGATCGGCTTTATCGCCCACTCCGTTTGCGTCGAGAGCTTCACGCACCTGCTGCCCGATCTTCCACACTGGGTTAAGATTGCTCATCGGATCCTGCGGAATAAGCCCAATCTGGCTTCCTCGTATATCTTCCATCTCTTTGCGAGTTTTTGAAACGAGATCAACACCATCGAGTTTAATAGAGCCGCCTACGATCTTACCGGTGCCTGGCAGCAAACCAATGATTGCATTCGCCACAGTTGATTTACCAGAGCCAGATTCACCAACAATAGCAACGCTTTGCCCAGGATAGATAGTGAGGTTAGCTTTTCGCACAGCCGGCACCATCCCAGTGGAGCTCTGAAAAGCTACTTCAAGATCTTTAATATCAAGTAAAGGTTGTACGTTACTCATCTCTCACTTCTTCCTCTGAGACGGGTCTAAAGCATCGCGCACAACGTCACCCATCATAATGAAGCTCAGCACCGTCATAGCAAGTGCGCCAGCAGGATAGAACAAAACCGATGGCTGAATACGTAAACTCACCTGAGCACGAGAAATATCGCCACCCCAGGAAACTACATCAGGCGGAAGCCCGACGCCCAGGAACGAAAGAGTCGCTTCAGAAACAATAAATGTACCTAAAGCAACGGTAGCATAGACAATAATTGGCGCGGCAGCATTGGGCAGAATATGGCGAAGAACAATCCTCCACCTGCTTTCTCCGAGAGCTCTCGCAGCCGTCACAAACTCTTCAGTTTTCGTCTGCAGCACTGCACCGCGAGTAATACGCGCAATTGACGGCCAGCCAAACATAGCTAACACAAGAACCACTGTGAGAACAGTGCGGTGCTCACGGAACATCTGCATTACCACGATACCAGCAAGCAGGAACGGCACAGCAAAAATAATATCGGTGAGACGCGAGAGCATAGCATCAAGCCATCCTCCGAAATAGCCAGCGAACGTGCCAACCAATCCGCCAATAAACACCACCACCAGCGTCGTCAACAAACCAACGATCACAGAAGCTCGTGCGCCGTATACTGTACGAGCAAAAATATCGCACCCCTGCCGATCAAAACCAAAAATATGCCCTTTGCTTGGCAACGCCATCGAATTGGAAAGTTCGCAGAATTTTGGATCGAGAGAGGTAAACAACTGAGGCACAGCAGCCATCACAACACACAAAAGAATGATCGCAGCCGCCACCCAAAAAAGCACACGTTTACGAAGATATTTCCACGCTTCACCCCACATCGACGAAGGAGCACGATCATCTGCTACAGCATCGACAGCGCCAAGCCCAGTTTCGTCAATATCGCTAACGAAGTGTTCTTGCCCTGGATAAAGAGCCATCTGTTCATTATTCGTCATACTCATCTATCTCCCCTATCACTCGTAGCGAATCCGCGGATCAAGCAGGGCATAGAGCAAATCGACCAAAAGATTCGCCACAATATAGACGATCACGAGAACCGTCGTAAAACTCACCACGGTGGCAGGCTCGCCTGTAATAATCGCTTGATAGATGTTGCCGCCCACACCGTTAATAGAGAAGATGCCCTCTGTAACGATTGCGCCCCCCATAAGAGCGCCAAGATCAGCACCCAAGAAAGTTGCCACTGGAATAAGAGAATTTCGCAATACGTGGCGTGTAATTACTTTTGTGCGCGGCAAGCCCTTAGCATATGCCGTGCGCACATGGTCTGCCGTAATCATTTCGGAAACAGACTGGCGAGTGAGGCGTAAGACGTATGCGAATGACACTGCTCCCAGCACAATTGCCGGCATAAGCAGACCTTGAATAGATGTATTCGAGCCGACGGTCGTAGGAAGCCACCCTAGCTTAACGCCAATAATAAACTGCAGCACAAAGCCGATAACGAATGTGGGGACAGCAATCACAAAGAGGGAAACCATAAGCACAGTCGCATCAAAAATACCGCCGCGCTTTAAGCCGGCAATTGTGCCAAAAAGAATCCCGAAAACGCCTTCAAAAAAGAGAGCCATAAACGCAAGTTTGATTGTGACAGGAAAAGCAGATGCCATAACTTCTGTCACTTCACGCCCAGAAAAGGTCAGACCGAAATCGAGAGTGAAAATACCTTTTAGATAGAGCAAATACTGGACGATAAACGGCTTATCAAGATTATATTTTTTGCGCAGGGCATTGGCTGTTGCCTCCGACAGACC
Source organism: uncultured Arcanobacterium sp. (assembly GCA_958428545.1). Classification (GTDB taxonomy): domain Bacteria; phylum Actinomycetota; class Actinomycetes; order Actinomycetales; family Actinomycetaceae; genus Arcanobacterium_A. The sequence goes on along the minus strand of CAUAGM010000001.1, from coordinate 318,724 downwards.
TCTATCGCCTCCCAGCGCCTGAATTGGATCGCCTGGCATAAGAAAAACCAGTGCGTAAATCAAGAGCGTTGCTCCAAGAAGTACGGGAATAATCTGCAGGAGTCGTCGCCCGATATATCTCAACATCAAGGCCTCCTTCATTAAATAGAATGTATGTGTATTCTACGGGGTGAATAATAATAAAACAAAAGTGGAAAAGCGAACGACTGCGGCTCGCAGCCTAGCAGCATACGAGCCACAGTCGTCTTTTAGATATACACCATACTGGCGAATAATCTATACACTAGCAGCGAAAACACTACTTAGTGATGTTGTAGTAAATCGGCACAGTCTTCCAGTCAAACTGAACGTTCTGCACGCCTTCAGCTGAGCCGCCGTTGAGGTTGGAATACCACAATGGAATGGCTGGGAGATTCTTCAGCAAGGTCTCCTGAGCTTGATCATAGATCTTAGCTGCCTCATCTTGATCGATAGTATTCAGTGCCTTCTTGAGCAGAGCATCGAACTCTGGGTTGGAGTAATCTCCATCATTTGAAGAAGCTCCTGCAGCATACAGCGGACCAAGGAAGTTGTATGGTGACGGATAATCTGCCTGCCAGCCAGTGCGGAATGCGCTCTTGATAGTACGGTTCGTCACCTCGTCACGCAAACTCTTGAATTCTGGATAAGGATTGCCTTTAGCATCAATTCCGAGAACATTCTTAATAGAGTTTACTGTTGCATCAACCCATGCCTGGTGCCCGCCATCAGAGTTGTAGGCAATCTCGAAAGAACCAGTCCAAGCAGAAATTGCTTCAGCTTTAGCCCACAGCTCTTTAGCCTTCTCAGGGTTGTAGGAAACAACCTCGTTGCCTGCCAACTTATCGTTGTGCCCAGGAATCACTGGAGCCACAAAATCAGTGGCTGGCTGGCGAGTACCCTGGAAGATCGTCTTAGTGATCTCTTCGCGGTTAATTGCCATCGAAATCGCCTGCTTGCGCAATGCGCCAGCTTCGCCAGCGAAACGCTCGTCAGTTGCTGGAATAGTGAAGCTCTGGAAGACAGCACCTGGCTGGTTGATAGCGCGATCACCAAGTTCTGCTTCATAAGTGCCGAAAGCAGAATCCGGAACGGCATCGAGCACATCGAGCTGCTTCGAAAGAAGATCGTTGTATGCGGCATCCAGCGACTTGTAGAACTTGATCGTCACCCCGCCATTCTTAGGCGCACGCGGTCCGTTGTATTCAGGATTTGGAATGAGTTCAATCTGCTCGTTGTGAGCCCATGAGCCTTCTTTAACGATGTATGGGCCATTAGTCACAGGAGCTGCCCCGAATGCGGCAACTTTTTCAGGATCACCAATACCAGCTTCAGGAAGCGGATAGAACGCTGAATAACCTAGGCGAAGCGGGAAATCAGATTCAGCTTGCGCAAGTTTAACGGTAAAGGTTGTATCATCAACCAGCGCAAGACCTGCCATATCCACATCGCCTACGCCGCCATTTTCTACAGCAGCCTCAGCAGCAGCAAGAGCTTCTTCATACCCTTCGATTGATTCAAAGAAAGAAGCATTGCGCATACTGTGCTTCACAGCCTGGTTCCAAGCATCTACGTAGCTTTTAGCAGTCACAGCACTTCCGTCAGAGAACTTCCAGCCAGACTTCAGCTTAATTGTGTAGTTTTGATTGTCTTGCGTTTCAATCGATTCTGCCATTTCGAGCTGTGGCTTACCCTCAGCATCGTAATACTCTAGGCCAGAATAGATAACGTCAACAATCCTGCCGCCACCAGTTTCGTTGGTATTTGCAGGCACTAATGGATTCTGGGGTTCAGCGCCATTTGCAGTAATGACTGCGGCTGAATCTCCCCCCTCTGCAGCATCATTTGAAGCGCCGCCAGAGCAAGCCGAGAGCGCTAGTGCAGCCGCTGCCGTCAAAGCGGCATACGTACATAATTTCTTCACTATTATTTCTCCTAACAATAGGATGTTGAGTGCTTATACCTCTATCGAATGTTCAGTTTCCCGAATATCTCGAAGTAAAGATATGCGTATCGTTAAGGCTACAGCACTTCCGCAAAGCCCACATCGAGCGTGTCCATATTATGGACGCCTATTTCTGCGAGATTTTTTCCGCCTGCTACGCACTTCAAACTGCGATTTTATGCGGAATATGGGATAATCTCCGCTGTGGCAACATTCATTATTCGCGGTACTGGCACGAGACTCTGGGCTTATTCATTGTGGTGCATCGCACTTCTTCTTCTGCTGCTTTCATGGCGAAACGGCGGCTGGCAGGAAATAATCTGGGCGACCCCTATCCTGCTCGCCGTCACAGCAATCGGCTACCTCATGTTTTGGAGCCCACGCGTGGAAGTAAGTAAAAATGAACTGCATATCGTCAATCTCTTTCGCCACTGCCATATTCCATGGAGCGATATAGAGCATATCGAAAGCCGCTATGGCCTATATATCTACACTCGTTCGCTGCCAAAAAAAGTTGCAGTATGGGCAGTGCCTTCCAGAGCAAGTATATTTAATTCCTCATTGCTCTCATCAACTAAAACCAATCGCAGCAAACAGCATTTTTCAACATTTAATTGGACTCAAACCTCAGGAAAAATTTTTGAAGTGCTGCCGCTCGCCGATATTGCTGCCGCTCTTACCACAGAGCATTCGAAGCAGCTCTCCTCCCAGCCAGAAACTGGCGCTCCCACCCACGAAGCAAGCACCCAGTCTTTCTATCTTCCACACCTGCTTATTCTTGCAACGATCACACTTTTTCTTGCATACACATTGATTCGATAAGCTGCTTCGAGCAGTCACAAAGCAGATAGCACAGCCTCACTGAAAGCCTTAGAAGCCTTCGATAAAGAACGAGCTACACACCTATACCCACGCTATACGCCACGAGTATAAAAACGCTCACATAAGGTAAAAAATCAACACATAAAAAAAGGAAGAAACAGCACACAGCAACGCATAAGGCAAATGCGTAAAAATACATACATAGCGCGAATATGCAGCTGCGCGTTTCGCACACACTGGGCACAGCACTAGGCGTGAACTAGGCGCACACTAGGCGGCCTTTCCACAGTAAGCCAAGCGCAGGAAGTGCCAGCATAATACTGAATGAACACGAGGGCAATGAACGCAAGCACAACTGCCACGCTAGCTGTTTCGTTACCCGAAATGCGCCGTAACGGTTTCACTCACAGGATCGATCGTTATTTCTCCGCCATAAGGAATCACTAATTGCGGCTTCGTATGCCCGAATGGAAGATTAAGGCAGACCAGTAAATCTTCACGATAAAGCGAAATACTGCTAAGCAAATAATCAATATAGGCGTGGTGGCGCGCTCTGAGAATATCCGGTGACGCCGGAGCACTACGATCATCAACGGCAGGGCGCGCAAACATGAGAGCCTGCACTGCATGCAGGTAACCACGCTCACCCATAGCGCGAACCCATCTACCAACAAAATCTGGCGGAGGAAGCACCTCTGACGTTTCAAGAATAAGAATCGCGCCTTCCAACTCAGCAGCTGAGGGCAAGCGATCCGCTATAGCGAGCTGATCGAGCACCTCGCAACAGCCTCCCCACGTGCGACCACGCACAGGCTCGTCACTGCCAAGAAATTCCAGAGGAAGAGCAGGTCCGTAAGCTCCGTCCATCGTCACCGCCTGAGGATCAGACCAATCTAATGCGTAATCCTGGCTTCGTGAAGGAAGAGGGAGCACGAGATCTCCCGTTTTGAACAGCGCCGATCGAAGCGTGGCAAGATGCTCGGGCTCAGGGCTTGAACTGCCTGAGCCAAAATGAAGCTGCGTTGCCCCTCCATAAAAACTCTGCACACCGCTGCGCCACAGCCAGTTGTGGATATTTGTATTGTCGGAATAGCCAAAAAACGGCTTTGGGTCTGCCTGCGCCAAGCTAGGATCAAGAAAAGGGGTGACGGTAATTTGATCATCGCCGCCGATGCTGGCGAAAATCGCTCGAATTGAAGGGTCAGCAAAAGCAGCATTGACGTCTGCAGCTCGTTCACGAGCAGTTGCTCCCATTTTTCGCGTGGTCGGATATTCAACGGGAATGAGCCCAAGCTTACTTTCTATGCGAGCCAATGCCTGCTCATGAATTGCTGGGAAATATGCGGGTGCAGCCCATGCAGGAGAGAGCACTGCAACGCGGTCCCCAGGGTAAACTGGCGTGGTTGAATGAAGTATCGGCATAGCACACAGCTTATAGCACAGCTGGATATTCTTCTAGAACTCCAGAACTTCCAGAAAATACGAATTTACAAAATAAATACTCCGAGCAGAAAAGATCTTAAAAATAGCAGACGCAGAAAAACAATTTCGCATAGAGCCGATCTTATAAGCAGCAATCACACAAACGCCGCGAGCGCTGCGCGGTCGATTTTTCCGTTTGCGTTAAGCGGCAGAGCCGAAAGAACGATACATACGCGCGGGAGCTTATAATCAGCAAGATAGGCGCGAGCAAATTCTCGAATATCATCAAGTGACGGCTCTTTCCTTCCACTAAGCACAATAGCAGCAGCTACTACTTGCCCCCACACTGGATCAGGAATCCCGATTACTGCAACCTCGCGAATATGCTCATGCCTCATAAGCACTTCTTCAACTTCCTGAGGAGCAACAGTTTCCCCGCCAGTGCTGATCAGATCGTCCTTACGCCCGATAATCCAGAGATATCCTTCACTATCAAGACGAACGAGATCGCCCGTATGCAGCCAGGAATTTTCTGAATCATTGCGCTTTTTTTCAAACTCACTCTCAGCGCTCTTTTCCTTTTCCTGCCCCTTTCCTCTATCAGCGTTTGTATCAGAGTTACTATCAGTGCTGCTATCAACGCCACCATTAGAGCTGCTGCCAATTCCAACGTTTTCTTCCCAGTAATTATTTTCTGCCCAATAATTAATCGCTACGTTTGGACCTCTCACCCACAGTTCACCTACAAGGGAGGCGCTATCCGCAGATATAACCGCCTCGCATGGAGCGATTTTCACCTGCACATGAGCAAACGGTCTGCCGATAGACCCTGCCCGACGCTCACTATGCTCGGCAGGCAGATAGCAGCCTGCCGCAGAAGTCTCCGTCATTCCCCACACGTTGAGAGGCTGCAGCCCTACCTTCGTCAGCGCACGAATCATATCGGGAGAAACAGCACCTCCGCCTGTGAGCGGCAAACGAAATGCTGGAAGGCTCTGAGCTGAAAAACGCGAGTCTCGCAGCAATGCCATATACATAGCCGGCACGGCAAACATCATGCATACGCATCGTCGCTCCAACTCACGCACTACCTCACTGGGCACAAATTGCCGCATCACAACCACAGTGCCTCCATGAGAAAAAAGATCAAGAGTAGTGCCGTTGAATCCACCAATATGGCTCATTGGCGCCACGACCAGCTCAGTATCTCGGTTTGAATATTCAAAGCCTTCACGAAAATTTCTGCTCCCCCACCAGAGGTTTTCATGCGTTAATCCCACAAATTTTGGTTCACCAGAAGTTCCGCTCGTGAGTAAAATAGCGCCTAATCCTTCGGGATACTGCGCGCAGTTAAGAGCCTGCTCCTGCACATTGCCAAAATTTCCGGAAAGAACAGAATCAGAGAAAAGTGAAGACTGAGAAGAGCGGGAAGAATGGGCGCAATGGGCTAAATCGTCAGCACCACTCTCGATTGCACTTCCAGCCCCTCTTTCAACCGTGCTATCAATTGCACTCTCGGCTGCGTGCTGCATTTCGCTGAAATCGCCCGTATATATGGCAGAAGTTTGAACTCTCGGCAAACGCATCTGCCTCCCGCGATCGAAAAGAGCAGTGAATGGGAGCCAGCCATACTCGCAGGCACATTCGAGCAAACCTTCATCGGGAGCTAGCTCTTCGCTGAGGCTAGCTAAGGAGTCGTCGTCAATCACAAAAAAATGCTGAACATATTTCGCACCCTGCTCACGCACCCTATTCGCAGCACCGCACGCAGTTTCTGGATCTGCCACGAGTAACTGCGGCCGCACAGATGCACACACGGAAAGAAGCTGTTCATCTGGCAACCGATAGCTCAACGGCACAAATACCGCACCGAGGCGAGCACAAGCCACGTGCATAAAAAGATGCCACGGAGAATTTCTGGCAATCAGCGCCACGCGTCTTCCCTCTCGAACGCCCAGATCACGCAGAGCACAGGAAAGATCAATCGTGCACTGTGCAGATTGCGCAACACTCCACGCACGCTCCCCATACCACATGCTGATGCGTTCAGGATGCGCCGCAGCAGCACGATCAAGACTGTGCGCTGGATTGAAATACCCACCACTCATGTGATGATTATATGGCGAAAAAGATGCTGCTCAATCACGCTCATTCACACAGAAAATTCGATGAATACGAAGCGTTGAATGACCACACAATACAGTGCACAATCTGTGAGCTGGCAACCAGCATAAAAATCTCGCAGATACAACAAGAAAAAGCGATACACTTGAGGCATGGCTATGGAATATCAGCAGATCAATTATGAATCTCTCACGCCCACACTTCGTAAAGCGCTCGAAAATCGCTGGGCAAACGTCGGATCTGCGCTCGATACGCGTGCCGATGCCACCCCAGACGCCGCAGGCTGGATGTATCCCGATGAGAACGACGAATGGCAAACTCTCACGTGGAAAGAATTTCGCGATCAGACTCATATCGTTGCTGCAGGTCTGCTCGATATTGGAGTGGAGCCAACCAGCGTAGTCGGCATCAGTGCCAATACCTCAATTAAATGGGTGCAAAGTGATTTTGCGATTAACTGTATTGCCGCCGTCACCTGTGCAATCTATCCGAATACGCATGACGATGACGTGCAGTTTATCGTCACTGATTCGGGAGCGACAGCTCTTATCGTAGAATCTCAGCAGCTTCTGGAAAAGATGGCATCTATTCCTGCTATTAAAGAGAATGTGAAGCATATTATCGTCTTGAATGGGGCAATCACTGGCGCTATCGCTGAAGATGAGCGCGTGCTCACATGGGAAAGCCTAGTAGAAACTGGCAAACGTTACTATGCTGATCATCCAGGGCGCGTGCGCGAACTTATTGATTCGACAAACAGAGAAACCCTCGCCACAATTATCTACACCTCTGGCACCACGGGTCGCCCCAAAGGCGTTGAGCTTACTCACGATAACTGGATCTACGAGGGCACAGGCTGGGGAGCGAACGAAACCCTTCGAGATACAGATATCCACTATATTTGGCTGCCTCTCACCCATGCTTTCGGCAAGAGTATGCTACTGATCGATATTTATTGCGGTACGGTGACGGCGCTCGATGGGCGCATACCGAAGATCGTTGAGAATATGGCGAAAATCAAGCCTACCTTGATGTGCGGCGTACCGCGCGTTTTCGAGAAAGTCCGTGCAGGCACTGAAAACGCTGCCAAGCCTGGCTCCCTTAAAGCGGCCCTGCTCAAAAAAGCTATGAGCGTTGCCGACAAGAGCTTCCCTTATCGCAGCGAAGGAAAACCCATGCCAGCGTTGCTTGCCGCGCAATATAAGCTTTTTGACAAGCTCGCTTACTCCACAATTCGCGAACTTTTGGGCGGGCACCTGCGCTTTCTCGTAAGCGGATCAGCGCGCCTCGATCCCGATTTGCAAAAATGGTTCTTCAATATCGGCATTAAGCTTGTTGAAGGCTATGGAGTGACGGAAACGAGCGCCGTCACCACCTACAACCGCCCTGAAGAGTTCCAGTTTGGCACGGTCGGACGCCTCATTCCTGGCACCGAAGCAAAGATCAGCAGTGAAGGAGAAATTCTGCTGCGCGGCGGCGGCGTGATGCGCCAATATCATAATGACCCTGAGCTCACTGCACGCATGACTGAAGGCGGTTGGTTCCACACAGGCGATGTTGGCACTATTGATGAAAACGGCTACGTGCGCATTACTGACCGAATTAAAGACGTGATGAAAAGCTCGAACGGAAAGTTCATTTCACCTGCAACGGTGGAAGGTGCACTGACGGCGTCGAGCCCTGCAATTGCACAAGCAGTTGCAGTTGGAGAAGGACGAAAGTTCGTCAGCGCTCTTATCGCCCTCGATCATGATTGGGTAGAGCAGTGGATGAAACTCAACGGCTACAAGGCAACTTATGCTGAAGCTCTTAAAATGCCTGAACTGCGCAAAACAATCCAGGATGAAGTGCATCGCGCTAATGCCAAACTTTCACGTTGGGAGCAAGTGAAGCGTTTTGCTTTCCTGCCTACAGAAATGACCGCTGAAGATGGCACGGCAACTCCTACTCAAAAGGTAAAACGAGCTGTTGTGATTGCACGCAATGCGGAGCTAATTGAAAAAATATACGCAGGAGCTGAGCTATGGGGGCCGGCAAACCCAACATATATCTAGGCCGCCTATACATATATCTAGGTCTCCTATAAGGGCGCGCACAGCATTGTGCACGATTGTGGCAGGTGCCGCAGCTTTTCTCACTGCGCCGCAGCTTTTCTCACTGCGCCGCAGCACACCTATGAATCATAGAATCATAGCTTGCACGCCACGCTTGTATAAGCTGCGCACTGTTGGAATACATACAGCTGCGCACTTCTATAAACGTAGCTCCTGATGCAGATCTCTCAGCTTTATGCACAGAGCTGAGAGATATTGTTCATTACAGTTTGATTTTCACTTCGGTTTCAGCCTAGGCAGCCAAGCAACAGCAGCCACGAATCTGAACCTGGGCGGATTGTATCGTTGTGATTATCGTCTTGCACGATCGCAATATTAAAAGGTTCATTCAATAAATCTTTTGTGCGAGAAACTGGCACTGTTTTATCGAGTGATCCGTGAATAATATCAAGGCGCAATGCACGCTGCTGAAATCCAGAGCTTCCTAGCTCAGCATATAACCCAAACGGTTCCCATCTGCCATAAATATCTGGAATTTCAGCTGGCATTCCGCCCAGCCATCGAGCCACAGGATTGTGCTCATAGTGATCGTGATCCTCTTGCGCTGCACGAGCTAAATCAGCAACGGGACTCAACGCCACAACGTGCGTCACCTTTGTATCGAGCGAAAAAAGCACATGCAAGACGAAGACGCACCCCATCGAATGCCCAAGCCATACTGCTTCGCTTAATTTCGGGTGACGCGCAAGTGTATGTATATCTTCAAACGTCACCTCTGGCTGCCCTGCTCCGCGGCGATACTCTGGCAAAGCGACGCGATATCCAGCTTCACCAAGCGCCAAAGCTGCTGGACGCAGATAGCTGAGAGTACCGTCTTCATGGAAATATCCGCCATGAATAAAAACGACATGGCGCCCATCTTCAGGCCCGTACCATTCAATGTACTGATCTGGATGCATACCGTATCGTTCAACTTCTTCGGCAGCGACGTCTAAAGAGCTCAGTGTGCTTATCACGCGCGCTTCGGCACATTCAGAAGGCGAAGATGCAGATGCCGCTGGTTCTTCAATCATGCGCTCTACTATATAGGAGGAATAGTAAAGAGGACCAATATAGCATTGCGTACCCAGACGTGCTCAGAGAAAAACTCTAGATCAAGAATTTAGATCACTTTGGGCAGCATCTGGCTCAACTTCAGCTAGGAAACCACGCTGAGCGTGCTCCGTCACCGATTTTTCGTTGTAGCACGAACGCACAAAAGCAATTGCTTCATCAACCTGCATTCCATCGAAAATCGCCAAAATAGCTAAAGCTGTCCCCGTGCGACCGACTCCGCCGCCGCACGTGATTTCAACTCGTTCGTTTTTAGATCGATCCAACAGTTCATGAAGTTGATCCAGAGCTTGACGAGGACGGCGTGGCACGCGGTTATCAGGCCACGAAATATAGACAACTTCCCGCGCCATGCTGACAGCGCCGCGCTGGGAAAATTCTTCAGGGGTCGCCGTCGTTAAAATTGCAGAAACATCCGCGTATTCTGATATTGGCTGATGCCACGAACGCCCACGGATACGCGTGCCTGACGGAAACTCCACCACGCCTTCGTCTATATCCCATGTGTTCATGAAACACCCCGTACTTTCTAACGTGCGCGTGCGCAACATGAAAACAGCTATTCAGCGCTATTTCCCTTGTATCTTTGTTGATTGTAAGCACATATAAGCTCCAATAAACAACTGAAGGTATGGTGATATAACCCCTAAGAGAGATGAGCCACACAAAATGCAGTATTTTAATCCTTCGCCGTAAAAATACGTACAAAGGCAATGCTTCAACTAGTCTTATATTGAGATTGGTTTATTGTAGATTAGTTTATTATCCAGACCGATTCATCCCAACGTTCTATTCAGACACAAGGAGTTCCCCTATGGCATCAATCATCTACACTCACACCGATGAAGCTCCTATGCTTGCAACCGAAAGTCTTCTTCCAATTATTACCGCATTTGTGAGCAAAGCCAACATAGACGTTGAGACGCGCGATATTTCTCTTGCAGGCAGAATTATTGCCGCATTTTCCGATCTTCTTCCCGCCGATAAACGCGAGCATGACGCACTTGCTGAGTTGGGAGCACTCACCCAAACACCCGAAGCAAATATTATTAAACTTCCTAATATCTCTGCTTCTTTGCCGCAGCTTCTCGCTGCAATTAAGGAGCTACAGGAAGCAGGTATTCCCCTGCCTGATTATCCTGAGAATGCCACCACTGAGCAGGAACGCAATATACAAGCTCGTTACGACGCTGTGAAGGGATCTGCAGTGAACCCCGTGCTGCGTGAAGGTAATTCCGATCGCCGCACTGCACATGCAGTAAAAAATTATGCGAAAGCCCATCCTCATTCGATGGGTGCATGGAGCTCTTCTTCACGTACAAGAGTTGCTACTATGAGCAGCGGAGATTTTCGAGCTAACGAGAAGAGCGTCGTACTCGATCAGCCAACTACGGTTGATTTCGTACATATTGACGCCGCTGGCACTGAGACGTTCATGAAAAAAGGCTTGCCTCTTCTTGCAGGCGAAATACTGGATTCTAGCGTGATGAGTGCGCGCGCGCTCGACGCTTTCCTTGCAGAGCAAGTGGCAGCAGCCAAATCGGAGGGCGTGCTCTTTTCTGCACATCTCAAAGCTACGATGATGAAAGTGAGCGATCCGATTATTTTCGGGCACGTCGTGCGTGCGTTCTTCGCTAAAACTTTCGAAAAATTCGGTGACGATCTACAAGCGGCAGGGCTTAGTGCCAACAATGGTTTGGGCGCAATTTTCGCAGGTATTGAGAACCTGCCAAATAGAGCTGCTATTCGCGAATCATTTGAAGCTGAGCTAGCAGAAGGTCCAGGAATTGCGATGGTGAATTCAGATAAAGGAATCACCAATCTGCACGTGCCAAGTGACGTCATTATCGACGCCTCTATGCCTGCTATGATCCGAAATTCTGGGCACATGTGGGCAGCAGATGGCAAACCCGCCGATACACTCGCCGTTATTCCAGATAGCTCGTATGCAGGCGTGTACCGCGTCGTCATTGACGATTGCAAGAAGCACGGCGCTTTCGACCCCAGCACAATGGGTACAGTACCCAACGTGGGGCTGATGGCTCAGAAAGCCGAAGAATACGGTTCACACGATAAGACGTTTGAAATTTCTTCAGCCGGGCGAGTGCAAGTTCGCAGTGCAGACGGCACAGTGCTTATGGAACACTGCGTCGAGCCAGGTGATATATTCCGCAGCTGCCAGACGAAAGATGCACCAATTCGAGATTGGGTGCAGCTCGCTGTACGCCGCGCACACCTGAGTAAAATGCCTGCCGTTTTCTGGCTCGACTCTGAACGCGCACACGACCGAGCTATTCAAGCTAAAGTGGAAACCTATCTGAAAGATGAAAATATTGAGGGGATAGATATTCGCATTATGAGCCCCTGCGAAGCAGCACAATTCTCTGTGGATCGCGCTCGAGCTGGCTACGACACAATTTCAGTGACGGGCAACGTACTTCGCGATTATCTCACCGATCTCTTCCCCATTATGGAACTTGGCACATCAGCAAAAATGCTCTCGATCGTGCCACTTATGGCAGGCGGCGGTCTATTTGAAACAGGGGCTGGCGGATCTGCACCAAAACACGTGCAGCAACTCATTGAAGAAAACTATTTGCGTTGGGATTCTCTCGGAGAGTTTTTAGCTCTCGCAGAAAGCCTTCGCCATCTCGCTCAATTCGATTCAAATCCACGTGCCGAAATTTTAGCAGATACTCTTGACGCGGCAACCGAACGCCTCCTCAACGAAGGAAAGAGTCCGAGCCGCCGCCTTGGCGGTATCGACAACCGTGGTTCTCACGCATGGATTGCAGTGTGGTGGGCACACGAACTCGCCACGCAAACACGAGACCCAGAGCTTGCCGCGGCTTTCACGCACGCCGCTCAGGAACTTGAAGAAAAAGCTGGCACAATCGAAAAAGAGTTGATTGCAGTACAGGGCAAGCCTGCCGATATTGGAGGATACTATCGCCCGTGCAGCGAAAAAGTTGCTGCAGTAATGCGCCCGAGCAGCACTCTCAATGCAATTATTGATGAATTGGCCAGGCGAGTAAGCGAGTAAGTAAGTGAGTAAGTGAGTAACTAATAAGGTGCAGATGAGTTAGCCATCGCGCTCTGCACGATGGCTAACTCATCTATATATGCACAGCAATGCACACAATACCTAAACGCTACGACTCCTGCTTCTGCCTATGGCTCTGCTTTTATCTGCGCTTCCTGCATCTACCTCACCTTATATCTATATCTCAATATCTATATCTCGTTTTCACCGCCGCATTAACCGCACATGGCGTATCACATCAAGCACAGTAAGATAGATAGATAGATAGATCAAGATTTAAGATTGATTTAAGATTTAAGATTGAGGTAGCCAGATGCAAAAGTAGCTTTGGCTGAATACCAAAACTACTGTTATTCTCCTTGAAGGCTACGCGCACCGTACTGATTCATCTGCAGTATTGATTCTTCTTCATCTTCCAAAAAATGCAGGTGACGCCGCAAGCGCTGCGGCAATCGCACCACCTCAGCCGTCACCGCTACACTATACTCACAATAATCCTAGACGTCCGAAAATATGCCGCACCCTCTCCGCCACTGCGTCTGCTGTTTGGGCACAGTGAAATCAGAAGACATAACTGAGGAACTTTTGAACTCATTAACGAAATGCTGCCCGATCTCAAAGCCGCAGAAGATAACAGGCACAAGAACAACCATCCACCCAGCTATCAAGCCGCCAAGTACGCTGCCTGATAAGGCAAGGCGCTGAGCATGGCTAGGGCGATCACCGCCCATACCACTCTTATCAAACTGAGTGGCACACCCAGCCAATGCTCAGCGCCGACCATTAGTGTTTTACAGCACTTCGAGGGCAAGGCAGCCAGATGGCACAGCAACTGCACACAACTTGCACATTTTCTGCCCACAGCTTTCCCTCATGCTATGAGTTACCTCTTTTGATAGAGGGTTTTCGCCACATACACAGGATCAGAGGTGACGCGAACCTTCAAGTTTCTGAAAATAGTTTCGTCAACAGATCCTAAAATACTCGTCGTATGCACATCACACTGCGCAAGTTCCGCCACATGGGCTAATGCCGAGCGAGCGTCTTGGCTGTGCGCTGCAGAAACCGAAAGAGCAATCAAGACTTCATCAGTATGCAGGCGTGGATTTTTCGATCCTAAATGCTTCGTCTTAAGAGTCTGAATTGGCTCAATAGCTTGCGGAGAAAGCAGCTTCACACTATCGTCAATCCCTGCAAGATGTTTCAAAGCATTGAGCAGCATGGCCGACGAGCAGCCAAGCAGTGCAGAAGTCTTGCCGCAAATAAGAGTGCCATCTTTCAGCTCAATGGCAGACGCTGGCTGTTTAGTTTCTTCAGCGAGCGAGCGAGCAGCTGGCACCACGCGCCGCGCTTCTGGCGTCACTTCTACTTTTGCCATCAGCAACGCGATACTCTCGCTCATACGCGGTTCAAGTTCCTTGCGTTTTTCTTCCACAAGAGCAGCGAAATAACGGCGAATAATTTCTTGCTTTCCAGCTTCACGGCAGACTTCATCATCAATAATGCAGTTACCTGCCATATTGACGCCCATATCTGTAGGGCTCTTGTAGGGCGATTCTCCTGCTAGACGCCTAAGCTGAGCAGCCAAAAGAGGGAAAGCTTCCACATCGCGATTGTAGTTCACAGTCTGCTCACCATAGGCATCGAGATGAAACGGATCGATCATATTTACATCGTCCAAATCGGCAGTAGCAGCCTCATAGGCAAGATTCACTGGATGATTAAGCGGTAAATTCCAGATCGGGAAAGTCTCAAATTTAGCATAACCAGCTTTTCCTCCATGCGAATACTCACCGTAAATTTGGCTCAAACACGTAGCAAGCTTGCCTGATCCAGGCCCTGGAGCTGTGACAACAACGAGATCACGCGTCGTCTGCGCAAATTCATTTTTCCCTAAACCATTTTCAGAAATCACACGATCAAGATCTGTTGGATAGCCCGGGATAATAAAATGCCGCGAAACTTTAATACCGAGACGCTTAAGGCGTTTCCTAAATAGTTTCGCGGCTGAATTATCTTCTTCAACATGGGTCATCACCACATGCTCGGCAAGGAAACCTCGCCCCCTATACGCATCGATCAAGCGAAGGACATCCTCCTCATAGCTGATCCCTAGATCTGAGCGAATCTTATTTCTCACAAGATCCTGAGCATTCAATACGATAAGTATTTCCATATCGTCTTTTAGCTCTTCAAGCATAGAAATTTTCAGATCAGGCAAAAATCCGGGCAAAACGCGCGATGCATGATAATCGTCAAAGAGTTTGCCGCCCATTTCTAAATAGAGTTTCCCCCCAATAGCGCCGCGGCGCTCTTTAATATGCTGCGATTGCATCTGAATATATTTCTGAGCATCAAACCCGAGTTTCATCTAACCTCTCTTCGCTAGTTATTTTTCAATATCTCTCGTATAATGAAGTGCGCTATTTTCAGTAGGTAGCGCGCATATACCTCATATGGAGGGCATGTGCCGCGCTCCAAAAAAATAACTTCCACAGTCTATGTGCTCTTTTCTTTAAAAGCCAAACTCAAAAGTGCGATTTTTTTCGCTCCAATATAAGTACCTCAAATATGCCTCATAATGGTATAGGGGCATAAAAGTAAGCGTTTTACTTTTCTACATCTGCAAACTTCGATATATACACCAAAGCGACGTACAAATATCGGGCAATGATTCTTAATCCTCGTATACACGCAATATGCTGATTCGCATTAAATTCAAAAGAAGCGTATAGATCACACAAAACTTCCTATGCATATTGCCCGCACGCACATATAGATATACATTCCCAATGGCGCAGCATCGGTATCATCATCACCATCGTTATCACCATCACCGCCATCACCGCTACATTGTCTGCGCATATAGATATGCGGCTTTCACATCTGTATAGATCTTTGAAACGCACAGATGTAGGGCAAACATGCACTGCTTAAAATTAGAAAGCACTCTAAAGCGCAGAGCTGCCTAGACAAGCACAATTAACTGAGGCGATCAACCATCATTCTCGCAAAGCTCTCAAGCGTCGAACGCACCTGCCCAGGTGGGAGCTTAGTGAGTTTACCGATAGCGTCACCCGCAAACTTCTGCGCTAGTCTTTTTGTCTCATCAAGCACTATATGCTCTCTCGCAAGCATGACGGCACGCTCAAGGTTATTGCCGCTCGCAAGATCGCCACTGTCGAGAAGCTCTAGAATCTCAGCTCCAGCTGGATCGACTGCAGCAAATTTTTCACCTTTTTCGCCAGCTCTAGCAGCTCTTTCGCGCAACAGTAAAATTGGCATCGTATCTACACCTTCAAGCAGATCTGTGCCTGGTGTTTTTCCTGTGGTCTCGCGATCAGAGATGAGATCAATGACGTCATCAGCTATCTGAAATGCTACCCCCACAAGCTCGCCATACTCGGCAACAATATCTGCCATATCTTCACTGCCGCCGCTTGCAAGCACACCTGATCGAGCGGAAACCGCAATAAGGGAACCAGTCTTATCTGCTAAAACTCGAAGATAATGATAGATCGGATCATCACCTTCGCGAGGCCCTGCTGTCTCATGCAATTCGCCCATACACAATCGTTCAAATGCCTCAGCATGCATTCGCACAGCAGCAGGCCCTAAACCAGCAACAATCGACGAAGCTCGGGCGAAAAGCACATCACCTGCCATAATCGCAGCTCGGTTGCCATAAAGATTTTGTGCAGAAGGCACACCTCGCCGCAACGGCGCATCATCGATCACATCGTCATGGTAGAGAGAAGCTAAATGAGTGAGCTCTACAACAAGAGCAGAATCAAAAACTTTTTGGCTATCTGGATCGGAGCCAAGCTCTGCAGCAAGCATACACAGCAAAGGACGCAATCTTTTTCCGCCAGCATCGCTCAAATGAGAAGTGGCAGTATCAATAAATTCATCGCCAATACGAACTACCTGGTGAAGCTGAGATTCTAGCTCATCAAGGCGATGAGCTAGACGCTTGCCTAGTTCATCGCCTTGATTGAGAAGTTCTGATATTGTGCTCACCCACAGCACCTTATCACGCTATAGAGTGCTGAATAAATTCAAGAACGGGCCCAGGAATAATACCCAAAAGGAAAGTGAGCGCAGCAGCAACTGCAACAGCTACCGTCCCCAGACCCTCAGTCTCAACAATGGCCGTCGCATCTCCTTCTGGCTCTGAGAAAAACATTGTCTGAACGAGCCGGAAATAGAAGAAAGCCGTTGCCGCGGAGGCTAGCACTGCGATGACGACAAGTACTGTCTGACCCGATGCCACGCCTACACGGAATACCTCAAACTTTCCGATAAACCCTGCAGTGAGGGGAATACCAGCAAACGAAAGGAGGAAGATCATCATGGCGGCAGCAGTCAAAGGCGCGCGTTTGCCAAGCCCTCGCCATGCATCAAAGTGCGTAGCTTCACCAAGGACGTTACCTTCCACATCTTTTGCACGCACGATCGTCACAATCCCAAACACCCCAACCGTAGCGATACCGTAGGCAAGCAGATAGAAGAGAATCGATGAAAGCCCCTGCTGATATTCATCAAATCTGAACTGCGAACTGCGCAAAGCATTCACCGCAATCAAGATAAACCCAGCATGTGCGATAGACGAATATGCCAGCATACGCTTCACATCTGTTTGAGTAAGCCCGATAAGAGTGCCCACAATAATCGTGAGAATAATAATACCCCACAAGAAAATATTCAGATTCGCTGCCTGCGGCTGAAGCACATACATATATAAACGAGCCAACGCAATAAATGCGGCAGCCTTTGTGCCAGCAGCCATAAAGCCAGTAATAGGAGTAGGAGCGCCTTGATACACATCTGGAGTCCAGGAGTGGAATGGAGCTGCACCCACTTTGAAGAGCAAGCCAATAGCCAGCATAACGGCACCTACCGCAGCAAGAAGCGTCTGAGCAGGGAATCTGCTCTGCATGACGACTATGCTCGTGTAGGAAACAGAGCCAGTTGCACCGTAGAGCAACGCTGCACCCATCAAGAAAATTGCTGAAGAAAATGCACCCATAAGGAAATACTTCATCGCAGCCTCTTGAGAAAGTAAGCGGCGGCGACGTGCCATGGCGGTGAGCACATATAAAGGCAAGGAAATAACTTCCAAAGCGATAAATAGCGTAAGCAGATCATACGCTGCAGTAAACACCATCATGCCCCCCACACAGAAGAGGGCTAAGGGGAAAATCTCGGAATGGCAACGCTCAGCATCTGTAGATTCCTGCTCTGCAAAAGAACCAGGGCGCGTTGCTGCCGATGCCACGAAGGCACCGTCACGAAGTTCTGTACGATCAGCAATAACGAGGAATGCGAGTAACGCAATAATAAGAATGACGCCCTGCCCAATAATAGAGAGCGCATCTTCAACCATCGCGATGCCTTCTGCCGTCTTTGAATGTGCAATAGCAGATATTGCTACCTGCCGAATAGCGCCCCCCTCTTGAACGCCAGCACTCCAACGCCACACAACAGCTACTAAAGCCGAAGCAACGGCTATCAATGACCAAGCGACCTGTACAGGACGACGTATCGAACGCCCGAGAAACGCTTCAAACAAAGTGGAGATAACTGCCGCACCGAAAATAATCACAAAGGGAACGATTGCTGCCCAGTTAATCATTGGTAAAGACGTCATCAGTGAATACTCCCTTCAATCGCACCATCGAAGGGAATCGCTGACGCAGCTCCCACAGTAGCGCTATCGTTCATCGTGCTCACAGATATTTGGGAAGAGATAGGATTAACGATATCGAGGATCGGAGCTGGATAGAAACCTAACCCGAGCATTGCCGCAATCAGCACTCCCATCACTATCTTTTCCCGCGCATTAAGATCGGGAACTTTCATCCCTTCAGGCTTTGGACCAGTGAATATGCGCTGATACGGCAAAAGAATATACACTGCAGCGAAAACGACACCAACAACAGCAATAAGCCCAGCAAGCATATTCGCTTCAAACGTCCCCATCAACACAAGGTATTCCGGGATAAAGCCAGAAAGCCCTGGAAGAGCAATTGTAGCTAAACCAGCAACCAAAAATGTGCCAGCGATAAGCGGCGTGACGCGCTGCCAACCGCCATAAGCTGAAATTTGATGCGAGCCTCCACGTTCCCCAAGAAAACCGACTATGAGGAAGAGTGCAGCTGTTGCAATACCATGTGCCACCATATAAAGAATTGAACCCGTCATCGCAATCGCAGAACCAGAGAAAATACCCATAACCATAAATCCAAAGTGGCTCACCGAAGTGTAGGCAATAAGCCGCATGAGATTATCTGAAGCAATCGCCATAAAAGCGCCCCAGAAAATCGAGATAATTGCGAATGCCATAATCACGGGAGCAGCCTGAGCTGATGCTTGTGGGAAAAGAGGAATACAAATTGCGATCATACCGAATGTACCCAACTTGTCGAGCACACCCACGAGCAACGTACTCACACCAGCCGGAGCTTTCTCGGTGGTATCTGGCAGCCAAGTATGCAAAGGCCACATCGGCGCTTTGATTGCAAAACCGATGAAGAAGCTCAGGAAGAGAAGCATTTGAACTCTTCCCTCTCCGATTCCCGCTCTGGCGCTCAGAGCACTGAGTAAATAATTTTGCTCTCCGCCTGGCCCCATCACGTATAAAGCAATCACACCCACGAGCATAATTAAGCCGCCGAGGATTGAGTAGAGTAAGAACTTCATTGCAGCACGCTCACGCCCTGATCCTGCGAAACGACCGATGAGGAAATACATTGGCACGATCATAAGCTCGAAGAGGATATAGAAGAGGAATACATCGCGAGCTGCAAATAGGGCGATTATAATAGCCTCAAGGAAAAGGATCCAGCCAAAATAGCCGCCCTGCTTTTCAGCGGGTACATCATTCCAGCCTGCCAGTATTACAATCGGCACAAGAAAAACGGCGAGCCCGATCATCGCTGCCCCCATGCCATTGATGCCCCACGCAATAGAGGCCCCGATAGAGGGGATCCATGAGTATGCTTCAGCCAGTTGCACGGCGCCTGCGCTCGCGGGAGTGAAACCAGTGATTAGTGCACCAACGTAGCCAGCAAGAATAATAAGCGAAACAGCCAGCGCATATTCACGGGCGTATGCTCGAAGCGGGCGGATAAGACACAGCAGAAAAGCTGCACACGCTGCACCAGCAATCAGCACAGTAAGCCAGGGAAAAACTGCTTGAATAATGGTTTGATTGTCCATTTATCTTTTCTCCTCTAGTCTCACAGCACCACGGCGGCAACTGTAATAAGCGCAGCCAGCAGACCAATAACCATATAGCTCGTATAGGAACGAACGTATCCGTTTTGGAAACTGCTCGCTACTTTGCCAAGCCATTGCATCAGCATTGCAATACCTTCAACGGCACCATCAACAACATGTTTATCAGTAACTTTAGTTACTCGAGAAACAGTCATAACTGGCTGCACAACTGCATAATCATTTACAAGATCTTGATAAAGATCCTGGCGGGCAGCCTGAGTAATCCAGCTTCCTACTGGAGCAGCCTCTGGCACTGGTTTCTTTACATACATTACCCAAGCTAATACCACACCAAGCGTAATCACAATAAGTGTGACGCCTGTGATCACAGGAACGGGGAGGACAGGTTCGCCGTGTTCATGCCCGCTACCAGCAATAGCAGGCTCAAGCCAAGAAATGAAACCTAGATAGTTCAATATTCCACCTAAAACAAGTGAGCCAGCAGCGAGGATAGCCATCGGAACCCACATGAGCGGACTTGGATCATGAGGATGTTTGGCATCTGCACCAGATTCTTTCCAGCGCTTTTCCCCCAAAAAGATCATAATAACCAGACGGCTCATATAGAAAGCAGTCAATCCAGCAACGAGTACCGTCACCGTACCGAATATCCAAGGCTGTATACCAGCCCCTGTGAAAGCTGCCTCAATAATTTTATCTTTGGAATAGAACCCTGAAAGGAAAGGAAAGCCAATAATTGCGAGGTACCCACATACGAAAGTGCAGAACGTTATCTTCATATATTTACCGAGAGCACCAAAGCCTCGCATATCTACTTCGTCGTTCATCGCATGCATCACAGCACCTGCTCCAAGGAACATATTCGCTTTGAAGAAGCCGTGGGTCACGAGGTGGAAGATAGCGAATGCTGCACCGATAGGACCAAGCCCTGCAGCAAGCATCATATAACCAATCTGGCTCATTGTTGAAGCAGCAAGAACTTTTTTCATATCATCTTTTGCCGCACCAACAATTGCACCAAAAACAAGAGTAATCAATCCGATAATTGCTACAACGAGCGCTGCCGTTGGCGAAACCGCATAGATTGCGCCAGAACGAACCATTAAATAGACGCCAGCCGTCACCATCGTTGCCGCATGAATCAGCGCTGAGACAGGCGTTGGACCTGCCATTGCATCACCCAGCCATGCCTGCAGCGGAAACTGCGCTGATTTACCGCAAGCGGCGAGAAGAAGGAAGAGACCTATGAAGGTAGCAATCCATGAGCGCGAATCGTCAAGAGATTCGATTCCAGCAAAAACATCTGTAAAAGAAACCGAGCCGAAGTTTGCAACCATAGCCATCATGGCAATAAGCATTCCAAGATCGCCCACACGGTTCATAACAAAAGCTTTCTTACCTGCCTTTGCATATTCTGGATTGAAATTCCAGAAAGAAATAAGCAAATAAGAAGCTAAACCAACACCTTCCCAACCGAAGAAAAGAATGAGGTAAGAATTGCCAAGCACAAGTAAAAGCATCGATGCCACAAACAAATTCAGATAGGCAAAGAAACGGCGGCGAGCCTCATCATGCTCCATATATGCAACGGCATATATATGGATAAGCGTACCGACGAACGTCACGAGCATCACAAACGTGATGGAGAGCGGATCAATTCGTATTCCGAAATCAACACTAAAATCTGGTGCTGCAACCAACGAGTAGACAGTCATTTCCATCACCCGTTGAGCAGCATCCATACTAAGCAACTGTATGAAAGCGGCAGTACCCACTACGAAGCTCGCAGAAGAGGCCAGAATACCCAACCAATGCCCCCATTTATCTGCCGTTTTACCCGAAACGAGAAGTACTCCAGCAGAAAGCAAGGGGATGAGCACTGCAAGCCATACAATATGTGCAGCTCCAGTGGCATGTGCAACCGCACTATCGACAGAAGCAACTACACCGCTACCTTTAGTCGAGAATAAATACTGAATATTAGCAGTCATCATTGTTGGAACTCCCCTCAACGCTTCAACAGATTCATTGAATCGAGCGAAGCGGATCCACGCGTTCGATAGATCGTCACAACAATTGCGAGACCGACAACAACTTCAGCAGCAGCCACAACCATCACGAAGAAAGCAAAAACCTGCCCTTCAAGGTTGCCCCACATTCGAGAGAACGCAACAAACGCAAGATTGCAAGAATTGAGCATAATCTCAACACCAAGTAATGCGATCACGCCATTACGCCGTGTGAGCACTGTTGCACCACCAATAACAAACAAGGCAAAGGCCACGATCACGTAAAACATAAGATTCACTTTGTTGCCTCACTTTCATGCGCAGCATCATTACTCGAACTCTTTTCAGCCTGTTCAATATCCTCATAGTTCGGAGCCGCTTCACCTGGGGTACCCCAGACATGTGCAATATCGACTTTTCCATACGTTGCCGGTCCGCTTGGCACTTTGCCTTCATTAATACGCTGAGCAGTCACAGGTGATGCTTGAGCAACTGTACGATCTTGACTGCGGATCTTCAGAATTCTATTCACAGAATCTTCAATTGGCTGCCCGTAAGCGGTAAGAGCTGGGTTAGCAGATGAATTAGACTCTGCATACACACCTGGATTTGGGCGAACATTGATATTGCTACCAGCCTCAGTAAATGACTGAACTTTCTGATGTGCCATCTGCTCCTGCGTCATCTTTGGCGTTACCCGATCTCGATGTGTCAATACCATTGCTCCCAAAGCAGCAACGATGAGAAGAGTGCCCGTAAGCTCCAAAGTAAGCACGTGATTGGTAAGAATTACCTTGGCTATAGCAACTGGGTTTGTGGCTGCATTAGCTTGTGAGAGCCCATAAGGCAAACCATACTTAGCGAAACTATCCATAGGGTTCGCTTTATATACCATCGCAGCAAGCAAGGCAAAAGTGCCAAGACCACCTAAAATTGCCACAGCGCGCTGCCCGCGAAGAACCTCATGAGATGTATCGGCACTATCGACACCGATAAGCATCAAGACGAAGAGGAACATCATCAAAATTGCTCCAGTGTAGACAACTACCTGCACAACCCCCATAAAAGGTGCTTCAAGCATCGTATAGAAGAAAGCAAGACCGACCATCACAAAAATAACGGAAATAACTGTGTAGACGGCTTTACGCGCAATAAGTAAACCAAAAATCGCCGCGAAAATAATTGCCACAGCTAAAATCCCGAAGAGGATTGTTTCACCCATTGAAATTGAAAGTGCTTGTGGTGTCGTCATGCCGTCACCTCCTCTTCCAAATCATCTGAGCTGAAAGCTGCAGAATCTGTACATATAGCTGATGCAGAATCCAACGAGGAATCATCGGGACGATGTTCACGCACCCAATCAATCTGGTTGCGGGTCGGTCCAGTCACTTTTCCAGCGTAGTAATCAGTATCTGATGTTCCTTCAGCCATCGGGTGAGGAGCAGCAAGCATTCCCAGACTCAATGGACGCAGAATCTGGTGCTTTTCGTAGATCATGCTCTCACGCGTCTGCCCTGCAATCTCAAACTCATTACTCATCGTTAGAGCACGAGTTGGGCAAGCCTGAATGCAATATCCGCAAAATATGCAACGTAGATAGTTGATTTGATATACGCGCCCATAGCGCTCACCTGGCGAATACTGCTCATCTGGCGTATTTGCTGCTGCTTCCACCAAGATCGCATCTGCTGGGCACGCCCATGCGCATAGCTCACAGCCAATACACTTTTCAAGACCGTCATCATATCGATTCAATTTATGAATACCGTGGAAACGAGGACGTATCTGAGCTTGATTTATCTTCTCTGTACGCCCTGGCAGATACTGCTCGGTGACGGTTGGACGGAAAAGCGTTGAAAAGGTGACGCCAAATCCTGCAATAGGAGCCAGTACCTTACCGATAGTGCTTTTTTTATTTGGGCTATACAGCGATGGATCCAGTGCAGGTGCTTCATAAGCCTCGGCTGGAAGGTTTTCCCTCTGCGATGTCTGGGAAATAATCTCGTTATTTTCAGTCATTGCTCACCTCCTGAGCATCAGCGATAGCACTTCCGTTATCACAAGCAGAAGTTTCAACGTGAGTCTTCTGAGCCGTACGGCGCTGAGCTCGTGGGCTTGGTGGAAGATGCTGACCAGGCAGCGGCGGCACAGGATACCCATCTTCAAAACCAGTAAATTCATGCTTTTCACGCTCAGAAATAATTTCAGCTTGCGAGGGGTGATAGACGTCGTCACCTAATGCCCAAATCAGCATAATTAAGCCATAGCCAATAGAAAGAATAATCATAACGCTGTGAACATTGATAGCGTAGAGCGTATTCACTGCGAGCACAACCATCACAATTGCCAGCCAGATCAACGATGCGGGAATCAATCCTTTCCAGCCGAGCTTCATAAATTGGTCATAGCGGAAACGCAGAAGCGTGCCACGCACCCATACAAACAACCCCATAAAAGCCCATGTCTTAACTAGGAACCAAAGCATTGGCCACCAGCCAATATTTGCATCGAAGCCAAGCAGGTTGAAAATAGTTCCTTCGATTGGCCCTGCATGCCAGCCTCCCAAGAAGAGTGTTGTGGCGAGCATCGAAAGATTGAGCATATTGATATATTCAGAAAGGTAGTACCATCCAAACTTCATCGATGAGTACTCGGTATGCGGACCTGCCACAATTTCATTTTCTGCTTCAGGCAAATCGAAGGGCAAACGGTTAGCTTCACCAAACATCGTGACCAAATAAACCAAGAAAGCGGGGAACAAAATGATGATGTTCCATATACTCGTCTGCGCACTGACAATCCCAGAAGCAGCCATCGAACCGTTCAGAATGAAGAGAGTGACGAGTGATAGCCCCTGAGCAAGTTCATAAGAAATCATCTGGGTTGCACTGCGCACCGAGCCATAAAGAGGGAGTGTAGATTTAGCACTCCACCCACCGAGCACAAGACCATATTCACCGAGTGCGGCAACAGCCAGCACAAATAGCAGCGCAACAGGAGAATCTGTGAGTTGTAGGGGTGTGACGATTCCAAAGATATTAACCGAAGGCCCCATAGGAATCACTGCCATAATCGTGAATGCGCACAGAGCAGAAATCGCAGGAGCAATAAAATAGACGACCTTATCAGCACCTTTGAGGAAGAAATCTTCTTTAAATAGGAGCTTCAAAGCATCTGGGAAGCTCTGCCCCAAGCCGAGCGGTCCTACAGTATTGGGACCAACACGGTTTTGCATACGGGCAAGCAGACGACGCTCAAACCAGAGTGCGAAAATCACGGAAAAAATCAAGAACACAATAATAAAGACAGCCTTGATTACCCAGATCCACCATGTGTCGTGTGAGAAGTCCGCCACCTCAGGAGCAGCAGCTCCAATAGTCATGAGGGAATTCACTTCGCCACCTCCGCTTTCTTGATTGATACGAGCTGACCTGCAGCAACGCCAATATGCGCAATTGCGGAACCGAGAGAATTCTGCGGCACCCACACCACACCATCTGGAATAGAATCAACCACTACCGCAGGAAGAACAATACTTCCTGCAGGGCCTTGTATGCGCACATCCGAGCTGCCGGAACCCGTAAATCCAGCAGCCACTGCCGTAACAGCGCTCATAATAGCAACACTCTTACGTGCAGTACTTGCCAAATGAGGTTCAAACCCCTGAAGATCACCAGCATCGAGCATAAGTTTCCACGATGCCAGAATCGCCTTCCCTGCTCCGGCAAGCGGTACAGCTGCGGGAGCCTCGCACGGGGCGCTCACGCGAGCACCGTCCCACGAACGCAATTCAGAATACTCTTTGACTACTGCCTCCAAGTTGGCAAGCCCCAGATCTATACCCATTGCCTGCGCTAAATCGTTGAGCACTGTACGGTCTGGAAGGTGCGTACTTGTGAGCACTTGCCCGAATGGACGCAGACGACCTTCCCAGTTTACGAAAGTGCCACCTTTTTCACTTGGCGGTGCTACTGGAATAAGGACATCAGCATAATCGGAAGTAGAAGAAGCTCGAACTTCAAGCTGTACGACGAATGCTTTATTTAAAGCCTCATCAGCACCAGTGGGAAGATCGTCAAGCGATACGCCTGCAAGAAGTAGAGCATCTAACTCGCCGTTGGCTGCAGCGGCAATAATCTGCCCAGTATTTTTCCCTGGTGCTTCAGGAAGTGAATCAACACTCCAAACAGCTGCTACATCGACGCGAGCGGCAGGATCTGCAACAGGACGCCCGCTGGGCAACAAGGAACCAATTGCACCAGCTTCAAGCGCACTTCGATCACCAGCGCGGCGAGGCACCCACGCCAGTTTTGCCCCTGTACGCTGAGCCAAGGAAACAGCAGCACTAAGTGCCCCAAGCGTCTGAGCTGTACGCTCACCGACAAGAATAACGCTGCCTTCACCAGAAAGATCCGCATAGAGATCACCAAACACGCCACTGGCATCTTCAACGATGCTTTCCAATACGCGTGCTTCTTCGCCAGGCTTTGCTGGCACAAAGCGAGCAGACATCTTCGACGTTCCAGCAGTGCGATATGCAGAGATCACAGAAATAGATGTGCTTTTAGCTAGGGCGCCTTTACGTAAACGTAAGAATAATGCGCCACACTCTTCCTCGACCTCAAGCCCTACAGTGAGTACATGTTTTGCGTGCTCAATATCTGTATAAGAAACGTCAATCCCAGTTCCTGCGATTGTTCCGAGGAAGGAATCCTCCTCTTTGCTCCCTTCCCGCGTGCGGAAGTCGATATCGTTCGTACCGAGCACGACGCGAGCAAACTTACTGTAAGCATAGGCATCTTCGAGAGTAAGGCGACCCCCAATGAGCACACCGACTTTCTTGCCTTTCAACCCTGCGGCAGCAGCATTAAGAGCTTCAAACCAAGAAATAGGGGTATCTTCAGCTGCTCCTTTAATTTTTGGATATGTGAGACGATCAGCGCCATGCTGCCATCTGAAAGCGAAACGGTCTTTATCAGTAATCCAATCTTCATTGACCTTTGGATCTTCAAGAGCCATACGACGTACGACCTCACCGCGGCGATAATCCACGCGGATTGCCGAACCTGAAGCGTCGTGCTCCGTTACACTTGGCACAGAGACAAGATCAAATGGGCGGGCACGGAAACGATAGCTCGCAGACGTAAGAGCGCCAACTGGGCAAATTTGAATCACGTTGCCAGAAAAATATGAATTGAAGGGGTTGCCATTCACATCTGCTTCGGCATTACCGACCGGACCAGCCGCAAAACCACTTGCTAGACCTTGGTCTCCACGCGGCCCCACATACTGATTGAGCATTCGCAGCTCGTCATTGACACCTACTTTTCCATCTTCAGTGCTGTGAGAAGCCTCGGAAAAATCAAGCACTCCCGCATCAAAATTACCGATCTGAGAACCGTGTAAGCTATGCACACCATAGGCTGGAGTGCCTCCTGCACGCCCTTGAAGCTGAATAAATGGATCGCCAGCAATCTGATCGGAGAAACGCACACAACGCTGGCACAGAATACAACGGTCACGATCCAAAAGTATCTGCTCACTCACAGAAATCGGTTTCGGATATGTTCGCTTAATATCTACAAACCTACTGTGTGTACGACCTTCTTCGAGCTGCTGATTCTGTAGTGGGCACTCGCCGCCTTTATCGCAAATCGGGCAGTCCATCGGGTGATTAATGAGCATAAACTCCATCACACCCTGCTGAGCCTTCTTCGCAACCTCACTTGTGCGCTGAGTATAAACCTCCATACTTGGGGCTACAGTCATCGCGCATGCAGGCTGAGGCTTCGGCATCTTCGATACCACGCCCTCACGATTAGGCATAGCTACTTCCACAAGGCACTGACGGCACGCAGCTACAGGCTTTAATAGCGGATGATCGCAGAAACGAGGAATAAAAACACCAGCTTCCTCAGCAGCACGGATAATTAACGTACCTTTCGGAACGCTCACATCAACGCCGTCAATTTTAACGGTGATGAGATCAGTTGCGGTATCAACTGCAGTCATGCTCAAGCCACCTCACTTTTCGTTTGGAACAGCACCGATTTTTCAATCGGGTACAGTTCAGACGCTGGCGTGTGGTAGCCAGCCTCAAACTCACTGCGGAACAAATCAATAGCAGATTTGATTGGAGTTGCTGCAGCGTCACCCAAGGCACAGAAGCTGCGCCCTTGGATGTTGTTGCAAATCTCGTAGGCAAGCTCAATATCGCCTTCCTGCCCTTTGCCCTCTTCAAGACGCTGCATAATCTGTTTCAACCAAAATGTGCCCTCGCGGCATGGCGTACACTTACCGCACGATTCATGCTGATAGAAGCTAGTCCAGCGCGATACTACTCGAACCACCGACACCGTTTCATCGAAAATTTGAATAGCGCGAGTAGCAAGCATTGAGCCACCCTTCACTACTTCCTCATACCCGAGAGGCACGTCCAGATGATCTGGAGTGAAAAGCGGAGCGGAAGAACCACCGATCGCGAAAAATTTCAATTGATGCCCCTCACGAATACCGCCAGCAAATTCCAACAGCTGACGCATCGTGATCCCGAACGGAGCTTCATACTGCCCAGGGCGTTTTACATGCCCTGAGATAGAGAAGATTCCATGCCCACGCGAATTGATTGTATCGGCGCCCATCGCCGTGAACCATTCCGCACCGTTATTGATAATTCCAGGAATTGAGGAAATCGATTCGACGTTGTTGATTACCGTGGGGCGAGCATATAAACCAGCAACAGCTGGGAATGGAGGCTTTAAGCGCGGCTGACCGCGGAAACCTTCCAAAGAATCAAGCAGAGCTGTTTCTTCGCCGCATATATATGCGCCTGCTCCCGCATGCACTGTGATATCGAGAGAGTAGTTTTCGTTGGGGCCAAGCCCTTCACCAAGATATCCGGCTTCGCGCGCCTCTCGCACTGCCGCAAGCAAACGACGATACACGTGCACGACTTCACCACGCAGATAAATAAAACCGTGGTGCCCGCCAATAGCCAGCATACAGATAATCATGCCCTCAATGAGCAGATGCGGATTTGCCATCAAATGCGGGATATCTTTACACGTACCAGGCTCGGATTCGTCGGCATTGACCACGAGGTAGCGAGGGCCACCATCAGCTGGGGGAAGGAAACTCCACTTTAAGCCAGTCGGGAAGCCTGCACCACCACGCCCACGAAGAGCAGATTCTTTGATGACGTTCGTAATCGCTGCAGGATCGCTGTCTAGCAGTTTCCATGCTTTATCGATTGCAGCATATCCACCATTAGCCTTATAAGTAGCGAGCTTCCAACTCTGCGGCTTATCCCACATATCAGTGAGAACAGGGCTTAACGTGCCAGGAGCTGAAAATTTTGGAGTTGATGCTTCTTGTGTAGCGCTCACTTTTCACTCCCTTCTAATGGCTGTGGTGACGTCCATCCCTTCTCGCGTGCGATCGCTAAGCCTGCAAGAGATGCTGCTCCAGCTGAAGGCCCTTCATCAACGTGCCCATCTTCAAAACCAGCGAGTACATGTTCGATTTCTTTGAACGTAGCAACTTTTTCAGGACCGCGCGTGGGATGCGCACCTTTGCCCGAACGCAGATCATCAACGAGCTGTTTAGCCGATTCTGGCGTCTGGTTATCGAAAAATTCCCAGTTCACCATGATAACTGGGGCATAATCACAGCCTGCATTGCACTCAAGCTGCTCAAGCGTGATTTTTCCGTCGTCAGTGGTTTCATCATGCCCAATTCCAAGATAGGAGCTGAGTTCTTGCCAAATAAGATCCCCACCCATCACTGCGCATAGCGCATTGGTGCAAACGCCTACGTTGTATTCTCCATTTGGGTGACGGCGATACTGTGAATAGAAGGTGGCAATCGCTGAAACCTGAGCACGGCTGAGGTCTAATATATCAGCGATAAGAACGACGCCACGCGGGGAGACGAAACCATCTTCACTCTGAATCAGATGTAGCAAGGGCATAATCGCCGAACGTGGCTGTGGATAGCGAGCCACTACTTCAGCTGCCTCTTTTCGAAGTCGCTCTTCGACTTCCTGAGTGTAATTATCTGCCATCAGCGATCCACGCCTCCCATCACAGGATCGATCATTGCTAGGGAAATAATAAGATCGGCGATCATGCCGCCCTCTGCCATCACAGCTAAGCTCTGCAAATTGCTGTAGCTAGGGTCGCGGAAATGTGCACGATACGGGCGCGTGCCGCCGTCACTCACAAGGTGTACGCCAAACGCTCCCTTAGGGTGCTCAATCAACTGGAATACCTGCCCCGCAGGAACACGGAAACCTTCAGTAACCAGTTTGAAATGGTGAATGAGAGATTCCATTGACTCACTCATCATTTCCTGCACGTGCTCTAGGCTTTGCCCTTGCCCGTCATCCAAAATTTCCATCTTTGCTGGCCAGCCTAGCTTGCCATCTTCGATCATGACTGGCTGCCCTTCAGTGTGCTCCAGTTCATCAAGCACTTGATAGCAGATTCGCAGACTTTGATAGCACTCGGCATAGCGAATAAGTACACGATTATATGCATCAGCCTTATCTGCAACTGGCACATCAAACTCGTATTTCTCATATCCGCAGTAAGGCTGAGTTTTACGCAAATCCCAAGGTAGACCAGCAGCACGCACGTGCGGACCCGTCATTGAAAGAGCCATCTGAGAAGAAAGCGGCGAAACAGCTACATCTACATGACGCAGTTTAAAAATAGGGTTTTGCATAGTGAGATCTTGCATCTCGGAGATTGTGAGACGGATCTTCGGCAGCAGCTCACGGATATATTCAATCCCACCTTCAGGCAAATCTTCAAGCACTCCGCCAGGGCGAATGAACTCATGATTCATACGCAAACCCGTGATGTCTTCATAGATACGCAAAATATCCTCACGAGCACGGAAGCCAAGAGTCATCATCGTAGTGGCACCAAGCTCATTACCGCCAGAACCTATGGCAACAATATGCGAATTTATACGTCCAAGTTCCATCAGTAATACACGAATTGCGCTGGCTCGCTGGGGAATCTGATCGGTAATACCGAGAAGCTTCTCAACTGCCAAGCAATACGCAACTTCTTGGAAAATAGGAGCCACATAATCCATACGCGTCGCAAAAGCAACACCTTGAGTCCATGTGCGGTATTCCATGCTCTTTTCGATGCCTGTATGCAAGAAGCCAGTAGCCACACGAGCTTCTTTCACAATCTCACCATCAAGTTCGAGCTGTACGCGCAAGACACCGTGCGTTGCAGGGTGGACTGGACCGAGATTTACGACGATATGCTCATCGCCCATTTCTTCTACTGTGGAAGCAATTTTTCCCCAATCACCTCCGAATGCCTCATACTCGGAGTAATGTTCAGCCTCAGGGGTCAGCGGTTTAGTTGCATGAGGTAGCGCGCTCATTAGTTGTACTCCCTCCTTATATCAGCTGGCGGAATCACAGCACCTTTATATTCAACTGGAATACCGCCCAGTGGGTAATCCTTGCGCTGCGGATGCCCAACCCAATCTTCTGGCATAGCGGAACGTGCCAAACCTGGGTGCCCGTCAAAAATAATGCCCATCAAATCGAATGCTTCACGCTCTGGCCAATCATTGCCAGGATAAATACTCGTGATCGATGGCATATGGGGATCGCTTTGCGGAGCCGCTACTTCGAGTGCAATCATGCGATTGTGCGTGATTGAGAAGAATGGAATATACGCATGCAGCTCACGGTCTTTATCTTCTGGATAATGCACTGCTGAAACGCCGAGCGTCATTTCAAAACGCAAATCCTGATCATCGCGCAAATACTTTGCTACCTGAGGCAAATACTCACGCTTAATAAAAATCACGAGCTGCTCGTGCTGAGTACTTACCTTTTCAATCACAGATTGCGGATCTATACCGTCTGCTTGAAGAAGCTCAATGATAATATCAACGACTTCATCAAACCAACCGCCATATGGACGAGAAGCTGGCGGAGCAATCATCGAAATCGTGGTACCGCCAGAAAAACCAGTCGTATCTGCACCTTTACGCACACCCCACATTCCTTGGCGGGTAGTGACGCGTTCAGCGCTTGCACTCAAGAATTCCTGCCCCGCAGAAGAGGTGGTGACCACTTCATTAGTTTCGTTCATGTTGGTTTCATTCATGCGAGCAGCCCCTTTCTCAATTCGATGGGTTGCGCTTTCAAAGCAGCTTCCTCTGCAGCTTTTGCGATTGCAATACGATCTGCACCGATCGGTTGCTTTTCCATAAGCTGCTTACGCATTTCAAAAATGGCATTAATCAGCATTTCTGGACGAGGCGGGCACCCAGGCAAATAGATGTCTACCGGAACGACATGATCGATCCCCTGCACGAGCGCATAGTTATTAAAAATACCGCCTGTGCACGCGCATGCCCCCATGGAAATAACCCACTTCGGCTCCATCATCTCATCGTAAATATTACGCACAACTGGAGCCATTTTCTGGCTTACGCGACCAGAAACGATCATAATATCGCTCTGACGCGGAGATGAGCGAAACACTTCCATACCGATACGAGAACCGTCGAAACGCACAGCGCCGAATGCCATCATCTCAATTGCGCAGCAAGCTAAGCCCATCGTCACTGGCCAAGGAGAGCGCGCTTTTGCCCAACCGAGCAGAGCCTCCACAGTCGTGAGACCGACACCTTGCGGAATCTTTTCTTCAAGTCCCATTTATTCACTCCATTCCAAGCCGCCACGACGCCACTCATAAATAAAAGGCACAGTGATGAGAAAGACGAACAGAGCGATGGCAACGATTCCGAACAAGCCAAAAGAATCGTGCGCCACCGCCCACGGATAGAGGAAAACAACCTCGATATCAAAAATAATGAACGTCATAGCTGTGAGGAAGTACTTCACAGGGAACTTTCCGCTTGCGCCAGCATTGGGAGTAGCTTCTATACCGCATTCATAGTTTTCTTCTTTCACACGGTTATGCTTATGCGGACCAAGTACAGCACTCGCTGCCAAACCACCAAAGGCAATTACCGCTGCGGCAATAATCATCACCAAAAGCGGCACATAAGGATTGTTCATGCTTGTTCCTATCCTCAGATACACATATCGCTGCTCATGCTTATCATCCCATGCGCCTTGGGCAAATTCCCGAAAAATTTTATAACTCCTGGGCGCACGAAAATGCAGCACTGTAAACACAGCGCTACATACACAATACCTGCCAAGCAAGGCAAACGTCACACGAGAATAGCATTATTTACGCAAGACAAATAGCGCGTATCTAGCGGCTCACATCTGCATATCTGCGGCTCACAGGCTAAGCTTTGGGTACTGCTTTCGTGAGCGCTGTGATGAGCTTATCCATCCAATCGCCATCACGGCGATCGTATGTATCAGAAAGCAGCTTCATAACCAGCCTCATAAGAGTTGGGCGCGGCAAACCATACGTGACGCACAGATGCATAATTTCAGGGCGCTCAATCAATGCCGCGAAAATGCGCCCTAGCGTGTAATAGCCGCCGAGTTCCTCTCGCAAATCTGCCACGTATTCGCGCATGACCCGATCTTGAGATCCCAGCGTAGGGCGCGCAAGCGCCTGCCCGAGATAATCTGCCACGATACGCCCGCTCGCAAGTGCGTATGCAATGCCCTCCCCATTAAAAGGCGACACCATGCCGCCAGCGTCACCAACAAGCGCCATACCATTGGCATAGTGCGGTTTTCGGTTAAAAGCCATTGGAAGAGCTGCGCTACGTATAGGACCTCGCTGATTCTCAGGCGTCAATCCCCATTCCTGCGCAGTATTAGCAATCCACGTTTCAAACACTCTGCGGTAATCAATGCCTGTTGGCTTAGCTGTGCTTGAGAGCGACCCAAGCCCCACGTTTACCAATCCATCACCAACAGCGAATGCCCAGCCATAGCCTGGAAGAAGCTCCGATTCACCCGGCTTTCCACTCCATAGTTCCAGATGCGATTCCATAAGCTGAGTGCCGGCCAGCGGAGATTCAAAATACGTACGCACAGCGACGCCCATCGGTTTCTTTTCATTTTTTTCCCGCCCAAGCGCCGTGGCCAGGCGAGCGCTGACGCCACCGGCATCAACCACAAAACGCGCACGAATCGCACACTGCTCGCCTTTTGACCCTTCAACTGTCTGCCGTGCTTTGACGCCGATCACTCGTTCAGAAGCCTTATGAACAATCGGCTCAGTCACCGTCACGCCTTCACTCACGCGAGCGCCCGAAGCTATCGCGTGTTTAATCAAAATATGGTCGAAATCTTTTCGAGGCTTTGCCGTCCCAAAATTCGGCTGCGATGCCAGCTCCGGCCATTTCACCACGATATCGTGCCCGCCGCCGATTGCCCGCAACCCATAGTTGCGCACCCAGCCGTCTTCTTCACGAATCGGCACACCCATACGAATAAGCTCACTCACTGCACGCGGAGTGAGCCCATCACCACAAACTTTATCGCGGGGATAAACTGCGCGCTCAAGAAGAAGCACATCGATCCCCTGCTGCGCAAGATAATGAGCCGTGCTAGCTCCTGCAGGCCCGCCGCCAACCACAACTACATCGGCACTATCGCTCCATTTCATAGGGCTAGACCTTTCATGTCACACAGCTTTCGTGGCGCGATGCACAGCCACAATTCCGTTGGTGAGATTCTTATATTCCACATCTGCCCAGCCTGCGTCCATTATCATCAGGGCAAGCTCGCGCTGATCGGGCCATGCGAGAATAGATTCTGAAAGATAGGTATATGCTGCAGGATCGGAAGAAACTATCCGAGAAATAGCAGGCATCGCCGTGCCGAGGAAAAACTTATAAAGCCCCTGAAACACAAAATTTGTGGGCGTGGAAAACTCGCACACCACAAGAGTTCCGCCGGGTTTCGTCACTCTGCACATTTCACGCAGTGCCACGCGTGGATCATTGATATTTCGCAGACCATAGGAAATCGTCACTGCATCAAAAAAATCATTATCGAAAGGCATTGCCATCGCATCGCCCTGCACAAAATCGAGATTCGGGTGACGTTTGCGCCCCTGCGCAATCATGCCTTGTGAAAAATCAAACGCTGTCACGTCTGCTCCCGCTGCAGCGTAAGCTGCCGAACTTGTGCCCGTGCCTGCCGCAACATCGAGAACTTTCAAACCAGGACGTGCACCGATTGCCTGCGTCACAGCTTTGCGCCAAATATGTACAAGCCCGCCCGTCAGCACAGTATTAGTGAAATCGTATGCTGGAGCAACCTCGTCAAACATGGACGCTACGTCGCCAGGTTTTTTATCTAACGTTGCTCTACGCTCTGCTCGCTTCATATAAAGCATTTAACCACGGTTCGCCCGTCAGTAAATAACCAACGAGCGAACCGAGCTGTATTTCTTTTTCTATTCGTTTAAAAGATATTCTCTCAATTATTGTTTCGGCTTTGCCGATTTTTCTTCTCAGTCTTGCTTGGTTGCCAGAGTCACCTGCACTTCCATCAGCTTGCCGTCACGTTCAAGCGTGACGGTGACGACGTCACCAGAGCTGTATTGGCGCACGAATCCAGTGAGGGATGTAGCACTAGACACGCTATTATTATCGATCTTTGTAATAACGTCTCCCTTTTTGATCCCAGCTTTAGCTGCTGGAGTGCCATCAGAAACCGAATTCACTTCCGCGCCTAAACGTGTGGTTCCGTCATATTGAGCAGCTCCGTCGTTAATCGTTACGCCTAAGAAGGCATGCTCTGCTACACCGTTGGCGATGAGCTGCTGTGCAATCTTTTGTGCAAGATTAATTGGAATCGCAAAACCTAAGCCGATTGAACCGCTCTGACCGCCTGAACTGCTGGAAAGCGAAGCAATTGATGAAGTAATTCCGATCACGCGCCCAGCAGAGTCGAATACAGGGCCGCCAGAGTTTCCTGGGTTCACTGCTGCATCAATTTGAATGGCATTGGTGACGACACTCGAGCTCTGCTGCTGGCGATGTTCACCAAACGGATCGCTCCCGCCAAATGGATCGCGCCCACCAAAGAAATCGTTTCCTCCCTGCGGCTCTTTAGGCTCAGATTTTGTCTGCACTGGGCGGTTTAGCGCAGAAATAATACCAGTGGTCATCGTCGAGGAAAGCCCCAAAGGATTGCCAATTGCAGCAACGTTTTGCCCTACATGCAGGGCACTCGAATCGCCAAGCTGAGCTACAGTGAGATCGCTCGGCGGATTTTCAATGGTAAGCACTGCAAGATCTGTTGCTTGATCCGATCCTGCAATCGTCGCTTTATACACATTTCCATCTGCGAGAGTCACATAGATTTTCTCGGCTCCTGAGATCACGTGTTCATTCGTGAGCACATGCCCCTCTTTATCAATAATCACTCCCGAGCCAGAAGCTTTTCCCTCAGATTTCTGGGTATCTATTGCCACCACGGAATTTCCTACGGCTTCTTGCACTTTCTGCCAATTTGGAGCCTCACCGCTAGATTCCACAACGGGGGCCAATTCTCGAGTTGTTTTCTGCGTCGTTGAACTGCTCGCCACTGGACGAACTCCCATACTTGCACTAACTCCAATACCTCCGCCCACAAGAGCAGCGCCAACGCTCATCGCAATAGCGGCAATCCATCCCGGCCCGCGGTGAGTGCTCTTAGTTTTAGGAGCAGACGGCGTAGCAGGGATCCCAAATGGGGCTGCCATCGTGGGCATACCTGCAGGTGGCTGCTTTGCGGAATGAGACGTATATGGTTGGGACGTATAGGGTTGTGACGACTGCGACGGCTGAGAATTATTTGCCTGAGGATCTCTTTGATATGGTTTTTCGTTTTGGGAATCCTCCTGCCCAAGAGTTTTCCTCTCTGAAGTTGCAACACGTGCTGGATCAGCATATCCAGACGCTACATAATTTGGAGCATCGTATTGAGGAAGCGAGTAGTTCGGAGCATGCATGTGCGGCATTGGAGATTCCAATGCACCTGGCTGCGCCGCAGTTTCTGATTGTGAGGCCGCCAAAGGATGCGATGCAGTTTCTGATTGCGGAGCTGCTAATGGCTGCGGCGTAGTTTGCCAAGATGGAGCTTGCACCGTTGCTTCTTGTGAGTTCATGTGCAGCTCAGCCGACTGCGTATTTTCTGGGTGCATATTCTCTGGGTGCATATTCTCTGGGTGCACGTATTTCCCTGCAGCTTGCGCAGCTGCCATCTCGCCTTGCATCGGCGTCATCTCTGGTTGCGCTAGCGGCATATCGTGTTGAGAAAACTCACCATAATTCTGATGTGGCTCATCAAGCGGATGCTCGATATCGTACTGTGGCATATTATGCTGTGGCATATCGCACTGGGAAGCTAGCGTTGCCTCGCATTGAGTGTGGGAAATTTCCTGCTCCTGCACAGGCTCATTATTTTCTGACGGCTGAGCAGGTGCCCCCATTTCATTAGCTTCTCCTGGCTGGTCAGGTTGAGAAAATTGGGCAGGTTGATCAGCCCAGCCTGCAGTATTCTCATTGCTCAATTCTTCAGGGCTGCGATCGTTCTCGTTCATATCTACCTTCTCATCTTTTCAGTGTTGCTAAAACTCGGTACGCCTCAAGTGTACGAAGCAGCGCTCCATAAAAAATGGATATTAGCTGGATGTTTGCTGAAAATAAATACGCCTACGCATTACACCGCTAGAAGCGCACAGACACACGCAAACGATATGTGCATGATCTGCACATTAGAGCTATTGTAAACAAGGTAAAATACGTAAAACCACAGCATACAAGGATCGGTATATTATGGCATCATTCAAAGATTGGATGGAGGGTGCTCGAGTACGCACTCTGCCTGCAGCTCTCGCTCCAGTGATTGTCGGGGGAGCCTTTGCCTATGCAATGAGCGAATTCTCGTGGCGCCTTACTCTCCTTGCAGCTGGCGTTGCACTTCTTTTCCAAATCGGAGTCAATTTTGCCAATGATTATTCCGATGGCATTCGCGGCACAGACGACGTACGCGAAGGTCCCGTGCGCCTCACGGGAAGCGGAAAAGTGAAACCCTTCACGGTAAAGCTGGCAGCTTTCATCAGCTTTGGTCTTGCCTGCGTATGCGGCTTGGCGGTGACGATTATCTGTGGGCATTGGTGGCTCATCGCACTAGGAGCCGCTGCAGTCTTAGCTGGCTGGTTTTATACTGGCGGCAAACACCCGTACGGATATATAGGACTGGGCGAAGTGTTCGTCCTTGTTTTCTTTGGATATGCCGCAACTGTGGGCACTGTCTATATTCAAACTAATCAAGCACCGATTCTCGCATGGATTCTTGCCACGGCTATTGGTCTCGTCGCATGCTCAATTTTGATGGTCAATAATATCCGAGATATTCCAGGTGACGAAGCTGCAGGCAAAAAGACGCTTGCCGTAAGAATTGGGCAGTCAAAAGCTCGTTGGAGTTACTACTGCATGCTCGCGCTGGCAGTCGTACTTGCCAGCTCCATGTACCTGTGGGGATTTGGTCTTGCCGCCGGCATGACGGGCATGCTGGTGTGGGTAGTTCTGCTGGCTCGCCCTGTGATTGCGGGGGCATCGGGGCATACTCTTCTTTCAACGCTGCGCAATACGGGAATTTTTGAACTCGTGTTTGCTAGTGTAATAGCCGCAATTCTCGTTATTTCAATTCGTTTCCCCTTGGCATATTTCTTTACGCTCGGCTGGAGCATTGCCATGGGAGTATGGGCAGCGTGGCTTCTTATTGAGGGCTTTACGATTATTCGTATGCGGGCAGCAGCTTCTTTGCTAGAGGATCAGAGTACCAGCTCTGCTGAAAGCTCCTGTGATGGTTGTGAACCAGAGCGCAAAGAAGACGAGCCTGCAACTCAATCTCATGCCGATAATTCCGCAGCTAGCGAAGAATATACGGCGCAGTCAGATGAAACTCCTGCCGCACGATAGCATAGATCCGTGGCTCGAATATTTATTGCTCTCGTCATCATCTCACTGACGATCTACACATTTATCGATTGTTTGCGCACTCCAGCATATGCAACTCCTGCGCGTATTTCGAAAGCTGCGTGGGCGCTTTTAACTCTGCTTGTGCCTATTATCGGCCCGATTCTCTGGCTTTTCTTTAAGTACCAGGCAGTAATCACCTCGGATACACCAATCAGTACCTCGGATATCGCTGGGCGTTTACGCACGAAACGCCCCTCGTCACATACCCCTATAGCACCTGACGACGATCCAGAATTTCTTGCCCGATTAGATGCTCATAATCGCCGTAAAGCCTATGAGGAGCGAAAATCCGCTGAGCAGAAAAAATCAAAGCACCCTCATGAGGATAAATCACATAAAGATCATCCAACGCGCGCAGAAAATTCTGACGAGAATCCTGCCGAGCAGTAAATATATATTTTACTGCCTGCAGCTCATTTCGAGGTTTTTTCCATCGCTGTTGAAGTACCAGGCACCATATCCTGCGCTTGGGAGAGCATATCTGCTACAGGCTCCCAGTACTGCTCGCTTACAAGTTTTCTCCCAATAAACGTCAATGAAGTGACGGAACACAACGAGCATTCACGACGCCTCGGATCGTGAGCCAAGCTTTTCCCTTGAATAAATCTACGCATCGTCCAAATTGGCAGCTGATGGCTCACAAGCATTGCTTCTCCACCCTCAGCGATAGTGAGTGCACGACGAATTGCACTGCTCATTCGCTCCACGATTTTCACGTATGGCTCGCCCCACGAGGGCTCAAATGGGTTGGTGTACCAACTCCAAAATTGCGGCTTCAATACCATAAAATGGTTATCGTTAATCGGGATCCCTTCAAATTTATTTGCCGCTTCAATGAGATCGCTGGTTGTGGAAATTTCAAGCCCAAATGCTTGTGCGGTTGGAGTGCCAGTCTCGATAGCGCGTTCCAACGGAGAGGTGATTACCGCACGAATATCGTGCCCAGGAGAAAAAGCTTCTGCTACACCGCGAGCCATCTGATGCCCCAGCTCTGTGAGATGAAAACCTGCAGACTGCCCGTAAAGAACTCCAGTTGGATTATCGACCTCACCGTGCCGAACGAGATGAATCGTCGTTGTTGAATCCGCCATAGCTGCTCCTGAGAATATGCACACTCCACCCGTTACGGGCACTGGTATTCAGCCATATTATATTCGGCGATAGCGTCTGTTTCATCCCAGCCAAGGAGTTTACGATAGATACGCCCCAGCTCGTCAAGCTCTTCGGGGGCTAGACGATTAATTAAATGCGTATGAACAATACTACTATGCTCTGCTAGACTCTCTTCAAATTTTGCTATTCCAGCTTCTGTGAGAGAGCAGAAAACACCTCGACGATCATGCGGGCAGCGCGAACGTTCCACGTACCCCATCTTCTCAAGCCGCCGAGCGGTATGGGTGAGACGTGAGCGCGAATGGTGCAGATCCTGAGCAATTTTCGACATCCGCAAACTCTTTGTGGGCGATTCATAGACGGCATGAAGTAGCTCGAACTCGTTTATCGTCAGATCTAGCGCTTGTTCCATATCGTGATTAATCTGCTCGATAATATAAACATTTCCTCGCGTAAAAGAACGCCAAGCAATCAGATCAGATAAGGCAAGCCCCCTAGCACGTCGTTTACGCGAATCTTCTTTAGACACCGCCTGCTCTTTGCCCATATTCTTTCCCTCCCCCTGAACTTAATTTCACGATTCCTTAACGCCTGATAAATATCCAATATATGCACACACTAGATAGACACCCATGCTGAAGTTTGGCACATGCCGATACTATGAGTACTGCTTTCCACGTACACAGCGCTTTATATATAGCATAATGCTATTACCAACCCGATACCGATGGAAAAATACACGAGAATAACAGCCGATACACGCATGTATTCGTTTTCAAAACAACTTTTCGAGACAAAAAAGAGCCCATTGCGGGGCTCTTATCTGTGTCGTAAGCGTCGAAAAGAAACTCACTTCTTGTTGCGACGCTGGTGACGAGTTTTACGAAGCAACTTACGATGCTTTTTCTTCGACATGCGCTTACGGCGCTTCTTAATTACGGAACCCACAGGTTACCTCCGACTTGTAGTTGTAGACGGGCAGCCGTGGCGCCCAGATGTAACGGCTTAATCATAGCTCATTGGAGAGAATGCCCAAAAATAACGGCGCTCTACTGCCCTTGAACTGCGCGTAGAG
This sequence comes from uncultured Arcanobacterium sp., assembly GCA_958428545.1. Lineage (GTDB taxonomy): Bacteria > Actinomycetota > Actinomycetes > Actinomycetales > Actinomycetaceae > Arcanobacterium_A. The sequence goes on along the minus strand of CAUAGM010000001.1, from coordinate 277,788 downwards.
ATTCTGATTCACTCTCTTGAATATCCATAGCAAAAAGCTGATCCAATGCAGAGCGCGGCACTCGGTATGAGTTTTTTCCAACGCGAACTGCCGGAAGTTCCCCTGAATGGACCATTCGGTAAATCGTCATTCGAGAAACACGCATAATATCGGCAACTTCCGCAACCGTAAAAAATTGCGGAGCATTGGGAGAGTGCTGCACCATCAACGCCATCCTTATATAGATAAATTTTACAGATATGCAAAGCATATCAGGAATAAAACTAAGTCTATCCGACAACCTCGATTTTCACACATACAACATACGGCACTTTATAAACTTTTTGTCACATTTTACCCCTCGGCTCCTCTCTTGGATCCTAAACAATGCCACATCACCCCTATTTACACATACACAAAAGAAATTAAATGTACCGAATAAGGGCTTTTACCCATAAGATACTTATGTGCTTCCAGATAATTCCATGTCGCATTCCTCGCTTCTCACGAGAAACCGTCAACACGCCTCCCTGCGAGAGTACGTTAATCGGTTTGCGCGCAATTATCCTGCATTCTTCGCACTCGCAGTCTTCGCCTCTATTATTTGCGCAATCACGCTGCTCCTTCTCCTGCCACACGCCAAAGCTGGCCCCGGATCAGCGTCACCTCTTGAAGCTCTCTTTACCGCAACCAGCGCCGTCTGCGTCACAGGATTAGCAATCGTTGAGACAGCAAGCTACTGGAGTCCACTCGGACACCTCATCATCGCGATCGGAATGCAGATCGGCGGCTTAGGAGTTATGACAATTGCATCAGTGCTCGGATTCACCGTCTCACGGCATATCGGGCTCACGCAGCGAATCCTTACCGCCACTGAACATAAAAGTCACTTAGGTGACGTCGCACGCCTGCTCCGAGCGGTCATTATTACTTCGGTCACTGCCGAAACAGTGCTGACTGCAGCCTTTATGCCAGCATTTCTCTCTTACGGGCACGGCTTTTTAGATTCTTTTGGGCAATCAATTTTCATGGCTATCTCTGCATTCAATAACGCAGGTTTTTCAGCTCTTCCTGGCGGTTTTGAATTTGCAGCCGGCGATTGGGGCTTCTGTATCCCCATAATAATCGGCACAATGATTGGTGGCATCGGGTTTCCGGTGATCGTCAATGTGGCCGAGCATTGGAAACATCCCCGAAAGTGGAATCTGCATTCAAAAATAACTATCGTCACCTACACAATTCTTTTTTTCGCGGGCGCTCTCGCGATTTTGGCACTCGAATGGAACAATGCCGCCACTCTCGCCTCGATGAATGCTCCGGAAAAAATTCTTGCCTCGCTCACCCACTCTGCCACTGCACGATCCAGCGGCATCGCGACGGTCTCGATTAACGATATGAAGGAATCGACGTGGTGGCTACTCGACGGCCTAATGTTTGTGGGTAGCGGCAGCGCAAGTACAGGCGGCGGTATCAAAGTCTCGACTTTCGCCGTGCTTATCCTCGCGATTATTGCCGAAGCGCGAGGTGACCGTGACGCCGAGGCTTTCGGAAAACGAATAGGATCGAGCGTGATTCGTTTGGCAATTTCCGCAACTTTCCTAGGCGCTACTCTCGTGGCCGGAGCAACGTTAATTATTTTGCATATAAGCAGCTTCAGCCTCTCTCAAGTCTTATTTGAAACCATCTCCGCTTTCGGCACATGCGGGCTTTCCCTCGGGATCACCGCTGAGCTACCGACCGCTGGAAAAATCGTCATTATCGTATTGATGTATCTCGGGCGCGTTGGGACGATGACGTTTGCAGCAGCTCTGGCTCTTCGTCACCGAAGGCGCGTGGTGCGCCTGCCAGAAGAGCGCCCAATTATTGGCTAAGAGAGTTATTCTTAATCAAGCACAGTACAAAGGAGAATCTATGGCACAGTACGATGACGCTGGAGAAGCCATTCTTGTGATTGGCTTAGGACGCTTTGGCTCAGCTATTGCCGTCACACTCGACCACCTAGGAAAAAATATTCTTGCAGTTGAATCGAATGCTACGCGAGCTCAGAACTGGAGCCATCGTTTTCGCGTTGTTGAAGCTGACGCAGCTTCGCCCGAAGCACTTGACCAGCTCGGTGCCAGCGATTTCAACATTGCCGTGGTAGGGGTAGGAACCTCTCTCGAAGCATCAGTGCTGATTACCGCAAATTTAGTGGATCTGGGCGTGCGCGAAATCTGGGCTAAAGCAACTTCTCGGGAACACGGCACAATTTTGAGACGTATCGGCGCGCACCACGTCGTCTACCCAGAAAATGATGCTGGGCAGCGCGTGGCTCATATGCTCTCGGGAAAAATGCTGGATTATATCGAGATGGAAGATCAATTCACTATCGTGAAAATGATTCCACCGAAAGAACTCGTGGGATTCACCCTCACCCAAAGTAAAGTACAAGAAAAATATGGCGTACGGATAATCGGTGTGAAATCTCCTGGGCAGCCTTTCGAATACGCTGCTCCAGAGACGAAAATCGCATCTAGTGACGTGATTATCGTCTCTGGTGAACCAAGATTACTTGAGCAGTTTGCCAACCGATCATAAATTTTTTGAAAATTTACCCAACCCCTCCCGTACCGTAGAACTATGGCATTGAAATCAAAACAAGCATCATACACGTGCACAGAATGCGGCTGGACGAGCCTTAAATGGGTCGGACGCTGCGGAGAGTGCCAAGCTTGGGGTACGATCAACGAATCGGATCCCAGTGGTTCTAGCGTACGCTCGCGCACTACAGCGCTTATCCCTCATTCTCCTGCTCAGCCGATCACTAAAGTCTCTGCACAAGCATCTAAAAAACACTCCACAGGAGTAGCAGAATTTGATCGCGTACTTGGCGGAGGGCTAGTTGCAGGTGTCGTTGTACTTCTGGCAGGAGAGCCAGGAATAGGGAAATCAACTCTTCTGCTCGATGTCTCCGCTCAGGCAGCACGCCAAGCAGCAGAGTATGGAACTTCCCCCGTCCTCTATGTCACAGGTGAAGAATCAGCTGCGCAAGTACGCGCTCGCGCTCAGCGAATAGGCGCACTGCACGAACATCTACTGCTTGCCGCAGAAGCAGATCTTTCTCGTGTTCTTGGGCACATCGAAGAAAGCTGCCCATCTTTGCTGGTTGTTGATTCTGTGCAGACTATTGCCGATCCTAACGTCGATGGAGCAGCTGGAGGCGTCGCTCAAGTACGCGCAGTTGCAAGCGCACTCGTGAACGTTGCAAAAACTAAAGATCTTCCAGTGCTGCTGGTTGGGCACGTAACGAAAGACGGGTCTATTGCAGGTCCACGGGTACTCGAACATCTCGTTGACGTGGTCTGTCAGTTTGAAGGTGATAAACACTCTCCGCTTCGGCTCGTGCGCGCAGTTAAAAATAGATACGGCGCCACAGACGAGGTTGGCTGTTTTGAACTTACCGATTCAGGAATTCGGGAACTTCCTGATCCTTCTGGCTTATTCCTTTCAGCACGCAATCACAGCGTTCCAGGCACATGCGTCACCGTCACTCTTGAAGGGCGACGCCCAATACCTGTCGAAATTCAAGGGCTTTCTGTTCACGCTCCAGGGCCTGCACGTAGAACCACCTCTGGAATTGATTCTTCTAGAGTGGCTATGATGCTGGCAGTTTTGCAGTCACGATTGAAAGTAGAGTTTGAAAAACGCGATATTTTCGTATCCACAGTAGGAGGCGCAAAAGCTCTGGAGCCAGCATCAGATTTAGCTATCGCACTCGCGCTCGCATCATCGGCTGCCGATCTTCCGATTGCGCCTGGGGTAGTAGCAATTGGTGAGGTCTCACTCACGGGCGAATTGCGCCCTGTAGTTGGTATGCGTCAGCGCTTGGCAGAAGCTGCACGCCTGGGCTTCAGTATTGCGATTGTGCCTGCCAGCTCTGATATCTCGCAACCTCCTGCCGGATTAGATGTACGGCTTGTGCGCGATCTGTACGAAGCGGCAAAAAATGTACTTCCGCCAATGAGGCAATAGGAGTGGCGTCGTCAATAAATCTCTACCGTACACAGCATATATTGCCACAATATGCCGGTACGCCTGCATACACCCATTACAAGCACGTTTAGCTCTTTTATCCCTATAAAAAATCTGCGCAGAGTACTAGGCATTTCAAGAATGAAAAGTGACTTTACTACATAAAAAAAATTTTAAAATACCCTGACACATGTCGGTGTTGCAACTTAGGCTATGTGTGCTTTGATTAGAGTAATTGCTGATACGTTCGGCAATTACTCTACATGCATTCTCTAAAAAGAGAAAGGAGTTGGGTAAAATGAAAGTCAAAAAAGCCATTGTGCTGTTGTTTATAGGACTACTGATGAGTTTCGGAAGTAATGGAGTTGCCGTCGCTTCCACAACTAACGAATACACTACGAATAACGCCAGCAACTATACACCAGATAATGGCTACACACCTTTGCTCGCCTACATCGTCAACGATGGGCATCGCACATATTTCGATAGTGAACGCGCTATAGCCGATGGTGCCTCTGAAGAGCTTATCAAAGTCGGCGACTTTATCAATCTTTATTCTTTCGCCATGCAGAGCGATAAAAATGACCGTATTTCACTACCCTTATGGGGTAACTGGTGCGGACCAGGACATTCAGGACCTGGAGCACCTCAAGATTTACTAGATACTGCTTGTATGCACCATGATAAGTGCTACGGCAATAAAGGATACTTCAATTGCGCCTGCGATCAAGCGTTAATTGATGAAATTAACAGGAACTACTCACACATGAAAACTGCAGAAAAAATCGCCGCTCGAGCAGTTCAAGCTTATTTCACAGCGCAAAAAGCTTGGTGCAAAAATTAGGAGTTCATGATGAAAAATAATACATCTTCTCATCACTGGTCTTTCCTTGGCCTGCCTCATCCTAGCTGGTCTCTAGCCCTAGGATGGGCCGCAGTGTATGCCTTAATTCCCGCATGGTTCATATGCGCAAATATTTTACGTTGGGCGCCCTATGCTGGCTGGTTCGGCGTTATCGCTGGTTTAGTTGCATTCGCAATGGCAATTAAACATAAGAGTGGACTGCTCATGAGCTTTGCATTCATCGAAATATTCTCCTATTTCATCATCGTACTCATTGCTGGGGTAAACACACCCTAACCAATTCCTATAAGCCTTATGCCTGCAGCTTAGCGAGTGCGAACTCTTCCTTTCACACTCACTAAGCTGCTTTAATGCTTGCCTTTATCTCCACTTTTTGACGTAGCTGCCTATTTCTACCTGCACAGTCTGCCTATTGCTCATCTATACTGCTTCAGATTTACTGCTAAACTTCTAGTCTGCACTAGCTGAGGAATCCTCTTCTTGGGAGGAGCCTGAAGGTGATTTTTCCGAATCAGGTGCAGATTCTGAAGAAGAAGCCGTATTGGAAGCAGAATCCGACGGGGATGCCGATTCTGCTTTAAGCTCAAACGCAATAGCATCACCTAAAGGCTTATCTTCCCACATCAGCTGAGCATGATATGTACCAGCTCCCGCAAGGTTTTCCCCAGAGCATACAGAGCCAGCATTTATGCCATTCCACGCCACAGAGACATGCCCCTCACGCTTTGGTCCAATAAGTAGCAACTCACTGTCTTCACCCACTTTGCACATGCGAGAATTCCATACGGTTTGCTCTCCCGAAGTGAGGAGAAAATAGATATTCTCATACCCAGCATCAATATGACAGGCTCTCTTTACATCTGAATTAGTGAGAACAGCAGAAAATACAACCTCTTTGCCTGCATAGGTCGATCGTTGCGACAGCTGAGCACTCAACATCTTCGGCGTGCATGCAATCTCTTTATATTCATCTGCAGGATCTGGAGCTGCTGTCGCTATTTTTATATCACGTAGCGAGGTATTGATTTTCTGTACGCCAAGCCACACCGCCCCAACCGCAATGCCGATAATTAAGATCCACATAAGAGCACGGCGCGCCTGCCTTTGACGGCGCTCGCGAATAGCCTGTTCAGCTGGAGTGTAGGGTCGAGATATCTTTCCAGACCTTGCAGATGTATGCCTATATGCACGAGAAGAAAGATTAGCACTGCTGCTGCGCCCGTTAGCATCCTCAGCCATGCGGACGTTTTGCGCAGCAGTACCACTGCGTTTCCTAGCTGTGCGGATACGCTGAGAGGTAGAGATACTGCGGAAAGACGCCGAACTCTGCACTGAGCGCGAACTTTGAGCAACGCGCACATATTGCTTGGAAGAAGACGAAGCTCGAACGCCGTTTTGCGAATAACGAACACCACTATGAGATGTATGAGCGCTGGTACGTGGATTGCGAATATCGTCGTGCATAAGCTGAGAATGCGAAGGCGAGCCGCGGCGAGAACGATTCTTTGCACTCACACCCTGCGAATTTTTTAGCGCTCGCCCAGAAGCACGCGAACGAGTATGCGCAGTGCTTTCAGGGGGTGCGATGCGCCCTGGGCGCCCACTATTCTTCTGCCGTTTATGCCGCCGATCAGACTCCGCTCCATGCTCCTGAGAATGCGGACGGCTCGCTTGAAGATCGGGGACAGCACGCAGCCATCTACGCCCTGCTTGAGAACTTCTATTCTGAAAACTGCCAGAACCATGCTTATCACTTGCCACGATAATTACGGTAGCGTGATATATGCTCATAGGGGCAGATTCCCACGCCTCAAGAGTGAGAATAGTATCTTTCCAACGATACAGCCACTCTACACAAACATAAACACACACAGGAACATACACAACAAAACGAAAAGAGCAGACTTCATGTCTTCAGCGATGCCACACAGCATATCTCCCGCCGAAGCCTTCGCCGTGCTCACGCAATGGTACAAAGAAAATGCACGACCACTACCGTGGAGGGAAGCTGAAACAAGCCCATGGGGAATTATCGTGTGCGAAGTTATGAGCCAGCAAACGCCAGTTTCTCGGGTTGCTCCGATATGGGAAGAATGGATGAAGCGCTGGCCAACCCCTGCCTCTTTTTCACGCATTTCCCCAGCTGAAGTACTCCTTGCATGGGGAAAGCTCGGGTATCCCCGACGAGCATTGCGGCTTTTAGAATGTGCACACGTGATCTGTGAACGCCATCAAGGAATCGTGCCTGCTGTGCGAGAAGATCTCCTAGCATTGCCAGGTATCGGACCATACACAGCAGATGCCGTGCTGGCATTTGCATTTCAGAAGCGCTCAACCGTGCTGGATACCAATATCCGACGAGTACTCGCACGTTGGCATGGCACAGCGCTCCCAGCTCCTCACCAAACAAAAGCTGAAGCAGAGCGTGCACATACATTTGTGCCACACACTGGAGCCGCAGCAGCGCAGTGGAATGAAGCAATTATGGAGTTCGGTGCGCTGGTATGCACCTCGAAGAAGCCAGTGTGCAACAAATGCCCCTGCACCGACTACTGCCAGTGGCAAAAAGCGGGATACCCTGCGGATACCTACAGTGCCACACGAAAACCGCAACAATACGAAGGTACGCAGCGCGAAGCACGCGGAAAAATTTTAGATATTCTGCGCAATCGACATCCTGCTTTGCCCTCCCTCAAGCAACATTGTGATGATACTTCTCAAGAATCGTCACGAAAAAACGCCAGGTATCTGCGATCGCAAGGAAAAGATGTATCCCCTATCAGCGTCACGAAAAAAGAACTTCTTGCGGCAAGCGGACTAAACTCTGATCGTTTCTTTCCAGCATTCGAGGCACTTATTGCTGACGGATTGATCGAGCAGAAAGGCGAGAATATCAGCCTTCCCCAAAGCACACGCAAAAATACGAAACGCTCTCTGCACCAACTTTCTGGCTCAACGATCCGATAGCTGCACATTCAAAGCTTTCTACCGCAGATATTACGCACATTATTTCACAAACCTTATACATTGAAGACCCATAAATCACGAATGAATTAACGTTATACTTTTTTCCAGAAAATATGGCACTGCATGAAAGAAAAGAGGCGATAAAACGTGGCTCCACAAAACACTCATGAAAAACCACGCAAAGTTCAAAGCATAAAGGACGCGAAATACTCGCAGAAAAACAAAATTCGCAGCAAAGGTCTCAACCGTCGCGGAGCTGCCACGCGCAAAAGAATTATTGAAATAGCACGCAAACAAATAGTAGATCAAGGGTTGAAAAATACGACGATTGGCACTATTACTGCAGAGCTGGGAATCACGCGCCCGCTTTTCTATCACTACTTCAAAAACATGGATCAACTTTCCGATGCCGTGCTTACCCAATACACAGATGAGTTTCTTCAGCAGGTGCGCACTTGGGATAAAGAACGCATTCCTGGCGATATCAATAATGCCCTGGAGCTAGGGATTAAACACTGGAAAGACATTCACGCAGCAGGCGCCTTGTTTGGCTCCCCTATCATCAGCGAAGGCAATGGCGAAATGTATGCAAAATTCATACATCAAGCAGCCGACCGTATTGCGGACTACATCATACAGGAAATTGTTCCTACATTTTCTAATATACCCGAGAGCGAATACGCCATAACGGAGGAGAATCGCGCAGACTGGCACGGCATACTGTACGTACTTATTCAAGGACTCAATGCACTGTTTCGCACAAATCCAGATCTGAGCACCAACCAGGCAAAGAGAATTGCGGCATATATGCTGCAGCTTGAGGCTTTTATTCCCCCTTCCACGCCACCTCACAATTGATACTGGCTCGATGGCAGAAGTATAACGCCTAGCAAACTATCCAGTAACACAGGCGAAGATACAGCAGGTGAGAAAACCGAAGATATCAACGATATCCTCAGGTACGTCGAACTGTATATTGCGAAACTGTACGTGACGCCGATGCGCAGTTACGAGATGCCTACCTGCTATTAAATATTCGCATTCACCACACCCGTCATACAGCTGGTTTGACGAACGGGAACGCCATCGTCTCACGAATACCAAGACCTGTGAGCACCATGAGCAGGCGATCTATTCCCATACCCATACCACCGCTCGGCGGGAAACCTTGCTCCATCGCTTCGATAAAGTCTTCGTCAAGCTGCATAGCTTCAGGATCACCATTTGCCGCTTCGAGGCTTTGAGCAGTTAAGCGTTCCCGCTGAATCACGGGATCAGCCAGCTCAGAATAAGCAGTGGCTGTTTCCATTCCGCGAATATACAAATCCCACTTCTCGGTAAGCCCTGGCTTGGAGCGGTGATAGCGAGTGAGCGGTGAGGTATCTTCGGGGAAATCGCGCACAAACGTGGGCCTATAGAGCTTTGAGCCGACGAGTTCTTCCCAAATATCTTCCGCAATTTTTCCTGCCACGGCATACTCTTTTACTTTCACACCATGCTTATGAGCAAGCTGGACGAGGTGTTCGCGAGGCGTATGCACATCGACAACCTCTCCCACTGCGTCGGAAAGAGACGTGTAGAGATCGATCTGATCCCATTCGCCAGAAAGATCATACGTCGTGCCATCAGCGAGAGTAACGACGAGAGTGCCAAAGACGTCGTGAGCAGCATTTTGAATAATATCTCGCGTAAGCTCCGCCATCGTATCGTAGGTGGCGTATGCTTCATACGCTTCCAGAGCAGCAAATTCTGGCGAGTGTGAAGAATCCGCGCCTTCATTTCGGAAGTTTTTGCCGATTTCAAAGACTCGTTCAACCCCGCCGACTACCGCACGCTTAAGATACAACTCGGTGGCGATACGCAGATAGAGATCTTGATCGTAGGCATTGATATGCGTAGTGAACGGGCGAGCAGCAGCCCCTCCGTGCAAAGCCTGCAGAATCGGCGTCTCAATTTCGATATAGTCACGCTCTTCAAAAGTACGTCGAATTGAGCGCATGACGGCAGCGCGCATACGAATCATATCGCGAGCGCCTTGGCGCGTGATGAGATCGAGGTGACGCTTACGCACACGTGTTTCTTCGTTTACGGTAGCTTCTTCGCCGTCAGCGTTTGTGAAAGTTTTAGGAAGCGGGCGAATCGCTTTAGATGCCATCTGCCAAGCTGGAATTGAGCCGTCGGCGCTGGGGGCTGCAAAAACGCTGAGTTCGCCGCGTTTTGAAGTGCCCACATAACCATGTGCGAAAATAAAATCGCCGAGATCAACGTCTGCTTTGAGCTGATCAAGACTCTCTTTACCCACGTTTGCGAGGGAGAAAATAACTTGCAGGCGCTCGCCGTCACCAGCTTGAAGCACTACGAAAGCAATTTTTCCTGAAGGACGCATGAGCATGACGCGCCCTGCAATACCAACAAATTTTTCCGTTTGCTCATCTATTCCTAGATTGGAAAATTCTGCACGCACATCGTGGATTGTGGCTGAGATAGGAAGCTGCACAGGATAAGGATCACGCCCGTGGGCGAGCAGGCGAGCGCGTTTATCTTTACGTACCTGAATTTGCTCAGGAACGTCATCAATCACATCAACAGCAGAATTATCCTTAACCATGGTTATAGATTACGCGATTGAGTAAGGGCGTGCGAAAACGTGTTCTCGTGACGCCCGAGGAAACATTTTTAACGAATCATTCCAAAATAAAATCAACAAATCTTGAGCGGTAATTGATAAGATAGTGATGCAGACAACATTCCATCCCCCACATGACAAAAGGTTACCTATGAAAAAACAGAAAACTATTAGTTTCATTGCAGTCTTATCCTTATTTCTTGGAAGTACTGGAACTGCGTATGCACATACCGCAAACAATGTCGATTACTCTTCCATTAATTCTTCTATCGAACCTACATGGACTTTAATTGAAAAAGGAGATAACTATTTACTATTTTCGATGGATAAACTGCCTACTGACTTTGCCAAACACTCCACTACTCATTTCTCCATAAACACTTAGGCACTTCCTATGTTTACTGCTCTAGCTTTTTTCATTCCCTTGGGCATTTCGATTATCTCTGCAATCCTAGGAACCCTCGATAAATTCTTTGTAGTTCTTTTGGCCTGCGCACTCTTGCTGATGGCAATAGATACGCAAAGAATTAAGCGCACTGCAGCGGAGTATAAAGCGTTTTCATTTTTTTCGAAGCATTGCAAAAGCATTTCGTTTATTGTGTTTCTTATATGGATAGCGATTTTGCTCATGCCTATCTTCCAGCTCTCGCCAGAGCTTATTACATCTGCGAAAAATATGGGTATAGAACTTTCGTGGTACCGCCGTATCTCGTGGTGGAATACTTGGTGGGCGCCCCTCGTTTGTATGCTACTGTGGCTCCTCACATGGATAATGATCGCACTCGATCCTGTAAAAATTAAGACGCTACATAGAGATAAAGAAATACACTCCTCCACCGAAGCACCGCGCAGCTAGCCATCTAGACGATCTAGATATCAATAACGAAATATTCTAGATCTCAATAACGAAATAGTAGGAAGGCAATACCATCCCTCCTCCCCTAAGCCTCACAGCACCCGAAAAAGCTACAGCTGTTTGAGGATATATTCAGGCACGATACGAGCCGCGGAATCAAGCACGAAATTCGGCTGGTCTTTCGCTGGTGCTTCCTGCGCTTGCGAAAGACTTGCCTCCCCAGTGAGTACAAGTGCTGTTGGCATACCGAAATGTTTCGCCATACGAATATCACCTGATAGCGAATCAGAAACAAGCAAAACTCTGCGCGGAGAAAGATCCAGATGCTCAAACATACAATCAAGGAATGCACTTTCTGGCGTTCCAAGATTACGAATCGCACGTGTTTGCGCAGCGCTCTCAATAGCACGCACAATCGCACGAGTTCCAGGTTCAATTTCTCCATCCGCTGTTGGCCAGCTTCTCACCATCGATGTTGTGACTAGTTTTGCTCGCTTTGGCCCGGTGATCGCATGGAATGCTTTATTGATTTTATCGAAACTGAAATCACGGTCATGCGCAACAAGTACCACATCTGTCTCTTCAGGATTATCCGTGAGCTTAATACCGCCCTCAGCTAAACATACACGGAATTTATCGTCACAAATTGCATATACGTGTGCTTTCGGAAATTCCCGCTTCAAATACTCAATTGCCACTCGAACGGGAGTGAAAATATGCGCAAGATCAACGTTCATGCCGTATGCGGCAAGTGTTTCTTGATATTCGCTTGGTGTGCTGTGCGTATTAGACGACATAAAATACAACGGGCGGCGCATTAGCTCAAGTGACTGGAAAATTTTGTCTACGCCCGGCATCAGCAGATCACCTTTAAAAAGGGTGCCCGAGAGATTCATAATATAGGCATCATAAGCGCGCTGCGGCGATTCTTGCAGCATCACAGGCATTTCTTCAATTGCCATATGATTCATATCATCTGCTCGATGAGATGCTTTATTGGAACGCTTAATAAACGAGCCGATAATTGGCAAGCGACGTGACGCCTTTTTGAGCGGCGCGAGCGGTGCAGCAGCTTGAGCGCCCTTGCGCAAGCTCTTGTGGGCACTCTTCTGAGCGCTCGTGCGAAGTTTCTTCTTCCCCATTATTTCCTCCCGATTATTTATGAATACCAACGTATATACCGTTGGTGAAAAGCTCAGATTATCGCTGATGAATAGGCTCTCCCGAGCTGTGCAGACCATAGCCCTGCGGCACCATTCCCGGCTCGTTTGCCGCATCAATAATACGATTATCTGCATTGACGAATACAACGTGCGGCTCAAATACTCGAGCTTCGGCATCACTCATCTGCCCGTAGCACATAATAATCAGGACGTCACCACGAGAGAATAAATGCGCGGCAGCACCGTTGAGCACTGCCTCTCCCTCTCCTGGAGCGCCAGGAATCGCATAGGTGGTGATTCGCGAACCATTAGAAACATTCACAACATCAACCTGTTCGCCAGGCAAAATATCAGCAGCTTTCATAAGCTCGGCATCAATCGTAATCGACCCGACATAATCAAGCTTTGCGCCTGTGCAAGTAGCACGATGAATTTTCCCTGTGAGCATCGTACGACGCCTGCACGATACGTCTTTCTGCCCACTTGGCACAGCAGGAGCAGCTTTCTCACCAGCATCGCCTGCCTTAGGTAATTCCGACTTAACCAATGCCAACCTCCATGTTGTCGATAAGACGCGTATTGCCCACCCATGCCGCCACAACAAGCAGTCCTGCCCCCGTCTGCCCATCTTCGAACGGAACAAACGTATCTGCATGAACTAAAGCCAAATAATCCAACCTGATGCCACAAACGCCTCTTATACGATCAGTTGCCGCCGCTAAAACCTCTGCAGCTGCAGCTCCACGATCAGCCGCCTGCACACCGTCACGCAAAGCAGCGCTTAGCTCAAGCGCCACTGCGCGTTCTTCTGCGCAAAGATACTGATTACGAGAGCTCAGCGCAAGCCCATCAGCGTCACGCTTAATCGGCACAGCCTCAATACGAACTGGCATATCAAGATCAGCAACCATCGTTCGAATCAAAGCAAGCTGCTGAGCGTCTTTCTGCCCGAAAAATGCAACATCTGGACGAACGAGATTAAATACTTTATGCACAATTTGGAGCACACCCGCAAAATGTGTAGGGCGAGTTTTCCCTTCGAATACAGTTGCTACTGGGCCAGGGTTAATTCGCACTAAAGGTTCGCGCGGATATATATCACGATCTTCGGGCGCGTACACAACCTCGACGCTTGGTTCCTCAGCTCCCTCGCGCTTAACCGTTTCGAGCTGTGCGATATCTGCAGCGAGATCGCGCGGATACGCTTCATAATCTTCGCCAGGAGCAAACTGCAAGGGATTCACATAGATACTAACGATCACGTGGTCAGCTGCTTCTTGCGCTGCTTTGACGAGCGAGAGGTGCCCCTCATGCAAAGCCCCCATCGTCATAACCAGAGATTTTGATCCTTCGAGCTGCTCTAGCGCTTGCGCAAGCTCATGTTTAGTTGTACAAATTTTCACAGATTCATTCTAGTCTTGCTCAGTGAGCTGAGCTAACTGAGGATCTTTTAATCTACTAAAGCCCAAACGAATAGATAATCAGCACATATTTTTCTCTACCACTCGCACGCAGCAACGCCTCCAGCGCAGGATAATCGGCGCATATTTTGCTCGTGCATACATGATTACGAAATGCCCACACACCTTCTCTAAAGCCCCTATTCCATACGGAGAGGTAGATATAGCTGCTACTCATGCATCGAAAGCACGATATTCTCTACTGAGCGCTTCTTCGAGTCTTTCGGTCGCATATAAACGCAACAGCTCACCTGGCTGCTCAATCCCAAGATTATTGAGAGCGAGAACTGCTTGCGTGACGGCTGCACTCACGCTCTCGCCTGCGTTCATAAAAGCAGCATGATAAGATGGGCGATCTTCTTCACTCACAACCACAGAACGCGCCCCCATTTCCGCTGCCAGCGCGTGCCCTATCGGCTGAAGCATAGGCGAGGCTGTGACGGCGAACGTACACTGTGCAAGCCGAGCAAGGTCTAAGCTCGTTCCAGAAAAGCGCATAGCTGGGTGAAGGGCAAGACATAACGCTCCTGCATGAGCTGCGGGCATAAGCACGTTTGTGCCGAGCCGCCCAGCAGTATGAATCACGATCTGCCCTGATTGCCACGCTTTGAGCTTTGCCAATCCCTCAACGAGCGGTTCAATTTCTGCAGTGGGAAGAGCCAAAAGCACCATTTCTGAACGTTCAACAATTGTTGGCACATCGAGAGCAGGAACTGCGGGCAGCAGATTTTCTAAACGATCCAGTGATTCTTCAGAAGTGGCGTATGCACCAATAATTTGATGCCCAGCAGCACGCAGGGCACTGCCCATCACAGCTCCTACTTTGCCAGCAGAAATAATCCCGATCCCCATACGCCCTGATTTATTCGCCATTGCATTCCTCTGCTGAGGATAGCCCCATACGAACTTTCCATTCACTAAGCGTTTCGGAAATGCCGACGCTACGCGCCTCTCGTGCTAGCTCGTTTTCCTGATAGAACACGCTCTGTGCAATGGATCGTGAAAAGTTCTTTACTCCCACTGAAATCGGTACACCAGGCACGAGATGCGCCTGCACGTTTGCTAAGCCTAACCGCCGTTGAATCGGCCCTTCAGACAGCTCTAGGCTTTGGGTATGATCTTGGATTGCGAAGTAAACTTTCCTTCTCCAACGTCCGCTTCGCACGATAAACGCACGCTCAGTAAGTGCCACACCGTGTGCGCGCCACGTAATCGGATTGAGGTAACGCGCTGCACGAGGCGCTCCAATAAACCACTCGCTTTCACCGCGCCCATCAAAAGCTTCATCGAGAAGTGCCGCATCGTTATCGGTGCCAAATCCCGGAATCAGCGCCCATAAAATATGCAGCAACTCTTCACGGGTAGCGACTGGCACAAAAGGACGAGTGAGAGATTCGGTATCAGAACTTCCTGCAAAACCCGCACGAGAAACTCTAAGCTCCCACCAATCGAATTTTCGCCATAACAGCGGGCGGCGAATAGAAATTGCATGAATTCGCTGAGGGGGATAAGTGCTTGTGGTCAGTTTCGTAAGCCCAGCACGCTTACGCAACCCATTTTTTGATATGTTGAGCCGAGTGCCGCAATCTGCAAATATGCTTTTAATGAAACTCCAGATCGCGCCTGCTACCACCAGAATTGAACCTAAGAAAGGAATGCTCTCAGTGGAAGGCTCTTCTGAGAAAACCAGCATAAGAATGCTCCCCGAAAATATCAATATAAAAACGGCTAGCATGCTTATGAAATGAACACTGCAGATACGCGCAAGCACCATACGTTTCGTATCAAGCTGATAGATCAACTGATCACGCTCTAAATCATCCACATCAAGCACCATTGATTCGTCTGCCATTGCAAGCCCAAGCCTTTGAGCATGCAGCATGTTTGGCGCATCGTTTTCTTTCAATGCTTGACGATCAGGCACAGGAGCGCCCACGCCTTCAATACCAAGCACGCTATGCGTATCTTTATTATTCAGCGCTTCATAGTCGGCCCAAGCAGATTCAGCACAAGCAGATTCAGCTTGAGCAAACGGAAACGGAGAATATCCCGAACGCACTCGATCAATTACTGCTAATACTTCGTGCCGCAAAGAGGCAGCGTCTCGCATACGCAAAAGCCCTAGTTCCAGATCCTCATCGTTTCCAGCACTTTCGATTTTCACTGTACCGAAACCAAAAATTCTGCCAAAGAGTTTTTGCTGGATTTCCACACTCTGCACGCGATCCCAGCGCATATGGATATGCGTTTTCATAAATATACCGCGGCGAAAATGAATACCTGATTCAACAAGTGCATATGTCTCCTTTTGCCATGTAAGAAAGGCAAACACAACCACGAGAATAGTCACGAGAATCAGGAGACCAAGAGATATCAGTGCTATTCTCAGCCAGGAAGAAAGCTCCTTATTTTGGAAAGAGAAGAAATGAAGCAAATCACGGAAAGCTCCCCCCTGAAGCACATCACTTAAGAGATTGTAGAGTATGATGAGCAAAAACGCCCAGAGTGTTCCTGCCCGAGTGAGCGGCGTGATCTTATGAAAATGACGCCACTGATCTTTCGGTACGCTATCTTCGCCTAACTGTACTTTTACTTTGCTTTTTTCTGCCTTGAATGCTGAATCTTTCGCCCTTTTTACCATCAGAGCCCTTCCATGTGTGCACGCCCAAGCTCAGTGAGCTTTTCACGCAAGCGCTCTGCTTCTGCTAAGGGAAGTCCTGGAATTTCAGCGTTCGTTGCCGCACTCGCCGTCACAAGCTTTACTTTTGCCAAACCATAGCGTGAAAGAATCGGCCCAGTCTCCACATTTACTTGCTGCATACGCCCGTAGGGCACCATCACGAGCTTTTGAAACATAATTCCCTTACGAATAGCCAATTCTTCAGGAAGTTCAGCATATCCGATCGCCCGCACACGCCGAGCAATAAGTATAAAATCAATAACGGCAATGATGAGCGCGAGTGCCACAATAGCCCATAAAATAATCGTCCATACAAGGCTTCCAGAAAAACGTGTGACTAAAATTGCTGCCACGAGCGGAATACCAAGAAAAAAGATATTGCCAATCGCATCATTAATATAGTTCACCTTAAGATAATCAGGCGAAACTGGGCGCAATTCTAAATTATTTCCAAGAAAGTCTTTCATGCCCTCTATTTTGCCTTAAAAAGTTAAGCGGAAGCTACCCCGCCGCAAGATGCAGATGAACCCTCAGAATCGTCTATTCTGCACCATCTCTCGGCCGTATAGGAAGTGACGATAAGCGCAAAAGAAGCTAGAGCAGCAAGGGCAAGATGAAACATTTGCTCTGCAAAATAGTCAGTAGACCCTATATGAGCGTAAGCAGCAATAACTCCAAGAGCGCTGCCAAGAAAGATAGAGCCTGCTCTCGAACCAGCCTGAGCAAAAATAAAAATCTGCCCAGCACGCAGAGAGTTCATATGCACTTTTCCTCGCTGATAAGCACGCACACGAAGCCCTGCCCACAGCTCTGCTAGCGCACAGACGAGCGGAGCTGCAAAACTTATGATCGGCACTGCAATAGGCATACTGCCTGAACGGAGCAAAATTTCAATCAACAAGAAACACCCGAGTGCTACCAGCACAGCAATAAAGCAAAGCAGCCAGAGCGGAGTGAGAACAAGCGAACCTTCAGGTTTCTTATGGTTCGAATGATCAAACTCTTCTTTGTAGGAGTTTTCTTTCGCATAACGATTGTTCATCAGCTCCAGCTTTCACCAGTGCCGTCATTGAAAAAGCCACCCTCATCAAAGAGGCTCTCGTCAAAGAAATTTTCTTCAGCACTCCACTCTTGGAATGCTTCGATGACGCGCGGCATATATTCATCAGCATCCATGCGCTCTACCTGCTGATCCTCCACATGCGCGAGGATATCTGCCACAGGAGTATCTCCCAAAGCTGCCACTGGATCAATCGAGAGCCAAGGCTCCAGCACGAATCTTCGTTCAGCAGCTCGCGGATGCGGAAGGAGCAGCTCTGGGTCACGGCTCGTCACGCCTTCTACCTCGATGATATCAAGATCTAAGGTACGAGCCTCCCAACGCTTCGTTCGCACACGCCCGTGATCTGCTTCGATACGGTGCATTAGACGCAACAGCGGCAAAAGCGGCATATCTGTATAGCATGTGACGACGGCGTTCACATAGTCAGGCTGATCTTCTTGCCCCTGAGCTAATCTTGGCGCACTGCGATATAGTTCAGATACTTCTTCAATCTCGAGCACATCACTGAGCGTGCTCACAGCGTCGATGACATGAGCTTCAGGAACGTCAAGGTTACTGCCCACGCCGATGACGATTCGCCGGCGCTGCTGTTTGAGTAGAGCGCCAGGAACGGTTGCTGTAGCAGACACTGTCTCAAATTCGTGAGGCATTGGAGCATTGGGCTTATGCACAGTCACTGTGACTAGGCGTGCACCCATATCTGCAATGCGCTCAGCAATTCGATCTGCAAGAGTTTCGATCAGATCAACGTGCGGGCCTTCAACGATCTGCACGATGGCGTCAGCCACAGCTGCATAGGAAATTGTTGCCGTTACATCATCATGGGCAACTGCTTCTTCCACGCATAGCACCATCTGTGCATCAATAAGAAATTCTTGCGGCTCGCAATGTTCATGATCCAAGACACCGTGCGTACCGAAAACGCGCAAGCCTTTCAAAGAAATAGTTTGCTCTTTCATTGTTGGAAAGTCTTCGCGTGCCATACGATTCCTCCCTTTGCGTTTCTCGTACTTTTCATGCCGCCGTTCGCTTTTGCGATTATTTGTTTGCTTGTCTATGCCTGTACGATTTTCATTTCCAGCTATATTTTGAGTCTATCTGCCTATCTCAGCTATTTTCCAGTAACGGCTTTTCTCACTGATCTGCCAGTATTCCTAATCTTTCTTCATATTCTGTGCTCTTATTCGCTGGCGATAGTATCAATATAACGTTGCAAAGCCTCCACATAGCTGCCAGCTGTTTTCAGTGCCTTCACGCTTGCCTTCACGTTGTGCACACGCACTGCCCAAGCCCCTGCCGGAGCATACGGCTCATAAAGAAAAGCAGTAAGAATAGCTGTAGCTAGATCTCGATCTTCGGGAAATGAGGGCTGTGCACTACCATGTTCACGGCTCACCTCATCTAAGAAGCGTTTTCTGCTCGCACCAACGAGCACACGATTCCCTTCTTCGAGAATCTCATGAATACCTCCCAGCATATCCCAATCTTGAATACCAGTTTTAGCAAAGCCTAAACCCGGATCGAGGATAATCGAATCAAACTCAATACCTGCCTCAACGGCTCGATCGCGCGTTCGGAGCAGCTCATCGCGCACAGCGTAGGCTATATGCCCATCGTATGTGCGCAGAGAATCCATCGTCTGCGCGTTTCCTCGGCTGTGCTGAAGCACGTAATCACAGCCAAGCTCCGCGATTGTTTCAAACATGGCGCTATCACCGTTTCCGCCGGTCACATCGTTGACGATTGTGGCACCTAGCTCCACAGCTCGGCGAGCTGTTTCGGCGTGATAAGTATCTACAGAAATCAACGCTCCACACGCACTCGCTGTGCCTCGAACGAGAGGCCTTCCTCCAGCGAGCTGATCGATCACAGGCTCAATTCTCGCCCATTCCTCCTGCCACGAGAGTGACTGCGCACCTGGGCGAGTGGATTCTCCTCCGATATCAAGAATGGCAGCGCCTTGAGCAATAAGCTCACGCCCATGAGAAACCGCACTTTGCGCGCTTGCCCATTTTCCACCGTCACTAAAAGAATCTGGAGTGACGTTTATAATTCCCATCACGTGCATTGCCATCTCACTTTGCCATAATGAGGCTCATCGCCTCGTTGCGGGTCGCTTGCTCGAGCATAATGCCGCGCACAGCAGAGGTTACTGTACTGGCTCCTGGTTTGCGCACGCCGCGCATACTCATACATAAATGCTCTGCTTCAATGACGACAATCACCCCGTGTGCACCTAAACGATCATAAAGAGCATCAGCCACTTGAGATGTGAGCCGCTCCTGCACTTGCGGACGCCGAGCAAATCCTTCAACTAAGCGTGCAAGTTTGGAAAGCCCAGTCACGTTACCTTCATCACCAGGGATATAGCCGACGTGTGCAACCCCGTGAAATGGAAGCAAATGGTGTTCACACATCGAATACATCGGAATATCTCGCACCAACACCATTTCTTGATGCCCAATATCGAAGACTGTTTCAAGCACCTGTGCTGGATCAATTTCTAAGCCGCCAAAAATTTCTCGCGCAGATCGTGCAATACGCTCTGGTGTGCCGCTTAAACCTTCGCGGTCAGGATCTTCACCGATAGCGATAAGAAAATCGCGAATAGCCTTGCGCACAGCATTTTCGTTGTAATTAGCGGCGCTCATCATCGCCAGCCTCACCATTCATGCTGTTGCGCGAAAGATCTTCACCATCAGAATATGAGCTGCTCTCGATATATGCAGTGCCTTCGCCATGCATTGTATCGTCGCTTTGCGCCTTCCGATTAAGATCTGCAGAGCTGGCTGCACTACCGCCCATTTCGCTTCCAGCTTCAGCAGAATCTCCCTCTTTATGCCGACCATTGTGCAAGCTTGGCGGCATAGAAATTGGGGGCAGATCAGAAACGGGTCTGCTCGGAGAAGATAACCACTGCTTGCGAGCAGGAGCTTTCTTAATATCGGCAAAAATCTCTTTCAGCTCATGCTCAAGCACAGTTTCTTTTTCGATCAGCTTGGCGGCAAGACGATCCAGCACGTGACGGTTTTCGTTGAGTACCTGCCATGCTTCTTGCATAGCCGTCTCAAGCAGCTGCTGCACCTGCACATCGATTGCACGCGCCGTCTCATCCGAATAGCCGCGCTGCTGCCCTCCGCCGAAACGAGTCATCGGGTCTGCATCGTCAGGCGTAAAACGCACTGGCCCAATAGTGGCACTCATGCCATATTCGGCAACCATCTTACGTGCAATGTTTGTGGCCTTTTGAATATCATTCGATGCTCCTGTGGAAGGATCATGGAAAACGATTTCTTCAGCAATACGCCCACCCATTGCGTATGCCATGTCGTCTAGGAGCTCATTTCGTGAGGTAGAATAACGATCTTCTGTGGGCATGACCATCGTATAGCCCAACGCACGCCCGCGAGGAAGAATCGTCACCTTTGTGACTGGATCAGAATGGTTGAGTGCTGCAGCTACAACAGCATGCCCACCCTCATGATATGCCGTCATGAGTTTATCTTCATCGTTCATCACTCGTGTGCGGCGCTGCGGCCCTGCAATCACGCGGTCAATTGCTTCATCTACATCGTCTTCTGTGATCGTAGTGTGATCGCGGCGAGCAGCTAGAAGCGCAGCTTCGTTGAGCACGTTTGCAAGGTCTGCACCCGAAAAACCAGGAGTACGGCGAGCAACTGAATCAAGCTCTACATCTTCGGCAAACGGTTTGCCTTTTGCGTGAACTTTCAAAATACGCTCACGCCCAGGTAAATCAGGCGCATCAACAGCTATTTGACGGTCAAAACGCCCAGGGCGCAGCAGTGCAGAATCGAGCACATCTGGACGGTTGGTTGCCGCAATCACAATCACATTTGTGCGATCGTCAAAACCATCCATCTCTACAAGCAGCTGATTGAGCGTCTGCTCACGTTCGTCATTTCCACCGCCGATACCTGTGCCGCGATTTCGCCCCACAGCGTCGATTTCATCAACGAAGACGATAGAAGGAGCAACTTTTTTAGCTCGATTAAACAGATCGCGCACGCGAGAAGCACCCACGCCCACAAACATTTCAACAAACTCAGAAGCTGAAATATGGAAGAAGGGTACTCCTGCTTCGCCTGCAACTGCACGGGCAAGTAGGGTTTTTCCTGTGCCTGGAGGTCCATAAAGAAGCACGCCTTTAGGGATTTTCGCCCCCATTTTGTGGAACTTCTCGGGAGTATCAAGAAATTCTTTAATCTCGCGAAGTTCTTCCACGGCCTCATCCACCCCAGCGACGTCTGCAAAGCGGACGTCTGGCAAATCAGAATCGAAACCATCTTTTCTAAGTTTGCCAAAGCCCGTCATCATGCCTTGCAGCTTGGGGAAAAGCATAAGGAAAACAGCCAAAAGAATCAGCATTGGAAGAAGCAGCGAGAGCACTGTGGAGAAGAAATTCTCTGTCGGCACAACGGAATTAAAACCGTTCTTTGCACCAGATGAATGCACAAGCTCATTCACCTGTGCTGCTTCAGCAGCAACAAACTGGAACTGTACTTTCTCAGTTGGCGGCAGTTCCTGACCATCCACTCCCGTCGGCGTATATTCCTCTTCCAGCCACACCTGCACGAGCTGTGCGCCTGCCGTCACTTGAATGCGCTCAAT
Organism: uncultured Arcanobacterium sp.; assembly: GCA_958428545.1. GTDB lineage: Bacteria > Actinomycetota > Actinomycetes > Actinomycetales > Actinomycetaceae > Arcanobacterium_A. Next base: position 255,489 of record CAUAGM010000001.1, on the reverse strand, counting down.
CTTTTCATTTTCGAGCACACTAATACCCTGCGAGGTAGTAATCGGCGTGAAACCAAAGGGATTGACGAACCACAACACAATGAGCGCAGCAAAAATTGCAAACGTCAGTGTGCTCATTATTCGGCGCAGAAGCGATTGTTTCGGTTTCTTCGCATCAGATTTCCGATCGGAGCTGGCATTATTTTTTTTCAACTCATCATGCCCATCGGCAGAGCTATTCTCTTTGCGCAGCTTTTTCTGCTCATCTTTATTTTGCTCTTTGGCACGCTTACGCCAACGCTTGCCAGATTCGAGTTCTTCCTTATTCATTCATCCTCCATAGACGTGCGGAGCGAGCTTAGCAATAAAGGGAAGGTGCCGATAATCCTCCGCATAATCAAGGCCATAGCCCACCACGAAATCGCTTGGAATATCAAAACCGACATAATCGGCGTGAACCTCAATTTTAGCGGCGAGAGGCTTGCGTACAATCGTCGCAATTTTCACTGATTTAGCTCCGCGAGCCTGTAAATTTCCCTGCAGCCACGAAAGCGTAAGCCCAGAATCGATCACATCTTCAACGATCAGCACATTACGCCCTGCCACGTCTTCCGTGAGATCTTTAATAATTCGCACCACGCCGGAACTTTTCGTGCTGGCTCCATAAGAGCTGACTGCCATCCAGTCCATATGCAGTGGTACGTGAATTTTGCGCGAAAGATCAGCCATCACCATAATTGCTCCGCGCAAAACACCCACGAGGAGTAAATCCTCGCCAGCATAGTCGCGAGAAATTTCTTCACCCATCTCAGTAAGACGCTGATCGATTTGCTCAGCAGTGAGAAGTACTTCTTCAATATCGGATCCAACATCGTGCTGGTTCATAAATACTCCCTAGTAGATATATCGGCGGGCGACTGCCCTGAGCTGATAATAAGAATTCCGTGGTTCTTGTAGGCACGAGCACCTGGAAGGTCCACTTGTAAATTATTCTCTTTACCTATGATGAGCTTATCAAGAGCTGAGATATGGCTGAAAAAAAGTTCACCGCGCCGCGCACCTGCCTGAAGTGCTGCAGTGCGCACAACCCTAGTGCGAATCGCCTGCGGATATTCCTTAAGGTCTGCGCAAGAAAGAGCAATCTCACCTGCACTATCACCAGCTTCGCAGAGAGTTTTACGCAAAGCATCACGCGCATACTCGGTGAGTGCATCGTCATCGCTTCCAAGGAGCTCCCCTGTGCGCGTGAGGGAATCCACGATTCCCTTGCCGAAAACATCCTCCAAAATGGGAAAAATCTTGTGACGAATAGCACTACGCACGAGCATGCTGCCATCTGCTGCACGCCATTCGCTCTCAACTCCGTTTGTTGGATCTTCCACCCATTCGATGCCTAATTCACTACACACATGCTCCAAACTCTGCGAACTCATATCGAGCAAAGGGCGGATCATCGGCACGTCGGCATATCCTGGAAGAGTACCTGCGCGAGGCATTCCGCGCACAGAGCGCGCTCCTGAGCCACGCGCTAGGCCTAGAAGCACAGTTTCCGCCTGGTCGTTTGCGTTGTGCCCAAGTAAAACAGGCACAGCACCTACCGCACACTCATCTTGAGCTGCACTATTATTCCCCAAGCGTGTGCTGCGCCCTTGGCTGACCAGTGAGCTGAAAGCAGAAACGTCGTAAGTAGCGCAGTGAGCCGCAGCAGGAGAGGCTCCCGAGAGGCTCAGCTTTGGCAGGTCTAGCCCGCACGAGCCGCGCACTGATTCGCTGGAGTTTGAAAAGCTCAAAGGTTGGCAGGATCGTGCCGCACCATACTGCTCTTGCCAAATTCGCCGAGCCTCATTCGCGAGCGCCGCATACCTTCCTGCCCGCGCTTCTCCTTCAGGACCAAGCCCTGTGCCTAAGCTGATTCTCTCTGCCCGAGCATCGATGCCTAATGCTTGCAGACGCTGAACCACGCAGGCTGCTTCATCTGCTGATTCTGGGCGCAGCCCGTGATCGACCGTGAGAGAATGAAGCACAATTGATTTTTCCTTCGCAGCAAAAGCGGCGCTCGCCGCAAGAGCCATAGAATCTGATCCACCGCTGATGGCAAGCAGCACGTGCCCGCCGATCTCTAGCTCACGAAATGTATCACGCAGTGCATGGCGAGCAGCAGTAACCACTGGAGGCGGAAAAGACATACACTCAACGCTCCAAAGTAGTAGAATGTTCAGCTTCAGAAGGTAGTGCGGCAAGGTCAAGGTCAGCGCCAGTAGATGCTACCGCACTAGCAGCCGCCGCAGCACAAGATTCGGCACTTATACGCGCAATCCACGCCTCGGGCGAACTTAATTCTTCACACGTTGGCACAGTGGCAGAGCTTGCCCATACGCGGTTAAAGACCTCCTGCCCAGCGATCTCATGCACTTTTTGCACAAATTGCGCACCGCTTTTATACTGCTGAGCTTTCTTATCTAAACTCAAGTTTTTTGCAAGTACACGCATGAGAGCATTCTTTTCTTTACGCTTGCTCTCCATCGCCGAAATAATACGATTCTTGCCTGGCATGCGCGCTACGGGCACGGCGTTCATCACAAACTCTGCATGCCCTTCTAAAAGACTCATGACAGCAGTAAGCTCTCGCATTGCATCAGATTCAAATATATCGCCCTCTTTTTCACTACCGAGCTTTTCATCGCTTAAAATCTGAACAAAATGATCTAGCACATAATCTTTCAGCCAGGGCGCTTCGTGAAACTGAACCGCATGAGTAAATTCATGGACGCACACCCACGTACACAAATCACGCTGATCGAGATCATACTGAGTACAAAACTGTGCAATCACAGGAGCATTAAGCAAAATACGCCCAGACGATTTCTGGTTCACCTTCTGATTCGCGTTCTGATACCCGTGCCGCTTTGCATTATTTTCCCGCTTCTCTGCTCCACCCTCGCGCGTATAAGGATCATATTGCCCCATCACCAATCTGGCAATTGCCGCAAGCGCCGCGCCTGCCGTTAGGCTGTTGAATCCTTTCACTGAACTATTCGAAAGCTCAATCATTGCATCAATCGATTGGGCGGCGCCATACGCCCATCCTGGTCTGTCGAGCACCACAGGAGAAACGCCGCGCGCAGCCTCGACAGCAGCGTCAAGCCCTGTCAGCTCACGCACAATCGTCTGAGCTTTTTGAGCGCCCATACGTAAATCTTCAGCAAAGGCCTGTGCTGCCGTCTGTGTGAACGCAGGGCCTCCAGGAGCGATAAGCAACGCTAATTTTCGTGCAACTGATGGAGAAATAGTCATGTATCCAGTGTAGCGGTCTGGGCGGGAGAAATATCAGGCAAAAAAGAAATGCCCGCACAAAAGGCAAAAGATACTTTCACAACAGAAATATATTCACCTACAAGGAATACTCGCATAGTTAAGGCAAATAAGGCTAAAGAGAAGCGAGAGCATTGACGGCATCGTCAATCACAGAAAGCACGTCGTCATCAAATTCCTCACTGCCTGGATGCTCAGTATTAACAAGAATTGCAAATACCAGCGGGCGCCCCTGAGCTGTGTAGAGATAGCCCGCAAGAGTTCGCACTCCTGTGAGATTACCTGTTTTGGCATGCACTCGCCCTGTAGCTGAAGAATTGGTGAATCTCGATTTCAATGTGCCATCCAAGCCAGCAAATGGCATACCTGCCCCTATCTGAGTGGCTGGGCAGCCCTTTGCATCGTCACTTTCTTTGCCTTGTGTATTCTCTTTTTCGGCAGAAGAATCGCACGTCCATACTGCTCTCAGTATCTGAGTGAGGAGCTTAGGCGTCAGACGATTATGAGGAGAAAGCCCCGACCCATCATCAATACTCACTCCCGATAAATCAAACCCTTGGGTCTGAAGCTGCTCGGTGACGGCAGCGGATCCCGTTTCGAAAGATCCGATTTTTCCAGAAGCAACAGCGATTTCATGCTGCAGAGTATCTGCAAGGGCATTATCGGAATGCAGCAACGTAAAATCAGCTATCGCCCGAACTGACGCTGAATCTACATGCGCAATATCTTGTGCATCTTTTGGTGCCGTCTGCACTCCTGCGGTTTCTACGGCCATTCCAGCAGCTCGAAGATGATCTACGAAAGTATCCAGCACTCGATCTACAGCGTGCTGCGCTTCAAACGGGTCACCTTCATATCCTGCCGCAATAGGAGAGCTTGGGAGAGTATAGATCATATCTTCGTGCACTCCAGGCCCATATTTATCTTCCGAATATCTTGAATTATCAAGAAACACTTTTACTGAATCGATTTTAGATGCGGCAAGTTTTTCAGCCGCTGCACGAGCCAGATCAGCAATGCCTGCGTGCCCCACAAGACGCTTACTGTCTCCCGAATCTGTGGCAAGTAGAATATCTCCGCCACCCACGAGATAGAGATTTTGCCCAGACAGAAGCGCCCGAGTTGTGAATCTATGATCTGCTCCGAGAGAAGAAAGAGCTGCATAAGACGTAACTACTTTCATCGTAGATGCAGGAACTTTGCCAACGCTTTGATTATGTGATCCTAGTTCGGCACCAGTTTGAGCATCTACGACGTACATTCCGAGATGATCACTCCCTCCAATTGCTGAAGCACCGCTCAGAGTATCTATAATCTCTTGCACTTTCGCAGAATCTGGCACTGGAGCATCTTTAGACGAGGGAAGAGAAGGAGGTGCTTCTTCAGTAGCTTTTATGGAAGGATAAGGATGCGCAAGATTCTCGAGAGGTTTGAAGGTGAATAGCCCAGGAACAACATCACAAAGATCTGCAACCCCATATCCGCACGCAGCAATTGTCAAGATACAGACGAAACCTACCATTTTGCGCATAGTGAAATTATGGCATACTTCCAGAAAAGAAAATTGCACCACCAATATCTGCTTATACTCGCAATTCCTCGCTACAATCATTGCATGAGCCGTGAGCACTGCTATGAGTGCTTATCTACGATCTTGAGGAGCGCGTATGGAATTTATGGAATTCGATGTGACTATCGAAATACCTAAAGGAAACCGAAATAAATATGAAGTCGATCATGAAACTGGGCGTATTCGTCTCGACCGTATGCTCTTTACATCGACTCGATATCCCGATGATTACGGATTCATTGACGATACGCTGGGCGAAGATGGCGACCCTCTTGATGCACTCGTCTTGCTTGAAGAGCCAACGTTTCCGGGCTGCGTGATTCGCTGCCGTGCTTTGGGAATGTTCCGTATGCGCGACGAGCGCGGCGGTGACGATAAAGTCTTGTGCGTCCCTTCTGCCGATCAGCGTGCTTCATGGCGTACAGAAATTGATGACGTCTCCGAATTTCATCGTCTTGAAATTCAACACTTTTTCGAGGTGTATAAAGACCTTGAACCCGGAAAATCGGTTGAAGGCGCTCACTGGGTGGGGCGTAAAGCTGCCGAAGAAGAAATTCGCAAATCGTTTAAGCGTGCTGAAGAAACTGGTTATTACAAGCACTAAAAACGTGCGGTCTGTCTACAACGAAAGTTTAGACAGACCGCCTACTTTAAGAATTAATCAACAAGCCGCACAAACAGATAGTATCCGTACAAAGAGCTGTATCCCGTGCCAGTTTCTTCTGTGCGTGCAGCAAATGTGCGCCCATTTCCCAAGTAAATAGCTACATGCTGCCCTGGCCACCATACAAGATCGCCTGCTTGGGCTTCATCAGCTGAAATCACACGCCCTGAGCGCCCTTGCGCATCGCCGCCTCGAGGAAGATATATGCCAAATTGGCGGTAAACATACTGGACGAACCCAGAGCAGTCCCACCCGTACACTGGAGAAGTGCCAGCCCATACATAGGGCACACCTTCAAAGGTTTGGGCATACGAAGCAATTTGATCTCGTTTCGCCTGCCCGCCGCTGGAAGATGATGGTGCAGAAGATTGCGCAGAGCTGCTTTGCTGCGCAGCGGCAGCTGCGGCTTGAGCTTGACGATCTTTTTCAGCCTCGTGCTGCGCTGCTCGAGCTGCAGCGCGAGCCTGACGATCTTCTTCAATCTGCGCCAAGCGCTGAGCTTCCAGCTCAATCGTCGTATTCTTCGCTTGAGCTAACTGGACTAAAAGATCTTGACGCTGACGATCTGCCTCTTGTACCTGCGCGGCAGCATTTTCTGATGCTTTCCGGGCTGCAGCTTCTGCTTCTTTTGCTTTTTCAGCCATCTCATTTAGCTGTGCAGCTTTTGCATCTGCTCGCTTTTGAAGGGTCTGGGCAACGGTGTTGAGATTTTGAAATTCGCGAGCACGCTGATCTGCTGCACTGCCGAGTTGAGTAAAAGCACGCTGACGGTCATTTGCAGCTTGGAGAGAATCTGCATCAAAGAAATAATAAGCACTCGTCATATTCGAGGCACCGTCTTGATAGAGAGCTTGCGCGAGCGCTGCCATATTTGCGCGAGCTGCATCTGTGTCTTTTTTAGCGTCAGCTGCTCGTTCCTGTGCGTCCGATAAATCTTCGACTGCTTGATATGCAGCTTTTTGCGCTTTATCAGCCTCAGCACGGCTGTGCAATGCGGCGGCATCGAGACGATCACTCTCTGCCGAAAGCTCCTCAAGACGCGTCTCTATAGCAGATAGAGACATCTGCGTCTGGTTTTGAATATCGCGTGCACGTGCCACATCAGCATCGCTGGGAGCTGCGAGAGCTGGTGAAACACTTGGAAGCACGAGCAATGCGGCGCACACCGCACCAAAGCTTGTTCGAATAAAACGCTTGTGCATACGTCTCCTCCATATCACAGCATTATCCACATGAGTCACACAATCATCAGCGTGTCATATCCTCACCAATACTATAACTAGTAACAAAAATGCACAAGCTTTAACAGTATTATCTATAGCAACAACCTAAACACAAGTAATTCATTGGCAGATTTTCTAGCCAGCGCACAGCCACTGAGGCACAATAGATATATGACCCTCACACCCCACTGGATCCCAGACATCTTAGGGAAAGGCTTTGAAGCTGCAACATTTCCCCTGCACCCAGACGAAGAAGGCCCTGCCATCGTCACCCTCGTGCACCACACACCAAGCACAGACGACAATGCACTTCCTTGCGCCTCAGCTCCACGCACTTTCGCTTTTCTGGCAATTCACGGCTGGAACGATTATTTTTACCAACGCGAGTTAGCGCGCACAATCTCATCCTTGGGTGGGCATTTTTACGCATTAGATCTACGCAAATATGGGCGCTCACATCTAGAGGGGCAGACGTGGGGATATATCACTGACCTATCGGCATACGATGAGGAACTCCATATCGCACTCGACGTCATTTTTCACGAACATGGCACTATTCCCATCGTCCTCTACGGGCACTCAACTGGAGGGCTGACTGCCACGCTCTGGGCTGACCGCCACCCTGGCGTACTCACAGCTCTCATACTCAACTCGCCATGGATCGCACTCCAAGGGTCTTTAGCTACCCGCCTCGCAGGGCATAGCGCAACTGATGCGCTCAATCGCCTGTCTCCCACAGCCACTCTCCCCCTTCCCGATAACGGCTTATACCACCGAAGCCTCCGAGGTCACCATATAAGCAGCGATATTTCAACAACATCTGCCGATGAGTCGGATCCTTTTTTCACGACTGGATGGGAACCAGATGAACGCTTTAGAAATACAACAAGTTTTGAAGTGCGCGCTGGCTGGCTCAACGCCATTCTTAACGGGCATAAACGAGTAGCAGAAGGGCTAGCTATAGATACGCCTATTCTCGTTCTCACCTCACAAGAATCTGTGACAGTAAACGAATGGTCTGCCCGCTTACTCGAAGCTGACGCAGTGCTTACTGTTGAAAATATATGGAAGCGCGTACCTTTCCTTGGTCGCAGCGTCTCACTCGTGAAAATCCCCCAAGCTATTCATGATGTGACGCTCTCACGCGCATGCGCACGCAACGAAGCCTTCTGCGAAATGTCGAGATTCTTGAATGCACACATCTCTATCCCCTAAAAAGAGTGAAAGCTTGCCCAGCTTTATCGAGAATTCTCGCGTTCTAAAGCGGCCTTATAAAGACTGTTGGCGCTCACCCCTTCGCGCTTTGCTACGTGAGCTGCCGCAGCTTTAAGCCGTAATCCTTCAGATCGCAGTTTGCACACTTCATCTACCCAGCGCGGATCAATACCCATATACGACGAGCGCGCCCAGCCTTCAACAACGATCACGAGCTCACCAAGCACACCTTCACGCGCCCAATGCTCTAATTCCCCTAAAGAAGCTCGCCGCACTTCTTCATGAATTTTCGTGAGCTCTCGCGCAATTGAAGCCCTGCGATCAGTTCCAAATACTCCCATCATCGCGTGCAAAGTATCGGCAAGCCTTCGAGGAGATTCAAAAAATACCATTGTGCGCGGCTCATATGCGAGCTGTTCTAAACGCTGAGCGCGCTCGCCGCTTTTGCGTGGCAAAAACCCTTCAAAAGTAAAACGATCTGAGGGTAAGCCGCTCACAGCCAGCGCAGTTAAAACAGCAGAAGGTCCTGGAATTGCCGTCACCGGCACATTTCTATCTGCGGCAAGCGCCACCAAACGATAGCCCGGATCTGATACTGCAGGCATGCCAGCATCACTGACCATCACCACAGTTTTCCCAGCTGCCGCTGCTGCCACTAATTCGGGTGCTTTCTCCGCTTCGTTGTGATCGTGATACGCTGTGACGGGCGCGCGCAGCCTAATGCCTAATCGTCCAGCGAGATTCAGGAGCCGTCGCGTATCCTCAGCCGCAATCAGATCAGCATTTTCGAGAGCTTCTCGCAGACGCTCAGAAGCATCTGCATCGCGGCCAATCGGAGTACCAGCTAAAATAATCATGCACGCCCTATATATTTCTCGATTTTTCAATCGCTCTTTATCAATCGCGTAACGATTCTCGCATAATTATTTTAAAGCGTTCCTTCGCAACACACAGCGGCACACTCAATCACTGTTTCGATCTACTTCCTCATATTACTTCCTCATATCAAGCTCGAGGCTCGGTGAAGAAGCACTCACGCTGGCATGTATCAGCCAGAAGAAGATGCAGAAGAAGGATTAAAAGACTCTGCACAATAGTGACCGCGCACTAAAACGGCGATTATTGAGTTGATCGCTTGATCGGCTAGCGCTTTCCTGCATACGCGAGCAAAGCACTCTAGTACCGTGCAGGATAGGAACCTTTCACCGCGCAAATTCAACATTGTGAAAACATATACACACATTTATTACTGCACGCAGATAAAACGAAGCGGGCAGCACACTAAGTTCGCGCCACCCGCCATCGTATGAATACCGCACTCGATTCTGTGCGCATTAACGCTTTATCACTTCAGCGCTTTTCTCCATGCCAGAGCGCCAGCAATACCAAGCAAACCTGCACAGGCAATCAGTGAAAATATATTTCCTGCGCCCGTCTGAGAGAGCATACCTTGCTTCTTCTGGCTAACAACAGGAATAGCGGCTTTGTCTTTTTCTATAACGTTCACCACCAGTTCAGTAACGGCTTCTCCACCATTGTTTGGATAGGTCACTTTCACAGGAACCGTATATACCCCAGGAGCAACTTTCTCATCTGGAGTCACGCTCACGCTGCCGTCAGGATTGACTTTCGCCCATTCCGGAGCGCCGCCTGCTTTTTCGTATGCAGTACCAGCAGGTGCCGGATTCGTTTCAACCTCGCTAGTAGACGGATTGTCGAATGTGGGCGCAGGCACCGTTGCAGAATCGCCTTGCTTAACTGTGGTACCACTTGGATAACTAGGCTTGTTGATCTGGCTAAGAGCACATCCATCATTATCAACCACAAGACCAGATGAAGTATCGGCGCACTTATCGGCACTATCGCCAATACCGTCACCGTCAGCATCATTAAATTCCCACTGTGCCTGAAGAACCGTATTGGCTTTCAGTACAACTTCTTCACCAGCCGCAATAAGCTCACCTACCGGCTTTCCATTATCGAGAGCTTTCCAGCCTTTGAATGTGTAGTCAATCCGCGTCAAACCAAAATCTTCAGCACTTTTAATTGTAAAAGACGGCTCCGGGAATGAAGGATACGAAACGTTGCTGGCTTGCGGAGCATACGTGACAGGAGCAACGTCATCAGCCGAAACGTCCTGCGTTGCTTTTCCTCCGTTAAAATCATAGCTGAGCTGAACGCCCCATTGTGCGCGCAGAATCGTCTTCGGATCGTCACGCCTATTGGGATCAAAAGAAGGATCGTTCCAGTCAATTTCTCCTAAGGTTTCTGCCGAATATCGCTGCTGAGGAGTCCATACCACTTGATCTGTATCGAATCCTTGTGCGCTCTTTCCAGATATAGCCCAGCTAGGAGCAGCATATCCGCCCCCTGGAGTGAGCGCAGGATTCTTCTGCAGTGGAATATACGAGTTGCTCTCTTGCCCGCTGTTAAAGGTATACCAGCCGAGGAAGGTCATACCTTCTTTTACTGGATCGGCAGGGAAATCTACGGTATTATCGCGATTCACAATCCGCGTCACGTTTGCAGTACTGCCAGATAAAGTGCCGCCCAAAGGCATGAATTCGATGTTGTGCCGCATGAAGCTGATTCGCGGAAAATTCACTCCGCCTTTGGCATCATTATCTCCGCCGACTTCGTGCTTAAATTCTAAACTAGGATAGCTGGGATAGTTAGACCAGCCTCGATACCCTAAGTGCCAGCCCTCAGGAATACTCGCTGGATCAACTTTGATAGTGATAATTTCACCCTTTGGCAATGCGCCAAGGCAGCGATCTATGAGATCCGTCTTTGCAGGGTCATAGCCTTTACAGCCAGGCAGACCATTAGTCTCCCCCGGCACCTGAACTTCCGTGCCGTCAGCACGAACATAACTGATCTTTAGGTCGCGAGGATTAAGCTTTCCACCCTCGGTAAAAGCTTTCCAACTTTCAACAGTAGGCGTTGGAAGAACTAAACTGCCAGGAGACTGCGGCCCTGCGGAAATGAGATCAAATGAGATGGATTCGGCAAGCATCTCACCCTCAGTTGGAGCAGCAGCAGCGACGCTGGTTGAAAAAGCGAGCGCCAGCCCGGCTGCAAGAACTGCCGCACCAGTCTTTTTGGCAACGCGATATAAAAATATCTGATTTTCCATTAGATCCTCGATTCCAGAGGCAGGGAATAAACATATAAACCATCATGCATCACGCAGATATTTTTATCCTACCACTCACCCATCACACACCTATCACGCACAGCTAAGATAAAAACTCACACCCGATACTTAAGGAAACTATAATTGAAAGAAAAAGAACTTTGCGTCGCTTATATGCGGGGAGTGGTACATATCGATCCAGATATGAGTTTATTTTGACGACGATATTGCGACTGCATAACGTACCTTTCTGTGGCGCCATTGCCAGCTGAGCTACACACCCAAGCGGTGAAAGTCTATATTTCCATCACTATATATAGAATTTTCGCTGAATAAAACACTAAGATAGCCTGAATTTTCTCTGTCTGATACGGTAGAAAAATTTGGGTTCACAGATATCTACGCTGCTCCTGGCATCCTTACAAGAGTCACACAAAATAAACGACTAAGAAATGGGAAATCGTACGCTCCAAAGAGCAAGGGCGCGCAGTCGTCGTTGCAAACGGCGGAGCTATCCGAGCTTTTTCACAACTAGACGCAGACCCCGCGCAATGGAAGAAAATTAAAGCTCTCGCAGAAGACGGCGTGAGATTTATGGTGCGCAAAATCGCAATGAACGAACGTCAGATAAATCCCAATCTTCTGCCAAGCTACATGGATATCGTTCCCGCTGGAATTGTTGAAACAGCAAAGCTGCAGGCGAAGGGGTACGGCTATATTAAAGCCTAGATACGCGATTCATCACATTCGCAGATTATCGCCTCTGTGCACATGCTTATTCTCGTGTTTCTTACTATGCTCAAGAGTGGATCACGTTTCACCGCCACTATATGAGGCTACTGACGAGGAAAAATACAGAGCATGAGCAAACGCAAGAAGATCGCTATTGCCGTCGCTGTCCCCGTGACGCTTATTCTCCTTGCTGCAGGAATGTACATCGGCTATTTCACCTTGGGAAAACGAGCGCTTCCTCGCACATGTATCGGAGAAACGAACGTTGCAGGGCTTACACAGCAAGAGATCGAAGAGCGCCTCAACCATGCTGCGCAAGAAAAGACGGTGACGGTTTCAGGCGAGGGAATCACCACAACAACATCCACGCTTGCCGATATGGGGTTTTCCTTTGATTCAAAGAAAATAGCTGAGCAGGCTCTCTCCTCTAATTCACACCCGCTGAGCTACGTCAAAAATCCTCTTTTCTCTCGTGTGCTCACACCCGATATCACAATACACAAAGAAACTGCTTCAAAATTTGCGCATTCCCTAACAGAAGGGAACGAATCGGCAGTAGCTCCGATTGAACCCACGCTTGAATTTACTTCTGAAGAATTTCGCATTACTGAAGGAAAAAATGGTGTAGGGGTAGATCCTCGCGAACTAAAAAATGCCGCCTACCAGCTCGCGGCAACGCTCTCAGATATCAATTATTCTGCATCAATTTCAGACGTTGAACCACTCATGCAGCCTTCCGAGCTTCAACCTAAATTAGAAGCAGCCAATGAACTCATCGATATCCCCGTCTCGCTACAATTTAACGATAAAACCTTTAGCGCATCTGCGGAAGACAAAGCACAATGGCTCTCACTCGACTCTGAACAACCAACTATTTCTGCGCAAACAGTAAAAACATGGGTACAAACCCAAGCTGATACTTTCACAATAAAGGGAATCACGGGAATTCGATATCTAAATTCCTCGGGCGAAATCGTCAAAGTAAAACGAGAAGCAATACAAGGAGTCACCGTTAATAACGTTGATTCGATCACCGAAGATATCGTGAAAAATCTAGCTGAAAAAGCTGCAACCAACGCAAGCTTTACCACCACAACCGAACAAGTGCAGTGGGAGGAAAAAGTAGTAGCTCTTGGCGCCGAGAACCTTCCTTACCCAGCGCCTGAAGGAGAGCGCTGGGTAGATATTAACCTCAGCAATCACAGCGTTAATTTGTATGAGGGAGCAACGTTGATATCCAGCTATCCGATGATAAGCGGAAGCCCTGCAACGCCAACTCCCACAGGAGAATTTAGCGTTTATGCCCAGCTCACTATCCAGACGATGCGCGGCAAAAATGCCGATGGATCTGAGTATGAAACCAAAGACGTGCCATGGGTGACGTATTTCAATGGCGATATAGCTACTCACGGATCCTCTGCTTGGCGCAGCAGCTGGGGATATGATGCAGGATATGGCGGCTCCCACGGCTGTGTGAATATGTCGAACGAAGGAGCTCGCGCAGTATTTGATTTTGCTTCAGTTGGCACAGCAGTAACTGTGCACTACTGATTCATCATTCATCCACCCAACTATTTCTCTATATGCCCGTCGTCAAAAGCAGCTGGTACGTGCGTAGCATCGCATATAGGCTTCTCACGCGATAGACCACAGCGGCAGAGCATATATCGATTGCGCAGCTCATATTCTTCGCCGTCAGCGCTCTCAAGAGGAATATAACCATGCACGTACAACCCTGCACTCACCGCCTGCTCAGGATCCTGCACCACTGTGATTCCCGGCTTTAGCTCTGGCTCCAGCAGCTCTCCGCTCTCGCTTTGCACGTTGAGCCGCCCTGCTGGGCATGCGCTCGCCAATTCACGCACAGTGCCGTCACTTGCTACATCGCCTTTCGCAAGAATGCTCCAAATATTTTCGCGCTCCCCTTGAGCATTTTCTGCATGGCAGAAGCGCACAAATGCGCAGCGCTTATCGTCACGCAAAGTGAGGCTCTTTCCTTCTATCGTCTCGGCTCGCTGATCAAACGTATCAGTGGAGGCGGTTTCAGCGCCCACAAAACCGCGCTTTTTGTGCGTTCCATCGCAAAAAGGAGCAGAAGAGCTATGCCCACAACGGCACAGATAGTAATCGGATTTCTGCTCCAGCTCGCGCCCATCTTCCCATACGTAGCCCTGCCCTTGCGGCCGAACGATTTTTTCATCCAAGGGCACAGCCCCAGATACGTGATAGGGCCCGCCTTTAATGACCTTAATTCTCATCGATTCCATTTCCCACACCCTCATAAAGCAGCTGCGCTAGATGAACTCCACTTTGCCCAGCTAGCTGCTGTGCTTGAGTGCGGCAAGAAAAACCGTCTGCGAGATACACATAAATGCCGTCCTCTTCCTCAGCTGCCCGTAACGCTGGTAAGAGACGATGCTCTGCTACAGCCACACTCACATCGTAATGCCCGCGTTCCATACCAAAATTACCTGCTAAGCCACAGCAGCCTGCCAAAATTTCCAGCTGCGCTCCAGCCTGCTTCAAAAGAGCGGCATCAGCTTTCCAGCCCATCACGGAGTAATGATGGCAATGCGGCTGAGCCACAATATGTACGCCCTGCAGATTCGGCAGGTGAAGTGCACTGGGTTTATACACTTCGTGTGTGAGCAGCTCCGCAAGAGTGAACGTCATTGAGCTGACGAGCGAAGCGCGAGAATCGTCAGGAAGTAAATCGAGCACATCATCTCGCAATACTGCTGTGCAGCTAGGCTCTACCCCAACAATCGGAATCCCTTCTGCCGCAAAAGGAGCAAGCACGCCCAGCAGATGCTTAAGCTTTTTCTTTGCTGTATCGAGCTGACCAGTGGTAATCCATGTAAGCCCGCAGCAAGAATCTTCAGGCGGAATAATTACCGTATATCCGTGACGCTGCAGCAGCCCGACCATCGCTTGCGCTCCTCGTGTATCGAGCGTTTCAGAGAAACTGTCGGCCCACAGCATCACGTAGCGCGGCGAAGTTTCAGAAGGTGAAGAAGTATGTGCCGCTTTTTCTCCCTCGTGCAGCAATGAAGATAGTGATGGTGACGCTGGCACTGATGGCGACGATGATGACGCTGGCGCCGATGGTGACGGCGATACTGCAGTTTTGAGCGGAAAGTCTGACGGTATATCTGCCTCGCTCACACCGCGCGGAATATGCGCATCATTTCGCGCCCACGAGGAAAACTTTCGGCGGGTAAATCCTGGCATGAAGCGGCGCGTATCTAGACCTGCCAGAGCAAATATAAGCTTTCGCAGCGGAGCAATGCTCAAGGCGGCATTGGCTGCAAGCGCAGCTCCTGGAATTGATACTGCAAGCCGAGCAAAACGGGGAAGGTTGCCCAGCAGATAATGTGTACGCGGACGAAGCCTTCCTTTGTAGCCACGATAAAGCGCCTCGGATTTGAATCTCGCCACGTCTATTCCCGTGGGGCAATCTTTACCGCACGCTTTGCACCCAAGGCACAAATCTAATGCTGAGCGCACAGCAGAATCAGCAAAGCCGCGAATCAACGCGTCACGTGCTATGCCTGCCGCCGCGCCGCGCTGAGCAACCTCCTGTAAAATTCTCATACGCCCGCGCGTCACGTCTTTTTCTTCTCGCGTCGCCTGATAGCTCGGGCACATCCACCCTGTGCCAGATTCAATATTATTTGCGCGGCATTTGCCAACCCCTGTGCAGTGGTGCAAAGCATGCGTGAAGCTGTCGCCACTATCATGAAAGTGAAAACCGCCCGCATAATCAAGCTCTACAGCTTGTGGTCTGCGCAAATCGGAAGAAAGAGAATGGATGCCTGAATCTTGCGAATCGCGGGCATAAGGAGCGAATAAAATTCCAGGGTTGAGCAAATTTTCTGGGTCAAAAAGAGCTTTCACCTGCGCAAAAAGATTCATAGCAGCAGGAGAATACATACGTTTCAGCAGTTGCGTGCGAGCGCGCCCATCTCCATGCTCACCAGAGAGCGAGCCGCCATAGCTCACAGCAATATCTGCTGCCTGCTCAAGAAATTCTCGAAATACTGGGATTCCTTGCTCTGTATCTAAGGGGAAATCAATACGCACATGCACGCAGCCATCGCCAAAATGCCCATACATTAAGCCGTGCAAATTGTGCCGATCCATCAACGCCTGTAAATCTCGCAGATATGCCCCGAGATTTTCTGGAGGAACTGCAGAATCTTCCCAGCCTGGCCAGGCTTGAGTGCCCTGCGGGGTGCGTCCGCCAAGGCCTGCTCCATCAGCACGTATCTTCCACAAAATAGAAGCTTCGGCTCCAGCAGATTTAATCGTTGCAGCTATTGTGCCCGAATCGCGCACAATAGCCTGCGCACGGGCAGGAATAGTGCAGGGATCTTCTCCTTCACGCGCCCCCACTTCTACCATCAGCCATCCGCCGCCCTCAGGAAGCTTAGGCACATCGCCTTTATGCTGGCGAACCATCTCAACGAGCGAAGCGTCCATTCCTTCAATAGCGAGTGGGCGGTGTTTCAATATTGCCGGCACAGCATCTGCCGCTGTTGGCATATCGGGATAACCAAGCACAACGAGCATAGGAGCCTCGGCAATGGGCACGAGCCGCAGTGTGGCTTCTGTGATAGTGACGAGAGTTCCTTCTGTACCAACAAGGAATTTCGCTACGTCAAAACCTCGTTCGGGAAGGAGATGCTCGAGGGAATATCCGCTCACATGCCTGCCAAAGCGTCCGCACTCTGTGCGAATCACAGCGAGGTGGGCGTTCACTAATTCGTGAAGTTCCGAAAGAGCATTTTCTTGCAAGGCGCTCTCTCGCACACTATCCTCGTGCGTATCATTGCTCTGGGGAGCTATCTCGGCAACTTTTCTAGCAGACGCTTTCTGCGAGGAAAACTCCCCTACCGAAAGCTCTCCTGCCGAAAACTCTCCCAGAGAAAAATCCCTCGCAGAAAATTTTCTTCCACGGCCATCAATACATTGCACATCAAGCACATTATCCGCTGTTTTCCCGTATGCCACAGCGTGAGGCCCGCAGGCGTTATTGCCAATCATACCGCCAAACGTAGCTCGATTTTGCGTACTAGGATCCGGACCAAAGCGTAAACCAAACGAAGCAGCCGCAGCCTGCAGATCGCTCATCACCACGCCTGGCTGCACGCGGGCAGTGCGCTGCTCGGGATCAATAGCAAGGATTTTATTCATATAGCGAGAGAAATCGATGACGATTCCCTCACCAATTGAGTTTCCTGCAGTTGACGTGCCGCCGCCTCGGCTGGTAATCGGAATGTGCCAACGCCGCGCCCATTCAAGCACGCACGCCACATCATCAGCATCACGCGGGCAAACAACGAGTGCTGGCGGCACCCGATAATTAGAAGCGTCTGTGGCATATTGAGCGCGCGTAAGCGCAGAATCGCTGATATCTCCCTTAAAAGAAGCTTTCAGCTGAGCAAGCTGCTCATGCACACGATCACGGATTGCCATATCTCTATTCTGCCCGTATCAGTATGCACATGCACAAATCGCCGTCATACAAGAAGAGAGTGCGCAAAGCCAGAAAACTGCTCACCCCCTCTGATGACTAAACGCATATTGCCTGCGCCAAAAGGTTATCGAGGCTGTAGCGGCTGTCTTTAATCACCACAATACAAGATTTTTTCTTCTTTGAGATGAGCGTAATCTCCTCGCCGCTGTAGCATCCTAGGCGAAAGAGGAAACTATCCATATCATCATCGTGCGTATCGATATGGCGAATAATATACGTGCTGCCAGCTTCTACTTCTAATAAATTCATAGCGCCTTCACTAAAGAATAATGCTTTATTCTGCGTGGTTGCAGCCATGTTGGCACGTTGAAGCAGTCTTTCCTGCGCGAGATTCTATGTGTGATTCTGCGCGAGGCGCTGCGTGAGATTTCGCGTGAAGTGCCGCTGAAGCGTGTGCCTTATATGGCTGAATCGTCACTTCTGTTTTACGAGAAGCAGAGCCGCAATAGGCACGAACCGTTGGACACGTGCCCTCTACTGGGCAGCCAAGGCATGCGCCACCGCGCTTCTTATTGCTCACGATATGATAGACAGCCCACGCCACAATCACCACGAGAGCCAAAGAGGCGACAATAGTCGGTAAGTTCACGATATGCTCCTATTAGGCTGCCAGCTCTGCTTGACTATGAAGCTCATACTTATCCGCGAAGCCTGCACGGATCTTCCATGCCATAAGTACGATCGCAGCAGCCATGCATATAATCGCAATAAGCCCAGGCAGGAAAGCCTCTCCGAGATGCCCCTCAGTGATGAGCGTACCGCCTTGATACACAGCAAATGCCACTGCATATCCTGTGCAAAACTGCAAAGCAATTGCACTGAAGAGCCAGCCTTTATGCTGCATTTCTGAATTCATTGCACCCATCGCAGCAAAGCATGGCGGAGTGTAGAGATTGAAGAAGAGATAGGCAAAGGCAGCTACCGAAGTAAGCCCCATCGTCGTCGCCACCTCATTGGCACCTCCAACGAGAGCAAGCTCATCTGGATCAATAAAGGAGGTTAGCCCATACACCACAGCGATTGTGCCCACGACGTTTTCTTTGGCGATAAAGCCTGTGACAGCAGCAGCGGCAAGCTGCCACGTGCCAATGCCAAGCGGAATCAAAAGGAAAGCAACTGGAGAAGCGATTGTGGCCAGAATTGAAGAATCTTCCATTCCTTCAGGCACCACTTCAAGGCTCCAATTATACGTTTGCATCAGCTGCACCACGAGGTTACACACCAAAATAATCGTTGCAGCTTTGATAATGTATGCTTTTGCTCGCTCTAGCATAGAGAGGCACGCATGCCACGGGTTTGGCGCTTTATAGCGTGGGAGTTCCATAATGAAGAAAGATTTACGGAATTTATAGCCCGTGACGCCTTTAATCAGCAGAGCACCAAAGAAAATCAGCACAAGCCCGAAGAAGTAGCTCACCCAGCTCACCCAGCCAGCACCTTCAAAGAAAGCACCTGCGAAAAGGGCGATTACTGGAATTTTTGCACCGCATGGAATGTTGGAGGTGAGCATTGCAGTGGCTCGGCGCTGCCGTTCGTCACGAATAGTGCGAGTACTCATAATTGCTGGAATTGCGCAGCCAGTACCGATAACGATCGGGATCACCGATTTTCCAGAAAGCCCTACCCGCTTGAAAATCGGATCGAGCACGGCACTCACGCGAGCCATATAGCCAGACTCTTCAAGCAGAGCGAGGAGGAAATACATCACCATCACAAGCGGCAGGAAGCCAATGACGGCTCCTACACCACCGATAATGCCATCAGCCACAATCGTCGTCAGCACTTCAGGGCTTTCAGCCATCTGCTCAGATACCCATTCTTGGAAGGTTTCAATCCAACCTACAACCCACTCTGCAAGGAACGGCCCAACCCATGTCTGCGAGATAGAAAAGACCAGCCACATCACAGCAGCGAAAATAATCACGCCTCCGATAGGGTTCGTGAGCACGAGATCGATTTTATCTTGCACAGTGTGCTCGTGAGAGGAAGTATGGCGAGTTTCAACGCTTGCAACGATGGAGTTGACGTATGCAAAACGTTTGCGGTCTTCGCCATCAACAGCAACTTTATCGAGAAGATCCACGTCTTCTTGACGATAGAGGGCATTTTGCGTAGAGCCTGCGCAGGCAATTGCTGCCGCCATCAGCTCTTTTAAGCCATTATGCTCACGCGCACATGCGGTAGTTTCGATCACAGGGCAGCCCAATTTTTCTGAAAGGATTGCCGCATCAATGCGAATATCGTCTTTCTGAGCAAGATCGTGTTTATTAAGAGCCACAACCACTGGAATGCCAAGTTCGAGAAGCTGGGTTGTAAAAAATAGGCTTCGGCTAAGATTCGTTGCATCAACGACGTTGATAATCACATCTGGCGAAGAGGTACGCACGTATTCGCTCGTAATGCTCTCTTCTGGAGAAAAAGGCGACATCGAATATGCACCTGGAAGATCTACAGCGATCACTTCCTGCCCATCGGCATATTCAGGCTTTAATGCGCTTTCCTTTTTCCCGACGGTGACGCCACCCCAGTTGCCGACTTTCCCTTTCGTACCCGTCAGCGCATTGACGAGGGTAGTTTTTCCGCTATTCGGGTTTCCTGCATATGCGATACGCATAATGAGCCTTTCTCACGCAAACAATGTGATACCCAAAAATATGGGCACCCTCAGTAAGGGTAGGCTTGCTTAATAGATAGAAATATAGGACGAAAGCCCCTTATTATGCATGATGAAACGTAAAGAATGCGTGGATTTTACAAAAATATCCCTGAGAAATGCCTGAAGTTATTCTGTATGCTCCGATACTATCTGCTTATATACGCTCTAGTAACGCATACGCTCTAGTAACACCCTGATCTTCGGCACGCTCTAGCAGCATAGCAGCTCACCCTTCAGCGCACTCTATACTATTCGCCGCTCTATATAGCCCCTACTATTTTTCTAGCATTCGCCGAATGGCATTTTCTGCCCCCCCCATCAAAATCTATGTACAATCGATTGGCGCATCTACGCAATAGTAATTTCTCTCTATACTGCATAAACCTATCTACTTTCGCATAAGAATTTAGGTACAGGATTTTTTGGCACAAGAATTTCCAGGATAAGGATTTTTGGGCATAAAGATTTTATGCATAAAGTTCTAGCGTTCTATGCCTGTGCATCAAAAAAAGAAAAGCGCGAGGTGCATACTCGATATCGTTGAACCGCCTTTGTTTGTGCGATTCACATCGAGCACACACCCCGCATTTTGTGAGCTACATACTCACTAAGGCACATACCTACTAAGCCAAACCTACATATGCCTACACGAAATATTTACTTCATGCGCAGCGCATGAGATCGGCAGAGATAACCCCAGCAGCAGAGATAACCCCAGCAACCATGCCCAGAAATTTACTTCATGCGCAGCATATGAGATTTTGCGCAATAGAATCCTTACGCCTTTCTGCTCCTGCTGCCTTTCTTCTTCACAAGCACTGCACCGATAGTAAGAAGAAGGAAGGATCCAAACACAGCAAACACCAGATTTCCTCCAGTATGAGAAAGAGTAGGCGTCTGCGCTACTTGTGGTTGCATCGGCTCAGCAGGCTTTTCAGGCTCTGCTGGTGTGCTAGGCTCGCTCGGCTTCTCAGGCTCGCTCGGCTTATCTGGTTCAGCAGGCTTCTCAGGCTCGCTCGGCTTATCAGGCTCTACTGGTTTATCTGGCTCAGCTGGCTGAGAGACTGGCGAGATCACGGTATCTTCTGTAAAGATATGCCGTTTAGTGAAATCAAATATGCCCTGCACTTTTTGATCTTCGTTTTGTTTGGCTTGATCTGAGGTCCAGTGAGAGAAGCGCATCTGCGCTTTTTCTTCATCGCTCAGATCAATACCAGGGATATCAACCCAAGCGCGAGGATTGACGTAATAAACTTTCGTTTTTTTACCGTCAAGTTTGCCTGAAAGCGTGACCGTCACTTTCACGTATTCGCCTGTGACGGCTTTCAGCTCGCCCTTTTCTGCATCACTCAAAAAGTCTGGCTTAGAGCCGTCTTTTTCAGCATCGTAGCGATTTTTATACACCCTGGCAGGGATATCCAGCTCTTGAGCAGTACCATTTCCAGCAAAAGAGACGTCAGCTTTGATGATTTCGCTGCGAACAAGCTCTTCTTCATCGAGTCTGTTCAATTCTTTGAACTTCTCGTAGAGCTTATCCTTATCACGGATTGCCACAGCAGTATCATCGGGAAGATCTGTTTCTTTTCCATCCTTGCTCACCTGCTTTATGCGCTCACGAACGTCTTTTACAGTGGGAAGAAAATCGTTGGAATACGTTTCATCGATAAAAGATTCCGTCGTCACTATTTCTTTCGCACCCAATGCGCTCCAGTCATAGTGAGCAGTAAAGACGTAATAATCGGCAGTTTCGTTTTCGAGAATTTCCTCTTTATCAAGTAGGGATTTATTATTCCACCCAACGAACGTTTTGCCTGCTTCAGGGGTAATATAATATGACCTTTCTGCTTTTGCTTCGCCCTCGTTCAGCTCTTGAGGCACAGGAACGTGGTCAAATTTGAGACCTTTTATCACGTCGTACGATATCTCTTTAACGGCGTTTCCTTCTTTATCTGTAAAAGATCCGCCATCTTCAGATTTAAACGTGACTCGCACGTACCCATCAGGAGTCGGATTATTTTTATCCTTCACGTCGATAACGCGAGCGTCTCTGTAATAGAACGTGATCTCATCAGATCCAGTTCCATTGATTCCGTGGAGAGTCCCATTCGTTTCGTCTTCATCATAGAAGAGCTGCTGCTGTGGGCTGCTTGCAAGCACCCATCCAGGAATCGGACGGTAATTTCTGGCATCGTAGTGAGCGTTCTTAGTGATCACGCTTTCCTGATCGCTAATTTTGTATTGCTCAATAACTTCACTGAGTGCTTTTTTCTTTTCTTCAGCCTTCAGATCGCTGCCATTGATATGATCAATTTTTTCTTTTGCCCGCACGTCTAGATAGTTCACCTTATAATTCCACGTCTCAAAGTTTTGATAGTAGAAGTGGAAAACGTTGTTTTTGACGTTCGGGTTAGGGATTTCATCGCCATGATTGTCTGTTATTTTGAGCGGTTCCACCCTGATCGTTTGGAAATCATCGTTATTGTGTTTGACGCGATCATTGTATTCAAGATACTCCTTTTTCACGCTTTCATCAGGCAGATTCAACATTTTTTCATGAGGAATGAGAATCCAATCCTGGTTTTGATGATAGCCAACGGCCGAGGTATGGAATTTTGAACGAACGTTTTTAAGAACGTCTTTTTTCGGGTATTCGTCGTTACGTATCTCAAAGCCGTTGCGGTCGATGAAATGATGATACACAGGGATATCCATTCTGGCATTATCTGCCCAAATGGCTTTTAAGTAGATATTACTCACTACTTTATTTCCAAATGGATACTGCTCAGGTACTCCATACGTGGTGCGATATTCATCGTCTATTTCACCATTAGGGGCAGTGCCATCAGAAGCCTTATAGCGCACCCACTCCCAGCCTAAGAAGTCGTATCCTTTACGCGTCGGCCAAGGAAGGTTCTTTAAGGTTTGCGTATGTTTCACCGAGAAATTCTGTTTATCGCCTTCAGATTTTTCTTTCGTCACTGCGCCGTCGCTTATTTCTTGTGTAACGACGTCTTTCACTGCCAGATCAGCTAATTCTCCTCCAGCAGGATCAATGGTGAGGTTCCAGCGTGTATCAGGCTCTCCCCATGAAGCATAAAGAATCACGTCGTGGTCTGGCATCGTCTCTTTACCTTTTTTGACGAGATGCTTTCCTGCGCTATCAATAGCCCAGCCCTTAAAGACCCAGCTATCGGGCACCCACGTGGGGCGCTCGGGGATATACTTTTTATCAAGATCTAGATCTTGCAAAGGATATTCGTATAGAACGCTGAATTTGTCTTTATCCTCTTCGTATTCAGCATCATTTTTTTCAGATCTGGGATCGTTATTTAGTTTGAGGATATATGCGTTTCTTGTATATTCCGCAACTAAATGACCATTTTCATTGAACCCCTGAGCATTTTCATCATCTTCTGGATTGCCAAAAGTGTTGATAAATTTTATGGCATCTGCATCCGACCTAAAGGGCGTTATATTCTTTCTATCGATATTCACCCTGCTGTTGGTAAATCCAACGAAATCGTCAGGATCGTCAGGATCACCATCACAATCAGCGCAGTCATTATCGCCGAAATACCATTCTTCTGAAATTTCTGATGCTTTTAACGCTTCTTTAAGAGTAAAACCTTGAAGATTTGGCAGCGGAAATTTATAATCTTTGTTCTTCGTATCAGACTTCCAATGATACAAGTCATAATCGTATTGCCCGACGCCGTTAAAATCATCCTTGAGAAAATCAAGGTGGTGAGGTATCGCAGAGTCTATGCTGATTAGCGCTAGACCAAGCGCAATATCGTATTTTTCTCTTTGCTTTTCTTCGTGTTTACTTGGATCATCAGCTTTCGAACGCATCGGGATTTTATCGTAGAATCCGCCATGTTTATTGACGATAGGAGTATCGAGGAAATCCTCCGCCGACAAACGATATGGCGGAGTATCGCGATAAAGTGAAGGATCACCCTTCGTCGGCCATTCTTTTACATTTAATAGCCAGCCTGCTGGAGCTAAATTGTCCCCTAGGCGATTTGGATCAGGGGGAAGTTCTAGCTCTTTATCTTTTGGCCACAGAGGATGGATATTTTGATTAAACCGAGCATCGAAATGATAGATGTTTCCTTCGTTAAACGTTTTTCCATCTCTATTTATAGTTGGATAGATCAGATTATGACCCCACTGGCGTGACTGTCCTAATTTTTCTGTATGGATTTTTGTAAAATAGAGCGTATAGACTCGACGATCAAAATAAAGGTTATAGACTGTCTGCCCTGTTGGAGAAATAGTCTTTTGAATAGCTGGATCAGCTTCGGAAGCGTTTTCTTTCTTAGTTAAATCTTCATTTAAGAAATAGAATTTAGCAAAAAATTCTGGATCTTCTGCCGCTTTTTGCAAACGATCCTCAGATAGATCAGGAAATCTAATGCCCTCTATATCAATCTTTTTTAAATCCGGAGAAGTCCCAACCTGGCCTTCTTTGAATACTTTCACTCCCACAAAATCGTATCGATCCCTCAGTGAAAGATCAGATTTTGTATCGTCGTAATCTGCTTTTTCCGACCAAAAAGCGATCTGGTACCCTGCTTTTTCTACGTCTTGCCATACTGCTGTAAACGTCACCGAATGCGATGGCATACGAAGTTTCGCGTCAAGATTTTTAATCGGCTTCTTTGCTGCATCTTGAATAATTTCATCTTTCTTAAAGGTCGTCTCAACGCCATTGAGGATACCCGTAATATCCGAAGATGGCTTCCAGCCAAGAAATACACCGCCAGAGCGCGTTGGCTCTTCAACAGTTGGAATCACCTGTTCGTAATAGAGCAATCTGCTTGCTAAAGAAGTGCCTTCGCCTGTATCGAAATCCACTTCGTATGATTGGCGATTGTAGCGATATTCTATTTCGAAATCGCGAGTATCTTCTGGCACAAGAGCCTTCAAAGAAGACGCTTCAGGATAAAAACCTGAAATCTGGCTATTAGGCAAAGGCTGAACCTTAAGAGTAGAGCCTACATTTCCCGACTGCTCCGTGTAGACTACTTTTTGATCGCTAGCTCGCTTATCGTATTTGTTGAAATTATATAAATCTTGAAAGACGTGCCGAATGCGCACCGTATTTTTCTTTGGAGAATACAGAAATTCTTTTTCTGCCCGATAATTGAAATCGGTTTGTTTGCCTGCTTTCGCTTCTTTCTTAATAGCGTCGTACGTGAAATGATACGCGGAATCTTTCGGCTTATCGTATCCTTGCAGCTCTGGAGCTTCTATCGTCTTATCAACTTTCTTTTGCTCTTCAGGAGTTGCTTCTTCTCCCACACTTGCCGAATAGGGGTGAAACTCAACGCCGCCTTCTTCTCCCTTTTCAGCTTTATAGTTCGTCCATAAAGTATAGATATCTGGCTGCTTAGGATTTTTTATAGCATCTTCAGAGGTTTTCCCAGGTTCTGGAGTTAAAGTATCTGTGGGCAACGAATTAAGATACGAAGAAGTGCTATCGCTTTTTTCATCAGGAGAAGCAGCAAAAGCACTGCTGGCGATGGAAGAAGACAAGACCAAACCTAGCGCGGTAGCGGAGCAGATGGTTCGAGTGAATTTTCGTTTCGCGCGATGGTGTAGATCTTTATTTTTCCTTTGCCTAATGTTCAACATTCTAACCTCAACATTATTACATGGGCTGATGAGGGCGCATAGAGATACCCCCCCATTGTCTCTCTTTCATCTTATCAAGCGGGTTTGAGTTCTCAACATCGAGTGAGATTCTTCATTATCGAGCGATATTAGGGTATTAAGCTAAGCAGTATTAAGCGGTATTAACTGGTAGCGAGCGAAGGGCGCGAAGGTGCTTCGCGCGAATTTCTGCGCGTTGAGCTAAATTGCAACATGTTGAGCTAGGTTACTATGCGTTGCAATGCCACGGATTGCGATGCCGCGCATTGCGCGTATTTAGGGGAAAATAGGCGAAAAATAAAACGTTGGGCGCCCATAGAATACCTATGAACGCCCAAAGAATCGTTAGCAGCTACCAGCTGCGTACCAAGTAGCTATTGACGTATGCCAGCAGCTATCGGCTGCACACCAGCACCTCACAGCTTGCTAATTTGCTGCTTATTTTGAAGCGTGACGCCGACGATATGCAACTGCTGCAGCCCCAGCAGTGCAGCATCCCAGCATTGCGCAGATAAGTGCGAAAATGCCTGCCGTACCAGTATTAGAGAGCTTCTTTCCCCCTGCCACTTTTGGCTCTTTCGCTACTTTCTTACCCACAGGATTCACAGACATCACATCAGCAATACCCTTATCCTTAGCCGCATTCACAGCATCCTGCGCCTTCTTAGCCTCATCCGCAGAAGCCGCACTCGACGGCTGCTTATCAATCTCACCCACAGCAGCATCAGCCTTCGCCTGAGCCTGATCCTTCGCAGCCTTCCTCTCAGCCTCACTCAACAACTTATTATCATCAAGCTCCGCCAACTTCTTCTCAAGCGCCGCACGAACCTCAGCCTTCGCCGACTCCTTACCCACAGGATTCACAGCCGCGATAGCAGAAATACCTGCATCTTTAGCTTTGGTGACGCCAGCATTATCCGCTGCTTCTTTAATAGCTTTTATTGCCTTTTCTTTTTCATCGTTGACGCGCTTCTTCGCTGAAGCTTTTTCCTCATCATTCATAGAAGAATTAGCGCTAATCTCTTCGACCTTCTGATCAGCCAAATCCGTCACAGCAGCAATAGCAGGAGTTTCTGTTGAAGCTAGAGCTTCTTTTGCAGCCAAAACATCATCAAGCGCCTTAGTGTACACACTATTTTCTTGAAGCTCTTTTTCGTCTTTTACGAGATCGGCAACCTTCGCCAATTCATCTGTGTATTTCTTGACGCTGGCATCCGTCTTCTTTGCAGTCGTCTCAGCTTTCGATGCTTCTAATTTGGCATGGATTTTCTTCAGCAACGATTTTGCAACGCTCTTCGTATCTTGCGAAATGCTGAAATCTTTACCTACCACGGGAAGAGCATACTGCTCGTGTTTCGACTGGTAGCTCATGCCCAAATGCATATTATCTGCAGAGCTGATTTTTACGGTGTATTCAGTGACGCCTTTAGGCAATTCGATTTCTTTGCTTGTAAAGGTGCCAGGGCGTCCATTTGGCTTATTCCCATCGAGCAGCTTCTGAAGTTCTTCGTCAGATTTTCCTTCAACATTTTTAATTTCTTTTTGAGTTCCATCTTGAGCAGCAATCACTGTGTGCATATCGGTTGCAGCGCTCTTCGTTGGGTCAAAACTGGTTGTATATACCGTTTTTTCTGCGTCACCTTCTTTATACGTGACCTCTACCTTATACTGTGCTTTTTTGCCATTGATATCGCCCGTATACCCAGTAGTAAACGATACTTTAAGGCGAGAGCCTAAATCTGGAGAGTATGCTTTAAAAGTTTTTTGAATGCCGTTATATCCTTTAATGCCCGCAGCAAAATCTCCAGACTCACCGCTGGTTTTATAGACTGTGCCAGAAAAAGATTCTTTATCTTTTGTTTTATCGGTTCTCACCTGCGATAAGAAGAGGGCATGTTTGAAATTTTCATCAACAGAATTTTCCTGACGCCACAACGTGCATACTTTCGTATTAACATCGCAGGTCTCATTCACAGTCGTAAAAGGAAAAACGCCAGCATCAGACTGCTTAGCAACGGCAAACTTTCCGCCATCAATCGCTTTCCAGCCGCCAAAATTAGCGCTATCGCCTTCCAAGTCTTTTACTTTCCCTGCTGCTACTCCAGCAGCTTCACCAAGAGCATCGATCTTTTTGGAAAGCTGCGTCTCATTTTCAACTTTTACTGCTAACTTCTTAAGAGCCGTAGAAAGAGCATCAACAGTTGCTTCATCTGCTGGAGTTTGGAAAACTTGATGAGCATCAGGATCTGTATCTGCCACATCGTCAGCAAATGCTGGAGAAACTCCTGCCCCGATAGCTAAACCTACAGATACAATAAATGCTGACGCAATGCGATATGGAGACTTGCGCCCCTCAGCTTTCGCAATGACCGCTGCCATAAAAATCACTCCTCAAAGGCGCATAAACCAGCCTTGATACGGCGGTTTCAAGCGATATATTCCTAAAAGTAGTAGGTACACATACACTCACACTCTATTACCCCCCCCCGAGAATTTCAAGCTTTTTAACCTAGTTCATAATTGATGCCTAGCAAAGCCAGTACACAATGATTCCGGGTACACAATGCTTCCAAGCAGCATAGCCAGCAGGAAAAAACGGAGAGAGGTAGACTACAAATACAGGAAAATCTCCTAACGATTGGATTATCATGCAACGAATTATGCAGATCACACTTTCCGCATTTATTGCGATTATGGCTATGCTGACTGGATTTGCTGTTGCCCCTGGTGCCCTAGCTACACCCGAGGTGAATGACACCGATGCCCCTCAGCTAAAACTCCTCAAACCCGAGAAATGCTTTCTAATACTGGTCTGACGAGTATGGCACTTCTCGCTTTCGGAATATCGGCAGTCTTTATTGGCAGCTGCGCGATTCGGCGCCGCTATATGTGATTCGCGTTCTGCCGATGATAGAGCATAGAAAATAGAGTATAGAAAACAAGAGTGACGCTCGCAGTTTTCTTGCACGTGTGCCGCGCTGCAACTCATGTTGCGGCGCGGCACTTTTCAGTGAACATGAAGCTCTAGAGATCTTAAGCCCTGCTTACACTCAAAGAACGAGCTAGCCAATATCGCTAACGCATCACGTTGGAATAATAGGTAGGGTAGCCAATTCAAGCATAGCTTGGGCGGGTGTGCAATCATCACACCCGCCCAACCTATGCTTTCTTTAGCTAGCAGAACTATGCTTTCTTTCTTTAGCTAGCTATCACGCTTTTGCTCAAGTTTCCGCCTGAACGCAATCGCGCACAAACCAACGACACCCACTAACGCCGAGAAAGCCAGCCCTGCCAGAGCAGATGAACCAGTATTCGACAAAATCGGCTTATCCACACGTGATGGAGAAGCTTGTTTCGGCGTAGAAGCTTGCTGATCACCAGGTGTCTTCTCTGGCTGAGTAGAATCAGGCTGCGAAGCTCCCGAATCGCCTGATCCACCAGATCCTCCTGGCGTAGAACCAGGCTTATCGTCACCAGGCTCTGGTGTGCCTGGCACATCAGGATCGGGCTTTGGCTCTGGTTTCGGTTCGGGCTCTGGGTCTGGCTGCACGGTATCCTTGACGATTACGCGCACCTCAACATCTTCGCTGCTGCTATCTTCGTATGTGACGGTGACTACGCCTGTTGTATCTCCCACCTTTTCTGTGCTGGGCGCTTGCCCTTTCCAAGCAAAGGTCACTTTAGCCACATCAGCTGGAGCTTCTCCCTCAAACTTAATAACTGTACTCAAATCAGGCAGTTTATCGCCCTTGTTGAGCGTGATCGTTTCAGCTTTCGGAGTATAGATATCCTTATCAGGAATAGTCTCAGCTGGGGTCAAATCCTCTAAGCAGAATGCGCCAGAGTCTTTCGCTACCCCAAAATTGTGAGCGCTGGTGTCGTTTTCAAACACATAGCCGTCTTTAGTCTTAGCTATCAGCTCTTTTGCTTGGTTGATTTCCCAAGCAATCTGATCGGTATCGTCTGGCTTAATCCACACGGCATTTGGCTCCGCTTTACCGCCTGCTACCCATTTATTGCAAGGGTCATCTACCTGAGGAGTTTGCGGAATCTGCACTTTGACGAGTGGTTTCGCATTGACGCTGATCTCCACGCTGACTTCTTCGCTGCTGCCGTCTTCGTAAGTGACGGTGACGATACCCGTCACTTTACCAACCGTAGCAGTGCTAGGAGCTGGCTCTTTCCACGCAAACTTCACCTTATCCATATCGGCAGGTGCCTGATCTGGAGTATCAGGGAATTTAACTACGTCTTTAAGCGGCGGAAGCTCATCTCCCACCGTCAGAGAAATCGGATCCGCATACGGCGCATAACGCTCTTTGTCACTCACGCGGGTAAATTTCAGCTCCCACGAAGCCGTGGCAGAAGGCTTGAGCAGATAGCCATCTTGTGCTTGAGCAGTCACCGTCACAGTAACTGGAGTATTCACATTAGCCTTATCGGCACTAACGTTTACCTTTCCAGTGACGACTTTGCCATTAACCAGATATTCAACGCCTTCTACCTTAGGCAGCGTATAGCTGCCGATATACGGATTCCCTTCATGTGTGAAATCGTCATCTGAGCTGGTGGGAGCTTCTGGAACCACATAAGGAGTGAAAGCCCACGTGCCAGTGAAGGTTTCGTCTTTAGCGATGTTTGTGATTTTTTCAGGATTCCAGCCTTTGAAATCATACACACCCTTTTCGGTCATTACCTGCTTCTTCTCAAGCTCTACTGGAGTAACCTCACTGCCAGCAGCAATATCTGGCTGCTGAGCTGGCAGAAGCTTTTTCACGTCTTCAGGAAGCTTATCCGCATCAGCGAACTTATAGGTGACTGTATATTTCTTCGGAGCGTCTTTGTAAATATCAGTAGCAAACTGCTGAGTATCCGCCTTATATGCTAAGAAAATTGCGCTCTTTAGCTGCTCGACCTTTGTCTGCGTCGGCAGTTTGGTGTACCAGCCAGTTTGAAGAAGAGTGTTGCTCTTAAGATCTTCATCAACAGCTTTAGTCATTAAATCTTTAAGCTGAGCATAGGTGGTAATCTGCTGTTTCTTGCCTTCCCACGTGATAGTGATTGGCTTCAGATTCTCTTTCTTAGCGATCCGCTTGGCATACTGAGCTTTTTTGAAATCCGCCATAGTAGCGTATGTGCCGCCGCTCACCTTAGAAATAATCACGTCGTCGCTAAACTGCATGCCTTGGGCGACGTTAGCTGGCTTATGCTGATTAGAAAGATACGGCACCATTCCCTCGTAATAGCCGTACTCTGAAAGCATCTCCCAGCTTAAGCGCTTAGTATGCATATCTCCGCTCATACCGCTGGTATTATGGGGTGCTCCATAAATAGGGGTAAACAGCGGAATCGCATAGTATCCGTTGTATCTAAAAGTACCAGTAACTTTTTGCCCTTCAACCATGAGGCGATAAGCAACTGCGTTCATATCGACAAGATCATCGATAGTTTTCAGCTTCGCAGCATCAGCAGCAGTGATGTTTTCAAACTTTTCATCTTTGCCAGACAAAGTAGCTTTATTAAACAGTTTTACTTTTGTGGCATCGTCTTTGGATAAAGCTACATCGGCTTCTAAATAATCCAGAGTATAGATTAGATCCATCTGGTTGCCGTAATAGCTCTTCAAATCCTCGGGCTTCTTAAAACGATCTGGATTTTCATTCCCATAAGTTTCTTGCCCGCTGCGATCAAAAATCTGGTTGAGATCGAAGTTTGCACCTTTATCCGTATCATCATTCTTATGCCACGGCTCAAATACGCCACGCGTAATAACCTCGGCGCTCGCTCCTGAACGCTGCTTATGGCCAGCAAAATGAACCTCATCAGCCATTTGGTGCGTGTGCTCGTGAGCATAGGTGGTCAGCCCGCGATCATCCAAGCCATTTGCCAGCCAGTAGCTGATCTGGCCGCTTTGAATATCAGCAAGCCCATCTGCCTGCGTAAACGGGAAATAGTAGCCTAAAGGCGTGATAAATTCTTTCACTGCGCTGGCAGCATTATTTCCCTGCTTAGGCGACCAACGCTTTGAAGCCTGCTGCTCGTTCGGGTTTTTAATCTGCAGATTATCCCATACTCGGCGATTGCCCACTAATTTTGCGCGTTTATCCTCTTTCGCCATGCGATACCAGAAATCCAAATAGTCTGCCTGGCGTTCAGCTGCGTATTCGACTTTGTTTTCAAAAGCCTCTAGCTCGCTACTATAGGTATCAGGATTAGTCTCTTTGAGTGCTCGATTGACGTACGTATCCGACAAACCATACATAATAGATTCGACCGTCGAAACCACATACATAGAGTTTTCTGATACGTTCAACAGGGCAAGTAGCTCTGCCTGCCCAGTCTGATCGTTTTTCAGCTTATCAAAGAGGCGATAAGGGGCATTAGGGTTTGCTTTTGATGGCTTTTCAGAAATTTCAGCTTTAGACGTCTGCCAAAACCAATCAGCAGGTTTTTTGCCTGTCTGCGTTACCTGCGTTTCTAAGAATGCTCCCAGATCGGTTTGCTCCGCTATTTTTCCACCCAAAACTTCTTTGAAAAGTTTGGGAGTGAACGCCATTTTACGCTGATCAGCGGTCTGCTTCCCAATAGCTGCTACGAGATCGAAAGGAGCATATTCTTTCCCAAAAGCCTTATTTTCCGTCATCACTTGGCGAGCAACCGTTTTATTATCTTTAATAATAAAACTATAATTACGCTGCAGATAGGCGGCGCCAATCAGAAAACCAGCTTTATCATTTTTAATCGCATTTATATAATAATCTGTATTTTTATTCTGCCCAGCAGCAACTACCGCAGAATCTGCTTTTAGCATTGCTGGAAGGAGAGTTGCCACATCTTTTTTGATTTGAGTAAATGCGCTCTCCATATCAGAAGCAAGCAAGTACTCTTCTTGGAGTTCCTTTAGAACTTCATCTTCTGGGACATCATTAAGTGTTTTATACTTTTCCTTATTACGCTTCCAAACATCTACTTTTTTGTTTAACTTCTCAGCCGATGTGAAATGAGTCTTTGCAAGTTTATTTCGAACCTCTTCATCTCGAAAATCAACTTTATTTAAATCAGCTTGCACCTGCTGCACTACCTGCTGAATCTGCTGATCGCTGAGCGGATCTGCCGCATAAGCATGGGAAGCCGAAACAGAAGTGAGCGCACCCAGCAGCAGCATCATTCCTAACGCTCCCGCGAGTATCTTCGATACGCCCTGCGTAATCTTTGCTCCGAAAAGAACAGAATAATCCCTCATATTTCCCCCCCCCTAATGCTGCTCAGCGCGACGATCTATCTCTTTTAACAGACGATCTATCTCTTTTATAAAAAAGATGAGCTAAGCATCAAAAAGACTTTTATCTACTCGCTTAAGTATCCCCTAGATTCTTCTATTAAATCAACACAATGTTGCGCAGCTCCTAATTGCACACTCCTGATTGTGCAAATCCTGATTGCGCAAGTCCTGATTGGACAACTCTTAAAGATCCGCAGATATAAACACCCGAAAATAGCGCGTGAGCATTTGGGATACATAGCACTTACACATTTGAGCACACATATATCGCGCTCATATATACTGGCGCGCGCCCGCATCAAGCAGATTCTTTAAGATTCTCACTTAAAGAATCTGCTCAACACTGCGGCGCGCGCCAGTACAATTAAAGACGCACTGCCATCTCATGCTTATGCAGCATGAGAACAGCGCTTTATATTGCTACGCAGTCGCGTTTACGGCACTCCCGCCATTTTCTTCAGCAGCAGCCTGGCTCTCATTTGAGATCGCAGCGCGCCCAGCCTCAAGACGAGCCACAGGCACACGGAACGGCGAACAGCTCACATAATCCAGCCCAACCCAGTGGAAGAAATGGATCGACTGCGGATCACCGCCATGCTCACCGCACACACCAAGATGCAGATCTGGATTAGCTGCACGTCCGCTCTCAGCAGCACTACGCACAAGCGAGCCAACTCCACGCCAATCGATGCTCTCAAACGGAGAGGTGCCAAAAACGCCATACTCGTAGTAATCGTTGAAGAACGACGCCTCCACATCGTCACGCGAGAATCCCCACGTAGTCTGAGTGAGATCGTTTGTGCCGAAGGAGAAGAAGTTACTCTCGCAAGCAATACGATCAGCTGTGAGAGCAGCACGCGGCAATTCGATCATATTGCCGATAGGCAGATCAACTTTCATACCACTCTCTTCGGAAACCTCAGCCAAAACCTCACGAGCAACATCAGAAGCGATCTGCATTTCGCGCGAAGAGCCGATAAGCGGAATCATAATCTCAGGCCGAGGATCCTTGCCTTCTTTCTTCAGCTCCACATACGCCTCAGCAATAGCACGCACCTGAAGTTTAATCAAACCTGGCATCTTCAAACCAAGGCGAATACCGCGCAAACCAAGCATCGGATTCGCTTCGTGATTTTGCTTCACCGCAGCCAAAAGAATCTTCTCATCTTCTGTGATTTCCTCGCCCTGCGCCTCTTTCACAGCAAGCTTCACGGAAAGCTCCGTGAGATCCGGGAGGAACTCGTGCAGCGGAGGATCAATCAGACGAACCGTCACAGGGCGCCCGTCCATTGCGGCAAACATACCGAGGAAATCGCCCTTCTGCAGTGGAACAAGCGCCTCATAGGCTTCCTCACGCTCACAATCACTTTCGGCAAGAATCACTTTTTCGATCAGCTGACGGCGATCGCCAAGGAACATATGCTCCGTGCGGCACAAACCAATCCCCTGCGCCCCAAAATCTCGCGAGCGCTGAGCATCCTCCGGGTTATCAGCATTTGCACGCACCTGCAGCTTTGCTTTCTCGTCTGCACGGCTCAGAATGTGATGCACAGCCGTCACCAATTCGGTCACGTCTTCATCTGCCGCAGCAGCTTCGATAGCAGCATCATATCCTTTGGAAATATAGGTCATCACTGCAGAATCTGTGACAGGAACTTCCCCTTCGAAAATTTCACCAGTCGCGCCATCGATAGCGATCACGTCACCAGCTTTATAGGTGGCATCTTTGCTCTTCACATACACAGTGCCTGCCACCTCATCAACCATGAGGTCTTCTGCACCCACCACGCAGCAACGCCCCATGCCGCGCGCCACCACAGCTGCATGAGAGGTCTTGCCGCCGCGAGCCGTAAGCACACCAGCAGCCACAACCATGCCCTGAAGATCATCCGGGTTCGTCTCACGGCGAACCAAAATAACTGGCACACCAGCATTCGTGCGAGCCACAGCCTGCTCGTTATTCATCACAATCTCACCCACAGCAGCGCCCGGAGAAGCAGGCATACCTTTGGAAATGAGCTTCTTTTCAGCTTTCTTATCAAACTGCGGGAAGAGTAGCGACGTGAGCTGATCGCCCGTCACACGCGTCACCGCCTCATCTTTCGTGATGAGTTTCTCGTTTACAAGCTGCTCGGCAATACGGAAAGCTGCCGAAGCAGTACGCTTACCCACGCGGGTCTGCAGCATCCAGAGCTTACCCTTTTGAATCGTAAACTCAATATCGCACATATCGCGGTAGTGGGTTTCAAGCTTACGCATAATCTCACGCAACGCGTCGTAACTCTTCTTATCAAGACGCTCCAAATCGGCAAGTGAAAGAGTATTGCGAATACCAGCCACCACGTCTTCACCTTGAGCATTCTGCAAATAATCACCATAGACGCCTGAATGCCCAGTTGATGGATCGCGAGTGAAGCACACGCCTGTACCAGAATCCATACCCATATTGCCAAAGACCATCGTCTGCACATTGACGGCAGTACCAAGATCGTTCGGAATGCGCTCACGACGGCGATAGATACGAGCACGATCAGTATTCCACGAACGGAACACCGCTTCCACAGCCATATCGAGCTGGGCGCGCGGATCCTGCGGGAAATCAATGCCCTTCTCGCGCTTCACAATCCTTTTATACGTATCCACAAGCTCTTTGAGATCTTCGGTGGTCATATCAAGATCACCCTTGTAGCCCTTGCGCTCCTGCAAACCGTGCAGCTCGTCAGCGAAAAGATCGCCATCAATATCCATCACCGTCTTGCCAAACATCTGAATCAAACGGCGATAAGAATCCCACGCAAAACGATCATTGCCAGCCTGCTGAGCCAAGCCCTGCACGCTCTGATCGTTCAAACCGATGTTGAGCACCGTCTCCATCATGCCAGGCATAGAGAACTTAGCTCCCGAACGCACAGAAACAAGGAGAGGATCTGCCGCGTCGCCAAGAGTCTTGCCCATTTTTTCTTCAACGCCACGAATTGCAGTGGTGACTTCCACAGCAAGAGTTTCGGGCACTGAACCGCTGCTCAAATATGCACGGCACGTATCGGTGGTGATAGTAAATCCAGGAGGAACCGGCAGCCCCAAGCTCGTCATTTCTGCCAAGTTCGCGCCTTTACCACCGAGAAGATCTTTCATATCTTTATTGCCCTCGGTGAAGTTATATACATACTTCGTCATTACGCATGCCCCTTCTTTGGGTCTTGTTTCGCTTTCTTCACTTGAAGCCGCACAACACGGTCCGCAAAAATTCTAATGCATTATGGGCCCTTAAGCCTATATTTTGATACCTCTTACATAAAATAAGTATTAAACGCTCAGGAAAATCTGGCCAGAATCTCACAGAGATCTGCAGCCTAAGTGCACCAATGAAAAACGTGCAAGAAATTTTTGACGCATCGATATAGTGCAGGCTTTACGTAAAGATTATCTGCGTTTATCAACCTCACGTCTGCACGCACGCCCCAACAAGAATCAAGAACTAAAAGAGCATCACCCTCAATATCGCATACGATACGGCAATCTCCTGCACGATAACGCCATAGACCGGCCATATTACCTACAAGAGCTTTTCAGATACGTCGAGCTTTTTCATTGATTGTTGAACGTCTTCATCAATCTCAATCCGCCAGACCACAGCTTTCTTCCAGCTCATCAAACGTCACACTCTCGAACTTACCAGCTCGAAAACCCTTAACTTTTTACAGTAACTTTGTGAAGAATTCCATGCTCATGTTTAAGGTGCTTCATAGCTTCTCTTAGTACTTGGTTGATATAAAAGCTCAAGTTCTTCCTGTTGGTTGTGCAATCGGCTATAACCCTCACTCAATTCAGCTGGAATCCTTATAGATCCTATAGATCTAACCACTTAGCCACACCAGTATCCCTATTCTTTAACGTATTGCATACACTGCGATAGCGTATCGCTCTTTCAAGTAATCGGACGTATATTTCATAGATAAAAGCGTAAGTACTATGCTCATACCTATCGTTATTTACCGCGTAGTAGAAAGAATTTTATGCCCTCTTTGCTTGCCGTCATCTACGCAGCTTTCATCTCCCTAGGCTTACCAGATAACGTGCTCGGATCCGCATGGCCTCAGATGGCTCCAGATCTTGGAGTGGATATCGCTGCAGCTGGAATACTTTCCATCACAACAAGCTGCGGAACCATTATCTCCTCCTTTTGCTCGGCATGGATACTGCACAGATTCTCAACATCATCCGTCTGCGCAATCTCAACTATGCTCACATCGCTAGGACTCGCAGGCTTCAGCCTCTTCCCTGCCTTCGCCTTTATGCCTCTATGCGCGCTCATTCTCGGGCTTGGAGCAGGAGCAATTGATTCCGCCCTCAACGCATACGTGAGCGCTCATTATTCTGCAGCGCACATGAATTTCCTGCACGCCTTTTGGGGAGTAGGTGCTCTATGTGGCCCATTCATAGTTGCTTTCTGCCTCTACGCAATGCATTCGTGGCGCCCAGCTTACGCCGCTATTGCGTGCATTCAGTTCTTTCTTGCAATTCTTCTCGTCTACACACGCCGCCTATGGCACACACGCGATACTTCGCCTTGCTATACCAGCAGCAATACAAACTTTTCTGCAAAAAACGATTGCAGCACTAATGCTGACGATGGCGCAACTGACGATAGAGCAAACGATGAAAATCACACACCGTGGTACTCCATTCCCCTGCTTTGGCAATCCGTCTTCGCATTCTTCCTCT
This sequence comes from uncultured Arcanobacterium sp., assembly GCA_958428545.1. Classification (GTDB taxonomy): domain Bacteria; phylum Actinomycetota; class Actinomycetes; order Actinomycetales; family Actinomycetaceae; genus Arcanobacterium_A. Next base: position 217,798 of record CAUAGM010000001.1, on the reverse strand, counting down.
ATTGCGGCGCAGAACACAGCGCCATACTTTGGGCAAGCACATTTCTACGGCAGGCACGAAACCTTGACGCCACTATGGCAGCTGCAACCGGAGGCGCATTCGTCATCGGAATGACCTTAGGACGCTTTACCTCAGGATTCGTATCTCGAACTTTGAGCAGCGTTCAACTTATCCGTATCGGCACAGGAACTTTAATGGCTGGGATGCTCTGTGCCGCTCTGGCCCCATGTGCATGGGGAACCGCCGCAGGCTTTGCCATTGCAGGAATAGGGTGTGCTCCTATTTACCCGGGAATTATGAAAGAGCTAAATCGCAGATTTGGATCAGGCAACGTCAAACGCGTGATCGGCATACACATGGGCTTTGCCTATATCGGCTCTCTACTTTTCCCTGCAATCACAGGAGCACTCATCTCATCTTTTTCCACTTATGCTCTTCCTGCGATTTTTCTTTGCGGCTCGCTAGGCATGCTGATATGCCACGAATTTATTGAACGACGCATCTATTGAACGAAGCAGCTGCGCTGAAGCTATAGGCGCCGCACACCCACACGCGCACTTAATACAGTGCTCATAAAGCGCTTCACCCAAGCTCCCACACATCCCTTCGCTCACACGCTCATACATCCCTTCACTCAATATCTCAACACCTACTAAGAGGAGCGCCAATAAAATTATGTTTTAATACGATCTGCACAAAACAAGAAAAATTCATTACTATATCCCTATGCGAGTTTTTCCTTCTTATACTGCTTCATTCCGCCTCAACATAGATGAATCATCGGTGCACGTGGCAGACGTGATTCAAAAAGTTTCTTCCACAGGCGCTGCCATCACAGGTTTAGATGTGGCCGAATCTGATCGTGAAGACATTTCCCTCGATCTCACGTGCCTCACCCGCGATTCCAACCATCGACGCGAAATTGCCCACCTCCTTGAAGCCACCCCCGGCGTCACTGTGCAAGCAATCCTAGACACAACTTTCCTTGAACATATCGGCGGAAAAATAGAAGTCACACCAAAAGCTCCAATCAAGAATCGAGCCGATCTTTCGCGCGTTTATACGCCTGGAGTAGCGCGCGTATGCACGTCTATTCACGACAACCCAGAGAAATCCTTCAGCCTCACCATTCGCGCCAACACCGTTGCAATCGTCACCGACGGAACTGCCGTGCTGGGGCTTGGAGATATCGGCCCTGAAGCTGCTCTTCCCGTTATGGAAGGAAAAGCTGTGCTGTTTAAACAGTTTGGCGGAGTGAATGCTTGGCCAATCGTGCTAGACACAAAAGATACTGAAGAAATTATTCGCACAGTTAAACTAATTGCTCCAGGGTTTGGCGGAATCAACCTAGAAGATATTTCTGCCCCTCGATGCTTTGAAATCGAGCAGCGCCTGCGAGATGAACTCGATATTCCTGTGTTTCATGACGATCAACACGGAACAGCAGTAGTGGTGCTCGCAGCTCTTATTAACGCCTTAAAACTCGTGAACAAAAAAATCGAAGATGTACGCATCGTAGTTTCAGGAGTAGGAGCTGCAGGAACTGCAATTATCAAACTTCTTCTCGCTCAGGGCGCGCGAGACATAGTGGGATACGGCAGAAACGGCGCTCTTGCAGCCGACCAAACCGAAAACATGAATTCTGCCCGCAAGGAGCTTGCACAGATCACTAATCCGCGCCTCGTGCATGGAGATTTGCGCTCTGGTCTAGCTGGAGCAGACGTATTCATCGGCGTTTCACAAGGCGGAATTCTGGGAGGAGACGATATCGCCACAATGGCCGATAATGCCATCGTTTTCGCTCTGGCAAACCCAACTCCAGAAGTCGATCCCATTGAAGCTTCTCAGCATGCCGCAATCATCGCTACTGGACGCTCCGATTTTCCGAACCAGATCAATAATGTGCTCGTTTTCCCGAGCCTCTTCAGAGGTGTGCTCGATTCACAAGTAAAGACGATCACCACAGAGCTTTTACAGGTGGCAGCGCAGGCGATTGCTTCTGTAATTTCCGATGAAGAACTGAGCGCACATTATATTATCCCTGGCGTATTTGATCAGAGAGTGACGCAGGCTGTGCAAGAAGCAGTGAAACGTGCGGCTCGAGATCTTCCAAAACGGCAGATCCCAGCACAAGAGCACACTGGGCAAAAAGCGGAGCAAGAAGCGTAGTAAAACTGAGCTATCCATTGCAATAAAGTGAACTAGCATACAAAGAAAGAGCGGGGCTATCTGAGGAAAGAATTCCAATGAGGAAAAATTCCAAAGGTACCCCGCCTTTTGAACTGCTAATTCTTATCGAAGAGCGCTCGGCGCTCGGTGGAATAGCGCATAAGCGCCCTCATCGCAGCCACATCTTCAGTTTCTATCATCGTTCTAAGATCGGTGAACGTAGAAAGAAAAAGATCCATCTGCTCCAAAAGAGCCGTCTTATTCTCAATAAAAAGCTCACTCCACATCTCATCATTGATTCTCGCAATGCGCGTGAGATCTCGGAAAGAATCGCCAGTAAAGGCTTGCATATGCTCTTTGCTGTTGCACGTCATCAAAGAAATAGCAATACAATGCGTAAGCTGAGAAAGAAAACCAATCATCTCGTCATGCTCTTCAGGAGAAAGAGTTGCCACACGAGAAAAGCCGAGCAGTTTGCCAAGCTCCATGCAGGTTTCTATCGCATCTTGCGTATTCTTTGCAGTTGGAGTGACGATATAGTTCGCTCCAGCAAAAATCGTATCCGTACTGTTTTCCACGCCGGAAAGCTCACGCCCAGCCATCGGGTGCGCCGCAATGAACTCGACGTCATCGCGAAGCATATCTTGAATCTTATAAACGATACTTCCTTTAACGCCCGTTACGTCTGTGAGGAGCGCGCCGCTTTTCAGCAACTCCTGATTATCCTCAATCCACTGCACAAAAACGTGCGGATAGAGAGCAAAAATCACGAGATCTGCCGAGCCAATAATACCTGGATCAAGCTTCGCAGATCCTTCGTTGATAATCCCCTCGCGCAGCGCATAATCGATAGATGATTCTTCTTTTGTGATAGCGCTGATATGGAAACCGAGCCGCTTGAGCGCCCGAGCATAGCTTCCGCCGAGAAGCCCGAGGCCAACAATCAAAATTTTCTTATCTACCTGAACTAGCATATTTTCTTTACCTTTGCTCCTAGCATCGTAAGATCGTCAAAAAATCTCGGATAGCTCTTCCTCACGGCTTCGGCTCCTTCAATCGATCCTCCAATTCTTGAAAGAATCACCGCGAGCGCCATCGCGATACGATGATCGTTATGGCTGCTTAAAAGAGCCTCTGAGCTACGAAGCTCCTGCTTGGGCACGGTGATGGAGTTTTCACCGAAGATAAGCCCGCCTCCAAGTTTTCGCAACTCACTATCCATCGCACGCCCACGGTCGCTTTCTTTTGCTTTTAAGCGATCTGTGCCCGTAAAAACTGCGCCGTTTTTCATGGCAGCAAGCGCAAAAAGAATTGGTCCGAGGTCTGGGCAATCGGAAATATCCAGCGTAGGTGTGCCAGATGATATGAGCGAGAAATACTTTCGATACACCCTATCGCCTTGAGCACTGCTCGGATCCAGATTCATCACTGTGATGCTGGAGCCAAGTTCGTTGAAGGCATCAAGAAACGCCGCATTTGAGTAGTCGCCCTCGATTTTTCCGTTGTATCCTCTCATTTTTGAAGAGCACATGCCGATGGTATAGGTATCAGTAAACTCTATATGTACGCCGAAAGCTCGCAACGCACGAATCGTCAGATCCACATATGATCTACTTTCAAAAGGCGGAAGAATATGAAGAAGTGAATCGCCGCCGCGATATACGAGCGCACATATAAGCCCTGTGATGAACTGACTGCTCACGCCGCCTTCCAGCTCGTACGCGCCGCCCTGCAAGCTTCCGCACACCGTCACCGAATCAGCCTCTTTATGAAACGTGAAACCGTGAGCACGGCAGAGATCTTCATAGACGCCAAGCGGACGCTCAAAGAGCCGAGCGCTTCCGCGCAAAGTGACTGGCTCACCCAAGCATAGCGCAAGTGGAATAAAGAAACGAAGCGTGCTGCCGCTTTCTCGGCACTCTAGAATGCGACTGCCTGCTCGCATAAACCGACCTGGAGCAATATGGGCGGTTGCGGCGCGTTCGCCTGATTCTTCGCTTCCACCTCGCAGCTCAATCTGTGCTCCTAAAGCCTGCAGGCAATCAATCGTTGCCAAAATATCTTCGCAGCCGTCAACGCCTGAAAGAGTGCATTCGTGCCCAGAAAGTGCTGCGGCGATCAGGTATCTGTGAGCCATACTTTTTGAAGGAGGAGCAGCTATCCTCCCAGCCAGCACGCACGGCTCTACTTCAATAATCACGATTCCACCTCACTGCAATTCCTCGCAATTCCTAGCAACGATATTCTCGCAAGCCTCACTGTAGGCGTTATCTTCGCCGCAGATCTCGCCGACGTTTTCACCGCAGGTCTCGCTGACGTTTTCGCCGCAAACACTCACACGATTATCGTCACCGTCATCATTGCCGTCACGAGCGTCGTCACACGCCGCAACATTTTCTCCATGATCCTGAGTGTGCTCTCCCTTGAGGAAGCGAAGTAAAAAGTCGATAGCCTCAAGATATCCATCTGTGCCGCGCCCAGTGATAGTAGCCGTACAAGCACGGCGAATATAGCTCACCTGCCGAAAATCTTCCCGCTCTTCCAGCTTTGAAATATGCACTTCAACTGCAGGAATCCCTACCGCCGTGAGCGCATCTAATATGGCAATACTTGTATGGGTATAAGCTCCAGGGTTAATCACAATCCCATCAGCTTCTCCGTATGCCTTCTGAATCTCATCAACGAGCGCCCCCTCATAATTGGATTGATAGAGCGTGACGGCAATATTTCGGCTCTGACAGTAGGTGCTGATTTTCTCTTCCAGATCCGCGTATGTTTCTTTCCCGTAATGCTCTGGCTCTCGAATACCAAGCATATTGAGATTAGGGCCATTGATGACGAGAATCCTCATGCGATAGGCTCCTTTCGCTTCTCTATCACAGCGTCTGCCAAAGCCTGAGGCGTTTCCATATCGGGCACCACAGCATCGGCAGTTGTTTTGTACGTTTCCAATCGCTGCTCATAAAGCTTTTTCAGCTTTTCGTATGTATTTGCCAACGGTCTGCTCTGTGTGGCTTGTAAGCGTCGAATATCAGCATCGAGAAAAAACAGCCTGCCATTTCTCTTAAGCGCCCGCACGTTTTCCTCGCGAAGCACAGCGCCGCCGCCTGTTGAGATAATTCGGCTGTGCTGCGAAGATACTTCGGCAATCACCTTCGTTTCCAGATTACGGAAATACTCTTCTCCGCGCGTCTCGATGAGTTCTTTGATGGAAACGTCGCAGAGCTTTTCAATCTCACTATCGGTATCGAAAAATTCATAACCACTCAGCACTTCTGCCCTGCACACCATATCGCTAGCCAAGCAGGCGCCTACTGTGCTCTTGCCACTCCCAGGCATACCCGTCAGCACAATGTTTTCTTTCGAGGAAAGTATGCGAGCGTAAATGCGCTCAGTAGTTTCGTGCGGAATCGGCGTTCCGAGAAATGCTTCAACTGCAGCAACAGCCTGCGCCACCAGCATATACAATCCCCCCTCAGCCAAAATGCCTCGCTCACGCGCACTCAGCACAAGATTAGTCCGCAGCGGGTTATAGATAGCATCAATCACGCCTTCGAGCTGTGAAAATGATTCGATATCCAAAGGCTGCGCATCGCAATCGGGAAACATTCCCACTGGAGTGGTGTTGATAATAACGTGCGCATCTGTATGCTCTGCCAAAGCTTCTTCATAGGTGACGCTTCCAAGTTTTTTCCTTCTGCTCACCCTCAGGATTTCAACAGCTCCTAAATCTTCGGCGACGATGCAGGCCGTCTTGCTGGCTCCTCCAGTGCCAAGCACAAGCACTTTTTTCTGTACGAGGGAAACCCCCACCCGATCGATAAGTGCTTTCAGCCCCGCATAATCGCTGTTGTCGCCAAAGAGCTTGCCCTCTCTATTCACCACGATATTCACAGCGCCAATCCGTGCCGCTACGTCGCTCAACGAATCAAGATACGGGATCACTGCTTCTTTATAGGGAATAGTGACGTTGATTGCGGCAAAGTTTTTTTCTTCTAAAAACGGCGCAAGCTCCTCTTCAGCCAGCTCGATCAATTCGTAATCATAATCTGCGAGCTGAGCATGAATCTCTTTCGAGAAACTATGTGCGAGCTTCTTACCGATGCAGCCATATCTTTTCTCAGATACTTTCTTTACATAAAAAGCTTTTTTCATTTTTCTGCCTTCTCCAGCATCTGCAGATCGCGTTCACTATTGAAGCGAGCACAGCAATCCGCGTCTGCACGCTCCGCCAGACGCACAGAGGCGAGCCAATCCGTGCCGAAACGCATGGCGAGTGCATCTGCAAACACAATCGCTGAAGCGGCGTCTTGTACCACGCGCGCCCTATGCACAATCGCAGGATCGTGCCGCCCTTTTGCTTGTAACACAGTTTCCTTCATTGCTGAAAAATCAACTGTTTCTTGCAGCTTATAAATCGTTGGAGTAGGTTTAACCACGGTTCGGAAAATAATAGGCATACCGTTCGTAATTCCGCCGTTAATTCCGCCGTTATTGTTGCTGGCACACACAACTTTTCCGCCGCTTATTGCAAAAGGATCGTTAGCAACGCTCCCTCTCATATCTGCAAGAGCAAATCCCGCACCAAACTCAACGCCTTTGACGGCAGGAATCGAAAAAAGCATATGAGCAAGCAGGCTCTCTACGGCGTCAAACCAAGGTTCCCCCACTCCGTGCGGCATTCCAATCACAGCAGTTTCGAGCACACCTCCCACGCTATCGCCCTGCGTGGCGGCCTCAAGAATCGCCTCACGCATGTGCTCCTGGCTCGTTTCACTGAGAGTTGCAAACACCTTGGCATTAAGGCTCTTAATATCTCGCACAATACCGCTCACAGTAGTGCCAAATTCTCTATCTGAGATTCCTGCACATTTTTTTACGTGCGTGCCGATCAAAATTCCTTTTTTCTCCAACGCAGATTTACACACAGCACCTGCAGCCACGAGAGCAGCTGTAAGCCGCCCGCTGAAATGCCCGCCGCCGCGTGAATCCTGGAAACCGTGATATTTACACTCTGCCGCGTAATCAGCATGAGACGGGCGAGCAATCGTGCTGATTGCGCTGTAATCCGAGCTTCGCACGTTCTCATTAGGGATAAGAATAGTTAGGGGCGCACCCGTCGTGATCTGCACACTGTTTTGTGCGCGCACACTGCCTTTTTCGCTCCCGCATTGTTTTTCTCCATCATTGCCTGCACATATATCCGCATTGCCGCTTTCCAAGCGGGCAAAAAATTTCTCTTCGCTTATCTCCCTTACACCGCTGATAATGCGATACTGATCATTCTCTCGGCGCTGAGTAGAAATTCTGCCAGAAGGGCGGCGCAAAGTGAGCATATGCGAGATATACTCATGATCGATTGTAATTCCCGGCGCTAAACCATCGAGAGTGGCTCCAATATATTGCCCGTGGCTTTCCCCAAAAAGGGTGAGAGCCACGCTGGATCCAAAAGTATTTTTCATTAGTATTCTCCCCTATTTTCCTTTATTCGCTTCTCGGGGGCAGCGATGAGAGATTTTTGCCTTTTCCTAGGCAAGCTTTTGCTCGTTCAATGACGGCGCCGCATTCCATCGTCACCATTTCACAGCTACCTGGCTCATGCACAAGCGTGACCGTGACGGATCCTCCATCTGCTTTTTTATCGTGAAATGCCGCTTGCTCAATTGCACACCAATCGTAATCAAGATTTCGATAGAGGTTGTATTTTTTGAGAACATCAATCACGCGAGAGCGAATCTCTTCATCACACATCGGAATCAGACCTAGAGCCACGCATTCGCCATGATAAAGCTTCATCGTTTGCCAAGCCTCTTCCCAGCTTGTGATTTCATGCCCAGCATCTACTCCTGCGCTGCCACCTTTCTTGCTAAGGCCTTCACTACTAACGCCTTCACTAGCGAATACTGTGCTTCCGACGCCTTCGCCGCAACTATCGCTCTCACCGTCACGAGCTTCACTGCCAGCGCCAATGCCGATACTCGCTTCAATGCCGTGCCCGATAGTATGCCCGAAATTCAGTATTTTGCGCATACCAGATTCTTTTTCATCTTGCTCAACCACACTCTTTTTAATAATAAGAGAACGCTCAATAATCTCATCTATAAGAATTTCATAATTACCAATCCCGTAATCTTTGCGCTCAAAAAGTTCAAAAAGATCTCTATCCGATGTGAGCGCCATTTTGATTGCTTCGGCAAGCCCATTTGAAATATGCCGCGGCGGGAGAGTGCACAAAAGCTCAGGATCAATAAGCACTTTCTTCGGCTGATAAAAAGCACCTACCGAGTTTTTCACTCCGCCAAAATTAATCCCAGTTTTACCGCCAATCGAAGAATCAATCTGAGAAAGAAGAGTGGTGGGGATATTATAAAAATCAATTCCGCGCATATACGCCGAGGCAGCAAACCCTGCAAGATCGCCTACTACTCCACCGCCAAGAGCAACCACGCAATCTTTTCGGGAAAAATCGTGATCGAGCATCGTGCGAAGAAGCTCTCCGAAAATCTCAAGGCTCTTAGATTTCTCGCCTACCGCAACAGCATGAATCACGTTTTCTCTGCACTGGCGAGCGAGGGTGTGCGTATACGATGCAGGCACCCCCTCATCCGTCACAATCAATACGCGCCGATTGAGATCTATATGCCGATACGCCTGCTCAAGAATGGCACGCCGCACAACAATATCGTAACTATGCACTCCAAGATTCATGCGGATAATCATGTTTACCTCTCTGCAATCCCATCAGATTCATATATTTTGCTGCATTCGATCCGTACGTGATATAGATTCAATCTGATCCGATCCAGATGTAATTCGATTAGACGATGCAATCTAATCAGATACGGTCTGATTTTTAGTTTTGTTTCTCTGCGTCTGTACCGTTTCTATACGTTTTAGGTTGCTTCCTCGTGCTCCCTGAGTTGTTTCTCCTTGCGTGTATACCGTTCCATCTGCACTAATCCTGCTGCGCTCACTGCGCTTTCCTGCGTTTTTGCTCTGCTTCCTGTATACTCGCTGCGCTTTCCTGCCACGTATATACTCGTAGTGAATATGCGCTCCTAGCAAGTATGCACTTTCCTATATCTCGAAGTGAGGAGTGAAAGAGCCAGCAACTTTGAACTTATCGCAGACTTTTTTCAGCTCCGCAATCATCCGCTCGCCATTATCAGTATCGATTCTGCCATCAATCTCGATATAGAAATAGTATTGCCACGAACCCTTCTTCAATGGTCTGCTGCGAAGTGCCGTCATGTTATATCCGTGCGTGCTGATAATAGTGATTGCATGGGCAAGTGAACCCACTTCGTGCTTCACAGTAAACATGAGAACGGAACTACTCATTGCTGGCGCGCTTGCCTGAATACGCGAGAGCACAGCAAAACGCGTGGTATTTTCACCACTCTTATTAATATCCATATCGAGCACATCAAGCTCATAAATCTCAGCCGTTTCAGCGCTTGCGATCGCTGCGAGAGAGAGCTCATTTCTCTGAGCAACTATTTTCGCTGCCCCAGCAGTATTGGATGCTTCTTCCGTCTCAAATTCTCTCATCTCGATATATCCACGGCACTGAGCAAGTGCCTGCGGATGGCTCGTCACCGTCTTAATATCCGCAAGCGTTGCCCCAGGTACTCCTAAAAGATGCTGGCGCACCTTCAGCTCGTAAATTCCGTTAATAAAAAGCCCACCCTCGAAGATGCAATCAATAGTTTTCCCAACCTCGCCCGCGTAGCTGTTTTCAATCGGCAGCACAGCCACATCGCTTTCGCCGGTGACGACAGAATCATACGCCGTCTGAAAATCTCTGTATGGCATACGGGCACTTTGAGGGAAAATTTTTCCTGCAGCAATATGAGCAAAAGCTCCCTCAACTCCACTATATGCCACTTTCAGCCCGTTTTGTAGGCGATATTGATATGCTCGTGACGTTGCCATGAGGTGTTTGAGATAACTCACGTAGTAGCCCCTGAGAGTATCGTCCTCAATCAGCTCAGCATTCGCATCAATCACTTCTTCTTCTCGCTGAGAATCTAGAATTGGCAGACCGTGCTCTTTTTTGTAGGAACATATACTCTCAGCCGCCCTCATTCTACGCACAAAAAGCTCTGCCATGTGTGCATCAACAGCATTGATAATTTCCCTAGCTTCTTCAAGCGTGCTCATCTCGCCTCCGTTCCTTTCAACCTACGCCTAAATTTTGCCTTGATTATTGCCCATCGCTTGCCCAGAATCCCTCTTAGAGTTTTTCAGCCAGCTCAAAAATTAAACGCTCAGTTTTTTCCCAACCAAGGCATGGATCCGTGATTGATTTGCCGAATATGCGCTCCTGGGCACTCTGCGCTCCATCTTCAAGATAGCTCTCAATCATTAAGCCCTTCACGAGACGTTTAATATCTGGATTCTTACTGCGGCTATGCATAATATCTTTTGCGATTCTGATCTGCTCAAGATACTGCTTACCCGAATTATTATGGTTTGTATCAACAATCACAGAGGGATAAGCAAGATCTGACTGCACATAAAGATCTTGCATTCGAAGCAAATCCTCGTAATGATAGTTAGAAACGTTTCTACCAGAAAAATCGTTGTAACCACGCAAAATAGCATGAGCATAAGGATTACCTGAACTCGTCACTTCCCAGCCACGATAAATAAATGTATGGCCAGAATGCGCTGCCACAAGAGAATTCATCATCACGTTGAGGTCTCCACTCGTAGGATTCTTCATACCCACAGGTACCTCAATACCGCTTGATGTGAGACGATGCTGCTGATTTTCAACAGATCGTGCCCCTACCGCCACATAAGCAAGCAAATCAGAAAGATAACGATAGTTATCTGGATAAAGCATTTCATCTGCACATGAAAAGTCGTAATCTCGAAGAGCTGAAAGATACAGCTCACGGATAGCCACAACCCCTTTATACATATCTGGCTGCGATTCAGGGTCTGGCTGGTGAAGCATTCCTTTATAGCCCAGACCCGTTGTTCTAGGCTTATTTGTGTAAATACGAGGAATAATGATGATTTTATCTGCTACTTCTTCTTCAACTCGACGAAGCCGCGATAGATACTCGAGCACAGGCTCGCTACGATCAGCCGAGCAAGGGCCGATAATAAGCAGAAATTTATCAGATCTTCCTTCGAATACAGCTTTAATATTTGTATCACGCCGTGCTTTAACCTCAGCCATATGCTCTGTGACAGGAAAGAGAGCTTTCACTTCCTTGGGAATCGGAAGCTTTCTGTGGAAATCCATTGCCATGTGTTTTCTCCTTATCCTTATCTTTTATTATCATTTCTCTTACTTCTTCACGAGATATGTGTGAAGGCTTCATTCTGATTTAATTGTGCTAGTGAGGATATAAGAGAAAAGAAAAACCTGCTTCCTTGTGTGCTCAGATATGCACATTGAAAGCAGGCTGCCTAGTTTCTCTCTAATCCGAGGCGTTTTCTACGCCGTGGATACTGCAGAAATCGAGCAGCCTGCAGAAAAATAATAAAAGTAGAAGTAATACGAACTCTTCCTCATCGCAGCTGCCTCCTTTCTGCTTTATTCTCTTTATTCTCTTTGATCGTCTTATGCGCGAATTGTTTCAAAGCAACTACGCATGGAACCAATTACCAAAACTCTAACATACAAACGCTACATACAAATTTTTGTTTATTCTATGAACAGGTAAAGCACGTGTATCAATCAGCGTTATCAGCATTCCTGTCGAAATATTTACATATCGGCTAATACAAAAGATCACGCATCTTTTTATCAAATGTGAATACGTGTTCATTTAACAGATGTGCGCGCGCCACAAGCATCGCATCTACAAAATCAATATGTTTATTTGAATAAAGTTTCAACGCTTCAAGCACAATTATTCGTTCAGCCATATCTATTTCTTCAAGTAAATCAGAAAGAACATGGCAAATTTCCTTACGTTCCAGGTTATAAACGCCATTAAGCACGTAGACTACTTCTGCAATCACTTCTGGAACTGTATAGGCACCTTCACGAATTGTGAGTTCTGCCCGATCGGCTTGAGTTTTATTATCCGCTATCAGATACCGCAAAATCACATTTGCATCAATTAGCCAACGCATTTCAGTTAATTTCCCGCGATTGATGCTTCTTAGCAGATGCACGGGCAAAAGCTCTTTTTTCTCGCTCAGCTAAATCAGCCTGAGCATATTGTGCAAGCCGACCCTTCATACCTGCCTTTGAAGAACCACGCATCATAGGCTGAAAAGGGAAACCACCAACTTCGATACTCTGCACAGCAAAAATACGGATTGCTTCAGCAAAAGAAGTACCAGTTGCACGATACGTTTCTTCTGCACGTTGTTTCACAATACTATCCATTCGCAACTGCATTAAAGCTTCTTTTGCCATCGCTTCTCCTTAAGTTCGCATACAATTGTATATAAAATCAATACTTTTGTATTGAAAACATGAAGAAAAGATATGAAAAACGTGTGGAGCCACTCAAAGAGCAGCTCCACACAAGATTGCATAAAACCATCACTACATGTGTGCAAACATCTAGTCTAGTTTTCTTGCAAGCCGACAATCTCATCGATGCTATCAGCATGCGAAATACCTTCAGGCAGCTGATAATCCGAATCATGCCCAGTAAATGTGAAACTCATCGGAATATTATCCTCATCAACATCTACCACAATCGTCTGCCCCTCACAGAACTCGCCAAAGAGGAGCTTCTCCGAAAGCACATCTTCGATATCGCGCTGAATTGCGCGGCGCAGCGGGCGTGCCCCAAGCACTGGATCAAATCCACGATCTGCGAGAAGCTGCTTTGCTTTATCACTCAAAGCAAGGCTCATACCCTTTTCCTGCAAACGACGGTCGAGCTTACTCACCATCAAATCTACAATACGCAAAATCTCATCGCGATTAAGCTGCGGGAACACAATCATTTCGTCTATACGGTTCAAGAACTCAGGGCGGAAGTGATTCTTCAACTCTTCATTCACCCGAATCTTCATGCGCTCATAGCTCGCCATTTCATCTTGATCAAACTGGAAACCAGTCTGCACGCCCTTAGCAATATCCTTTGTGCCAAGGTTAGTCGTCATAATAATGATCGTATTCTTAAAATCAACAATACGCCCTTGGGAATCTGTGAGCCGCCCTTCTTCCAGAATCTGAAGCAGGGAATTAAACAGATCAGCATGAGCCTTCTCAATCTCATCGAAAAGCACCACCGAGAATGGCTTACGGCGAACTTTCTCTGTGAGCTGCCCTCCCTCGTCATATCCCACATACCCTGGAGGGGCACCGAAAAGACGCGAGACAGTATGCTTCTCCTGATACTCGCTCATATCAAGCGTAATCAAAGCATCTTCGTCACCAAATAAGAATTCAGCCACAGCCTTAGCAAGCTCTGTTTTACCCACACCAGTCGGACCTGCGAAGATAAAAGAACCTCCTGGACGGTTTGGATCTTTCAATCCTGCACGCGAACGACGAATAGCTTGAGCCACAGCCTTCACTGCTTCAACCTGCCCAATCACACGCTTATGAAGCTCGTCTTCCATACGCAAAAGTTTGGCACTCTCAGCCTCGGTAAGCTTAAACACTGGAATACCTGTGCTCATCGACAGCACTTGCGCAATCAAATCTTCATCAACTACAGCTTCGACGCTCAGCTCTCCAGCTTTCCATGCGCGCTCTTTTTCAGCCCGTTCTTCGGAAAGCTGCTGCTCTTTATCTCGCAGAGCCGCCGCTTTTTCAAAATCCTGCCCGTCAATCGCAGCCTCTTTATCGCCGCGCACGAGCGCAATTTTCTTATCAAGCTCACTCAACTCTGGCGGTGCCGTCATCTTCTGAATCGCGAGCCGAGCACCAGCTTCATCAATCAAATCAATAGCTTTATCCGGTAGGAAACGATCATTGATATAACGATCCGCAAGATTAGCGGCAGCTTCGAGAGCTTCGTTGGTGATCGTCACATGATGGAACGCCTCGTAACGATCGCGCAGACCCTCAAGAATTGCAATCGTCTCTTTCACACTTGGCTGCTCCACCTGAATTGGCTGGAAACGCCGTTCAAGTGCAGCATCTTTCTCAATGTATTTGCGGTACTCATCAAGCGTGGTAGCACCAATAATCTGCAGTTCCCCACGAGCCATCATCGGTTTGAGCAAACTCGCAGCATCAAGCGCGCCCTCAGCTGCGCCAGCTCCTACAAGCGTATGAATCTCATCGATGAAGAGGATAATATCTCCGCGGCTCGTGATTTCCTTCAAAATTTTCTTCATACGCTCTTCGAAATCGCCACGGTAGCGCGATCCTGCTACTAAAGAACCCATATCGAGCGAATAGAGCTGCTTTTCTTTGAGAGTCTCAGGCACATCATGAGCCGCAATCGCCTGGGCAAGCCCTTCCACAACTGCCGTTTTCCCAACCCCAGGCTCACCAATCAGAGCCGGATTGTTTTTCGTGCGGCGGCTAAGCACCTGCATCACGCGCTGCGTCTCATTGTGACGCCCAATCACAGGATCGAGCTTGCCTTCACGTGCAAGAGCTGTGAGGTTACGCCCAAACTGATCGAGCACAGAACTCCCTGCACGCAAACCACCTTCGCGCTGATTGCCTGCACCCACGCCCACAGCTTCTTTTCCACCTGGAAAACCAGAAAGCAAATGCGTCACCTGCTGGCGCACAGTAGGAAGATCAGAGCCGAGCTTGACAAGCACTTGCGCCGCAACACCATCTTGCTCGCGGCACAATCCAAGAAGCAGATGCTCTGTGCCGATATAGCTATGCCCAAGCTGCAAGCCCTCACGCATGGCATATTCGAGCACTTTCTTAGCACGCGGAGTGAAAGGAATATGCCCACTCGGGTGCTCCTGCCCCTCGCCAATAATCTCCACAACCTGCTCGCGCACGGCGTCAAAAGAAATATTGAGAGCTTCCAGCGCTTTTGCAGCCACACCTTCTCCCTCTTTAATGAGACCAAGAAGGATATGCTCAGTGCCGAGATAGTTATGCTTCAAGCTGCGAGCTTCTTCTTGAGCCAGCACAATAACTCGGCGTGCTCGATCTGTAAAACGTTCAAACAATGTTGATCTCCTAGATGCAATGCGTGTTTACACATCTGAATACTGTATGCATCTACCTTAACCACACAAGGGCATAATACTTTCCTCGTTTCGCCCTCGGCGCACTCCACTCAGCTTCTTCTAGGCGTCCGCTGGCTTCTGCTAAGCCTCTGCAATAATCGTAAAAGGCCCATCGTTGAGTAATTCTACGTCCATCATAGCTCCGAAACGACCCGTCTGAACCTCAATTCCGTAGGCACGCACAGCTTCAACAACGGCATTAAAAATTGGCTCAGCTACCTGCCCAGGCGCCGCATGGCTCCAGCCTGGTTTCTTGCCTTTGCGTACATCTGCATAAAGAGTGAACTGCGAGACGAGCAAAACTTGCGCTCCACTTTCTTGCGCTCCTTGGCGTTGGGACGGATCGTCTGTGCCCTCTGGTTCCTCAGAAGTTGCCAAGCCTCGTAAAAGTTTCAACTGAGCTATTTTGCGCGCAATTTTTTCTACCTGAGCTTGCCCATCTTCGTGCGTGACGCCGAGCAAGACGCATAATCCAGCGCCAATTTCTCCAGTGACGACGGGCACTCCGCTTGGATCGTCCATCACCGTCACTTTAGCCCGCTTCACCCTCTGAATAACTGCGCGCATACGATTTCTCCCATTCTCTTTTGTTATCTAGAACGGCTTTTTATGCCCAATCTCTCTAGCAGGCAGCTAAGAACTAGTTCATTATCTGCGCCGCTGCGGTTTTTCCTCTGAGCTAAGAGCAGCACGCGCTTTACGCAGCTTCTCTCCTGGAATTTCTCGAGGAGACACTGAAGAGCGCCCATGCGGAGAAACAATTATTTCCTGTGTGGCAATAAATCCGCTGCTATCAGCAAATTCCAAGATCACATCAGCAGGAACTGTACGTTTGATGAGCGCGAGCGCAATAGGACCCAGCTCATAGTGCCGCCCAATACTCGTCACTACTCCAACTACCGATGAAGATACGTTTTCGGCAGTGCCATCACAGTTGCTGCGAGCGATAGTAAGCTGCGTACCCGCCACAGGTAACTCTCCCTCTGCCCCTTCCACATAAAGAAAAACCAAACGACGCGGAGGTCTGCCCATATTAACGATTTTTGCCACTGTCTCTTGCCCAGGAAAACAGCCCTTATTGAGCCATACTGCCGTGCGAAGCCAATCCAGTTCATGCGGCATCACACGATCATCGCTCACCTCAGTTTGAGAGCGAGGCCTCCAATCAGCAATGCGCAAAGCCTCCCATGCATGATGGCTAGCTTCGCTATATCCAGCTTTCTCAAGTGCTTCACGCATAAAAAGCGGCACATCGTGCACATCATGTGATTCGCTAGCCGCATTCACCACATAAGCAAAAGCATCTACCGCATCTTCTGCCTGCTCTGCTTTTCTATCAGGTTGCCCGCCGCACATACTAGCTTTTGTATATTTCCCGCTGCCTGCATACATATCTGCATACGCACTAGACTTTTCCGCTTTAGAATCTAACAGCTCGGAAAGCTCAACGCGTTCATCACCCTTCGGCAGCTCGCAAATAAGGAGCGTACGGCTATGCAATGCGGCTGGATGATCAGCATCGGGCACACCATAGTGCGCTCCCCCCTCAGAAACTTGGGACCAGGGATCTTCCCACACCACAGCCACCTGAGACGTCAGCTCTCTCGCAAGCTCAACGCTCGGCAGCATCACACCAACTGCAGCTATCGGCGTCACCTCAACTTCAACACGAGCCATAAACTGCATACTGCGTAAAAACTCGCTAAGAGGTGCTGATACGCCAGCATCTACAAGCAGCCACGTCCGTTCGCCATCGTCTGCCGCAGCGCACGCAAACATAATGTGCCCTGCAGCGTCAAGAATCAATGTTTCAATCCCTGCCTGCCGCATCCCATGATGAATGGCCTGCTTGCTTTCAGAGGCTCCCCGCATGGAGCTGGGCTTTGCATAATTCACATTATTGTGCTGGAGTGCCAGCATGGGAGCAGTCGTAATATTGTTGAGCCAAGAAAAACGATCGACTCCAGAAACAGTGACGGCTTCCATCGGAAGTTGCACCCATGCGCGCCCATCAACTAATTCTCGCTGCTGAGCAAGATAATTGCCGAAATTATGTGCCATCGTTTCTCCTCAATTCTCGGCAGATATGCGTGTGCTCTTAGCAGATATATGTCTGCGCCTGCGGATCACGCCTCCACAATCGGATCTACAGAAGCATCCATCATCCGTGAGAGCCGCCCTGCCATGTAGGAACGCATTGGCGAGCCGAATGCTTCCATATCGTAGGCGTAAAAGAGATCTGAATTGACGTTTCCAGCCATCACCTTTGCTGCTTCAACATCTGCTCCTGCAGCAGAACGTGCCACGACGTCCGTCACCATCTGCAGCTGAGGACCGCGCACGATACCAACCCACACTTGCGAAACCCCTGAAGGCGCCGCAGTCATCGCCTCCAACGCAACTGAGCCATCCTCTTGCTTTTCTATTTCAGGATTAACTCGCACATATCCCGTCAGTGTGCTCCACAACTGCCCTTTTGTGAGCGCATTCCACGTGACTTCGCCAGAATGCTCCTTATCGACTGCTCCCGCTGGCTCCTTAGCAAGCCAAATCGTAGAAACAAAACGCACATACGGACCGCCGTCATTATTGTCTATGCGAAGCTCGTGAAGATAAGCAGCCGCTGGCACATTTTCATATTCAAGCACGCCACCGCCACGCCAAGTATCAAGAAGCCACGCAAGCGGATAGTTTTCGGGAGGAAGATTCTCAGGAAGTCGCATCGTCATGCGTCTAGAATACGCGAGAGTAAGGAGTAAATGCGAGATAGGCAGAGCATGGGGATTATACGACGGCAAAGCCCAGCACGTATGCCACCATTCCAAGCACACACAATGGGATCATAGCTCGCGATGCACCAAGAGTAGCTGGCAACGGATGCGGAATTTCGCTGACGGCACGGCCAGTTGCCGCATAGCAAAGAACCACACACACGCCAACGCTGACTCCCGCCCAAAGAGGAAGATCTAAAAGCCACGCCATCAGCACGCCAACAATCACCGCATTAATTAAAGCCACAACACGCGACGAAGGTGTTCCAAGTGATCCAATAATCACAACCACGCAAATAACAACAGCAAAAAGTACAGCGAGCAGATGCCCAAGATTGGCTCTCCACGCAAAACTCCACATCACGAGCATTGCGAGCAAAAGCGCGCCTACACACGTAGCCGCAGCTTGGTCAATCATGCGCTGGCGACCATCAGAACGAAGCATTTCAATCCCAAAACTCACAGCCACGCTCAGCGCCGCCACAAAACTCATCATTGTAGACGAACCCCAGCTTCCGATGCTGAGTGCGACGAGAAAAACAACAGCCATCGTCACGCGAGAAAGATTAGGATGAGGCACAGCAAGCAGCAAGGGCCAACCCACGAGAAACACAACTCCCAGCACTGCAAGCATAATCAGCCCAATACCGATATTGGCGTAGGCACCAAAGGCTAATAGGAGCGAGCCAGAAACTCCGAGCGTGATACGCCCAGCAATAGCGCGTAGCTCTAGACGTTGCGCATGAACCATGTGAAAATTCTTTCACGTTCCAAGCAAAATATAAAACATTTATTCCGTGAGAAAACCGTTTTCTCAGTTTTATTGAAGATTTATTGAATTGACTATCTCATTCGTAATCGATTTTGTTATAAAAATTGTTATCTTTTTTTGCGTGACAAACGTCACCTAGTGCGCTATATTTTAGTTAAGGCACCGAATCGCGAAAGCCCCGGGCTCCAATAATTTGCCGCTACGAGCGGCCTTAGCGCCGACAGGCGCTATCGGGTTCGGTGCCCTAAGACTTCGGCAGGGGTTGCAGTAATTTTGGCGCTGCGACCCCTGTTGCTGTACCAGCGCTTCTTAACTACTCCACACCTAAGCCTCTTATATCCTTGGCTCTGCCCCTGCCTCTAGTGCAAGTTCTAGCCAATACAAGCTCTGCCCCTGCTGCTAATACAAGCTCTACCTAACGCAAGCTCGTCAGCCAGCGCAAACACATAAAGCACCTGCTGCCATGATGCTGTAGGCAGATATATGCAAACAATAGGCGAGAGGCGGCTTCCACGATGCGTCAGGCAATACACTATGTGTGAGGAACTATATAAAAGCTACAAGAAAGCACTGCAGGCAAGCTACCAAGCTACGAACGAGCTGCATTATTCACTCACAAACACTTAATAGGAGTGCAGCTTCTGGAAAATTAGAAAAATCCAGCTAAGCGCAGCTTCTGGAAAAATCCAGATCAATGCTTAAAATTCCAAGCGTTTTTCACGATAAAACTACAATGAACGATAAAACTGCAGCCCAGAGCTTATACGAACTACATCATCACACCCCGGGCCGCAGATTTTTAGAATTCTACATAGAATCCCCGTATCACTGAGCAGTGCTCAACACCAAACGCCGTTCAGTGCCACTCTCAATCCCAGCAGCATCAACGCGAACAAGATCGCCGTCACTCACAGCTCCGCTCAGGATCATCTGAGCAAGCTGATCGCCAATCTCACGCTGTACAAGACGGCGCAACGGGCGAGCACCATAAGCAGGATCATAGCCATCACGTGCAAGAATTGAGCGCGCACGCTCAGAAACGTCGAGCCGAATTCTACGAGGTTCCAGCCTCTTTTCAAGTTGAGCAATCTGCAGAGCAACAATTTCCTCTATTTCTTCAACACTCAACGGATCGAAAAGAATCACATCATCAAGACGGTTGAGGAACTCTGGCTTGAACGCTCCACGTACAGTAGACATCACCTTTTCACGCTTCTCAGCCTCTGCAAGAGCTGGATCCGCCAAGAATTGTGAACCCAGATTACTCGTGAGGATCACAATAGCATTGCGGAAATCCACTGTGCGCCCCTGCCCATCCGTGAGGCGCCCATCGTCGAGCACCTGCAGCAAAATATCGAAAACCTCTGGATGAGCTTTCTCCACCTCGTCGAGCAAAATTACACCATACGGTCTACGGCGTACCGCCTCAGTGAGCTGCCCACCTTCCTCGTAACCCACATATCCTGGAGGAGCGCCCACTAAGCGCGCCACCGAATGCTTTTCAGAATACTCACTCATATCGATACGAACCAAAGCCCGCTCATCGTCAAAGAGGAAATCGGCAAGGCTCTTGGCAAGCTCCGTCTTGCCCACACCCGTGGGCCCGAGAAACATAAACGAGCCAGTTGGACGATTCGGATCAGCAACTCCCGCACGCGAGCGCCGCACAGCGTCTGCAACAGCATGAACTGCAGCAGACTGCCCGATCAGGCGCTTTCCGATATGCTCTTCCATGTGGAGCAGCTTCTCGGTTTCTCCCTGAAGCAAACGCCCCACAGGAATTCCCGTCCATGCAGCAACCACTTCAGCAACACCGTCAGCATCAACCTTTTCAGCAATCATCGGTTCTATAGCACGCTGAGCCGATTCTCCCGATTGAGCTGGTGTACTTTCAGATTCTCCCAACGACGATTCGCCTTCTGCGGCAGAAATCTGACGCTCTACCCCGGGAATTTCTCCGTTTTGTATACGCCCAGCATCTTCGTAGCGCCCCTCGCGAATTGCTTTTTCCAGCTCAGTGCGCAATTCATCGAGCTTAGCGCGCAGATCGCCAACTTTATTGCGACCTTCTTTCTCAGACTGCCAGCGAGCATTGAGAGCTGCAAGCTCCTCGCTTTTATCAGCAAGCTCTGCCTCCAGCTTCTCTAAGCGATCAGCAGCTCCAGCATCATCATGCTCAATATCAGTCTCTTCCAGGTAACTCTTTTCCATTTTGAGACGATTGACCTGCCGCTGCAGCACATCAATTTCTTCTGGAGAAGAATCCAGCTCCATGCGCAGGCGCGAGGCCGCTTCGTCGATGAGATCGATAGCTTTATCTGGCAGCTGCCGCCCCGAAATATAGCGATCAGAGAGCGTGGCAGCCGCAACGAGAGCACCATCTGAAATAGTAACCTTATGATGAGCCTCATACTTCGGCGCAATGCCACGCAAAATCGCAATCGTATCTTCTACGCTCGGCTCTCCCACAAACACTTGCTGGAAGCGGCGTTCAAGAGCAGGATCTTTTTCCACGTGCTCACGATATTCATCGAGAGTGGTGGCGCCAACAAGCCGAAGTTCACCACGCGCAAGCATAGGCTTGAGCATATTACCTGCATCCATCGCGCTCTCGGAGCCAGCGCCCGCACCAACCACGGTATGCAGTTCATCAATAAAGGTGACGATTTCTCCCTCACTGCTTTTAATCTCAGCCAGCACAGCTTTGAGGCGCTCCTCAAACTCGCCGCGATATTTCGCGCCAGCAACCATTGCAGAAATATCGAGGGAAATCAGGCGTTTTCCTCGCAGACTCTCTGGCACATCGCCATCGACAATGCGCTGCGCAAGCCCCTCTACTACAGCCGTTTTACCAACGCCAGGTTCGCCAATGAGCACAGGGTTATTTTTCGTGCGGCGGCTAAGCACCTGCACTACACGGCGAATTTCAGAATCTCGCCCAATCACGGGATCGAGCTTGCTATCGCGCGCCATCTGAGTGAGATCGGTGCCATATTTCTCAAGGGCCTTAAACGTACCCTCCGGATCTGGCGTATCCACGTGCGCATTTCCCCGCACAGACGGAAGAGCGGCAATGAGCTGCTCACGCCCGCCTCCTGCGGAACGCAGTATCTCGCCAGCATTCGATTGAGAGGAACTCAGGGCGAGAAGAATGTGCTCCGTAGAAATATAGGAATCTCCGAGCGAACTTGCTTCTTTTCCAGCATCTGCCAACATAAGGGAAAGATTGCGTGACGCTTGAGGGCTGGAAACCGTCGTTCCTTGCGCACCAGGGAGAGCGGCGAGCGCCGCCGTCACCCGTCGAGATAAAGCCGTGCGATCAGCTCCCACAGCATCAAGCAATGCCACCGCTACTCCATCGGTTTGCTGCAAGAGAGCACCGAGCACATGCGTAGGCTCTAGCTGAGGATTGCCTGCAGCAGTCGCCGTTTGTATAGCGTGCGCAAGAGCTTCTTGACTCTTGGTCGTGAATTTATCCATCGCTACCTCCATAGCTTCGATAAAACTTCTAAGTTCAGTTATAGCAACGCAGATAAAGTTGAGTCTATTCCACGCAACTTTGAACGTGTTACATATCATTTAAAACCGCGAAAATCTGCTAAAAACTATATACTATGCACAGCAACACAATCCTCTGCGAAAACAAGATTTTCTGCTCATGCACGAGCATAAGTGAACTCGCATAAATCTCTGCATATCCCTATATATCCCCATATATCAGCGGCAAGCTTCCAAGCTGCCACCCCTGACGCCACCAAAACAGCCGAGGACTACGCACAACCTAGCGGCAAGCTTCCCCCCCCCTCCCTACTCTTTCTGCTCTTGGAAATGAACAGCAAGATAAGCATTGGCGCTACATATCAGTTTTCATGGCGACGCATCTTCAATTTCGCGTATGCCACGCCAGCTATTCAAAGCATTTCTTGCGGTCCAGCGGCAAGACGATTCACATCAACTATCCACGGCGCACGCAGATCGTCACCGCACGCACTCAACCCACTACCCAGATTCACAACCTCATCACTCCAGCTCAACCGATTCGGATCAAACACCTCAAGAAATTCTTCCGCGCAGTGCACATCTGTGCTCGAATAACCAAGCGAGCGTACAATCAGTTCACACACGTCTCCAGCACTCCACCCGCATTGAGCGAGCTGCTCAAGCGTGACGGCACCGTCACGCTTTGCTAAACGTTGCCCTTGCGCATTGAGCACAAGCGGTACGTGGCGATATTCTGGGAGTGAATAGCCCATAATCCTCTGCAGATAGGCTTGCCGAGGCGCTGAGGAAAGCAAATCACTGCCGCGCACAATCTGATTCACGCCAGTTTCGCCGTCGTCAATTACAGAGACGAAATTGTAGGAAAAAATGCCGTCACCTCGACGAATAACGAAATCATCCACCTGTGCGCAGCACTCACCGTAATTCGCATCGAATACGGAATAAAAATTGCTGCCGTCTTTATACATGAGAGCTTTGCCAACACTAGAATGTGACGGAATGCTGCAAGCACACAAAGAATTTACATCTGAAGTATCGAATCCTACGCCCAGCCGCAAAGCAGGAGCACGCCGAAGCTCCGCAACTTTCGCACGCCCAGCCGCCCTCATATCCTCACTCAGATTTCTGCATACCCCCGAATAGCTCCCAGGAGCGCCGTGCGGAGCGCTTGCAACATCTGCCAATTCTCGGCGCGTACAGTAGCATTCGTAGAGAAAACCCGAGCTCTGCAGCTCCTCCATGCGCGCACGATACAAATCAAGCCGTTCCGACTGGCGAACAGGTGTACTATCCCAATCAATTCCGAGCGATTCTAAATCACGCAGCTGGCTTGCCTCAAAATACGGGCGTGAGCGCTCATCTAAATCTTCAATTCGCAGCAAAAAACGCCCGCCTGCCGATCGGGCATACGCCCACGCAAGAAGCGCTGTGCGTAAATTCCCCAGATGCAGATCACCAGAGGGTGACGGCGCATAACGCCCAACTACCTCACAGCACTCTGAGCCTTTATCACTCTTTAATTCCCTGCGGTACATTATTTTCTCTTCAGTTAGCATCTCACCCCACCTGCTTTTATCGCTTGATTTTGAAGCGCCAGCTTCTGCCCCTACTCACACATTATTTTCACACACTATCCTCATGCGCTTCTCCATGTGCAGCTTATGCACTATCTCCATGCCAGCTCATACACAACTCATATACAATTCGCACGCACAGCCCGCATACGCAGACCCATACACGCAGCCCTTATGCGCAGCTCCGCACGCACCCTCCTCATCAATTCACGAGATTACAACACGCCCAACGCCGCGGATCCGCAAAAAGACTCCCCATCCGCCCACACTCGCCAGAAAAGCTCTTAAAAGAACGCTCCTATTTTCTCTGCTTACATAGCACCATATTTAGTTTAGGTTTAGCCGCGCGAGCGAATAAACTCTCACTTCTTCTAGATTTAGCCGCACGAACGCACAAACCCTCACCTCTTTTAATAAGGCTCCCGCAGGCTCCTTGGCGCAGAAAATGCTGTGACGAATCGCTATGATTAAAAGAGTGGGAAAGAAAAGTAAATCAGCAAGCTCTGCAACGCCAGCTTTGAAAGTGCTTCAAGAGGCAGATATAGACTACGAGCTGATTGAATACGAGCATTCAGAGGTGATGGAACACGGTTTCGCGCTCGATACAGTTGCCGTGCTCGGTCTCGATCCGAATACAGTTTTCAAGACTCTCCTTGCAGAGGTTGATGGCGCTCCCACTGTCGCCATCGTACCGGCTTCCCATCAGCTTAATCTTAAATCCCTTGCCAAAGCCTGCAGAGCTAAGCACGCACACATGATGGATCCAGATAAAGCAGAAAAACTCACAGGATATATTCGAGGTGGAATCTCGCCGCTTGGCCAGCGCAAACTTTTTCCAACCGTGATTGACGCCGAAGCAGAAACTCTTGAAACTATCATAGTTTCAGGCGGCAAACGCTCACTCTCTGTGCGCATTGCTCCGCACACTCTTGCCTCGCTTATTTCAGCCATATTTGCGCCAATCGTTACGCGACGATAGACAGTGACTATAGCTTAAAATATCTCCAGCTATAGCCTCTCACTCAGCTCGAACATATAGATCAGCTTAAGCATCTGGCACAGGTACATTCCCCAGCTCAGTCACGACCTACAACAGCCGAAATCTTTAGCTCAGTAAACGCCCCCCCAGAACAATCTCAAACACCATCAGCCTACATCGTAAGCAAGTAGATCATGCACAGTCTGCCGCCGCAGCAAAGGCGTCACTTCTCCCTGCTCAACAGCCACAACGGCTGGTTTCGTAAGCATATTGTAGTTACTCGTCATTGCGTATCCATACGCCCCCACAGCAGGCACCGCCAAAAGATCGCCGCGGCGCACATCGGCAGGAAAAGAAACATCGCGCACCACAATATCTCCTGATTCGCAATGTTTGCCCACCACGCGCGTGCGCACATATTCAGCATCAGAGCGCCGATTAGCGAGAGCCGCCGTATAGTCGGCACCGTAGAGAGCCGGGCGAATGTTATCGCTCATTCCCCCGTCAACTGCCACGTACTGGCGCTGCCCAGAATCAATCGCAACATTTTTCACTGTGCCGACGCTGTAAAGCATCGTCATTGCGGGAGCAACAATTGACCTTCCAGGCTCTACGGAGATGCGCGGCGCAGAAAGCCCCGTCTCTTCAATATGAGCGGTGACGACGCCCGCCAATGCGGAAGCAAAATCTTGCGGAAGCGGCGGCTCGGGGTCTGCGCTCGTATAGCGCACCCCATATCCTCCACCGAGATCAATCTCGTCAATAGAAATGCCGCACTGAGCTGCCCATGCACGCTCTGCCAACACTAGGCGAGCAGCTGCTACGAAACCATCAACAGCAGCAATCTGAGAGCCGATATGCGAATGCAGCCCGATTAACTTCAGATGATCTGCCTGCGCCGCTTGAAGAATTGCTTCGCGGGAGACGCCCGTGGCAATAGAAAGCCCGAACTTCTGATCTTCATGCGCTGTGGCAATAAATTGATGCCCACCGGCATGGACGCCAGTCGTCAAACGCAGATAAATGGGAGCCACCTCTCCTCTCTCTGCCGCTATTTTTTCAACGAACGAAAGCTCATCGAGAGAATCAATGACGATATGCGCTACGCCGCATTCGAGAGCATACTCGATTTCTTCACGGCTTTTATTATTGCCGTGAAGCCCACATGCACTCCCAGACACACCTGCCAAAAGGGCGGTAGCTAATTCTCCGTAGGAAGCAGTATCGATATGAAGCCCCTCTTCCACCATCCACCTAGCAAATTGCTTACAGAGAAATGCTTTGCCCGCATAGTAGACGTCTGCTCCGTTGAGCTGCTCAAACGCCGCATCTAATGCGTGCTTCCACACACATGCACGCCTGCGAGCATCTGCAGTATCGAGCACGAAGAGGGGCGTGCCATAATCTGCCGCAAGCTTCGAGACGGGTACGCCAGCAATTTCCAGCTCTCCACACGTATTTCGCATTGTGTGACGGCTCCAGATTCCGCCAACATCCGCCTGCTCAGGTTCAGGAGCTGGAATCTGTTCAAAGGGTGACGGGGGCACGTGATCCATAAACACCTCTTTCGCTTCTCTTGTGCTTATTATCAAGGAAAACCACCAATCAAGAAAATTCTCTTACGAAACTCCCCCTCACAAAAAATTTTCGTATCGAAAGAAAACTCTACTTCTGCGGCAAGCCCTTATCTTCGTCAGAATAAATCTTTCCCTTGTACGTGGGATGCATAAAAGCCTCAACCGTGAGCACGCTGTCAAGTTCT
Organism: uncultured Arcanobacterium sp.; assembly: GCA_958428545.1. Lineage (GTDB taxonomy): Bacteria > Actinomycetota > Actinomycetes > Actinomycetales > Actinomycetaceae > Arcanobacterium_A. The sequence goes on along the minus strand of CAUAGM010000001.1, from coordinate 191,133 downwards.
TCAGCGCTCATCAGCCCCATCTCCACAACTACTTCTTTCACAGATTTCCCTGTACGAGCAGCTTCTTTTCCAACAAGATCGCCATTGTGATGCCCGATAATTTCATTGAGATAGGTGACGATTCCGATCGAATTAAGCACGTAGCTGCGGCAAACCTCTGGGTTTGCGGTAATTCCCCTCACGCACTTTTCACGCAAAGTATCCATCGCGTTAGTGAGTAGCTGCAGACTCTCAAACATGCACTGTGCCAGCGCTGGCTCCATGACGTTCAACTGCAGCTGCCCGGCACTTGCCGCATGGCACACCGCCACGTCGTTACCCATCACCTTGAAACACACTTGATTCACAACCTCTGGGATCACGGGATTTACTTTTGCCGGCATAATTGACGATCCCGCCTGCATTTCTGGAAGGTTAATTTCTTTCAAGCCTGCTCGCGGCCCTGAAGAAAGCAAGCGCAAATCGTCACACATCTTAGAAAGTTTCACAGCAAGCCGCTTGAGCGAGGAATGCACGGCAATATATGCGCCGTTGTCACTTGTGGCCTCCAGAAGATTAGCCGCAGAAACAGTAGGAAAACCCGTCACCTCAGCTAGCTTTTGAGCAGCCAAGCTTGGATACCCTTCGGGCGTATTAAGACCTGTGCCAATTGCTGTGGCTCCAAGATTCACTTCGAGAAGTAAATTGCCAGCAGTCTCCAAACGCACAAGCTCTTCCGCGATATTCACACTAAACCCAGCAAACTCCTGCCCGAGCGACATCGGCACAGCATCTTGAAGCTGTGTGCGCCCCATTTTGAGAATATCCTTAAACTCTTCAGCTTTCTCGGCAAGAGCAGCAGCTAAATCACGCACAGCACGCTCAACTTCGAGCAACATTGCATAGACGGCAACGCGAAAACCCGTTGGATAGGCATCGTTGGTGCTCTGGCTCTTATTTACGTGATCGTTTGGATGAATGACGTCGTAGCGCCCTTTTTCATATCCAAGCAGCTCAAGCGCCAAGTTTGCCACCACCTCATTGGTGTTCATATTCACTGAGGTGCCTGCACCGCCCTGAAAAACGTCTACTGGGAATTGATCCATGCAGCGCCCTTTGACGAGCAGCTCATCGCAACCAGCCACAATCGCCTGTGCTATATCATGAGGAAGCACGTGCAGCTCTTCATTCGCGAGCGCAACAGCTTTTTTCACCTGAACCATGGCGCGCACAAATGCAGGAATATCGCGCACGAGTTTCCCTGAGATATGAAAATTTTCCATTGCGCGAACTGTGTGCACTCCGTAGTAAGCGTGTGCCGGCACAGCTTTCTTACCGAGCAGATCTTCTTCGATTCGATCAACCATCGCAAAACTTTCTCGATATGCGCCTAGATATGTGCCTAGCCGCATCCTTGCAGGCTCTGCGCACACATATAAGATGTGCACACCTAAACGCACAGTCTCCTATTAATCCGATACTACATCGCTATATCGAAAATATCTCTCTGAGCACAAAAGATCTCGGAAGCAGCAAATTGGCTGAGCCAAAATGCTCACTCCAGCTCAGCCACCTATTCGCTACATTTTCTCCGGAGCACTCACTCCGAGCAAACCGAGACCGTTTGCAATCACTTGCCCTGCAGCATCATTCAACCACAGCCGCGCTTCATGAACTGGCTCAAGGGGATCGTCTCCACGCGGCGTCACTCGACTCTTGCCGTACCACGTGTGGTAGGCAGAGGCTAATTCTTCTAGGTAGCGAGCAACGCGATGAGGCTCTCGCAGTTCGGCAGATTGGATGACGATTTCCGGATAGCGAGCAAGCACTCCGAGCAGTTCACTATCTGCCTCAGAGCTCAGCTGCGCTGGATCAAAGGTCTCTCCCGCAGGCGAACGATTCACTCCGTGCTCAGCAGCATTTCGATCCACAGAGCAGGTGCGTGCATACGCATACTGCACATAATAGACGGGGTTTTCATTTGTGTGAGAAGAAATGAGATCGAGATCAATTTCGAGCGGTGTATCCATTGCGGCACGCACAAGAGAATAGCGTGCAGCGTCTACACCTGCAGCCTCAACGAGATCACCGAGCACAACCACTGTGCCTGCGCGTTTGCTCATGCGAACCGGCTGCCCGTCACGCACAAGATTGACGAGCTGACCGATGAGAATTTCCATATTCTCACCTTTTCCAGCAGTATCGCCAAAAGCACGAGCCACTGCATACATACGCCCGATATAGCCGTGATGATCTGCACCGAGCATATAAATGGCGTGATCTGCGCCGCGGGCGCGCTTGTCGAGATAGTAGGCAATATCGCCAGCAAAATAGGCAGCTTCGCCGTCGCTCTTGATAATCACGCGGTCTTTATCATCACCAAAATCTGTGGACCGCAGCCACGTTGCGCCCTCATTATCGTAAATCACGCCCATATCACGCAGCTTTTCAATCGCTCCAGCCACTGCGCCTGATTCGTGCAGAGAATCTTCATGGAAATACACATCAAAATCCGAGCGGAATGCGTGCAGCTCATCTTTAATTTCACCAAACATCATGGTGACGCCGTGCTCACGGAAAAATTCTTGAGCATCTTCGCGCGAGGCTTGTGCAGGGTCAAATTCCGGGTGCTCACCCATCACCCGCTGTGCTATCTCGGCAATATATGCGCCCCCGTAACCATTTTCCGGAGTCTTTTCACCTAAAGCGCTTGCCAAGAGCGAGGCACTGAAATGATCGATCTGCGATCCATGATCGTTGAAATAGTATTCGCGGGTGACGGTTGCGCCGCTTGCTTCGAGGATACGAGCAAGCGAATCGCCCACTGCGGCCCAGCGTGCTCCGCCGATATGAATCGGCCCTGTGGGGTTGGCGGAAACATATTCGAGGTTCACGTGCCCGAGAGATGAGGCTGCCGCACCTGCCGCTCGCCCGTAACTCTCACCAGCCGCCACAATCGTACGCGCCAGCTCTCCAGCAGCAGCTGCATTAAGCGTAATATTCACGAAGCCAGGACCTGCAATATCTGCTCGATCGATAGCTGGGCAGAGCAATAAACGCTGCACAAGCGCCTGCGCAAATACTCGAGGGTTTGTGCCAGCTTTCTTTGCAAGCTGCATTGCGATATTGGTGGCCCAATCACCATGCTCGCGCGAGCGTGGGCGCTCTACTTTCACAGCAGGCAGATCTGTTTCATCGAGCTGTACACTGCCGTCACGTATGAGATCACGGATCGACGTGCGGATATATTCAGATAGTTCTTCTGGCGTCATGCCAACATTCTAACGGGCAAAGGAACGCCGACCCTATTTGCTGTGGTGTGAATATCGCCGCGTCTTTCTTTGAACATATACAGGCGTATTTCTTTCAGCATTACCCTTAGTATTATCGCCTGCTCGCACGTACACATAAGCAGATATTATTTAATAAGCATTGCCAGATAGGCATTGCTAGGAATATATGCGAGCATAGACGTTTTCTATAGAGATATACCGCCGAACGCTAGGAAAAGAATATGGAATTGTGACTCAGAGCAATTCCAACTAAAATCAAAAGCGCCCAGCCCCAGTAGCTCAGGGGATAGAGCGTTCGCCTCCGGAGCGAAAGGTCGCAGGTTCGAATCCTGTCTGGGGCACCGAGTTTTCGGTAGGATAAAGCCATTTTGAAAATTGCGATATAATAAATTGCGATATAATTAATCGAGATGCGGAAACCCACACCATTTCCCACGTCATTAGACTTTTCTGTATTATCGGCACCACTAAAATGCGAACAACTACATGGCTAGCATGTAGGACGGTACGAAGAAAACAATTTATTAATCCTCTTGGAAATCCCTAAACGGCATACGTTCAAACCCGCAACGCCAAGCCTTGCTGAGCTAATTGACATGAACGCGATCAACACGCCACTCAGGCTGGATCAAGACTGGAAAATTTAACAAAGAAGACCGCTATAGCATCGTTGGGGAAAATGCGAGAATCTATCAACATCCAAGCATCTATTAGCTTGACATACCCCCCCCACAAACAAGAATTAAATCCACTGAACAATGGAAATAATGAGGAGAGTTGCTGACCCGATTTTGGCAATACAACCGAATTATTCTCATATTTCAGGAACTGATCTGTAGTTTTCGGATTAACCAGAGAATTCTACAGATTTATTTAATACACGCATTCATAGAAAGTGAACAATCATGTCTGAAAATCAGCCTCTTGGGGCTCAAATTGAGACTCAAAGTCCCCAGGGACAGTTTATGCAGCCAGCGCCGACTCCACAAAAAACATCAGGACTAGGAATTGCGGCTTTGGTTCTTGGAATTGTCGCAATACTCGGTTCTTGGATTCCAATTCTCAATAATATTTCTTTCATATTAGCCATTATCGGTCTAATCCTTGGAATCGTAGGGATTTTCTCCATACGCAAAGGAAAAGCGGGAGGGAAAGGTCTTACGACTGCTGCCGTTATCATTAACGTTATTGCCATCGTAATAGTTCTTTGCACGCAATGGATCTTCGGAAAAGCTCTAGATGAAGTCTCGAAAGAGCTGAACGCTGGATCTACCATTGCCGAAACCAGCGAAAAAGCCGATTCTGGGGACGCTAAGAAAGATGAGGATAAGGATTCCGGCGACAGCAATAAGAACGAAGACACTAGCAAACTCGCTGTTGGAGAAGCAGTAACTTTGAAGAATGGTTTACAAGTATCGGTAGATTCAAAAATCGAAGAAACTGATCAGGTAGGAGACGAATATCTACTAGTAACTGTAAGTTACAAAAATACTGGTTCTAAATCGGTAGACTACAACAGTTTCGATTGGAAACAAACCTCTTCATCAGGGAATACGGAAAGCCCTGAATTCGCTCTCCTCGACGAAGAAACGTTGGGCAGTGGAACTCTACAACCTAGTGGCACTGTTAGCGGAATTGTTCCAATTAAAACCGACGCAGCCAGCATTTCCTATTTCGGAAATCTTTTTGACGACACAGCTACCGCTACCTGGCTACTTGAATAGATTCTGCTGAAGGAACTTTCCCTGATATCTGGGTTTTTGGTGTTCTTCCGTTGAATGGTTGCGCACCAAAAACCCATATACCATTAGGTAGACCGATACGCAAATAAAAGAAATATGGAGGAATATACGAGAATATACGGCGTTACTATCACGCAGTTTCACAGAACGTATAACGAATGGTCTTAATAGCTCTAGAAAACGTACAGTTGATGTGACTAACTCTCTAACAGAATTAAGAAGCAGAGCACAGACCAATGCCAGTTACCAATGCCAGTTTGGGATTATAAGCAAAACCTGCTTAACTCCACCCTTACGGTCTATCCACGCCCCAGTTTCTGTAGCTCCCCATTTGTACCTAACCAGCCAGTTATTACTCTGCCACCTAGGAAGATAAGATCAGGGGCGGATGCAACTTCAGCTACTGTAGCCACACCTCTCTTCTCCCGAGATTGGGAGTGAAATCTCAAAGATACTAGAAGATAAGTTGCTCTATTTTATATAAACTACGTCGCTCTATTGACACTCTCACACACCTTAAGATAACCTCAATTTATCTAAATAGTTACTTAGTAACCACTGCGAAGAAGCTAGGAGAATCCTATGGACGCTCACCCTCGCCGCCGTTTCGTCATGCAGATAATCCGCATCGCTATCTGGACGATCATTGCCATTGCACTCATTAAAGTAGCTTTCTTCCCCAATCAAGAAAAAAACGAAGGAATTATCGGGCAAGGAAACTTTGAGCTCCCAACCGTGGAAGTGACTCGCGGCAGTATTGAAAACACGCAAGAGTTCGAGGCAACAGTACTGCGTGACGATGCCAAACCAATCAAATCCTCAGCAGAAGGCACCATCGTCAAGATATTTACTGCCAATGGCGCCGCCGTCAATGAAGGAGATCGAATTCTCCAAGTGCGCAGCGAAGTAACGGTAGGATCAAACAACCCCGAAGAAGGGGCGAGCACAGCATATAAGTGGATCGACATATATGCACCCACAGCAGGAACTGTTCGCGTAGATGCAATTGAAAACCAAACCGTCTCTGTCGGAGAAGCCTTAGGTGAAATTGAAGCCACCACCTTCCACGCCAGCGTACAGCTCACTCCCGATAAGCTCTACCGCCTGCAAGGGATTCCCAGCGAAGCAACACTTACTATTAAAAATGGCCCAGCACCTTTTACCTGCACTGGTCTGCGCACAGCGAGTATTACATCTACCACACAGTCTGGAGGAACAACTTCTCGCACCACCTCCCCTGAGCTGCGCTGTGCAATACCCTCAGATCAAACAGTATTTGATGGCCTAAAAGCAACGCTCACAATCGCCGGCGAATCCGTGAGCGACGCTCTCACCCTCCCAGCCACTGCCGTTGAAGGACGATTCCGCGAAGGCAACGTCTACCTCCCTGCAGAGACTCCTGGCGGCAAGCCCGCAGCCCAGAAAGTAGAAATCGGCATAAGCGACGGTCAATACGTCGAAATCAAAGGCGGAATCGAAGAAGGAACGTCCGTTTTGGAATTCGTTCCAAGCATTGATCCAGAAGATATCAAAGACGATCAGACCAAGTATGGCATGGGCGAGTAAACGGAGATTCTCATGGCAATGCTTGAACTGCGCAATATCACGCGTACAGTCACTCTTCCCAACGGCGAAGATCTTCATATCCTCAAAGGAGTAGATCTCGACGTGAATCCCGGCGATCACATCTCGATTGTGGGGCATTCTGGCACAGGGAAATCCACCTTGCTCAACATTATCGGCTTGCTCGATCAACCAACGAGCGGAAGCTACCTATGGGATGGAGACGATATTCTTACATTTGGTGACGCTGAACGGTCCAAGAAGCGAGGATCCTCAGTTGGATTTGTGTTTCAGCAATTCAACCTCTTCCCCACCCGTGACGCTCTCAACAACGTAGAAGTACCCCTGCTCTACCACAACGGAACTGAACTTTTCCGCCGTCACTCGCTGGCGGCAGATATGCTCAAAAAAGTGGGGTTGGGCGAGCGCCTGCACGCCATGCCAAACCAGCTTTCAGGCGGCGAGCAGCAGCGTGTGGCTATTGCCCGCGCACTTATCCGCCAGCCAACACTCATTTTGGCTGATGAGCCAACTGGCGCGCTCGATCCGCATACAGGAGCTATGGTGATGGATTTACTGGAAGAAGCAGCAGCAGAAAATAATGCCGCACTTATCGTCATCACACATGATATGGGAGTGGCGCAGCGCGCTACACACGTCTATGAAATCGCTGATGGAATCTTGCATGACGCCTCCCATCTACCTGAATCTGTGCTGGTTGATTCCGTACCGCTGGGAGGTGACGCTCAATGACCAGTTTTCTTGGCGCACTGATAGAGGCGTGGGAAGAAGTGAAGATCAATCGCGCCCGCGTGATTCTTTCCCTTATCGGCGTTGGCGCGGCAGTATGGGCAATGGCAACAGTGCTTGCTCTCGGTTCGCTCTTAACTGCTGCAGAAGAACATATGTTTGCTCGATATGACGGAGTTCGCGGCACAATCACACTCACCACCACAAGCACGAACAGCAATGAAAATAACGAGACTAACGAGGCGGCAGAAGGTTTCCGTTCAAGTGATACAAGCGATAACACTGCTTCTTCATCCCAAGCAGCCAACAGTCGAGAAAAAGCCATCTCTCAATATGAGCATTTCCGCACAGCAACTGAAGCCACTATTAAGCGAATAAACGCCAAGTATTGGACTCTTAAGCAAAACCAGCAAATCTACCCAGATGCACCTGACTACAATAAATGCTACGACGAATGGTGCACAGGCGAAAACGGTTCGCTTATCGGCGTTACTCCCGGATTTTTTGATATTTACGGGCGCGTCATTAAAGAAGGGCGATCTCTCATCGATTCTGATAAAAATCTGCAAATGAATCCTGCCGTCATCAATGAAAACGCATGGAAAGCAATCGGAAAACCATCACTTGCCAGCCACCCTCGGATATGGCTGAGCAAAGATCACACAACGGCAGTTACAGTTGTAGGCGTCGTCAAAAACATCAATATCCACGACAGCGTTGAAATCTACGTGCATTCTGGCACGTGGCCGTACGTCACGCCGATACAAGGCGACTACACGCCAAGACCACCCGAGCTGAGCATCGTCGCCCCAGCAGACCAAGCTAAAGATGCTGCAAAAATATCTGCAGCAATCCTCCAGGGTAATCTTGGCTCTGGCTATAAAGTGAACGGCCTCTTTAACGAGGGAGCTTTTGATAGATTGAGAGGCACAGAAACAGCAATCACAACAGTTGTGGCAGCAATTGGAGGAATTGTGATTTTACTCGGCGCGCTCGGGCTGCTCACCGTCAGCATCGTGACGGTAAAAACCCGTGTGCGAGAAATCGGTATCCGCCGCGCTGTGGGAGCTTCAGCAAAGAGAATTTTCTTCTCTGTATTCCTCGAATCAGTTGTGGCAACAACTGTTGCTGGATTCTTCGGCGTTGTCGCTTCGATTCTCACAATCAGATGCGCTCCGCTCGAGCTAGCTGGGATTGACTTAGGCGGAGTTGCGTGGGGGTATCCCATGCAGGCAGCTCTGCTCGGGGTGCTCATCTCTGCAAGCGTAGGGGCACTGTGCGGGATTATTCCAGCAACAACAGCTGTGCGTATGCGCCCAATTGACGCGATACGCTTCTAACCGCCACACAATCTACAACCGAGAATCTGCACATCCGCCTCGGCTTCTGCAGGGATTACTGGCATATATCCCTCACATAAACCAACATAATTGTGCACTCTCAGAAAAGCCTATGCACCGCGCCAATATTCATCGATTACCTGCTGAGCGAGAGTTGGCTCATCGGTGATAATCGCATCGACGCCTTGCGCAAGTAACTCACGCATCGTCACCTCATGGTTAATCGTCCAGACGTGCACAGCCAGGCCTCGTGCGTGGCACAAGCGGATAAAACGAGGAGTCACCACTTGTACACGCATTTGCTTCAGAGGTACTTGCACAGCCTCGACGCCATGTTTCACAGAAGGTACGAGCATTTTTGCAAGAAACAGACTAAGACGTGAAGGTAGATAAGAAAGCACGACAAGAGTTGCGATTGCACCTGTGCCCAGCGATGAACGCACATCTTGAAGAGATCTGCGCATACCTTTGAGGCGCATTTCACTGAAAGACGCCAAGCTTACACGCTCAACGGCATTCGCTTTTCTTATCGTCGTTATCAAAGAATCAACAACGTGCTGAGATTTTGCATCAATGTTGAAAAAAATTTCTGGAAAAAGCTCCAATGCATCATCTAAGCGTACAAGAGGATTCCCCGAATAATCACGCACACGAGCCAGCTCTTTCCACGAGTAATCGGCAATTTTCCCCGTACCATCTGTGGTTCGATCGAGTGAACTATCGTGAAAGAGGACTACAACACCATCGTTCGTGGCATGAGCATCAGTTTCGATATACCGAAAACCTTTACTTGCCATCATGGCAAAGGCTTCTAAAGAATTTTCCAATGCCTCATGCCCGCCACCTCTATGGGCAAGAACTCGCGGTTTCTCGCCGATAGGCCATAATCGCCGTACCATAGTATTCTTGGCATACCACCTTAGCCAGCACACTTTTGGCTAATATCAACAGCACCGAGATCTTTTAAGAAACTCAAAGGCTCTGAAGCCTCAGTATCCATTCCAGCACCATGATGCATTTCAAAATGAAGATGTGCTCCTGTACTCGCACCTGCCGAACCGCGGCTCGTAATTTGCTGCCCTGCTTTTACTCGCTCACCTGGAGTAACCATAATTTGATCTGCATAGGAGTGCAGATACCACGATGTAAAGACTTTTCCATTGACCTTATGCTCAATGACGATGCCGTTATTTGCACCAGCAGCGGTAACACTCAATACAACACCATCGGCAACAGAATAAATCGGCGTCCCTGCAGCTCCTGCCATATCAACACCGTGATGCATTGAATACTCACCAGTAATAGGATGCGAACGCATACCAAAGGGAGAAGATATGCGATACGTCCCTTCCATCATCGGCATATATACCATCGAAAAATCATCAGGCACATACGCGCTGACGACTGAAGACGCCCCCTCAGCTAAGCCTCGGCATACAGCAGAAGAATCCTGCGCAATAGAATTAGCAGACTCTGCACGCTTCTGGGCTTTAGAAAGCCTCTGCCCACTTTCCGAGGCAGTCACCGATTCTGGTGTGGATTCTTCACTAGTCTTCACTTCATTGGAAAGCACAGACGTACCAGCAATAGCCTGAGCTTCGCTGGAGTTCTTAACAGAAAAAGATCCAACGGCAAATGCTACAACGGCAAACCCCACAACTACGCCTGTAATCACATGCTTGCCGTTGCTCATACCTGAGCAAAGAATATTTTTAAGGGAAGTAAATCGTCTGCGCGTGCAAGAAGCATCAAATTTTAGCCGAGCGTCAGTTTTTTTCTTATCGCGCAAGATTGATTGAGAGTGTAGCTCCAAAACGACAGTGTCGTTAATATCCGCAGAGCTATTCTCACCCTTATCTTCTATATGTTGCGCGCTCCCAGCCTGTTGCTTACTCTCGGCAGCCTGCCTAGCCAAACGGAGCTCACGTCTCGTAGGACGAATGCGCTCTGTGCAATCTTCTTGCGTCACGCTATCTCCTTTTAGCCAACGATCTTTACCACTGAAAATAATAACGCTTTGATAACAAAATCGCTACATGAAGTTATATATTGAATCGTGAAACGGCGCACAAGGCGCTCACATTTAAGCCAGCACCCTGTAAATGACGAGCACACTGCTAGGAATTGTGCAACCAGAATTGCTCAGCTGCGCTCAGGCAATCACAACTGTGAATGATGCGCTGTGAGCTGACGAGCCGGCTCTGGCACATACGTCACCCGCGCTGCATGGCATCTCGCACTTCACCCACAAGCTCTTCCAAAATATCTTCAAGAAAAATCACACCAAGTATATGCTCGAAATTGCTGTCATCTACCACTCTTGCCATATGCGTGCGAGCATTTTGCATTGTACGCAGCGCGTTTTCCACTTCCACGCTTGCGCACACAATCGGAAGTGGACGAATCCTGCGAGAGGGAACAGGCTCAGTGCGCCGAAAATCTGGCACATCCAAAATATCTTTCACGTGCAGATACCCGCGAGGAACTCCTGATTTATCAAGGAGAGGAAAGCGAGAGAAACCCGTCTTTCCAGCTAACTCTTCGAAATCTTGTACTGAAATCGTCCACGGCACACTCGCCAAATCATCAAGAGGAACCATCACATCGCGAGCGGTATGCTCTGAAAATTCTAGCGCACCAGAAAGCAAATCCACATCAGCATGGAGCACCCCTGCCGCTTCACTCACCTCAACGATTGATGCTACTTCATCTGCAGTGAACGCAGAAGTCACTTCATCTTTAGGCTCTACGCCAAGAAGGCGGATCACATGAACCGAGAGCCAGTTTAAGCTCGCCACCACTGGGTAGAAAATTTTTGAGAATACGACGAGCGCAGGCATAAAAAGCAGTGCAGCTCTCTCGGGAGTTGTGATGGCGATGTTTTTAGGCACCATCTCCCCCAGCACAACGTGTAAAAAAACAACTAAGAGAAGCGCCAGCACAAATGCAATCGGATGCGTGAGCTGGTGCGGCACGTGAAGAAACTCCAGCGGCACCTCGATAAGATGAGCGATAGCAGGCTCACTAATTGCACCTAAAGCAACCGAACAGATGGTGACGCCGAGCTGGCACGTTGCGAGCATGAGCGTGAGATTTTCAAGAGCATAAATCACCGTTTTTGCGCCGCGTTTTCCCTGCTCAACCAACGGCTCAATACGAGAGCGCCGCGCACCCATCACAGCAAATTCAGAGCCTACAAAATAAGCGTTGCCAATCAGTAAAAGCAACGTTATCAGCAATGCAGCCCACGTATTCATCGTTCACCCCCTTCATCAGAGAACCGAGCAAATATAGCGGCACTATCCTCCTTATTATCGTCAGCAACGGCTCTCAAACGCACCGTTGCCACGCGCCGCCCATCTACTTCCTCCACCCGAGCAGCTACACCATCCTCACAATACACATCGCCCACTTGCGGAATTTTTCCAAGCCCTGCCATGATCCAGCCGCCCACAGTTTCCCAGGGTCCATCGTCTGGAACGGGCAGAGCGTAATCACGATCAACTTCATCTGGGCGAATACTTCCCGGCACAAGCACATCACCTGCTGGAAGACGGCGCACTGATTCTTCTTCCCGATCGTGTTCGTCTGCCACCTCACCCACGATTTCTTCTACAGCGTCTTCCAGCGTCACCACGCCTGCAGTGCCTCCATACTCATCTACCACCACAGCCATTTGCAGCCCCTCTTCTCGAAGCTGCACCAAAAGCGGGGCAAGTTCGAGAGTTTCAGGCACACGCAAAGCTTGCACCATAAGCGAGCTGGAAGTGACCGCAACGCAAGCGCGGCGTTCATAAGGAATTGCGATGGCACGGCGTAAATGAACAAGCCCTCGCACATCATCTAGATCGTCACCAATCACAGGAAATCGGGAATGGCCCGTTTCTCTCGCAAGAGTGACGACGTCTGCCGCAGTTGCATCTGTGGAAAGAGTATCCATACGCCCGCGATCAGTCATCACATCAACCGCAGTGAGTTTTCCTATGCCAATAGAGCGTACAAGCAAATGTGCAGTGCTCATATCAAGGGTGCCCTCTTGCGCACTGCGCCGCACGAGAGCTGCCAATTCAGTGGCAGAGCGAGCACCTGAAAGCTCTTCAGCTGGCTCCACTCCAAAAAGACCAAGCACCCAGTTTGCAGAGTTATTGAGAGCCACAATAATGAATTTGAAAACGATAGTAAACGCATGCAGCGGACGAGACACAAAAGACGCAGTGCGCAAAGGGTTGGCGAGAGAAAGGTTTTTCGGCACTAGCTCACCGAAAAACATAGAAAAAAGGTTTACCAGAATAAAAGCAACCGCCGCAGCAATCGCGACCACAGCAGTTTGTGCAAGCGGAGCAGAGCCAAGCAGACGCTCAAACACATCTTGCAAAGGAGCTTGAGCCACATAACCAAGCAAAATAGTGGTGAGAGTAATACCCACCTGGCAGGCAGAAAGATACAGAGAAATATGATGCAGGTTTGGCGCTACGCGCTGCGCATACCGATCACCCTCGTCAGCTTTGGAATCAATAGTGGCTGGGTCAAGCGCAACAAAGGCAAACTCAGCAGCCACAAAAAGCGCTGTGCCCGCCGTCAGGAGCACACCAATCGCAATCATCAGGAGGTCGTATATCAAAAAATCTCACCACTTAACTCTAGGCATGCACATACGATCTGCTTCTGCAATATACAGTTACACTTTCATCCTAGCATTACAAGCACAAACTTCCATGCCCGAGAATTGCCTCAACACATCCGCTAAACCGCTAGACCGCTAGGACCTTAGTCACTAAGATATAAGGGTAGAGCTTAGCGGTGAGCGTATATTCACTGCTGCGCCAATATACTCACCTCGGCAAATAAGGAAACATTGTGGCGATAAGTGAATTTGAAGATTTCGGGCCAAATCAAGCATTTATCAACGATTTATATGCAGCCTATTTATCAGACCACACAAGCGTTGGCAAACAGTGGATCACTCTTTTCCAAGCATGGGAAGCAGCAGGCAAACCCGCCCTCACGCCGATAGATCCAGAATCAGACGCACCGCAAGGGGTGGCGTATCAAGAAGAGCTCACCACCACAGAAGAAGCCCACGCAGCCAATGAAGCAGAATACGGCGCCGTCACCCGTTCTGACCTTCCCCCTCAGCCACGCGTTGCAGCCGTTCCCCCGAAAACCCCCTACGCTAAAAAATACGATCTGAAGCCAGACGCCGCATTCAGCACGCGAGAAGACGAATTCATTGCTCTCAAAGGCATGGAACGCGGCTTAGCAAAAAATATGGATGCTTCACTCACTATTCCGACAGCGACGACGGTTCGTTCACTTCCCGCACGAATCATGTTTGATAACCGCATCGTGATGAATAAATATCTTGCCAATACGACGGGAGTAAAAGTTTCGTTTACACACATCATCGCCTATGCGATGGTTGAAGCACTCAGCGAAATGCCACAGATGAACTACTCCTATAAAATTGACGATTCTGGCAGACCAACGCTCATAAAGCCAGCGCACGTTAATCTTGGCCTAGCAATCGACGTAACCACATCAGACGGATCGCGCACGCTGGTGGTGCCGAATATCAAAAAAGCCGATACACTCACGTTCAGCGAATTTCATGCAGCCTACGAGGAGATCGTAGCTCGAGGGCGCGAAAATAAACTTACGGTTGACGATTATGCAGGCACGACAGCCAGCCTCACAAATCCAGGCGGCTTTGGCACAGTTCATTCCATTCCCCGCTTAATGAACGGGCAAGGCATGATTATGGGCGTCGGATCGATGACGTATCCTCCAGAATTTATGGGCACCCCAGAATCTCGCATTGCTCGCCTTGGAGTTTCAAAAGTTGTGCATCTGACGAGCACATACGATCATCGCGTAATCCAAGGCGGCACGTCTGGGCGCTTTTTACGTTTGATGGAAAATAAACTGCTTGGGCTGGATGGTCTTTATGATCGTCTCTTCGAATCTCTCAGAGTGCCCTATAAGCCATTCAGCTGGGAACACGATGTGGAATACGACCCAGAAAATGAGCTTGGCAAGCCTGCGCGCATTTCAAACTTCATTCATGCCTATCGTTCACGAGGCCATTTAATTGCGGATATTGATCCGCTATCATTCCATATCCGCCGCCACCCAGATCTAGAGCTGAAGAATTACGGCTTGACGATTTGGGATCTCAACCGCAGCTTTCCCGTAGATGGCTTTGCGGGAAAAGACCGCATGACGCTGCAGGAAATCTGCGAACAGCTGCGTGAAAGCTATTGCCGCACAGTCGGATTCGAATATATGCACATCCAAGATCCCGTGCAGCGCACCTGGTTTCAAACCCGGCTGGAGCGGCCTAGCCAACCAATGGATAAATCCGCACACATCGCCATTATGCGCAAGCTCAACGAGGCGGAAGCCTTTGAAACGTTTTTACAGACGAAATACGTGGGGCAAAAACGTTTTTCCCTTGAAGGCGGCGAATCTCTTATCCCTGCACTCTCCATGATACTTTACGGCGCCGTTCAAGATGGTTACCGCTCTTCTGCTATTGGCATGGCACATAGAGGCCGCCTCAATGTGCTCACCAATATTGCAGGTAAAAGCTACAAACAAATCTTCTCCGAATTTGACGGCATCTACGATGCTTCCTCACAGCAAGGCACAGGAGATGTGAAATACCATCTTGGCACAGGCGGCATCTACACGACGCTTGACGGCACGGGATCTATCCCGATTTACGTGGGTGCAAACCCCTCTCACCTCGAAGCGGCAGACGGCGTCATCGAGGGCGTCGTACGAGCAAAAGAGGATCGCTTCGCCGATCAAGATCGCGCTGAGGCAGGAGCAGGCGAGCAGCCATTTGATGTATTGCCAATTATAATTCACGGCGATGCCGCTTTCGCTGGGCAAGGAGTTGTGGCTGAGGTACTCAACTATTCCAACCTTCCCGCCTATCGAGTGGGCGGCACAATTCATATCATCGTCAATAACCAAATCGGTTTTACCACCTCTCCCAGCTCTGCGCGTTCCTCACACTACGCAACAGACGTAGCCAAAGGTCTGCAAGTGCCGATTTTCCACGTCAATGGTGACGATCCAGAAGCTGTAGCACGAGTGAGCAAGCTCGCATACGAATACCGACATGAGTTTCATAAAGACGTGATCGTAGATATTGTGTGCTATCGCAAGCGCGGGCACAACGAAGGCGATGATCCATCGATGACGCAACCGATCATGTATTCGCTGGTCGATAAGAAAAAATCTCCTCGAGAACTCTTCAAAGAATCTCTCCTTGGGCGCGGTATTCTCACCCCTGAAGAAGCGGACCAGATCGAGCAAAGCTACCATACAATTCTTGACGAAGCATTCACGGAAGTTCGCGAAGCGGAAGCTGCGGTAGAGCGCGGAGAAAAAACGGCGGGCATGGCTCTTGGGCTTACCAAAGCTCAAACAGCTGACGCTGCACCTGAGAAGCAGTGGGCGAGCGCTGTGCCGCTGGAAGTAATCCAGCGAATCGGTGATGCTCATTCAAATCCCCCAGAAGGGTTTGCTTTGCACAAAAAAATCGCTCAGCTTTTCGAACGCCGCACTAAGATGGCATACGAGGGCAGTATCGATTGGGGCTTTGCTGAATTACTCGCGTTCGGTTCCCTACTTATTGAAGGAGTACCGATTCGCATGAGCGGGCAGGATTCTCGCCGCGGAACGTTCGTGCAACGTCAGTGCGTGGCTCACTCAATCGAGACAGGTGAAGAGTGGACGCCGATCGCACATCTCACAGAAAATCAGGCACAGCTTAATATCTATGATTCTTCACTTTCGGAATACTCTGTGCTCGCATTCGAATATGGATATTCCGTGGAGCGCCCAGATGCTTTAGTGCTGTGGGAGGCCCAATTTGGCGATTTTGCAAACGGAGCACAGACTATCATCGACGAATTCGTTTCTTCAGCTGAAACGAAATGGAATCAGAATTCCTCACTCGTGATGCTGCTGCCGCACGGATACGAAGGGCAAGGGCCAGATCATTCCTCCGCACGTATCGAGCGCTATTTAGCACTCTGCGCAGACAGCAACATGACGGTAGCGCAGCCTTCTACACCAGCTAACCATTTCCATTTGCTCCGCCGCCAAGCATATACACGCCCGCGCCGCCCACTCATTGCAATTTCACCAAAGCAGCTGCTGCGCCGCAAAGGCGTGACCAGCTCTGTGGAAGAGTTTACGAGTGGCGCTTTCCGCCCTGTAATTGGCGAAACGAACGGAAACGTGCACGATGTGCAACGAGTAATTTTATGTACTGGGCGCATTTACTACGATCTGGCCGAAAAGCGCGATCATGATAACCGCTTAGATACTGCGATTGTGCGTCTCGAACAGCTCTATCCGCATCCAGTTGAAGAGCTGCGCGCCGAATTAAATAAATATCCAGGCGCACAGATCCTGTGGGTGCAAGACGAGCCAGGAAATATGGGAGCTTGGGGGCATTTGGCTCTCGAAATGTTCCCACCAATGGGGCTGTGGGTGCATAAAATTTCCCGTCCAAATTCCGCAGCTCCGAGCACTGGGCTTTCTGGAATGCACAAAGCACAAATCGAGGAGATTCTGAACGCAGCGTTCAACAGCTAGTATTAGATATGATGAGCACACAAAATTTTCAGATTTTCTTTGTCGGTGATGAGTTAATCGCTGGCGCTGGCGATGCGCGCGGCATGGGATGGGTCGGTCGAGTTCTCGGGCGCACGCCGATCCAGCCGTCTATTATGCCGTACGTTTTAGCGTTTGCAGGAGAAAATACAGGGCAGCTCACCGAACGATGGAAAATAGACGTGACTCCCAGACTCGCGAAAAACCACACTAATCGTCTCGTCATTGGTTTAGGTTCGCACGATCTCGACGCACATATTTCTTCTGCCCGCTCTCGCTTACACGTAGCAAACGTGCTCGACATGGCAGAACGTATGCAGCTCAATCCACTTGTGGTCGGACCACCGCCTCGCCCTGATAAAGATAGGGCTGCTGTTGCAGAGCTTTCTGCTTCTTTTGCAGACGTATGCACTCGCCGTTCGGTGCCATACGTGGATACGTACACTCCCCTCGTTCAGCATGAGCAGTGGAATACCGACATGAGCATGGCAGGCACATACACACCTCGGCAGGCAGGATACGGGCTTATGGCATGGCTCGTCTTGCATCGAGGCTGGCATGAGTGGCTCGGAATTAAAGCACCAGCAGATGAGTAGCAGAGCAGCTATGATCGTCACTATCACAGCAAATCCCACTCTCGATATCACCTATCATGTGCCAGAGCTTCTGCCGGGAGACGATCATCGAGTGCAAAAAATTTACACAAATCCTGGCGGTAAGGGAATCAACGTTGCACGCGTGCTTCATCAGCTTGGCGAACAAACTTTTGCGACTTGTTTCTTAGGTGGAAACACAGGAGAAACTATTGCAGCTTTACTTGATGAATCTGAGATTTCTTATTCGTTTATTCCAAGTAATCACAGCACGCGCCAAAGCGTGACGATTATTGATCCTGTGCATGCAGCTACACTTTTTAATGAACCAGGGAAACCGTATTCGGATGAGCAATGGGAAAAATTTTTCTCAATGCTTCGTGCTTTACCTACCCCACATGTCTTTACCGTGAATGGATCCTTTCCTCCAGGCACATCTGAAGATATTGTGCGCCGCCTCTATCGAGAATTGCTTTCTACTGGAGCACCCGTGCTTGTCGATACCTCTGGCAGCCCTCTGCATTGGGCAATCGATGAAGGCGTGCATGCTATCAAGCCCAATACGAAAGAGCTTTTGCATCTGTGCAGTGATAGTGATGCCACCCACGCTATAGGGCGTCTTTTAGAGAAAGTAGAGCTAGTGGTTGCCTCTCGCGGCTCAGATGGGATGATTGCCCAAGCACGTGACGGCGAAGCTGTGGCTGTGCCAGCAGCGCGTTTCGTGGCAGGCAACCCGACTGGTGCTGGTGACGCTGTAGTAGCTTCACTTGCACGTTCAATTGCGCACGAGGGGATCTATGCTGCGCGACGCCCTGAACGACTGCGCGCATGGGTGGCGGATGCAATTGCGCTCTCTGCTGCTGCAGTCGCAGCTCCTGTGGCTGGCGAATACGATGAAAAACTCTATCGAGATCTATTGCAGATGCAGGCTAAGGGTGCGAACTTTAGTTCCGATAATTAAACTGATGAGGTAAAGCGTAAAACCTGGAATAAAAACGAGATAGAAAAATATGAGGTGCACACCAATTTGCGGATAAGCAATAGCCGCAATAATGGGAATCACCCAAAGTGCCAGCGCAAGAAGAGATAGGGGCAAATATCTAAATGCTGCATAAACTGCGAGACGGAGTATACGCAGAAATCGCATATTCCCTTCCTCTTGCGCGGCGCTGTGCCCGAGCAGGGCAAAAAGCCACACAGCCACGATCCCCAATAAAATCAATGCAGCAATAATTCCAGAGCGCAAAAAAAGAGTAAAAAAACTAGAATCGATCAGGCCACTCGTTTCAGCGTTGGTAAGTATCCACATTTCGTATACGCTCAGCGCCAGCAAGAAAAGCAGGCACATCCATGAAAGAAAACTAAGGCGAAAGCTCTTTCGGAAAATATGCCAAAATGTGCGCCACGGGTGAGATCCTTCATCACGTGCAAGCTGAATAAGCACACGATATGCTGCAGCCAAGCCAGCGCCAAAAGTCACAATCGGAAAAGCTGTGAGCACAAGACACATGCTCACAACTGCCACGCTTGCGAGCATATCTAATGTGCGTGCAAAAAGAGATTCTTGGGCAAATACACCGGCCATTATTCATCTCCGAGGCGCTGATCCTGTGCTCTCCCCGATACGGAGTACGGGTGCGATCACATCGTGTTGAACTGTACCTTTCCCTTCTAAAATACCAAAGAGAATAGTGCAGCTGCGCTCAACGAGCGTCTCGACTGACTGCACAATAGTTGTGATAGATGGCGAAGTGTAGCGGCTAAAAGCTAGACCATCGTATCCCGTCACACTCACATCTGCAGGCACGGATATTCCATGTTCAATAAGAGCTCGCTGAGCACCGATCGCTAAAACGTCGCTCATAGTGATAAGAGCAGTGAAGTGCTTGCGCTGCTGAAGTAAACGCGTCGCAATCTCATAACCATATTCAAAAGAATACGGGCTGAGAGAGGCTTCTCCGTTAAGAATAAGATCTGGATCCCATTCAATTCCACGCGTCTGAAATGCTCGCTCTAATCCTCCTAAACGGATAGCACCTACGGAACGGTCTGCCGCATCCGAGCCAATCACAGCAAAATGCTCGTGCCCCAAATCGACGAGATGATCGAGCAAAAGTTCCATACCAGCTACGTCATCAACAGTCACCGACGAATACATATCGCGCTGAGAATCATCCAATGTGGAAATAGTGCACAGCACAAAAGGCACAGGAATATCTGCGAGAGGAGCTTCCTCATGCCGATAACGACCGCCCAGAAAAATAATGCCAGCTGGTTTGCTCACTGAACACGTGCGCATGGCTAGTTGAACTTCATCTTCTCCGTGCGCAACCCGCACAAGCGTCATCGAATAGCCATGCTGGCGAATTACTGATTCTAACGGAGTGAGAAATGCTAAGAAAAAAGGATTATCTGGTCCTTTCATCAGCACAGCTATTGATGCCGATGCTACCGAACGCAGACTCTGAGCATGAGGATTGGGCGAATAATTGAGCCTCTGAGCAGCGGATAGTACTTTTTGGCGAGTCTTTTCAGAAACTCCTGAAGAGTTATTCAACGCCCGAGAAGCGGTGCCAACTCCCACACCGCATTCGCGAGCAATATCGTGGATAGTGACGGCGGTGGCAAGACCTCTAGGAGAGCTGCTTTCACTCTTTCCACATGATGTACCTGCCATCGCACCGCACCTTCCTTCTTTGCCAACATCACTGCTGCGATGCACGCGAACTTAGCCTTTCACAGCCCCCGCCACAACGCCTTTAATGATGTACTTCTGCATTGAAATATAGAACACGACAATCGGCACAATTGCCAAAACGAGCATTGCCATCATCGCCCCCATATCACGGTTGCCGTTAGACCCCACGAGCATTTGGATAACCACAGGAATCGTCTTATATTCCGTGGAAAGCCCGATTGTGAGATATGGCAAAAGATAGTCGTTCCACACCCACATAGCATTGAGAATTGCCACAGTGATAGCTGTCGGCTTGAGCATTGGAAATACTACGAGGAAGTAGTTTCGTATCGGCCCGCAACCATCAATCAGTGATGCTTCTTCAATTTCGAGGGGTATTGATTTGACGAATCCCGCAAACATAAAGACGCTCAAACCAGCGCCAAACCCGAGATAGAGCACCACAATTCCCCACGGAGTATTGAGGTGTAGAATATCGGAAATTTTCACGGTTGGAAACATCACCATCTGGAAAGGAATCACCATGGAAAAGACGAAGAGATAGTAGAGCAGACTCGTCCACCACGTTTTCACGCGAGTGATGTAGTACGCTGTCATCGCACAGAAGAAGACGATCACAGCCACAGAGAGAATCGTAATGAAAAAGCTCCAGACGATTGCCATAAAGAATCCAGAGAGAGCTAAACCTGTGGCATAGTTTTCGATTCCGACCCACATCTCACCGAGCGGGAGAGCAAAAGGTTCTGATGCGATAGAGAACTTCGCTTTAAACGAGTTCATCACGATGAAGAGAATAGGCCCTACAAAGACTATTGTAAGGAATACCAGCACAGCATAGAGCAGTACTTTACCCACCTTTGAACGGGGAGCGCTCATGCTTCCACCTCCTTGCTTCGCGTTGATCGCAATTGCACCATTGCAATCACCACCACAACCACAACGAATATCACAGCTTTAGCCTGCCCAACGCCTTCTTCTCCGATACGAGAGAACATCGTATTGACGATGTTGAGCGCAACCATCTCAGTTTGATCGAGTGGAGCACCGTTTGTGAGAGCAAGGTTTTGATCGTAGAGCTTAAATGAGCTGGAAAGGGTAAGGAATAGGCAGATCGTGACCGATGGCATCACCATCGGTATCGTCACGTGCCGCAAGACCGTCCAACGCCCTGCACCATCAATTTCTGCCGCTTCAATGAGTTCGGGCGGCACGTTTTGCAAGCCAGCTATATAAATAATCATCATATAACCCACCTGCTGCCAGTTGATGAGCATAATCATGCCAATATAACCGTATTTCCAATCGGCAATAATCGTGGTCTGATAATGAACGAGCACAGCGTTGATCATCACTTGCCAGGTGTAGCCCAAGACGATTCCGCCAATGAGATTCGGCATGAAAAATACTGTGCGGAAGAAGTTCGTGCCGCGAAGCTTCTGCGTAAGAACCCATGCAATTGCGAACGAAAAGATATTAACTGTGACGATTGAGACGATCACAATCAATGCTGTGAAACCAAAACTACCGACGAAGCCTGAACGCTCCTTAAATGCCTCTTGGTAATTAGCAAGCCCCACCCATGTGGCATCGGTGACCGTGGTGAACTCGCAGAACGACAGTATAAAGCCCATCACGAATGGCACGAGAAACGAAATTGCGAATGCAAGCAATGTCGGTAGCACAAAAAGCGGGAAGTATTTTTTTAATGATCTTTGCATAGTGCGCGATCCCCTCAAAAATGCTAATGGCTGATAGATAAACTATTGGGTTCGCGCTGATCTCACTCGAGGGCGAAGCAGCGCGAACCCAATAGGTTTCTCATGCCTAGGCGCCTTTTTCAGCAGCCCAATTCTTAATCCAGCTTGCTTTCACATCATCCCAGCTCATATTGCCAGAAGCATATTGAGCCAATGATTGCCCAAGATCTTCCTTAAACTTCTGAGATGGGAAAGTAGTAAATACCCAGGTGACGGTGTATTTATCGGTATCAGCGATATATGAAGCAATTTCCTTTGCCAACGGATCAGCAGGAATATCAGCATCGGTATAGTTATTGAATGGAGCAATGAAGCCCAAATCATTGACCACGTGCTTCTTTCCAGCTTCACCAAGGAAGAGCCAGTTCACGAAATCAATCGTCGCTTTCTGATCTGCCTCAGAGGCTTTTGCGTTGATAGCCATAAAGGCCTCGGTGCCAACATTCAATCCCTGCTTTTCTTCGCCTTTAACACCCGTATAGATCGGAAGGAATTTGATATTTTCTTCTTTGACGGTGTTGCCCTGCACGTCTTTAACCTGGCTCCATGCCCAGTTGCCGTTTTGAACCATTGCAGCTTTACCCATCGCAAATTCAGCCATCGAATCGGTGACGGTCTTTGATGGTGCCAGCGTAGGTGCAACTGTGGAATTATTCAGATAGAGATCGAAGATATTCTTGTAGTTCTCGCTGTATTTCAACGTGATTTCTTTTTCATCGGTCACGTTTGCGTCGCGATATTCATAGAACATCGGCACATCGGCAAGGTGCGTCTGCCAACGCCAATCTTCACCAGTTGCGAGAGAGGTTGAAGCAAAAACGCCGTCGATGCCAAGATCGGCTTTCTTTGCCTGCATATCCTCAGCAACTTCCTTGAGCTTGGCGAAATTGTTGATTTCACTCATCGATGAAGCCTTAGCCCCACTCATCGCAAAGTATTTATCAAAAATTTCCTGGTTGTAGATGATGCCATATCCTTCTACCGCCATAGGAACGCCATAAACTTTGCCATCTTCGCCTTTAAGCGCAAGTGACGGATCTTTTAACGCCTTAGCAAAATCAGAGTCTGAAATATCCAGAGCGTATTTATTCCAGCTTGCCAAGCCAACTGGACCATTGATCTGGAAGAGTGTCGGAGCTTCGCTCTTAGAAATTTCACTCTTCAAGGTTTGCTCATAAGTGCCCGACGCAGCCGTGACGACTTTCACCTCAACACCAGTTTCTTTGGTGTATTCCGCCGCAACTTTCTTAAAAACTTCTTCTTGTTCAGGCTTCCAGTTAAGGAAATAAACGGAACCCTTCTCATCTGCCTTACTTCCGCTCTCCCCCGAGCATGCTGCAAGACCAGCCAGAGCCATACCTGCAACCATCGTTGCAGCAATGAGCTTCTTCACCTTCATGTGCCCTCCTTTGGACATTGTTTCAGCAACGAGCTGTTTTGCTCATACCGAATTGGAAATATACACATGAATCACAGACACACGCGCTGCACTCACTCGCAACTGCGCATCTTTTATGATTATTTAGTGGCATTTCCAACCATAAAAAAGAGCATAACAGCTGCCTTGGATAAATGTACGAAAAATATGGAATCGTTTCCAAAATGTTATGGAAATGTAACTTATACGTAAAACTTGGGCGCTTCTCAGCCCATAGGAAAGATCAATAAAAGAGTACGGAAAATGCACCGCACAAGCGGCTCTTGCTACCAATGCACACTGCACAACATAAGCCACAGCTTCGCACATACACTGCCAGTCGTCTTACGCCCTGCGCGCACTAACGATGCACCTGCATATGCCACATATGCTCAAGCACGCTCAGGCGCGCTCAGGCACACCACACACAGCACGCACAACCGCACCAACAGCACGCAAACAGAAAATTTAATACACAGCCAAAAAGCTTAGCGCTGAAAATCAGCGATATTTCGCCACAATATCGTGCATCGTCTGCCACTTATCTTCCATATCCGCCACCAGTTTGAACTGAGTGCGCGCACGATCGAGATTATGCCGATCACGATGAATCTTGAAATAGACGTCACCCTCAAGATAATCTGCGAGAAAACGCATACCGCACTCAAAAGTCATCACCTTTGCACCCATCGGCAGATTATCCAACTCGATATCAGTAAGAGATCCGGCACACCCCTCGATAAAGCCCTTTGTGTATATATCGAAAAGATCCATATCACACGAAACTTTGCTGAGATCTGGCTCATCTTCAAGAGCGGTGGAAGCACCGAAACGAATCGAATCACCATAATCATTCACAGCCAAACCTGGCATCACAGTATCGAGATCAATCACGCATATTGCCTCACCAGAAGCATTATCAATCAAAATATTATTAAGTTTCGTATCATTGTGAGTCACTCGCATAGGAAATGCATGGGTATCAAGCAGATCTGCAAAATAGTTGGCATCTGCTTCCCTATCCAACACAAACTGGATTTCTTGCTGCACTCCAGAAGCTCGCCCACAGATATCTTTCTCAACAGCTCTCTTAAAATCAGCGAAACGTTTGCGAGTATCGTGAAAAGCAGGAATAGTCTCGTAGAGAGAATCCACAGGAAAATCAGCAAGCTGGTTTTGAAAATGCCCAAACGCGAGCGCTGAATTGTAGAAATCCTGAGGGTTCTTCACAATATCAAACGACGTGGCATCATCAATAAAGAGATACGCTCGCCACCAGTGCCCTTCCGAGTCTACAAAGCTGTATCCACCCTCACGAGTAGGAAGCAGACGCAAAGTGCCACGCTGTGGATCTTTGCCTTCAGCAGTGAGCACATCTCGCAAATAATTCGTCACTTTCTCGATGTTTTGCACCACTTGATCTGGACGCATGAAAATATCTGTATTGATGCGCTGCAAAATAATTTTTTGCGGCTCTCCAGCTTGGCAAATAAGAAACGTATCATTAATATGCCCCGAACCATAGGGCATCACTTTCTCCACGTTGCCCGCATAGGCAAAAGCAGCAACAGCCTCGCAGCAACTTTTCTCAGAAACTTCTTTCATCGCACACCCCATAAATTCTCTGGATACACGCCATTTTCTTTCATCTTTCTCATCGCTTCAGCAACCACAGGCTTATCTTCTTTATACGTGACGCCAAACCACTTATCTGGGGTAGTGAGCACCTTGACTGTGGCTTTCTTTCCTTGAATAAGCTCAGAGACGACGCTCGGCAAGAAATACTCTCCCTTAAGCGGATTGGATTCAAGCGTTTTATCTAGAAAAGCAGGGAAGCCGGCTTTGATTTCCTGCAGCATAGAATTACTGAAGCCCCAAAGATTCATCGAAACAATCGCATCGGAAGAAAGCTGCTCCCACGTATTTCCGTCATCTTCAGAAAATGCGATGCCGCCGTCACGCTTTTCGATACGCGTACGTTCCACTATCGACGTGAGGAAATTTTCACTGTCGGTCACGCACACTCCGCGAGCCACGTATCCATTATCCGTCACCGTATTTTTCAAAAGATATCCAACCATAGCGAAACGATACGCATCATCGTCATGCGCAGCAGAAAGGAAATTATATATGAGGGAAAAGGCCTCGCGCCCGTAGTAATCGTCTGCGTTAATCACAGCAAATGGACCTGAGATCTGGTCTAGCGCACACAAAATTGCGTGAGCTGTACCCCAAGGCTTCACTCGCCCTTCCGGCAACGAATACCCCTCAGGAAGAGCAGAAATATCTTGGAACGCATACGAAACATCCATATACTGCGAGACGCGATCGCCGATTGCTTCGCGAAATACCGCCTCGTTTTCTCTCTTAATAATAAAAATCGCTTTCTCGAAACCAGCCTTGCGAGCATCGTAAAGAGAAAAATCCATAATAATGTGCCCAGCATCATCAATAGGGTCGATCTGCTTAAGCCCGCCGTAGCGCGAACCCATACCTGCGGCCATAATTACTAAAACAGGTTTACTCACTGCATTCTCCCGTGTTGCGAAAAAGATAAGTGCACATACCCTGCATATATGTATGCGCCTGTGGCTATTCTAATCACTGATACGCTCGATGTAGAACAAGCGATGAAACTAACACGCCTACGCTCCGATAATTACTTTTATACCCCGCTCTTCAAAGGCAGCTCGCATATCCGAATCGATATGTTCATCGGTGATAACTCCATATATCGAATCTGATCCACATATACGAGCAAATGCTGCCACTCCGATTTTCGACGAATCAATCACCACATATACACGCTCTGAAACTGCCACCAAGGCTCGATTGACCTCAGCTTCACTCTCGTTATCGGTAAAAACACCACCTGCAGGAGTGATCCCAACAGCCCCTAAAAACACAGCATCAACATTGATATGTGAAAAAATCAAGGCAGCGAGAGGCCCCACAAGCTCGTACGAACGAGCGCGGGCCACACCGCCCGTCAGCACCACCCGCACTTGCGGATGCACAATCAAATCATTGGCAATATTGACAGCATTAGTGACGACTGTGAGAGGGCGATGAGAAAACGAAAAATCTTTAGTGACTTTCGAAATCAATTCTGCACTAATAGCAGTGGTCGTGGTGCCGCCATTTAATGCGATAACGGCTCCAGGATGCACGAGATCCGCAGCTTTTTTTGCGATCCCAATTTTTTGTTTATTATTGCGAACTGTGCGAAACCTCATTGGAGCTTCACTGCTCGTAGGGTTTTGCATCACTCCCCCACGAGTGCGTGTGAGCAGTTTTTGAGTGGCTAAATAATCCACATCTCGCCGTATCGTGGCAGGAGATACTCCAAGTTCGGCAATAAGCTCATCAATTGTGAGAGAAGTGCGCTCAACTACCAAGTCTAAAAGAGCTGCGAGACGCTGTTGCCTACTCATCCTTATCTCCATGATTCTGTTTGCGCTGTTCACAAGAATTCACCGTATAGACCTCTCCCTCATCATTGGGGATAGGAGGCAGATCTAGGGAATCTGCATAGAATTTAAATTCTTTCCACGTTGTGTGCAAAATTTCGCCATCCCATGCTATCTGCCCCAGCAAGATGAGAATATCGCGAGCTTCTCGCAAAACTTCTGCTGGAGTTTGGCATTCAGCTCTATCTGGCCATAGCGAGAAACGAACCCCTCGGCATGCCTGAAGATTCGTGAGAAATTGATCGCCGTCGAAAAGATCAAGATACTTGCGCGCCCCTTCAAAAATTTCTTGAGGTTGCGGATCGTAGATATGCTTCTCTGAACGTGAAAAATAGAGATACTGTGGAACATTCACCAGCGAATGCCCCATCTGAGCAAACTGCTGCGGAGTATAGTAGCCGCCTTCAACCCCCTTATCCAGCCAGTATTCCACCGTAATATCGCTATCGAGCGGCACAACCCCGCCCAAGCGCTGCCCATCGTTCCAAATACGGAGTTTTTTACCGCATCCACTCAAGAAAGCATTAGTTTCATTGATAAAAGCAGTGATCGGATCCCACGGCTTAGCTTGTGAACCATATGTATCGACTGCCCAATGCGCCAGATGAGGATAGTCTGCATATGTACGATTATCGAGTTTATTTTCAAACTCATCTGCACCCATATGCCATTCATCAGCTGTGAAAATACTGCAGTACTTCTCGATCAGGTTCCAATACCAGCGTTTAGCTTGCTCATTGGTGACGTCGAGGCGCTCGAGATCTTTTTCTCCTGTAGCATCAGTGATCGCATATTCAGGATATTCACTCAACCACGTACGCATATGCCCAGGTGCATTCACTTCAGGTATCACAGTAATTCCACGATCGGCTGCGTAGCGCACAATCGATTGAGCTTCTTGAGGAGTCACAAATGGCTGATCTGTCTGCGGCCAGCCTTGAGCACCCGAAATTTTTACTTCCCATAGAAGGGTATTAAGGCGCATCATAGCCATTTGATCAAGCAGAGTGTGCATCCAATCATCTGTGTATGCCACAGTGGAAGCACTGAGAGTCACGCCACGCTCAGCATAGCGAGGTGCCGACGAAGAGAATAATGGGAGTTTCATTAAATATCACCTATAGGAAACATACGAGTGCCTAGCCAAACAGAAGCTCAGCTAGGCACTCACATAAAAGAACAAGCTCAGCCCTTGACAGCACCTGCCGCTAAACCAGATTGCCAGTACTTTTGCAGACCAAGGAAAAGAACAATCAACGGAATCACACCAAGAAGTGACGCCATCATAATTGGACCAAATTCCGGGCGGAAGTAGCTCAGCATGCCGTACAAACCAAGAGTAATTGGTTTGAGGTGATCCGAAGAAATCATCATCTGAGGCAAAATGAAGTTATTCCACGTTGCTACAAAGATAAAGAGGAAAATCGTCACCATTGCTGGAGCAAGCAGCCTGAGCACCATCGTAAAGAAAATACGAAATTCGCCAGCGCCGTCAATACGAGCTGCCTCAATCAATTCTGTAGGCACTGAAGACTGCGCATAAACTCGCCCAAGGAACACGCCAAAGGGAGAGACGCAGCACGGAATAATAATCGATGCCATCGTATTATTGAGCCCCAGATGGATAAATACCACGTACATAGGAACGGTCAAAATAGCAACCGGCATAAGCAGACCAGCCATGATTGTGCCGATAGTAAAATTCTTTCCGGGGAAACGGAACTTTGCCATCGCATAGCCAGCCATCGTAGATACCAGAGTACCTATAGCTGCAGCAACAGTGGAATAGAGGATTGAATTACCAATCCAGCGCCATAGCATACCGCGAGTCCATCCCATGAGTGACTCATAGTTAGCAACAACTTGCCCCCACACAGACGAACTCTGCGATTTCTCATTGTGAGGAGCAAACCACAAGCCAAACGTATTCGCCATTTCAGTGTTGTTTTTCGTAGCGGAAATAATCACCCAGAAAATTGGGAAAATAAAGTAGATGAGCACAATTGCCATCACAATAATCGTGCATATACGCGCAACGAGAGATGGGCGGATTGAACGAGATGGAAAACCTTCCAAGGATGGAGTATATTCCACGCCGCTAGGAGTCATAGCAACTTTTTTATTACTCATTCGAGCCACCAACCTTCTTATCAACGAGGAAGTAGAGCACAGCGAGCACTCCTGCAATCAATGCCATCACAATAGCAATTGCAGACGCTGGACCATCGCCACCTGGAGTTATCTGCCCTTTCGCCGTTGATAATGCCATCATCATTGGCGTGTAGTTGTATTCCATCCATGCATTCGCACTCGATAATACCTGCGGTTCGTTGTAGAGCTGAATAGTGCCGACAATTGAAAGTAAGATTGCCAAAAGAGCTGCTCCACGAACCATTGGGATTTTAATTTTCGTAACAATTTGGAAACCTGTTGCACCGTCAAGACGAGCCGCCTCATAAAGGTCGTGAGGAATTGCCTGCAGTGCAGCAAGGAAAATCAGCATATTGTATCCAGTGAAGGTCCACGTGGTCATATTCGCCATCGAAACAATCACCATTTTGTGCCCAAAGAAATCGATTGGGAATTCTGCACCGAATAAGCCTGCGATTGAATTGAAAGGCGATACTCCAGGGGTGTAGATATACATCCAAATAATTGCCGCAACCACACCAGGGACAGCATAGGGAAGGAAGTACCCTAAACGGAATATTGCAACTCTTTTAACTAAATATGAATCGATCAGCAGTGCGAGTGCAAGAGCTGCGAAAATCATCACTGGCACTTGAAACACCGTATACAGAATTACTCGCCCGATACCTGCCCAAAAATCTGAACTTGTGAGAACGTATATAAAGTTGTCGAAACCAACAAATACATTATGTTTCTCGCCGCCGCCAAAGGCACCTCCGCCAGTAGCTTTCAACTGGAAAAAGCTCGTTACCAGCGAGACGATAATCGGAATAATGAAAATAAGCAAGAAAAGCAACGTGAAAGGCGCCATAAAAATCCAGCCAGTGCGCGCTTCGTGAATTGCTCGCCGTGACGCCTTCTTGCGCAACGTATACATCTCACCCTTGGCCGGCTCAATTGTGCGGGCCGTGTCTAAATGATTAGCCATGAGGGTCTTCCTTAACCTTGTTTCACATCTACCCCTGCATCCTTGCACGGGAATCGCTAGAAGGGTTTTTCAGACGAGGACGCCCACCATTCCCGCCGAGGAGTGGTGGGCGTCCCGACTGTCTATTGAGTTAGGTATAGCTTCAGTAAAACTGAGCTATACACGCCAGATTACTTAACTGTGAGACCAGCGTCTGTGAGTGCCTTCTTAGCAGAGTCAGCTGCACCAGCAAACACATCTGCAACCTTCGAGGTGCCTGCGCCAGCATCAGCATTATCTTTACCAGAAAGGAAGCCCTGAGGCACTGACCAGCTTGGTGGGAAAGTGAAGGCATTCATGTTTGCATTTGCAGTGTTGAATTCCTTAATCACATCTTGCCCGCCGAATGCTGCAGCATACTCTGGGTTAGAAGGAGCAGCGGAAGCAGCTACAACAAGACCCTGCGTAGCAAGATCATCAACCTGAGTATTGAACCAAGCGTTGAACTTCATAGCCTGCTCTGGATGCTCACAAGTCTTGGAAACAACTACACCAGAACCACCGTTAGGACCAGTCTTACCAGCGCCCGCGCCAAAGTCTGGAAGCTGAGCAATTGCCCACTTTCCATAAGAATCGGATCCGTTAAGACCGCTGGCAAGAAGAGTTGCGTCCCATGCAGCGCCAAATGCGCCGATAAGAGTGCCATCAGCCATTGCCTTTTCCATATCGCCTGTGTCTGTCCAGCGATTCACTACGAAAGCAGATTTATCATCAAGGAGTGTCTGCCAGAAGCCAGCAACCTTGGTGGATCCTTTTCCAGCAGTATTCACTACCCAAGAATCACCATCAACCGTAAACCACTGATCGCCAGAAGCTGCAACCATTGAGCTGTAGAGCTGCGCGCCTTCATCTGGGTTGAATGCAGCAATATACTTACCAGCTGCAGCAGCCTTCTTTGCAGCAGCAACGAACTCATCAGCAGTGGTTGGAACGTTGATACCTAGCTCTTCAAATGCAGCCTTGTTGTAGTAGTACAGGAGCGGACCAGTATCCTGAGGAATACCGAAATACTTACCATCAATAGCCATTGACTCGAATGGACCAGAACCAAAGTCTGACTTGTACTGCGATGCGTACTTAGAGACATCCTGAACCATGTCATTCACATACAGCTCAGCAAGGTCTGCGTACCCAGCCTGATAGAGGCATGGAGCATTTTTTGCCTCAATATCAGTCTTTACTTTCTGAATAAGCTCTTGGGCTTTGCCGTCAAACTTAGTTGCCTTCACCTGAATGTCTGGATTTTCCGCATTCCACTTCTTGACAATATCTGCCACTTTGGTAGCCGTGTCAGAATTATCCAAACGATGTAGGTATTCAATCGTAACTGGACCATCAGCCTTTGCATCTTTGCCAGGCTCTTTAGCTCCAGAGCAAGCCGCGAGGCTGAGAGCAGCAACTGAACACACAGCCGCAACCTTCACCAATTTCTTTGAAATTGCCATTTTCTCTCCTTCGAGTGAACCAAATCGAGTATTTCGAATAAGTGCTTGTGATTTGATCCGTATTTAATTGTACGCTGTATCACGTTAAATCTCAGAATAGCTTAAATTTATAGTGAAAACATTCTGAAATAATGATTGTTACCGCATTGAAATAATCAATTTAATGATTTATTGAGCATTAATTGCTCCACGACCCTCAATTCGCACATCTCCGCTAAACACAACGCCTTCAGTAAAGTGCCAATCGCCTTTCACTGTAAAAGTAGTGACGTCTTTGAGCGAAGGAATGCTCGGGAAACGCTCATCAAAATCGTCAACGAACTGAAAATACTCTTTATCAAGATCGATTACAGGAGCAGCCGGAACCACAAGTTCAAGGTGTGCATCTGGCGTC
The DNA here is from genome assembly GCA_958428545.1 of uncultured Arcanobacterium sp. Taxonomy (GTDB): domain Bacteria; phylum Actinomycetota; class Actinomycetes; order Actinomycetales; family Actinomycetaceae; genus Arcanobacterium_A. The sequence continues at coordinate 158,904 of CAUAGM010000001.1, read as the reverse complement.
ACCTCATAAGCATCGGAACGCAAGGTGAGCAGATCGTTTGTAGTCTTCACAGGCAGGAAACGGCTGCGCGGCACGAGCACTGGCTGCGCGCCATCAAAACTTGCCACAATAGCACCCATAGCACATTCAAGCTGATAAACCTCTGGCGAGGTCTTATCTGTAGGATCCACGTGTTTGCGGTTACGAATCAGCGGAAGCCCAACGAGCCCATTCGTCTCATGCAGGAGCTTACTCAACGCTTCCAAGTTGAACCACAAATTATTTGTATGGAAGAAGGGATGGCGATGCTCATCAGTGAAATAATCCATCTGATGCTCGGGCGTCTGCGCAGTATCACGCAAAATCACACGCCCGTCGGAAATACGGCGAGCTAAATGCCCTCCCTTACGATCTGCAGCAGTACGCACACACACTTCAGGAGCATAAGGAGCACCGCTTTGAGCGAACCACGCAGCAATTTCGGCGCTCGGAGCAGCACCCAAATTGTCGGCATTCGAGGTCATCATATACCTATAGCCCTGCTCAATAAGCGTATCCACTAAGCCCATATCTGTGAGAGTGGTGAAAATATCGCCATGCCCAGGCGGGCACCATTCGAGGCTTGGATCACTCAGCCATTCTACAGGCTCCAGAGAATCAACAAGCAGCTTCGGCTCTTTGCCTTGAAGAAAATCAATCGGCAGATTATCGCTGGCAATATCGCTCGGGAGCGCTTCTAGCGTATCGGCTTGAGTGCGAAAAGAGTTCATAAAGATAAGCGGCAAACGCACATCATACTTTTCACGTGCCGCGCGCACCTGATCACAAATAATATCAAGAAAGCTCTTGCCCTCGCGCACAGAAATAAGACTCTTTGCACGATCAAGCCCCATGCTCGTGCCCAAGCCGCCGTTGAGCTTAAGCATCACTGTGCGGCTTAAAGCCTCGCGTGCCGCTTCTTGAGAAACCGTTTGCGCAAACTCCACTGCGCTATCAACCTCAGTAATAGGCTCGATGGTTTCCTCAGGAATTAAACCAGTAGCCCCATCTGCAACCTGCTGTGCATAGCGGGCAAACACTTCAATTGCCAGCGGGCTGACGCCAGCGGCAGCCATTTTTTCACGCGAAGCTTCGAATGCCATGAGTATTTCCTTTTTCTTACAGACTTTTTCTTACAGATGCAAACTTCCATTCGCATCACCACATAGATTGCAGAGCGCGTGCGAAGCGTACACAGATAATTTCATATACATGAAGCAGCGCTTATCTTGCCGCTCACGCAAGCATACTTCTTTTTCTATGCAAACTCTCTTTGCACGCTCTCTCCTATAAAAGGATATACAGAATTTCCACAGAAGTACTAGCAGCTAAAAGCTAAATTCAAAGAATACTGCGCTATAAGAAGTGCACATCTACCGCAGATTTTCTCAATTCTTACCTGCACACAATCACCCAAAGGCACCGCAAATTATGCGGCCTCCAACGAAAAGCGCTGCATAAACTCCGCAGCACTACCAAGCTCACCGATCAGCGCAATAATCTCCTTCGCACACAACCGATTCCTCCACTGCACTTTCTGGGCGTGATGTGAATACTTCGATCACCAGCAAACTTGTAGCAGCCACAGCTGTCTTTTACGTGCTGCTTCACACATACCATGAGATTTTCACGTATGTTTTCATCTTATATACGCGCAAGATGAATAACTGCAGCTAAAATAAACAGGTGAAGATGCTGGCATACCTGCCCACTCATTGCCGCGTATTGAGCGTAATTGCATATGTGTATCGCGCACATACTAATCCCATGCATTGAGCCAGTATCTGCCAGCATCTTCCAGACCAATACCAATCTTTCAATAGATCTGATTCACAGATTTCAGTGCTAAAGCATCGATCTATGCAGCCTACGAAGGAGATACTATGCAGCGCAACGTTATTCTCATTTACGTTGATCAGTGGAGGGGAGACGCTTTTTCGAGCGAAGGGCATCCCACTGTGCGCACTCCTTATTTAGACGAGTTTGCCGATCAGGGGGCACGTGCACGTCACGCATACTCTGCCGCACCCACCTGCGTTCCTGCACGGATGACTCTCTTTACAGGCTTATCACCAGCACATCACGGCAGAGTTGGCTATCAAGATGGCGTACCTTTCGATATTGAAACCACTCTTGCAGGAGAGTTCAAGAAAGCAGGCTATCACACTCAAGCTATCGGAAAAATGCATGTTTACCCCGAGCGTGTAAGAGCTGGTTTTGATGACGTTATTTTACATGACGGCTATTTGCACTATTCACGCAAGCGTGAGCGCGATACACAGTGGTACGATGATTATCTTAGCTGGCTACGCGATCAAGATGGCGAAAATGCCGTATCTGATTATCTCGATAACGGATTGCACTGCAACTCGATGGTCGCGCGCCCATGGGAACGCAGTGAACGGCTTCACCCATCGTCCTGGGCAGTGACGAAGAGTATCGAATGGCTCTATCGTCGCGATCCTAGCGTTCCTTTCTTTTTATATCTTTCCTTTCACCGCCCTCATCCGCCATATGATCCACCGCAATGGGCATTCGATCAATACATGAATATGCCTTCCCATGAAGTGCCAATTGGCGATTGGATTGAAGATTATCAGCAATGGCGTAACGATAAAAGCCCTCAGGCAAATGTCGCCCACTATCCCACATACGATATGCACCGAGCTCAAGCTGGCTATTACGGAAATATGAGCCATATTGACGCTCAGCTTGATCGCCTATTTGAAGCTCTGGGTGAATTCGGGCTAAGCAGCAACACATATATTGCATTTTCATCAGATCACGGTGAGATGATGGGCGATCATGATATGTGGCGCAAAGGCTACCCTTATGAAGGCTCCGCACGTATCCCATTTTTCCTTAAAGGCCCAGGAATCCCTCAGCATTCCACCATCGATTCGATTATGGAAATTCGCGATATTATGCCTACGCTGCTTGAATGCGCTGGGATAGATATTCCTGCAGGGATTGATGGGCGCTCAGTATTGAGTGAGATTCGTGACGCTGATGGCTGCACTACCTCCCTGCCTTCCGATCAACCTCAAGCTGCTGGCGTCATTGATGAGCCTTGGCGAAATTATCTGCACGGCGAGCACACAATCCGTGGCTGGAGTTTGCAGTTTATTCGTTCGAATCATTTCAAATATATATGGATTTCAGAATCGGGGCGCGAGCAGCTGTTTGATATGGATAATGACCCAACTGAACTGCACGATCTACATAAAGATCCTGCATATGCCGCCATTCTTGAAGAGCATCGCGCACTGCTTATTAAAGAGCTTGACGATCGCGAAGAAGGCTACGTGCAAAATGGCGATCTTATCCCAGGGAAAAAAGCACTCGATATTCTCAGCTTCGCAGGAACCCACCCTGTGGGTATCGAGCACTGATGACTACCGCTATTCATGCCAAACGCCGACTAATTAAATTTATGATTTCTCACTGAGACTGCAGTTTCAATCTCTGCCAGTACGCTTACGCAAGGCAAAAGTGCATTAACATACACAGACCTGTGTATTGTGATGTAACCTGCAGCCATTTTATATCCGTGCTGCACGCATATCTGCAGCTCAGGTGGAATGCCCTTGCTATAGATAGGTGTGGGGCGGAGCTGAATTTCCAGCTCCGCCCCACACCTATCTATAAAATCAGGCGTTTGGACGTTTGCCGTGATTTGCTGCCTTCCCCTTACGGGCGCGGCGCTTATTCCCACGTGTAGACATTTCTTCCTCCAAAAAAATATTGATCGATCAGCGCTATTCTAGCGAATTTTGAGCACTTTCCCGAATTAGAAATTTACCTTTGATACGGGCCGCAAATCCTCGTAATTTTCATACGTAATTCCTGCGGTGCCTGCTCACAGCAGCTGCGCCGCAGAACTTCACGGAACCGCACCTCTGCATGAACTGCCGCACCACACTCTTCACACGTCTCGGTATGCGCCAATAAGAGACGTTCCAACTCCTGGGGCATTGCATGATCGAGCAGCTCACAAAGATTTTCCAAAACAGACGTACAATCACATTCTGCCAACTGAGCAATCAGTTGAAGGAAATGCTCCTCCAAATCTGCACTCTCGGAGCCTGCACTTAAGCGCTCACTAAATTCACGCTCGTTCATACGTTCTCCTTCACCGCATATCCCAAATTTCTTGCATAATCATGCAAAGCCTCACGAAGCTGAGCACGCCCACGATAAAGACGGCTCATAACCGTACCTATCGGTGTTTGCATAATTTCTGCAATTTCTTGATACGAAAACCCTTCCACATCCGCTAGATAGACCGCCGTTCTGCGATCTTCAGGCAACGCCTCCAATGCTTCGCGGATTTCCGAATCGGGAAGATTATCGAGCGCCTGAGTTTCAGCAGAGGGCATACCAGTAGAATGATGAGACGCAGCTTTATATTCCTGCCAATCTTCCACATCAGGCGAATCTGCCTCTTTCGGGCGGCGCTGAGCTTTACGATAATTTGAAATAAACGCGTTGTTGAGAATTCGATACAACCATGCCTTCAAATTTGTTTCAGGCTTGTATTGATGAAATGCTGCAAAAGCTTTCATATAGGTTTCTTGTGTCAGATCCTCAGCATCCTGTTCATTACGAGTCAGCCTCATAGCAGCGCCATAAAGCTGATCAAGATAAGGAAGCGCATCACGCTCAAAGCGCGCTGCACGCTGCTCATCACTCTCGCTAGTATCTGCTCGAATCAGTTCTTCTACCATCAGCTCTTAACCTAGCACGCCCTCGCGCACAACTACCTCAGGAGTTAGATCACTAGCAAGAACTACGAAATTCGGCTTTTCACCAACAACGAAATCGAGCGTCACGCCTGGATTATCATTAGTGAGCCCTAAGGCGTGAGCAGGAGCTGCCACAGCAGCTTTCACGCTTGATGGCACACAGACGACACCAGCATCATGGGTAAGCTTAATATGCTCCACAAGACGAGACGTACCGCCAGCAATCGCACCGCCTTCGGTGAGACGAGCTACCCCATCGGCAACCGTCACAGGAGCACCGCCGAGCACGTATGCGCCATCTTCCAGACCAGCCGCAGCCATAGCATCCGTCACATACATGACCCCAAGACCATCGCCAGAATCCTGTACATAGTTCACAACGTCACCGACAAGATCGATATTGACGTGCACAGTATCGGCAATAATCTCAACCACACCCTCGCCGCGGCGAGCTGCTTGGATAAGCTCACGCACAGGGCCCGGCTCACGGTGAGCAAGAGTTGGCATTGCGTTAAAGAGATGCGTTGCAGTTTGCGGCACACGAGGATAATTGATCGACCGTGCATAATCCGTAGTTGCCGCAATGCGGTTACGTGCCTCTTCTGTGGTGGCAGAAGTATGCCCCCAGCTTGGAATTGCTCCATACTCAAGAAGGAGAGCAGCGGCTTCAGCTGCATTCTCCAGCTCCGGAGCAATCGTCATCGTCTTAATCCAGCCTTTGCCAGCCTCAAGCCACGAACGCAGTTCATCGAGATCAGGAATACGCTGAGCAGCAGGATTTTGAGCACCGAGCTTATGCGGGGAAACGTAAGGACCTTCACAATGAATACCAAGCAAATCGCCGCGTTCACAGAAAGGAACGAGCAGCTCAATCTGCGGCAGCGGATCAATCATCGAAACGAGCGAAGCGAGCATAGCCGTAGTACCCTTCACTCGATGAGCATCGATCGCAGTCTGCACATCTTCAGGAGTCCAGCTATCTGGGAAAGACGCTCCACCGCCGCCGTGGCAGTGCACATCGATCACACCGGGAATAATCCACCCCTCCGGCTCTCCTGCCGCGCCGCATTCACCTGCAGGCGTGATTGCCGTGACGCTGCCATCCTCACCAAGCTCCAGACCCCAGCCTACGAGCTCACCAAAACCGTTAAGAACTTTTCCTTCATATACAGCCATTTTTATCACCTAAAACAAAATTAGCTACGTTTTTCTTTATTTTCAGCTGTATTTCAGCGGTTTGCCCAGCGTTCACGGTAAAAATCTGCAAGTTCCAGTTTGCTGGCTGCGGCCTCATCAACAAGCACCATCACCTCTGGGTGCATCTGCAAAATAGTGGCCGGCCATTTTGCGGAGATTCCACCCTCAACAAGCTCACGCACAGCGTCTGCTTTATTTGCCCCTGTTGCAATCAGAAGAATCCGCTCTGCTTCCATAATCGTGCCCAAGCCTTGAGTAATACACTTCGATGGAACCTTGGAAAGATCGTTATCGAAGAAGCGGGCGTTATCTTCACGAGTCTTTGCGGTCAGAGAATCGACGTGCGCACGAGAGACGAGAGAAATCCCCGGCTCATTGAATCCGATGTGCCCGTCTGCGCCAATGCCAAGAATCTGGAGGGTGACGCCGCCAGTTGCCTTAATTTCGGCATCATACTCATCTGCCGCAGCTTCAGGATCAGCCGCATTGGCGTTCGGGGTGTGGAGGTTTTCATCTGCAAGCCCCGTCTTATCGACGCCAACAAGCTCAGCACGCAACACATTGCGGTAACGCTCTGGATGATCTGGATCAATACCTACATATTCATCGAGTGCCACAGCTTGTGCATCTTCCAATGTGAATGTGCCTGCAGCATAAGCCTTGCGAAGCTCCTCATACAAGGGAAGTGGCGTCGATCCCGTTGCCACACCAAGCACCTTATGATCAGTTGCGTTCATCACGGAGATAAGATATTCAGCCGCAACTTCGGCTACTTCACGTTCGTTCGAAAAAATCCCCACATGCATGCTATTGCCTTCCGTTTTACTTCAACATCATCCTCGATGCCTTTCATATTTCAGAATAGGGCAATAATGAGTAAAAGTGCTCGAAATGCGAAAGAAACTCAAAAAATTTGCGCATTTACATAAGCTGACAATCACAGAACTGAGCAACGCCACTATACCTGAGAAAGCTGCAGCGCACCTGCTGCTATCTCGTCACGTCAACGCGATGAAAATTAAGGAAACTGCGGCTTGCAGTCGGCCCCCTCTGCCCCTGATAGCGCGAACCTTGAGCACCTGCACCATAAGGAGCGTCTGCTGGCGTGGAAAGTTCAAAAAAGCAAAGCTGCCCTACTTTCATGCCCGGATAGAGCTTAATCGGCATTGTTGCAGTGTTGGAAAGTTCAAGCGTCACGTGCCCCGAAAAGCCGGGATCGATAAATCCTGCTGTGGAATGAGTAAGAAGCCCGAGACGCCCAAGCGAGCTTTTCCCTTCGAGACGAGCAGCTACAGCGTCACCCAGAGTAACCTGCTCAAAAGTACTTCCAAGCACGAATTCACCAGGATGCAAGACGAAACAGCCATCAGCTGGCACTTCTACCAGTGACGTAAGAGAATCTTGCTCAGCGGCTGGATCAATCACGTCATAACGGTGATTATTAAACAGGCGAAAATAGCGGTCGAGATGAATATCTACAGAACTAGGCTGGATCATTTCAGGATCCCAAGGATCGAGGGCGATCTGCCCGCTGTGCACATACTCACGAATCGAATGGTCTGAAAGAAGCATGCTTTTAGTATAGGCGAGCGGCAAGGGCAAAAAGTAAAAACAATAAAAACGAACCACCGCAACCGCACTAAGTGTATAAGTAGACAAGTGTAAAAAATGTATAATTTTCGGGCGTATAATTTATTTTGGAGTTCTCCATATTCGGCTATATCCTAAAGAGCTTGGAAGCAATAAAAAATGTATAGAGCTGTGATGAGATATAGCTAAGGTGGTGGCACGCATATATGGAACTTTCAGATATCCAAAAGCAAGTAGTAACGTACATTCAAAATAAAAAAGACTGGGCAACGATTGTTGAAATTGCAGATAGTCTAAGCGTGCACCCGAATTCTGTTCGCGCAGCAGTCACCTACCTTACTGATGAAGGAATTCTCGAACGCAAGCAGCATCGCGATGGTGCACGCGGACGCCCAACGTTTGTTTTCCGTGCACGTAGCGGACGCTTTACCATGATTCGAGACGCCCTCAAAGCAATGGAGAGTGCCAGCGAAGACGAGCAAAAAATTATAGAAGCTCTTATCACAGGGCGCTACGGAGGAGCCTTAGAAGACTCAGAGGATATTCATGCAGATGTAGTAAACTTTTTGAAATATCTTGATGTGGAATCCTACAAAGATAACGATGAAATTCATGTGACGGCATGCCCCTTCCGTAGTCTTAATGGCGGTAAAGCAGGATATACCTGCCGTATTCATCGCATGATTATCCAGCAGGCAGTTGGCTCCAGCTGGCTTGTACAGCTGAGCCCTCTGCACGCCGATAATGAATGCAGAATTCAAATCAAACTCACGAATACCGAGCCAAAAGTTACCTCTTCATCGTGTTAGTTTGTTAGATTAGTGATGTGAATCCTCAACAGAGCAGCCCTCGAGCTAAATATCAGAAACGTATGCGCCAGCGTCAGACCGTTATCTTCGGTTCAATTGGTGCAGTTATGGCTGCTCTGCTGATTACCAGCACACTCTTTTGGACTAATCTCGTGCCTTTTCCGTTTAATCGGGAGTTTTCGAGAAAAATTGACCCAACTTCGTATATCCCATGCATAGATAAAGACACATCTCCTGCTGCGCTAGATAAAATCAACGTGCGCGTCTACAACTCCACCGAAACTCAAGGGCTCGCATCGAAAGTTGGCGAAACCCTCACAGAAGCTGGAGTTACAGTTACCGAGACAACCAACTGGGCAGGAGATCCTGTCACAAATAGCGTCAAGATTTTCACGAGTGCCGAAGGAGTGCCTCTCGCTTACACCCTGCGCGGATTCTTCCCACAAGCCAATGTGCATTTTGACCCTTCACTTACTGGCACTCAGGTAGACGTGGTTCTAGGGAGCAAATGGGACGATAAAATCGATCTCGTCTCAACGCCAACCGCTGAGCAATACGCAGCTGCTATGAAACCAATTAAAGGCTGCACAGCCCTCAAAGATCTTCCCAGTGATAACAAGAAGAAATAACGGCGCCTAGCACAATACTAGTGCCCACACCGAATACGATATTCACATAGGCGCACACACGTGAGGCAAAACCAGACTCTTATTCGTTTGATTTCTCGCGCTAGGATTATTTGGTTGATTACCTTGCATTTAACTCGCTAATCAACGTCTCCCACGAATCTTTGCACAGCAGAATTCACGTACTGAGTAGTCGCGATACGCGAAATTCCATTTGCAACAATAAAAAAGCCAAATGCCGCTTTCCATGCTGAGCGTTTCTTTCCTGCACTTGGCCGCAATGCACTGGAAAGAATTGCGCCTCCCACGGCAGTTTGGCATGCAGATACCATTGCCATCACCCATGGGCGCTTCAAATATGCGTGGCGAAATACATCTGCCACATCTGAATTAACATGGCCTTCACCAGCAACTTCCCATGCCAGCGCCTCTGTAAATGCCTCTGCAGCTCCACGCGGTTCAAATATCTTGATTCCCGGAATCGCATCGATTGGTAGATCATCTTCCAGCATACTGAGCACTTCAGCTGGCAACCCCAAAGCAGAGACAAGAGCACTTGCCGCACACTCTCGGTCAACGAGCAAAGCCTCGCGCACCGCAGCAAAAGTCACATCAACGAGATCGGCAACTCCCGCACGAGCCACACCTCCTGCGCCAAGTTCACTTCGCACAAAAGCAAGCGCCTTATCATCAGAAGCTGCATATGTGACGTCGAGCGCATCATCAGCACTAGTCTGATCATCAGTACTCTGCGCGGCGCTTATACTAGCGCTTTCACTTTTCTTGGCGCACGCTTTCACCCACTCAAATGGCGGCATTTCCCCGCTCCAATCCCACAGGATATTGCGCCCCATACGAGTGACTATTAAATGCGGAGACTTATCAGAATCAGCTAAGACAAATAGCAGCGAATAATCCAGAGTTGGGAATACGCCCGATGAGAGTTTTGCAGTGCGCTCAGGCACCACAAGTTTCACATCCCCCATTCTCAGCAAACCAAAATTCATATTATGAGCAGTGGCATACACAGGAATTTCAGACGTCGCAATATCAGCTAAAGCAAAAGCTCTGCCTTGAGGAATTAAATCTGCCGTCTTTTCTCCAACTACACTCTCACCATCAGACACATCATCGCCTAATTCACTTTCCCCTAACGCATCCTCACCACTACACAAGAGCTCTTGAGAAACGTCTTTCGTGGGATCACTCTCGTGCAAAGAATCTCTCATATCACATGCCAGCGAAGAATCATCAATATCTACCGCACCAATATCGAGCGGGCCAAAAAGTTCTACTCCAGGCAACGCCACTTCAACCTTACGCAAGGATTCATGGAGAAAACCTGCCAGGTTTTCTAAGCTACGCCCTTTGATAATTTCTCCGCTCTCATCAAGCGTAGCTGCTCTGCGACGGCGCCCAGCAATCGCAATCTCAAATTCAAAAACAGCTGGATTTTCTGGCAAAAGCGCACCAATCCCTAAAATACGTTCATCGGTAAAGAGAGCCTGGATATCAGCCTCAGACGTAAGATCTGTATCAAGAAGAGTGATGCTTCCTCGAATAGGGCGCCATGCCGTCATGCCGATACCTTTCACTAAAAGAACTATCTGCTCCTAGTGTACCTACTCACACACAAAATACCCGAGATCACAGCAAAGAAATCAAAACTAGTACCTGGGTGAGTAATCTGCACGATGAGGTGCACCTTAATCTCAGAGCATCGAAATAAATGCTCAGCTATATCCGCTACAAACAACTGCCCACTACAGGAATTAATGAGCCAGAGGGGATAAGAAATAAAAGCACAGGATGAACAGCAATAACGCCCATAATCTCATCGTACTCACGTTCATACGCCCATAACAGATCTGAAGATACGCAACGCACCTGCGAAAGTGCGCCCCTCATAGAAGTACGTGTGCCCCTCACAGAAGCACGTTCTACGAAAGTTCCCGCAGCACCTCACAAAAGTTCGCTCTTAGAACACCGAAGCTGATCCACCTGATAGAGAGCAATACCAGTTGCCACAGCAGCATTTAAGCTCTCCATCTGCGAAGCAATGGGAATAGCAGCAATCATATCGCAGGTTTCTCGCACAAGCCGAGACAATCCCGACCCTTCAGACCCCGTCACCAACACAATTGGCGCATCGGCGCAGGGAAGCTCTGCCACAGACACAGCACCTTCCTCCCCAGCAAGACCCACCACAAAATATCCTTGCTTTTTTAGCTCTTTGAGCGTGAGCACTAAATTCGTTTCGCGTGCCACAGGCACTCGTGCCATCGCGCCCGCACTCACTTTCCACACTGTTGCATTCACAGATGCACTGCGCCGCTCGGTAATAAGTACGCCATCAGCGTTAAAAGCGCTCGATGAACGCACAACCGCACCTAAATTATGAGGATCGGTGACGGCATCTAGGGCGACAATCAACCCTGGCTTTCCATCTCGGCGCTCAGCAGCCGCATCTACTAAATCCATTGCCGTCACATATTCATACGGAAGAACTTCGAGCGCAATCCCTTGATGAACAGCTCCGCCGCTGAGAATATCCATATCTGCGCGCGTCATTTCAACAATCGGCACACCAGCCGAAGCCGCATCGCGAACCACAGAAATAACCCGTTCATCATGTGCGAGCGCACTGACCATAAATACACGACTATACTCAATCCCCACAGCCACGGCTTCTGCCACTGGATTACGCCCAGTCACCAATTCGTGCCCTGGGCGCAGATGTAAACTCGCTTTCAGCTTCGGAGCTTTAGCCTGAGCCTGAGCAGCTTTAGCTTGAGCAGCAAGCTTACGTTTATACGCTGGGTGATAAGGGCGATCCTCCGCTTTTGGGATATTTTTATGCCCTTCAAGGCGCCCGCGATTTTTACCGCCACTGCCCTTGCTCGCGCCTTTCTTCTTACGCGTGCTCTTCGATCCTGCTGGTCGCCCAAAATGATCTGCCATTTTTACGTCTTTCTTCGGTATGCATATATCTCATCATGCGTTTTCTTATTTAACGCCTGCCGCAATGAGGAGAGATTCAGTCGCTGATTTTCCAGCGTGCCCCCTCAGCGCCATCTTCAACCGTAATTCCTGCCGCCGTAAGAGAATCACGCAAAGCATCTGCTCGTGCCCAATTCTTTTCAGCGCGAGCCTCAGCTCGCTGCTCAAGAATCTCTTGCGCCAGCGTATCGAGAGCCTTGTATATTCTACTGCCCTGCACATCGGAGGCTCCAGTATTCCAAGGCTCTGCCATAGGGTCAAGACCGAAAACATCAAGCATTGAGCGCACAAGCAGCTGCTCGCAACGAGCCTCCACATCGTCATTATGGCTCAACGCCGTGTTTCCGAGCCGCACATGCTCATGGATAACCGCGAGCGCTGCGCTTGCATTTAAATCATCGTCCATCGCAGCTGTAAATTCTTCAGGCAAATCTTCAGCTTTAAGAGCCGTCACTTCATCTCGCCCAATCTCACCAGTTGCTTCAACTGCGCGCTGCACGAAGCCATTCAAACGATCCCACACGGCTCCTGCTTCTTCAAGGGTTCGCTCAGAATATGCCACAGTTGAGCGATAGTGCACAGTACCCAGCGCATAGCGCACCAGCACCGCTGGGTATTGGCGCAAAATATTTTCCACAGTGAGCGAATTCCCGAGGCTCTTGCTCATCTTCTCGCCGTCAATCGTCACCCATGCGTTGTGCATCCAATACTGGGCAAAAGCGAAACCAGCTGCATGGCTTTGAGCCTGCTCATTTTCATGGTGAGGGAAACGCAAATCCAGCCCACCACCATGAATATCAAAACTTTCGCCTAGATATTTCCAGCTCATCGTTGAACATTCAAGATGCCAGCCTGGTCTCCCACGCCCCCACGGCGTGAGCCAACTCGCTGTAGCAGGCTCCTCGGGCTTTACAGCTTTCCAGAGGGCAAAATCCCGAGGATGCCGCTTATCCGGCTCGCTTCCTTCTTCATCAACAGCAAGATCTTCAAGAGCTTGGTTTGTGAGCGAACCATAATCTTTAAGCGAAGCAACGTCGAAGTAAACATTCCCTTCAGAGCCTTGGTATGCGTGCCCCGAATCAATAATCCTCTGAATGAGGGCGATCATTTCTGGAACGTGCCCTGTGGCTCGTGGTTCATAGGTCGGCGGGAGTACGCCAAGTGCACGATATGCGGCCGCGAACTCCTGCTCGAAGCGATATGCCCACGCCCACCACGGACGCTCCGCCTGAGAAGATTTCATCAAAATTTTATCGTCAATATCTGTGACGTTGCGCACCATCGTCACGTTATATCCGTGGCGCATGAGCCAACGTACCAGCACATCGAAAGCGAGAGCTGAGCGCATATGCCCAATATGAGGCGAACCTTGCACAGTGGCTCCACACAAATAAATTCCCACTTCACCAGGATTAATTGGATGGAACTCGCGAAGTGCGTGGGCAGAAGAATCATAAATATGCAAACTCACGATCCTGATTTTACCGTTATTACATAGAATCTCACTAAAAGGTGCGTTGTTAATTATAAAACTTTCCCATTCACAGCTAGATTTAGACTATGAGCGAAAACTACGCAGCCTCAACTTTTGAGGAAAGCAGCAAAGCCAACATGGCAACACGCAAGAATCGGACGTTTACACGTGCAGTGTGGGCGTGGGGTTTTTGGGACTGGGCATCGGCAGCATTTAACGCAGTTGTCACCACGTTTGTCTTTTCCGTCTATCTCACCAACGCTAATCTTTTCGGTCCTACCGCAAATGCTTCACTCGGCTACACACTCACGGTCGCTGGAATTCTTATTGCTATCGTTGCTCCCGCACTCGGGCAGAGCGTTGATCGTTCTGGAAAATCTGCTACGGTTCTTTCGGTAACGACGACTATCACGATTATCGTCACAGCTGGATTATTTTTTGTGACGCCAATCCAAGCTGACGGAACCTCTCGCTTGTGGCTTGGGCTTTTCCTGCTCGCTCTTGGCAATATTTCTTTTGAGACTGGATCTGTGGTTTACAATGCAATGCTCTCCGATATTTCCACAGAAAAAAACGTGGGAAAAATTTCTGGTTTTGGCTGGGGGCTTGGGTACGTTGGCGGAATTGTATTGCTACTCATCTTATTCGTTGGCTTCATCAATCCTGAGGTCGGCTGGTTTGGTGTGACGAGCGCAAACGGCTTAAATATTCGAGTTGCTATGCTTTTTGCCGCGCTCTGGACGATTGTTTTCTCTCTTCCTCTCATGCTGAGCGCCCGTAATAAACCTTGCCGCGAAGGCACGCAATCGCTCGGAATTATTGGAGCTTATCGTCAGCTTTGGCAATCTATTGTGCGCCTATGGAATACCGACCGCTCGGTTGTATGGTTTCTTATTTCTTCCGCTATTTATCGTGACGGTTTAGCTGGCGTTTTCACTTTCGGCGCCATACTGGCTCAAACGGCTTTTGGATTCGGTGCTGGAGACGTGATTATTTTCGGAGTTGCCACAAACGTAGTAGCAGGAATCGCTACTATTGCTTTCGGCGTTCTCGACGATAAAATTGGCGCTCGTGCCGTAATTATTACAAGCCTTACGGCGATGTGTATCTTCGGTTTTGCCGTCTATCTTTTCCACGCTGGAATCGGACCGCTTTCACCAACAGCTGTTTACTGGATTTTCGGGCTTGGGCTGTGCGTTTTTGTGGGTCCGACCCAATCAGCTTCGCGCACATTCCTTACCCGCATTGCTCCTCGAGGCGAAGAAGGGGAACTTTTCGGTTTATACGCTACTACTGGGCGTGCTGTTTCTTTCCTTGCCCCATTCATGTATTCAACAGCAATCGTTTTGGGCGCAGGAATTACTGGAACTACTCTCGAAGCAGCCGCCTATTTCGGCATTTTAGGATTGATGATCGTATTTCTTATCGGCCTGTTTGCTTTTATCCCTGTAAAGGCACATCAGCGTGAGGCATAGCACCTCAAACACGTATAAAACCACATCAGAACTGGCAGTTACTCAGTAATCGATTTGTTATGATGAGCTTATGACTAGCACCAACAACGCGCAGGAACCAATCTCTGCCCCCTCAATGCCATTAACTCTATGTGCATGGGGAGTGCATATTTTCACGATGACGGGCTTGGCATGCGCCACGCTTGCTCTCCTCTCCCTCATCGAGCACCGCATCGACCTTATGTGGCTCTGGCTCGGAATCGCTCTCATCGTCGATGGTATTGATGGAACATTTGCACGCAAAGTTCGAGTAAAAGAAGTGCTCCCCTGGTTTGATGGCGGAATTCTCGATATTTTAATCGACTACATCACCTGGACTTTTATCCCTGCTATTTTCATGTACACGAATCTCCCTATGGGGCCAAAACCTCTCGCTGGAATTCTTACCGTTCTTATTCTCACGAGTTCAACTCTCTGCTACGCCAACGAACACTGGAAATCATCCGATTTCTACTTCTACGGCTTCCCGGCAGCATGGAATATCGTAGCGGTGATCCTCTACATACTAAGCGCCAACGAAGTGTGGACAATCGGCGTCACCGTGCTGTGCATTATCCTGACGATCGTTCCCAGCTACTGGACTCACCCATTCCGCGTGAAACGATTCATGCCAATCAATATCACAGCAATTCTTATGTGGATCGGATCTGTAGCATGGCTCGTTGTAGCTCACCCTACCCGCCCGCTACCAGCACTCATCATTTTCTGGGTAAGCGGCGCTTGGTTTATGCTAAGCTGCGCTATCCGCACATTCACTGGCCCTGATCGCCCTCGATCACATCGCAGCAGGCGGCGATGAATACCACACCTCTGCACTCTACCGACACACCAAGCCTTGCTCGCAAGCCTTGGTCGCGAGTGTGCACCTTCAAAATCTTGGCATATATTGCCATATTCGTATACTCGGCTTTACGAGCGCTCCCTCTCATGTTTGTTGAAGAATTTCATGGGAGTATTTTGGTTATCTGGCTGATGGATATCCTTACTGCAATCCCCTACACATGGGGTCTTCTCGAATTTGCTGTATCTGCACGCCCGGCACGCCGCTGGCTCGGTCTAACTATCGCTATCGTCACTTTTGCCGCTCCCTACATATATTTTTGGAGCCACGGAAACGATTATCCGCTGGGAGTGACGGCAATCGTGATCGCAATGATTGTCGGAGCTATCCTCTGGGAAGCTATCAAATACGTCCGAACCCGAGAAAAACTGCACTCACAGCAATGCATAGCCAATACTCAGCAACACGTCTCATCTGCCGTAGATACCACTTTATGAAGCAGCGCAGAAGCAATCGCGCCAACCCCTTCACCAGCCCCAATAAAGCCCAAGTGATCCGTCGTCGTAGCTGAAACAGACACAGGCGCACCGACGATATCGCTCATACGCATCTCAGCTTCCTTCTTTCTCGACGCAAAACGAGGCCTTTGAGCAATAATCTGCACGGAAATATTGGTGACGCCGAAACCAGCCTCACGCACAAGCCTCAACGTTTCTTTCAAAAATTGCTCGCCAGAAGCTCCCGAAAATTCTGGGCGATCCACCCCAAAGATAGATCCCATCTCCCCAACCCCGCTCGCAATCAGCAGAGCATCGCACACCGCATGGGCTGCCGCATCCCCATCCGAATGCCCTGCTAAAGGAGTTTCACCTTGCCACTCAAGGCATGCCAGCATAAGCGGCTTATCAGCACAATCACGCGCAAACGCATGCACATCAACCGCTGTCGCTATTCGAAAATCGTTTGGATTCATGAGTGTTTCCTCTCGTGCACGCGTATGTTTACGCCGATATAGAAGCGCTACGTTGTGCCATTAAAAGTTCGGCCACCTGCAAATCAAATGGGGTTGTGATCTTCAGCGCTGAAGAATCCCCAGGCACAGTGCGCACGGCTTCACCAAGAAGTTCCACCAGTGCAGCATCATCAGGAGCTGCAGATTGTTCACTAGCAGATAAGCTGGCTGCATTCATATGAGCACGCTCCAGCAGATCAATTGTGAAACCTTGCGGCGTCTGCACAGCACGCAGTGAACTGCGTTCAAGCGTCCGCATAACTTTCTCTGTATAGCTAGGGCTTACTGCACAATTGGTGAGAGCGGCAGCAGCGCTAGCATCTGGATCAGGAGAAATTTCTTTAATGGTGTCTACTACGGGAAGCACTGGAATAACGGCAGCGGCTCCTGCTTCGAGCAAACCGCACACACGGCGAATCATTGGCGCTGGAGTAAGCGCGCGAGCAGCATCATGCACAAGCACATGTGTGGCACATGGGAAGAAATTTTTCACTGCAGCTATACCGAGAGAAACTGATTCTTGACGAGTCACGCCCCCAGGCGTAAGTACAAGACTATCGTCACCTATATCGACAGACGCAAGGGCAGCAGAAAAACCCTCTGCAGCAGAAGGACTATCTGCCGGTATCGTCACAACAATACGATCAACACCTGCTTCTTGCATACCTCGCACAGCATGAACTATCAGTGCTTCGCCTGCCAGCTTTACCAGCGCTTTCGGCTTATCAGCACCTAAGCGTGTGCCTGATCCAGCACCCGCGATAATTGCCACAATATCCATACGTATCTCCATTTACGCACATCATCATCGATACGCCAACCAATATATGCATCGATAAGTTCCTGCAATATCACAGATATTTTGCTTAAGGATACACGCAGTTATTCAGCTGATTGCGCGCTTTCTGCTGAATCTAGAGCTATATCAAATTCGCCCAGAATATCGTTGAGCAGCTCGCCCGCTTGGGAATCGTCAATGCCGCGCGCCAACGCAACTTCAGAGCAGAGAATTGCGCGAGCTTGAGAAAGCATACGTTTCTCTCCAGCCGAAAGACCTTTCTCACCATTGCGGCGCGTCAAATCTCGCACAACCTCCGCGACTTTATTGACGTCACCACTCGTGAGCTTTTCGCCATTTGCTTTGAAACGACGGCTCCAATTTTGCGGCTCATCAACGTCTTCTTCACGCAAAATAGAAAAGACTTTTTCTAGCTGCTCATCGTTTGATACATCTCGCACGCCGACCTCTTCGAGAGAATCAGCCGGCACCTGAATCGTCAGATCGCCCTGCACAATACGAAGCGTGAGATACAGGCGCTTTTCGCCTCTGATCATCTTCTCGGAGATGTCTTCAATATAGGCTGCCCCATGATGGGGGTACACAACAGTCTCGCCAACTTTGAACGGCATAGCGCCTCTTCCTTTTTAGAACTTTGATACCATTCTACCAAAATTCATAGAAATTCGAGGCTCAAGTGTGGAATCTATCTTCTCCTCTCCCCGATCTAGAAAGAGGAAGAGGAGAAAGAAACCTTACGAACGCTTATAAAGCAGTATTTCTGGAACGAATAATACGAAACCCTTTTTGGCTCGCAATCTTCTCGCTCGGATACCCCTGCTCATTGAGCCAAACTGTGAGCGAATCAGCACCCAAATTTTTCTGCACCACCCAGTATGCCTCGCCAATTTCAGGGTTCAGCAATGCAAGCCATGTGAGCAAAAGATCATGAAGTGCTTCTTTTCCAATTCTGATCGGGGGATTACTCCATATCAGATCAATTCCGCCGCGTTTCTTAGCAATCTCCATAGCGGTTGCTGTATCTGCTGTTTGTATATGTGAAAGTTGAAGTGCCTGCGCATTTTTTCTCGTCAGTTCCAGTGCGCGCTCATTCACATCAACAGCCATAATATCTGCCCTCGGGTACTCGTGCGCAAGAGCAAAGGCAATTGCCCCCCAACCACAACCAATATCAGCGCATAAAGGAGGCACGCTGTTCGCAGGTGAGGTATCAGTAGATTGCTCTCTATCAGCAGATACCGCTGTATCTATAGGTGACGCTTGAGCGATAGCAGCATTCACAGGAACTTTATCGAGCAATACGCGAGTACCGCGATCTAATTCACGCGCAGAAAATACACCGTCACTCGTCGTCACCACATAGTCAATACCACGTGCGCGATAAGAAACGCTGTGCAATTGTGCCTGCGAAGCAGGCTGCGCTGTGAAATAGTGGTCTGCCATAGATATTTCCTCAATCACTGCAATACGGATAGATTGCGATGCTTCAATAGAACTGCCGTCACGAATATAACATTACGCCTATACACACCGCTGAAAATTCATATATTTTCATTATCTACCTGTTTCACACTATCTCCTACACACTTTCCTATTTCAGCATTCAATAGCTGAAAATTCCCTCCCCCTCATTGCCACATTTTCTCATTGGAATAAAACTTTTGAAAGAGAGCCAGAAAATAATTCTATGTGTCATTTATATGAAAAACATGGCAGAAATGCACCTAAAGCAATATTTCCATTCGCAACGGCACCTGCCCCCTATTAGAACGGCACCTGCCCTTATTAGCGAGTATATGAGAGTTTTAGGCAGACATAACGATTCTCCAATAATTGGCCACCTTCAAGGTATCTGTTTAATTGTGCCTTATGATAGGCAATGGTAGCCTCTTTGAGGCTGGTAGGAGAGGTATATATGAATTCACAACCCACACATGAGCTTGAAACACAGCAAAGCACCCAGCAATTAAAGCGAGGGCTGCGCGCACGCCACCTCAACATGATCGCTATTGGCGGAGCAATCGGCACAGGGCTATTTGTGGCATCAGGCGGCACTATTTCAAATGCTGGCCCAGGCGGCGCCCTGCTCGCATACGCACTTATCGGAATTATGGTCTATTTCCTTATGCAAAGCCTCGGTGAAATGGCGACCTATATGCCCGTAGCGGGTTCATTCGGCGAGTACGGCACACGATTCGTCTCCCCGAGCTTTGGTTTTGCGATGGGATGGAACTACTGGTTTAACTGGACTATTACGGTCGCGGCTGAGCTTGTTGCCGCAGGGCTCGTCATGAAGTTCTGGCTTCCAGATGTGCCGATGTGGATCTGGAGTGCAATTTTCCTCGTAGTGCTGTTTGTGATCAATGCTCTATCAGCGCGCGCATACGGAGAAAGTGAATTTTGGTTTGCCCTTATTAAAGTCGTCACTGTAATTGTATTCCTCATCGTTGGCGTGCTGATGATCGTGGGTATTCTTCAAGGATCTGCTCAAGGCTTTGAAAACTGGACTATCGCCGATCCTGCATCAGGAGAAAAAGCGCCGTTTGTGAATGGCGTGATGGGTATCCTTTCTGTGTTTATGATTGCTGGTTTCTCTTTCCAGGGCACTGAAATGATCGGCGTAGCTGCTGGTGAAGCCGAGCATCCAGAAAAGACGATTCCCAAGGCAATTAAATCCGTATTTTGGCGCATTCTGCTCTTCTATATTTTCGCCATTGCCGTGATTGGCTTCTTAATTCCATTCACAGATCCCAATTTATTGAACGCCTCCGATACGGGCGATATTACGATCGCTCCATTCACCTTGATCTTTGCTAAGAGCGGGCTTATCGGGCAGGCCGTGATTGCTTCCGTGATGAATGCAGTAATCCTCACAGCCGTACTTTCCGCAGGCAACTCTGGCTTATACGTCTCTACCCGTATGCTCTATTCGCTCGCTGAAAATCGGCAAGCTCCGAAGATGTTTGTGAAATTAAATAAGCAAGGTGTGCCAATTCCAGCGCTCATTGCCACAACAGCTATTGCGCTGCTTTGCTTCCTGAGTTATCTCTTTGGTGAAGGGCAGGCGTATACATGGATCGTGAATGCTTCTGGTCTTGCTGGTTTCATCACCTGGGTTGGTATTGCATGGTGCCATCTGAAATTC
The DNA here is from genome assembly GCA_958428545.1 of uncultured Arcanobacterium sp. Classification (GTDB taxonomy): domain Bacteria; phylum Actinomycetota; class Actinomycetes; order Actinomycetales; family Actinomycetaceae; genus Arcanobacterium_A. The sequence continues at coordinate 138,194 of CAUAGM010000001.1, read as the reverse complement.
CGCCGAGCATACGTTGCACAAGGGCGAGCATTGGAAGATCTGCCATTTAAGGCGAAGCTCTTTCCATTCGGCCCTATAGTGGCTCTTACAATGTGCGTACTCGTCATCGTTGGGCAAAACTACGAAGCGTTGCTGGGGCGCAGCGGTTTTCTTTCCCTGCTGAGTTCCTATATTGGCTTACCTCTTTTCCTAATTCTCTGGATTGGGCATAAATTCGTGACGAAAGCGCCGAAAATTGATCCTTTAGAGGCAAATCTATCGCGTGAAGATACGCATATCGGCTAACTGGCTCCTATAAGTGCGAGGTGCACTGCGAGCTTTGCGTAAAACGAGTTCGTACAAAATGAATTATTTTGCACAGCAAACCTTAAATGTGCACCGCAAGCCCTAAGCATGACCCACCGCCAGTGGGTAGAATAAAAGAGATGCGCACGCGTGCGCCGAATTCCGTGGCGGTGACTGCCGTCACGCATACTACATCAAGGATGGATTATGAGCTATAAACTGATTCTCCTGCGCCATGGGCAAAGCGAATGGAATGCTCTCAACCTCTTTACAGGTTGGGTAGACGTGCCGCTTTCCGATCAAGGGCGCGAAGAAGCTGCTGCTGGCGGTAAGCTGATGAAGGAGCAAGGCATTGTGCCAGATGTTCTTTTCACATCAATGCTGCGCCGTGCAATTATGACGGCAAATCTCGCTCTCGATGCCTGCGATCGTCACTGGATTCCAGTAGAGCGCAGCTGGCGCCTCAATGAACGCCATTACGGCGCATTACAGGGCAAAAACAAGAAGGAAATTCGTGACGAATACGGCGAAGACCAGTTTATGCAGTGGCGCCGTTCATACGACGTTCCGCCGCCTGCAATTGAAGCAGGTTCGGAATTTTCGCAAGATTCAGATCCACGCTATGCTGGCGAGCCAATCCCCGCAACTGAGTGCTTAAAAGACGTACTTCAGCGTGCACTGCCTTATTGGGAAGAGCGCATTGTGCCAGAGCTGAAGAGCGGCAAGACAGTGATGATTGCAGCTCACGGAAATTCCCTGCGCGCTATCGTCAAGCACCTCGATCAGATTTCAGATGAAGATATTGCTGGTCTAAATATCCCAACGGGTGTGCCGCTCTATTACGAATTAGACGAAGAAACTCTTCAGCCGCTCAAGAAAGGCGGCACTTACCTTGATCCAGACGCAGAAGCAAAAATTGCTGCTGTGGCAAATCAAGGCAAGTAGCTTCTAATTACGCTATATACGTAGTGATACACGCAGCCCGAGATAGTTCTTAGCATTTCAATGCAAGAAACCCTCTCGGGCTGCATTCATCATCTTAAATCACTTCTGTGAATCAGGCACAAACCACTTCGTGAGGGTCGTTGGGTGAGTGATAGCTGTACCAACGCACGCAGCGTGAGCCCCCATCTCCAGCACCTTTGCTACATCCTCTGGGTGATGCAGGCGCCCCTCCACAATCACTGGCTTCGTGACGGCAGCAAGAACTTCCTGAATAAACGCATAATCCGGCCCTTCAGTCTTTTCTCGTGCATATTCATATCCGGGCGTATATCCAGCAAGAGTAGTACCAATAAAATCAGCCCCAGCAGCTTCCGCAGCTTTAGCATCTTCCACAGACGCACAGTCTGCCATAATCAAAACTCCAGGGAACTCCTGATGAATCGCAGCTACGGCGTCGGCAAACGTCTCACCGTTAATACGTGAGCGAAGAGTCGCGTCAATAGCAATAATTTCTGCACCAGCAAGCGCAGCTGCGCGCGCATGAGCAATCGATGGCGTAATATACACACCCTCGTGCCCATATTTAATCAAACCAATAATCGGCATATCAGTTGCCTGCCGCGCTGCAATAATATCTGCCACGCCTTGTACGCGTACCGCTGCAGCGCCACCTTCCACAACTGCCTGCACCATAGCTGCAGTAATATCTGCGCGGCGCAGTGGCTCACCTGGATACGCCTGGCAGGAAACAATTAACTTTCCGCGGATTGCTTCCACAAGATCAGCATTCATCATTACTTCTTTCTACTTAATTTTCACGCCAGCAAGCAGGAATGCATCACGAGCAGCGCCAAGGAATGCAGCATTATTCTTAAGCTTTGCACGACGAAGATCCACTTTATCTTGCATATATTCAGGCAAAAGCTCCATCAGGCGCTCCTGCATAGCCTTCCACCATTCACTATTGGGTTTTGGCACTCCTCCGCCAAGCACAATAACCTCTGGATCGAGCATCATTACATACCAACTCATCACCTCGCCAAGCCGGCGCCCAAGTGCACGAGTGACGTTGAGTGCCACCTCGTCACCCTCAGCTGCAAGCTCCATCACGAGCTGCCCACGAACAGCATCATTTGCTTCAGGCCCGTCAGCTTCCTTATAGAAATGCACCATTGCTGGGCCTGCTGCATTTTGTTCGAATTTAGCTGGCAGATCACCATCCGTGAACACAGGCCCTTCAGCAAAAGGAATACGAGCAGTGCCAATTTCCCCACCGATATGGTGAGCGCCGCGCACAACCTCGCCGTTGAGCACAAATGAGCAGCCGATGCCCGTACCCACGGCGACCATCAGCATAGAGCTTGCTCCACGCCCAGCTCCCATCCACAGCTCGCCAACGGCGTGAGCGTCGGCGTCATTTTGCACTTTGATCGGCACATCGCGTGCCCAATCCAAACGTTTGCGAAGCCCTCCCACAATATCTGTGCCAATCCATTTAACGATTGTGCCTGAAGAGTTCACTACCGCCCCGCGCTCAGCATCAATCGATCCAGCTGCACCGATACCGATCGCTGCCGGCACCTCTCCTAGAAGCTCATACTCATGCTGAATAAGCTCAGCCATCGTGTCGAGAATAGCTTCACCGCCCACCTGAGCAGGAGTTAAAGCTTTGATCTTCTCACTCACCTGCTCACCTTGTGAATTGACGAGTGCAGCAGCAGTTTTCGTGCCACCAAGATCAATTGCAATCGCTGTGCTGATTTTCTTTGCCACAGTCACTCCTTCGTTATATGAGATTGCACACCGCATATCTGGCTATATTTATATTTTCGTTGATTCGCAGTGCACCTGCGAGATTAAGGTGCACGTACACGCACGTACACTAAAAAGCGGCGCTCAAGCGGATAAGCTGCTACGAATCATGCGCATATGCATGATTCGTAGCACTGCCCACGCTTGAACGCCGCATTCTTTTAGCTGAGCAAGCCGACTTTCTTCAGCACAGAACGCACATGCTCCACGTTCTCATCTTCAAGCGGCTTCACTGGGCGAGGCATCTCGTTGGTCTCAAACACACCAAGAAGCTGGCATGCCGTCTTAAATGCACCAATACCTGCACCAAAACCTTGCACGCCTTTGACCTGAACGATGGTCATAAGAGTTGCGAGACGATCTTGCTCTTTACGCACGCCTTCCCAGTCTCCTGCCTGGTAGAGATCCCACTGCTTCACGTATCCAGCCGGATCCACATTGCCCAAGCCCGGCACTGAGCCGTCTGCGCCAGAAAGATATGCGCCATCGACCACAACTTCATGCCCTGTGAGTAGCTGGAGCGGGTGCCCTGCTTCTTCGTTGAGCATCGTCAAGAAACGGAAGGAGACGTCATCACCAGAAGAATCTTTCACGCCGTTCAACGTACCTTCTTTGGCAAGCTCCATAAGGAGTGCCGGCGAGAGCTTCACGTGCACGCACACGGGGATATCGTAAGCCCAAATCGGCAAATCAGTTGCTTTGCGAAGCAAACGGAAATGCTCTTTGATTTCTGCTTCTCCTTGCAGTGCATAGAATGGAGCAGTCGCCACAACGCCTGCCACTCCATACTTTTCAGCAATTTTAATATGCTCGATCACACGCTCTGTCTCGGTATCGATCACGCCACAAAGAATCGGGATACGCCCGTCTACAATGCGTGTAGCTTCAGCAATAATCTGCTCACGGCGTTCATTGGTGGAAAATACCACCTCGCCGCTGGAGCCGAGCACAAACAAGCCGTGAATACCAGCATCAATCATACGGTTGATATGACGCTCAAGAGATGGAACGTCGAGTTCACCATTTTTAAGTGGAATAGATAGCGGCGGTACAACGCCACGAATTGGCTTAGCCATTATTCATTCTCTCCTTAGAGAATAGTATTTTTGTGAGTGACGGCGGAGCGCACTTAGTAGCTGTCTAGCTCTGCGGCCATAGCAGTACGCGCCGCGCACACCACCGTCACGAAATTTTTTCCTCAGCTGAGGTTTGGATGAAGGAGCGACGGCGCAGCTCCGAGGAGCTTGCGCGTATATGGATCCTTCGGGTTATGCAGCAGCTCTTGAGCTGGCCCCTCTTCCACAACAACGCCTTTGTTCATCACGGCGATGCGATCAGAAATATAGCGCACAGTCTGAATATCGTGTGAAATAAAGACCATCGCCAAGCCAAGCTCCTCGCGCAGATCGGAAAGGAGATTCAAGATCTGAGCTCGCACAGAGACGTCGAGTGCCGAAGTCGGCTCGTCAGCAATAATTGCTTTCGGATTGAGCGAGAGTGCACGTGCAATAGCCACGCGCTGACGCTGCCCGCCAGAGAGCTGCCCTGGAAGAGCACCTAAAGCGGAGAGCGGCAATCCCACCAAACCGAGCAATTCGCGCACGCGATTCTCGCGTGAGGCTTCATCACCGATTTTGTGCACGCGAAGCGGATCAGCGAGCTGATCTTGCACAGTCATACGAGGATTCAAAGCAGTTGCCGGATCCTGAAATACCACCGACACAACCTGACCGATATGACGGCGATCCTCAGCTGTTCGCTTCGTCACGTCTTTGCCCATGAAGAACACTTTGCCCTTGGTTGCTACCTGCAAACCGCACATCACGTTTGCCGTGGTGGATTTTCCGCAGCCAGATTCACCCACAATACCAAGCACCTTGCCAGGCATAATCTTCATATCAACACCACGCACAGCATGCACGTGATTTGGCTTGAAGATGGAGCCTGTACGGGCTTTGAACGTCACCTCCACACCCTGCAGTTCAATAATCGGAGTGTGCGGATCAACAGGTGCCTCATTTGGCAAAATCAATTTTTCTTCTGCCACGATCAGGCCTCCTTTCCTGCTGGTACATAACGGGGTGCACGCTGATAGACACCTTCTTTGGTGGGAAGAGCAGCATAGACGTGCTCTGGCCCAACCAGCTCAAATTCGAGCGGAATATCAGTGCCATAATCTGGGTGCGAGGAACGCGGTGCGAAACGGTCGCCCACAGGGAAATCCTTCGGGCTTGGCACAGTGCCAGGCACCTGGTGAAGCCTGCCAGAGCCAGCCTCAATCGACAGCACAGCGCCAAGCAAACCACGAGTGTATTCATGAGTTGGATGCTCAAGCAGTTCGCTCGTCGGAGCCTGCTCTACCACCTGCCCTGCATACATCACAGTAATCTTGTGCGCCACCTCAGCGACGAGTGCAAGATCGTGGCTCACGAAGACCATTGCAAAGCCAAGTTTTTCACGCAATTCATTGAGGAGCGCGATCACCTGCTTTTGTACCGTAACGTCGAGAGCTGTAGTTGGTTCGTCAGCAATCACGAGCTTTGGATCACGGGTGAGAGCCATAGCGATCAGTACACGCTGCCTCTGCCCACCCGAAAGCTCATGCGGATAAGATTCAAGCGTACGTTTCGGATCCAAACCGACGAGTTCGAGGAGTTCTTCTGCGCTGCGAGTCCCCCCGCGAGAAGTAAGCTGTTTCATCTGGGCTTTAATGAGCATTGCTGGATTCAGGGAGCTGAGAGCATCCTGATAGATCATCGCCATCTCGTTGCCGAGCAGAGCTTGCCGTTCCTTAGCGGACATCTTAAGAAGATCTTTACCTTGGTAGAGAATCTCACCTTCGAACTGAGCGCGAGGATCAATCAAGCCCATAATCGTCAGAGCAGTAATCGATTTACCGCAGCCAGATTCACCCACAAGCCCCATCGTTTCGCCTGGACGAACAGTGAAGCTTACATGATCGACGACGTTTACGTCACCATGCCTTGGGAACTTAATGCTTAGATTCTTCACTTCAAGAAGTGGAGTCTCACCAGCAAATTGCGAATCGTCGAAACGATCACTACGTTTAGTTTCCACAGCATAGAGTGCATCGAGGCGAGCTTGCAACGATTCGGCCTGAGCCGCGTAAGCACGGCGAGGATCTAGAAGCAGCGCATCCGCTTCACGGTCTGCGGTGTTTTGCTCTACTTTCACAGGAGCTGAAGCAGGAGCAGCCACCATAGCGTCTGTAATACCCTCAGAGAGAATGTTTAAGCAGAGCACGGTAATCATAATCAGGATGCCCGGGAAGAACGCCGTCCACCATGCACCATAGATAATTGAGCCGTTTGCTGATGCGTCTGAGAGCACATTGCCCCATGTTGGAACCATTGTGGATTGCAAACCTGAACCAATGAAGGTCAGCGACGCTTCCAAAATAATTGCGTCAGCAACGAGAACCGTAGCGAATACGAGCACTGGAGCCGCAGTATTGCGGATCACGTGTTTGACGAGAATCCATGGTGCGCGAGCGCCAGATACGATCACTGCACGGACGTAATCTTCACCGTATGCTGCCATCACGTTTGCGCGCACAATACGAGCAAGCTGAGGGGTATAAACGAAGGAGATTGCCACGATAATCACAGCAACAAGCCCCACTTTATTACCATCGGAGAAAATGCCGCTGAAGACGAGCACCATAACGGCCGCCATAGCGATACCAGGCACCGCCATAACGATATCCATCATGCGCATAATCACTTCGGAAAGGCTGCGGCGCACAACTGCAGCAATCGAACCGATAATTGCACCAAGGAGAAGGGCAATCAATGCCGAACACAAGCCGATAATGATTGAGTAGCGCCCACCCATGAGCAGACGAGAGAAGACGTCACGCCCAGCGTAGTCAGTACCAAATGGATGCTCGGCACTTGGAGGCGCAAGTATCGCGGAGGTATCGACAAATCCAGGAGCGTACGGAGCTATAAACTGCGCTATTGCTGAGATAACGACGATAAAAGAAAGCACACATACTGCTGCCCGAGCACCAATACTCATACTCTTCCAACGATTAAAACGCACTTTCTTACCGCTTTCAACTGCGCAAACAACTTTCTTTGTTTTACTCATCATGGCTATCACACAGACCTAATACGCGGATTAATCAGCAGATACAGCATGTCAACGATGATATTCACGACGATGAACGCCAATGCGACTACAAGAGCCGACGCCTGCACCACTTCAACTTGGCTCTGCTGTACACCTTGTACGAGCACCTTGCCCATTCCTTGAATACCGAAAATAATTTCGATGACGACCGCGCCGCCCATCAAATAGCCGACGCGCAAGCCCAGCACCGTCACTGGCGTGATAAGAGCATTGCGAAGTACGTTGCGAGCAATGACGACTGGGCGCGGGATACCAGCACCTAATGCCGTACGCACGTAATCACGATCTAACTCTTCCACTACAGAGGTACGCACTACGCGGGTCATCTGCCCGATCACAGGAGTTGCGAGAGCAACCGCTGGAAGGAACATACGCGCTGCCCAGCCAGCGAAATCTTCTGTAATTTTAGGCAAAGGTCCTGAAACGGGCACACCGTGAATCACGTTTAGACCAAGTAAGACGAGCAGTGCAGCAAGCCAAAAACTTGGAGTACCAATAAAGATTACGGAAAGAACGCGAATCAGCTGATCTGGCCAGCGATCACGATAGAGAGCTGCAAGTACGCCGAGCGGGAAAGAGATAAGAACGGCAATAAACAGACCAAAGAAAGTCAGTTGCAACGTCACAGGAAGTGCTGGCGCAATAAGATCTACTACTTTGTGCCCTGTACCTACGCCATAGATACCGAAGTTTCCTTGCAAAAGCCCTGCAACGTAGCTCACGTAACGAATCACGGCAGGAATTGGTTTGCCTGTTTCACTGCCATCATCTGTGACGTAACCGTGCGCAATATTAAACGCTTTTACTTGAGCGGGATCTGCAGCATTATCGCCAAGTGCAGTCCATGCTGGATCGATGGGCGAAAGCTCCATCAAGAAAAATACGAGGATGGTGACGCCGATTGCCATAATTGGCAATGCGATTAAGCGCCTCCCCACGAGCCTTAATAAATTATTCACTAATTCTCCTTTTTGCTAAGCGTGAGTCTGTGAATACAAAAGGCGGGGCGGAAGCCGGAGCTTCCACCCCGCCCAGAAGCTGGAGCTATTGCTTAGCTCAGCAATTCTTTTCAGAATTACTCGGTCACCTTAGCGCCAATGAGCTGCAGACCAGTCACGCCAATTGGAGTAAGGTTGGAAACCTTCTCAGGATTGTAAGCGGTGTAAAGAGTGTGGAATACGAGCGGATAGAGAGCTGCCTGATCAGCAACCATATCCTGAACTTCGCCCCACTTAGCCTTTGCCTCATCACCAGTGGCCTTGTCTGCTTCGTCCATAAGAGCCACAAGAGCAGCAGCAGCTTCTGGATCAGACTCGGTGAGACGGAAACGATCCTTCATCCACAGCTGGTTGTAGAACCATCCCTTGATGAGTACACCAGGATCAGCGCCGTATACGGAAGCATCGCCAGGAGCAACGATCACATCGAAGTCACCCTGTGCCACGTTGTTGTTCCAAAGGTCAGCAGAAGCCACATTGGAGAGGTTTACTTTCAAGCCGAGAGCTTCGAGATTCTGCTGAATCTGCGGACCCATTGCGGCAATCCACGTATCAGTGGTGGTCATTACGCGAATTTCAGTGCCTTCTGCAACGCCGGCATCAGCGAGGAGCTTCTTAGCTTTATCTGTGTCGAAGGAGAACTGAGTTGCAGCCTTCTTATACTGATCGCTGTACTCAGGAAGGAAAGAGGTTGGCTCCTTACCAGCGCCATTAAGAGCAGTCTTGATCATGGTCTGAGTGTCGATTGCAGTCAAGAGAGCCTGGCGTACGCGCTTATCGTTGAAAGGTGCCTTATTGGTATTGAACGACATCATTGCAATGCCATAAGCAGTAGCTTCATCAACTTTCCAGCCAGCTGCTTTAACTTTCTCGATACCTGCAGGATCGAGAGCTTCAACAACATCGGTAGTTCCGCCGAGAGCAGCAGTCAAACGAGCAGTAGCGTCACGCGAGTTATCGTAGTGAATTGTTGCCACAGTTGCTGGGTTGGAGCCGTTGTAGTGCTCGTTTACGGAAAGTTCCTGAGTGGTATCCGTGATTGAGTCATACTTGTATGGACCAGAACCAACTGGCATCTTCGTCAATTCATCAAATGTTGCCTTAGTTGGCACAACCTTGATGAGAGCCAGACGCTCTTTGAGATTGTCGATTGCGTGGGTGAGTTTTACAGTCACTGTAGACTCATCTTTTGCTTCGATAGAAGCAATTGACGTAATAAACGCAGCATAAGAGCTTGGCTGTACTTTACCAGAAGAGTCTTTATCACCCTCCACGATACGCTTATAAGAACTCACCACGTCCTCTGCAGTCACTGCATCACCAGTGGAGAACTTTGCTCCGTCACGAAGCTTTACTTCGTACGTCGTATCATCAACCTTCATTGGTTCATCTTCAGCTGCGAGAGCTTTGTGAGCTTTGAACGTCGAGAAATCGAACTCATACAGACCTTCAATTACCTGAAGGTTTGCACCCACGGCAAGAGCTGACGATGTGTTCGATGGATTCCAGTTGGTGGTGTCGTACGCAGCGAAAACATTCAGTTTTCCAGTTGCCGCACCTGCAGCTGCTCCATCATCCTTTTTATCGGATGTGCCGCCGCCGCAAGCAGAGAGAGCCATTGCCGCAGCAGCGAGTACTGCCGAAGCTTTTGCCCAACGCTTCATGGAACGCATATTGATTCCTCTCCTTTGAGTGAATATGTTAAACCGGTCACTGCCGGATATAATCAGCTTATGTTGTCAGACAAGTTTATGCAAGCAGCTTTCAGTAACAATTTAGTTACACCTTTTTCTGCCCCTGCAGCACAGCGCCAGATAAGCAGATCTAATAGCACAATGAACGCCATTAAAAGCTATATGCTCTCTCACCAGCTCAAACCTGGCGACCCTCTCCCTTCCGAAGCTGCGCTCTGCTCACAGCTGGGAGTTTCCCGCTCCTCAGTACGCGAAGCTCTACGCCAGCTAGAAGCTCTCGACGTGATCGACGTGCATCGAGGGAAAGGCTCTTTCGTTGGGGCAATGTCTATGCAGCCTCTTATCGATACTCTGCTCCTCAAGAACGCTCTCGAGAGAGCCGAGGGAAACAAAACAATCGGCAACATCGCACAAATACGTATTGCAATCGACCTTGGCGTAGCACCACAGCTCGTAACGGCAATGAAAGGAAGTTCCAATCCGCAGCTGCGCAGCATCGTCGGCGTCATGCTTGAAAAAACTGAGCACGGCGAGCTTTTCCCCGATGAAGATATCGCTTTCCACACAGGCATGATGAGTTACCTCAACAACACTCTCATTACAGAACTTATGAGCGCTATGTGGTTCGTCTACCAGAGCCTCCTGCCAAATCTCGATCATGAAGCAGTAGTAACGAAAGAAAACTTAGCAATAACAGCTCGTTCACACGGAGAAATGCTTGACGCCGCCGAAGCGGGAGATCTTTGCGCCTATACCGAAGCAGTTCATCGTCACTACACCCCACTTCAGCAGCTCATTGCCAGCGCTGGGCAAGAAAGTGCATAAAGTCTCATATCCGCATAGGTTTATACGTCTACAATAAAAGCGTTCGTGCACTCTACTCACAACGAAGAGAGATTCCTATGACTAACGCGGCACATAACCTCCCATTCCTCATCGGCGCTTATGCCTCCACATCAGGCGATCTTGAATGGCAGGCGGAATACTACAATCTCCTCGCCCAAGAAGAGTGGGTCGGGGGCTTAGAAATCCCATTCTTCGGAGAAAGCTTACGCGAAGATACTCGTTGGTTTGCCGCTCAGATGAAGCCTACTTTCATCACAAACATACTTACTCCAATACCTGGAGTGATGAAACATATCACAGATAAAACATGGGGAATTGCGTCTGCTGATAACGAAGGACGAGAAGCCGCACTCAACTTTCTTGAACGTGCAGCAGACACTATGCGCGAAATGAACGATTTGACAGGCAGGAAATTTTTCTCGTTCCTATCTCTACACACCGCTCCGCAAGAAAAATGCAATGCGGAAGCCTTGCAACGCTCACTAGAAACTCTCGTCACCTGGGATCTTGATGGCGCTGAGCTAACGATTGAACATTGCGATGCCTGGACAGATGAACACCCTGTAGAAAAAGGTTTTCTAAGTTTAGATGACGAACTTGCCGCAATTGACGCCGTGGGCGCACCTCATCTTTACGCCTCGATCAACTGGGGGCGTGACGCAATCGAAGGTCGCAATGCTCAGTTGCCGCTCGAGCATATCAAGCAGGTTGCAGCCAGTGGGCACCTTGCAGGCATGATTCTTTCTGGAGCTCAAGATCAACACGATGGGCAATGGGGGGCATGGGTTGATGCACATATTGGCTTGCACGAGCACCAACCAGAATCTGTGCTTACGCGTGAAAGTGCACACGCAGCATTTGAAGCAGCATTGGCAGCTGCACCGAAATATATTGGCACTAAAATCTCTATCAACACTGGCTCTAATTCCGAACGTATTGCTCTCTTGCGTGAAATAGCCGAGATTGCACGAGCAGCATAAAACCAATGCGCGGGCTTATATTACACCGCGCATACCCTCTCAATTAGCGCAAGGATATCCTTCCACACAATATTTCCTTTGACGCTGAGAGCGCCATGGAACGTGCCTGCATACATATGCAGCTCTGATTGAACTCCCGAATCGGCAAGATGCGCTGCGAGTGCAACCCCTTCGTCACGCAAAGGATCAGAAGGATTTACGATAGTGAGAGTTGGTGGAAAATCTTTCACTCTCTCAGAATTTTCGAGCATATCGATAATGCTTTTACGAATAGGCTCGCTCGGCGCTGTATGCTGCCACGCAGTGACGGCAGCACGTTTCGTCCAGACAGGCCCTTCAGCGTAGGTGGTAAAACTTGCGGTATCTGTGCGCGGATCCAAACACGGCTCAAGCAGAACTAAAGAAGAAACTGGGTATGAATCGCACCCTTTTTCCTGTTTCCTTCGCAAAAACTCGGGATAAATATGCGCACTACCTGCATATTCGTTAGATGCTTGCCTGCTATGCGTCTGCTCTGTATAGATAAGAGTAGAGAAATATGCCAAGCCGCCCCCTGCTGAATCTCCGAAAACGATAAGAGGCACGCCAAGTTCGTATGCTTTTTTCTGAGCATGAATAATCGCTAGCACACAATCATGAACGCCGGCTGGGAAAGGATATTCTGGCGCTAAACGATAATCGGGGGAAACGACTGCAGCTATCAGCTTCTGAGCCATATCAGCATTCTTCTCATCGTCAAACTTTGCGCGCCCACAGACGTATCCACCTCCGTGAATCGAAACAATCACTGCGCGCGCAGGCTCAACGGGCATAAACCAACGCAACTCTAGTTCACCATCATCACATTCGCGTGGCACAGACAGTACCTCTTGCTGAGCAGTGCCCAAATCAGGCTCAACACCGCCGAATAACTCATCTCCTCCGGCACGCAGTGAGGGAAGATCCCACGTAGTTTGCTCAGGAGTCGCAGAAATTACTGGCATAAGATCGCCACGAATATACATACCAACCTCTTTCTCTTGGCACCACACTCATACCTTAAGCTAACGTATATAAGCTAACGGCCAGCACCAAGGATCGGGTGCGCGTTACACTGCGGCATATAGCCACCTACGTTCCGTATAGCGATCAATATAACCAACCATATAGCTAACTACGCTCCGAGCGCAGCTGCCACCACTTTCTTTGCTTCTTCCTGCACACGTGCGAGGTGTTCAGCTCCTTTGAATGATTCAGCATAAATTTTGTAGACGTCTTCTGTGCCGCTGGGACGCGCTGCAAACCAGGCATTTTCTGTGGTCACTTTCAAGCCGCCGATTGCCGCATTATTTCCAGGAGCGCGCGTGAGCTTTGCTGTAATCGTTTCCCCTGCCAGTTCGGTTGCTGTGACGTCTTCGGGCGAGAGATTGGCGAGCTTCGCCTTTTCTTCTTTCGATGCAGCTGCATCGATACGCGCATATGCTGAAACACCATATTGCTCAGTGAGCTCCCGATGCAGTGCGCTCGGAGTCTTTCCTGTGACGGCAAGAATCTCGGAAGCAAGCAAATCCATAATCAAGCCGTCTTTATCGGTTGTCCACACTGTGCCGTCTTTACGCAAAAAGCTCGCTCCAGCAGATTCTTCACCGCCAAATCCAGCCGTACCTGCAATCAAACCAGGCACAAACCATTTGAATCCGACAGGAACTTCCACAAGCTGTTTACCCATTCCCGCTGCCACGCGGTCAATCAAACTTGAGGATACGAGCGTCTTACCCACAGCATTCGTATTCCAATGTGGACGATGAGAATAAAGATACTGAATCGCTGCCGCAAGATAGTGGTTTGGATTCATTAGCCCAGCATCTGGCGTCACGATTCCGTGACGATCAGAATCAGCATCGTTGCCTGTGGCAATATCGTAGGGAGTAGTTCCATCTACGCCTGGCTTCATACGTTCAAGCAAACTTGCCATCGCATAGGGAGAGCTGCAGTCCATGCGAATTTTGCCGTCCCAATCAAGAGTCATAAACGGCCATGCTGGATCAACGTGAGGATTGACGACTGTAAGATCTAAGCCGTAGCGCTCCCCGATCGCTCCCCAATATTCCGCAGACGCGCCACCCATCGGATCAGCACCAATGCGCACACCTGCAGCTCGGATTGCATCGACATCAATAATTGAAGCTAGATCTTCTACATACGCAGAAAGATAATCGTGACGCCGTGTAGTTTCTGCCTTAACGGCCTGCCCATAGGGCACACGCTTCACAGATCTCCAGCCTTCACGCAGAATCTCATTCGCTCTCGCAGCGATTACTTTTGTGGCATCTGTATCGGCTGGGCCGCCGTGCGGCGGATTGTATTTAAAACCACCGTCACGCGGAGGATTATGGCTAGGGGTAATAATAATTCCGTCTGCCAATCCTGGACCGCTTGTGCGAACTCCTGCTTCAGTGCCAGCGCCGTTTGCCGTCAAGATAGCAAGAGAAACTGCTGGGGTGGGCGTCCATGAATCACGAGCATCGATGCGCACTTCGATCTCGTTGGCTGCCAATACCTCAAGTGCTGTGCGTTGTGCCGGAGCAGAAAGTCCGTGCGTATCTCGACCAATATAGAGAGGTCCATCGAAACCTTGAGTCTGCCGATATTCAACGATTGCTTGGGTTGTTGCCACAATATGAGCTTCGTTGAATGCGCAATCGAATGCGCTTCCGCGATGCCCACTCGTACCGAAAACGACCTGTTGATTGGGGTTTTCAGGATCGGGCTCTTGAGCGTAATACGCATCAATAAGGGCATTAACGTCGATCAAATCATTTTCCTGGGCAGGTGTGCCAGCTCGTTCATTCATGCTTCTATCATCTCACCTTTACTCACTCAATGACACCTGATTTATACAACTGCATTTGCTAAATATACCTGATTTATTCTTGTGCCCGCTCTCATTATTTTGTGCCCGCGCCCATTTATGAGCGGCAGCCCTTGTATGGAAGTGGTATTGCTAGATTCAATCAGATTCAGCTCAGCTCAACCACATCCAACCAGTCTCAACCAGTTCCGATCAGTCTTGACCAAGCTCGGTTCTATATTTTTCAAGAGCTATCGAAGCAAGCCAACAGCTACACCGACAACCATACGAGACTCACGAAAAAAGACCTTAGAAAAGCTCTTTTTGCAGGCAGAGACCTTATTGAAGAGTTGCTGAGACGTATGTGAAATAGTTGAAAGCTATTGAGATTTTAGAATTTTCACAAGTTACGCAAGATCACGAGCTGAAGATCAGTATGGCACTTGCTATGATTTCAGCTTCCTTTTGCATAAGAGCTTTCCGTCACCTTATGAAATGAATATCAATAAAAGGCGTTATCAGCTTTGAGGAGTGCGCTAAGGAGTAGATGCAATATTTGCATAGCAGTGAAAATTGACGAAGCCTTCTGGAAGCAGCAAGAACGGCAGGCAATGCACTGCTGATTTTGCCGCGGAAGCGCTAAATTCTGCGCAGACGCAACGAGTTTGCCACCACGATCACAGAACTACTCGCCATTGCCGCAGCAGCAAGCCCTGGCACGATCACGCCGCCAAGCGCAAGAGGAATGGCAATGAGATTGTAGGCAAATGCCCACACCAAATTTTCTTTAATAATTCGCAGCGTACGCCTTGAAATATAGATAGCACGGGCCACAAGGCGTGGATCAGAGGTGATAATCGTGATATCAGCAGCAGCTTTCGCCACATCAGTGCCCGCACCCATCGCAACAGAAAGATCAGCAGCAGCTAGGGCGGCAGCGTCATTCACGCCGTCACCAACCATCACAACAGTTTCTCCACGAGCTTGAAAATCTCGAACAACTTTCATTTTTCCCTCAGGTAAAACTCCCCCCAAAGCCGAAATTCCTAGGCGAGAAGCCATATTATCTGCCGCAGCCTGGGAATCTCCAGAGAGCATAAGAGGCGTGACTCTACACTGCTTGAGCTGCTCGATTGCTTCGATAGATTCTGGCCGCATACTATCAGCCACAACGATAACTCCTATATCTTCCTTCTCATTCGCGACGACGACAGCAGTTTTCCCTTCAGCTTGAATTGCGCGCACAGCCTCACTCGTCACAGCAGAAAGAGTGATGCCGTTTTCTCGCACCCACGCTAATGAACCAACAAAGAGCGGCACGCTGCACTGTGAACTAAGCTCAATAACACCCCGAACGCCCGCGCCTGGCTTCGAGTAAAAATCAGTAACAACAAAACTCTCAGGAGATCGGAGGTTTCGTGTACGAGGCTCACGTGCAATTGCTTGCGCAATCGGATGCTCAGAACGAGATTCAAGCGCGCCCGCAAGTTCCAATATCTGATCTTCTGGAATCGTGCCGCTTGGCTTCACACATGCAACACTCATCTCGCCACGAGTGAGAGTGCCTGTTTTATCTAAAAGGGCAACACTCACACGATGAGCACACTCTAAAACTTCAGCACTGCGTATAAGAATCCCCTGACGGCTCGCCGCACTTGAGCCAACAAGTAAGGCTGTAGGAGTGGCTAACCCCAGTGCGCATGGGCACGCAACAACAAGTACTGTGATTGCGCTGGTTAAAGCATTTTCATAACTATTTCCTACAGCAAGACGACACAGAAGATCACCCATAGCCAAAAGAAGCACAACTGGCACAAAAACAGATGAAACCTTATCTGCCAAACGCTGCATATGCGCTTTCCCTGCTTGAGCTTCAGCAAGAAGCCGCCCCATATGGAAGAGAGTGGTCTGTGCTCCAACTCTCGTAGCACGTACTTCAAGTACACCATAGGTATTGATCGTTGCCCCTATAACTTCGCTCCCTTGCTGTACTTCAACTGGAATCGATTCGCCCGTCACGAACGACACATCAACAGCTGACGCACCCGAAAGAACTACCCCATCGGTTGCTATTTTCTCCCCAGGCCTAACAAGGAATACGTCGCCCACGCGAAGATCGTGTGCCGCAATTTCAACGAGCGATTCACCTTCTGACGATCGACGCACTACCCGCGCCGTTGCTGCTCCGAGGTTTAACAGTGCGCGCAGTTCATTTCCGGCGCTTCGACGCGAACGCGCCTCCAGCCAACGCCCAAGCAAAAGGAAGGTGACGATCATAGCTGCCGATTCAAAATAAACATGAGGATTTACGCCATGCTCAGCTATTAAATGCACACCACTCATATACATGGTGTATCCAATAGTGCCTGCGCCCCCAAAGAAGAGCGCCCAGAAGCTCCAGAGCATTGAGGCAATGATGCCGAGTGAAACAAGCGTATCCATTGTGGAGCTTGCGTGCCGAGCAGCACGAAATGCCGCGCGATGAAACGGCCATGCACAATAGAATGCAACCACCGATGCAAGAAGTGCAGCAGCCCACTGCCAACCCAAAAACTGCCAGCTGGGAATCATTGAGATCAGCACAATCGGCACACTCAGTGCAAAGGAAATTTTAAACCTGCGCAACAGATCGGACATACGAATCGCAGCTTCGCCTGTATCGGGCATATCGTCAGCAGTATAAGACAACGCTTCTAACTGCCCTATACTCTGCACAGGAAGTGCTCCGTAGCCAGCTTTTTCAACAATATCAATAAGTTCACTATCAGTGATCTGCTCTGCTTCTTGTGAAATCTGGATATGAGCTTGCTCTGTGGCAAGATTAACCGTAGCGTGCACTCCTGGCACTTTGTTGAGCTTCTTTTCAATACGAGCTGCGCATGCAGCGCAGGTCATGCCAGAAATAGAAAAAACACGCTCTGCAGCTATTGAGGAAGATACTTCTTCCGTCACATTATTCACCGCACGATCTCTACCACAGAATATGCGCCAGCTTCATCTACGGCTTCACGCAGTACCTCATCACTCAACGGGTTTTCAGCAGCAATACATGCTGTACTTACTCCGTTTGGCTCAAGATGAACATCAACTCCGGTCACCGCCTCAAGCGCACCCAGCTCTTCCGTGACGTGCTGCACACAATGCTCGCAAGTGAGACCGCTGAGCTTCATAACTATATTCTCTGTCATTCTCTTTCCTTTCACTCGCTGAATGAATATCTATCAAACAACGCATCAACGCATAGATAAACGGGATTTTATGCCTATTCATTCCATCACCCATCGCAGGATTATTTTCTTTTTCTTACCTTACAGGACACCTTGGGTAAATTTTCAGAAATTTATTACAAACTTCTAATTGATAATAAATTTAGATAAAGCAGAAATATCTGAGATAAAATTATCTTACTGCATTCGCACACACCCATTAGTGCACGAATAGCCGCAGCAGCACAATAGTAGGAGCACCCATGAGCAACAATATTCCCGAATTTCCACAGCCTCCTCACGAATCATCATTACCTCAGCAAGGATTTCAGCCTCAGAACGAGTACACTCAGCAGTCGTATACGCAGCAAGCGCCTAATCCTCCACAATTCACACAACCTCAGTACACACAGCCCCAGTACACACAACAGCCGTATACGCAGCCACAGTTTGCAGCTCAACCGCAATACGCAGCTCCTACACCTACTGATAGCGGATCGTTCGGCTGGGCTGTGCTGGGCTTCTTTTTCCCGCTTGTGGGTTTAATCCTCTTCCTTGTGTGGAAAGATTCAATGCCCTTGAGTGCGAAAAAAGCAGGTATTGGCGCGCTCGTGGGTGTAATTAGTGAGGCAGTACTGGCGATTGCGGGCATTGCTTTATTTATGATGATGCTCGAAATCGCTGTGTATTCTATCACTATCTGATACGCCAAAACTTTCTCTCTTACGTTCGAGATACATATACGTTCACTACACTCTTAAGCGATCTCTTGAGGATATTATCAAAACTATCCTCAAGAGATTTTGCTGAGTCGTACGGATAGGATATAGCTATGCCAGAGCAAAAAGATCACCCGTACGTTCATAAAAAGCCACCACGCAGCCCTGAAGAGCCTCGGCAGTACACCTTGAAAAGCTCTGAGCAAGGGGATCGCCGCCGCCGACTTCCTCTCTCAAAAATTGCGCTGTTACCAAAGCAGCTTCTGCACTTTGCATGGATCCAACTCCAATGCTGCCTCTTCCCTGCGCTGATTTTTGTTGGGTTAGCTGCGGCGAGCTTGATCTGGAAATACACCGATCCACCGATCGCCCGATATGACGCTCTCCTTATTTACGTATTGCTGATACAAATTGCGTTCGTCATCTTCAAACTAGAATCGTGGCGTGAACTCCTCGTCATCTGCGCTTTTCACCTCATCGGTTTAGCACTTGAGATTTTCAAAACCCATGTAGGTTCGTGGACTTATCCGGATCCAGGGGTTGTAAAGCTCCTCGGCGTGCCAATTTTCTCTGGATTTATGTATGCTTCTGTCGGTTCCTATATCTGCCAGGCATTCCGCCGCTTCGATCTGCGAATCAACCACTTCCACTGGCTCCCCGTCTCCATTCTTGCCATTGCCGCATACTCAAATTTCTACACTCACCACTGGATTCCAGATCTTCGCTGGGTAATCGCTCTAGGTTTTATCGCCGCTCTCTGGAAATCAAAGATCTTCTTCAGCGTTGGACGAGAACGATATTGGATGCCTACTGCCATGAGTTTCGTGCTTATCGGCATGTTTTTATGGATTGCTGAAAACGCTGCCACATTCCTCGGCGCGTGGGCATACCCAAATCAAATGCATGGCTGGGAAATGGTACACGTGGGAAAACTTGGCTCGTGGAGCTTGCTCATATCACTGAGCTTTGTGCTGGTTGCCGCCGTCAAACGCTGGGAAGGCACCTTTTACGGAAGCGGCCCAGCCGCCGTCACCCCTTGATACTCGATACGAAACGCATCTTGGCATATCTCTTTCATGGAAGATGCGGAAATGTACGACATGCTCAAACTCCTACTCAGCTTAATTGCAGACTTAATCACAGATTTAATTACACAAGCTAGCAATGCTTGGTAAATCTAGCAACACTAGCCAAACTAATCACGCGGACGCGGCATCATATACAACACCATTTTTGAAGGCGTAACTGCTTTAACGGCATGGGGAAGCCGCGTCGTAAAATGAACAAGCCCGCCTGGTAGAAGAGTGACGGTTTTCCCTTCTGCCGTAATCTCAACCTCTCCCTCAAGAATCTGCACGAGCACAGGCATTGCCGCAGTATGCTCAGAAAGTTCTTCACCGGCATCAAAAGAAAAAAGCACCACATTCACGCCTTCAGCGCGCATAATTGTTTTGGAAACAGTCGATCCTTCAGCGTATTCAATACGATCAGCGAGATTTTCAATAAAACCAAACATTGCAGTTGGCAAAAATTTATGATCGCTCATTTTCTCCACTTTCTTTCGCACAGAAGTTCATTCAGCAGTGACGATACCCCACTTACGGCTTACGGCTTACGGCTTACGGCTTACGGCTTACGGCTTACGAGCAACGATAGCAATACCTGTGAGCTGCTTGCGGTATTCCTTAAATACAGATCGAATATCCAAAATACGTGAACGCAGCTCTTTATCGCGCATCACGTTTCGCATAATTTTTAACACTCCAAGCACTCCTTCATCTGCCAGATTACGGCGAGGAGAAAGCAATGCCATCGGCTCAAATCCAACCCATTCAATTGTAAAGCCAGCATTTTTCAGCAGGGCACACCACTCTTTTTCTGTGAGCGGGCGAGCATTGGCGCGAATTGTGTGCGCTAGGCGTTTGCGTAAATCGTCAGCAAGCTGAGAATCTATATCATTTGGAGTAAGCCCTAGTTCATGGATTGCATAACGGCCGCCTGGCTCTAAAATACGAAACGCCTCGCTGACGATCTGCGCCTTTCCTTTTTCTCCTTGCATGGTAAGCATCGCTTCACCCACGACTACCTGCACAGATTCACTATCCAACCCAGTTGCTTGAGCATTGGAATTGATCACCTTTCCGCCATACGGTTTTACAATCGCATCTACACGCTTCGCAGCATCAGGATCTAGATCGATTCCAGTATAAGAAGCCACATCAGAGGTGACGATGATCTTTGCCGTTCGCCCAAGCCCTGGCGCAAATTCCACAACTTTCTTATCTGTAATAGCAACGGCTTCGAGCATACGATTAGTGAGCTTCAAGCCTCCGGGGCGAAGCACACGTTTGCCAGCTCTCGCCAGCACCCAATGCCCAGCAGCAATTTTTGTGGAACGATCACTTTGTGGAAGAGAAGGATTAGTAGCCATAGCCTATAGCATACCAAATAAGGTAAGGCTTGCCTTATTTAATTAGTAAAAGCGGGGATACTCTTCGCATATCCCACACATTATTTATGCTCTTACTTAGCTGCGGAAGAATCAATCGCATTTAGCTGCACCAGAATCACACCTAGCCGTGGCAGATTTTTTATTTCGATACACACGCTTCGCAATCCACACAGCGGCAACGGCAACGCACAGCAACAGAAAAATCTTTGAAAAAAGCGAGCCGTACTCTTCAACGATATGCCAGTTTTCGCCTAAAAGATAGCCAGCCGTCACAAGAATGATATTCCAGATTGCTGAGCCAGCAGCTGTAAACAGTATGAACTGCCATACAGGCATTTTCACCACGCCGGCTGGAAGTGAGATTAAGCATCGGAAAACAGGAAGCATACGCCCGAAAAATACTGTTGGGCGATGATGCGTATTGAAAAATGCTTCTGTGCGATCCACATCTTCAATATCGAGCAGCGGAATTTTACTCATCCAATGCCGCGTGCGTTCACGCCCAAAACGTCGAGCCAACTCGTAGAGCACGAGCGAACCGCATACAGCACCGATGGTTGAAGTAACAATCGCCGCAACCACACCAAAGCTTGTGCCTCGGCTCGCCGTAAATCCAGCCAAAGGAAGCACGATCTCAGAGGGAACAAAAGGCAAGATATTTTCAAGGGTGGTGAGCACAAATACGGCTCCCAGACCAAGAGTATCCATAAATTCAACAACCCAGTTGGTGAATGCAATCAAAATACCGCCAGAACCGTCCGCACTCGCACTATGTACAAATGCAGTGGGCACAGTACCACTCACTAAAAAGTTTGCCATAACTCCAATCTACCCAAAATGGCCTCATATTCGCCGCAGCCCAGGAAAGATAATGGGCGACGTTCGTCACGTTTGAATCATTGAAGCCCACACATAGAACACATAGCACTGCAATCTTCGCGAACTTCTTCGGAGTTCAGTTCGCAGTTTCGCTCACGCACGTTTTGACGAGCGCGAAGAGATCGTAAAGCACTCGGCTCACGAAGCAATATAGCGCCCCTAAATGCACCAATAAAACAGAGATCACGTTCGGCCGCTAGAGCGCAATCTACATGAGCCAAAACCTTGAGGACGCTGGTTTCACGGTGGTGCCGTTTGGGCAAGGCTTCAAAGACATGAGCCCACCATTCAAGGAACTGATGAAGTGGGCGTTGGAGGGCAAGCTCGCCCATGGCGGGCACCCGGTGCTGGCCTAGATTGCAGATAACATTCACGTGCGCCAAGATCCTGCAGGCAACATCAAACCCGACAAGCAGAAGTCTACGAAGAAGATTGACAGAGTCGTCGCTACTATCATGGCCTTGGATCGGGCAATAAGATGCGGCAACAGCCCGAGTGCGGGTTCGGTTTATGACAGTCGTGGTCTGTTGGTGCTGTAATATATAGCACATGAGCGAATCTTTAGACAGTAGTTTGGCTCGTGAGCTCGCATGGGATACTTCTGCACCACCGGGAGGGTGGGGCAGATCCTCAGTTCGATATTATCGGGACTCTTCATCCAGAATTGAAAGGGCCAGGCAGCAGGAAAAGATGCCTACCGTTCCGGTCGAAACAATCGCGAAGTACACTAATGAATATCTCGCGGTGCTCGGGGTGGAGCCTGTCAAGAAATCTAAGTTCGATATTCCGGTAGATGCCACAGATCAAGAGCTAAAGAAATTTCTCAAGACAACACTCTACGAAACTGTGCATAAACCTGATCTCATCTGGATGAAGTTCACTTCCGATGGTTTTCTAGGCGTGGTTGCAGCAGGCAAAGATATCAATTTCGATATCCCTAGTGGCGAAGAGACAAACCTTAAACACCGGAATACCTCAGGGATCATCGTTCATTCACTCGCCAAGTCTTGGGATCGCAGCTTCATTCTCGCGTTTCCGCTCTTTGGGATTCCTGCGGACCTACAACGTGGCAACATTGAGGCTGGAATCGGGAACTACCTCATCAGGCGTAGTGTTCCAATTTTGGACTTCTATTCTCATCGGTGTCAGTTTGGTTTGGGTAAAATGCAAGTTTCCTGAACGCATTTTGAGCCTTCTTTCGGAGAGCTCATTTTTCTTGAAGGGTTGAGGAAGTTCTTTCAACGGCTTTGGGGAGGCCCACGTCACGTCCCCACCAACACCCAGCTCTCGTCCGGCTACTCGTTCCTCTTCGGTCCTACCTCTTCTGGACGTCCAGTGACCGAACGTAGCGCGATGCAAATGACTGCCGTCTATAGCTGCGTACGAATCCTGGCTGAGGCAATAGCTGGGCTACCACTGCACGTATACCGTTACAAGGACGGTGGCGGCAAGGAAAAAGCAGTCGATCACGGCTTGTACCGCCTGCTTCATGATGAACCTAACCCCGAGATGACGAGCTTCGTGTTTAGAGAAACACCCATGACGCACCTGTTGTTGTGGGGGAACGCGTTTGCTCAGGCAGTGCGTAACGAGCTCGGCGAAGTGATCGGACTGTATCTACTACAACCGAATCTAATGAGCATAGAACACGACCTAGACAGTAAGGCTTTGGGAGCAGGGTGCACAGGTTCAAATCCTGCCACCCCGACGATATGACGTCCCACGGCATTCGTCCGTATAGGATGCGGAGTTATAAATACCCTCATCTTGGTATTTATATGCAAATTCTAAGTTAATACCCGAAACTAGCACCCGTCTCTGGGAGTAACTAATAATTGGAACTGAAACCAAATAAGGATTCAGCCTGTATCAGGTTCGCCTTTAGAACAAAAACACAGATCTATAACCTAGATGATTTCTACACTTGTTGCCTATTGTCTGAACAGGTATTTGTACCCTAGGTAGTTGCAGGTAGCTCCAACGCCCATGGCAACAATCTTGGCGCCAAGTGCCGCGTAGGAGGAAAAGGGGTGACCGTGGAAAAGAGCCAAGAACTGAAGTACCCCCAAAATCACTAATGACTGCAACACCAGCCCCGTGAAAAGCGTCAGGCCAGAAAAAGAAAAGAAACTCTGCCAACTAGCCTTCCTCGCCTTAAACACAAACCTTTGATTCAAAAAATAACTCACACAAATGGTTATTATCGTTGAACAAATATTTGCAAGCACCGCAGGGAAAACAAACCCTACACATAAACCGGTGAAAAGCCCCCAATCCAAAACCGACATCATCCCACCAGTCACCAGGTAACGCGGCAGCGAATAGCTAGTAAGCCGCTTTAGCTTCGAATCCTCTTGATTCATCGCTGCTCAATACCAGGAATTCTAAGATAAGCAAGCCGCATCGCTTCTTGCCGAGTCCGCAACATACCCGCCTGCAAAGTCGCCACAACTAATGACAGTGCTCCAATAAGTACTAGCGAAGAAGAAAGCACCGCCGTAGGAAGCCGCGGAACCAACCCCGTCTTGGCGAACTCCCAAACCAGCGGAATCCCTAAAATCAGGGAGAGCAAGAAAAGCAAGCAGGCAATGAAACCGTAAAACAACCAAGGGCGTTCATGAGCCAGAAGGCGTATGACTGTACCTAAAATATGGAAACCATCACGAAAAGTACGCAACTTAGAATCCGAACCAGCAGGGCGTTCCTTAAACCCGACAGCAACTTCCTTTTGCGGAACCCGCAAAGCCATCGAAAAAACCGTCAACTCAGTCTCGATCTCAAACTCTTTCGACAACGCTGGGAAAGCCTTCACAAAACGCCTAGAAAAAACTCGATACCCCGAAAGCATGTCGCTAACACAACCATTAAATAACCAGCTAACCAGCCGATTAAACATGGCATTACCCTGAGCATGACCAGGCCGATACGCCGAATTCTCCTTATTATCCGCCCGGCATCCAAGCACGTGATCGAGATTTTCCTCAATAAGAGTATTAATCATCTGCGGTGCAGCACTGGCATCATAAGTATCATCGCCGTCAATCATCAAGTAAATATCAGCCTCGATATCAGCGAACGCACGGCGCAGCACGTTCCCCTTACCCCTGCGCGGCTCGAAGCGAACAATTGCCCCCCCTCCGCGGCTACCCGGGAAGTATCATCCGAAGAATTATTATCGTAAACATAAACAGTAATCCCCGGAACCGCTCGTTTTAAAGCCGAAATCACCCGCGGAATCGCTACCTCCTCGTTAAAACAAGGAATAATCGCCGCAATCTCATACCTACTCAAATCCGCCATCACGCACATACCTCGTCACTAACTATTTTCCCGAGTCTATTGAATAACTATGTCTTAATTTTGACCCAAAACCTATGCTAGTGGACTAAACGCTACATAGAAACTGTTTCAAGTTCCTCAGATGTTTCTCGCTCGTAGATATTGAAGTCCAAACAGAATTCGTGTCTATTTATATGTGATTGAAAGAGACTTTTCTTCTCTTGAATACACATCTTCAAGATACTCAGCCCGAGAACCAAGCGTAATGAACTGCAACAGCAGCAGTAAGAGAGCGAATATGGTCACGCCAAGATCACGATAAGTAAACCAAGAATGAATAACCGAGTGATTAAGTACCATGAGATACCAAATGAAGGGGTAGATGGCAACCACCGCAATAGCTAGATTATCTCTCTTGGTAAACGCTGTTGAACACTCGAACCGCACTATTCTTAGCAGCAATAACATTAACAACACTAAAGCCGAAATCAGGAAAACCGCAATCGCAGATGAACTTTGTGTAATGTGATCTAGGTTATCCTTAACCCCATCAAAACGACTGAAAGCGTTCTGGCTAGCGAGCTCCGCGCCTCTACCTGAACTATCCAACCTGAAGAGAATATATTTCTTTACACTACTCAAGGGTTGCCCAGCAAAAATTGCAGCTAAAATCCACTTTAAAGACCAAAATCCCACATACCCTACAGCCCATACAATAGAGTTTCCAATCACTTTCAGCAGGTTACTTTCCTTACAGACCATAACATAAGCCACAAGGGGAATCCCGAGCGCCAAAACAGGGTAGGTCAGAAAATCAAGGAATGAAACCGACATCCCCAGGAGTAGGAAAAAAGCCGGCCAAAGACGATGTTTTTGAAAATATTGATGGCATACAAGAATCGTCAACGTTCCCAAGACCGCACAATAGAAGACCGAATAGAACTGGAAATTTAACGCTGTTGTTACCGGATTCAAAAGGGCGTAAGTACCTAGAAAAGCTAGCACCGTTTTGGGACTTAAAACTCTATATATCAGAACACAAGTCAAACTCACCAAAGCGAGCTGACATACAAGATTGAGGTATCTAATTTCAGCTGGGTTTAAAAATAAAAGTAGGGGCTTTAACAGCACTAAATATCCATGCCAGTATCTAGTGTAGGTGTCTGCCTTTGCGACAAACTCCGGATTAGTTCGGTTCTCCAAAACATATCCAAGTTTTACTACTCGGGCAGTATCGGCTGAAGCTGAAGGGTCTCCTGGGAGTAAATGACTAGATAGTGCATTCTCAAAAGGTTTACTTGAACTGGGATAAACAGCCATGTTCAGCATAATCGCTTCAGTAAAGTTATCTCGTATACTTCCAGGAGAACCGGGAGTTTCGCTCGGATAATCCCCCTCATGCAGATACATCGGCATGGACTCACTAACATGAGCAGCCATTCTTCCGGTAGGAAGAGCGTTAGCTAAGGTGAGAAGAGTTATAGCCATCAAGACGAACCCGACACCAATCCCTAAGGTTTTACGCAGCGTTTTAGCTGCTTCTCGCCAATGAACATACGTGCCCATATTTCTCCCTACGTTTGTCACTACCCCTTCAACAGTTCATCCCTACCCCATTGTAGATAGACCATTGTAGATAGACATGAACTATCATGGGTTTTCTTTCTAGGCGTCTGCCTTGCTTGGGTCTGCTGCGAGTTTGGTTGACAGTTTTCTTTTTGTTTTAGGCTGTTAGTGTAACGGCTGGTTTGATTATCCTTTCATATTCGATGGGAGCAATTTTCCTAGTGCTCGTTGGCGGCGTTTAGGGTAATACGGTAATACGTGTGTTCGATCCAATAAATATAGCCGCGGAAAACTCACGGCTACAAAAGTACTGCGTACCACACATATATTAAGCGTGAAATATGGGCTGTTCCGATACTGTTTGAGCGCGAAAAGCACAAAAAGCACGAAATATATTGATGACGGCGACGATAACGGCGGCAAGATTGGAAGTCTCACACCCGCTATTTCTGCTTACCTTTGCTCACTAGGCTAAAAACTCAACGAGCTGAGCGGCAAGCCCTGTATAGTTTGCTGGAGTGAGAGCCAATAAACGTTTCTCCACTTCTTCTGGGATATCCAGTGAAAGAATAAATTTGCGCATGTCTTCTGCCGTGACGGCGTGCCCACGAGTGAGTTCTTTGAGCCGCTCATAAGGATTGCCCATACCCTTTGCTCCAGCAATTGACGCTGCACGCATTGCCTGCTGAATTGGCTCGCCGAGCACTTCCCAGGAAGCGTCGAGATCTTGTGCCATACGAGCTGCGCCTACATCAAGCCCAGCAACACCTCGACGCAGATTATCGAGCGCCAGCAGTGAATGCCCGAATGCTACGCCGATATTACGCTGCGTGGTGGAATCCGTGAGGTCACGCTGCATACGGCTCGTCACGAGCGTAGAAGAAAGCGTATCGAGCAAGGCACACGAAATTTCCAGATTAGCCTCGGCGTTTTCGAAACGAATCGGATTCACTTTGTGCGGCATTGTGGAAGAGCCCGTACTGCCTTGAGCCGCAAGATTCTGATGGAAATAACCAAGTGAAATATATGCCCAAAAATCAGTGGCTAGATTGTGGCAAATTCGGTTGAAATGCGCGATAGAACCAAAAAGCTCCGCATCCCAATCATGGCTCTCAATCTGCGTGGTCAACGGGTTCCACACCAAATCTAAGCTCTCCACGAAATCATGAGAAAGGGCGGTCCAATCAACACTGGGCACAGCTACCGAATGCGCACCAAACGTTCCCGTTGCCCCATTGATCTTACCCATATATTCTTGAGCAGCCACACGCTTCAGCTGCCGCCTAAGACGCCATGCAAATACGGCAATCTCCTTGCCGAGTGTGGTGGGTGTGGCTGTCTGCCCGTGTGTGCGTGCGAGCATCGGCTGCTCAGCTGTTTCCTGAGCAAGGCTCGTCAGTTGCTGCACAAATGCTTCTGCAGCTGGATACCACACGTTCGCTACAGCGTCACGCACAACCGCAGCATACGAGAGATTATTAATATCTTCGCTCGTGCAGAAAATATGCACAATCTCATGAATCTGCGTAAGCGCTGTATCAGCACCCAGCAGCTCACCATTAACCACAGCCTCAGGCGCAGCATCTAAACGGCGCTTAATGAAATACTCTACTGCTTTGACGTCGTGCTTCGTCTCAGCTTCGATCTGCGCAAGTTCGGCGATTTCTGCCGCGCCAAAATTATCTACAAGCCCTCGCAGATATGTTTTCTCTGCTTCGCTCAGTTCGGGTGCTCCTTTTAATACTCCACGTTCAAGCAGAAAGATCAGCCATTCCACTTCCACGTAGATACGCGCTCGATTCAAAGCAGCTTCTGAAAGATAGTTCACGAGAGGAGCCGCTGTAGAACGGTAGCGCCCATCAAGCGGACCTAAAGCGATAGCTGGCGAAATTTCTGCAAGATTACCCATAGCTCCATTCTTCCACGTCATAGCATCACGTATTTCTACGCCCTTAATATGAGACTTGATTTCTCAATAGATGACCACCTCTAAGTGTGCATATTTCCCGCTTCACCGTATTGTTGTATTCATGACGCCGAATCCACAGCCTGCAATCAAGCACCTTGCGATCGAATGCCCCTACTTTCGCCGCAATATCTGCCGCTCCTGCACATGGCTCGATATACCTTATGAGGATCAGTTGGAAGCAAAACAGCAGCGAGCCAGTGAACTTTTAGAACCGTTCGCGAGCGCGAATGGCATCACATGGGCAGCACCTTATGCGTCACTTCCTGAAAATTTTCGCAATAAAGTGAAGCTCGCCGTCACTGGCACAATTGCTCGCCCAAAACTCGGGATTCTCACCGATCCACACACAGGAGCTGGCGTTGACCTACGAGAATGCCCACTCCCCACCCTCGGAATCCGCCAAGCTCTGCCTACGATCGCACGCTTTATCACGCACGCCAAACTGCAGCCATACAATATGCACACCAACGAAGGAGTGCTCAAATATGTGATTGTGATGGAATCACCACGAGGGGAGCTTATGATCCGATTCGTGGTGCGCAGACGCGGCGCTCAAGGAGCAATTTTCAAGCACTATTCGCTGCTCAAAGAAGCACTCCCCACTTTACGGGTCTGCTCGATCAACGTGCAGCCGCAGCATACAGCAATTATTGAAGGGGAAGAGGAAATTATCGTCAGCCCAGGTGCCAGCGCAAAGACCAGCCCTTGGCTTCCGATGGAGCTGAGGCTCGATGATTTTTCGCCTGCACACACTCTTCAGCTTGCCGTGACGCCAAAATCGTTTTTTCAAACAAACACTAGTGCCGCTGAAGCATTGTATCGTCGCGCACAGGATTGGCTTGCGGGAGTAAGCAGCGCGTGGGATCTCTACTGCGGCGTTGGCGGCTTTGGTCTAGCATTAGCAAACAATCCACTCTCCCAATCTAGGGCTGGGCGAAACTGTGAATCGGAATCGTCACGCTCTGAAACTGCTGGCGTGAAAGTGCCAGGCACGCAGGTAACAGGAGTAGAGGTGAGTATCGCAGCTATTGACGCAGCACGAGAAGCTGCACGAATAAATGGGGTGGCAGAGCATACTCGTTTTGTGGCAGATGATGCTTACACCTGGGTGTGCCAGCAGAAATCGAAAGAGCCACTGCCCGAAGCCATCATCGTCAATCCTCCTCGGCGAGGTATCGGGAAAGATTTGGCGGCGTGGCTCAACGAAAGTGGCGTGCCAAACGTGCTCTATTCCTCATGTAACGCACAGACCTTGGCACGCGACCTTGCTAATATGCCAGCTTATGCAATCACACACGCACAAGTGATTGATATGTTTGCGCACACCAGCCACTTCGAGACGGTCGTGTTGATATCAAGGGATGATTAGGTTGTTTTATAAATGCGACATAATACGATCGTACTAACAGAACCTCTCCATTAATGTAGTTCTTCTATATGCGGACCACAAAGAGGGTTTTTGTATGAAAGAGTATGCGTAGACATTGAAACTAGCTTTAACGCATGATCAACAAAGGGGAATTTCTTCTAGGCTATTTTTAAACTCAAAATCAACTAAGAAAATAGACGGATCTATCGCCACTATCATGGCACTTGACCGTGGTATCCGATGCGATAGCACTAACACGGAAAGCGTGTACGACAGTCGAGGAATCCCATCCATGTAAATTGTATTGCAATATGCGACACGCAATATACGATATGTGCATGGAGGTTGATTGATATGGCAATTACCAAAACGGCGAATGTGAATATAAGAATACAAGAAAATATTAAGCAGCAGGCGGAGCAGATTTTGGAAATAATTGGTATTCCCAGAGCTACAGCTATTGATATGTTTTATCGTCAAATCATTCTCAATAATGGTATTCCCTTTTCGCTTACTATTCCGAAATCGCTTCCGGCACAAGATGACGTGGACGAAAAAACGTTTAACACTTTGATGGCTAAAGGCTATGATCAAGCACTTCACGGTGATAGTTATCCGATAGATGATGTTTTTGAAGAGCTTGAACGAGGTCTTTAATGGATCGGGAATAATGTCTTTACAGACGATGCCTTATAGAGTGAAGTTAATTGATGAGCAGCCGTGGGGTAAGCTTGGTTTCAGAAAAATACGCGTAAAAAACTATTACATTTACTTTTGGATTGATGAGAATAGAAAAGAAGTTCACATACTCGCGGTTATTTACGTTAGAAGAGATCAGGCTAAGCAACTGGAAAAATTGTAATGTAACGCACTATTAAGTAGGTCTCAAACCTTTTAACGATAGCTTTTCCTATCGTTAAAAAGTGCACCCACTATCCATAGTGTGCACTCAAAAGTGTAGATATACTGCCAGTGCTTTCGATTCACTTCGAGACGGCAGTCTTAATGAGACGAGTACACCCCGTGCCGTATCCCTCTCGATGCTCATATCGGTAAATCTTTGTGCCATCTGCTGTTTTCTTCTATTGATGAGCTAATCAGCACCGAAAATCTCCTTCAGTTATAATCAAGATCAAATCAGCAGATGAGGCAAAAAATAGATTAAATAGGCTTCACCATGCACAGCGAAGGAGTCACCGTGTGGAACATAGCAATTAATGGTTACGGAAATCTTGGGCGCGGCGTAGAAAAAGCATTAGCTCTCGCTCCAGATATGGAATGTGCTGGGGTGTTTACACGGCGTGCGCCAGATAGCGTACAAACCTTCGGCGCTCCAGTTTACGATCTAGCTGCTCTGCCCGATATGGCAGAAAACATTGACGTCGTCATAAACTGCGGAGGATCCGCCACTGATCTAACCCACCAAACGCCGCACGTCGCACAATTATGCAACGTCGTCGATTCTTTCGATACTCACGCACGAATCCCCGAACACTTTGCCCACGTAGACGAAACCGCCAAAAAAGCCGGCACAGTAGCAATCATTTCATCTGGCTGGGACCCAGGCTTATTCTCAATGATTCGCGTACTCACACACGCAACACTTCCGCAAGGTCGTTCAACCACTTTTTGGGGTCGAGGCGTATCCCAGGGGCATTCCGACGCTATTCGCCGAATCGATGGAGTGATTGACGCACGGCAATATACTGTGCCGGTTGAAGAAACGGTACATGCCGTAAAAGCTGGAGCAGATATCGAATTAACTGCGAGAAATATGCATACTCGCGAATGCTTTGTGGTTGCAGAAAAAGATGCCGACTTAGCGCGCATTGAGCAAGAGATTGTTTCTATGCCTAATTATTTTGCAGATTACGACACCACCGTACATTTCATTTCCGCACACGAGCTTGCCGCGCACCATGAGCAAATACCTCACGGCGGGCAGGTGATTCGCACTGGCGCTACTTCTACAGGCGTCAACCATCGAATCAGCTTTGAGCTTGAACTGGATTCAAATCCAGAGTTTACGGGATCCGTGCTGGTGGCTACAGCTCGTGCATGTGCTAAAAAATCTGCATCAGGGGTATGCGGAGCTTTCACACTATTCGATATAACCTTGGCAGAGCTTTCACCTCTTAGCGCCGAAGAATTACGAGCACACCAGCTTTAGAAGATGAACGGCACTAGCAGCGATGAAAAATCCTCAATGTCTGCTTGCGCTAATAGCTTGCAAAGATTAGTACATATATATACATAAACTGAGCTACTCCCTGAAAGTTGAATTACTTAATTTAATTTCTTCTTTCAGGGAGTGTTTTTATACGTGAAAAGAGTTCTAGTTTTCGCACAGATATCGTATTCGCCCAGTCGATTTATTGAAGAAGAATCTACACTTAATCTCCTCGTGCTCCTCACAGGTGACGCCTAAACAGTAAACAGTAAACAGTAAACACTAAACAGCACCAATCAACGACTACTCAAACTAGCGTTACGACAATCGCACCCCGCGCCAAGCCGAGGGGCTATCTCTTTAAACGCTTTCCGCTGAGTACAGGATCTGCCAGCAGCTAAACGCCTGCAATCATCCACACGATCACCTAAAGCCCCGCGAATATCTCTTAGCCGTGCCCTATATCCTCATCACCTCATACACACCCAAGATACTTCAGGAAGGGTTAAGGCTTTCATAGCAAATGCAACCAATACCGCACATATCAGCATAAATTACCTGACACATGGCGGTATTCAAACACATAGTAAATATGTTCAAATATAAATAGTTGGTTGCGACAAACGACTAGCTAGCAGGCCACAAACATTTATTGATATACCTAAGTATAAGGAGTATAAATGCCTAAATTTATTGCATTATATGCTGTTCTTGGTATAGCGTTAGCACCTATTGCAAGCGGAGTACCCGAGACAGGTACTACCATTCTCGCCACTGCCCCTACCCACTCAAGCAGCACAGCAAGCAAACCGATTCTTTGCTACCTTTTCCCGAAGTTACCACAATGCGTAAACAAGTAGCACAATCACCATATATAAATCGCTATATTTCTAGGTTTGAGCACGTGTTTGAGCGTTTTCTCTTGTGGCTATTTCCTAAAGCACATATCAATTCAAAAATAATATGCGTTATCTATGCGAGTACCGCTGCATTTATTTTGTTTATGGAGTGTACGATTGCCACTATTGGCAATTCATTGCCACATACACGAGATATAGTTTCTTTACTTGTGCTGGCTCTTTTACTTTCTTTCTGTTGGTTGCGTCCGCCATACATTGAACTCATCACCGCTCTTATATTCATGATTGAGATAGCTGCAGGATTATTTGATCACTTTGGATCACCTGTGTTGGCAATTTATATCATTGTCGGAAATTGGATAGTGCGATCATGGCTTGTACCAGGTGTTGTGCTGTGCACTCTTGTAGAAGCCTGCCTCATATGGAATTCAGATGTACTGGCTACACAAGCAGTCAGCTCACTTTTCGGCAGTGGAATCACAATAATTATTTCCTTAACTATTAGAAAACTTAAGCAAAAAGAAGATAGAGCACACGAGCAGATCGAATTAGCCCATGTGGAAGGAGAACAAGCTATCAATGATGTGCGTGAACAGCTAGCTGCACAATTGCACGACACTTTAGCGAAAGATTTAGCTCAAATCGTCATCATCATTCAGCAACTTGTAGCAAAAGGGGAAGCAAGCAAAAAAGATTTGCTATCACTGGAAAAGCTGGCTACGACCGCTTCTCAACGACTTCGCCCAACTATCTTGAAATTAAATAACGAGGCTGGCCGCACAAATATCTCACAAACAATTGCGCTTGTTTCAAAAATGCTTTCCACAAAAAATATTTGCTTAAATACTCAGCTTTCCCCCGATATCGATAGTATTCTTTCCCGCCAACAAGCTCTTCTTTCAGGTTTGGCAATACGTGAGGGCTGCACAAATATTCTTAAATATACGCCAAGTAATACAACTGCAAGTCTTTCTGTGGATGTAGGCAAGGAAGGCGCGGTACATATTTCACTCAGTAATAAGATGAACCAAAATTTAATCTCGCCTGGAATTACTGGCGGTTTTGGACTAACAAATGTGGAGCAGCAACTAGCTGCCAGCGATGGAATACTCGTTTATGGTCAGCAAGGGGATCGTTGGATTTTTTATGCCGAAATACCCGATGGCAGAAAGAGGGCGAGTGATGAGCGATCTTGATATTCGAGTATTAATTGCTGACGACGATGCCGTGATACGCAACGGATTGGCAGATCTTCTTGAGGCGCAAGAAGATATCAGCATAGTAGCAAGAGCAGAAAACGGTGTGGAAGCAGTTGCTGCTGTGGGATCGAAAAATATTGATGTGGCGCTTATCGACGTAGATATGCCGGTGCTCGATGGAATTGAAGCAGCAAAACTGATTCACCATACTTATCCAGATACCGTGATCGTGATGCTAACAGCTTTTGAATATGAAGATTCCCTTGCCCAATCGATCAGCGCTGGCGCTCAAGGATTTTTAACAAAAGATATTCCTGCTAGTCAGCTTGCAGAGCTTATTAAACAAGCGTATGCAGGGCAACCTGTTTTTGGAGCAAAACCTGCGATGATTCTAACGAACAGTTACGCTAATCATGCTCAGGTTAGAAATCAGCATAAAGAATTTATTAGTCTCGTAGAGAAGTTACCCGTCTATCTTCGCTCTACATTCAATCTTCTACTAGAGGCACGAACAAACAATGAAATTGCACAAAAATTGGGTATGACGCCAGCAACTATTCGCTCTTATGTTTCAGAGATTCTTGCATGCACTGGGTGCGCGAGCCGCGGTGAACTTGCTATTACTGCTATTAAAGCAGGTGTGGAGCCTTTCTAGCTCATTGCAACTGCAGGCGCGTATCGCAGGATTCAGCCACTTTCTGATCGTGAGTGACGACAATAAGAGATTTTCCATATTCGTGCTGTAGCTGAAGTATTTCTTTCAGTACGAGATGGGCTAATTGTGGGTCCAAGGCTCCCGTTGGCTCATCAGCAAGAATAAGTTTGCCGGGCTTTAATATGCACCGAGCAAGAGCCACGCGCTGCTGCTCACCCCCAGAGAGAGTAAAAACTTTATCGTTGATGACGTTTTCAAGCCCTAATCTTTTCAATAGCTCATGCGCGCGATTCCTTTTTTCTTCTCGTGAACCATGCGCATATTTCATACCCAGCAGCACATTATCCAATGCTGATTGAGATTGAATCAACGCATACGACTGGAACAGATATGAAATCAATTCTTTGCGAATACGTGCTGCTTTACTTGAATTAATTGAAGGGTACGGGAGATTATCAAGTGTGATTGTGCCACTGCTGTGGCTTTCCAAAAGCCCAATGATGTTGAGCAAAGTACTCTTGCCGCATCCAGAAGGTCCCGTAATCGCAAGACTTTCTCCCTCGGAGAGCATCAGACCAATATCACGGAAAATGCTGCGATTGCCATATACCTTCCCCACTTTTGATAATGTCAATAACGCACACATAATAAATACCTTCTTTCTTTATTATTGTTCTTTCACATTGATGCTAATTTGCTTGCTCGCTAAGCGTTTAGCCTGCCAAACCATAAGGAACAGCTGCACAACCATAAAAATCGCTGTGATCACTAATCCGACACGAGAACCTAAAGCGAATGATGCTAATATGCATAGCGCACAAACAACCGTTACGAAAATAAATGGCACACTGAAAATTAGCCGAAGCGGATACCCCAATAGGCGTTTCACTGCTACCTGTTGGCTATAAATCTGCGCGTAGAGAGAAAGTAAAATGAAAAGCAGTGCTACATCAAGCAAAATAACGAATGCAGCCATTCCACCAAATATCTGAATGAACTCCGTCATGCTCTTACGTATACCCGCAATATATTCGCTTACCGAAAGAAACTCAAAAGCATTATCGTCTAAGCTATACCGAGCTAAGAACGATTCCGCTGTATATTTTTCAGCAGCTTGAGACGTGAGCTTAATATAGCTATGCTCAAGCCCTGTAGCATTCAAGCTCTCAGATTCAAAAGGAGTCATATTTGCAGCAGTCGCCACGTAGATAACGGGATCCTTTGCAAAAAAATCATTTTCTGGATTAGTGTTCCACATAAAAATTTTATCGCTGGGGGTATATTGCCGAAATTCTATTTTCGGATCTTCCATAAAAGGTGTGACAATCGATTTTCCTCGATCTTTCATATCGCTTTCTTCCAACCAAGCAGAAAGAGCTAAGCGCTCCTCTTCTGTATAAGTATCTGGAATATAGTAAATACGTGCGCCTGCTTGTGCCAGCTTTTTATCCTCGTGCGGGATATAAAAATCAATGCTCTCTAGATATGATGGAGAAGCTGCCATATGCCAGAAAGGTTTCTTTGGTGTTTCTTTATATATTCCCCGCCATGCATTAAGAACCTCAGAGCTATAAAAAGTATTATGCACAAGATATACGCCAGGTTGATTTTCAATAGCTCGATACCAAGAATACACTTCTCTGAAATGCTCATTGCTTTGGCCACCAGAAAAATTGGCAACATTATCCCCAGGAAAATCTTTATGCAAAATCTTATAATTCAAATATTTTTCCCATTGCGCCTGTACTTCATTAGCGTTTTTTAGTTCATATAAAGGTCCGTCTAAGGCACGAAGAGCACCCGTAAACCCTGCAGAAGAAGCAATAAACAGTAGTAAGCATAGTCCCAGTAAGCTACGTCGCGATACCTGATTTCTTATCGCTTTTACTGGTTTAATCAATACCAAAGCTATAGCAGCAGGAGATAATGCTAGCGCAACAAAAAACAAAAATTTCAATACAGCTAGAATCATCACAACAATAAGCTGAAAAGTAAAAGGATACCCATGAAATCCCCATACGGCTATTCCAGCCGGAATGGCAGAAAACACAAGAGATGCAGCAATAGGAGAAAGATTAACTTTCCCAACGTATGCCCACTTTGACCACCCCAACATTGCATGAATACCATATTGTCGTATATTAAGAAATACAGCTAAGAATGCAGTAATAGCAATAAAAACAACAGAAGCTAATAAAGCAGCCAAAGAAAAAATATCCAATATACTTGGTGAGGTAGCTGAACCACTCAGAGGATTCAACAGTAATTCTTTCTCAATACCGCTTAAGGCACTTAGTTCAGAAAGAAAATCGTTAAATTCCTCAGCAGAAAGCCCCACGATTTTATAATCGCCTCGAAGAGTTCCCGAATCTTTAATCATTTGAGGAAGCTGCATCGCAACAATTTTCGAAGAATATCTAAGATAAGGGATATCTTCCAGCATATCCGCACTGTTTTTATCTAATCCCAGCGTACTTTCAGGAGCTGAATTAAGAAGCAGGGATAATTTTTCACCATCGAGAATAGGTAACCCGTTAAATTCCAGTAATAAGTGCTCTAGTTGTTTATCAACATTCCCGTATACACCAAATTTATACCCCTCTCCCCCGTTCTCAAATGAAGAAAGAATGACGTCACGGCGAGTGATCACAGCCTCATATTTATTCGCATATTCATATAGCTTTGCTTCAACTAATACATCATTTTCTTCTTTCATTCCTTGAAGAGAGAAAAAAGAACCATTAGCAGGGTATTCCTTTACAACATCAGTAAAACGGTTCGAATAAATACTCAGATTTTGAAAACCAAAAGCTATTGCCATAAAGCCAAGCAAAACAATCAGGAAAATACGAAAAACTTTAGACATACGATCACCGCCGTAACGATACCTATTTACCTACTAAAAAAATTAACCTCGGCAGTTCCAATATGCCTCTGCTTTTTTATTACCAATCCAGGTTGTAACACTTGCTTTAACGCCTGGCTGCTGCCATCCAGAAGAATCTCCATTAGCGGTTGCCGAATGTTCGTACTCACTTGATTGCACCTCAGAATAACTCCATACAGCCAACCATCGCCCGTAATCCCAGTACACCGCACTGCCCTTGTAGTACACAGTATCAGCGTATGCCGCTCAGGCCCCAACACCCAGCATCGACAATGCAACAAAACCTGCAGCTGCTGCTTTCTTTAGATTGTTTTTCATAGTATTCTCCTTTTTTGAGTCAGCTATGGATAATTGACTCACATCACTAAGAGCGCTTTTCATTTGCCTAGGCACTGCCATACAGCAATGCCTGTTTTTATTAAATATGATGTGAGCGCTCTTTCGGTACCGTCATATGTCGGGTAATTTATACCGACATATGACGGTACCGAAGAAAACCAAAGAATATTTACTTCCCACAACTGCATCCACCGCCAAAGTTAGCGCGCCCCTCACAAGCGGCACTACAGCAAATGCCGCATAAAAGCCGTATAAAATAAAATGAATACATACCGTATAAAATGAACGTAAAAATGAAAGGAGCAGGGCTGGCCGTGGCACACAATCTCACCTCCGAGCAGCTAAAAGCTCACCACGCCGCCCTCTTGGCCGTCACTTATCCAGAAGAACTGCCCGTTTCAGCTCGGCGCACAGATATTATGCGTGCCATTAAATATTCTCAAGTGGTAATCGTGGCTGGAGAAACAGGCTCTGGAAAAACCACGCAGTTACCAAAAATGCTCCTAGAGATGGGATATGGCAGAGAGGGGCTTATCGGGCATACCCAGCCACGCCGCCTCGCAGCCCGCTCTGTGGCCGAGCGAATCAGCGCAGAGCTTGGCACTGCTATCGGTGAAACAATCGGCTACCACGTGCGTTTCACAGATCACATTGGCCCGAGCACACTCGTTAAACTTATGACCGACGGCATTTTGCTCGCCGAAATTCAATCCGATCCCGACCTGCGCAAATACAGTGCCATTATTATCGACGAAGCCCACGAACGTTCACTCAACATCGATTTTCTGCTGGGCTACCTCGCACGCCTGCTCCCACGCCGCCCAGATTTACGCCTTATTATCACCTCTGCAACTATTGATTCTGAGCGTTTTGCAGCTCATTTTGGCGAACGTATGTATGGAGGCTTCCCTGGAAATCTTGCACCCGTTATTGAAGTCTCTGGGCGAACCTACCCAGTAGAAATTCGCTACCGTCCTCTTTTTACCGGCGATATCAGCTCCACGAGCAGCTCCTCCCGCACCCTTAATACTGCCAGCAGTGCCGCAAACTCTTTTGACGGCGATGGCAGGGCAGATGCCAATCGTCACCAAACAAGCAGCACTTTACCAAACGAAAAGCATGACGATATCGATGGCATTGACGACGATTATGCCGAAAATCGCCCAACAAGCCAGGATCAGACATCAGCAATTATTGATGCCGCCCACGAACTATGCTCTGAAGGCTCTGGCGATATTCTCGTATTCTTGAGCGGCGAAGGTGAAATTCTTGAGACGCACAAAGCTTTCAAAGACGAACTTCGAAGCAAATATATTGAACCAGGTGGGCGCAGCTCGGTGCCAGGAGCTATAGAAGTGCTTCCTCTCTTCGCGCGCCTTTCAGCAGCAGAGCAGCACAGGATTTTTGAGCCTCACCAGCACCGCCGAATTATTCTTGCCACCAATATCGCAGAAACATCGCTCACAGTTCCGGGGATTCGCTATGTGATAGATCCTGGAACTGCTCGTATATCGCGCTATTCCAACAAAACGAAAGTGCAGCGGCTGCCTATCGAAGCTATTTCTCAAGCGAGTGCGAATCAGCGTTCTGGGCGATGCGGGCGCGTGGCAGACGGTATTGCAATCCGCCTCTATTCCGAAGAAGATTTTGCTGCACGCCCAGAATATACTGAGCCAGAAATTCAACGCACTTCACTCGCCTCTGTAATTTTGCAGATGGCGTCTCTTGGCTTGGGAAAAGTTGAAGATTTCCCGTTTATCGATCCGCCAGATGTGCGAGCCGTACGATCAGGTGTACAGCTTCTCGAAGAAATAGGAGCATTGCGTGGCAAAGATTTGCAGCTTACGAAAATCGGACGCCAGCTCGCTCGCCTGCCGATTGATCCACGCCTTGGGCGTATGCTGCTCGCTGCTGATAGAAACGGTGCCGCTGCAGAAGTACTTGTGCTTGTGGCAGCTATGAGCGTGCAAGATGTGCGCGAGCGCCCAGCAGAATTTAAGGCTCAGGCAGACCAGCTTCACGCTCGATTCACGGAGCCAACCTCCGATTTTCTCGCTTACCTCAATATCTGGCGCTATCTACGCACTCAACAGCGCGAACTTTCTGGATCTGCTTTTCGCCGCCTGTGCCGCGCTGAGCACATCAACTGGCTGCGGTGGCGAGAATGGCAAGACGTGGTGACGCAGCTGCGCGAATTAGCAAAACCGCTTGGGTTGAATCTTCGCCCAATCCCAATTCCAACAGCTCAGCAGCTGCGCGAAGCAGAAACTCAGCTTAAAGAGAAGAGAGTGGATACGTCACAGCATCGCAGCGTCATTGCTGCCGTAAAAAGTGTGGGCAAAAGTTCTGACGCGCCCGCGAGCGCTGCGATTCATCGGAGCCTGCTGGTCGGTCTGCTCTCAAACCTTGGCAGTTGGGACGAGCGTAAACGTGATTATGAAGGAGCGCGCGGCACACATTTCGTGATATGGCCTGGCTCTGGGCTGAATCGTCGGCATTACTCTTGGGTAATGGCTGCGGAGCTTGTAGAAACGAGTCGGCTTTTTGCCCGCTCAGCCGCGAAAATTGATCCCGCTTGGATTGAGCCAATCGCGAAACACCTCGTAAAACGAACCTATTCTGAACCTTTTTGGAGCATAAAAAATGGCGCGGCAATGGTGCATGAGCGCGTAACCCTCTATGGTTTGACGGTGACGGCAGATCGCCCTGTACTGGCAGCGAGCATCGGCACATCTGAAGCACGCGAGATGGCTCGTGATATTTTTATTCGCTCTGCGCTCGTTGAGGGGCAGTGGCGCGCAAAGCATCATGCTTTCGTGAAGCATAATACTGCTGAGCTGGAAAAAGCGCGTGAAGTAGAGACACGCCTTCGCCAGTATGGAGTGGTGGCTGACGATTCCGCACAGTTCGCATTTTTTGATGAGCGCCTTCCTCAGACGATCACGTCTGCCGCTAATTTTGAGCGTTGGTGGAAACATGAACGCCATAAACGCCCTCATCTGCTCGATTTCACGCAAGATTTTTTGCTTGGAGAAAATCAATTAAGCGCAGCCTCTGAAGATTTTCCTGAAGAATGGATTCAGGGCGATATTCGCCTGCCGATCACGTATTCTTTCAATCCTGGCGGGCATGCTGATGGCTTGTCGGTTGAGATTCCCGTGACGCTGCTGCCTCAGATTCGAGATGAAGGCTTCGATTGGCTCGTGCCTGGTCTGCTTCCTGAGCTGGTGACGGCAACCATACGTGCACTTCCTAAACGAGTGCGCCGCAATCTTGTGCCAGCGCCCGACGTGGCACGCGATATTAACGCTTATTTTTTGAAGCGTCTGGAAAATTACTCTGCAGAAAACAGCGCGCTTTCTGGCTTAAATGTCTCTGATTCGACTTCCTGCGGCGTCTTCCCAACTTCTGCCGTTTCACATGGCCTTTCAAATAATTCTGCCCCTGCTGAATCTTTCCGCTCTGCTTTTACTGCGGCCGTGATGCATCTGCGCGGCATCGATATTGATCTGGCCGCATGGGAAGAAGCGCAAGCAGCACTACCTTCACATTTGCGCATCACGTTTATCGTGCGTTCTGAGCGAGGAGCTGTACTAGACGAAAGTACTTCACTTTCCGCTTTACAGCATAATCTCGCACCCCAAAGTAAATCGGCTGTACAAAACGTGATGGCACATGCCGTTTCCCAAGCGCTTGATGAAGCTCGTGATCGTATCATCGACAATCAAAATGCCGCCAAACGTGCCGCCGCCCTATCTGCCGCTACTGAGAAAGAAGAAGAACGCACAGCCCAAGCGGCACGAGCCTGCGCAGCGCAGCTTGCAGACTCTGTAGATGATCTTCACGCCTGGCCAGCATTGGCAGGCGGAGAGCTTGCGCACGTCGTCGAAACCGAAGGCGCAGGAGGCGCAATTATTCGCGGATACCCAGCGCTTGTATATGAGAAAAATGGGGTTGCTTTGCGAGTGCTCACGAATGAAGCCGAGCAGCAACGCGATCATCGGATCGGAGTCATTCATCTGCTTGCTGGCGAATTGGAGCTACCCGAAGCGCGTATTACGACCCGATGGAATGCGCGAGAATCACTGGCTTTAGCTGCGTCTCCTTATTCTGATACGAGTAGCCTCGTTAGCGATATGCAGCTCACTGCAACGCGAAATATCGCTGATCGTTGGGCACGGGAAAATAAGCAGCCACTGGGCAAACTGCGAACCGAATCTGCATATCGTGAATTGAAAAGCTACGCACGCGAGCGCACAGAAGACGAAACTCTGCGAATCGCACAGATAGCCGCACGTGCCTTAGAAGCATGGGGAGAGGTAGAATCTGCGCTGCGCACACATAAGCATATCTCGCTTATCGCCACCACGAGCGATGTGCGCGAAGCCGTAGACCAACTCATCTATAGAGGGTTCATTTCTTCCACTCCTGAAGAATACTTGCCTGACTTACCGAGATTTTTGCGAGCCGCAGCGCACAGAATAGAAAAAGCCGTATCAAATCCCAGCGGTGACGATGCGCTCGCATGGCAGGTACGTGATGCCGAAGAGCTACGTGCACATGCTCACGCTCAAGCTGCAGCTATGCAATATGACCCTGAGCGCGCAGCCACCCTAGAAAAAGCGCGCTGGCTTATCGAAGAATTGCGCGTTTCCCTTTTTGCCCAGCAAATCGGCACTCGGGTAAAAGTTTCACCTCAGCGGATTCGTAAACTTTTAGGATAGCTTTTCCACCGCTAAACCAATACTAAACCAATCAAACGGTTTGCTTGATCTGCCATCACC
Organism: uncultured Arcanobacterium sp.; assembly: GCA_958428545.1. GTDB lineage: Bacteria > Actinomycetota > Actinomycetes > Actinomycetales > Actinomycetaceae > Arcanobacterium_A. The sequence goes on along the minus strand of CAUAGM010000001.1, from coordinate 95,316 downwards.
AGCACAAAATTCAGCACACCATTTTCTGGCATAGAGTTCCTCCTTTCTTTTCTCATACAATTCACGCAAATACCTAGCTGTGCACGTAAAATGCAAACATGAAACTTCATCGATGGGAATCGATCACAGCAGCTTCCGCGCTCATGATCTGTATGCTTGCAGGCTGCGGCACAAATAAAAGCGCTGAGAGCCTATGTACCGACCCTCTGCACGATTCACTTGCCGCCTTGAGTGCGCAATCAGCCACGTCGTCTCTAAAAAATCCCGAAGAAGCTCCACTCGATAATTCTTCTAACTCTCGCACCTCACAAACAGTTGATGCTAAAACTCTCACCTACTGCACAACTGAGGCAATCGGAAAGCTCGATGGCTATCGAGAAAAGCAGCTACTCAACGGTGAGGAAATCAGCTCTTCGCGCATCAATATCAATCCTCTTCGTGTTCACATCACTCGCGCACACCCTGAAGCAGGGGATATTGAAGAAGTAATTATGGTGGAATCGTTTACCTTCGCCAAAATCGATGGACAATGGATTGAAGCCACCGAAGACAACCCCAAACCTGCCGTCAAAGCATTACTCAATCTCCCAAAGAGTTTTCAGACGCAATTCAACCCCAAACTTCGAGCCGCTGGCACTTCTGATTCTGTGGTCTACAGCGTGGAAGGCACAGATACTGTGCTTAATCAGCCCGTGGTGATTCTTTCAGCAGTAATCACAAACAATCTCGAAACATTTACTTCTAAATACTTTATTAACAGCGATTATTTAGTGCTCCGTTCGCAAATCATTCGCACAGATGGCAAAATCACTACCTCTGAAATGACTGCAATAGGGGATCGTGAAGATATCACAAATCCTATTCTTGCCAACCATGATGCAACCACCAATGATGCAAAATAGAGCGCATAGGGCTTATAGGCGTTTATAAGCCCTATCTTCCATACCGTTGCTCACGCACTGCACACAATAGATACAAGCCCACACACAGCTATAGAGCCAATCCTCGTGCAAGCAGATATTTACAAGCACAAGCACGCACAGCAAGAAGCCGTATACGCATACTCATCGCAGACAAGAGCCGCATGAGCAAAAAGCGATATTGTAAGGCGTACTAGAAATCCCAGTCGTCGTCAGTCGTCGCTTCTGCTGTGCCGATCACGTACGAAGAGCCAGATCCTGAGAAGAAATCGTGGTTTTCGTCTGCGTTTGGCGAAAGCGCCGCCAAAATAGCTGGATTTACATCTGTTTGATCTGTGCCAAAAAGCGCTTCATAACCCAAGTTCATCAAAGCTTTATTGGCGTTGTAATGCAGGAATTTCTTCACGTCTTCAGTAAGCCCGAGCGGATCGTAGAGGGAAGCAGTGTAATCAGCTTCGTTCTCATAGAGATCTTCAAGCAGAGAATACGTGTATTCTTCAAGTTCTGCCTGGCGTTCAGGTGAACTCTTCGCTACGGCTTGCTGATACTTATAGCCGATGTAGTAACCATGCACGGCCTCGTCACGAATAATCAGGCGGATAAGGTCTGCCGTATTAGTGAGCTTGGCATGCGCACTCCAATACATCGGAGCATAAAATCCAGAATAGAATAAGAAAGATTCGAGCATCGTAGAAGCGACCTTGCGCTTTTCTGGATCATCACCGCGATAGTAATCCATCACGATACGCGCTTTCTTTTGCAGATACTCGTTTTCTTCACTCCAGCGGAAAGTCTCGTTAATTTCTTCAGTGGAAATGAGCGTGGAGAAAATCGACGAATAGCTTTTAGCATGCACGGATTCCATAAATGCAATGTTTGTGTACACAGCTTCTTCGTGCGGGGTGACGGCATCAGGGATAAGCGAGACAGCGCCGACAGTCCCCTGCACAGTATCGAGAAGGGTAAGCCCTGTAAAGACGCGAGTCGTCATCTGCTGCTCTTCGGGAGTGAGAGTATGCCAGCTTTGAATATCGTTGCTCAGCGGAATTTTTTCGGGAAGCCAAAAATTTCCAGTGAGACGATCCCACACTTCTTCATCTTTCGGATCAATAATTTTATTCCAGTTGATCGCCTGCACAGCGTCTACCAGCTTAATTTTCTCCGACATGATTGCTCCCTTTCTCAATCAATGCAATAAATCAATGCATGAATACAGCCTCTTAGGCAACTATAGCCGAAACAGAAGCTGTGAGGAATCAGGCAGAGAGTATTTTTACCTCTGCGTTCCATCGCATTCAGATTTTCTGCTGAATTTCAAGATTCTGCTAAATTTCACAATCATCACGTACAAGATCCTTCTATGCACGTAATAAGAAATCTTTATATGCGTATATTCATCTATTCATTGCATAAAAATGCTGGGCATTTTATAGGCTGTGCTGCCTTCATAAAATGCCCAGCATATTAGTTAGTTGTACTTTCTTTTTATATCCTTCATATGAATACTTACGAAAGTGCTACTTTAGATCGCCTGCGTGCGCTCAAGCGCATTCCGGCACCAGCGAGGCAAGCAAAAAGTGCAGCCCCGAGAAGAGCGCCTATACCCGTAGCACCAGTATTTGGCATACTAGGCTTCTTCGGAGTTTCCTCTACCACCACAGTCTGTGACGCATCATTCGGATCCTCATGCTTCTCAACCTGCGCAGCATCAGGCACATCATCACCATCAGTATCCACCAAATCCTTCACCGACGTCGCAACCTCAAACACCACATACTGCTTACCAGGCTCCAAACCAGCAACACGACCAAACTCAACAGTCCACTCACCAGCACCAGAATCAGACGCAGTAAACTGCTCAGTCTTCGTCACTATCGCATCACCAACAGTGCGACCATCAGCAACCTCAAACAACGACCCCGACACCGAATACGCCTCACCAGCAACAAGACCCGTATACGCGATCGTATCTGCCACATCCACACCAGCACCAGCCTGAGCAGACGTCACACGAACACCACCACCCACAGAAGCCTTCACACCACCAACAGACACAGTCGTCGCCAACTTACCCTTCGGACTCACATGCTTCTTCTTATTTTCTACATATACAGTGAAAATATCTTTATCTGCATCAGTTTCGACTTTGATTCCTGCGGGATCATCAAATGTGAGAGTGCCCTGTGCATCAATAGTGAATGTTTTATCTACAAGGGTGCTATATCCTTCAGGAGCTGCCACCTCTTTCAATATATATTCACCAGCAGGAAGAGTGACGGGAGTAGCTCGATCTTTCAAAGAGGTCCAAATTTTCCCTGAAAGATCTTTCCCGTTTTTATCCGTAATTTTTAGACGGGCACCAGGAAGTTTATTGCCGTCTTGATCAGTTTTCCAGAAATTAACAACAAACTTTGTCTCAACAACTTTAATTGTTACCGTTTGATCCTGATCGTCTTTCTCAACATGCACAGCAACAGGCTGAGCATGCTCTTTCACTTTCGCAACAGGGGTTGCACCATCTGCCCCTTCATATTCAACGTCTTGTGCTTTATAAACCCGTTCGAGCACTGTGAAAGCATTCTGCCCTACAGAAATATCATCTGTTTTCAACGGAATAAACACGTCGGCGCTGCCAGTATCTTTGCCTTCTTTCACCTCAAAAGGCGAGAAAGCAGAAGCGACCACCTTCGTATCATCGTGCCCTTTAATAAGTTCTGCGATAGCCACGTATGCGCCGTCCTCAAAACCTGAATAACTGACGCGATCACGAACCGCAAGAGAGCCAGTTTGAGTAGCGGTGGCATAAGTGAATTCTTTGCCGATATCCGTGCCACGCTGCTGTATGTGTGCAGACGTACCAATAGTAGGCTCTTTCTTGTTCATCACTTGTATTGTTGAATTCTCAGAAACACTCGCCACATCGTTTCCTTTAGTGACGGTGACTTTCCCCTGAGGTCCCACAGTAAACTGGATTTCACTCTCAAGTTTTTTATATCCGTATGGGGCACGTACTTCTTTGATCGTATATGTGCCCTCTTTCAGGTTGAAACGTGTAGGAGCGGAAACTGTATTCCAGTAATCCAGATGCTGCCCATCTTTCAATAATTCGAGACGAGCATCGGTACGTGCTTGGATTTCTGTGCCTACTTGATGAACTTTAGCGATTTTAACTTGATAAGAGTTTTCTTCGATTTTCTTATTAAGCACAGCAAGACCTTGCCGTATTTCCTTTTCGCCAGTGGCTTTTCCTTCCTCATTGATGACGTCACCTTGATAGCTGATCTTCTTAACTCGATCACTTTCTTCCAAAGAGATAGTGCCGTCGTGATTCAGCGTGAAATGAATATCATCTAGAGGCTCATATCCTTGAGGAGCTTCAACTTCCACAAGAGAATACTTCCCTGGATCAATCAATACTCCTTGAGGATCCTTATTTGACGTCCATTCGAGCACTTGACCATTATCAAAAACTAGCTCTTTATCGTTTGAATCCTTGATATGGAATTTTGCTCCCGAAAGTCCTTTTTCACCAGTAGCGTTGGCAATTAGTTCATCTTGCGTGATGCCAGCTTTAAAAATTTGCTTGCTGAAATACACGGGATATTTCGGCAGTATACGCCCAGTGACGAGCGACTGAACGCCTTTCGTCCATGATCCGCCAATAGGTTCGGCTTTATATACACGAATCTGAATCACCGTGTGATCAGGAATGATATCCTTTTCATCCTTCTGGATAAGCTCCTTGACCTGCGTAAACGCTTTTTTCTGGGGAGCATTCGCGAAGCTGTTTTCGGTATAAGTCTTTCCCTCAGTGTATTCATAAATTATCTTTTGGATAACGTTCCAGAAACCATTTTCTGCCAAATTCCCCAAGTCCTTAAGCCCTGATTTCTCGATGATATTCGTTGGATCTTGAGAGAAGATGTAAATGAGTTTTCTTATCTGGCTATAAAATTGATCCTTCGTCACGTTATTTGGCAGCTGATGAAAGGCCAGTGCCCCATTATTAGCGTGATTTCTGCCGTATTCGTTGTATAGCTGATCTGCAGTAGCATTATCGATACGAGTAAAATCACCGTAGCTGTATTCATTGGGCGGAGGCGTATATACAGGAGTTCCTTTACCCTCATTGATACAAAAAGACCAATCTTCCGCAGTAGCTCCGCCAGGAACTACCACCTGCAGCCTATGCTCCTTACCTTTTGCATGATAAACGCCATTATCAGAATTGGCAGTAGCTTTATTCGGAAAACCAATACCGAAAGCTTCCTTAGGAATAGATAAAAATATCCCAAGAGTTAAAGTAATAGCTAAGAATAATAAGAGATACTTTTTGTAGCTTGACGTTCGCACGGCCGTACCCCATCCCGAAATTTTCTCGGAAACCAACATAAATAATCTTTCCTAATAGCTGAAATATCAAAATTTCTACTTCACGTTAAAAATGAATAGAAATTTACTTTTTTACCATTGTCTATAGTGCTGAGAAATTAGCGCACAAAAATCTAGCCAGCTAAGCGAATATCAAAATAAGCGTTTTACCACATATTCTTCTAGGCTTACCTTGCGATAAGTGCACTGCCACGTATTGCTTTATAGCGTTTACGAATATAGCGTTCCAGATCTCCTTCGACTCCCCCCCCCCCGCACTTATTTCGTTTGGGAGGTTTCGGAGAAACTGATCAAATTTATATCGGTTAAAGAGTAGTACGGAAATTAAACCGTGCTGCGCCATACCGTATATGAAAAATAATTTGTTCTATTTCTCATATTATTTTCATTTTATACGAAAGGTTGAATATGGAAGCCGTGAATATGGAAGCCGTACTATACGTATATTTTTCGCCTTGAAAGAAGAGCTTTTGCGTATGCCACTATTCGTAGCCGCAATAGCATGTGTATGCACAAACTCTGTTTATAGAATTTATAAAATCGGCAAAATCAGCTAATTTTGCCGTACTACGCGTTTTATTTTTGCCGCATTAAAGCATACAAGAGACGCAGCCTTGAACTTCCGTTCCTTCGATTGCCTGCTGACGAATACGCATATAGTAAAGACTCTTAATCCCTTTCTTCCAAGCATAGATGTAATTTTTATTCACATCGCGCGTGGTGACGGTATCGGGATAGAAGAGCGTAAGGCTTAAGCCTTGATCAACGTGCTGCGTTGCCACAGCATACGTATCGATAATAGCTTGCGGCCCGATCTCGTAAGCGTCTTGATAATACTCCAGATTGTCGTTATTCATATAGGCGGCTGGATAATAGACGCGCCCAATCTTTCCTTCTTTGCGGATCTCAACACGAGAAACAATCGGGTGAATTGAACTTGTGGAATGGTTGATATATGAAATCGAACCCGTTGGCGGAACTGCCTGAAGATTTTGGTTGTACATACCGTACTCTTGCACGTTTGCTTTCAGCTCACGCCAATCATCTTGAGTTGGGATATGAATGTGAGCAAAGAGCTCTTTCACACGCTCAGTATGCGGTAGCCATACTTGATCGATATATTTATCGAAAAACGCTCCGCTCGCATATGCGGAATTTTCAAAGTTGTAGAACTTTTGCCCGCGTTCTTTTGCGATCTCCATCGAAGCGCTAATCGCATGATAGAGCACAGTATAGAAATAAATGTTGGTGAAATCCAGAGCCTCTGGCGAACCATAATAGATGCGTTCACGCCCAAGATATCCGTGCAAGTTCATCTGCCCAAGCCCAATTGCATGGCTCAAACGGTTACCTCGCTCAATCGACGGCACAGACGTGATATTGGATTGATCGGAAACGGCAGTGAGCGCACGGATACTCGTGCGAATCGTCTTGCCAAAATCTGGGGCATCCATCGTGTGTGCGATATTGAGGGAGCCAAGATTGCACGAAATATCTTTTCCAACCTTCTTATAAGAAAGATCTGGATTAAATTCTGAAGGTTCACTCACCTGCAAAATCTCAGAGCAGAGATTACTCATCGTGATTCTGCCTTCAATTGGGTTTGCACGATTCACAGTATCTTCAAAAATAATATACGGATAACCCGATTCAAACTGAATTTCTGCGAGCGTCTGGAAGAATGTGCGAGCGTTTATTTTGCTCTTGCGGATACGGCGATCATTAACCATCTCCTCGTATTTCTCCGTCACTGAAATTTCAGAGAACGGCACCCCGTATACACGCTCGATATCGTACGGCGAGAATAGATACATATCGGCATTTTTCTTCGCCAGCTCAAAGGTAATATCTGGAATAATCACACCAAGTGAAAGTGTTTTAATTCGAATTTTCTCATCTGCGTTTTCGCGCTTGGTATCAAGGAAACGCAGAATATCTGGGTGATGCGCATGCAGATATACCGCACCTGCGCCTTGGCGTGCACCCAGCTGGTTTGCATAAGAAAATGCGTCTTCGAGCAATTTCATCACAGGATTGACGCCAGAGCTTTGGTTTTGAATTCGTTTAATCGGAGCGCCTAGCTCGCGCAGATTTGTAAGATTAAGAGCAACGCCGCCGCCGCGCTTGCTGAGCTGAAGAGAAGAATTGATCGCTCGCGCAATAGATTCCATATTGTCTTCCACGCGCAGCAAAAAACACGATATCAGCTCGCCACGAGCTTTTTTACCAGCATTAAGGAAGGTAGGAGTAGCAGGCTGATAACGCCCAGAAATAATCTCCTCCATGATATCGTGTGCAAGCTGCGTATCGCCGTCAGCAAGAGCGAGAGAAACCATGCACACTCGATCTTCAAAACGCTCAAGATAACGCGTACCGTCAAAGGTTTTCAGAGTGTAGGAAGTGTAATACTTGAAAGCACCAAGGAACGTGGGAAAACGGAATTTATGCGCATATGCATCTTTGAAAAGCTGCTTGACGAAAGCGAAATCGTACTTCTCTAAAATTTCTGGCTCATAATATCCCTCGCGCACGAGGTATTCCATCTTTTCTTCGAGATCGTGGAAAAATACAGTGTTTTTATTAACGTGCTGCAAAAAATACTGGCGTGCTGCCTGACGATCCGCATCAAACTGTATCTTTCCGTCGTCACCGTAAAGATTGAGCTGCGCATTGAGTGAATGATAATCCAATGCTGGATCCACCATTTCTTCGCCTGTATCCGTCAGAGTTGCTTCCAAAATTCTTCCAATCCTTCGCGAACTTTCTGCACGTCTGCAGGCGTACCGAGCAGTTCAAATTTATACATAAATGGAACACCAGTTTTTTGAGCAATAATATCACCCGCGATAGCGTATGCCGTCCCAAAGTTGGTATTTCCGCCAGAAATAACTCCTCGAAGTAAAGAACGATTATGCTCATCATTCAGAAAGCGAATCACTTGCTTAGGCACGGCTCCCCGTATATTTCCTCCACCATATGTGGGCACGATCAGCACGTATGGTTCGGTGACGATGATCGGTTCATCGTGCACTGTGAGGGGAATACGCTGAGCCGGAAAACCAAGTTTTTCCGCAAATCGGCGTGTATTCCCTGTTGCAGAAGAGAAGTACACGATATTGACCACTATAGAATCCTTCTTGTGCGTACGTATTCGGTATTCAGCATATACGTGTGAAATAAGTACGTATTCACCTCTGCCTCAGAGGAAGCTCACCCGCACTAAGCTTTCCACGCCATATAAGTAAATATTGCCTCTTAGGCAACGCTCACACTCTGCTGAGCAGAAGCAACTGCTAAAGCTTTAATTTTATCTGGTCGAAAACCACTCCAGTGATCGCCGTCTGCAAATACTACTGGCGCTTGCTGATAGCCCAGAGCCTTCACTGTATTGAGAGCGTCCTCATCCAACGTGAGATCAATTTCGGCATACTCCAACCCCTGCTTCGCAAGCGCACGTTTGGTTGCACGGCACTGCACGCACTGCGGCTTCGTGTAGACCGTAATGCTCATCGTGATCCCCTCTTTCTATATATAATCCAGTCACAACTTCTTCAGCGAATTACATCAAAGTAATTTACCGAAGAATCTATTCAATTGCCATTTAGACGGTACAGGAATAAACACTACACCTAGTGCCCGTTTATCTATACCACCACAAGATGGTGTGGCGCAGCGTGCTGTATCACATAATCACGTTCCTCCTGTGGAAGGATACTTTTCTTCGGTGGATAGATACCAAACAACAATCGTAGGAGAACTTTCACAACCCACATCTTTTCCACCGCGCGAAGCTTTCACCCCTTCTATGAGAACTCAGCACGCTGCGCTATTTACATAGTGAAACAGCCCTTAGGTAAATTCTCAGAAAAATTCTTAGTAGTTTATCCACTTATCCACAATACGTGGAAGAACAACCTTTCACTTTTCCACAGTTTCTCTCAAAGATATCCACATATGTGGATTGAACTGCGGTAATGCCGAAAAAATTACTCAAAATTGCGCACATTTTTCGGCGTGTTTACTTTCGGCGTGTCGTTTAATCTCTGAGAACAATACCAATGAGCGAAATGTTTTACACCTTTTTCTTTTAAGTAAACACTTAAACAAAAGAGAAGCTAAGTAAATACTCAGACCGATAATCTAAAGCACCCTGAAATACCTCACGATAATATGCCGCATATCTGGCAAGACGCGCCAGCAATGCGCAATGCGCTAATGTATGAACATGACGAAAAGCACGGACGGACTCAACGAACTCAATGGACACATAGCAGCAACGTCAGCCCCGATCGGCAAACCAGCCGCTGGATACGAATATGTGATAGCTACTGACGGCGCATGCTCAGGAAACCCTGGTCCTGGCGGCTGGGCATGGGTTGAGCAGATAAGCGGCGCATACCAGGCTGGCGGCGAAGCTGCCACTACAAATAACCGCATGGAGTTAATTGCACTTGTACGCGCTCTTGAATACGTGCCCACGCAAGCCGATTTACTTATCCGTGCCGATTCCTCATACGTCATCAATTCACTCACAAAATGGGCTAAAGGCTGGCGAGCACGAGGCTGGCGCAAAGCAGATGGAAAGCCCGTGCTTAATAAAGAACTAATCGAAACGCTGCTTAATCTCTACGAAGCGCGAACTGGACACACTGAGATCGAATGGGTAAAAGGGCATGCTGGCGATGCCGCCAACGAATTTGTGGATCGTTTAGCTGTGCAGCAATCCCATATATACAGCAGGAAGTAAACGTTTCCTGCATTTTACACAATTGCAGGAACATACTTTCAATATATAACGGAAAGTAAGCTGTACATAAGTAAGAAGCAATGAATCAATTGAAAAATAAGCAAGAAGCAGACAGGAAAACGCATAGGTGTGAATCTGAGTTATTTCAGAAACGATATAGGCAAGCAGCCGATAGACCGACAGAGAAAGAAAGAAGTATGTTTCATAAGAAAATACGCGCCGCGGCAGGAATCTTTATAGGGCTTGCCCTTGCAGCCAGCATGAGCGCGTGCGAGAGTACCAGCAAACCCACAAAAAACGATATTGCTCAAGCCTTTATCCGCTCAGCCGATTTCGCAGATATGAATTCCCTTGGTATTTCTGACGCAAAGCTGAAAAAAGCAGCACAATGCACAGCAGACGAGATATACGAAAAATTTTCTGACGATTCGCTCAAGCGTATCGCTGATGGTCAGTTTAATTCGGAACTTTCCGAAGACGAATACTCTACCTTAAGTAACGCTGCCGCACGCTGCGGATTAGATCAGTTGAGCAGTTCTGATAATAGCTAGAGCCGTGCGAGCTGAACGAGCCGCAACGTCAGCCAGCTCGGCATGGAATGCCACGGATTGATCTTCGGCACGCGAGCACAAATCTGAAATTCCGCGCACAGAGAGAAACGGAATACCCCACTGGTGAGCCACGTGAGCAGCTGCATAAGATTCCATATCTGCGCTGACGGCCAAAGGAAACGCTTCGCGCATATCGCCCACGTTGGCATCAGTGACGAATGTATCCGATGAAAGCATTTCCCCCGTGCGAATATCAATACTGCCAAGCGAAGGGAAGCTTGGCGCAATCATATCAATCGTATCTAATTCCAGTGCAGCTACCGCTCCCGCAGCAAGCAATGCTTCTGACGCCGTAAAGTACTCAGGCTGCCCGGGCACCTGCCCACGCACATAACCAAATGCCGTTCCGTCTGCACCGCCGTCACGATAACGAACTCCAAGCACTACTTCTTTCACTCGTGCGTCAAAGCTTAATCCACCTGCTGATCCAATAGAAAAAAGTGCGTTCGGTTCATACTGTGCGAGCAGCCAGCCGAGGCAGCTGGCTGTTGCCGTAAAACCAATACCCGTGACGGCGAGTATAAAAATAGGCGCTGAAGAATTAGAAGAAACGTCTGCAGATTCTGTCGGATAAACTTCCGTGATCGTGCCGATAGGGCTTGAAATCGTATGCAAAATATATGAGCCAGTTCCCTCAAGAAGGCTCATCATAGGAGCCATCTCTTCAGGCATTGCGCTGATAATACAAACAGATACCTCGATTGGTTCGGCGTGCACGCATGAAGGCGTAGCTTCGTGCATCTCGCTGCACGTATCACCGCCAGACTCGCTGGAGGGCTCTGCATGGGGGAAAATGGTCATAAGATCTACCTAATATCAGTGAGACACAACGTTATCTACAAGCCGAGTATTTTCAGCAACCCACGGGAAAACGACTTCAAAAAGAACAGCCACAATAATAAAAAGGATAATAAGAACTTCTATAAACCGCAGCCATGCTGGCCCTGGCAAATGCCGCCAAATTGCTTCAAACATTATTTCTCCTCCGTCTTACGAGATTTCTTCATCTCATTAACTGCATCACTGATTGAATCTCGAATTGTTGTGCCAGTTGATTCTATTTCGAGATTTGGAGATTCCGTATCGACCAATTCTCGTGGAGTTCCCGAAGTTCTCGGCATCCAGTAATCAAAAGTTGCGTGCACAATCCATCTCGTATTGCTCACCAGAGGTGGATGGCACGTAGTAATCGTTAAATATCTTCCAGAAGGAGATACCTGAGCAGTATTTGGATTCGGAGAAGCTTTTGCTGCATAAGGATCTGCGCTCACAACGTAAACGTCAGTTGGAGAAACAATTTCAGAATCCGTAAATCGATACACGTACCACGCATCTTTAGTCTCAACGATAATCGCATCGCCAACACGTAACGTATCGATATGCAAAATACGAGAACCATAGGAATCTCGATGGATCGCAGTTGAAAAGTTTCCCATCTCGCCTGGCATTGCCGTATCCGTGTAATGCCCATAGCCGCCTTGATTAAGCACACTCAACGATTCTCCTTCGCGAAGCTGCGTTGCGGCCTGCCCACCTAATGCAGGAATGTGCATAAGCCCAATCAGACCTCCCTGATCAAGATCCGCACTTACTTTCGGAGGATCTCCCTCAGCTGGCTCTCCGATGACGTCTGCGCTGACTTCTCCAAACTCTTTCTGCGTAGCGGCCACAAGACGATCCTGCTCCCCCGACATCTGCGCATTGGTCCACCATACCTGCCAGAGCACAAAAAGCCCGAGCACAGACCCAGCGCAAATCATAAGTTCACCGATCACGCCAATAATTCGCAACCACAAGCTCGCTGGCTTACGCTTCACCGGCTCTGATGGGGCATCATATTCGTCGGAGATGCCATATTGGGGAGCTGTAAAGAAATTTTCAAACTCGTTTGCGTGCTCACTCATATAGACCTCCGGCTGACGTACTTAATATTTACAATATCTTACACTGCACTTTTGGTAGCTTCGATTTTTCTTTACCTAGTCTTCCAGATACTCTTACATATAGCCAGATATACGAGACACTCTAAAGAATTTTGAAGGATTCACAATGCCAGAATCAAAGAAGCGCAAGAAGGTTATTGAACGTGAGCGTGCTCAAGCTCAAACAACCGCTAAACGAACAGTGAAACCTGAGAATTTACGCTCTCCAAAATGGTGGGCACCACTGATGGTTACCTTAATGCTTCTTGGGCTTGTCGTCATCGTTATTGCTTATGTGACAGCTCAAAGTGGTTTTCAGCTACCTATTCCAGGAGCGGGAAACTGGAATCTGCTTGTTGGCATGGCGCTAATGATCACAGGGTTTTTAATGACGATGGGCTGGAAGTAGCGCACAGCAGCGCTTACTTCTCTGCTCACTCTAAGCTACTAGCTAGAGCAGTTCAGCTCGTAGCTTAGTTGTAGGAGTGACGGCGAGTTTTTCTTTTCCATAGCTGTTTCCATATCCAAGCGAGAGCGTAGCCTCCGATGAATCCAGCTACGTGGGACTGCCAAGAAATACCTGAGTTTATAAGGCTGTATACTAGGTTGATTCCAGCTAAAACAAGAATACTCTTGAAGTTATCCGTGCCGATACCGCTGAAAGCAAGCCATGCCCCTAGAAGACCGAAGACAGCACCCGATGCTCCTAAAACTCCCACATGCCATGTGCTTGTGAGCATCGCCCAGCCATACACACCAAGATTTCCCATAAAAGCACTGAAAAAATAGAGCAGAGTAAAACGCCATTTCCCTATATAACGTTCCAGCTCAATCCCAAGCACGTAGAGATTGATCATATTAAACGCGAAATGCCAAAATCCTGCGTGTAAAAATGCAGAGGTGATAAACCGCCACGGCTCGATCAGCGCCAAGGGCGGATAGAAAAGCAAAGCATTTTGAACAGCGGGGACCACTGTTCCAACAATCAGCATCACCACACAGATGAAAATGATGGAATCAGTAATCCCCGAGTTTTTGGCATTCTCAAAAAGTCGAGATGAACGGCGCATGCGCTCTCACTCTTCAACGCTAATTGAGTGAATAACGATATCTTCCTTTGGGCGATCCTGGAATCCTGTAGGTACAGCAGCAATAGCATCAACAACTGCTTGTGACTGCGGATCGATGACTCGCCCGAAGATCGTGTGCTTGCCTTGCAGCCACGTGGTTGGAGCCACAGTAATAAAGAACTGTGAACCGTTCGTGCCGCGTCCCATACGAGTGCCCGCATTGGCCATCGCAAGCATATAAGGTTCGTTGAAATTCACGTCACCTGAAATCTCATCATCAAAATTATATCCAGGCCCTCCAGTACCAGTGCCGAGAGGATCGCCGCCTTGAATCATAAAACCGCTAATCACACGATGGAAAATCACGCCATTATAAAGCGGATCGGTAGTTTTTTCGCGAGTGGAAGGGTTGATCCATTCACGCTTCCCAGTTGCAAGCTCTGTAAAGTTTGCAACTGTTTCTGGAGCATATTCTGGATATAGAGTGACGGCGATATCGCCTAATGATGTATGTAATGTAGCTTTCATAATCGCTATTGTATGGGATTACCTACGCTATTGGCACAATTTACGGCTATAACAGGTGAAAAATTCTTCAGCTCGTGGGAAAATAGAAAGACAGATAGTGACGACGCGGCGCAACGTGCGCAGCGCTCCGCTGGATCACTGGCGGCAATCGTCCAAAATGGAGGTGAACTATGGCTTTCTGTAAGAAACGAAAGTTGAAGAAGCAAGCAGCTAATGCTATCGACAACGCACTTGGCACCGCCAACGATGCATTCTCATCGCTTGCTCAGAAAGCATCCGAAACTGCACATGACGCTCGCGCTTGGGTGGCTCCTATGCTTGAGGAGGCGGCAGAAAAAATAGCTCCGCTTGCACAGGATGCAAAAAATCGAGTGTCGGAAGCTGCTCACACAGCAGCTGATAAAGCGCGTCCTGTCTTAGAAGATGCTGCTGCAAAAGTTCGTGAAGATTACATTCCTCGCGCTAAAGAAACAGCTCAAGAAGCATTTGCAGAAGTCAAAGATAAAACGGAAACCGTGCGGGCACAAGCACTGGCTGTGGCTGAAGAAGCTCGTGCTGCTGCGCAAGATTCAAAGGCAGAAGTTGTGAAACTATCGAAGAGAGCTCAGAAAAAAGCTGCTAAGCGTGCGGCTAAAATTGAAAAATTGGCAAACAAAGAGCTAGCCAAAGCTAAAAAGGAACTAGCTAAAGCAACTCCAAAGCAGCGCACTTCAAAGAAAGGGCTCGTCACGGTTGCAGTGCTCGGCACTGTGAGTGCAGTTGGTTACTATCTATGGAAGCGTTCACAGCCAGTGGAAGATCCTTGGGCTGAAGCATACTGGGAGGATATTTCTGCCTCGGCCAATGGCGAAGAAAGCGCCCAAGAAGCACAAAGTGCTGAATCTGCAGACGAGGCAGCATCTACTGCTGAAGAATCTCCAAAATAAACGGCTGAGATTAGAAGCTTAATGGCTTTAATTATGCACAACGCTGAGACCGGTGATGGCGAGAGCCTTTCTCTTGTCGTCACCGGTCTCAGTACACATGCCGTGCAGGAGCGGATTAAACGAGGCGAAGTTAATACTTCCCCTGAATACACAGGAAAAACCGTCGCCGATATTTTCCGCACTAATATCTTCACTCGTATCAACGCACTTCTCGGCGTGCTTTTCATTTTGGTACTCACCACAGGCTCTTGGATCAACTGTGCCTTTGGTCTGCTAATTGCCGTCAATTCCAGTATTGGAATTATTCAAGAATTGCGTGCTAAACGCACACTAGATTCCCTTTCCGTTTTGAGCGCTGAGCCGGCAAACGTGCTGCGCGATGGGCAGATAGTCCAGCTTTCGCAAGAAGAGCTGGTTTTGGGAGACGTTATCGCTGTGAAATCCGGCCAGCAAATCGCCCTTGATGGGAAAGTGTGCATCTCGAACTCACTGAGCGTCAACGAATCACTCCTCACTGGAGAATCAGATCCCGTCACCAAAGAGATCGGATCACGTCTCCTCTCTGGCTCATTCGTCTCCTCAGGATCGGGATACTATACCGTGACGGCTGTGGGGGCGGATTCTTATGCCGCTAAACTCACGAGCCAAGCTCGCACTTACACATTTTCCGCATCTCCTTTGCAAAAAAGTATCGATAAAATCCTGCAAATCATCACGTTTATCCTTATACCCGTGGCTGGCGCAACTATTTTCTCGCAAATAACATCAGGATCGACGTCGTATAATCAAACAGTTTTAGCAATTACTGGCGCACTCGTCCCTATGATTCCTGAAGGGCTTGTACTCATTACATCAACAGCATTTGCTCTCGGCGTGATTCGCCTCGGAAAGCGCAAATGCCTCGTACAAGAACTTCCAGCAATCGAAGGTCTCGCACGAGTAGACGTTGTATGCGCAGATAAAACAGGAACGCTCACAGAAGGGACCTTGCACTATAGCGGTATCGAAACGCTAAGTACTATCTCAAACAGCGAATGCGAACTGATACTCTCCCATATTGTTCACTGCGATGACGACCCCAACGCCACAGCAGCCGCAATAAAATCAGCATTACCGCAGCCAAGCAGCTTATGGGAAGTATCTTCTTCAATCCCCTTCAGCTCTGCAAGGAAATGGGCGGCAACAGTTTTTGCCGATCACGGTACTTGGATCATGGGCGCGCCAGACGTGCTCTCATCTGCAGATTCTCCTGCTGGAATGCTCGCCGCTAAACTATCGTCACGCGGTATGCGAGTGCTTATGCTTGCCCATGCGCCGCACCCGTTATCAGATAACGTCGCACCTGATGAACTGCCAAAACTCCTAGAGCCAAGTGCCTTGGTTTTTATTGATCAAAAAATTCGTGACGATGCACAAGCAACTCTCGAATACTTCACAAACCAAGACGTATCACTCAAAGTTATCTCTGGCGACAATCCAGCCTCAGTTGCTGCCGTCACAGAAAAACTCGGTATCACTGATGATGAACCTGTCGATGCACGAAATCTACCAGACCCGACACGTGCAGAATTTGGCGAGATAATCGAATCTCACTGCGTCTTCGGGCGAGTGCATCCCGAGCAGAAACAACAGATGGTCACAGCACTGCAATCACTCGGGCATACAGTTGCCATGACGGGCGATGGAGTAAATGATGTGCTGGCTTTGAAAAAAGCCGATATTGGAGTCGCAATGGGATCAGGCTCCTCTGCTGCTCGCGCAGCAGCAAAAATCGTACTACTCGATAATCGATTTGCCACCTTGCCGCACGTTGTAGCAGAAGGCAGGCGAGTAATAGGCAATATCGAACGAGTTGCAAGCCTCTTTCTGACGAAAACAACCTACTCAGCGCTATGTGCCATACTCGTCATCGCAACGAATGTGCCCTTTCCTTTCCAGCCGATTCACGTGACGATCACAGGTTGGTTCACTATCGGTCTTCCAGCGTTTATTCTCTCGCTTCCACCAAATAATGCTCGAGCTAAGCCTGGTTTTACACGAAGAGTTTTGGGATTCGCTCTTCCCTCTGGGGTGGTTATTGCACTTAGTTCATTCCTCACATATATGATGGTTTCCGATTGGCGTGTACCAAACGAACACACCCAAGAATCAACAGCAGCACTTCTCGCCCTTATTATTCCTTCTGTCTGGGTGCTTGCATGTGCAGCACGCCCGTGGAACCCGTGGAAAATAGCTCTCTTCCTCACGCCTATTATCGGCTACTGGCTAATTTTCACACTCCCAATCACTCAACACTTTTTTATCCTCGATTCCTCAAATAAGGCAATGATGCTCACGGCACTGTTCATCGGCATGCTCGGTGCGTGCCTTGTTGAACTGATATGGCACGTTATCGGCAAACGTCTCAGCGCACATATTCGCTCATAATTTCCATTTCTCTGCTCTATTTCGCATCTTTTCCTCTTTGCCTCAGCCCGAACTGCGCAAAATACGCTGCATATAGATACGCTTTATAACTCTCAGGAAATATTCAGCTTTGGCTAGTGCTAATCACAGGTTCGCCCAGCATAATAAATATATCAGCACAAAGAAGTTCTCCCCTTGCTTCTGTGTTGATGTTCAGTGGTTCTTCACTGTAGATATGAGTGCAAAAGTGAATATGTAGGTGAGATGAGTGGACGTAGTGCCTCCACGGTAATCCTCACCTCTCCCCGAGGAGTGGGCGGCCAAGTGCGTGGATGGTCGCTCACTCCTTCTTTAACTGTCGAGCTTTAAGAAAAATGGTCCGCGAGCAGCAAGCTCAGCCCGATATTCTGCTTCCCACTGCCCCCAAGGCTCTTTTGAAAGATAGTCATTCGTGAATCGCAGATCCCCTGTAAGTTCAGTTGTACAAAATTCTGGGATTTTAAGATCAACGACTGGGCCTATACGCTCACACTCTGCCACAATCAAACCCCGATTTTGCCCCTCAAAAACGTCAAACTCCCATCCGTCTTCTCCATACCACAATGAATATCGAGTTTTGAGCACAAGCCTCTCGGAACGGTAAATAATCTGCATAGCAACATCGGGATCGAGTTCTGTTTCAAGCTCGTAGCGTTCACCACTTACAGGCGGGCTTTTGACAGCAATAAGCGCACGCACGCTAGGCTCCCCTGGTTCTGCAAGACTATCGTCATTCGATGGCTGAATCTTGCTAAGAAGCTCCTGAAGCACTTTGCGCTCGTATGCCCCCATATAATCCGTTGCTTCCACAAAGCGCGGCATCTGCACGTGCACACCGTCGAATACGAGGCGAATCCTCACAGCATATCCTGCCTCAGCAAAAACATACGCCTGCACAATAACCGTGGGAGATCCGTGCTTTATTACTTCATCCGGAAGATCGCGTACAAAAAATTTCCGCTCAAATTCAAATGGAAATTCTAGCTCTTCATGCTCATTCAGGCTGCTCATACGAAAATTCTACCAGCGCCTTTTACTCTTTATTTTGAGAACTTCTCTTTCTTCGCCGTAAGCTAGCTGTAGAAATATATTGATTGAGCAGCAGCCCTCGGTTTTCAACTACGATACGCTAGACCAACAGAAATGAGATCACCTATGAAGAAGCTGATTGCACGGGCATTTCGTAAATTTTACCCACTGGAGATGATCACTCCGCCGCTTCCTCGTAAAGCGATTGTGATCGGTGCTCCTCATACGTCGATGATGGATGCCGTACTTATGCTTATGGCTTTTTGGTATGCCGAGCGCCCAATGAAATTCATGGTGAAAAATCAAGCAGCAGATCTTCCCATTATCGGATCGCTGATTCGTCGTCTCGGAGGAGTCTCTATTGAACGCTCAAAGCATCACGGCGTCGTGGAGCAAGTGATCGAAAAAGCCAATGCAGCAGATGATTTTTTGCTTGTGATCGCACCCAAAGGCACGCGTGCACAGCGGAAATATTGGAAATCTGGCTTTTATCATATCGCTAAAGGAGCAAATATACCGGTGGTCTACGGATTTATCGATACCTCCACCAAACAGTACGGATGGGAAGATCAAGCGCACACACTCACTGGAAATATTCGTACAGACATGGACGATATCCGCGCTTTTTATGCAGGAAAACTCGGAATTCACCCCGAGCTCACGAGCGAGCCTCGCTTACAGGGCGAGGAGGAATAACCCGTGATTCACTACGGGAAATTCGATAGTTTTGAGGAGCTTCGAGCTGCAGCTGAAAAAGAACTACGCTGCCATATTGGCAGAATCAAAAAACGCAGTGCCGCCTCGAAACGCTACCGAATTGAACATTGTTTACGCGTCGCCACAATCGGGCGCACTGTGGCACTCGCTTCTGGGCTTGATCCCGAGCTTCTGGAAATCGCTTGCCTGCTTCATGATATTGGCAAATGGGACGCTCAAAAACCTGTGGATCACGGACGATCGGGCGCACTCTATGCTTATGCTTTCCTCATTAAAGCAGGAATTAAGAAATCTGAGGCGCGGGAGATAGCACAGGGAATTGCTATGCACACAGACGGGTTGTGTAATCCGCGCGCTGATAAACAAGGAACGAAGAAAAACGCTGAAGGGAAAGCGTATTTCATCTTCGATTCTGAGCCGAGCATTTTGGCACGATCCGTAGGCGACTGCGACAATATCGATCGCTTTTCTGCCTACCGAATTGCCGATACTCTCGAACATTTCACTTTTATGGAGCTATCCAACGTGAAGCAGATAGCCTGGATTAAACGATATCTCGCATCTTTGAAAGAGTACCGGCGATACGTATGCGCAACTGACGAAGCACAGCGGCAGTGGATCGCTAACCTCGCTTTTCAAGAACAGTTTTTCCAGCATTTACTCGGCGACGTACAGCGTGCAGATATAAAAGATGTAAACTAGCGAAAAACTGCCAGTCATGCGTACACAGATACCTATAGTCCACCGCCGAAATTAGCGAATCTAGCACGGTTTCCTTGAAACATCAGCTCGATCGAACCAACCGGCCCTGAGCGGTTTTTACCGATAATGATTTCTGACGGCGGAGCCTCGCTAGAATCTATGCCGTCGTCTTTACGGTGAATAAGCAAGATGACGTCTGCATCCTGCTCCAACGATCCAGATTCACGCAAATCTGCAACCTGCGGGCGCTTATCTGCGCGCGCTTCTGGGTTACGATTCAGCTGAGCAATAGCAATAATCGGAATGCCTAGCTCCTTTGCGAGCAGCTTAATAGAGCGTGAAAAATCTGAAACTTCCTGCTGCCTAGATTCGACGCTGCGCCCGCCTGAGGTGAGCAGCTGCAAATAATCAATCACGATCATTTGAATCTTATTTTGTTGGCAGAGCCGGCGAGCCTTGGCGCGAATTTCCGTCATCGTCAGGTTTGGTGAATCGTCAACAAAAAGAGGAGCATCACCGATACGCCCAGCAGTTTTAGCAATGCTCTGATAATCGTCGTGCCGCATCCCGCCTTTAGTGAGATTCCCTAGGAAAACTGTGGATTCTGCAGCAAGAATACGCATCGCGAGTTCGTTGCGATTCATTTCGAGCGAGAAGAATGCCACTGGAATTTTTTCTTTAATCGCTATATTGCGGCAAAAATCCATAGCGAGAGTAGATTTACCCATACCTGGGCGCGCAGCGACGATAATCATCTGCCCCGCTCTGAAGCCGCCGAGTTTTTCGTCTAGTTCAGCAAAACCTGTAGGTAAACCAACCAAGCCATCTTCACGTGAGTTGTTTTTCGTGATTTGATCAAGCACTTCGCCGAGAAATTCGTTGATCTGCAGATAATCATGCTTAATATGTGATTCTGCGACTGCAAACATTTCTTCTTGAGCCACTTCAACGATACTATCGACGTCACCGCCATCAGTGCTATAACCAAGCTGTACAATTTTCGTTCCAGCGGCAACGAGTGCGCGGAGTTTAGCTTGGTCGCGCACAATTTTTGCATAATATTCAGCATTGGCAGCAGTAGGAACAGAAGCAACCAGCGTATGCAGATACTCTTTGCCACCGATTTGTTCCAGCTGCCCTCCGCGCTCCAATTCTGAAGCAATCGTCACCGCATCTGCTGGATTTCCGTGCGTAAAAAAATCAATAATCGTGCGGAAAATAATGGCATGCTGAGGGCGATAGAAATCTTGCTCATGCAAAACTTCAACCACATCTGCAATGGCATCTTTGCTGATGAGCATACTGCCAAGCACCGAAATTTCCGCGTCGATATTTTGAGGCGGAATACGGTCGAACGTGGGTTGTATCGCGGTTTGAGCCATGTGTAAATCCTCATAACATCGAACTAAAGTGGCGTACTTTTCTGGAAGTGACGCCTTTCCAGTATGCCTCACTGAGAGCAGGTATGCGAAATATCGTACTGTCACATAATGCACCTCCTGTGGATTCTTTAAGAAATTTAGTGGAAAAACTCCGAGAGCTAAGTGGATAACATGAGGATAAAGAAGCATTTTATCCACAGATTTATATTCATACATCCACAACTGTGGATTAAATAAAAGAAGTGGCTTTAATTCAACCACAATTTATCCACAGATGTGGATTTAGTGGAAAATATACAGAGGGCGCAACACACCTAAAAAATTACACTTCTTCAAGGTGTGCGAAATAACTTTAAGAAATGCCGACAAAACTCAACACACTCTGAGTGCGCAGGAGGTGAACACATCTAAGGCTACGAGCACACCTTTACCATCGAGAAACAAAATAGAATCAATCAGCTATATGCGAGATTCTCCATCGTCAATATCATCAATAAAGGTGACTGTACGCTGCAGCTGAACGAGTACTAATTTGAACGCGCCACGGTGATGCCCTTGTTGAAACCGCTCAGAATCAGCGATTTCAACAAGTTTTATCGAACAAAACGTAGGTAAACAATGAATATATCTTACCCAGAGAGCAGGCATCGGGATCGGATGAGAGCAGTTTATCCAGCGCTAACTTTTCTGAAGAAAGTAAAACTAACCCATGATGAAAGATATGCCGCAGCGAAGCGCAGAAGATCCTCACGCTCAACATTTACCCTGCTCATCTTAACCTGATCCTCAACTAAGCAGCTGTAAACCTCGTAGCGACACCCATGAACAACGTTTGCACGCACCTGATCGAGAGATGCCTGCGTATCGCCATCAATCACCCAATCACGACTTTCATAGAATTCCTGCGATTGCGATTCAATAGGCACAAGTTTCAGTAAACATCCCTTAGCGATATATGCGTCTTTGAGATTGCGCATCGCAACATCACCAAACGTACAATCGAATAATTCTGATTTCCATAAATGACGCCGCCGGAAGAGACTTTCTCAGTGCCATGCCAAATATAGACTAAAGGGAAAGAGCACACAACCACCCATATTCAAAGATTGGCATTGCATCTTTACAGCGTCACATTGGTTGAGCACAAACGATTACCAGGGCATTATTCTCCGCGAAGCCGCCTTTCCTTTTTCTATATCTTGATCAATTTTCTCTAGATATTGGCGCTCTTCTTTAGAGCCAGCATCACGGTGCCTTCTTCGGATGCTTTCTTGCACAGAAAATCTCGATAAAATAATTCCTAAAACGACGATTATCCCTACCGTTAGCCAGAATGTCCAGTCCATGTGTATCTCTTTAACTAGAAGTTATCGGGGGCGTTCTAATCCAGCCCACGCTGCGCAGGCATATTTTTTCCACAGTTCTACATCAGTGCGAGTAACTATCCCTGCACAGGTATAGTAATTGGGATACCAACCCGTGCAGCGCGGGCCATCTTCATACTCACAAATTTTATTTGGAGTTATGGGATTTTTCTCATGTAAAGAGCCAGAGTGTGAAGAAAATGCTGATGCAGGAATAGAAAAAGCTAGGAAAGCAAAGGTAAGAAAAAGAAGTGCACCATAAAGTCTCTTATGGATTTTCATGGAAGAAGAGTAGCATATCGATTTCAAGATATCTCATAAATAAGGTGATCAGCGTAATCGACGTAATCAACGTAATCAACGTTAGTTGCGTTCATATGACATGAAAATATATCCGCAATTAGCATGCAGCCTCGCCTTTAGTATCCTGATCGGAATTCTTCAGCACACATCACATTTTCTATTCACTCAAACAGAAAATATGGATCACTTCACGCATAACGCCCGCTTCACAAAACGGCAAGGGAGCAGATATGAGAATCTACTCCCTCGCCGTTTAAGGAAAGTCTTTCTTGCAAGCACTGAGACAATCTAAACTATTCAGCTCAGTACCAATTCCAGCTCACGCCTATTTCAGCAAGCCTCAGCCTTTACCTTAATTGATGCTGTGATATCGTCATGCAACTTCACCACGCCAGTGTAGATGCCCACAGACTTCACAAGGGAATCCATATTGATTGCGCGGCGGTCAATTGCTTTGCCAGCCAACTCGGATGCCGCAGCAGCAATATCTGCCGCCGTCACAGCACCAAAGAAACGACCATTCTCTCCAGCTTTCTTTGATACAACAATCGTTGCAGCCTCGAGAACTTCACGCAATTCACGTGCAGCTTCAATATCTTCAGTTGCACGCTTACGGCGAGCAGCAGCCATCTGATCGATCTGCTTCTGCGCACCCTTGGTCCATGCAGTCGCATAGCCACGTGGAATCAGGAAGTTACGACCATAGCCGTCCTTCACCGTCACGACCTCTCCAGCAGCACCGAGGCCTTTTACTTCGTGAGTAAGAATAATCTTCATCTGCTATTCCCTCCTCAGTGCCGTGAGCTAGTATATGGCAAAAGTGCCATTTCGCGTGCGTTCTTCACTGCACGTGCGATCTGGCGCTGTTCCTGCACGCCTACACCCGTCACACGACGAGAACGAATCTTGCCGCGGTCGGAAATGAAACGGCGCAGAGTTGCCGTATCTTTATAGTCGATATGTCCAACTTTGATCGCCTTTACGGGCGCGATCTTCTTCCTCGGCTTACGCATTGGTTGCTTAGCCATCTCGTCCTCTTTTCATTCACAAGCGCTGATTTTTTAGACTCAACGCTCAAACGTTTGTTTCAGCTTGTGCTAAGCGCCAATTAGTACGGCGGATTATCGTCAAACGCAGAACCGCCACGCGGAGCCTGCGCCCACATATCGTTAGCAGATCCACCAGCTGGAGCATTGTAGCTAGCCTGCCCAACTCCCTGCATGCCGTTGCCGCCACGAGAACCAGAGCTGCTTGTGCGCTCTACTTTCGCCGTCGCGTAACGCAGAGAAGGCCCAACCTCATCTACCTGCATCTCAATCGATGTACCTTGGCTCCCGTCGTTGCGCTGATAGCTGCGGACCTGAAGACGACCCGTCACCACTACCCGCATACCTTTCGTGAGCGATTCCGTCACGTTTTCCGCGTAATCACGCCACACACTACAGCGAATAAACATGGCTTCGCCATCTTCCCATTCGCCCGTAGAACGATTTTGAGTACGTGGAGTAGACGCAACAGTAAAGGAAGCAACTGGAACACCAGAGCCAACATAACGAAGATCTGGATCTGCAGTAAGATTACCCACCACGGTAATAATTGGTTCGCCTGCCATTGCTAATCCTCAACTCTCACTTCTCAGAAGCTGCTGCTTCATAGCGGAGAAGCTTGGTGCGCAGCACGGCTTCATTCAAGTTGAGCAAACGATCAAGTTCTTGAGCAGTCTCTGGCGTCGCATTCATATAGACGACGACGTAAATGCCTTCAGACTTCTTGTTGATTGGGTAGGCAAGCACTCGGCGACCCATCACGTCTGTCTTAACAATCGTTCCGCCTTCGTTGGGAACAACTGCCAATAACTTTTCGAGCATAGGCTGCAGATTGCGCTCATCAACCTCCGAATCGAGGATGATCATCATCTCGTAATCACGCATGTTTATACCCACCTCCTTTGGTCTCAACGGTCACGGTCTTTCCGCAACAGGAGGGTCATGCATATATGCACTGCACAACGGAAGCTGTGCCGCGCATACAAAATCTAATTTTAGCGCATGAAATAGGTAAAACCTATGTGAGGTTAGTCAAATAACTCAGCGAAACGAACGAAACGAACTAGCTACATTGCCGAATCAGAATAAATCTGACCATGCACCAGTTCCATCTCTCCCTCCCTCGCATTATCGCTGTTGAGCAAGAATATCGGTGACGTCTGGAAGTGGCTCTGCCTTCATCTGGGCACTTGCCGCCGCCATAAACGAACTCCACACCTTCAACGGCATACCGCTGCCCGTCACTGGATCTTCGTCACCAAATGCAGATAACTCTCGCACAGATCCATCGTCACCTAATTCAAACATATTGACGGACGTCACCAGTTGGGGAGTGTAGCCCACAAACCATGCTGCCATTCGATCTGTCGCACTGCTTGCCTGCCCCGCGCTAGGATGCTCTGAATCAAAAGCTGAGCCGTTGGTATACGCCATGCCTGGAAGATCAAGAGGAGCTTCTTCAGGTCCTGTAAACGTAGAATGCAGCGCATACGTGGCTAGCTGGGCGGATTCTTTTTTCAAAATACGCTTACCTTGAAAATCTGCTTTATAGACCAAATCTCCCGATTCTCCACGAACAGTATTCACAACATGAGTAATAGGAAGCACGCCATCTGCTGCCAACGCCGAATATGCGCGAGCCATTTCCTCCCCCGTCACGTGCGCAGCGCCCAGCACATTTCCAGGGTCTTCATTGAGATGAGGAGCATCTGCAGATATCCCCATAGAAACTGCACGCTTCTTTGTGCTCTGCGGAGAAACCCTCCCGTTAAGGTGCACGAATGCCGAATTAACAGCAAACTTAGTCATCTGCTGCACATTGACAAGCCCGTAACTCTTCCCGTTCACATTGAAGTAAGAGTAACCAGAACCTTCCTCATCTACACGCACACCGTTCCAGCCATAAAATTCTTCATTCGCTGATACGCCTTGTTCAAATGCTTCTGCCATAGTAAACGTACTAAACGTCATACCTGCAGCAGAGCGATCTTGAGTTGCCGCATTGGTAGAACGTACAGCATAATCAGACCCTCCATAAACAGCCACAACTTCTCCAGTACGTGGATTTGCCGAAAACAGACCCATCTGCAGACCAGTAGGCTTATCTTCAGGAAGTGACGCCACCGCATCAACTGCTGCCTTCTGCTTCTCTTCATCAATCGTCGTCACCACAGATAGACCTTCACGCTCAATAGTTGCAGCAGAAAGACCCGCTTTATTGGAAAGCTCGGAACGAACCATTGAAAGTATGTGCCCATTAACGCCTGAATATGCTGGATATGTGCGATCTCGCACCTGAGGAAACTCCATGCCTGCAGCTTCTTCCTGCGTGAGCATATCGGCTGCCACAAGTTTTGAAAGCACCTTCGTAAATTGTTTCTGCGCTTGATCCTTATCGATAGCAGGATCCCACGCAGACGGAGAAGGCATAATGGCAACGAGAAGAGCCGATTGGGCAAGATCAAGATCCGCTGCGCTCACACCGAAATACGCTTTGGCTGCTTCTTCAATTCCATAAGCATCACGCCCAAAATATGCGGCATTCAGATAAGCGGTAACGATATCGTCTTTACTAAGAGAGCGCTCGATTTTCAAAGGCAAAAACAGTGATTGCAGCTCCTGCCAAAAATTTTGTTCGCTGCGCGCAGAAAGCATTGATCCGAAACGATGCGAAAGAGAACTTTCCTGCGCGCTACTGCCTCCCCACCATGCTTCCCACACTTCACTCGCAAGATCTTTTGGATTCATCGCAGGAGTTTCATAAAAATCTGGATCATTGACGGCGAGCAGAATTTTCGGTGTTATCTCGCCTATAGCGCTATGCTCAATTGGAGTTCGCACAGGATTAGTTAGCTCTCCAATCTTCGTAGTTCCATCAGCAAAATACGCCACACTAGGCACTGGAAGAGGAATCGAATCTAAGCTCGGCACGGGCGTCACCACGTAAGCAGCAGCTAAACCGCCAAAGCAAAGTGCAATCAACCCCCAAATACTGCGCCATATCACTGTGCCCACAGTAAGTTTGCGCTTATTTTTGCGGTGACGGTTTTTCTTCTTTGCGCGCTCCCCGGCTTTATTCGGATCGGAAGCATACCCAGCGGCAGCAGTATTATTCGCAGCAGTATACGAAGGCGCACTATCTACGCTAAGAGCGTGAGTATCAGCACTATGCGAAGTAGCAGTACGTGAAACAGAAGCATTCGCAGAAGATGGAGTTTTCAATGCTTCATGATCGTGATGTAGATGACGTGCCATTACGTTCCGTATCCTTTAGTTCTGTATTTGCGTGCTGCCCACGCACTTCTTCTTTTTCCATTTTTCTTCTATTGCTGCGTCTGAGTAAAGTAGATTTTTTATAAAGGTTTGATACTCTGCGCACAATTGCACGCTTTCCTCGCTGTTTTGTTTGTGAAGATACTGTCGCAGTATCGTTCTCTTCATCGCTGTTTTCCCATGTGTGAGGCAAAGAGATTTTTGGTAAAACGTGCGAAGGGAAATGAAATTCCAGCTCTTGAGCATCATCGACATAATCGTCATCATATCGTCCTGCATCATTTCGGCGCTTTGCCTCACTTTCAGAGACGAGGAATACATCAATCCACTGCGTCCGAGGATCTGAATCAATGAGCAGCGCCTTAAAGAAGAGGGTGAGCGGCACAGCCAGAAGAGATCCCAGCCATCCCACAACAGACGTCCACAGGACAAGAGAAATAAACGTCACCGTTGGCGATAAGCCCACTACGTCACCTGTAAATTTTGGCTGAATAAAAGTCTGAATAAGCACGTTGATGACGCTGTAGAGCACCATCACCCAAATCATCGTCTGCCAGCCAGAATCTGCAAGCCCCATAATCATTGGTGGAATCACACCAAGCACAAATCCGATATTGGGAATGTAGTTTGTGATAAATGCCCACAGCCCCCACGTGACGGCCAAGGGAACGCCCAAAAAATTTAAGGCAAACACATCAATAACAGCGACGATAACACCAAAAATCGTGGCAATAAGCCAATAATTTCGCACACGCTTTTCAAATTCTAGGAGGGCATTAGCGATGTGGGAATGCCTTTTACGTAAAATAACGGATCGCGCTGTAAGAGTCGTAGTATCAACGATGATAAAAAGCAAAGCGATCACAACGATTGCTAGAAGTCCCCCTACGGAACGCAAAGAATCAACTAATCCCCATACCCATGCGATTACTGAATTAAAATTCAGCTGATCTATATATGCCGAAAGATTTTGGGTATGTATCCCTTTTGATTGCAAAAAATTCAAAGCTGTATCAAGTGCTTCTTCGAAATTTCCGCTGTAGTTTACGAGTGCTTGAGGCACTGGCGTAAATGCCCACACCATAATCCAGACAAGCGCACCAAACAAACCTGCAAGCACAAGGAAAGACACAGCAGCTGCAAGCCATCCAGGTACTCTATGCGCACGCAGCCAGCGCGTAAGTGGAAGCATCGTAAGCACCAACGTCAGCGCCAGAAAAAGAGGGGTAAAAACATCAGAAATCGAGTGCAAGCAAAACAGCGTAGCACCAAACAGGGCGAAAATAATCATTATCTGCACCCCATGCGAGCTGCTAGAACGATTAGTTTCCATAGCTATATCCTTCAAAACTATACAAATAGATTCTCGCCACAAGATTTGCCAGCATCGAAACTTCACAGCAAAACTCAGCGATTATCGTCATACTCATACTTACGTATGCGCTTCTATAGTATCTGTTTCGCCGCCTTTTTCGGCGTTCCACCATTGAATGAGCCTGCGCGCCGCCTCATCTTTTCCAAGAGGTCCTTCTTCTATACGTAGATCAAGCAAAAACTTTCGCGCTTTGCCTACCGCTGGACCTGGAGAAATTCCAAGAATCTCCATAATTTCAGATCCATCAATATCAGGGCGGATAGCATTAATTTCTTCTTGCTTTTTCAGCTCAATCACTCTCTGCTCAAGATCATCCATTGCTGCTTGAAGCCATCGAGCTTTGCGCTTATTCTGAGTGGTGGAATCCGCTCGAGTGAGTCTATTCAAACGCTCATACAACTCTCCAGAATCCGCAACGTAGCGCCGAACTGCAGAATCAGTCCACTCCTGCTCCCCGTATCCATGAAAACGCAAATGCATGTGCACAAGACGAGAGACGTCTTTAATTGTCTGCTTATCGAATTTCAGTGCACGCATTCGTTTTGCCGTGAGCTTTGCACCCACAATATCGTGATTGTGAAAGCTCACTGCACCATTCTTTTCAAAACGCCGCGTTGGAGCTTTGCCCACATCGTGCATAAGAGCTGCAAATCGAAGCGTGAAATCTGGGCGCGGCACAGCCCCATCAGCATCTGTCTCCAAGGCAACTGCTTGATCCACCACCGTCAATGTATGTTCATATACGTCTTTATGCCGCCTGTGCTCATCCACCAAATCCTGCAGAGCATCGAGCTCTGGGAGTACAATTTTTGCAATTCCTGTGTAGACCAACAGCTCAATCCCTCGTCGAGGATATTCGCCTGTGATGAGCCGAGTAAGCTCTGCTTGAATACGCTCGGCAGAGACAATAGAAAGGCGTGGAGCGAAATCTTCCATTGCCTTCAAAACATCCGCAGTGACGTCGAAGCCGAGCTGTGAGCTAAAACGTGCAGCTCGCATAATACGCAAAGGATCATCATCAAAAGATTGTGTAGCGGGGGCAGGAGTACGCAGCACTCCCGATATAAGATCGTCACACCCACCGCAGGGATCAACAAGCTCCAAAGATGGCAGGCGCACTGCCATCGCATTGACTGTGAAATCGCGGCGAGTAAGATCGCCTTCCAAGCAATCACCGTAAGAGACGTCAGGTTTCCTGGAATCTGGATCGTAATGCTCTGTGCGATACGTGGTTATTTCCACCACATATCCATCTTTAGCGCCGCCGATTGTGCCGAATTTTTTGCCGATATCCCAGATGTTTCCACCCCACTCTTCCAGCAGGTGAATGGTCTGATCTGGGCGCGCAGATGTGGTGAAATCAAAATCGTGAATAGGCCGCCCAAGAAATGCATCTCGAACTGGCCCTCCCACAAGTGCCAATTCTGATCCATTACGTGCGAAAATAGAACCTAGATCAAGTATGGCTTGCGGAAGTGAGCTCAGTGCCTTGTGGCCTTGAGCAAGCACGCGAGCACGCTGATTCACATCAGCGTCGGAATTTACCTGTGGAACAACTGAATGAGGATCGAAAAACGTCACCCTCTTAGGGTGTCATACTTTCGCACATTTAGGTATGTTGCATAGGAATGAAGTGTTGTGGTTGTGATGACAGAAGAGAACAGAGGGGTTCCCAAACCCCGCCCGCCGCGCGGTATACGCTATACCGCCTCCTCGCGCGAGCACATATCGCGTGAACCAAAACTCTACGAAACTCGGGTATACGAATCAAAACAAACTTATGAACTCAAGCATGATCGAGAGCTTCCTGTTGTAAACGAGACTTCAGCGGGCGGCGTCATCGTCAAGATCGTAAACGGCGAAGCATATATCGCTGTGATTGCGCGACGCAACCGAGCTGGACGCTTAGAATGGTGCCTCCCAAAAGGACATCTTGAAGGTGCAGAAACCGCTGCAGAAGCTGCGGTACGCGAAATTTCTGAAGAAACTGGGATCTACGGGCGAGCTCTACTTCACCTTTCCACAATCGACTACTGGTTTTCAGGATATAAACACCGCATCCATAAAGTAGTACACCACTTTTTGCTTGAAGCGCTTTCTGGCACAATCACAGTGGAAAACGATCCTGATCATGAAGCGGAGAAGGCTGAGTGGGTGCCTATCACCTCTGTGGGAGCACGCCTCGCGTATCCGAATGAACGTAAAATCGTCAATATGGCAAACTCGATTTTGCGAGGCACATCGGCATGATTTTCAGCTATCAAGCTCACACATTGCGAGCAGCTCAGCATATATGGCTGGCACTGCTCACTATCTTGTGCCTGATTGCTTGCCTATCGCTGAGTATAATTCAGCTACATACACTCGCCTATGCAGCACCAAACGAGAACGAGAACCCTTCGCTTTCTATAAAGATTACGCCATCATCTGCAGTAGTCGCTCCCAGTGAAACGTTAACTGTGCACGCATCTATTTCTAATAATTCTTCCGATACTTTCTCACTTACGTCTGCTGCGCTAAACATGAGCAGAACAACACTTAGCACGCATAGCGAACTGTATAGGTGGCTGAATTCCGACATTGCTTCCCGCCCACTTGCCCATCCAGATGAGGATATCCCTGTGACGGTGCAGCCCTACAGCCATACAGTACTGACTTTTTCTGTGACTGCTGAGGAACGAGCATGGAAAACTGGGCAATATTCGTGGGGTGCTCATGGTATTGAGGTAGAGATAAAAACTTCTCAGGCTGAGCTGGCCAATCAACAAAATAATCAAGGCATATCTACGTTTACGCAGCGTTCTGTAGTTGTTGCTGCGTCTTCCGAGCAAATCGATCGTTTTCCTGTTTCCATTGCCGCGATATGCACTGCCTCGCAGCGTGATCTAAAAAATATCACTAATCCTCTCGATACTCTCCTCAAGCAGCCAAAACCCCGCACAGCCGTCCCTGACGATCCTCATAAAGAAAAATTCTTATCCACGCCGAAACCGCCCGAAAAATCCACGCCACAATCCTCCGAAACATCTTCCGAGCGATCTTCCGTAAAATCCTCTACGAGCATTGCTACAGCTGCTTTTTCAACATGGGATCATAAAGGCATCAATCTTCTGCTCGATCCCACTTCTGCCTCTATCGCCCTAAAACCTACCCAAGCATCCGCATACTCACTTCCTGCCTACAACCCAGACCTTTCTGCACTTGCTCACAGCGGCGATTCTACGCTTATCAGTGCTATTAACGAGCAGACAGCACAGGCACTCAAGACTCACCCACACGTAGACGGTGAAATTTTCACAGCATTCCCGAATGGAATTGACGCCGTCACCTTGAACTATATTGCCCAGCATTCTCTAAGCACGCCTATCGTCATGAGCTCTGGGCTTACATCTGATGAACGCTTCTATTTTCCAGACGCTTCAGGAACTATCACAGACGGCACGACCCGACAATCAGCAATTGTGGCAAATAAACTTATAAGTATGGCGCTGCAAGGAACTCTTCCCTCTCCCAATTTCGACAGTTCCCTTCCTCTTTCTACCGAGACTGCTTCAGCTGCCGCACTCGCAGTTTCAGCAATTCTCTACAATCAAGCCCCTTCATTTAATCGATCTCTCGTGGCTCTCATCTCTGCTACTTGCTCAGAAACCAAACTGCCAGCTGAGGTATCGGCTCTTCTTTCTGCACCTTGGCTTATGCCAACACCACTTGCCCAGCTTCCAACACCTCATGAAAACGTTGTATGGAATACTCAAGAGAGCGCAGTATCAGCAGAAGAAATTCAGCCCTCCCAGATCGAATCTGTGCACACTTTCGTCACACAATCTTCCGCTCTTGCATCGGCACTTCCTAGCAATCCAGATTTTGCTAATACTAGCCGCACTGCTGCACTACGCACATTAGACCAATCGTGGAATACTACCCCAGATGAACGAAGCGCCTTTATAGAATCGCTCGATGTCGAAAAATTCCTGCATAAGCATATTCATCTTCAAGCTGCTTCTCACATGAATATTATTGCTGAAGAAACGAATATTCCTGTGAGAGCCAAGAGTGATTTAACCGTACCAATCAATCTTCTGCCTGTCTTAAATATCCCTGATGGCAGGCTCGTTTCTTCTATAAAAGATAGTGCGATCATTCACCCATCGGGATCCACGATTCTGACGATCCCTATTAAAGTTCGCGGTTCGGGCACAATGGTAGTTACGGCAAGTCTCTCACTTGCGTCAGGGGAAAACGTCACCAACACTGTGGCACTCACAATGCGTCTGCACGCAAGCTGGGAAACAACCAGCACAGCAATTGCCGGCATAATAATTTTTCTTATTCTTATCATTGGTATTTCACGCTCTATACGAGCAGGCAGGCGTTCACGCCCGATATCCAACGAAGAGTTTATCGAAGGGTTGCGTTCTCGAATACGCCGCGCAAACGTCACCTCAGACGACGAAGAAAAATAACAGCTCTATAAAGAAGGTTTTAAGGTTTCCTAGAGTCTTGATAAGGCAGATACACTTAAAGAAGTAATCACGCAAACGAAAGGTGTGCTGTGGAAGCAGAGTCGCCAACCTTCAGCCAGCGCATAGCTGATCGATTTGATCTAACGGTGCGCTATGCCGACTCGTGGGATCAGTATGGTGTGAAAACATGGCGAGCTATCGATACTGTACTTGCCCGTGAACTTCGCGCAATCGTCATCCCACACGATCATCCGTATCGCACTGCAGCTCTCGACGCTGCACGCCGCGCAGGTCTTTTTGAAGATGCTGGGGCGACGCGAATTCTTTTCGTTGAAGACGAGAGAGAAATTTCCGTTGTTTTGACTGAATTTCCTCTCGGCACGAGCCTTGCATCTTTTATTAAGACCGATAGTGAAGGCGATAGTGAGGGCAATAGTAAAGGCAATAGCAAGGGCAAACCGCTCCCAGAATCGATTCTTACAGCAATTTTTGGGCAGACAACCTCAGCGATCAATCATGCACGAAATCGAGGTTTACGCCATCTACAGCTGGCAGCTCGGCATATTTATATTTCTGATTCAGGAGAGGTGACGCTTGATGGCATTGCAACGCTGAACGCGCTTGCCGGCGTGAATACCGATAAGCTCAGTTCTGATCTTGATCGCGACGAGGCTCGCGGACTTATCGTCTTTTTTGCTGCTCTACTTCATGGAGAGGATTTCCCTGCTGATCCTTCTACTCACGATGATTACGTTCGCAGGGCATGTGATCTTCCTGATCTTTCTCAGCGAGTGCGAGATGTGTTTCAGCAAGAGCGCGATGGCTATGGTGCCCAATCTCCTGCTGACCTTTTGCGAATGCTTGTGCCGTGGGGATCGGTTGATCCTCACAGCATTCCTGGTTTTTTTGACACCCGAAAGACCTGCGAAAACAATCTCACGCACAACGCACACGATACGAGCAGTATATGCGATACGCAAGATACGCAAGATACTCACAGTATTGCCAGCACTGACGATTGCGGCAGCTTAGACGAACTCGGCAGTGCTGATGACGTTGATATGCGTGACGCTCCTGCTCCTGCTCTTTCTCCCTCATGGCCGTCAGTTTTTGAAACAGTTGGCACAGATGAAGTGTTTACGTCGTTTGGCTATTTTCACAACGATGCTCCTGCACCCTATGCCCTTCTTCCTGATGAAGAAAACGACAATTCTGATTCTGATTTAGATCCAGCTTCTGAATCCAGCTCTCTTTCACCCGAAGATATGGATGAAGATGAAAAGGAGCAGGGTGAGCACAGTGCCATCGATCACGGCAATACTGCTGTGAGTTCACAAGGCATCACGGATTCTTCATCTATCAAATCTTCTGATGCCGCTAAAGAATCTAAAGGAAAACATAAAGAAAACGAGAAAGACGACGATCCGCTGGAGTTTACTTCAGAAACTCTTGTGAATCTTGGAGGAAAATCTTTCCCTGTTGCAAATGTGGTACTGATTCTTTTTGCTCTCATCGTCCTCATAGCCCTTATTGCTGGGATTGCAAAGCTTTTCGAGCCTCTTGATCCTGTGCAGCTCAGACCATACGATGAAGCAGCCGCCTATTATTCGTGGAGTACACAAGTACTCACACCCACCGCACACATATTGTGAAATATGCTCAAGCTTCTGCGCGTTGAACTTTTGTAAGAAAAATATTGGAGGAAAATATGGGAAATGTTCGCAACGTCATTATCGTCGGCTCTGGCCCTGCAGGCTGGACTGCAGCAATTTATACGGCTCGTGCTGGTCTTAAACCTCTAGTGATTGCTGGCGCTCTTGAGGCTGGAGGCGCTTTAATGACGACCACGGAAGTAGAAAACTTCCCTGGCTGGCCTGAAGGAATTATGGGGCCAGATCTCATGGCTAAAATGCAAGAACAAGCAGAAAAGTTTGGTGCTGAGGTCGAATACTGCGATGCAACGGAACTTTCTCTCACAGGTGATATAAAAACAGTGACGACTGATGAGGGCGAAACGTATGAAGCAAAAGCTGTGATTTTAGCTCTCGGTTCAGCATACAAGAAACTTGGGCTTGATGGGGAGATTCTTTTAGCTGGCAAAGGCGTGAGCTATTGCGCTACTTGCGATGGTTTCTTCTTCAAAGATCGTGAAATCGCTGTTGTTGGAGGCGGAGACAGCGCCGTCACTGAAGCCCTCTTCCTTGCTCGTTTTGCCAGCACAGTGCATCTGATTCATCGCCGCGATGAGTTGCGGGCATCAAAGGTGATGGCTGATCGCGTTGAGGCAGAGCCAAAAATTCGCGTCCACTGGAACTGCGCAGTTGATTCAGTTAATGGTACTGATACACTCGAATCTCTCACTTTGCGCGATACGCTCACCGGAGAACTCAGTGAATTGCCTGTACAAGGTATGTTTGTGGCTATCGGGCATAAACCTCGCACTGAGGTATTAAATGGGCAGGTTGCTCTTGACGATGGAGGTTACGTGAAAGTGGCGTCTCCTTCAACCCTCACCAATCTTCCAGGCGTTTTTGCTTGTGGTGACGTGGTCGATCATCATTATCGTCAAGCAATCACTGCCGCTGGCTCTGGATGTGCCGCAGCGATCGATGCGCAAGATTACCTTGCACAAATGTGATTTTTGTCAGATGCTGAATGTGGTGCGGTAGGAGTATGGTAGTGAGACGAGGCACACTGCGTTGCTCGTTTACCGCTCTTATCGTCACCACTACCAGTTTCCGAAAGGAGCGCTATGCCAAGCCAGTATCTACGTTCATCCAGTGATGGCACTCGCCTTGATCCGTGGTTTGACCACTATGCAGATCGAGCACTGGGAATGCGGCAATCTGAAACGCGCTCGCTTTTTGCTGTGGCAAACCGCCCAGAAGTCGTCTCTCTGGCAGGTGGAATGCCGTTTATTCAAGGCTTACCTCTCGATTTCTTAGCGGAGATGAGCGCAAAACTTCTGCGTGAACGTGGAGCATACGTGCTGCAGTATGGAGGCGGGCAAGGTGAAGAAGAACTGCGTGAAATGATCGTTGAGGTGATGCATGCTGAGGGAATCAAAGCACACCCAGACGATATCACTGTGACGACTGGCTCCCAAGCAGCTCTCGACGTAATGACTCAAGTCTTTATCAATCCTGGTGACGTAATTGTGGCTGAAGCTCCATCTTACGTAGGTGCTCTTGGCGTCTTTCGGGCATACCAAGCAAATGTCGTTCATGTGCCGCTCGACGAAGATGGCTTAATTCCAGAAGCACTCGAAGCAACGCTCACCAAGCTGGAAAGCGAAGGAAAACCAGTAAAATTCCTTTACACCGTGCCAAATTTTCACAATCCTGCAGGGGTGTGCATGAGCCTGGAGCGCCGCCCGCGCATTGTTGAAATATGTGACAAGCATCACGTGCTCATTCTTGAAGATAACCCGTACGGAATGCTTGGTTTTGAAGATCAAACAATGCCAGCATTGCAGACCTACAACCCCGATGGCGTCGTCTATCTTGGATCTTTCTCTAAGACGTTTGCCCCTGGCTATCGCGTAGGTTGGGCACTTGCCCCGCACGCCGTCACTCAACGTCTCACTCTTGCCAACGAAAATGCGGTGCTCTCACCCACAAAAGTTGGTCAAATATCTATCGCTGAATATCTGCGAACTTACGATTGGATGAAGCAGATCAAAGAGTACCGCGCAATGTATCGCGAACGCCGAGATGCTATGCTCGATGCCCTCAGCACTCATCTTCCTCAATGCTCATGGAATGTACCAGCTGGTGGTTTTTACACGTGGGTACAGCTTCCCGAAGGTCTTGACGCTAAAGCAATGCTTCCGCGCGCCACAAAACATCTCGTGGCATACGTCAGCGGCACAGCGTTTTATGCCAATGATGAGGGCGCAGACCATATGCGTTTGAGCTTTTGCTATCCCACTCCTGAAAATATTCGTGAAGGTGTCCGCCGCCTTGCTGGAGTAATTGAACAAGAAGTTGAACTTGTGAATATGTTTGGCGTGACATCTCGTCATCATGGAAACGGCATCGAAAATCCGATCACCGACCAGCTCTAAACACCTCATAAATCTCCATCTAACGAAGGAATCACAATGAATCGCCCACTTACTGTTGCTATTCTCGCTGGTGGTCTCACCCATGAGCGCGAAGTTTCACTGCGTTCTGGAAGCCGCCTTGCAGGTGCATTACGCGATTGTGCGATCCAAGTGAAAGTTCTTGACGTCGATGCCCAGATGTTGCAACGTTTATCGGCTCTTGAGCCTGATATTGTCTGGCCTCTTGTGCATGGATCAACTGGAGAAGATGGTTCTTTGCAAGATTTACTCGATTTGGCTGGCTATGCTTACGTGGGATCACAGGCGCAGGCGTGCCGTTTAGCTTCCGATAAATCAGTGTGCGCAAGCGTGTTGCTCCGCAGCGGATTAAAAGTTCCATCATCAATGGCACTTCCTCAGCCTCTTTTCCGCGAAGTTGGCGTGCAGCCAATTTTGGATTTAATCGAGCAACGTTATAGTTTCCCTCTCGTGGTCAAACCTGCACGTGGAGGTTCTTCTCTGGGCTTGACGATTGTCCATTCGCGCGCAGAACTCCCCAGTGCCATGGTAGATTGTTTTGCTTATGATGACGTCGCACTTATTCAAGAGTTTATTTCTGGACGTGAATTTGGTGTAGGCGTCG
Organism: uncultured Arcanobacterium sp.; assembly: GCA_958428545.1. Classification (GTDB taxonomy): domain Bacteria; phylum Actinomycetota; class Actinomycetes; order Actinomycetales; family Actinomycetaceae; genus Arcanobacterium_A. The sequence goes on along the minus strand of CAUAGM010000001.1, from coordinate 57,413 downwards.
TTGATTTTGCAGATGAGGCTATTGCCATTCCTCCAGTAGAAGTGACCGTCAACGGTCCATATGACTATGATGCTCGATATAACCCTGGACGCGTTGAGTATTTTGTGCCTGCACATACGAACGCCGCGGAGCTTGCCGCGATCACCGATTTAGCTCTTGCTGTACATAAGGAGCTGGGGCTTCGGCACTATTCGCGCACAGATATTATTCTTGACGAGCAGGGCGTGCCTTGGTTTATTGACGTTAATACCACTCCAGGCATGGCAGAAACATCAATTTTTCCGCAGGCAGCTGCTGCGGCTGCAAAAGATCAAGGAATCTCGGTTGAAGAGTTTTATGTGAAAATTCTTCACGCCGCTCTTAAAAAACGCTAATAGTGCGCATAGTGAAGATCACACACAACTCTCATTCAAAGAGAAACGATACTACCCAATACTTCTGAGATACTTTGCCACTACTGCCGGATTACTGCTGATTTACGGCTACTCCAGTATCCCCCATTTCTGCAAGAATACGATTCAGATCGTCAATTTCTGCAAATTCGATTGTGATTCTTCCTTTATGAGTACCCATCTGCACTTTCACGCGCGTATCGAAACGATCCCCTAGGCGAACAGCTAACTCGTTAAGCTCGGCAACATAGCGCTGGGTGCGTGAAGCCCTTGATTTTGGCTCAACAGACTTTCCTCCAACAGCCACGATTTCTTCGATAGCTCGTACGGAAAGACCTTCAGCGACAATACGCTGAGCTAACTGTTCCATTGCCACTGGGTCTGCCAAACTCAGAAGTGCTCGAGCGTGCCCTGCTGAAATAACTCCAGCCGCTACTCGCCTTTGCACAAGAGGTGGAAGTTTTAGTAAGCGAAGAGTATTGGTAATTTGGGGACGAGAACGCGCAATCTTTTTAGATAACTCTTCATGAGTAATCTTAAAATCATCGAGGAGCTGCTGATATGCTGCTGCTTCTTCGAGTGGATTAAGCTGTGCGCGATGCAGGTTTTCCAACAAAGCATCACGCAAAAGATCAGTATCTTCTGTGTGCCTCACAACTGCTGGAATTGTAGACAAACCAGCTCGCTGAGTTGCTCGCCACCTGCGCTCCCCCATAATCAATTCATATCGAGCATCAGGATGATCGGGAATCGGCGTCCGAAGAGGGCGCACAACGATTGGCTGCAACACCCCGACTTCCGCAATGGAATCGGCAAGTTCCTGCAAATCATCTTCATCAAATACTTGGCGCGGCTGCTTCGTATTTGGAATAATTGCCGATACGCTCAGCTCTCCAAATGTTGCTCCAGGTACTGGCACAAGCTCCGTATCGCTATCTTGGCGGATTTCGTTGGCTGTGTTTCTTGCTGAAACTTTACGTGCCGATGTTCCTTTCCCTTGTTGAGAAGTAGCAGATGTTTTCTCCGATTCTGTAAAGACAGTGCTGCTGGAGGGAGTGTTGGTGTTTGTGCTGGTTTTTGTGGATCCTGCGTGTGGTTTACTTTCCTGTTCTTCTTTTACATAAAGAGAGTTTTTTGCGAGACTATCAGCGCTCGACGATGAAAAGAAAACATCAATTGGTCTATGTTGTTTTTCTTCTTGACTCTCTGGAATAAGAGCTCCAATCCCACGCCCTAAACCACGCCTTTTTTCAGCCATCGCATGCTCCGCCTCTCTGTATATTCTGAATAATAATCTAACAAGTTCACCTTCTGCATGCCAATGTTCTATGGATTGTTTTATCTGGGTCGATGTTTCACGTGAAACATCGGACTAATCCTGTGAATAAATATCATCTTTCTTTTGGAGAATTTTTAGAGAAATATCTAAAAGTTGGTTTGTGTGTACGTATATAGGCGTTTTTATTTCTTTATCTCATCGACCCTTATTGTTTCACGTGAAACATATAGGTATGTAGGTATATAGCTAGTAGTGCCCCTTTTTATATATGTTTCTTCCGCGTGTTTCTTCTGTACACATTTCCTCCTCTGCCGAAACTCTGTTTGAGGTAGGCGGAAAACCCATATTTTTACCATCGTACGCAGAGAAAATTCACAGGATGTAGGATTCTGCGAAAATTTCGATTGATTCAATGGTGATTCGCAAAAATAGCCGCACACATGAGATTCATCGCTCAGGATTGTTTCACGTGAAACATTATGGCATTAAATTTTTAACGCTATCTCTTTGGCGGCGCTCATATAAGCCGCAGAGCCAGAAGACTTTGGGTCATACTGGATCACAGTTTGTCCAAAACTTGGCGCCTCTGAAATACGAACATTTCGAGGGATCCTTGCTTCCAGTAATTCGGTGGGAAAATACTGTTCAACATCTGCAGCAACGTCATTTGCTAAGTTTGTGCGTTTATCAAACATCGTCAATAGAATCGTTGAAATACGAAGATCTGGGTTAAATACTTGCTGCACAGAAGTAATCGTCTTCATAAGCTGAGTAAGACCTTCAAGGGCGTAATACTCAGCCTGAATCGGAATCATCACTTCATTTGCTGCCACTAAAGCATTTAACGTTAGCATTCCAAGCGAAGGAGGAGAATCAATAAAGACGTAATCAATATCAAATTCAGCAAACGCTGGATCCTTGAAAAAATCTTTAATTGCTTCTCGTAGGCGATATTCCCTACGTTCACTCATCACGAGCTCTACTTCGGCCAGAGCTAAATCGATAGTAGCCGGCACAATCCACAAATTTTCTATTTCTGGCACAGGGTAAATGAGCTTAGTGAGTGGCATTTTAGCTTTTAATGCGTGGTAGACAGAAGGAGAACCGCTACTCGGACGAACTCCGAGAGCTGTGGATGCATTACCTTGAGGATCGGCGTCAATCACTAAAACGTTTAACCCGCCTTTAGCTAAAGCTGCAGCTATATTGACCGTTGTGGTAGTTTTTCCAACTCCACCTTTTTGATTAGATACAGAAAAAATACGAGTGTGGGCAGGCTTAGGTAATTTCTCTTCCATAAAAGCACGAACAGTTGCTCGAGCCTTCATCATTTCGTCAAACATCAACGAGCTATCGTCATAATCAGAAGAGGATGAGTTCTCAGAGATAGGCGGCGATGTTTTCGCTGCACCAAATTCCGCTTCAAAACGATCTTCAAGCTTACTCACGCTACCTCCTCATATCGCTTTTTATTCTATGCAGATTTCATAGTGATTACACGCTCTTATATTGCGTATGCCTTTACGACTCGCGTCGCTTCGTCCGTTCCCCACACGCTGCGTTCGTGAATCTTCACCGAATTGATCGAAAATTTGCGTATCATCTTACGGGCTTCATCTATCTCAATTTCTGCACGTGCACCTTTAAGCGCAACTAAAGCACCAGTAGGTTTAAGTAAAGGAAATGCCCAAGGAATAAGCTTTTTAAGTGGGGCGACAGCTCTCGCAGTCACCACGTCGAAATGCGCTTGCCCTGCCAACTCCTCTGCACGCATATTAAACACCTGAACATGGGGAAGATCTAGTTTTTTCACCACTTCTTCGAGCCATTGCACACGCCGATCCATTGTTTCAATAAGAGAGATAGAAAGATCAGGGCGTACAATTGCGAGAACAATACCTGGAAAACCAGCACCAGAGCCAATATCGGCAACTGATGCAGACGCTGAGATATCAGGTTCAATTGCTAATGAATTAAGGAGATGCCGACTCCATAAACGCTCTAATTCTCGAGGTCCAAGCAAACCACGCATATCCCCCTCATTTTCCAACATGGTGGCAAAACTGCACAACTTAGCCCATGCTGGCTCACCAAAATGCGAAGCTCCACCAGAGGGCGGAGCTTCAACACTAGGTTGATTATGAGTAAGATCAGCGCTCATTGCGCGCTTTCAACGCTCTGTGCGCTTTCGGCACTCTGCGAACTACCCATGCTCATCGCACTTGCAGAACTCGTCGATGGCATAGATTCTTCGATAGTATCGTCTGCACTTGTGGAAGAAGACTCATCATTTACGAAATCAGTATCGTCGATATCGTCATCTTCAAAAGGCAACATGATCACAACGTGACGATTAGGCCCAATACCTGAAGAATCGGAATATAAGCCTGCTTCGGCAACCACATCGTGCACAACCTTGCGTTCAAAAGGATTCATCGGTTTGAGGGCAACGTCTTCACCTGTTTCTTGCACCTGCTCAACGGCATCGCGTGCAATTGCCTGAATTGCCTTGCGGCGCCCATCTCGATAACCCAAAATATCGAGCATCAGACGGGAACGCTCATTCGTCTTGGATTGTACGGCAAGACGCGTAAGCTCCTGGAGAGCATCAAGCGTTTCGCCGTGACGCCCAATCAGGCGCTTTAGACGACGATCCGTTCCATCTTCCATCACAATTGCCACTGCTGCGCGATCAGCCTCAACAGAAATCTCTATATCTCCATCAAGTTCGCTGATATCAAGCAAATCTTCAAGATAATCCGCTGCATAATCACCCTCATCAACGAGCTTTGTATGCATATCTTGTGGAGTTTCCTCTACTACATCTTCAACACTCATCATGTTCCTTTGTTTGAACTATCGGATATTACTAAAAACTTCGATCTTTTTTACTGCGCTGCTGCTGCTTTTTCGCACGCACTTGAGCTTTCTCTTTGGAACGCTGACGCTCTGCCATGCGACGCTCATAACGTTTCTTAGCTCGCTGCGCATCAGTCAAGCCGTCTTTGCCAAGCACTTCGATATCATCGTCAGCGTCGATAGTATTGCCATCGTCAACAGTGAGATCCTGAGGACCATTGGCAAGTGGATCATAGCTTCTGCCTTTTTTCTTTTGACGTTTAGAGCTCATCGGCTGCATACGCTGCCCAGTTGGTTCTGGTGTATCGCCATTCTCAATATCATCGGGATTCAAGCCCTTCTTAATTGCTTTCGCACGCAATTTCTCTTGGCGTTTCTTGTAAGCAGGTGAACCTGGCGTTGGATTGTTAGTAATCAGCCATGTCTGCTGCCCCCAGTTCCAGACGTTGCTTGAAAGCCAATAAATCAATACGCCAATCTGGAATGCGTAGCCAGTGAAAATGTAAATCAGCGGCATGCCGTAAAGCATATACTTCGTCATTTTCTCAGCCATATTATTTGGATCGTCGCTCTTGACCATATTTTTCGTCATAAGCTGTTTTTGAGTGATAAAGAGGGTGAGAATCATCAAGATAATGAGAATGACGGCGATAACAATTACTCGTGTTGGATCTGAATAACTATTTGCTGTGCCAAGAGAGCTATCGAGCGGCGCGCCGAAAACGGTCGATCCAGCCATTTCTCCTGCATTCTCTCTATTCAGACCGCCCAATGCCTCACGATCATAAGTGCCTTCAGCCAAAGGTTTGACGGCATAGAGCACTCGATACAAAGCAAAGAAAATCGGCATCTGAATAAGCATTGGCCAGCACGATGCCATTGGAGAGCTGCCATGAGTTTTATACAGCGCCATAATTTCTTCTTGCTGGCGCCTTTGCGAAATCTGATCTTTTTTACCTTTATATTTCTTCTGAATTTTTTGAATCTCAGGCTGTAAGCGCTGCATAGAACGCTGAGAGCGAATCTGCTTGCTAAAGAGCGGGATCATTAATGCGCGAACGATAATCGTCATACCAACAATTGCCAGAACCCACGCAGCACCAGCACCAGCAGCCATTCCCAGCACTGTGAGTACTTTATGTACTCCCACAATAATCCAGCCGATAATCCACATCAGCGGGTAAAGAATTGCATCCACAGATCTTCTTCCATTCTCACGCTTGAGAAGCGTTGTCTCGTTTTCGTTCTCACACAGTGCTCGCCACGCCGCCAGGATCACTGTGATCTGACGCAGCTTTGCCGTCGCTTTGCTCATGCAGCTGGCGATACTCCATAAGCTGTTCGTAGTTCAATGGAGGAGTTGGCCACATACCCTTCTGAGGTACCCAATCAACTCCACCTTTACTCCACGGATTACAGCGCATAAGACGCCAACTAGCTAGCATTGTACCTTTTAATGCGCCGTGAACCTCAATTGATTCCATAGCGTAGGCAGAACACGTTGGTTGATATTTGCATCTGCGCTCTCTACCAGCAGATATAGTTTGCTGATAGCAACGAATTGCTGTAAGCAGCCCACGAGTAAAAAATCTCATGCGTGAGCCTCATTTTCAGATTGAAATACTTCAAGCTTTTCACATGCAGTGCGCACATCACGCGAAAGTTCAGCAAACGATACTGATGCAGCTCGTGGCTTTGCTCGCACAACGATAAGTGTTGAATCATTTATCTGCGGCACAATAGGTTGGATAATGTGCCGCAGTTGGCGAACAACGCGATGACGCACAACAGAATTTCCCACTTTCTTACTCACAACGAAGCCGACCTTAGCAGTAAGGTCGGCTCCTATATGAGAAGGGTAGGAATATGCATACACCGTCACTGTAGAGGTATGCCGCTTTTTTCCACCCTGAATAGTTCGAGCAAAATCATCACTCGAACGCATCCGATATTTCGCGGATAGCATTCGATCAGACGCTGAGCTTTGCGCGACCTTTACGGCGACGGGCAGCAAGAACAGCACGACCTGCGCGCGTGCTCATACGCTTACGAAACCCGTGAACCTTGTGACGACGGCGATTGTTCGGTTGGAACGTGCGCTTCGTAGACATAATTCATCTCTCCGGATTCTTAGCATCGCTGAGTGCGTTCGCATACAACAATGCGTTCTGTGCATATATGACCTATCGACTTTATGCGCCAGGAGGGCTTGAGGTCAAGAAATGTGTGCCTTCTCGTGACTGATATCTCATCAGAATACAGCTCTTAAGAAATTGAGTGACGTCAATTTATGTGCACATCCACAGCTGTGAATTATGTATGAGTGAAACAAAAAACTGCGATATTACACCGCTCCACGATTGTAATTACACCGATGTAATATCCACACCTGTGCACAACTGTGTGGATAACTTTGTTTTGCCTTATTCTTTCAGTCCTTTATGATGGATCTTAAGTTCTTTTATCCACATGCTAAATCGTGATATCACACGGTTTAGCATCCCTTATCCACAGAAGGTGATTATGGCTGAGTCGTTTGCTGCGCGTGATGCCTGGACGGCAGCCACAGAACTACTAAAAGCAGAAGGTCAACTTTCTGATTCCCAAACTGCTTTTGTGCGTATGGCTCAACCTCTCGCAGCCGTCGATGGAATTTTCGTTATTGGCGTTGGTTCAGAATTTGTGAAAGATTGGATTTCTGAGCACGTCTCCTCAATTATGACGCAACAATTAAACAAAATTTTAGGGCGTGACGTCACCCTCATGATCTCCGTCGATCCCACTCTTTCAGAACAAGCCGTTCCTGCACAGCAGCCGTCAGCACTGCCAACATGGACTCCCTCAGATCAGATGGAACCTGCGCCGTCTGCCTCATCATCATTTGAGGCAAAAACTCATGATCCTATGCATACACAGATTCATGAACCAGAAACCGAAAGTTTTTCTTCGTACGACGCCACTTCTACTTCCAGTATCGAAACAAACGACCATGAATATTTTTCACCTACTGCATATCAATCAATTCAATCAATAGCTCAGCTCCAGTCCGAAGCTCGCCTCAATCCTCGATACACATTCGATTCTTTTGTGCCAGGCGAATCAAACCGTTTTGCTCACGCAACTGCATTAGCTGTAGCAGAAGCTCCTGGATCCACATACAACCCTCTTTTCCTTTATTCAGATTCAGGAATGGGGAAAACTCATCTCTTGCACGCAATAGGAAATTACACTCTCACTCTCTATCCGAAAAAGAAAGTGCTGTACGTTTCCAGCGAAGAATTTACCAACTGGTTTATTAACGCACTTCGCGATCAGCAAGTGCACACGTTCAAGGATCAATTCCGTAATATCGATGTGCTTCTTATCGACGATATTCAATTTATTTCTAATAAAGATCAGACTCTCGACGAATTTTTCCATACGTTCAACGCTCTTTCCAACGCAAATAAACAAATCGTCATCACCTCCGATGTGGCACCAAAGCTTCTTACTGGTTTTGAAGACCGTATGATTTCACGCTTTGCATCAGGAATTACTGCAAGTATTGATCTTCCTAACCTCGAGACACGCATTGCCATTCTCGATAAGAAAGCAGCTGCAGAAAATATCGATATTCCACGCGAAGTTGTAGAATATATTGGCACTCATATGACGTCAAATGTGCGTGAAATGGAAGGAGCTTTGCGCCGCGTCACAGCATACGCCGATTTGGCACATCATCCGATCACTCTAGATATGGCTGAACTTGTACTCAAAGATATGATTTCCGATGCTGCTGCTCTGACTATCACTGCGGGAATTATTATGAGCCAAACAGCCTCTTATTTTAATATCACACTCGATAATCTTATTTCTCCTACTCGCAGCCGAACGGTGACGACTCCTCGACATATCGCTATGTATCTGTGCCGAGAAATGACGGATCTTTCCCTTCCGAAAATTGCAGAAGCATTTAATCGCCGCGATCACACCACAGTGATTAACGCCGTACGAAACGTAGAAAAAAAACTTGCTGAAAACCAAAATATTTATAATCTAGTCACTGAACTTTCAAGCAAAATAAAACACGCTGCCACCGAACAAGCATTACAAGGTGAATAACTCGTATATATTTGTGGATAAATATTGTTTTTCTGTGTCTATTTTTTATATGAAAATGTCTCATTCACAGATTTCTAAGGTTATCCACATCTTCTATCCACGAGTTATCCATATCTGAAAATGTTGATTTCACGCCATAAAACTATGTTATCCACAATATTCGCAGTACCTACTATAACTACTACATATATAGAAACTTTTCCTTCATGCCGCCACCCATGCGAATAACTTTCTGTGAACATCGTATTTCTCGCGTAAACTAGCATCAGATACTAAGAAAGCAGGAACTATGAAACTTCAAGTTGATAACAGTGTTTTTTCTGACGCAGTCAGTTGGGTTGCACGCACAATTCCACATCGTCCAGCTCACCCTACGCTTGCTGGATTAAAAATTGTTGCCGATGGAGAAGGAAAAGTAGCATTAAGCTCACGAGATTCTGATATAGATTCTCATGTATATATTGATGCAGAAGTTATAGATGAGGGAGAAGTTCTCGTCAATGGCAAATTACTTGCAGATATTTGCCGATCACTACCTCAGCAGCCCATCGAATTTTCAATGGATGGTAATAAAGTTGATATTGAGTGCGGATCTACGCATTTTTCCATGAAAGTTATGTCGATGGAAGATTATGTGGATATGCACGAACGTCCGCCTCTCGTTGGGACAGTAGACGGAGCTGCATGGCAAGAAGCTGTGCAACAAGTGACGATTGCAGCATCGCATGATGATACTCTTCCCATGCTCGTTTCTGTCTGCATTGAAATTGAAGGCGATAGAATCACTCTTATGGCAACAGACCGCTATCGTCTTGCCGTCAAAGAAATTTCGTGGAAACCAGAAGATCCTGCTATTTCTCAAAGAATTTTAGTGCGTGCATCTCGTCTGCTTGATATTGCAAAAGCTCTCGGCTCTGCTGGGCCTGTATCTCTTTGCCTCAACGATACACAAGCTCCAACTCTTATAGGATTTTCTGCTGCGGGCAAGCATAATACGGTACAGCTTATTGATGGTGAGTATCCGCAAGTGATTTCGCTTTTCCCAGAAAATATAGAGGGATATGCAGTGATGGATCGCGCCGAGCTAAATGAAGCTATTAAACGTGCTCGTCTAGTTGTAGAAAAAAATTCTGCAGTTCGCTTAGCTTTTTCACAAGATCAGCTCATTCTTGAAGCAGGTCATGGAGATGCTGCGCAAGCATCTGAGGCTCTCGCTGTAAATGTCTCTGGCTCGGATATTGCCATGGCATTCAATCCTGTCTTCTTACAAGACGGTTTAAGCGTGATGGATTCACAGTTGGTTCGTTTGGCATACACACAAGAGAGCAAACCTGCTGTTCTCACAGAAGAAAAAGATGAAAATGATGAACAGTCTTCATTCCGTTTACTTCTTATGCCAATTCGTACGTACGGATCGCGATAATTCGGCACGTATCACCGTAGGCTGAGCACGCTGTGTATATTTCTGATCTTTCGCTGCATAATTTTCGGTCGTATCGAGAACTTGTGCTTCATTGTGAACCAGGAATTACTGCTTTTATAGGAGAAAATGGCCAAGGTAAAACGAATATCGTTGAAGCAATTGAATATCTTTCTACATTTTCTTCTCATCGTGTGAGTTCAGTTTCTGCGCTTGTGCAGCAAGGAGCAGAAGCAGCAGTTATTCGTGCACGAGTGAATAATGATGAACGCACAGCATTACTTGAGCTGGAAATTTATTCTGGCAGAGCAAATCGTGCGCGTCTCAATCGTGGGCAAGTGCGGCCTAGCGAAATCTTAGGACTTGTACGGACCGTTGTATTTGCACCTGAAGATTTAGCTTTAGTGACGGGAGATCCCGCAACTCGCAGGAAATTTCTCGATACGTTGATGATTCAGATACGTCCTAAAATGCGAGCGATTAAAGCTGATTATGAAAAAGTGCTTCGCCAGCGGGCAGCTCTTTTAAAAACTTTAGGAAAGCAACGCAGGCGCGGGCAGAATATCGATACTGCAATGCTCGATGTATGGGATTCAAAACTTGTGGATCTCGGCTCTCAAATTATTTCTGCACGCTCGCAAATAGTGGCGGATCTGGAGCCTCATGTTGAACATTACTATCACGCTGTTTCTGCAGCTAGTGCTTGTGCAAAAATTAAGTATGAAGCAAACGTCACAGCTGATAAAAATACGCAGGTGGCGTCACTGCTTGATATGAGTGATAGTGAAAAGATCAAAGAGGTATTTATTGCGGCTGTGCATAATGCTCGCTGTAAAGAAATAGATTCTGGGCTTAATCTAGTGGGACCTCATCGAGACGAACTTCTTTTGACTTTAGGATCACTTCCAGCAAAAGGTTATGCTTCGCATGGTGAAAGTTGGAGTTACGCTTTAGCACTTAAACTTGCTTCATGGCAGATACTGCGCACAAGTGAATGGATTGGTTGGATTGATAGAGACGAGCCGATTCTTATTTTAGATGATGTCTTCGCTGAGCTGGATTCTCGCAGACGTGAACGTCTTGTAGATATTATTAAACCCGCTCAGCAGGTTTTTATCACTGCTGCTGTTGGTGACGATTTGCCACCGCATCTAGAAGCACACCGCTTTTATGTTCATGGCGGCGAGGTGACGGCTGATGAACGAAAGTAGAGCAAGCATCGTCACTCATGCGAGAGAGCAAGCAGCACAAAAAAACGGTGATGTACTTCCGCTTCGGTTGCTTGAGAATGTGCGAATTATGGCACAACAGCAGGGATGGGTGCGTCGCAGAAAAGAAAGTCATCGTACAACTGAGGATATTCATAAGCAAGAGAGGCATCTGGGAGATGACGTTTTTGTGCCAGTTCCAGGGCAGGATGTGGGATCAGGAGCACGAGCGAGCTGGCGTGATCCTCACCCTCTCGGAATGCTGCTTGATGCCGCAATTCGTGAACGAGGAATGACGACACTGCTCGATGTGGCGTCAATGAGTAACCGTTGGGAAGAGGTTGCTGGTAAACATATTGCTCAACATTCAAAAGTTGAAGAATTTACAGATACAGGTGTGTTGACTATTCGTACTCGCACAGTAGGGTGGGAGACGCAGCTGCGTGCGCTTACTGCAGCAATCGATCAGCGGCTGGCTGAAGTTCTCGGTGAAGGCGTCGTCAAAGAAATCATTATTAAAGGACCGCATCAGCGTTCGTGGAAACATGGAGCATATTCGGTGCCAGGTAGAGGACCGCGAGATACATACGATTAGGAAACTCATCTTTTCGTAATGTGCATTGTCTGTATATGAAGTTTGTAATAGTGAAATCTCTGAAAACGGCAGTAAACGCGCTATAATGGTCTGCAGTGGCGAAATGGTATCCCCCTACCAAAACGCTTGAAAAACACGACAGCGGCTATTACGTGCACGATTGAGAGATAGCGCACATTTTCGCTGTTGTACATAACTGCCACGCCAGCAATTATCACGCTGGCACTGCATAGTGAGTACACGGCTCCTATGCGAGGCACGAAGGAGAGAAGCGGCGTGACGGAGAATAATCCCGAAAAGAACGAACATTATAATGCCGGAGATATTACCGTGCTCGAAGGGCTTGAAGCTGTGCGCAAACGCCCTGGTATGTATATCGGCTCTACAGGCGAGCGCGGGCTTCACCATCTTGTCTACGAAGTGGTTGATAACTCGGTTGATGAGGCTCTCGCAGGTTATTGCGATCATATCGAGGTGACGCTTCAAGATGATGGCGCTGTGAGAGTGGAAGATAATGGACGCGGTATTCCAGTTGATATTCACCCCACAGAAGGTGTTTCAGCAGTGCAGGTTGTGATGACTGTACTGCATGCTGGCGGTAAATTTGGCAATGGTTCGTATGCCGTTTCTGGCGGTTTGCACGGTGTGGGTATTTCTGTGGTGAACGCTTTGAGCACCCGTATGGAAACCGAAGTTCATCGAGATGGATACGTATGGCGAATTTCTTACGAAAACGGCGTGCCAACTGCTCCGCTTGAAAAAGGAGAAGCAACGGATCGCACTGGAACGACGCAAACCTTTTGGCCGAATCCAGAAATTTTTGAAACCACTGATTTTGATTTTGAAACTCTGCGCAAGCGTTTCCATCAGATGAGTTTCTTGAATAAAGGTTTACGTATCACTCTCATAGATGAGCGATCTTCAGCAGTTGCTGAAGGTGACGAAGTCACTGGCGATGCTCTCGGTGAAGAAGATAACCCAAAACCTGGGCACTCCGAAGTGAGCTACAAGTATGATGGCGGTTTACTCGATTACGTAAAGCATCTTGTGCACACAAAGAAAGCTGATTCTATTCATCCAGAGCCGATTTACTTTGAAGCAGAAGACACAGAAAAGAAAATTTCTGTAGAAATTGCTATGCAGTGGACGAGTGCATACAGCGAATCTCTGCACACATTTGCAAACACAATTAACACGACGGAAGGTGGTACTCACGAAGAAGGTTTCCGTACTGCGCTTACGTCTGTTATCAACAAATATGCTCGCGATAAGAATTTACTAAAAGAAAAAGATCCAAATCTTTCTGGCGAAGATATACGTGAAGGGCTTACAGTCGTCATTTCCGTGAAAATTGCTGAGCCTCAGTTTGAAGGGCAGACTAAGACTAAGCTTGGCAATACTGAGGTGCGCACATTCGTACAGCAGCAGACTTACAAATTCCTCACCGACTGGCTGGATATGCATCCGAGCGACGGTAAGGAAATTATTCGAAAAGCAACTCAGGCTTTCTCTGCTCGCCAAGCTGCCCGCAAAGCACGTGAAGCCACTCGCCGCAAGAGTGTGCTTGAATCGGCGTCAATGCCAGGAAAACTTAAGGATTGCACAAGCCGCAAGCCAGAGGAATGCGAAGTATTTATTGTGGAGGGTGATTCCGCTGGTGGCAGTGCCGTCAATGGGCGTGATCCGAAACACCAAGCAATTATGCCTATCCGTGGCAAAATCTTGAACGTAGAGAAAGCCCGACTTGATCGCGCGCTTAGCTCAGATACGATTCAAGGGTTGATCACAGCGTTTGGTACTGGCGTCGGAGAAGAATTCGATATTGCCAAGCTTCGCTATCATAAGATTGTTTTTATGGCTGACGCAGACGTTGATGGGCAGCATATTGCAACGCTTCTGCTCACCCTTGTCTACCGCTATATGCGCCCACTGATCGAGCAAGGGCATATATATATTGCTATGCCTCCGCTCTACCGCATTAAGTGGACGAATTCGCAGCATGATTATGTATTTTCAGATAAAGAACGTGATGCTGTGCTTGCAGCAGGCTTGGCAGCTGGAAAGAAATTGCCAAAAGCTGAAGGTCAAGGAATCCAGCGCTATAAAGGTTTGGGCGAAATGAATGCTGAGGAACTCTGGGAGACGACGATGGATCCTGAGACGCGCACGCTCAAGCAAGTGAGTATTGGTGAAGCTGCGGAAACGGATGAGACTTTTTCGCTACTTATGGGTGAAGATGTGGCGTCACGCCGCTCATTTATTCAGCGAAACGCACACGATGTGCGATTCCTCGATATTTAAATCGCGCCTATCGCGTGACGATGTATTAAACGTAACGAATCAAGAAACGAAGCAAAGCGAGAACTGTGAGCGAAAAGAACGAGACTGAAGAGCTGAACGAGGGCGAAAGCACCTACAAGCACGGCAATATCAAGGAAGTTGATCTTCAAAAAGAGATGGAGACCAGCTATCTCGATTATGCCATGAGTGTGATTGTGGGTCGCGCTCTTCCAGATGTGCGTGACGGTATGAAACCCGTGCACCGCCGTGTAATTTACGCGATGTGGAACGGTGGTTTCCGCCCAGATGCAAGTTTTAATAAAAGCGTCAAAATCGTAGGCGAAGTGATGGGGCAGTATCACCCTCATGGAGACGCTGCCATTTACGATACGATGGTTCGTCTCGTACAGCCATGGAGTATGCGCTATCCGCTTGTTGCTGGGCAGGGTAACTTTGGTACAGCTGGTGATTTAGGCGCTGCTGCTCCGCGTTATACTGAGGCTCGCATGGCTCCGCTAGCGATGGAAATGGTGCGAGATATTGCGGAAGAAACCGTTGATTTTGAGCCAAACTTCGATGGTTCTGTGATGGAGCCTACTGTGCTGACATCCCGTATTCCTAATCTGCTTATCAACGGTTCAGAAGGTATTGCCGTTGGTATGGCGACTCGTATTCCTCCACATAATTTACGTGAAGTTGTGGCAGGTGTGCAGTGGTATTTAGAGAATCCTGAGGTTTCTCGTGATGAACTTCTGCACGCACTGATGGAACGGGTAAAAGGGCCTGATTTCCCTACAGGTGCGACGATTCTTGGTAAAAAAGGCATCGAAGATATGTATCGCACTGGGCATGGTTCGATTACCCAGCGTGCCGTCACTGAGATTGAAGAGGTTAATGGGCGTCAGTGTATCGTCGTCACTGATCTTCCTTATCAAGTGAATCCAGACCGTCTGCTCGACAAAATGGTAGAAGGCATCAAAGATGGTCGCTTGCCTGGTATTGCCGATATTCGAGATGAAAGCTCCGGGCGAGCTGGGCAGCGTATCGTCATCGTTTTGAAGCGTGACGCTGTGGCGAAAGTCGTTTTGAACAATCTCTATAAACACACTCAGCTGCAAAATAATTTCCCAGCAAATATGCTTGCACTGGTTGATGGTGTGCCGCGCACGCTCTCACTCGATGGGTTTGTATACCATTGGGTGCAGCACCAGATTGAGGTGATTCGCCGGCGCACAGTCTTCCGTTTGAAGAAGATTGAAGAACGGTTAATGATTTTAGAGGGCTTGGTAAAGGCACTCGATGCGCTCGATGCTGTGATTGCTCTAATTCGCCGTTCGCAAACTCCAGAAGAAGCCCGCAATGGGTTGATGGATCTACTTGGAATCAATGAGATTCAAGCAGATCATATCCTTGCTATGCAGCTGCGCCGCTTGGCAGCATTAGAACGTTTGAAGATTCTGCAGGAAAAAGAAGAAAAAGAAGCTCTGCGCGAAGATTATAAAGATATTCTTGCCAAACCAGAGCGGCAACGTAGTATTGTGAGCACTGAGCTTGCGGAGATCGTTGATAAATATGGTGATGATCGCCGTACCGTGATTGTGCCCTTTGATGGAGAAATGACGGAAGAAGATCTTATTCCTGAAGAAGACGTCGTCGTGACGATTACCCGTTCTGGTTTCGTCAAACGTACAAAGGTGTCTGAATATCGTGCTCAGCATCGTGGCGGCAAGGGTATTAAAGGCACTACTTTGCGCGGAGATGACGTGGTGGAACATTTTGGGATTGGCTCCACCCATGATTGGCATTTGTTCTTCACAAACCAAGGGCGTGTCTACCGAGTAAAAGGCTACGAACTGCCAGAAGGGTCGCGCGAGAGTAAAGGGCAGCATATCGCGAATTTGCTTGCTTTCCAGCCAGATGAAAAAATCGCTTCTGCAATTTCACTGCGTGATTATCAGCAGGCTCAATATTTGGTGCTTGCTACAAAGTTTGGCTACGTGAAGAAGACGCGTTTAGCCGATTATGATTCTGCACGAGCAGCAGGCTTGATAGCTATTAACTTGAAAGAAAATGTGCATGGCGAGCTAGATCAAGTAGTCAGTGCTCGACTCATTAATGAGGGTGATGATCTCTTGCTTGTTTCTCGTAAGGGCATGAGTGTGCGGTTCACGGCAAGCGATGAGGCGTTGCGGCCGATGGGACGTGCAACGAGCGGCGTCACGGGTATGAAATTCCGTCGAGGCGATTCCTTGCTGACGATGGACGTGATCCGCCCTGAATCCGAAGTGTTTGTTGTCACTGAAGGCGGCTTTGCGAAACGAACCTCTGTGGATCAGTACCGCGTGCAGGGGCGTGGCGGGCTTGGGATTAAGGTTGCAAATCTCGTTGAAGCACGCGGCGATCTTGTGGGTGCTTTGATTACTCAACCAGATGATGAAATTTTGGTGATTATGAGTGGTGGGAAAGTTGTTCGCTCGCGTGTGGATGAAGTGAATCTCACTGGTCGCAATACTCAAGGAGTTACCTTCGCTCGCCCTGATGGAGACGATAAGGTGATTGCAATTGCTTTGAATCTTGATAAGGAATCAGAGGAAGATTCGAGTGAAAATCAGGCAGGGAGTATGCAAAGCGTGAGTGAAGAAACTACTCAAGACGAGCAAAACGCGGTACTCTCGAAGTAGTTTACTAAACTATACTTAGAAATTGGCGATATTTGAATGAATCGGAGAAGATCCATGGCTTCTGAAACGAAGAAAATATCAGTCGGAACGAAGCGACCTGTTGGTATCCGCCGTGTGAAAATGACGATTTCGCGCGTCGATCCATTGAGTGCACTTAAAATTTCGTTCCTTGTGTCTGTGGCACTCGGCATCATGATTGTGGTGGCGTCTGTTGTGCTGTGGCTGCTGTTTGATGCGATGCACGTATGGAGTGGTATTAACGATCTGCTTGTGCAGCTCAATAATGAGCAGGTGCTAAAACTCGGGCAGTTCTTACAGTTTGGGCGCCTGATTCCGTTTTCTGTGGCTGTGGCTGTGATTGAGGTTATTTTAATGACTGCTCTGGGCACAGTGATGGCGCTTATTTTCAACGTGATTGCTATGCTCGTAGGTGGTATGCATATTACCGTTACCGATGAGTGAGCAATGAGTTAGCGCTGATGAATGAGCATAAAAGGAAACTTGTGCAAAAGGCAACTTCGCGAGAGCTGCGCAGGAGCGTATCGAGCTATCGTGAACCCTTGAGTACCTGCTCGCTTTCATTAACGTGATCTACGCCAAGGTGGATTGATTTGGCAAAATCGCCTGTAGTGAATTAACCTAGTGGAGCATGCTTATAGCGAGCAGCAAAGGGCCTATAGCTCAGTTGGTTAGAGCGCCACACTGATAATGTGGAGGTCGATGGTTCGAGTCCATCTAGGCCCACGCTTAGGAGATTTTAATCTTGGTGTTTACTGGAGATTGAAAAAGCCGAAAGCATGCTCAGAATTTTTGGAGTTTTGAGCACAATCGCGAAAGTCAAACTTTCAAAAGTAATTTTGAAAGTGAATGGCTAACGTATAGAGGAGATTCTCAATGAAGAAGGCAGTGGTCTTGATTGCTTCGGCAGTTATTGGTTACGCGCTTTTCTTGAAAATCTCTGAAGTGGTTCAGAGCCAGTCGATGTGGCATTCGGTAGCTGATCCGCTACAATAGTTTCATACGGGGCATTGGCGCAGCTGGTAGCGCATCTGCTTTGCAAGCAGAGGGTCAAGGGTTCGAGTCCCTTATGCTCCACCAAGATAATATAATCCGAATCTTTTGCCGATTGGCACGGATTCGGATTTTTGTTTTATGGAGGAAAGTGAAACCTAGAGAGAGTTGCTGCTTACGGCAATTCTTCCTCTTTTTATGTAGAGGGATCATCCAAAATGGTTATTAGAGAGAATTTAGGGCTATAGCCAAAGTGTTGGTGGTGGAATTTTTGTTGCTGCTTAGCCTGTGAAGGGTGAAAGGTTCGAGAGAGGGAGGAAATATTACTTTATTTCCTCCCCTCTGTTACTTGTATTTTCTTGATGCTGAGTAGATTTTAGGAAGTTTCTTTTTCGGTTTTAGATATGTGTGGATGATTATGAGGGTGTATTTCTTGCTGCAGTATAGAAATAAAAATAGTGAAAGCCGCTGTGAGGAATATGCATAAGCCAGATGGGATGAGTACTGCTGCGTTGAGCTCGCGCTCCAGGGCTGCTAATAACACTGGAATAGATATAAACACGAGAGTTTGAATAAAGAAAATTTTTATGAGTAGATTCAATATCCACTGCATATTTTTCTTTACCGCAAAAACAATGATGCTTATCATCGCAAGAATGAGCGGAAGCGGAGTGAGAGTCATCAACGGAACAAAAAATGATTCGTAATGCATCTCTTTTCCTTGCGTGGCATACATGTTGTGCGTCATTTCATTTAATGCACACATTAACCCGATAAGATGCACGAGCGCTAATGATGCACACACCATAAGGACAACATATTTTCTCGATACTGGCGTAGGCGTCACGATACTTTTAGAGGTAGACATAATCCAGATTCCTTAAACATTGAAGAGATACCCTAGCATTAACCAACTAGTCGAGGATCAATAGCATAGTAGTCATATGTAAACTTTGTTTGCGGCATATATTTTTATCCTTAAATTTTTCATGATGATTCTTTCTATATATCGTCTACACGATATCGATTTCGATTAAAAAATAATTAAGACAGCCACAAAATGCGTGAGAGAGTGTGAGTAATAAAACATCACACTAAATGTTCATCCAGCAGGGATATCCACATAGGCCACAACACTCAGATAACCTAAACCCCCATAGTATTTGATGTATGCATAACTATACTTTAGGCAGGTTGTAAATATCAATGAATTGTGCATATAAAGCACAGATCGGGTGCGAGTATGCGAAGAAAAGCATCAAGCGATTTGCATTTAATCCAAAATATCATGTATATATTGGTAATCATTTTAGTAAGTTTCTTGGTGCCTGGGTTTTTGTAGTTGTGTGGGTGGTACGGAGTTTTCAATGTGATGTATGTGGCTTTACATTAAACTTAGGTTAGGCTAGCCTAAGTTTAGCTTGAGAATTGAAGCTAGAAACTATATGCACTTCACTGACGAAGGTACTGTTCGCTGGTCGTGCAGATGCTATGAAGTGTTCGCTGTTTCTTCCTGTGAGAGCTGTAATTTTATGTATTGATAAAAAGATAGGAGAATAATGACTCGCAGACTTAATGCGGTTGCTGTATGCGTGATACTTGCTGTGGCTGGAACGTCACTTGCAGGATGTAGTATCGGAAAAGAGAAAAATGCAGAAGATACTAATGCTGCAAAGGGAAAAAATAATGTTGTGAAAGTTGTTGCAACTACCACGCAGATTTGCGATTACGTAACGCAAATTGCCAGCGATAAATCCGCTGATGCAACGTTGGCTTTCACTAAGATGGATTCTGCTGGAAAAGTAACTCATTCTGGAGCTGCCAAAGATAAAGCACAATCAGAAATTGATTTGACGTGTCTTCTTGCTCCTAATGCGAGTGCGCACGAACACGAAATGACTACAGAGCAAGCAAAAGCACTTTCCGCTGCTGATGTTATGCTTGTTTCTGGTGTTGATTTAGAGCACTTTTTAGATTCAACAGTGAAAGCTACTGGTTTCAAAGGAACGATGGGCGTCACTACTGGAATTTTGACCGCCAAAGAAATAGATGACGAAAAATCAGTGCTCGCTCAGGAAAAAGATCTTCCGTACACCATTGATCGCGGAGTAGAAAAAGTAAAAGTTGAAAAATGGCCTTTCCCGCCTGAAGATGGAGAAGAGCCAGAATTTTCTTATGACCCGCATGTGTGGACAAGCCCGAAAAATGCCGCAGTTCAGGTGCGCAATATTGGCGCAATTTTGAATAAAGTTTCTCCTGAAAATAAAGAATTATTCACGAAGCATGTAGAGAAGTATTCGGCTGCTTTGGCGGATCTGGATGCTTGGGTAAAAGAGTCAATCGATTCGGTAGCAAAAGAGCATCGAGTACTTTTTACCTCGCATGATGCTTTTGGCTATTTCTCTAAAACGTACGGCATTGATTTCATTGGTGCCGCTCTTTCCGATTTCAATGAACAGCAAGATGCAACAGCGCAGCATATTCAAAAAGCTGCAGAAGAAGTGAAGAAATCTGGAGCACTCGCACTTTTTGCTGAGAACTCCAATAATTCAAAATCGATTGAGGCTGTGGCAAAAGCTGCAGGCGTAAAAGCAGTGATCGGAGACGATGCGCTTTACGGCGATTCTTTAGGCGTAGTTGGATCGGAAGGGGAAACCTACACGGGATCAATTCTGCACAATGTAAAAACTATTGTTAATGCTTGGTCGGGGCATCTTGCAGAAATTCCCGCTTCATTGAAATAAATACACGCAGCAGAGGTGTGAGGTCGAGGTTGCCAACAATGCAAACGCAGTATGTAGCAAAATTTATTGATGCTCAGTTTGGCTATCAAGGAAAGCCAGTGCTTACGGATCTGAATGTGACGATTGCTCCTGGAGAGGCAGTTGCTTTGATTGGTCCGAATGGTTCAGGAAAGACGACCCTTCTTCGCGGAATTTTACATTCAGCGCAGAACCTTGGCGGATCTATGGAAATTAATGCCAGTAATATTGGGTATGTTCCACAGTCCGCACATCTCGACCTCACATTTCCCGTCAGCGCTAAAAAAGTTGTTGAGATGGGAGTATATGCTCATGTGCGGCCCTTTGGGCGACTGCCGAAAAAATATCAGCAAAAAATTCATGAAGTTTTATTAGATGTTGGTATGGCAGAATTTTCCAATAAACATTTCGGTAGTCTTTCTGGAGGGCAGCGCCAGCGAATTCTATTGGCACGAGCTTTAGTATCCGATCCTCAGCTTATTTTATTAGATGAGCCTTTTAATGGTTTAGATGAGCAAAATCGCAGAAAATTACTTGAGATCATCGAGCAGGTGAAAGCTAATAGAGTTTCCGTTATTGCTTCCACGCATGATCTATCTCTTGCACGAAAGACCTGCGACTCCGCTTTGCTGCTTGCTGGAAAGCAGATCGCGTATGGTCCTGTAGAGCAAGTTCTCAACTCTGAAACCGTAGCTTTTGTGTACGGTGATACTCGTGAGGGTGAATTGTGCTTGTCGAGATAGTGGCTGAGGTGCTGGAGCAGCTGCGTCTCGTACTTAGCGAAGTATATGGATTGCAGACAATAGCTGCCGAAATGTTTTTCTTTCGTCCGTTTATTCTGCTTGTGGTTCTTGGTATCACTGCTGGCGTTGTAAGCGTTATTGTTAATCTGCAGCAGCTTGAATTTAATACTGAGGCAACAGTTCACGCGATTTTTCCTGGGATTGTTGCTGGAGCGGTCTTTTTAGGGATTGAGAAAATAAATGTGGGCGCCGCAGTTGTTGGAGTGTTTGTTGTTGCGGCATTGACGTGGAATACGTGGCGAAAGACAGAGCAAACGTCACATAGCAGCGGAAAAAGTCACGCAGAAGCTGGAACAGCAATTATTTTAACGTCGTTTTTTGCTGTTGGTGTGGTTCTTTCTCTAAAAAAAGGCGATATGTCGGGTCAGCTTGAAGCGCTCATGTTTGGGCGGCTTCTTGAAGTTACCGATGAACGTGCTGTGCAGTCGATAATTGCGTGTCTGATTGCTTTATGTGCACTTGGTTTCACGTGGCGCAGACAAATTTTTGTGGCATTTGATCGTGATGGGGCCAGAGTAAGTGGAATAAATATTTTCGCGATAGATTTCGTTGCCAATATGGCAATTGCTGCAGTTGTGATTGCTGGAGCTTCTGCGATTGGTACGCTTCTCGTGATCGGATATTTAATTGTTCCTGGCGCAGTTGGAAAAATGCTGTGTTCACATACGCGCACGATGTGCATAGTTTCGATGTTTGTTGGTGTTTTGGGCGGTTATGCCGGAATGCTTTTCATGAATCTACCGAGTTCACATCCAATTTCTCCGCAAGGAACAGTGGCTTTGAGTGTGGTTGGAATCTTCTTTGTTTCTTTAGGTGTGCGTGCAATATTTCGAGGAATTTCTAAACACACAAAAATTCGCCGCATTGAGGCTTAGAAAGCGTGGATTGTTGAATGTTTGAAATTTTACTTTTCCCGATGATTGAACTCTTTCTTATTGGTATATTGAGTGGAATTGTGGGAGTACTTGCAATACTTCGTTCACGGATATTCTTTTCAGAATCAATAAGTCATGCCACCTTTCCTGGAGCAATTATTGGGGTAGCAATAGGAAATGCTGTGATGGGTGCGCGTGGAAACACTGATCAAGGTGTGCTTTCTCTTTGGCTTTTTGCTGGTGCGATCGTCATGTGCGTTTTACTTTCCATAGTGATGAATATGCTTGCAAAAATTCCAGAGCTTTCTTCCCAAGCCAGTGCTGGAATTATCCTGACGTTTGGGTTTTCTCTGGGGTATTTTTTGAATAAATGGTTTAGTCCGCTTCCGTTAAATATAGAAAGTTTTCTCACCGGATCGCTTCTGCACGTCAACCAGTTAGATATTCTTGTTGCATTATGTGTGCTGTGTCTGGTTGTGATAGTTCTAGTGCTCTACGGGAAAAAGCTCATATTTTATTGTTTTGATTCCGATGCTTTTGCTGTGGCTCGCCATAATTGCACATTTGCCGAAACGGTTATTCTTGCAATAATCGTAATGACGATTGTGGCAATGATTCCTGCAGTCGGCACGATTTTATCAATTGCGCTATTAGCTGCTCCTGCTGCGTGCGTAAAGCCTTTTGTCCATTCGGTAGAGTCATTTTTTATTGCTGCGCCAATTTGCGCAGTGGCAATCGGAATGATCGGTTTATTCGTTGCGGTATGTTTTAATCTCTCTACGGGAGGAAGTATCGCAGTGCTGGCAGGGGTGTGCTATTTTCTCTCGCGCTGCTTATGCGCTTTACGTATATTTCCACAATAGAATTTTTGATGAAATATCACGATAAGGCAGAGTTTTAGAGTTTCTGATCGAGATACAGAAAATTTTTTATTAAATATTTTATTTTCGGTATTTTTCTCGAAAACTTTCAACTGATGGGAAAATTTCAGATGTACGTGCTATCTGTGCAAGATCATCTAGAAGAGTATCTAAACCTTCGCGCAGCGCACCTAAACAAATAGCACGTGCGCCCAGAGCAGATACAGATACTTCTGGCATAATCGGGCATATGCGATGAAGATTATCTTTGAAACGATCTAAAAATTGATGTGCATACATCGAGTATTTCCCACCGATAACCACATGGGAAGGAGCTAAAGCGAGAATCATCGCTGCTGCTCCTAAAGAGAGCGCATCTGCGAAATCGTCAACGAAATCCTGTGCCCGAGTATCTGCATGAGCGTGTTCAAACATCGAGGTTCGGGAAGGGATGGGTTCTTTTCGGTAAAGCTTATGCGCGTGAGTCCCTTCTTCAATGTCACGCCAACGCAAGACACCTAGTTCACCAATCAATCCTGCGCCTCCGAGAAAGCCGCGATGGATGCGACCTCCGATAATAGATGCGGCGCCTGTTCGTTCTCCGCAGAGGATATAGACAACCTCATTATGCCCTTCAGCTACTCCTTGCCACGCTTCTCCACGTGCGCCTAGTGCGCAGTCGCCAGAAACGATTGTGCGGCAGCCAAGACTAGAAGAGATTTGGCTTTCTATATCGCTTCCTTCCCAGCCAGGCATTCCTTTACCGCCGAAGTATTCAACCACGCCATCATTGATGACGCCTGGTGAGGCAACCGAGCACAAGGTCACGTTGCTTATATGTAAGCCGATACGCGAAATAATGCTTTTTCCTAGTTCAACGGCAGCGGCAATTCGTTCTCCAGATAGCATATCTGCTGAAAGTTCACATGTTTCCTCTGCAAGCACTTCTGCGCGTGCATTGCATAGCATCGCTGTGCAATGGTGGGCGCCAATATCTAATCCGAGAACGCACATTGCTTTATCATCGAGTATCCATCTAACTGCTGGGCGCCCAAAAGCGTTTTCTGGCTCTAGCTGTTTGAGCCATCCTAGATTGTCGAGATCTAGCACGATACTTTCTGTTGCTGGTCTCGTCACGCCTATATTTTCTGCAATTTCACTAATAGTTCTGGGTTTTTGTATGAGATATTGCCATGTGGAAAGCAGATTGACTCGGCGTTGTACTCTGCGTGTAACTGCAGGTGTTCGTTTAGGTTTAGAAATGTTTGACATACATAAGAAACTAACGTAATAATATGTTAGAAGCAAGTTAAATGTGTTTCTTATCACGCAAAGATGTAAAACTTGTGAGTACAGGCACGGAGGCAATGATGCCATACAGTGAAACGGCAGCTGAAACGGCGATGCGGAAAACAACGCCAATATCTATCTGGGGAAAAATCGTTCACGGTAAGAGTTTTTACTGTAAAAGTGACGCATGGGTGGCAATGCTCTTTTTAGCTCCAGCACTTCTCGGTTTCATCGTCTTCTACTTCATTCCAATTGTGCGTGGGGTATATATGTCTTTTACCGATTGGAATCTGCTTGAAGAAGCTCGGTGGATCGGGTTTGATAATTACATTCGTTTACTCTCAGACACAACATTTCTCAATGCGATTAAGGTGACGATTATTTACGTCTTAGTAAATATCTCCACGCAAACCATTCTTGGTTTGGGAATCGCCTTCCTTATGCAAAAAATTTCACAATCCACCTTGATTCGATCAGTGCTTCTCTTGCCGTGGCTGGTTCCAAACGTCACTATTGCTGCTATTACTCTTTTTGTTCTCGATCCAACAGTCGGTCTTCTCAATCATCTTATTGGGTTTATTGGTGCTGGGCCGATATCGTTTTACGGCAATCCAGATATAGCCATATACACAGTTGCACTCGTAAATTCATGGCGAAATATGGGATATACAGGTCTTTTGCTCTTTGCTGGAATGCAAACAATACCGAATATGATCTATGAAGCGGCAGAAACTGAGGGAGCTTCATCGTGGCAAACGTTCTACCATGTAACTCTTCCACTTTTACGCCCCATTTTAGTCATGGTGATTGTGGTATCCATGATTGGATCATTTCAGATTTTCGATACGGTTTCAGTGGCTACTTCAGGCGGACCTGGAAATTCTACCCGTGTTATCTACCTGTATATCTACGAAAAAGCTTTTGAACAATTTGATATGGGATACGCCTCTGCTATGGCAGTTGTGCTCATGTTGGCGTTAGTTGTGGTCACGATTATTCAACTCCGGCTTGCTCGTTCTAACGAATCAGATATGAACTGACCTTACAGGAAAGAAAGTACGATGATGTATACAACGCAGAAGAGAAACAGGCGAACACAGCCTGTAACGACACAAAAAGTGGTAGGGTGGAGTCTGCTTATCCTGCTTATTATCGTCACCCTTCTTCCCCTTGTGTGGGCAGTGCGGACAGCACTTACTCCAAATTCAGATATTTTCTCAGGTGATTATTCACTAATTCCTGAAAATGCTACGTTGATCAATTTCCAGCGAGTTCTTGGTATGACGACACCTGAAGAAAACATCGCCGCGGGAGGGACTGCCGCAACAATTAATTTTTGGCTCTATATGCGAAACTCCTTACTTTTTGTGGCTGTTTTAGTGTGTGCGCAGGTAGCTACCTCAACAATGGCTGCCTATGCTCTCTCTCGTTTACATTTCCGTGGTCGTGATACTATCTTCGTCACCCTTCTTGTTGCTTTAATGATCCCACCGATTTTCATTGCTTTACCAAACTTTGTGCTTATGGATCGCCTTGCTTGGATCAATACGTTTCAAGGTCTCCTTGCTCCGTACGTTTTAATTTGCCCATTTGGAATTTTCTTTTTACGGCAATTCATGCTTTCTTTGCCGCGAGAAGTAGAAGAAGCAGCAATGATTGATGGTGCTTCGAAATGGCTGGTATTTCGCAAAATGATCGTGCCAATGTGCGCTGCACCAATTACAACTCTTGCAATTATCCAAGCAGTATTTGGCTGGAATGAATATATGTGGCCTCAGCTCATTGGGAAAACAGACAATGTGCGTCTTCTCAATGTTGCTTTGTCTGTGTTTGCCCAATCGTCACCATCAACACGACCAGACTGGGCAGGTTTAATGGCCGCTGCAACTTTACAAATTATCCCAATGTTTATTTTGCTGATGATTTTTGGTAAGCGACTTGTTAATTCTCTTGGTTTAACCGCCGCAAAGTAAGGCTGTGAATCAAGTATTTCAGTAACCCACAATCACAAAGATATTTGATTATATGAAAGGAGTATACAAATGCATCGCATTTCGCAATTAGCGGCAGTAGGTGCAGTTATTACACTAGCCCTAGCTGCCTGCTCAAACGGGACGTCTATATCTCAAGGAAAATCAGGAAGTGATAAAGATTCGAAAGAAATCACCTATCGCCTATGGGACGCTGGTCAGCAAGCTACGTATCAGAAGTGTGCGGTCGAGTTTGAAAAAGAAAGCGGCATCAAGGTAAATATTGAGCAACAAGGTTGGGATGATTATTGGAAGAACCTGACGACTGATCTGGTATCGGGAACTGCTCCAGATGTAATTACAAATCATGTGCAGTACTATCCAGAGTTGGCTGGAAAAGGGCAGCTTCTTGATCTAAATCAATATATAAAAGATAACGATATTGATTTTTCCCAATACATTGGAGAGCTGGCTAATCTCTGGGTGAAAGACGAAAAACGCTACGGTATTCCTCAAGATTGGGATACGATTGCTCTTGTTTACAACACTAAACTTGTTGAAGAAGCTGGTTTTTCTGCGCAAGATTTGAATAAACTCACGTGGAATCCTCAAGATGGAGGAACATTCGGAAAACTTATTGCTCATCTGACTATCGATAAGAATGGTGTACGCGGTGACGAAGCTGGTTTCGATAAAAACAATGTGAAGGTTTACGGCTGGGGCTTAGAGAAAGGCGGCGGTATCGTCGGTCAAGGGCAATGGTCGTGGTTTGCGCTTTCTAATGGCTTCAATTATTTGGATAAGAATCCTTTTGGAACTACATATAAGATGGACGATCCGAAGCTTGCCGAAGCGATGACTTGGTGGCAGAAACAAATCGAATCTGGATACGTCACGCCTTTGGAAATCGCTGGTTCACTTGGCTTGGAACCTATGATGGAGCAAGGGAAAGCAGCTTTAGTTCCTGATGGTTCGTGGCGCATCAATATGTGGTCGTCGTCAGATAAAAATAGTTTTGCGTTTGCTCCGCTCCCTGAAGGTCCACAAGGGCGTAAGACTATTATCAATGGGCTTGCTCCTTCTATTACGAAGCAAGCAAAGAATCCTGAAAATGCATGGCAGTGGGTCAAGTATTTGACGTCAGATAAGTGCCAGAGCATCGTTGCTGAAGATGCAATCGTCTTCCCTTCGCTGAAGGAGTATTCCGAGAAAGCAGCTCAGGCTCATCACAATGCTGGGCGTGACGTCTCGGCATTCACAGAGATTACTAAAGATTCTTCTCATCTCGCTTACTATCCCATCACCGATAATGGCAATGAAATTGCAACTGAAGGGCAGGTAACGTTTGATGAAATTGAGCAATTATCTGTGAAACCAGATGAAGCTTTAGCGCGTCTTAACGACAAAGTGAACGCAATACTTAATAAAAAGTAATATGAGTATCTGGCGGGGTACAGGAATTATGGATAGTTACTGTACCCCGCCTCAAGTTCTGAAGGTGCATTATGAATATCGATAGTGATTCAGGGTCTTTTACTATTGCGGATGCCGAAGAAGTGATGGCACGAAATTCCACAGACTATATTGTTCACGGATCGGCGTGGCGCTTAATTCATTCATGGGGAGCTACTGAGTACTATCGGCATGGCTGGAATTCTTGGACGCCAACTCGCTGGTGGACGCTTAAACGTGAACCTTGGAGAATCTGGGATAAGCCTTTACGCTCTTTGACAGCAGACGATGCAGCTACAGATTCTCCAGTGGAGCATCATTCATCGATGGTGACGGCTTTGAGCGGTCCAAGAGGAGCCACACTTTTAATAGGAGCTTTATGTGCCAGTTCGCCGTTATTGACAATATCGGCAAAGGAGATAAAAGCCAGTGCTGAAAGAGAAAAAAGCACATGGTTTATTAGCATTGGCAGCGAAAAAGAAGTCTTTGATCGTTACGTTAGCGCACTCAAAGCGCAACATCTTCACACGCACACCCAGCTCTGCGCAACTTCACATCTCGGAGCTATATGGTCTTCATGGTATTCATGGTTTGAGGAAATCAATGAAGAGATTATTACTTCAGAAATTCTGCCTGCCCGAGATCTGGGGTATGGAACTTTGCAGATTGACGATGGTTGGGAACGCACAGTAGGAGATTGGTATCCGAATGAAAAATTCCCGCACGGCATGAAAGATTTGTGCACACGTATTCACGATGCGGGTATAAAAGTAGGTTTGTGGGTAGCGCCTTTTATTTCCCTTCCCGATACTTCTACTTTCACTAACTATCCTGAGTTGTTTTTACATAGCTCAGATGGATCATTGACTATTGCAGGGCATAATTGGGAGAAAAATTATTATGCGCTTGATTTATCGTCACATCTAGCTCACGAATGGTTGGCAAACACAATGAGTGAAATATGTGGATGGGGAGTCGATATGTTTAAGCTCGACTTTCTTTATGCTGGTGCAATTGCTGCAGAACGAGCTGGAAATATGGATCGAGAAGATGCCTATCGAAGTGGTTTGCAGACAATTCGAGATGTTGTTGGTGACGACGTCTATCTTTTAGGTTCTGGTGCAGTTATCAACGCGTCTATAGGGCTTCTTGATGGTATTCGAGTAGGCCCAGATACTGCTCCCTATTGGGATAACACTGAAAGAAAAGGCGATCCTTCTGGGCCGTCAGTTCTCAACGCACTTCGCACTTCACTTTCGAGAACATGGCTTAAACCCCTTTTTGATTGTGATCCAGATGTTGCTTATTTCCGCACCCGAGGGTCTTTACTTTCTCCGCAGATCAACCAATTGACTGCCGATGCGGCGCTTGCTTGCGAGTTTGCGCAATGCTCTTGCCCAGCATCTTGGCTTGACGATTCGGAAAAAGAATCAGTTCGATCATGGATAAAAGAATTTCATACCAATCTTTCAGTGCATCAGATCGATAGATATCGATACGACATTAGCGGACGCGTTGTTGATTTTGATGAATATCTTAATCCTCGCGAACGAATCTCCGATAGGTTGCTTGTGAAGTAAAAATTTCTTGTTTATTGAGATGCTAAAGCCTCGATTGTCGCATTGATTCACAGAAAGGATTGTTTCAATGAAGTGGAATACAAGAAAGATAAAACTGATTAATCTTTCTCTTTTGACTCTGATATGCACGGTAGGTTTTGCGTTCGAAACAAGTGCTTTCGCAGCTTTTTGTGCACCATCGCTAGGATTGGTTTCGTATCCTCATCAAATTATCGATCCGGCTACTCCAGATAAAGAAGGTATGGTTCTGACAGCTTCCAGTGAGTTTAACGGAACAGCAATTAATGATTCTCTTTTTACTGATTCGTATCTTCCGCATTGGTCTTCCTCAGAAGGAACGAAAGCAAATTATGAAGTAAGTGAAGGAACTCTTAAGCTGAAAATCACTAAAGATCAAAAACCTTGGGATCCGATCTACGATGGATCTACGCGTGTATCTTCGTTGCAAACTTATCAAAAAGATTATCTTCATGAATGGACTAAATATCCAGGGATTGCCCAACATACAGAGCCTTTTCGTGGTCACGTGCAAAAGTATGGATATTTCGAGTTGCGTGCCAAAGTTGCTAACGGAGGTGGTCTGCATAGTGCGTGGTGGATGACAGGCGCACATCAAGATATCCCTGAAGGAACTCATGGATGGTCGCGGCAAAATGGTGAAGTAGATATATTTGAAGTTCTCGGTCGTGATAATGCAACTACTGCGCAAAGTGCCATTCATCCATGGGGTGACTGGGGAAGACTTTTACCATGGACTAAAAAGATTTCTACCAATAACGATTTATCTGCTGATTTTCATACCTATGGATTCGAATGGAAAGCATCGGGAATGAAAGTATACATAGATGGCGTGGAAAAGTTCTCTACACCTCTATCTCCAAATTATCCAATGCTCACATATTTAGGAATTTACGAAAAGCAAGAAGAAAACTCTTGGACTGGTCCATTCGATCCAGGGATTCCGTACCCTAAAATATTCGAAATCGATTATTTTCGTGCATATCAAGAGATACCAACGCTGCCCTATAGCGTATTTACTACCGATGGTGTGATGCGTGGAGAAACACGAGTGGATGGCACAGTAACACGATGGATTGGAGGAGAAGGTAACGACGTCACGCTTAATTCTATTTATGCTCCAGAGGATGGAATTTATCAACTAGGAATTGAATATCGTAGTGGAGAATCACGGGATCTTGAGCTTCATATCAACGGTAAAAGACATATGATTGCAGGTCTTTCTACTGGATCATTCAGTGGATCATTTTCGTGGAGTAATATATCGATTCATTTAGATAAGGGATGGAACTCAGTTCGTTTAGGAAATACGCATGATCCTGCGCCTGATGTGAAACGTTTACGTGTGGAAAAAGTAAATCCCTAGATTGCGTATAAGAAAATATTCAGGAATTTTGGGGGTTTTCATATCGGCTCAGCTGAGTAAAATAGAAGCTAGAGAAGATTTTTATTGTGCAGAATCAAAATAAAGAAACTCTATTTACTCATAAGGAGTGAGCTATGCCCGAGGCAAAGAAAAACGATCAGAGCAAGAAAATCGAGCAGTCAGCTAAGCAGGCTGAGCACGCGCAGCAAACCTCGAAAGTTTCTGCGGCAGCACTTCAAAAACAGCAGGGAAAAAAGACTTCTAAAATTATTTTGATTGGTGACGGTGCCGTCGGCTCAAGCTATGCCTATGCTTTGACGCTGGAAGGCGTTGGGCGTGAGTTAGGGATCATTGACGTCAATAAAAATAAAGCTATTGGTGATGCAATGGATCTTTCAGATGCTCTTTCATTTACCTCGCCGAAGAAAATCTATGCTGCCGACTATTCAGACTGTGCAGATGCAAACCTTGTGGTTATTTGCGGAGGTGCCCCACAGAAGCCAGGAGAAACACGCCTTGATCTTGTTGATAAGAATTTGAGGATTTTTTACGACATCGTTAATTCAGTGATGGCTAGTGGTTTTGATGGAATTTTCCTTGTAGCCACTAATCCTGTAGACGTGCTCACGTATGCCACATGGCGTTTTTCTGGCTTGCCATCAGGGCGTGTGCTTGGATCTGGCACAGCACTGGATTCTGCTCGTTTACGTAAAGAAATTGGTGAACTTTTTAAAGTAGATGCCCGCTCGGTGCACGCTTATATTATGGGTGAGCACGGTGATAGTGAGTTCCCAGTGTGGAGCAATGCCAACATTGGCGGCATGGGGCTTTCTGAATGGATTATGCGCGATCCGAATATCACGTCAAAAGCACTCAGTGCCGTGTTTAATAACGTGGTGAGCGCTGCCTACAAGATTATCGACGCGAAAGGTGCCACATATTATGGGATTGGTGCTGCGCTCGCTCGCATCACAAAAGCAATTGTAAACGATGAACATTCGGTGCAGGCTATTTCTGGTTATGTGAATGGAGAGTACGGTGTGAGTGACGTTTACGTCGGCACACCAGCGGTGATTAGCGCGGAAGGCGCTTCACACGTGCTTCCTATCTCCTTAGACATGAAAGAAACAGAATATATGGAAAACTCTGTAAGAGTCATTCGCAGCACGATTGATCTTTCTTTTGCCAAACTTGAAAAAGATCTTGGGATTAAAATTCCAGAAGGCTGTGTGCAGTAGCAAGCTAAAGGAATCTGCTGGGTAATTGTGCCCATGAGATAAAAGTTCGATTCGCTACGATTATCTTCTGTGATTGCAGCTTCGTTTAATTCCTTAAATGCTTTGCTAGATGTGAATCCGGCGATTTTTGCGTTTTTTCTGACCTTGCTTGCAGGGCTTGCCACCGGTATCGGCTCGGCAATTGCTTTCTTTGCCAAGCGTACCAACGCAGCATTTTTGGCTACTTCTTTAGGATTTTCTGCAGGCGTGATGATCTACGTTTCCTTTGTGGAAATTATGCCTAATGCACGCGAAGCGATTATGGCTGAGCATTCTGATACATCTTCCACATGGATCGTCACGGCCGCATTTTTTGCTGGCGTGGCAGTAATTGCTCTCCTTGATCGTTTTGTGCCAGAAGCTGCAAACCCGCATGAATATCACGAACTGCAAGATTTTGAGTCAAGCATTATACAGCCAGGCTCTGTATGGTCAGACGTCGAGAAGTCGGGTGGAAAAGCGAAGAGTTTAAGTAGAGATCCCCACCTGATGCGAGTCGGTGTGGTGACGGCACTTGCGCTCGCGATCCATAATTTTCCTGAAGGCTTTGCTACCTTCCTTTCTGGCTTGCAAGCACCAGAATTGGCTATTCCTGTGGCAGTTGCTATTGCTATCCATAATATCCCAGAGGGCATAGCCGTCTCTGTGCCGATCTATTACGCCACAGGTTCACGCAAGAAAGGTTTCTGGCTTTCCTTTGCATCAGGTCTTTCAGAGCCGTTAGGTGCACTAATCGGCTGGGCACTTTTGAGCCAGTTCTTAAACGATACTATTTTTGGTATTGTTTTTGCTGCTGTTGCTGGTGTGATGGTGTTTATTTCACTTGATGAACTGCTTCCAACAGCTGAAAAATATGGAGAGCATCATCACGCAATTTATGGTCTGATTGCTGGCATGGCAGTGATGGCATTGTCGCTGCTTTTATTTCTCTGATTGGTGTTTGCGCTGCTCCCTACTGATCTCTATTGTGCTCCTCCTCGCCACTGTTTTTGTGGCTCTCTGCTGCTCTTCGGCATTTACTGGTGTCTGCTTCTTCTCGGCTGCTGATGAAATAGTGTGGTATACACAAGGTTTCTGGCTTTCCCTCGATAACCAGTGCGGCAGGCAATTTGATGATTGAATCACGATCAATTCGCTAATCTAGTTGTATGAAAATTTTTCTCCCACCATCGGAAGGCAAAACGACGCCATCGAGAGGCCCGAAGCTGGATCTTAATTTGTTGGCTTTTCCAGAATTAACGCCAACGCGTGCTTTGCTCCTAGAAGAGCTTGAAAAAGTTTCTGAGCGTGACGATGCGCTAAAGATACTTGAGGTAGGAAAGAAAGTGGCGCCGCAGGTATACGCTCAAATAAATCTTCGCAAAAATCCATGTGCTCCAGCATGGAGTGTATATTCAGGAGTACTTTTTGAGGCGATGGATCTGCCTAGCGTGGCTGGTAGCGCTCAGATGCTCGCTCGCGCAAATGAGCAGATTCTGATTTTTTCTGCTCTTTTCGGCGTCACTAAACTTTCCGATCATATCCCTTCCTATCGTTTGGCAATGGGCGTGAAACTTCCTCAAGCGGGCAACACCTCTACGATCTGGAAGCGCGCACTGAAAGAAATTCTTTTAGCAGAAGATGAGCTAGTGGTAGATTGCCGATCTAGTTCATATAACGTATGGACGCCTAGTGAGGAAACTTCAGTAGTCACAGTTAATGCCGTACGTGAAAAGGGCGGAAAACGAACGGTGATTAGCCATAACGCAAAGCATTTTCGAGGTCTTTTAGCTGGTGAGCTGATACGATCTTCCTCAACGCCTGAAAACCCTCATGAGCTGGCAGATTTTGCGCATGTGCTTGTGAAGCAAGGAAAAGCTTCAGCAATTGAACTCACTTTGGCTCCGTCGTCACACACAAAAGCAACATCGCGAGAAGCAAACCTCGCTTCGTCACGCATAAAATCACGCACAAAAAAATCTGGAGAGAATCACTGGCATCTCACTATTGTGCAGCATGAAGAAGAGGCTATATCCTAAAGAAATGAGTAAAACTCACGTCGCCCAGCCTCGCCTTGCACGAAAAATTTCGTGGGTTCCTAATCAAAAAGGTGCATGGATGATGGCGCTTCTTCCCTATCTCACGGGAGTAGTTGGCGGTGGTTTTCGTTGGCAGCATATCCTTGTGGGTGCTCTGTGGCTCTCGGGATATTCGTTCTTTTTTGCCGCTGAAAATTGGCTGAAAGCGAGGCGTTCTCGTGCATATCTGCCTCCTATGCGGTTGTGGTTTTTAGTGACGGCAATCCTCGCTGCAGCTGCGCTGTGGTTGTGCGGTGCTCTGCTTGCGTGGGTGCTGTGTTTTTTGCCTTTTGCGGCGGTGACGGCGTGGCAGGCAATCAAGCGTAAAAATCGCTCGCTTACTGCTCGCACCTGCGAGGTGTGCGCTGCGGGGTTGATGTGTGCGGTGGCGTGGGATATCGGTGTGCGGGAGGTGTTGTATCTTCCAGCTTTGTGGAGGAATGAAGGTGCCAACTATCTTTTTACCTCAGCAGCTTTTATGCAGGTGACGATAGTGACGCTGCTGCTCACGTTTTATTTTTGGAGCACGATCCCGTTTGTAAAATCGCTGGTACGGGAGCGAATATCTATAAAATTTCTTGCGCTGTCTATTGCCGCACATATTGTTGGCATCTCAGTATCGGCGCTTTTATGGAGTTGCGGTGCTGTGGGTGGATTAGTGCCGATCATATGGTGCGTGCTTGCACTTCGCGCCGCTATATTTACGTATATTGCACACACACCTATCAGAAGATCGAATAGTATCTCAGATTCCTCAGGTACTTCAGGAGCCTTAAAACCAGCACGAGTTTCCTTCAGTTCGAAAAAACTGCTGATATGCGTAGGAAGCGCAGAAATGTTTCTATCAGCTATCTACGCATACTCGCTGCTCTTTGGGTAAGCATTGCTCCTTGAGGAGCAGTGAGCAATACTGTGTATCTGTTGCAAGTTTAGGTTGCGAGTTTAGTTATGCGAGGGGGTTTCTCCTGGTGGGGTTGTGCCAGAGCCTTCTTTTTCCTTTTCCTTTTCTTTTTCTTTCTCTTTATCTGGATTCTCAGGTGCTGGAGTAGGGGCTTTTCCAGAGGAAATAGAGAGTTTCACCCGAGAATTATACGCAATTTTCCCAGCCCCAGGATTTTGCCCCACAATGGTTCCAGCTGGTTCATCTGATGAAACTTGTTCGGTATCAAATTGAATCTTTAAAGCATTCAAAGATTTTTCAGCCTCAGAGAGAGAAAGCCCTATATAAGAATCAATTTTCACTTCTCCACTTGCAACGTAGAGCGTGACTGGAGTTTGTTTTGGAATGACGGTTCCAGGAGCTGGGTCAGTGCTGACAACCATTCCTTGTGCAATTCCTGGTTCGTCTGTTGTTTCAACGTTGCCAACACGTAAACCTGCTTCTTCAAGCTGTTTACGTGCTTCTTCCTGTGTAGATGTTCCCCCAGTGACGTCTGGAACTTTAACGTTGGCAATACCAGCGGAGAAATGTACAGTGACTATTGATCCTTTATCCACAGATGTACCGATAGCAGGATCAGATGAAACGAACTGACCTTCTGGAATCTTTTCATCATTGACGGCGTCACCCACTTTAATTTTTAGCCCTGCTTCAGTGAGTGCTTTTCTTGCCGCATCTTCGTCCATTCCCTTCATATCAGGGACGTCAACCTGAGTGATTTCAAGGGAAGGATCTGTGCCTAATAATCCTGCTGCTTTCAGACCGAAAAAGAGTCCAGCCATTGCGACGATAACGCCGAGGACAGCAAGCGTGACCCACAGCCATTTTTTAGATTGAGTTTCCTCTTCTTCCTCGATTGCAGGAGTGATATCGGTAGCTGTTTGTGAAGTGAATGGATAGCTGTTGGTTGCTGCAGTTGCGGGGATCACAGGATTTAACTGAGTTGCAGCCGCTGAAGGCGGCAGTGGTGACGGTGAGACGTATGTCTCCCATGTCCCGATTGCTGGAGCATGTATAGCGTCACCTCGAAGTGCTGCAAGTAAATCGGTGCGCATCTCAGATGCGGTTTGATAGCGATCTTCGCGTTTCTTCGCTAAAGATTTCATAACTACTCGGTCGATCGCATCGGGAATATCTGGTGCGATTAAGGAAGGAACTTTAGGCGGCTCAGATACGTGCTGATATGCCACAGCAACTGCAGAATCCCCCTGGAAAGGAGGCTTTCCTGTGAGCAGTTCATAGATCAGGCAGCCAGTTGAATAGAGGTCAGATCGAGCATCAACAACTTCACCTCGCGCCTGCTCAGGAGAAAGATATTGCGCTGTACCCACAACGGAATTTGTAGAAGTCATTGTGGCTGAGGAATCAGCAATTGCTCGAGCAATACCGAAATCCATCACCTTCACTTTTCCATCTTGGCTGATCATAATATTGGCAGGTTTGATATCACGGTGAATAATGCCTTCGTAATGGGAGTATTCAAGTGCTGAGAGCACGCCAACCGCAATTTGCACTGCCTCATTGATAGGCAGGGCTTGCCCATGCTTAAGGAGCGTAGAAACTGTGCGCCCTTTGACGTATTCCATCACGATATATGGAAGAGCCAGCGTGCGCCCTGAATCACTCACAATAGTTTCTTCGCCTGTATCATAGACAGCAACAATCGCTGGATGATTAAGCGCAGCAGCCGATTGGGCTTCTCTTCTGAAACGTGCCAGGAACGTAGGGTCAGAAGAAAGATCTGAACGAAGTATTTTAATTGCAATGGTTCGCGAGAGACGAGTGTCGTATCCGATGTGCACTTGTGCCATGCCGCCGCGTCCAATGAGGTCTCCAACCTCGTAGCGACCGCCGAGAATATGTGGAATATCAGTCATCTCAGATTTTCTCCTTCAGGGGATATTGCGCACAGAACGCCATCTTCGTTAATACTGCACCATTTTGTGCTGCGAATACAGCTCAGATAAGTTGCGATTCGATTACAATGCATTTATCCCACCACCGCTTTTATCACTCGCGCAGCAATTGGACCTGCTTCAGAGGCGCCGTCACCGCCATTTTGAACGAATACTGCCACAGCTACACGTGGTGTCTGCGCAACATCAAATGCCATATACCAAGCGTGTGGTTCTCCAGAGTTTTCTGCAGTGCCAGTTTTTCCTGCTGTAGGTACCCCAGCAACGCCTGTTGAAGGATGTGCGGTGACGACGTCTTTCATCATCGACGTAAGCTCATCGGCTGTCTGAGGCGATATCGGGCGGGAAAACTCTTTTGGTTCTGTGCGGCTGATTGTCTGCAAATCAGAGGTGAGAGTCTCATCGACGATATACGGTTTCATGAGTATACCATGGTTGGCAACTGCTGCACTGACCATCGCCATTTGCAGCGCGCTTGCTTGAATATCTTTTTGCCCAAATGCATCCAATGCCAGCGCAGCATCATCATCGGGCGTAGGAAATAGTGATGCGCTTGTTGGAAGCCCGATATCTACTTCTTTATTAAAACCGTATGCTTCAGCTTGCTGAATAATTTTATCAGTGCCTAAAGAGACAGCTCCTGAAGCAAAAGCTGTATTGCAGGAGAGAACGAGAGCTGTGCGCATCGTTGCTTTACCAGAACCGTCACCGCACGCACCCGAGGTGTTGGTGACGACAGCCGAACTACCAGGAAGATTATAGGTTGTCGGTGCGTCAATGAGAGAATCTGCAGTTAGCCCTGATTCAAGCATTGCGCTCGCAGTAATAATTTTAAATGTAGAGCCGGGAGGATAAAGATCGCCGCCTGTAGCTCGGTTGAGCGTTGGTTTGGCTGGATCGTTACTGATAGTCTCCCAAGCATTCCGTGCAGTATCCCAATCATGGCTTGCAAGCTGATTTGGATCATACGAGGGGGAAGAGTGCAGCGCAAGAATGCGCCCTGTTGATGGCTCGATTGCAACGACAGCTCCAGCACGATTTCCCAGAGCTTGCGCAGCTGCCGTTTGTGCCTCTGGGTTGATCGTCAGCGAGACAGATCCTCCAGTAGGTTGTTTTCCTGTGATGAGATCTTGAATTCGCTGAGCGAAAAGGCTCGAATCAGAACCGCTGAGTACGGAATTTTGGGCGCGTTCAAGCCCTGTGAGCGCATCGTAACGCACAGAAAAATAGCCTGTGAGCGCGGCATAGAGAGGACCGTTGGTATAGGTGCGTTGATACTTATATTTATCGTTGCTGGGCTGAGAAGATGCGATAGCGCTGCCTGCAACGATAATATCTCCTCGATCAGTATTGTATTCACGATAAATAGTTCGAGCATTTCGACTGTCGGCATTAAGGCTCGGAGCTTGGAAGAAATGAATGTACGTTAAAGCAGTCATCAGCACGACAAACATGAGAGTGATGACGACCGTGAGTTTTTTAATTGGCGGATTCATAGGTGCACCACCTGAGTTGGATGTGAGTCGTTATCATCGTGATCTTTGCGATCTGTAAGCTGAGTATCTTCTATAGAATCGTCGCCAAGAATCTTGCTCAATTCTCCCGTATCAATCATTGAAATAGGAATAGGCGAATCTAGTGCAGGGCGGCGGGCATCATCAGACATTCTGAGCAAAATACCGACGATAATCCAGTTTGTGAGGAGGGCTGATCCGCCAAGTGCCATAAACGGCATTGCTAAGCCTGTGAGAGGGATGACGCGAGAGATTCCGCCAACGACCACAAAGCATTGAATTGCGATGGTGAATCCCAAGCCTGTGGCAAGGAGCTTTCCGAAACCGTCATTGAGGTGAAGACCTGTGGAAATTGCGCGTTCCACAAACAGCAAGAAGAGGCATAGAATTGCGAGCACGCCTGTGAGCCCCAGCTCTTCACCGAGTGAGGGGATAATGAAATCAGAATTGGCGGCAAAGGCATTTGCCGGATAGCCCTCTGCCCAGCCTGTTCCGAATAATCCGCCATTTGCCATGCCAAATAAGCCTTGTACGAGCTGATATGAGCCAGGGCTGCGGTCGTAGATAACTGGATCAAGTGCGTGGAGCCATATCGTAATTCTATTTTGAACATGAGGAGCCACTTTGATGATGAAAGCAATCCCGCCTGTCGATAGAAGAAGCCCGATAATGATCCAAGAAATTCGTTGAGTGGCAACGTATAGCATTGCCACGAACAGGCTGAAGAAAAGCAAGGCAGTGCCGAAATCGTTTTCGAATGCAAGGATCCCTAAGCAGATTCCCCATGCAAGGAAAATAGGGGCAAAATGCCGCAGTTGAGGAAATTGGATTCCTAAAATTTTAGGGCCTGCCAATGCGAGATTATCGCGTTGTGAGACGAGATAGCCTGAGAAAAATACGGCAAAGCAGATTTTGGCGAGTTCCGCAGGCTGGAATGAGAAGCCAAATACGTTGATCCATAGGCGAGCGCCGTAAGCATTTACCCCTAGCCCTGGGGTGAGCGGCAAAATCAGAAGTGTGATTCCTAAGATAAGAGAAATATAGGTAAATTTGCGTAACCTGCGGTGATCTTTGATGATCCCGATTGCTGCCATCATCAAAACAATCCCGCCGCCGCTGAGAATGAGTTGATTAGGCACTTCTGCGTGGTCGCCTTGCTCAATCAATGAATAATCAATTCTATGAATCATTGCTAAGCCAAGCCCATTAAGAGCCACAGCAGTAGGAAAAAGTATCGGATCGGCCCACGGTGCACATGTGCGGATCATCACGTGGGCGCCAAAAACCAGCACAATTGCAGCAATCGTGATGGGGAGAAACATCTGAGGGAGAGTGAGTTTTCCATCTGCAGAGATATTAGAGGTGATAAGAATCCAAGCGCATAGTGGAATTGATAGCGCCAGAATCAAAAGCCACACTTCTTGAAAACGCCCTGGTCTGGCAGGCGTTGTATCCACAGTGCTCATTCTTTTTCTCCCGATGAGGGGGAAGTTTCTGACGTTGATGCGGATTTACTTGAGACGACGCGCTGAGCTTCTAAACTTGCGACGACTTGTTTTGCT
The DNA here is from genome assembly GCA_958428545.1 of uncultured Arcanobacterium sp. Taxonomy (GTDB): domain Bacteria; phylum Actinomycetota; class Actinomycetes; order Actinomycetales; family Actinomycetaceae; genus Arcanobacterium_A. Next base: position 17,345 of record CAUAGM010000001.1, on the reverse strand, counting down.
TCTTTGAGTGATCCTCGGGTGATGGGTGATGTGAGACGCTCTTGAGCCACAGGAGTTAGCTCAGAAATTTTCACATCAGTTTCTTCTTCGAGATGATAGAAGCTAAATGAGCCAATTTCTTGAGGGATTCCTTGATAAATCGCAATTTTCCCATTATGAGCAGATATGAAGTATTGAGTTTGGGTCCAGCTATATCCACCCCATACCGCTGCGGCGATGACGCCGAGAACTAAAAGCGCAAAAACGATACGGCTGATAATTCGCCGAACAGTTGAACGCTCATGTTCTTTGTACGGGGTGTCGTTTTCACCTGATTCTTTAGTTAGTAGCGCTGCAGCTTGCCCTGCTGGTGAGGTGCTTCCACGGGAAGGGCGTGAGTAATCGGTAGCGGCAGAGCCGACAACAACTGGAATATGAGGGAGATGAGTGTTAGGTGGAAGGTTTGAATTATCGATCACGTCTGCTAGAACGACGGTTACGTTATCTGGTGCTCCGCCAGCGAGTGCCAAGCTGATAAGTACTTCTCCACACTCTCGCAGATCTGAATAGGTGCTGAGCGTGGCACTGATTGTCTCACTGCTCACCACACCGAAAAGACCGTCTGAGCACAGAAGCCAGCGGTCTCCTGCAATTGCTTCTCGTACCGATTCGTCGAGATCCACACTTTCAGGAGTGTCGCTGATAGCACGCATAATCACATTACGTTTAGGGTGATGGGCGGCTTCTTCAGGGGTGAGATCGCCATGATCTACGAGATATTGCACGAGAGTGTGATCGTGCGTCACTTGGGCAAATTTTCCATTTCGCAGCAGGTATGCCCGAGAATCCCCGATGTGAACCATAGCGAGTTTATTATTTGTTCGCATAATTGCGATGCAGGTTGTTCCTAAACCAGCAATCGTAGGATCGTCGAACACTCTATCAGCAAGTTCTTGTTGGGTCTTGACTAGGGCAGAACGCAGCGTCGGTAAAAGATCGTCGAGGGAGTGTACGTCGTCAGCTTCGGCTAAATGTGCCACGGTGACGGAAGAAGCAATATCTCCAGCAGCAGCTCCTCCCATACCGTCTGCGAGGACGAGAAGATTTTGCGAAGCATACCCAGCGTCTTGATTATTTTTTCTCACAAGCCCGACGTCAGAAAGCGCAACATAATTGAGAGATATGCTCATCACTGCACCTTCAATTCTGTTTTGCCGATAGTGACGGGCACACCGAGTGGGATTACCGTTGGTTCGTGGATACGTACACCGCCTACCCACGTGCCGTTTGTGGAATTAAGGTCTTCAATAACTGCTCGCCCGCCGTCAAGAAAAATTCGTGCGTGACGTGAAGAAGCGTATCCGTCGTCGAGTACGAGAGCAGAATCAGGGGAGCGACCTATGCTGATAACTACCCCAGATGATAGCGCCAGTTGAGTGCCAGCAAGCGGTCCTTGAGTGACGAAAAGTGTGCGAGGCTGCGTGCTGCCTGCAGCACTACGAGCGGTTTTTGCGCTAGATTTCGCAGATTTCTTCCGATTCGATGGTTTTTTACGCCCATGCACACGAACGCCAAAAGTATCGCGGCGCACGGTGAAGACTACGGAAAAAACAAAAATCCATAGGAGTGCTAAAAAGCCGAATCGAAGAAGCGTTATTGCTAGTGCGCTCATGCTGGCTCCGGGCTTGTCCAAAACATAATGGTTGTGTTGCCAATGGTGATGGTGTTGCCATCAACGAGAGTAGCAGCAGATATTTTGTGCCCCTCAACAAAAGACCCGTTTGTCGTATTGAGATCGGTTGCGATCACGCCGTTCGGCGTCACGCGCAGTTCGAGATGACGGCGGGAAACTCCAGGATCAGCGACGACGATATCGCTTTGAGATCCGCGGCCAATTACTGTGACTGCTCCAGTGAGCAGGTATCGTTCGCCATTGACGGTAATAATCGGATTTTTCTCGGAGGCATCCGTGCTCGTCACAGGAGCAACTGCGCCTTTTTTAGTGACGCCGCGCACTGTGATTTTTCCTCGCGTAAGCTCCGAATTTTGGAGGAACGTAATGTTGATAGGTCCAAGGAATGTGTAGCGCTGTTCGCGTGCATACTGCGTTGCAATATCAATAAGCTCCGAACGTAGTTCATCTTCTCCCCAGTCGAGGATTTTTTCGAAGTCGGATTCTGATATAGAGATTGTGAAGTCGTTTGGAGTGATAAGGCGGTCGCGCGTAATTGCGGCAGCTTTATCGTCCATGGATTTTTTTATACCAGATGCAAGTTCTACTGGTTTAAGGTCTGAGCGGAAAGCGCGTGAAAAGACGTTATCAACAGCGTTTTCCACACTGCGTTCGATTTTATCGAAAGCACCCACAACATTCCTTTCTTATCGCACAGCTCTATATACATAGCTCTACATACATAACAGTACTGTGTTTTCATAAAAATAAACAGTAGCGAGAAATACGGGTGCTTTTAAGGCGTCTGCTTTGCTCGAAGTGGTAGATATTTATCGAGCTATGCTTGGTTTCACTCTAGCTATGTGCTAGTAATTCGCTCTGCATCGCTGTGAGCGCATATTCTAGAAGTATGATTGATATTCGTTTTATTCGTGAGAATCCCGATCTCATCAAGGCAAGCCAGCGTGCGCGCGGTGCGAGCGAAGCTGTAGTTGATGCCGTCATTGCCGCAGACGAAAAACGCCGAAGCTCTCTGCAGGCATTTGAAGATCGCCGTGCTGAGCAGAAAGCCCTCTCGAAGAGTATCGGAAAAGCAGCTCCAGAAGAACGCGCAAGCGTGATGGAACGCGCAAAGGCAATGGCAGAAGAAGTGAAACAGCTGGAAACTGCAAGTAATGCCGCTGCTGAAGAATTCACGAAAGCGATGTATGCGATCCCCAACCTTATTGAAGAAGGTGTACCGCAAGGAGGCGAAGACGATTACACCGTGCTCAAACACGTTGGAGATATTCGCGATTTCACTGCCGAAGGTTTTGAGCCTCTTGATCATCTCGATGTGGCAGAGGGGCTTGACGCTGTTGATATGGCTCGCGGCGCAAAGGTTTCTGGCTCGCGTTTCTACTATTTGAAAGGTATTGGCTCGCGTTTAGAATTGGCGCTTTTGACGGCGGCAGCAGATCAAGCGGAAAACTATGGTTTTACTTTGATGACGACGCCTACGCTCGTCTCGCCCGCCGTTATGGGCGGCACGGGTTTTCTCGGTGCCCATTGCGATGAGATCTATTATTTACCTGCTGATGATCTCTATCTCACGGGTACGAGTGAGGTTGCGCTCGCGGGGTATCACAAAGACGAAATTATTGATATTTCTGAAGGGCCGAAGCGTTATGCTGGCTGGAGTTCTTGCTATCGCCGTGAAGCCGGCTCCGGCGGGCGAGACGTGCGCGGCATTATTCGTGTGCATCAGTTTAATAAGCTTGAAATGTTTTCCTACTGTGATCCCGCAGATGCACGTGAGGAACATCAGCGATTCCTCGCATGGGAAGAGGAAATGATTGCGAAAGCGGAATTGCCGTATCGCGTGATCAATACTGCAGCTGGAGATTTGGGAAGTTCTGCCGCTCAGAAGTTTGATTGCGAGGCATGGCTCCCTACTCAACATCGTTATATGGAGATTACTTCTACCTCCAACTGCACTACTTTCCAGGCACGCCGTCTCAATACGCGCTATCGCACAGCTGAGGGTAAAACCACTGCGGTGGCCACTCTTAATGGCACACTTGCCACTACTCGCTGGATGGTTGCTATGTTTGAAAATCATCAACAAGCAGATGGGTCGCTCTATATTCCGAAAGCATTGCGTCCATACCTTGGTGGGCGTGAGCTGATAGAGCCAGTAGCTAAAAAAGCTGCAAAGAAAGTGATAAAAGGAGCAGGGCAATAGGCGGAGCAGAAGTGACGAGCGATTCTGAGCGTATCCAGCGCCCGTTTTTTCTGGATACGGGCGCTTTTGGTGTGCTTCCTTCAGCAGGGTCGGAGCTTCTTATAGGGCTTGATATAGATGGAACTTTGCTTCGGCATGATACGAGCCTGTCTGAACGGGTAGCACGCGCCTATCGCGCACATGTTGATGCTGGCACTCACATTATGCTCGTCACTGGGCGAGGGATTGCGGGAACTCAGGTGGCTCTGCGCCAGCTTGAGGTTCACAGTGGCTATGCGGTGTGTTCCAACGGAGCAATTTTGATTCATGTGGGGGAGCTTCCATTGAACGATGCTGGAATTCCAGTTGACCCATTTTTTGGGGAAGTTCAGCCTGCACATGAAGACGTGTGTGAAGGTTTACCGCCTGTGCAGATTATTCGCACCCATACCTTTGATCCCTCTGAGACTATTAGCGCTCTTGTGAGTGAAATTCCTGAGGCGATGCTGGCTGTAGAATCAGTGACGGAGCCTCGGCGTCTCACGGCAGAGTTTCCTCCTGGCGAGCTTTCTGGAAAATCTCAAATCGTAGATGTGAAGGAGCTTGCCGTTTCTTCTACTACTCGTCTTACAGTACGTGTGCCATCGATGAGTTCGCAGGAACTTTTGGCACGTGTAGGGAGCCTTGGTCTACGTGGAATTGAATATGCGGTGGGTTGGTCTGCTTGGCTTGACGTCGCCCCTGAGGGTATTTCCAAAGCTGCAGGTTTGGAGTTTATGCGCATGGCATTTGGCGTTGATCCTGTGCATACCGTGGCTGTGGGAGATTCTGGTAACGACTGTGAGATGCTTGCGTGGGCTGAGCTGGGCATTGCGATGGGAAATTCTTTGGATTACGTGCAAAAATTCGCTTCTGCCGTCACACATGACGTCGATTCAGATGGCGCCGCTGTAGTTTTGGAAGCGTTTTTGAAGTGATACTGGCAGGGCATAAATAGTGAAGCAGATATGTTTAGCTACTAGGCGCGTACGAGTATATATGCTTGCATAGCTGAATGTGTATGCATACTTTACGCCATTTGGCGGAGCGTGAGGGATTTGAACCCCCGATACGGGTTTACCGTATAACGGTTTTCAAGACCGTCTCATTCGGCCGCTCTGACAACGCTCCTATAAGAAAAGCACAGGGATAGACCCTGTAAATTTCTGCGGAGACGGAGGGATTTGAACCCTCGAGGGCAATTTCTCACCCTACTTTCTTAGCAGGAAAGCGCTTTCGGCCGCTCAGCCACGTCTCCAGCACTGGATATGGTATTTACATATCAAGGCAACAACTAGAATAGCCGATAAATACTATCGAATGCCAACTAAAAGAAGTATATTCAGCTCGCAATGCCAACGGTATGACCAAACCCAAACTTACTACTAAGCGAAAATAGTTGTTTTTCTCTTGTATTTTCTGATGTGATGATAGCTATTTTACTGTGCTCTATTTTCTTTCTAAGATAATTTTTCTTGTTTCTTCCACTTTCTGATTTTGGTGCGGAAAGTAGTAAATGGTGCAACTGTATTGATATGAACCCATTTCCATACTGGCCATGCTGATGGGGTAGACGATGCCCATGCTCGTTGCCCTGATTCAAATAATTCAGTATCGGTATAGCTATTAACCAACTGGATGATTTCAGTAAGCAAGGCGTTAAAGTGGTCAATGAGTTCTTGGGCGCTCGCCTTTTCGCAGCGCTTATAGAATGATTCATATAAACCGCCTAATTGATTCCACTTAAAGCCAGGGGCAGGAGTCACTACTTCATGGCCTTCTTGCTCTAAACGTTCCCAGTCAAGCAGTAGTTCCATCCAGCCTAGCTGGTAGGCGATCATTTGACGCGGTGTGCGATCGATGCCGTCGAGAAGGCGATCCCAGCCGTCGTCTGAAATGTCTAAAAATTCGCCGATAAATAGGGTGCCGCGTTTGGTGATTTCGGCAGTCAGCTCAGCTCTAGAATCATACGATCTCATTAACTACTCCCTGAAAAGTATCTAAAAAGCCTGTTTGTATGCATGAGTAATTTATTTCTTGCTAGACAATCTAATCATAAAACTGCTGGTAGCTCTTTTGCGTTTGAGGGTATGAGATGTGCGAGGAAAATACCCTGACAAATGTCGGTGTTGCGGCAAGCTCATATTGTGTTTAACTGGTATCGCTGGATGCGTGATCGAAAATTCAAAGTAGAAACACAATCTAGTACTAGTATCAGAGACACGAAGGAAGTATCTATGAAGGAGTATCTGCAATGAATGCTGCAGTATTTTCAGGTTTGTCCACGATAATTGTATTTGCGGTGATCGCCGTAGCCTTAGTTGCTCTATGTGTTGGAGTCTGGCGCTATATTCATTCGAAAAAGGAAAAGTAATGTGATCTCTTGGCAGAACTTGTTTTCTGTTACTTTTCTCTAAAAGAAGAAGTAAGTTTATATTGTATTTTTGGGCGAATGGTTCTGTATAGCTGTTCGCCCAAAAAATTCGTTTGATCAGAACAATGCTTTTAGGTACTTTTGCTTTTTATTTCTTGCATTAAGAGCTAGCAGCTTTCATTTTAGTTCCCTACAAGTCATATAGGGAAACCTTGACTATCATTTTTCGGTGATATATCAACGTTTTATCGTGTGCCCAAGGGGGGACTCGAACCCCCACGCCCTTGCAGGCACACGGACCTGAACCGTGCGCGTCTACCAATTCCGCCACTTGGGCTTATACGCTGCTTACTAAAGTTCATCTAGCTTTTTGTAAGAGCATTCAGCTCTCTAAGACTACACGTATTGGCAACGTTCTCAAAGTTGCTAGGTGGGTACAAAAGGCAGTGATAGTGAAAGCGTACAATGCAAAGCCTATGTGGATAAACTTTTGCAAATAGTAGCGGGGCTTTAATATGAGCGCAGAAATAAGAAATTGGAGATAGAAAAGAAAGGTCTTAATATCGTTCATAGGTACAAAACTTCCATGAAAATGCAATGCTTAAACGCAGTGTGTCATATGTGTGAAAGGATTTAATATGAACGCGACTATGGGCTGCAGTAAGCGCACAATCGTTATCTACAACACTATTACTGGTTTTTCTCGTACCTACGCAAATTGGATTGCTCAGAGCCTGAACGCAGATATTTATTCACTGCAGGATTTGTGTGTGGCTGTGCGTGGAGAGGTTGTCGATCTTGCAGATTACGATCTGGTGATTTATGGGGCAGGCGTTCGTATGCATATTATTCGCGGCTTCAAAACTTTCCGTTCCATGCTTAAGAAAGCAGATTTACTTGGCAAAGGAAAAGTGATTGTGTGGGCGAACGGCGGTACTCCGCAGCATCCAGACCGAGATTGGAAATCAGCTGCGCGCACGTTTACGAAAAACGAGATAGCAAAAGGTGAGTATTCATATTTCTATCTTGAGGGCGGTGTGCGCTACGAGGGGTTGAACCCTGCAGAGAAATTATTGCTCAAAACTTTTGCGAAGCGCGTGCAGAAATATCGTGATCGAGGTGAATGGGCGGCAGCTGTGGCAGATCATATCGCAGAGGGATACGATCATACACGCCGTGATGCTCTCGATCCGCTCCTTGCGCGTGCCCGCGAAATTCTTGCTAAATTCCCTGCCTCTGCGTGAGGTGGTGGCTATCTTTACAAGAGCAGTGAAGGGTAGTGTGGAAAATCCTTAAACTGTGCGACCTGCTCTACCTCGGAGTTGTTGGGTTGAAATTCTGCAGTTGCCTGCAGAGCTGAATCTACACATGCGTAGCGTCTTAGTGCCGTGATTTGAGGCGCGAAGTTTAGGTGTGTGCACAATGCGGTATTTTGATTAGCTCTCTTTTGCGGCTTGTTTTAAGCCTGTTTGTATGATTTTTTTCTTTCTCACACCTATGATACTCTTCTTATTGAGAGTGATAACCATTAGTGATGTGTGCGTAAGAATTAGAGTCGATCGTAAATATCCAGCTTATATGCTGTTTATGTGTGCTTAGATATCTGCGTATGCGTATAGAGAAGAGGAAGAATGCGAATGCTTCGCAGTATTGGCTTTAATCAAGCTAAGAAGATTAGCGAGAATCATATAAAAGGAAGCAGAAAATACATTCACCAGCAACCTGAACCTATCGGTGCTCAATTCTGCAAGGTGGGTGCATCTGCATTCTTTAGCAAATTCTTTGCCCAAGGTTTTTCCTCGATATGTGCCGTATTTACTGCCTTGGCGGTATTTTCTCTTGCTGCGTGCACGCCAAATGGCTCAACTGGCACCAATAGCTCTGCTGATTCTTCTCGTGGGAGTGGAGATAAGCCAGTCGTATACACCAGCTTTTTCCCTGTATATGACCTCACTAAACGGGTGGTCGGAGATAAAATGGACGTTCGTTCCATTATCTCAGGAGCTGAAGAAGCGCATGATTTCGAACTGAAACCAAACGATATGGGCGAAATTTCTAAAGCTCAGCTCATCATCTACAACGGTGCAGGAATGGAAACATTCATTGACGATCTTAAAAGCGCGGCTAAAGACGATAATAAATTCATTGATCTCTCTCAGGGGCTGACTTTGCTTAAAAGTAAAGGTGCTGGAGAAGGTGCAAGCGATGATGCGTCTGAGAGTGGTAGTGACGATCAGCATGGCGACAGCGATGCTGGCACCGCTCCTCATAAACACACTGAGGGTGACGATCATCAGCACGATAATCATTCGGCTGTCAATCCTCATACATGGCTGAGCGTCAAAAATGCTCAGAAGCAGGTGAGCACAATCGCCGAAGCTGTGAGTGCCTTGGATCCTGATAATGCACAGTTCTATCAGGAAAACAGTGAAAAAACCCAAGCTGAGCTTAAGAAGCTCGACAAAAAATTCGAGGAAAGCCTAGCAAAAATTCCTGCCCAAAAGCGATATTTCGTGGTCTCACATGCGGCATTTAACTATCTCGCTCACGATTACGGGCTGCGCCAAGTGGCAGTAACGGGTATTTCTCCTAGTGAAGAGCCAACAGCAGCTCAGCTGGCAACAATTTCTGATTTTGTGCGCAAACACGAGATCAGCACTATTTTCTTTGAAGGAAAAGCCACCCCGAAAGTTGCTCAGACTTTAGCTCGAGAAACAGGAGTTGAAACATCAAGTATCTACACTCTTGAGAGCGTGAGTGATGAAGAACGAGATTTAGGCTATATCACGTTGATGGAACGTAATCTCGATGCATTGGTAAAGGCCTTCAATGCCTGAGGTACTCACAATATCGGATGTCTGCTTTTCGTACAGCGATAAACCTGTGCTGCATCATCTTAACCTCTGCGTTTCAGAAGGAGAGATGCTTGCAATAACGGGAAAAAATGGCGCTGGAAAATCCACTCTTATGGAAGTAATTCTTGGCAGACTCAGCCCGTCTTGCGGTACTGTGAAACTTTTTGGTGAATCGATAAGTGCTAATACGCACTATCAACGTTTCGCGTTTATCGCCCAAGATTCAGTAAAAAACTATCGAAATTTTCCCACAACTGTGGGTGAGGTGGTGCGTATCCATCTGCGTCAGCTAAAAAAGAAGTGTGACGTGAGCGCTACGCTCTGCCAAGTAGGGCTTGAGGGGTATCTAAATCGTCAGCTCAGTAATCTTTCTGGCGGTGAGCTGCAGCGAGTTGCTTTAGCGTTGGCGCTATTGAAAGACGCAGAGCTTATTTTGCTTGACGAGCCGACTACAGGAGTCGATTGCGTATTTGTGGAGGAGTTTTACCGAATCGTTCGCTGCTTGGCAGACGCTGGAAAGACGATTATCGTCATCACTCACCACGTGCAGGAAATTGAAAAATTTGCTGATCGCATTCTATGCCTAGAAAACGGCGCTATGGTAGAGAAAAAACGTGCTGGCGCCGCAAAAAATATCCAACCATATACCAATGGCACATGTATTGAGGAGAGCTGCAATGTTGGCGTATGAATTTATGCAGCGTGCCTTTATTGTTGGAAGTGTCCTTGCCGTGATTCTTCCTCTTATCGGTTTACCAGTTTTACTCAAACGTCTAGCGGTGATGGGTGATACCCTTTCACACGCTTCTCTCGCAGGGGTGGCAGCAGGATTATGTTTCGGCTTCAATCCGCTTTTTGGCTCAATGGTTGCGTGCATTATTGCAGCGTTAAGTGTCGAAGTGGTCCGTGAGCGCCTGAAGGCTTATCAAGAAATTTCTGCCGTCATCGTTCTGGCAGCAGCTATCGGATTAGCTGGAATGTTTACAAGTTTTACGGGAAACGCAGGAAATAGTATTGCCTCCTATCTTTTCGGCTCTATTGTGACGATTGACGATAACGAGCTGATACTCGTGATCGCAGTGGCTGGCGTTGTGATCACGCTCTACAGCGTGTTGTATAAGCAGATATACTTGAGCGTCTTCGATCCAGCGGCAGCGCCTCTGCTAGGTATTAAGACGCAACGCCTCAATGTACTGTTTGCTTTCCTCGTGGCTATTTCGGTATCGATTGCAGCAAAAACAATTGGTTCGCTGATCGTCTCTTCGCTCCTCGTTTTACCAGTGATATGCGCAATGCAGTTCACTCGCACCTATCTCGGCACACTTCTTGCTGGAATAGGGCTTTCTCTGGCGTACGTCTATTGCGGGCTTACCCTCTCTTATTACTACAATCTCAAACCCGGCTCAGTGGTTGTGCTGCTGGCTGTGGCTGGTCTGCTTATATCTCTTCTGTTTAAAAGAAAGTGAAGGTTATATTGATGAAACACATAACTATTCGTGCGCTCGCGGGTGCAGCGGCAATCTCGTTGGCGTTAGGAGCGTGCTCTGGCTCGAATCCTTCCAAGCCATCAGCTTCTGAGGGAAGCGCACATCAAACAACTCGCACACTCGTTTCTCCAAAAGAAACAACCTATGCCTTGGATTCTACAACGGACGTGCTTGTTGATTCTGCTCTTTCTTCTAGCGACAAGATTACGCGCATCGTCAAGCATGGCGATCACTGGCACGTTTTTACAGCAGACGGCCGCGAGATTATCACCTATACAGATCCAAGCAAAGCGCGCAGCAGTGCAGAGCTGAGTAATACAGCAAGTGTGCTTTCTGCCGATTCTTTGCAAAAAGCTGCGACAAAAGGTGTGGTGAGAATAGCTAAGCATGGCGATCATTGGCACGTTTTTACAGCAGATGGTCAGGAATTTATTACGTACACTGATCCGCGCCCGTATTATCCAAATGCCCGTGTTGAAAACTATAGCGGAAGCCACGGGTCTACTACTCAAACGGCTGGCTTTGCGAAGCCAGCGCCAAGCACAGAAGCGCCGGGCGCTTCTAGCGGCTCGGCAAGCGGTGGTGCTGAAAGTGAAGGCAATAACAGCACGCCAGGCGGCTCCAATCTAAAGCCGTCATCTCCAGGTAATGGGCTAAAAGTTGTGCGTGTGATCGGGAAAAAAGAACTAAGCACCATGAAGATCGTGAGAATCGCCAAGCATGACGATCATTGGCACGTATTCCAGGAAGACGGTACTGAGAGCATCACTTATGAGGATCCGCGTGCGCTCTTTCCGAATATCAAGGTTGAAGAATATGGGCATTCTCATGGAGATGGGCATACGGGTGCACCTGGTCAGAAACCGAATAAGCAGGGAGATAAAGATAAGCCTTCGTCTAGTGAGGAGATATTTTCCTACGATGAAGTGAAAGCGCAGATGATTGTGCCGCTTGATAAGCTCACGTATGGTCACATTGCTCATACCAGTTTCTTCGACTATACGCGCAACGCTTTTGCTATAGCACACGGGGATCACTACCACTACGTTACGATCGAAACTATTGTTGATTTCGCTAATCGCTGGGGTGAATTTGGCGAATATACAGGCCGCCAAGTGGTCGCTACTCTCAAGTATCTGATCGAAAATCCAAGTGCGCGCCCTAAAGGGGAGAATGGCTGGGGTTCGGATTCTGATATTTACGAACACGGCAATGCAGGCTCTCAAGGAGGATCGTCTTCTAAGCCGAGCGATACCGAAAATCATCGCGGTAAAGAAGTTGTGAAAATAGCAAAGCATGATGACCACTGGCATTTATATTATGCCGATGGCACCGAAAGCGTCACCTATGAGGATCCAACTTCTGTCTATCCAAACGTTCCAGTTGAGGATTATGATAATCCGCACGGGCATGGGCATGGTCACAAGGGAGAAGGCGGCAGCAAGCCTTCACCTGCAGGAGAGACATTTTCTTACGATGATGTGAAAGCGGAGATGATCGTGCCGCTTGATAAGTTGCAGTACGGGAATATAACGCACAGCACGCATTTTGATCGTGAGCGTAATGCTTTCGTGATTCCTCATTATGATCATTATCATTACGTCAAGCTTGAAACTATTGTGGATTTCGCTGATAACTGGGGTGACTTCGGAGGCTATACAGGCCGCCAGGTGGTCGCGACTATCAAGTACCTGATCGAAAATCCAAGTGCACGCCCTAAAGGGAAAAACGGTTGGGGTTCGGATTCTGATATTCACAAGAAGGGTAATTCAGGCTCTCAAGGGCAATCAGCTGCTAAAGAAGAAACGGGATCGGCCGCTGCTGTAGCAGCAGAATCTGCTGCTGCAGCAGTAACAGAATCGCACATTGCAGAAAAAGAAATAGATTCTGATGATGAAACAGAATCGGCAGCTAGCAAAGATACAGAATCAGACGAGAAGGAAGAAGTAAGCTCTGTAGCGCAGAAAACGCAGAGCGCCCAAGAGGTCAATAAAGATTTAAGCCAAGGCGAATCGTCACCAGAAATTCCTTGATTGAATCGTGAGGTGCACGCCTAGCTCGCTATGATAAATGTATGCGTCAATTACAGCAAGACATCATAGAAGAACTGGGCGTGCGCCCAAGTATTGATCCAGCAGAAGAAGTTGAACGAAGAGTTCGTTTCCTTGTGGATTATGTGCGTGCATCTCATACTCGAGGCTTTGTGCTGGGAATTTCTGGAGGCGTCGATTCCACGCTTGGCGGTCGTTTGAGTCAGCTTGCTGCTGAGCGCGCTCGCGAAGAAGGAATAGAAGCACAGTTCATAGCGGTTCGTCTCCCGTATCACGTGCAGGCAGATGAAGCAGACGCGCAGCGCGCACTAGATTTTATTCAGCCAGATATGATGCTCACTTTCAATATTGCAGCATCAGTTGATGCGTGCGAAAAAGATTTCCAGCAAGCAACTGGTCTGCCAATCTCTGATTTCAACAAAGGCAACGTGAAAGCGCGTATGCGTATGATTGCGCAATACGCTATTGCAGGCGATCGCTCAATGCTCGTGGTGGGCACAGATCACGCAGCCGAAGCTATCACTGGCTTTTATACAAAGTTTGGTGACGGTGGTGCAGACGTGACGCCTTTAGCAGGGCTCAACAAGCGTCAGGTTCGTTCCCTCGTCACCTATCTTGGCGGATGTGATGAACTAGCAGGAAAAATCCCAACCGCCGATTTATTGGATGGCACACCTGGGCGCACAGATGAAGATGAGCTGGGGCTGAGCTATGCCGATATCGATGATTTCCTTGAAGGTAAGGATGTGCAGGAAAACGTGGCTGTGAAACTGGAGAACTATTTCTTGCGCACACGCCACAAGCGGACTATGCCTGTGGCGCCGCGTGATACGTGGTGGCGCTAGATCTGCGGCGCATCTTTGCTATCGCATGGGCTGGCAGCAGGGTATGTGCTGTCTGTGATAGAGCTTTGCCGATGGGATCGTGAGTGGTGAGGAGCCGGGCGGCGAACTAGTGGGCGTGTGCGCTGAAGTGCATGAGCTCCTAAATCGTATGTGCGTGTAGGGAGTACCCAATTTAGTTTTCGAGCCAAAATTCCGCATATCGAACAGAATATAATTGCCGTTGCCATGCCGATTTCATAGAAACCAAAATTCTGCCACACTACCATTTGAAAAGCTGCTAGAAAAGCAAATGTGGCATATAGAGGTTTTCCGCCGAAAACTGCTGGAGTTTCGTGGCAGAGTATGTCGCGGATAATGCCTCCGCACACCGCCGTCACTACTCCAAGAAAAATTGATGGAATCCAGCCGAGCCCAGCAGCAAAGCCTTTTGAAGCTCCCGTTGCGCTCCAACATCCCAAGGCAAGCACATCTGCGAGCACTAGCGTGCGACGTGACCACTTATGCCCAAAAGAGAAAAAATAGCCGATAAATGCTGCTGAAAAAGCTCCAGAAAGATACCACGGATCTGTAAGAGCTACAGGAAATCCCTGCCCGAGCATCATATCTCGCAAAAGACCGCCTCCGAGAGCAGATGCCGCGCCGAGCGTCAGATAGCCAACAAGATCGTATCTATGGCGCCGCGCAGCTGCAGCACCAAGCAAGCCGTTGGCAAATACGCCCGTCACATCAACAATGCGAAAGAGAAGCTCTGGATCCACGCACTGAGCCTTTCTTACGGTTGTTCGGGTTTATTGTGAACCCACGTTTTCAGCACACGCTCCATTTTGGCTAAGTCTTCATCGTTGTGCACGGAAAAGAGAATCAGCTCCATCACTCCTGCGTGAGTGCGGATCCAATCATCAATCGTCTGCAGTGCGATCACAGCTGCTTGCTCAAAGGGGAAGCCGTTCATGCCAGTTGCGAGAGCAGGGAAGGCAATGCTCTTTACGTCTCCTTTTATGCGAGCCAGTTCCAAGCTGTTCCAGTAGCAGTCGCGCAAAAATTTCCGATCGCGCTGCGTGGGTTGATGATTAGCGATTTCTGGTGCGACGGTATGAATCACGTAGCGCGCAGGCATTCGGTAGCCGCGCGTCATGACGGCGGATCCTGGTTCGGCGTCGCTTCCCATCGCGTCGTGAATAGTGGCACAGTCGTTACGCATCCAAGGGCCAGCCTGCAAATTGATCACAGAATCGAGGCAGCCATGCAGAGGAATGCGGCAGCCAGCGAGAGAAGGGAGAGCTGAATTGACAACGGCATCGACGACGAGCTGGCGAATATCGCCCAGATAGAGGGCCGTACTATGCCCTTGAGGATAATCGTTTTCCGGAAACATTTCATCTACGCGGCGCAAATGAGCTGCTTCCACGCGACCGTGCATTCCGCTTACGCGGAAGAGGATAGTATTGATAGCGCGTTCTGTGATCGGATCGAGTGCACCTGGATCGTGCTGGGTAAGCTCCGCTTCCAGCCAGCGCAGAAGACCCTCGTCTGTGGATAGGTGAGCTACAGACGACGTGCCAGTGTAGTGCTTATTAGGAAGCCCGCCCAGCGCCGTCATCAAAAGATCATGCCCTGAGCGCAAATCGTGCGTAGGGAGCGAGAAAGGTTCATCGAGTTTAATGAGATCTCGGTATGCAGCCAAGTCCATCGTGTGTCCCTCCTTAGTATGCTATTTCAAGACTACCGAATATTTGGCGTGGCTTGGAATCGAGGCAATGATTGGAAGAATGTTGCTAAGAGCGTAAAGTCTCAGGTATCTACGCGAGAAATAGGCGATCTTTGCAGAGGCTGCTCTATATAATTCCCTGCAGATTATGTTTACATAATTCCCTGTTCGGTGAGGTAGGTGAGTACAGCGCGTACGCGTCGATTCTCTTCTCCTGATGCAAGCCCTAACTTGCGGAAGACGTTTGCTACGTGTTTCGAGACGGCAGCTCCAGAAAGATATAGCTGCGCGGCGATGTCTGAATTAGATAATCCTTGTGCCATGAGTTCAAGTACTTCGAGTTCACGAGGTGAAAGATTTTCGAGCGCACTGCTTTTCCCTTGCACTAAACCAGCAGCTACTTCAGGATCAACCACCACACCGCCTGCTGCAACAATCCCGAGAGAACGCACAAAATCTGCTGCTCGTGCCACGCGATCCTTGAGTAAATATCCTAAACCTCCTTGAGAGCTGTGTGAGTATGCACAGGAAAATGGTGAAAAGTTTTGATGATTTTTTTCAGCGCTTTTGCCGTCACTAAAAAGTACACGAGCATAGGTGGGTGCAATATATTGCGAAAGAACCATCACGTTGAGCTGGGGAAACTCGCGCCGA
Source organism: uncultured Arcanobacterium sp. (assembly GCA_958428545.1). GTDB lineage: Bacteria > Actinomycetota > Actinomycetes > Actinomycetales > Actinomycetaceae > Arcanobacterium_A. The sequence goes on along the minus strand of CAUAGM010000001.1, from coordinate 1,478 downwards.
AGATCTATGGTAGTGCGTAGTCCATCGTCATTCATCCCTGGAGGCATTCGCACATCGGTAATTAGTACATCGATTATTTCGCCAGCGTTGAGTAGTGCACTAACTCGTGAGCGTAGTTGGCCAGCATCTTGTGCGTGCCCGATAATCTCATGCCCAGTGCGTTCAAGAATTCCTCCCAAACCTTCACGAATAAGAGCTGAATCGTCTGCAAGAAAAATTTTCATGCCGCTACCCCGCTTTCTCCCTGGTTTAGTAATAGCGGTATTGATGCTGCTACCGTGGTTGGTCCTCCTGGCGGAGAGTCGCAGTGGAGATTGCCGCCAAAAGCAGCTAAACGTTCTTGCAAGCCAGAAAGCCCGTGCCCTGGAAGTATCACAGCTCCACCTGGCCCTTCATCCACTATGGAAATATGCAGATCGTTATCTGCGGCGAGCAGGATAGTTGCCTGTGCATTCGGAGCATATTTTGCCGCGTTTGTAAGTGCTTCGGCGGTGAAGAAATAAGCCGTTGCTGCTACTCCCTCAGGCATAGTTGGCAAGGGATGCGGTACCACAACTTTTGCTTGTATAGAGCTTCTTTCTGCGAGTGCTCGCACAGCTGCTTCTAATCCGATATTAGCAAGCACATTTGGATGAATGTTGTTTACCGTGGCTCGCAAAGCTTTTAATCCTTCTTCGCCAGATTTTTGAGCGCGATCGAGCACAGTGCGTAAATCTGTGAGAATTTTTAGAAGATCAGGGTTTGCGCCGGTAGAGGAGGCGGAGAGCATAGTTGTGAGAGTAGAAGAGAGGGCTGGAGTGGAAGACATGGGTGAAGAGGAAAGGGACGTTGAGGTAATAGAAGCAGTATCTGGAGCAGGTGAAGAAGCAATGGTTGGGGAAATAAGCGTAGAAGTAGAATACTGAGAATCTTGATATTGTTGAATCAGTAGATCAAGGATCATGTGAGCTTCACCGATTGCCATATTGGCAGCGACGAGGTATTGCTGAGCGCCGTCATGTAAATCGCGTTCGATTCTGCGGCGTTCAATTTCAAATGCCTGCACGATTGCTCGGCGCGATGAGCGTAGTTGCAGAATCTGCGTAGCGGCAGATCGACGTGTGAATATCATACTTTTTCGAATTCTCCTCTTTGTTCACCACTCAGATTGCTTCGGAGATGAATCGTGGTCTGCTTTGCTTGATATAGCATGAAGAGTAAAGCGATATTTTCCTTTTCCTTTGCCACTCACGGGTGAGATCGCGTGTGCATCGAGAAGTTTTCGCAGTAGATCAGAAGCAGGAGAAGCTGTCACGTTCAAAAGGGTGACGACGTCTGCGCGTGAAAACACCCCGTCGTCACCAAATTTCGCATAAAGCCTTTCTGCGTGACGAGCAGAAACTGGTGCCAGTGAAGGAAAGTGAATGTCCTGATTTTTGGAGCTGAATGTCCTGATTTTTCGGCGAATGTCCTGATTTTTCGGCGAATGTCCTGATTTT